>JBMYRH010000008.1:26405-62530 GCA_049602155.1 Myxococcota bacterium | reverse complement strand
CCGCGGTGACGACGGCATCGCGCGCCTCGCGCATGACCGCTGACATCACTGACGCCGACATCTCACGCTGAGGCAGCTCAGCAGCAATTTGGCGGGTCTGTTGATGCGCCGTGACCTCTGCATGCAGCTCAGGGTAGCTGGTGACAGCAGCCTCGAAGCGGCTGGCCTCCTCCTCTGAGAGTTCATCGAAGAGATAATCGACGAGGCGCTCATCGAGTTCTTGTCGGGTCATGGTCACGGGAGAATCATACTCCTCTTAAAGGTTTCGGGGCGATCTTCTCGAGCTCATCCGTCCTGCCCCCCAAAGCGCTGTAGGCTGACGCGGAGGCTCTGCAGGGCATAACGAACCCGGCTCTTCACGGTGTTCTCGGGGATCCCCAGGATTTCACCGATCTCTCGAAATTTCAGACCTTGGAACTCACGCATCACGAAAGCCTCCCGTTGATCGGTAGGCAAGTCAGTGAGCGCATCCTCGAGTGACGCACGAAAGCGCCTATCACTCGCCTTGCGATCGGGTCCTGGGGCGCTGTCAGGCGCGCGCTCGAGGATGGTCGCTCCCCCACCCTCTTCACGACGTCCGACCGGCTCATCGAGGGTGACCGCCTTCCGGTGGACCCGCTTCCTTGAGGTGTCGATGCAGAGGTTCCGAGCGATCGTGTAGAGCCACGTCTTAAACGAGGACTGCCCACGAAAGCTCGGGGCCCGATGAACCACACGCATGAAGATGTCCTGAACGAGGTCATCCACCGCATGAGGGTCTGCGCTGTTTCGCGCCACGTAGCGTGTAATCTTGGTGCCATAGCGATTCATCAGGGTCTCGAAGGCCGCGACATCGCCGTCCAGATAACGGCGCATCAGCTGCTCATCAGCCGGACCTTCATTGGCGGCGTCGGCCGCATCGTTTGGCTTGGTTAGACGCACAGAGGCTGAGACCGATCTAAAGACACTCAAAAATCACGCAGAAGTCTAACAGACGTCCTAGCACCTCAACCACCGGCTTCAGTTAAGCCATCCCGAGCCCACAGGCTTATCTGGCTCATCACGCATCAGGCTCTCGACCATCAGGTGCTCCAGCGCAAGCGCACGGACAGCCGGATCGGCCTGCTCCAAGATATACTGTCGAAGGGACATATCATCGACGAGAAGCGCGGCAAGGCGATCACAAAGGACGCCCAAGTCTGCGCGGGTGCTGAGCACCTTACCGAGAGCGCCACCGTTCGCACCTTGGGTGCGGGCCAAGCTCGTCGCGAGGTCGACAATCCTCTGCTGAATCGCAGCGAGTCCGTCTCTGATGGGTTCGTGCATCACGGCGACGTCCACCAACGAGATCGCTCCGGCGTTTTGCTGTTGCTCAATTCGAACGCGACTCAGGCCGTGAACGAACACATCGATACGCCCGTCTCTATAACGGCGGTCGGACACGACCCGCCCCAACCCAGCGACCTGATGAGGTTGGCCAGGCAGGTCATCCTCATCCATCGAGACACCGGCTACGACAAGCAATCGCTCCCCGGACAGGCACGCCTCCACAGTCCGCAGATAGCCCTGCTCAAAGACATGGAATGGCACGAGCGTGTGCGGGAATAGTACGTAGCTGGGCAGCGCGAATAACGGCACGCCACGGTACATCTCGCGCTGTGTTTGCCCTGTCTCTTCCATCCTATGCCCCCACGGATCAAAATTCGGCAGACCAGCCTCGAATCTTGTGTGGGGTCTTGGACGGGGTCAAGAAAGGCGGTGACCTCCAGCCAAGCCTACTTTTGGCAGTTCGCCGCCAGCTCCATGCCTGTCTTTGCGCTCATAATGCACGCGACGAGCTTCTTCGTCCCCTTGGCCAGGCAGTCCTTGGGGCAGCTCTCTGAGAGCGCCTTCTCGATGGCCGCCTTCATGTCGGGGGTCGCATCTGGGGGCATGCTCGCCATGCTCAGCTTGGTTGCATGGGCACACGCCTTTGCGCACTCCTCCGCCGTCACCTCTGGCGTGCGCTTGCCTTCTGGGACCATGTCGGCCTCATTGGCTTTCCCTGGCGTGTCCGCAAGCTTGGGCGCTTCTCCTGCAGCGACGGCGGCCGGCTTCGCGGCGGGCGTCGGCGCCGCTTCCTTCGCTGGAGCCTTCTCATCTGCTGCCGGTGCCTTTGCCTCCGAGCTCGCTGTCGTAGCCGCGGGGGCTGGATCCGCTGGCGTGCTCTTACCGCATGCGCCGAGGGCCAAGATCGCCGCGGCTGCTAGGGAGACGAATGAGGTGTAGCGCATCGTGAGCTCCTATATGCATCGTGAAGCAGTTATGCATCCTTACCGCGACGCCCTTGCGATGCAACCTTGGACCACGCTTTCCCGACCCGTGACTGAACTCGCGTGTCGCTTAGGGCTTCCCTGGCACGGGCATACTCCCGATAGACGGGGGCACACTCCCCCGCCCCCGGCGCTTCGCGACCATCGGCTTCAACACCCATTGAATATTGGCCTCAGCAGGCCCATCAGCTTGCCCCGTAGCACCGTCATCGGGCTTCGCCTTGCTCATCAACACAAGGCGCGTCTGTATCCCCTGCTCACCGTCCGCTTCAACCACGGTCGTCGATCCTGCGGATGTCTCTTTTGTCGCCATGGACACCTCACTTGTGGTCCAGTCGAAACGTCTTCTGCTCAGTCGATGTTTGACAAGCCCGAGTCCTCAACTAAGGATACCCGAAGCTCAGCGTGTCACGCGACGCGTCTGAACTCAAACCGCCCCTAACTGACCGATTGTCCCGACGAGGCGTCCATGCGTGCGCGGCTGATCCCACTGCTCTTCATTACTGCCCTTTGGTCTCTTCAAGCCTGCGACTTCAAGGCGAGCGAGGAGGAGTGCAAACTGGCCTGCGACAACGTCGCAAAAGTCGGACACTCTGAGGTCGAGCAAAAGATCGCTGAGACCAAAGATCTCGCAGACTCAGGCGAAGGTCGAATGGCGCGGAGTATGGCGAGCGCCATGGTCGACGCGATTAAAGACGAGTGCATGAAGCAGTGCAAAGACAAGGGCACTCGTAAGCTCACCGAGTGCCTGCAGACCAGCGATAACGTCGAACAGATCAACCGCTGCCTCTAGCGCGCGCCTTCGCAGCTCTCCGTCGCGAGGAGACCCTAAAACGCCCCTAGGGTGTCGTCGATGGTGCGCTGCAATCGCTGCTCCATGCCCGGCTCGCCGCGCCGCGCGCGAAGGAAGGCGAGGCCATCCTTCGCGTTACCGCCAAGGTTTACGAGGTTGTGGAAGCTCGCGACTGCCGACGATCGCTCCTCAAGCTGACTGAAGGCGACCCCTGCCCACCACCATGCGCGGCGCTCTCGAGGCGTCACGGTCAGCGCCTTGATCGCATAACCCAGCACCTCGTCCCAAGCCTCTCGCTCCGCTGCGAGGCGTGCCAGCCCGAGGTGCACTTGTGGTTCATACGCATACTGACGCTGTAACTCAGCGAGCCTTGGGGCTGCGACGTCGACCTGCTCCTTTTGTAAGGCTGCCAGCGCCTTAACCAACCTGCGGTCGAACCCGCGTGGCCGCTTGATCCGGGTCACGACGCGCGCGCGCACTGCTTCGATCGCCGCCACCTTCTCGTCCAGGATCGGGCGCTTCGCGTCAAAGTGATCGATCAACCCGGCGAGCAGCGTCGGCAGCGTCTCTTCATCATGGTAACGCGGGTAGCGCTCATCGACTGCAGAGAAGCTGTTGCCATCCCAATGAAAGAGCTTATCGACATAGGTCCACTGATAGGCCGGACCTCGTCGCCCCACGCGCTCACGCACCACGATCTCAAGGTGCTCATCTCGATCGAGATCGGTGTAGTGCACCGAGTCTACGTGCTTGACCTCAAGCCGTGAGAGCCCTCGACCTCCCTGACCAATGAGCTGATGAAAATGATAGTAGCCCGCCTTCCCGGCCTCACCGACGAGCAAAAGCTCAGGTCGTCCATCGCGGTTCAAGTCACGGGCATCGACGACGCTAAAGCGTTCCCCTGGGAGCTTATCCGTCGCCCAAACAGCTTCGTATCCCTCGACCCGCATCTTTAAGACGGTCGGAGCGTAGCTGCGTTTACCGCCAAGCTTCACATTATCCGGGACCAGCAAGACGTCCATTGCGTTGTCGCCATCGAGATCGAGGCGGTACACCGCGACGAGCTCCGCAGCGGTGCGCCCTGGGAAGCGAGAGACCACCTCCGCGACGGGCACATAACTCCCCTCTCCGGCCCTGGCCATCCAGTCACTGTTATCAAAGCGAAAAACCGTCGCACCCTTCTCCGCCAAGACGGCTTCGGCAGCCGCGCCTTCTAGGCGATAAGGACCACCTTCATTAAAGCCCAGGATGTCCAGGTCCAATTGACCGGAGTCCTGACGTGGTCGTGGTGCCGAGGACACTGCCGTCGTCCAGAGCATCGCGCCCAAGGCGATGGCGACCGGTATCGCCCTCATCAAGGGCCATCTCCAGGCTGCTGCGCATCCAGCTCCGCCAAGCGACGTCTGCGCGCCTCTCGACGCGCTTCTCGCTCTGCATCCTCATCCTGGTCTACCGCGAGGGACCGACGTCCCAGGAACAGACCGAGCACCAACCCGGCGAGCAGCACGAGCGGGATATAGAAGACGTGATCTGTGGTCACCCCGTCTCCTCTTCGAGCTCACGCAGGCGGGCCCGCAGCTCCTCCATCTCGGCACGTGTCTGCGCCGTGCCTGCCCTCACCGAGAAGAGGAACGCCACCAAGATGACCCACAGCGCCATATAGGCCGCCGCGAGGAAAGGTACGCCAATAGCATCCTTTTCACAGACCTCTCGCTGCTCGTCACACACGGCCAACATCGCACGAAAGTCATCCGGAGCGGGCGGCGGCGTCTCCGCCTTCTTTGCGCCAAAGGTCGTCACCCGGTCGGTACCGCCGTCGGTCTGTGCAGAGACCGCCGGGGCAAACAAGAGCACACACATTATGAGGATCGAGAGCCAGCGCATCGCGCGTCCTCCAGGTCAGAGAGGTCGAGGAAGAGATCGTCGACAGCATCGTTGAGCGCGTGCTGAGCGTAGCGGCCCTGCACGAGATAGGTCGCTAAGAGCCCCACGGTCACCAGCGTCACCGCAAAAGCCGTCTGCATTTCGGGAGACTGAAGGCCACCACCGCCCTCTGTGACCACCGTTGGGTGATTGCCACCCCACATCTTCACTGCCACGTGGATCAGATACGTCGCGGGTGCCCCCATCAGGGCGATGCCCGCGCTGAGGCGCCGACCAGCCTCGTCCGTACCTGCGTAACGACGCATGACGATGTAGCCCACGAAGAGGAACCAAGTCAGCAGCATCAAGGTGAGCCTGGGCTCCCACGTCCAGTAGGTCCCCCATGCGGGCTTCGCCCAGAGGGGCCCGGTCACCAAGACAATCAAGCCGAACACGACCCCAACCTCTGACATGGCGAAGGCGAGGCGCTCCGACTTGGCCCCGAGGACCCGGAAACCGCTCATCCGACGCATGATGAGGTAACCCGCTGAGGTCAGAGAGCACCCCAAGAAGAGCACGAGCGACGCCATCGCGCTGCCGACGTGGAAATAGAAGATCTTGTATACAACGCCCATCTGCTGCTCGGACGGTGTCCGCCAGAAGATGAGGAACAAGCTGCCGAGGACGAGGGCACCGATGACGAGCGTCATCCAGGGCTTTGGAGGTGTCTTTTTGGCCATATCAGAGCCTCTTTAACATATCTGGACTCACCGAGGACTAATCGATCATGACGCGGCCAAAGACCCACGCAGGGATCACTGAGAAGATGAGGTCAAACCCAGCCATGAGCTGAATCCATCCCATTTGCGTCTCAGGCAGGCCACCTCCCATCGCGATTTCCGTCAGCTCCACCCCAGCGATGATCGCCGGGAGCACGATGGGGTAGACGAGCAGGGGGAGTAAAACTTCACGCAACCTGGCATTCGCTAACATCGCGGCGAAGAGCGTCCCCACCTCTGCGACCGCCACGCTGCCAAGCAGCAACGCGATAATGAGGAGCCCCACGCCCCCCTCAGGGACCTCGACCGAGAGAAAAATTAGCATCAACGGGACGGTCAACAGCTGAGCAATCACTGTAAAGAGGAAGATCCCCAGCGCCTTTGCGACGTAGACCGCCACGGGTCCAGCCGGCCCGAGGCAGAGCGCGAGGAGCCCACCGCTCTGCTGCTCCTGATCGAATACACGGTTGACGCCCAAGGTTGACGCGAAGAGCAAGATCACCCAGATGATCCCAGAGGTCACGAGGCGCGCGCGCACCTCATCCACAGAGAAGGCGAAGGCGAAGACCACGACGGTCAAGAGCGCAAAGAGGCCCATCGTCGAGATGACCTCGCGCGTCCGGAGCTCCGTGAGGAGGTCTTTGCGGAGGATGAGCCACACCGTGCTGAAGAACGTCGCCATCAGGCCTGCTCCACACGGCTCAAGCGCGCACGCTCGAGTCGGTAGTGTGCATCCGTGACTGACTCAAAGGCTGCTGGGTCATGCGTGACGACCACCAAGCAGGCTCCTGCTTCTTTCGCCTCGGTGAGCACCTCAAGCAGCATGGTGCGCCCCGCGACGTCCAGCCCAGTCGCCGGCTCGTCCAGCAACCAGACGTCAGCGCGCTGCGCCAACACCGCGGCGAGCGCTAGGCGCTGAGTCATCCCTCGGCTATAGGTCCGCACCTTCCTGTGCCCCGACGACGACAACTGGACGCGCTCCAAGAGCCGATCCTGCGCTTCTCGAGTCAGGCGTTGTCCGTACAGCCCCGCGGCGAAACAGAGCGCCTCGCGACCAGTGAGGTCCGGGTAAACAAAAGGCTTATGCGGCAGCCAAGCCACACGTCGACGGAGCTCAGCGCCTCCATCCTCGATGGTGCTCCCTAGGACCCGAACCTGTCCCTCTGTGGGGCGCATCGCCCCTGCGAGCAAACCCAGCAACGTCGACTTCCCTGCGCCGTTATGACCGATGACAACGTGAAGCGCGCCCGCCTCCAGACGTACAGACACTTTTCGGACGGCCCAATGGCGTCCAAAGCGCCGAGAGACCGACTCCGTCACAATCGCGACTGGGGGCTCAGTCATCCCGTCGCCGGAGCGCGACAAGCGAGAGCCCGAAGAGCACCGCCAGACACACCCCTCCCCCGACCGCCAGTTGATTCTGAACTGCGTGCGGCTGAGGCAAACGATCCACCCGGACGAGGAAGGCCTCGCCAGTCTTGGGAGGCGGCTCAACGCGCATGAAGCGCTGAACAGCCTCACCGGGCTGCCGGCCCACCGCGAGGAACTCTCGATCCGGCACGACGCGGGGCGCCACCCGATCCGTCCATGTGGTCGTGACCATCAGCTGCTCAAGGTCTATGGAGGTCGTCAGCGCGACATCTTGCCGCTCTGCGATGATAGGCAGACCATAGCGAACCTGAAGCGTCGTCGGCCGCCCAGGGAGAACGGGACCTTGGTAAAAGATCGCCCCGTCCAAGAACTGGAACCGACCGTGCTCCGGGCTTTGCCTCAGTGAGACGTGCCGTGGCCCCGTATCCGAAGGGATAACACCAGCCTCCCAGGGGCCATCAAACACAGCTGGGAGTGCCAGTGGAAGGCGCAGCCCGGTTCCGGTGCGGCGGGTGTCGACCGCGGTGCGCTCACGGTTAAAGAGGACCAGGGTGGTGTCGACGATGACAAAGCCATCACGCACATCGAGCCCCACCGTCATGCGACCCACGAGCTGCGATGGTGTACCAGTCGCCTCGTAAACCCGGAGGGTGACCGCGGTGACTCCGGCCGCGACAGGCTCGCTCGTGTAGGTCAGGCCATCATAGACGACCGTCGCCACGCGCTCTGCACCACGCGCCGCGGGCTCAAGTTCAAACCGAGCCACACCATCGACCGATGTCCGCCCGTGCATCACCGCGTCCAGCTCGCGGTTCGCCGTCGGCCCCGGGACCGTGCGCCAGGTCTCCACAGCGACTTCGCGCTCCGCCACCATCGAAGACGTACCGTCATCTGCGATGTTCAGCACCGTCACCGTCAACTCGACGGCCTGCGCATCCAGCGCACCAAAGAGGAGGCACAGGCACACACCCAAGCGCAGTGCACCGCTCATGACAGCACCTTGAGCGAGCCGATGACCTCCAGGGCCTCCTGCTCAATTCGGCTCTTCATCGTCGTGTAATCGGAATCACTGACCTTGCCCATCTCGTGCTCGAACTCGAGATCACGGAGCGCCAAGAGCAGCCGCTCTTTGTCATCCTCCAAGCCGATCCGCACGCGCTCCTCGGCCTCCGACTGCTCACCACCGCGACTCCTCAGCCAACCGTGGACCATGCGGGCGACCTCGAGGGCCACTAAGAGCATCACCACCGCGAGCAGTGGGGTCATGAGCAGGGTTGAGGTCGACATCAGGCGTCCAGCAGGTCCATTTCGTCTTCGAGCACGAGCCGCTCACGCTCGCTCAGGGTGGGCACCACTACTTCTGGGGCATTGTCCGCCGCCAAGCGGTTCCGGCGGGTTCTGCGGACAGCGAAGACAAACAGTCCCGTCAGGAAGGCAGCGAGCACGGCGCCAGGCAAGGCCCAGCTCAAAGCCTTGTCCGCGTGCGCCTTCAGGTCGGCGTACGACCACGGGACGGACGGCGCCATCGTCACGTTGTTTTCATCGACGAAGAAGGTGTGGATCCGCTCTACCGTCATCCCAGCGGCGAGCATGTGCCGGAACCGAGGGAGCCAAAGGTTACGCACCGAGCAGCTCAGCTGACTCTGAGACATCACAAGGCCCCGCTCGCCCGGGCAAGTGGTCTTCGTTGTCGTCAAAAGCCGCTGGTACTCGGACCGGCTGTAACGAAGCTGCGCATCGTACGAGGGGTTCAATTTGGTGAGGCGACCGAGCACCTCAAGCTTCGCCCGCCCAGTCGGCCAATAGGTCCGCGGCTGCTCTTCAAGGAGCTGCGTCGTCAGCTGTCGAGCCTCGTCTGCCCCCTCGCACACGCAGCCTTCGTCAGCGAGGGTGCGGTCTACCCCGTCTCGATCGGGGCATGGGCAGGTCAGCGCCTCTTGGATGTCTACCAAGGTCCCTTCGGGGCCAGGTGCCTCCATCCCACTGGGTTGAGGCAGCGGCGCCGCCTTCGTCAGCGGTGACCAAAGAGCGAGCAACGCGAGCAGCAGGGTCGCCGTCGCCGAGGCGGCCACGGAGCCGCTTGGCCGACGCACCCGGCGGCGTGTCATCCGGATGACCGTGCGCGAGACCCACCGTGGAGTGAGACACAACAGCGTCCCGAGCAGGAGCACGATGGAGCCCGCCCAGAGGAAGGTCACGAGCGGAAAGACCACGGTCAACAGGTTGATGAAGTTCTGCCCCATCGCTGGACGCATCGCCAAGTAGAGGTCCTCTGTGAGCGTCGAGGAGATCGAGGTCTCTGTGGTCGGGGTGTCATGCTTTGCGTAGAAGCGCACTTCGGGGGTCAGCACCTGTCCTGTGCGGTCGTCCACGAACTCAAGGGCCCCGCTGTTGGGGTTGTAGCCGCCGTAGAGCAGTGACTCCGGCACACTCAGCCCCGCCAACCTGGCGTCAAAGGCAGCCAAATCCTCTGCGTCGTCGAACGACACGGAGAGGTCCGCAGAGCCGCCGCGCGAGCCCACGATGGCGTCGATCGTCGTCCCGGGTCCGAGCATCGCCTTCGCGCGCCGGATGCGCTGCATGGCCAGCATCGGGACGACCTTCAGCACGCCCTGCTCACGGATACGCCACACCTGCTTTAGCTCGACGGGATCGTCGCTCACGCGCATGAAGTCGCGGGTAAATTCATGCGCCAGGTAGAGGTCGTCGCGGAGCTCGTCTCGCGCCTGTTTGTCTTTGAAGCGCACGACCATCTTCGCGCTGCCCAAGGCCGTCTCCACATGGAAGGTGCCGACCTTGCGCTCTTGGAGCCAGGCAGCCAGTTCATCCACTTCACGCTCGGCTGCAGCCTCATCTGCGTCCAGGACTGTCAGGTACGCCCGGTTAGCTGCATATCCATCATCGGGCTGCCATCCAAAGGTCGACCCCGTGTAGGTGATTCGATAATCCTGAGCGGCGACCTCGTCACCGGGGCTCAAGGGGCGCTCGGGCTCCTGGAACTTGAACGCCTTACCCGTGAACGCCACGAACATCAGCACGACGCCGATGTGGATGATGTAACCGCCGTAGCGCCGCGGCACCTTGAAGGTCAGCGCGATGAGGCTGGCGACGTAACCATCACCCGACTTGGACTGGCGTACTCGCGTCCCTTCATGAAACTCGCGGAGCATCGTCCAAGTGACGTAGATGCAGAACGTATAAGCCAAGAAGACGTAAGCATCGACCAAACCGAGCGTCGCTGCGTAGTTGTCTAACGCCTCTAACCAAGTCAGCTCAAAGCGCGCCGCGATCTCTTCGATGCTCCCGAGGGCCACGAACCCACACCCGAGTGTGGTGAGGACCAGGGCCAGGGTCAGCGGCGCAAAGAGCTGTTTTCGATAGTCCCTGAGGCTTGAGACGCGCCAGGGGATCAAGGGCCCGATCCCCATGATGAAGAGCAAGATCAGGCCAAGGGGCGCGATGACCGCGTTGAACCAAACCTCTCCGAGGGTCAACGCCTGATCAAGCGGCTCGACAGCCCCCAAGAAAGTCCCCAGGGAGCCATTCCAGAGCTCAGCGACGCCGTTGTAGAAGGACTGCACGGCCGCGAGCTCGCTGATCTTCGGGAAGATCGTTCCCCAGGTCACGATGAAGGCGCAGCCGACGAGGAAGACATTGTTCAGCACGAACATGCTCTCACGGCTGTAGAGCGACTCAATATTGGCCTCAGCCCGGAGCGCTTTCCAGCGCCACCCGACCAACGCGATGCTGATCACCAAGATCACCACCATATAAGCCAGGAAGTAGTTGGCCAGGGTCGAGTTCGCGAACGCGTGAATGCTGTCGATGAGCTGGCTGCGCGTGAGGAACGTGCCGCCGATCGTGAGGAGGAAGGTCAGGCATACGAGCACGACATTCCAGCGCTTCAACATCCCGCGCCGCTCTTGGACCATCACGGAGTGCAGGAAGGCTGTGCCTGTGAACCAAGGGATCGCCCCCGCGTTCTCAACGGGATCCCACATCCAATAAAAGCCCCACCCCAGCTCCTCGTACGCCCAGAGCATCCCGAGGATCAGCCCGATGGACAGAAAGCACCATGAGACGATGGTCCACACGCGGGTGTCGGTGATCCACTGAACGTCGAGCTTCCCCGTGATCAGCGCAGCGACCGCGAAAGCAAACGGGATCGTAAAGGTGATGTAGCCCGTCAGCAGCGCTGGGGGATGGAAGGCCATCGTGGGGTTCTGGAGCTGTGGATTCAGCCCGTTCCCATCCGGGGGGGGCGCCATGGCAGCGAAGGACTCGAATGGGCTCGACTCAAAGACCATCAAGATGAAGAAGAAGAAGAGCGCGCCCATCAGCACGGCGACAACCCAGGACAAGTACACGGGCTCTCTGTGCCGGCGGGTGTGAATCGCGATCCCACTAAAGACGGACAGCGAGGTCGTCCAAAAGAGCAGTGCGCCCTTCTCGCCGCCCCAGAAGGAGGCCAGCAGGTAGATCGTCGGCATGGAGCGGTCGGAGTAAGCCGTCACATACTTGTTAGAGAAGTCGTGCGTCAGGAAGCTGTGGCTCAGCACGATCGCCATGGCGACGTTGAGTCCGACCACTGCGAAGACGCCGTAGCGCGCCGCGCGCATCAGCGTCGCGTTCTTCGACACCGCCCCCGAGACGGCCGTGAGGCACGTCGCTAGGGTCGTGAAGAAGGTCACTAAGAGCAGAAGCTGACCGAGATCCTGCATACCTTAGAGTGATCCTTCGCCCGCCGAAGGGCTGCCGTACTTCTTACGGTAATAGTCGTCCGAGTTGGCGTTCGCGAGCCCCTCCTCTTGATACTTGGAGGGGCACTTCACGGTGAGCTTTTGGCACAAGATACGCTCGCTGCCGTCTTCCGCCCTCTCCAGCACACCTTCGACGATCACCTGCCGCCCTTCTTTGAAGGGATCTGGTGGGTTGTGGGGATACAGGATCGGCAGCGTGTGCCCCTTCCCGTCGTGGATCTCGAAGTGCGTCTCGATCCGTGTCGGGTCCGTCCGGGTCTCAATGCTCCCCTCGGCCACAACTCCGACGACCTTGACGTCACGCCCTAGATAACGACTCGCCTTCTCTTGGACGATGTCGATCTCAAGGCTGTACGAGCCACTCGAGAAGCTCGACTGAACGACTAGGAGTGTCCCCACACCGACAATCGTCGCGATGATCAAGGGATAGCCAAAGCGACTTCGCCGCGTCGCCGTCAAGGTCGACTCGACCGCCACTGGCTCATCTCGTTCCTCGGTTCCGTCCACGCTCATCCTCCAGTCACACTCATCGTCTGGAACACACGGTTTCCGCCACCATCAGGCTGGAACTCATGACCAACCGCTTTGCCCCACAACGACGCGCGTACGGCGTCCTGTATGACACGTATATCGTCACCGGACCTCAGCATATTCCTTAGCGACAGCTGCCCTGGCACCGCGAGACACGGCTGTAATGTGCCCGTCGCCGTCAGGCGGACGCGATTGCACGTCCCGCAGAAGTCATGGCTCACAGCGGTGATGAACCCGACTCGGGACGACGCTCCGCCTCCATGGGGCGTCACAGAGCGATATCGTGCCGGCCCTTGCCCTGCCACGTTCGCTTCGGGTCCGTAGCCCAGGGGTGCGCTCACATCGAACTCTCTCTCGAGCTCAGTCACCATCTCGTCCACCGGCATGAAGGTGTCGGCGTTCCAGAAGCCGTCCAGCCCAATCGGCATGTACTCGATGAACCTCTGAATCACCCCTTGTTCGCTGGAGTAGCGCACGAGATCACCGAACTCATCGTCGTTCACACCGCGGATCACCACAGTGTTGAGCTTGACCGCTTCAAACCCGGCGTCCACCGTCGCGGCGACTCCGGCGTGTACGCGCTTCAGGCTCCCGACGCGCGTCAACTGCGTGAAGCGATCGTCTCTCAACGTATCGAGGCTGATGTTCACTCGGCGTAACCCGGCGTCTCGCAACGGTTTGGCGAGCTCAGGCATACGATCGGCATTCGTCGTCATGGCGAGATCAGCCAGCCCCTCGATTCTGGCAAGTCGCTTCACCAACGTGACTAAGTCGCGGCGCAACGTCGGCTCGCCACCGGTCAACCGAACCCTGTCGATCCCCATCCCCACGAATATCCGAACCATCGTCTCGATCTCATTGAAATCAAGCAGCTCAGTCCTCGGGACAAAGGTAACGCCCTCCGCTGGGAGGCAGTACTGACATCGGTACTGACATCGATCAGTGACCGACAAGCGCAGGTACTTCACGGAGCGCTCCTCACCGTCCACCAAGCGCTGAGGTTTGGGAGGGTGTACCAAAAATGGGCTCTTTTCGCGCACGGGGTCGCGCGCGGGAGTATTTTCGGGAGTTGGTCCGAGCGATTTCATCGGCTGCAAGATAGGCATGACACTGCCACTCTGCAAGGAGCGAGCGACGATGTGCAGAGAACTCTCTCGCGGCTGCTCGGACATTGACAGGCCCAACCTTCGTGCTCATCATTCGGCGCCTCCCCCCTCTGCCGCAGCAGTTCGGCCCCACAAACACTGCAAGATGCTGACACCTATGAAGAACCAACTGCTTCGCAAGGCTGGCCAACTCCTCGGATCCCCGGCGGCTATCAGCCTCCTCTCAAACCCCCAGTTTCAAGAGGCATTAAAGCGAGCCATTAACCTCCGCTCGGATGTGCGCGACGGCTGGGAAGGGCAAGTGGAGGGGTTGGCTCGGCAATTCAACTTGGCGACACGACATGACGTCAAAGGGCTGAAGCGCACCATTCGTGAGCTTGAGAACCACCTCGCTGCAATGGACTACGAACTCCAGCAGATGAAGGCTCGTGAGGCTGCGGCGCGCGCCGCAGTCGAGACCGCTGAGAAGGCCCTCGAGGAAGCTCGCCAGGCGGCCGCCAAATCAAGCGCCGCCAAGAAGGCCGCGGCGAAGAAACCTGCCGCCAAGAAGGCCGCGGCGAAGAAGCCCGCTGCTAAGAAGGCCGCGGCGAAGAAGCCTGCCGCCAAGAAGGCCACGGCGAAGAAGCCTGCCGCTAAGAAGGCCACGGCGAAGAAGCCTGCCGCCAAGAAGAGCCGCTAACCTCCGAGCGCACAGGACGGACGCCGACGATCCCACAGCGGCGCCCCTCACTATTTACGCCGTCGAAACCTCATGCCTGCCCCCGCTTGGGTCACCCGCGATGGGATCGGAGTGGAGCGTTCACGGACGGCACCCGACGAAGGTGGTTGATTTTTTTGCCCCCGTGGCACCTCAACCCCACGATGTAAGGCGCGGACCAAATGGTCCTCGGGTGCGGAGTCCTCCCCGCATCTCGTTCCTCTCGCACTGGGGGTCGCGTCGTGTCGCGATTGGGTTCTATTGTTCACCGTCTTCGAGTCTGTGGACTCATCTCCACGTCCCTTCTCTGCGTCGCTGCGGCACCCGTAGAGACTGCCCAGCCTCCTGTGGAGCGCGGGCAAGCTGCGTACCTCGCTGGTGAGCTGGGAGACGCCGCGACGCTCTTGCAAGCTGCAGTCGATGGTGAACTCAGCGACAGGCAGCGTGGCGACGCGCGCCTCTTGCTCGCCCGCACGCTCGCAGAGCTGGGCGAAAGTGAGCGTGTCCTCGGGGTCGTCAATGACGCAATCGCGGACCGCCGGAAGAGCAAGACCAGCCTGACCGACGAGCTCTGGTGGCTCAAGGCCAACGCATTGCTCGATCTGGACCGGAAACGAGACGCTATCCGTACCCTCAAGCTGGTCGCCAAGTCCGTTCATTCGGCGCGCGCGACGGAGGCAGAGCTCCTGGCAGCAAAGGCGCTCGAGAGCCTAGGCCGCGACGGCGCCGCTCGAAAAGCCTACCGCTCATTCTTGAGGACGTGGCCTGACGCACCTCAAGCGCTAGAGGTAAAAGTCCGACTGGCGTCCCTTGAAGAGGCACGCAAGAGCTACAAACGAGCGCGGCAACTGTACCGCGAGGTCGTAAGGCTCGCGCCAGGCGGCGTGTTCGCTGGCCAAGCCAGCAGCGCCTTGGCGGCCCTCGAAGCACGCGGTAAAAAGCCCACTGCGGAGGAGGCCTTTTGGTACCGTGTGGAGGACGCCCGCTTCTTGGTGAAGGAGCGCCGGTTTGACGACGCAAAGCCGCTCCTCGCCGGCCTCTTAAAGTCGATCAATCGCCGTGAAAGTAAAGAGCTGTTCCTTGATGTCCTCTCATTGAAAGCGCGCCTGTTGCGTGAGTCGGGAGAGATCGCAGAGGCCTTGGCCCTCTATAAGCGCCTCGCCCGCCAAGGGCGACGCCCCGTTGGCCCGTCTCGTCTGGCACACCTCCATGGGCTCGTCGGCGACATGGAGACGGCAGAGAAGCTCCTGCGTCGGGGCAACTTCGGCAAGCGAAAGTATTGGACCGCAGTGGGTGATCTCCGCGTCGAGTTCGGGCGCTATGCCGATGCAGAGGCCGCGTATCTCAAGGCCCTCGGCAAGCGCCGAATCTCAGACACCTTGGCGCAAAAGCTGGCGTGGGTCGTCACGCGACAAGGCAAGGTCGACGAGGCCCTTGAGCGCCTCGCCTACGTCCGCAAGCGCGTCTCCAAGAAGCGCCTGTGGTCCCGCTACTGGAGCGGGCGCGTGCTTCAAGACGCTGGCCGTCACAATGAAGCGCTCACGTTCTTCAAAGAGCTCCGCAGCGACTGGCCGCTCTCCTACTACGGAATCCAGGCATACAGCCGCATCGCAGAGATTGAAGGCGATGCCCCAGGGCACCAGGTCGCCAACTTGACCATCGACCAGCCCAGCATGACGCCCCTCGAGGGGACTCCTATCCAGAGCACGCTTCACTGGCCTGAGAGCCCCTATGAGGCAGCCTTCGAGTCGGCGACAACACCGAGCCACCCTGCCGTGCAGCACGCCGCCGTGACCGAGTTCGTGGAGGACTGGGGCAAGGTGGTACCTGAGGCCAAACGCGCCGCTGAATTTCATCGCCTCGGCTTGATTACGGAGAGCCTCGAGGAGCTCCGCGTTGTAGACTCTGACCTCCGCGCCCTTCGTAAGCGGGGCTGGGGTTCGCTCGCGAAGCGGACCCGCTCTGACCTGCTCGACAACCGCAGAAGCTGGCGTGGCCCTGGCGGTGCACCCATCAAATTCCGCGGCAGGCGCACACGGAAGGAAGCGCGGGACTTCAAGCGCGCGACGCGCGACAAGGCCCTGAGGGCGTCGCTCCGTGCTGCACAGGTCTCCCTCGGAGATCCCTACGCCACTCGCCGTGCCGTCTACGAAGGGGGCACGATCGGACGAGAGCCCACGACTGAGCAACTCGCTGCGTGGAAAGCTGCATACCCCATCGCCTTCAGCAACTACGTCTCAACAAAGACACGAGAGCACGGGGTCCCCGTCTACTTCCTCTACAGCCTCATGACCGTCGAGAGCACGTTTCATCCAGGGGCCATCAGCTCCTCGAATGCCTACGGCCTCCTCCAGGTCATCCCGCGTACTGGCCGCCGTATCGCGTCCGAACTCTCCCTTGGAGATTGGGTGCCCGAGCGGCTCCTAGAGCCCGCGATGGCTATCGAGATGGGCAGCTACTACGTGGGGCGACTGCTCAGTAAGTTCGAGGGACAGGAGCCCTTGGCGGCCGCAGCCTACAACGCAGGTCCACATCGGGTGACCACGTGGCTCTCCGCGCACCCTGAGCGGCCCATGGATGTGTTCATCGAGGAGATCCCGTTCCGCCAAGCGCGACGCTACACCCGCTCGGTCATCAAGCACTCAGCCCGCTACCGACGTATCTACCACGGAGATGACGGGCTCTACGTCGCGAACACCCTGCGCACAAACCACGGCGCTGAGCCTAACTACTAGCCGAGAGGCTGCGCGCCATCGTCGCCGCGTTGCGGACTCCCTAAGCGGGTGCTAGCCTCGGGGTGATGAGCGTGGTGGGCAATACTCAGCAAAGCTGGGCTTGGGGGTCGTCTGTGTGGCGACGATGTGTCGCTGTATGCGCCACACTCCTCTGCGTGTCATTCTTCGGGGGCACGGCGCTGGCTCAAGCCCCCGCCGCCGCCGCCGAGGAAGCAGAAGTCGTGCTGGACTCACACGGCACCATCCTCGCTGAGCCCGGCTACACCTCGTTGCAGACCGCATGGCGAGAGGTGCAAGCGGACCTCGCTCGGCAGGCGTGGGTTGAGGCGACGGGGAGGCTCTCGTATCTGGTCGACCTGCGGAGAGATTTGGGGCTCCCCAACCTCTCAGAGTTCAGCTCGGTCCTGATGCGCGCGGCAGAGGACGCGAGCGCCAGCGGTGCACACGACGCAGCGAGCGCCCTTGCGGAGGCGGCGGCTGTTCTCTCTCCCGACCTCGTCTCGGCCCATTTGGCTGTCACGCAGCACCGGTTTGATAGCGCTCCACTCGGGCTCACATCAACCATTCGCTCCTTGGGCAACGCCATCGAGAAGCTCGACTTGGACCTCTCCGGGTATGTGACGTTCGTAGGTAACGCAGCCACGCTCTGGGTCGACCTCGTCGTCCTCCTGAGCCTGATGCTCGCCCTCGCGCTCTACGCCCGGTACAGCCGATATGCTGCCAGCGATATCCGCCGACTGCTCCCCCCTGGCGTGACTCAAATCCAGGCCGGCGTTCTGCTCTTCATAGCGCTCCTCGCGCCCTTCCTCGTGGGCCTCGGCCTCTTGGTCACCGTGGTGGTCTGGGTGGTCGTCTTTGCGTCCTACTTGAGGCCAACCGAGCGCATCTCGGCGCTGCTCGTCGTGCTGGCCATCGCCTCCACCCCAGCGATGACGCGCAAGACCGTGCAAGCGATGACCTACTCCGCTCACCCAGCTTCCGTACTACATCGGTGCAATTCCGGCGTCTGTGGCTCGGATGACCGTCGTTTGCTGACGCAGTGGATCGCAGATGGGGTCTACCCTCATCAAAGTCACTACGTCATGGCGCTGACCCTGCTGCGTCA
The DNA here is from genome assembly GCA_049602155.1 of Myxococcota bacterium. Classification (GTDB taxonomy): domain Bacteria; phylum Myxococcota_A; class UBA9042; order PHBI01; family JBMYRH01; genus JBMYRH01. Next base: position 44,499 of record JBMYRH010000008.1, on the reverse strand, counting down.
GGCCGGGACCAAGGGCGATAAAGACAGCTATGAGCTCGCGCAACGGTATGCTCAGACTGCGCATGACCTGCACCCGACGGCGGAGACGTTCACTCTGCTGGGTAACCTCGCGTACATGCGCGGCACGCGCCACTGCGCTGGGCTTCGTGAGGGCGCCGCCGGGGTCAACGATCGTATCGCCCGTGCGCAGCGTGACGCGATTGAATTCTGGAAGCAGGCGATCGCCAAGACGCGACGTGGTGCACCACCGAATCTCCCCGCCCTCTACAACAGCAGTGTCGCGCTGACTCAACTGGGCGAACACACCGACGCTGATCCGCTCCTCGAGCGCGCGATGAAGGCGGACCACGAGCACGTCTTGACGTGGACGAAGGCCATTAGCCGTGACGGTGCCAACCTGGTCAGCTGCAAGTTGGGCCTCTTCGCCAACCGGCAAGTCATGTTGCCACGCCTGCCCACCGCAGGGCTCCGCTACAGCGTCATGAATGAGCCTGTCCCGGCGGATGGCTTACTCGTGCCCTTCTCGGGCCTGGTGACCGGTCGAATGGGGTTAGCGTTCATCGGCCTCGTCGGGTTGGCTGGCGCCGCTCTCATGCTGCTGCTTTGGATGCTCGCGAAGGCGCTGCGCCCCACCCTCCCCTGCACGGAGTGCGATGCACCGGCGATGCCCGCGACACGCCTAGAGACCCAAGACGGCCCAGTCTGTGGTCGATGTGTTGAAGGCGACGTCCGGCGCGCGTTCGTCGACGCAAAGAAGCAGTGGGTCCGCGAACAGCAGCTGCAACTTAACGTCGCGCGGCGGGCACAGCGGGCTCGTCTCCTGACCTGGGTGCTGCCCGGGTTTGGCCACCTGCTGAGGGGCCGGGCCTTGCGAGGCTTGATATTCCTCGCGCTCACCTTCGGTTGCCTCTTTGCCGGCCTAGATCTCCACAGCATGGTGGACGATCCCTACGCACCGCTACAGACCAGCACTGCGCGCACCATCGCGTTCGCGCTGCCTGGAGGCCTCGCCTACTTGCTGGCCATCATCGACGCTCACGCTGGGGGGACCGCCGAATGAACCCTCAAGGCGAAGACTGGACCTTCTCGCGTGTCCTCACGCTCATGGATGAGCAAGACAGCACCGGTATCTTGGAGATCGGGGTTCCGAGCACAGGGACCACCACGCACATCCACATGCGCCGTGGATACGTCGTCGATGTCGAGGAGGTGGTCGGGGACCACCGATGGCTCCTGGGAGACTATCTCGTGCTGAGTGGGACCACCGCTCACCGGAAGGTCGTCGCCGCTGAGAAAGAGGCGGCTCGAAAGAAGACCTCCGTCGCTGAAGCCCTCGTCGAGGCCAACGCCGTGAGCGCAGACGTCTTGAAGCGCTTCGTGGACCTCCAAACGACAGAATTGCTCTTCCCTCTCTTCGAAGAGGAGGGGCTGCAAATCCAGTTCTTGGAGGAGCGGCCACGGACAAACCCTCACGCCACCGACTTGCCCGTCAGCTACTTGCTGAAGGAGGCCGAGCGTAGACACGAGCATTGGCCGAAGCTCCGCAACTCTGTCGGGCGCACCAGCGCCGTGTATGACGCGGACAAATCGGTGCTCGCCGAGCTCCTAGGCTATGACGAGCCCGCCGAAGATGAAGACGGCGAAGAGCTTGCTATCCCAGAAGTCGGGATGAACACACGGATCGTCTTCTTCCTCACGAACGGGGCGAAGACCGTCGAGCAGGTGGCACGCGCGAGCGGGCTCTCGCTCTACGACACCTACCAAGCCTATGACGAGCTCCTCAACTTCGAAGTCGTGGACCTGATCACACCGCACTCCAAGGGAGAGGAGCGCAGCGTCGGAGCGCAACACCTCCCTCGCCTTGTGACCGTGTTCATGTACGGCTTCATCGCCGTCATCTTGGGGCTGGGCGGTCAATGGTTCTTCACCCACGCCGAGGCGTTCACGCCGTCCTCAACCGCGTCGACCAAGGCGATCGTCGAGGCGGTCCAGACCGCGACCTTCGAGCAAATCGAGGGCGCCCTGCAACTCTATGCCCTTCGTCATGGCACCTTCCCGGGGGACCTTGAGACGCTGATTTCGGAGTCACTGATGCGGCCTAATACCCGTGACACGATGGCGATGCTGAGCTACCAATCCGATGGCGCGCACTACGCACTGGCATGGTCACCGTGAGCTCTGAGCAACGCCCCCCAATCACCTTTGAAGACCGCGGTGCCTTCCAGCGCCTTTGTGGTCCACATGACGCGAACCTGAAGACGCTCGCGGAATGCTTGAGTGTTGCCTGTCATGCGCGAGGCAACGGCCTCGTCATTGAAGGAGAGGACCTCGACGCTGAAGTCGCGCTGCGCACCATCGCGCAGCTCTATGAGCTCGCGACAGACGGATACGAACTCTTCCCCTCTGACATTCGGCGTGCATCGCAAATCGTCGCGAGCGGGGCACGGCTCGTCGACGTGTTGCTGGACGAGGTGCTGATCACGAGCGGCAAGCGACGTATCGCCCCTAAGAACCTCAGCCAGAAGCGTTACGTGGACGCCATGCGCTCGCACGATCTCTGCTTTGGGATTGGCCCAGCCGGGACCGGTAAGACCTACCTCGCCATGGCGATGGCGGTCTCCGCTCTGCTCTCGAAAGAGGTCGGCAGGATCGTCCTCACCCGACCCGCTGTGGAGGCCGGAGAGCGCCTTGGCTTCTTGCCAGGCGACATGAGCGAGAAGGTCAACCCCTACCTGCGACCCCTGTTTGACGCGCTGCATGACATGCTGGACTTACGCCGTGTGCAGGGGATGATCGAAGACAACACGATCGAGATCGCGCCCCTCGCGTTCATGCGCGGCCGCACCCTCAATGATGCCTTTGTCATCCTCGACGAGGCCCAGAACGCGACCCGGGAGCAGATGAAGATGTTCCTGACTCGGATCGGCCCCAACACCAAGGCGGTCGTCACCGGCGACGTCACCCAAACCGATCTCCCAGACCCTTCGCGCTGCGGCCTCGCCCATGCTCGCGCGATCTTGGCCGGCGTGAACGGCGTCGCGATCTGCACGTTCCGCCCAGACGACGTCGTCAGGCATCAACTCGTTGCGCGGATCATCCAAGCGTACGACCGAGACTTCGAGGCGCGACTTCAGGGCCGCTCATGAGCGCTTCCGTCGACGTCCTTTGGGACCACTCGGACACCCTCGATGAGGCATTGGTTGACCAAGTGACTTCGTGGGGCGAGGCGCTGTTAACCGCGACCGACGCTTCAGAGCGCACCCTGTCGATTGTCCTGACCGACGACCCCTCGATCCACAAACTGAACGCTCAGTGGCGTGACGTCGATTCACCGACAGATGTCTTGAGTTTCCCGATGGATGAGAGTGACTCACCCTGCATTCCGGGGATGCCCTCTCCGCTCGGCGATGTCGTCATCAGCCTTGAGACCGCAGCGAGGCAAGCGCCGGAGCACGCATACACGCTCGAAGATGAGCTCCGCTTCCTGCTCGTCCACGGTGTGTGCCACCTCCAGGGACATGACCACGGCGAGCCAAACGAAGCCGCTAAGATGCGCACAGAAGAGGCGCGGCTCCTAGCCGTGCTGTCCTCTACACAAGTGCGCCCTGAGACGCCCTACTAAAGAGGGCGACCGCTCCCACTCCCCCTGCCCGCCCTGGGTGTGATATGACCGGCTCATGATGACCGCCCAGGAAGCCCTCGACAGCGCTCTCGACCACGCCCCTGCGATCGCCGTGATCAACGCAGAGCGCGCCGACTGGGGCATGCATGCCGCGAGTGCATGCGTCGCCGCGGGGTTCCAGGTCATGTGTATCGGCGCCGATACCCCCAACGCCGCGCAGATAATCGCCTCGGTCGCGGCGAGGCCCAACATGACGGTCGGGTTGGCGCGTGTGCGCCAGCCTGAGCAAGCCGTTGAGGCAGTCAGCGCAGGGGCGCGCTTCCTGATGAGCCCGACAGCCCACCCAGAGGTCGGCGCGCTGGCGCGGGAGGCGAACCTCCCATGGATCGCTGGAGCTTGGAGCCCCAACGAGATCGCGCAAGCCCTGTCGTTGGGGGCAGATTTGGTGCAGCTCTACCCCATCGCCTCCAGCGGCGGACCACTGCACCTCCGCTTAATGGTCGATCTCTTCCCCGATACAAACTTCGTCGTGGGTGGTGGCATTGGCGGTGACCGTCTGTCCGCTTACTTTGAAGCCGGGGCACGCGCAGTCGCCCTCTCTGAGGCGCTCTACTCGCGCGATCTGATGGCAGCTGGCGACCACATGGTTATTCGAAATCACGCAGCGACAGCGCATCGCGACGCTGCACAGCACGGACGAGTGCATGGAGGACGGTCATGAACCCATTGCAGACCGAGCGGGGAATCGTCGTCATTGGGGACGCCCAGATCACCATGGTCGCCGATGGCGCGATCGGAGAGGCCTCCACCTTTCGTCGTAGTCAAAGCGGTGATGCGCTCATCACCGCCGTCGTCATCTCAAGGCTGGACCAGCCTGTGGCCTTCGTGACGCGGATCGGCACCGATGGCTTCACCGACGGCTTACTTCAAAGCTGGGATGCAGAGTCCCTGCACCTCGACTACACACGCCAAGTAAGCGGCCGAAACGCCATCACGCTGATGGGCGACGGCGAGGCGGTGCGACTACGAGATGGCGCTGCAGCCGGGCTCGACGCTGACGATATCGGGCAAATCCTGTGGCAGGCCACGAATATGGTGTTCGCCCCTGGGAGCACCTCTGCGCTTGGCGTGAAGCCACACGAAGCGCTGGTGGCCGCCCTGACCTCAGCGCGTGAACGTAACGTCACGACCGTGTTCGACCCCATGCTGCACCGCGGTGTCTGGCCCGAGGGTGCAGCCCAGGGCGCACGCAGTGCGTTTGAAGACCTGCTCCCGCTCACCGACCTGCTGCTCATCAGCGCGCCCTTCGCCACAGGCCAGCTGCTGCAGCGGGCGAGTGCGAGTGAGGCCGCAGAGGTCGCTCAACGCAGAGGCATCACACAAGCAGTCATCCGACACGGGCGCCGCGGTTGCGTGGTCGTCGACCGCGACCGTGTCATCACGATCGAGCAACCTGCGACGAACGCAGCGCGCACTACACCGCTTGGTGAGGCCGTCTTTGATGGTGCCGTCGTGGCCGGCGTCGCGTCGGGCATGTCCCTAGAAGAGGCCGCGCGTGGCGCCCTTCGATGTAGTGATGCACTGGTCGCTACCGCAGATACCGTCGCAAACGTCCCCCCGATGGGCACGCTCCGCAGCGCCTTGAGCGGTGAAGAGAGCGCGGTCCCCCCCGCGCCTTAGAGGGGCTCCTCAAGACACCTCGTCTCGAAGATCAGCGGGCCCTTTGCCGCGGAGCTGGATGCGTACGTCTCCCTTCGGTCGTGCGCGACAAGACAGGCGCTCGTCATCATCAAAGTGCTTCGGGTGCGCGCGCCTCAGCTCGGCTTCATCGCCGAGCATCGTCGTGACCTCTCCCTCGAGCACGCGTACCCGGCAGGTACCGCACTCCGCTTGTCCACCGCACGCCTGTGGAATCACCATCTCGAAGATCTCAGCGTGACCTAAGATGTTCAAAGGCGCGTACGCGAGCGTCTCTTTCGTGAGCCCATTTGCGAATTCCCAGACGATTGTTCCAGTTGACTTCATCGCACCACCAAGAGGCAGATTTCATGTTCGGGTTACCAGGGAAAGGGCTGCTTGGCGACCTCACCCTTGAGCTAGAAGGCCGACCATACTAGCATTGTAATGGTTTGGTGATGGATTGTCCGAACCCTCTCAGGCCTGGACAGCACAACCCCAAGCTATCGCAGCCTATGCTCCGTGGCCTGTCGCTGGAGAAGGGTGCGTACGACTGGCCGATGGTGACCAGCCCCCGGGTACCATCGGCCAAACTTTACACAGAGGCACTGGTCGAATAGGCCAGCGCCTCGCTGCGCCTTAGCGCTGCGGCTCACCCGGGAGGGAAGAGCAGAGGGCGCAGGGCATCTAGGTCCGTCGCGTTCACATGAACATCCGCGACCTCTATCAACGTGGCATCGGCCGCGCCCCAGGCGATCGAAAAGCCCGCCACTTGAGCGACCATGACGTCGTTGGGGCCATCTCCTATGAAGGCGGTCTCTGCGAGGGGTACCCCAAAACGCTCCGCGAGCATCCGGAGCCCCTCTACTTTGTGCGCACGATCAAACGGCGTGGGCTCTCCGCCTAAGAGGCTCCCAGCGTCATCAAAGAAGAGTCGATTGATGAGCACAGCATCAAAGGTCAGCTCTGGGAGCACGGTATCAATGACGCGCTGGATCCCCCCCGAGATGACCACGACTTTGACACCGACCATCTGCAAGTCGCGCACAAGCCCCGTCGCCCCATCCATCGGGGTCAAGGCTGATAGCACGCCCTGAATGTCCTCAAGGCTCGCCCCCGCGGCCTGCAGCATCTCGATATCCTCGGCGAACCAGTCGGCATAGCTGATTTGACCGCTTAGGGCAGCTCGCAGGACTGCCTTACGGCGCGCTAAATCAGAACCGCAGGCCTGATGCAGGGTCTTCCAGATGGGCTCCCCGTGCGCCACGAGCGTCCCGTCGAGATCAAAGGCTACAAGTCCAAAAGGGCAGCGCTCCATGACGAACAACGCCTCCTTATAGAGGTGAGGGGTGATAGGGTGCGGTGATGATGAACGGAGACGGTACACAGCTCAACCGCGAACAGGCCTCACGTGCGCTGGCTCAGGTGCTGCCGCGCGCCGAGGGACAGGCCGCGCTCGTGATGCTTCCGTCGTGGATGTGTGCGACTGCAGAGAGCCTCAGCGCCGCCATGACAGCGCTTGGCTACCAGGTCACGCTTGCGCTTCAACCTGAACCCGACCCGGTGACGATGAGTGTCTCGGACTGTGCGGATCGCTGGGTCCCAAGTGGGTCCCGCACAGAGACGTTGATGGTCCTCTGCGGTGTTCGCCCTTGGGCCGAATCGGTGGCGGGGGATCACCTGATCGAGATCGAGGCCATGACACGGCGAGAGGCCCTGCTCGCAGCTGGCCAACGCCTGCTCTTCATCGACTGGCCCAGAGGTGCTCGAAAGGACGCCGAGATCGATCTCCGCCCCGACGCCATGCGCGCAATCTACAGCCGGGCTTTCGACATCGACTACGACGTGATGCGGCGATGGAACGAGGCGCTCCTTGCCCGCGTCGCAGGCGCCGAAGAGGTGCGCATACGCTGCCCTGCTGGGACGGACCTTCGGCTCTCAGTCGCAGGGCGCCGTTGGCTCCCTGAGGACTGCATCTTGGGTGATAAAGAACCCGCAGTGTATCTACCTGGTGGTGAGATCTACACCGCAGCTCGAGAAGACAGCGCCATGGGTCAGGTCGTCTTTCACCATGTGGGCGAACAGAGGGTTGCTCGGTTCGCCCAGGGCCAATTGCTCTCCGTTGAGTACGCCGACGGCACACCAGATGACGCGCTCGCTGAAGAGATGGGCGTGGGTCATGAGCCGCTCTGCGAACTCGGGATTGGCACCAACCCTTGGGCGCCGCCCTGGCAGATTGGCACACTCTACGAGAAGTCAGCGGGGACCGTGCATGTCGCGGTAGGCGGTAACGCTCACTTCGGCGGCGAGCGCGACAGCCCTCGCCATATGGACCTCATCATCAGAGCCCCAGAGCTCACTATCAACGGCGAATCGATCCCCCTCCCCCCTGCCCTCTGGCAGACCAAGGAGTCTTAATGAGCACCATCTTCTCTAAGATCATCGACCGCGAAATCCCAGCGGACATCGTCTACGAAGACGAACACGCCCTCGCCTTTCGCGACATCAACCCGGTCGCGCCGACGCACATCTTGGTCATCCCCAAAAAAGAGATCGTCAATATCGGGGAGCTCGAGGACGCCGATACAGCGCTCGCAGGCCACCTCTTGTCGGTGTGTCGTAAGGTCGCAGAGCAGGATGGACTGAGTGACTTCCGCGTCATCAGCAACAGCGGTTCAGGCGCCGGTCAGAGCGTCTTTCACCTTCACTTTCATGTCGTCGGTGGCCGTGGCTTAACCTGGCCTCCCGGCTAAATCGTTTAGAGCGCCCGCACCAAGGTCTCGACCATCTCGCGTGCGTCCCCAAAGAGCATGCTGGCACGCTCGTGATAGAAGAGCGGGTTGTCGACCCCTGCGTAGCCGACGTTACGGCTGCGCTTGCAGATCACGACGCGCTTGGACTCCCACACTTTCAAGACCGGCATCCCATAGATCGGGCTGCTCTCGTCGGTCTCAGCGCCAGGGTTCACGATATCGTTGGCTCCGAGGACGAGACAGACATCGACGTTCGGGAAGTCACCATTGATCTCATCCATCTCAAAGACGATGTCGTAGGGGACGTCTGCCTCTGCGAGCAACACGTTCATGTGCCCGGGCAAGCGACCTGCCACCGGGTGAATCCCGAAGCGCACCGTGGCGCCACGCTCTTGAAGTGAGTTCGTCAGATCCCGGATGGCGTGCTGAGCGCGTGCACGCGCCATGCCGTAACCAGGGATGATCATGACGTCTTTCGCGGAGGTGAGCAGCTCGACCATACTGTCAACGTCCAGCTCACTCACTTCCCCCTCAGGGGCTGGCCCTGCTGGCTTCGCGGGGGCCTTCGCTGTGCTCGACCCGAACCCACCGAGCATCACGCTGACGATAGAGCGGTTCATGGCGCGGCACATGATGATGCTGAGGATCGCACCAGAGGAGCCGACCAATGCACCGGTGATGATAAGCAGGTCGTTGGAGAGCATGAAGCCGGCTGCTGCAGCGGTCCAACCCGAATACGAGTTGAGCATCGAGACGACGACGGGCATATCCGCACCACCAATCGCCATGACCAAGTGGACGCCCAGGACGGAGGCCAGAGCGATCGTGATCAAGAGCGGCTGAAGCCCCTCGCGGCCCTCAGATTGCACCAACCACACAGCGCAGACGATGCAGCCAATGAAGAGCGCCAGGTTCATCAGGTGACGTCCTGGCAGGACCAGCGCCTTGCCGGTGATAGACCCCCGTAATTTGCCCCACGCGACGACAGAGCCGGTGAAGGTGATGGCGCCGATCAAGACATCGATGAAGATCTCGATGAAGAGGATGACCTGCCCCGTCCCCCCGTGGCTCCCGCCGGTCGCCTCTGTCGCGTCATAGTACGCTGCGAGGCCAACCAAGACGGCAGCGAGGCCGACGAAGCTGTGCAGAATAGCGACGAGCTCGGGCATCCCGGTCATCGCCACGCGCACTGCCATCACAGCGCCTAGGATAACCGCGATCCCCATGACCGCGCCGATCTGAGGATACGACGTGACCTCCGGAGACGACGCCGTCGCCAGGACCGCGACGAGCATTCCCAACATGCCGTAGAGGTTGCCTTGCCGCGCAGTCTCCTGACTCGAGAGCCCCCTGAGGCTCAAGATGAACAGCACACTGGCAGTAAGATACGCAAAAGTAAGTAAGCCGGATTCCATCTCGCCCCCCCTACTTACGGAACATGCGCAGCATCCGCTGCGTCACAAGAAAGCCACCGCTGACGTTCAGCGTGGCGAAGCCGACCGCAGCGAGCCCTAGCATGGTCTCCACGCTGCTCAGGTCTCCTGATGCGTGGAGCATGCCACCCACCAAGATGATCCCGCTGATCGCGTTCGTGACGCTCATCAACGGTGTGTGTAGCGCAGGTGAGACGTTCCAGATGACCTGCCAACCGACAAAGCAGGCCAACACGAAGACCGTGAAGTGCTGCAGAAAGTCTCGTAAGGCATCCATCTCACCGCTCGGCTCGTGTCCAAAGAGCTCGGCTGAGCCCCAGGCCAAGACCAAGACGGCCAACATGATCCATCCCACGGCACCGCTTCCCCCGCCAGTGTCGCCGTGACCGTGGCCCGAGCTCGGCTTGCTGCTCGGTTTGCTGCTCGACGCAGGAGCAACTTTGGGTGCAGGCGCCTCAGCCTTGGGCGCCGGTTTCGGTGGCGGTGGTGGTGGCGCTGCCGGTTTTGGCGGAGGCCAAACGACCTCCCCTGTCTTCACAGCGGTAGAGGCCAGGACGATCTCATCTTCGAGATCGACAGTCAGCTGACCGTCCTGGGTCATGTGCTCGACGAGGTTGTAGAGGTTCGTCGAGTAGAGCTGGCTCGCAGTGGTCGCCAACCGGCTCGTGAGGTCTTCGTGTCCGACCAAAGTGACGCCGTGCTTCACGACCACTTCGCCTGGCTCAGTGAGCTCGCAATTCCCACCCTGAGAAGCTGCCAAGTCGACGACAACGCCGCCGTTCGGCATCAGCTCGACCATATCAGCCAGCCAAAGCTTTGGCGCCGGTCGCCCAGGGATCAGCGCTGTCGTGATGACGATATCCGTCTCGACCGCGTACTTTCGAAAGAGATCCATCTCTGCGGCGATGAACTCCGGGCTCATCACCTTGGCGTAGCCTCCTGCGCCCTCCCCCGACTCCTCGAACTCTACCTCGAGGAACTCCGCGCCGAAGCTCGTCACCTGCTCGCGACACGCCTCACGGGTATCGAACGCTCTCACGATCGCGCCCATCGACTTGGCCGTCGCGATGGCCTGTAGCCCTGCGACACCGGCGCCAATCACGAGCACCTTCGCAGGAGCGAGGCGCCCCGCAGCCGTTATCTGACCGGTAAAAAAGCGACCGAAATACGTGGCAGCCTCGAGCACCGACCGGTAACCAGCGATATTCGCGAGGGAGCTCAGCGCGTCCATCTTCTGTGCGCGGGTAATCCGCGGGATCTTCTCGACCGCCACAGCGCTGACGCCGCGCTCTGCGAGCTGAGCAAGCAGCGCATCCGACTGGTCGGGTGCCAAGAATGCGATGAGGGTCGCCCCCTCCTTGAGGAGCGCGCTCTCGTGACCGCTCCCATCGGGGCGATCCATCGGCGCGCGCACCTTCAGCACAACATCCGAAGCCCAGACCTCTGCGGCGTCCGTGAGCACTGACGCTCCAGCCGCCTCATAGTCCGCGTCCGAGAAGTGTGCGTGTTGCCCTGCGCCAGACTGGACGCAGACCTCATAACCTAAAGCCTTCAGCTTGGTCACCGTATCGGGCGAGGCCGCGACACGCGCCTCCTTGGGGTAGACTTCGCTGGGTATTCCGACCTTCATAGACGTCCTTTCTGGTCAGCCGTGTCCTGATGCGCCCGCCGCTGGAGGCTAAGCCTCATCTTCAACGGACAAACATCACACATCTACACGTCCTCATTGCTGCAATGCACTGTGATCCACTGCGGTGCAATGACCTTAATACCGGACGCAAGCCAATCTGGCCAATCGCGTCGAGCGCAAGAATGCGCTTCAAGATGTCGGTGAGGCTCAAAAAGCCACGCTCTACACCGCACATCTAGGTCGAGACGACGTCTGCAGGAAAATCTCTCCCCCACCGGATGTGCCCACACACGGCGATACGCCCCTACCTCCAATGAAGAAGCGGTGAGGTGTCCGTCATACACGGCGCGAGCGCCCCCTCAAGCGCCGCTGGACGGTAGAGGGGTGCACGCCATTGCACATCAAGGCTCGCCCTAAAGGCCGATACTCTCTTGGAACCCGGTGGACCACCCTGCGTGGAGCACCTCCACGTTCGCGTCGACAAGGCGCTCGCCCTCTGCCCCGCGAATCACGAGCCTGTCTCCCCCGGTGATCCCCAAGACGCGAATCGGCGCGCCGTGCTTGCTCGCCACCCGAGACACCTCAGAGCGCTGATTCGTCTCGTATGCGATCAGCACGCGTGACGCATCCTCGCCAAAGAGGAGCTGGTCGAGCCGCCCCTTGGGCGCAGCGTCAATCGTCACCCCAACCATAGGCCAACCTGGCCCGCCGAAGCACATCTCGGCCAAACCGGCCCCTAGGCCGCCTTCGCTGAGGTCATGCGCTGCGGTGACCACACCGGAGCGCACCAAGGTGCGACATGCGCCCTGTACGGCCCGCTCTCGAGCCACATCCAGGGCTGGAGGCCGCCCGTTACAGCGGCCATCAATAGCAGCCAACCGGACACTCCCGGCCAACGTCGCACCGCCCTCCGCCTCAAGCTCGCCCAGGATCGCGACTTCAAGCCCTTCACGTGCGAAGGCCCCACCCGCAACGCGCGTCACATCCTCGACCACCCCGACCACTGCGATCGCGGGGGTGGGCTTCACGGCGGTGTCACCGGTCTGGTTATAGAGGCTCACGTTGCCACTCACGATCGGTGCGTCAAACGCCTCGCATGCGGTCGCCAAACCCTCCACAGCCTCGACGAACTCCCACATGATCTCGGGTCGCGTGGGATCACCAAAGTTCAGGCAATCGGTACTGCCAGCGGGCTCCGCCCCCACGCAGGCGAGGTTACGACACGCCTCCGCGATCGCATGCTCCGCGCCGCGACGTGGGTCTAAAAAGCACCAACGAGGGTTACAGTCCGCTGCGATCGCCAAGCCGCGCTCACCCTCGGGCAAGCGCATCACTGCAGCGTCAGCGTCCCCGGGGCGACGGACCGTCAAGAGGCGTACCATGTGGTCGTACTGCCGATAAACCCAGCGGCGTGACGCCAAATGCGCAGAGGCCATAAGCTCGGTGAGCAACCCAGTGGCTTCGACGCCTGATGTCACGTCTGGGACATCGCTCAGGTCGATCTCCCAGCGCTCAGCCAAGTCCGAGGGCTCCTGAGTCGGGCGGTCATACTTCGGCGCATGCTGCCCGATGGGCTTCACGGGGACGTCAGCGACGACCTCGTCGCGCCAGCTGACAACGACACGCCCCGTATCAGTGACACGCCCCACGACCACCGCATCAAGATCCCACTTGTGGAAGATGTCGATCAGCCCCTGCTCACGGCCCTCTTTGGCCACCAAGAGCATTCGCTCCTGGCTCTCCGAGAGCATCATCTCGTAGGGGTTCATATTCGCTGCACGCTGGGGGATCGCGTCGAGGTTCAGATCGAGCCCTGTCCCAGCGCGATCTGCCATCTCAAAGCTCGAGGAGGTGAGGCCCGCGGCGCCCATGTCTTGGATGCCGACGATGATGTCCGTCTCAAAGGCCTCGAGGCAGGCCTCAAGCAAGAGCTTCTCAGTGAACGGATCACCGACCTGGACCGTCGGCCTCTTGGCCTCTGACTCTTCGTCGAAACTATCCGACGCCATCGTCGCCCCGTGGATACCGTCACGCCCGGTCTTCGCGCCCACGTAGAGCACGGGGTTACCGACGCCTGTAGCGTAGCCCCGGAAGATTCGGTCCGCTTTCAACAGCCCAAGGTTGAAGGCGTTCACCAGGATGTTCCCGTCGTAGCTCGGGTCGAAGGTGACCTCACCGCCAACGGTGGGCACCCCCATGCAGTTACCGTAATCCGCGATACCTGCGACGACGCCGCGAACCAGGTGTGGCGTCTTGGGGTGACGCGGCTGCCCGAAGCGGAGGCTGTTCAGGTTCGCGATGGGGCGGGCCCCCATCGTAAAGACGTCACGCATGATGCCGCCAACACCAGTCGCAGCCCCTTGGTAGGGCTCGATGAATGACGGGTGATTGTGCGACTCCATCTTGAAGGCAGCGGCCCAACCGTCACCGACGTCCACGACGCCAGCGTTCTCACCCGGCCCCTGGAGGACCCTTGGGCCCGTCGTCGGCAACTTCGCCAGGTGCAATCGAGACGACTTGTAAGAGCAATGCTCTGACCACATCGCCGAGAAGATCCCGAGCTCCGTGAGCGTCGGCGTCCGACCAAGGACCTCCAACAAGCGCGCGTACTCAGACTCCGTCAGCCCATGCTCATCAATGAGGGCGTCGGTGATCTCAACGTGGTTGTTATAGTCGCTCATGCCCCGCCCTCCACGTGCGCGATCAAACCCTCGAAGAGCAATCGACCATCCACGTTCGACTCATCATGTGCTGGCCCGGCCACGAGCGCCTCAGCGGCCCGCTCAGGGTGGGGCATCATCCCGAAGACATTGCGTCCTGCGTTCATGATCCCGGCGATGGAGCCCATCGAGCCGTTGACCAACGCGTAGTCTGCGATCTCACCGTCGGCACCCTCGTAGCGGAAGAGCACTTGCCCCTCCCCTTCGAGCCGCGCGAGACCCTCGGCGTCGATGTAGTAATTCCCCTCACCATGGGCAATCGGCATCGTCAGGCGACTACGTCCAGCGGTGCGACACGTCAGGGCGCTCTGGGTATGCTCGACGCGCAGCTTCACGTCTTCACAGACGAACTGAAGCGATCGGTTTCGCTTTAGAGCGCCCGGGAGCAAGCCGCTCTCCGTGAGCATCTGGAAACCATTACAGATCCCGAAGACAAAGCCGCCACGTGACGCGTGCGCTATGACAGCCTCCATCACCGGCGCGAACCGTGCGATGGCTCCAGCGCGAAGGTAGTCCCCGTAGGAGAAGCCTCCGGGCAACACCACGAGGTCCACATCGGGGAGCTCACGCTCCTTGTGCCACACGAAACGGGTCTCGATGCCGAGAACGTTCTGCAACACATGGAAGCAATCGTGGTCGCAATTCGACCCCGGCAGAACAATGACGGCGGCCTTCATGAGCCAGACGCCTGCTCTAGATCAAAGCGATAGTCTTCGACGACCAAGTTCGCCAACAAGGACTCGCACATGGCCGTCACCATCGTGGAGGCCTCTTCGCGATCCGCGCTGTGAACCTGAAGCTCAACGTAGCGGCCGATGCGCACATCGGCCACGCCGTCAAAGCCAAGGCTCACCAGGGCGCGGCCCACGGCGTTTCCTTGGGGATCGAGCACATCGGCTCGGGGCGTCACGTAAATCCGGGCAACAAAAGCCATTCTGGGCTCCTCGGTGCGACTGCGCGGCCCACATAACAGGTCTGAATCATCACGCAAAGGCTAGCGACGCCTGCGGGGCATAAGGCGGTCGCAGCACGTCACCCAAGGTTCAACGCAAGGCTGCGAAATCCCTTGGAGGAGGCTCTCTCACGGGATCATGGCGCTCTGGCGCACGATGTTCTTTCTGCTTGGGTCGGTAGTCGCGATCGATGATCTCAACTGCGAGCTCGATCACAGCCGAGACCACAGGACCGCTATGTGCGTCGGCAACCCCTTCGAAGACAAGGTAGCGCCTGAGCACCCCTGGTGCCCCCTTTTCGCCCGGGTAGATCGGGACATTCGCTGCCATGGCCAGCTGCCCACCAGCCTGCTCGACAGCGGCGCTTAAGCGCTCCCACGCCCCATCCCTCAGTGCGCCGACAGCCGGCACATCAACCAGCGCAGCCGGCCCTGAGAGGCGGGCCCCCGCCTCCTCTCCAGCGGTGCCCATCAACACATCCACGCGCTTCAACCACTTCGCTCGAATCGGCTCCGTCGACTCACCACCGGCGGTGAGGCCCCAGGTGATCATCCCGCCGTCTACGGTGTGCACCCGACAGTGAAGCATCACCTCACCGTCCATCCCTGAGTCCATCTCAGCGGTCAGCACGCGAAAGGTGAGCTGCGCATTCCGCGGCACCTCCAGCCTGTCCAGTCGCCGCGTCTCGGAAGACTCAATCGCGCTCCCGCGCTCCCAAGCAGCCAAAGAGGTCAGCATTGGTCCGCTAGCCGCCGCGCATCCAGACACCAAGAGGCCGATAAATAGGGGGAGAAAGAGTCGCACCTGACGAGTGTACCGCACTCCAGCACGGCGCACAGGAGTGCGATGCATTTGCCGAGAGTCGACGCACTCTGTATGTAGGTCCGAGGCGTCGCCATCCTTCGTGGTCGAGGGTGCGCCGACACCCACACACAGCGCGCCCTCTTCCCCCTTGAGCCAAGCACAACTGGGAGTTGGCGTGACACGAACCGGGGCGGCTGATGCGGCCCAGGAGATCAGCTATGTCACACGAAGCAGCGGTCCGAGAGGCCCTCACCCGATACCTCACAGAGACCCCGACCAGTGGTCTGTTAGCGGATCGCCTGGCGCGCACGGCGCGAGCGACCCTATCTCTCTACGATCAAGCGGTCGGGAGCCCTGGAGCGAGCACCGCGTGGGCCGATCACAACCTCGCGACCATCATCACTAGCGGCCTGAGTGACCCTGCCCTCGCAAAAGCGACGAAGACGCTGTTTTTGGGGACGCGTCGCCGGTTGGCGAGCGCATTGGAGGCTGAACCAGACGATTTGGCGCCCGCTGCAGCCCTCGCGCTCGGCGCGTGCACTGCCTCGAGCGACCCTCGCCTGGCCACAGACGTCGCGCTGGTGGCTGAGGCCGTCACTCGCCCACATGCAGGTCCGCATTTGATACGGGCCGCTGTGTCCATGTTGCTCGAAGCCAGCCAATCAAAAGATGCAGGGGTTCAGGCCGCAGCGAAGGAGGCCTCTGGCGCGATCCAGGCTGCCGCTGACCGAATCGCGGCGAAGCTCTCTAGCCACCCGGACGTGCTCCTTGACCGTGCCCGCCTAGCCCTCCACCAAAGCCACCAGGTCGAAGGAGAGGCGCGACACCACGCAATGGACGCCACTCATGCCCTGCTTGGAGACCACGAAGCACGCTTCGGTCCCACGACGGAGGCCCGCGCGATTCGGGGAGACCTCCTCGCGTGGCGTGCACGCACCGGCGGCGCCGGGGGCGACATCCGCCGTGATGCTGTGGCCCTCTTCGAAGCTCAGGCTGCCGAGGGCACCCTCACCCCAAGCCAAGCGGGCCGATTGGTCCAAGCTGTCGAGCGCGCGAAAGCGCTGAATGCCGACACAGCGCGACACCTCGCCTCAACCATCGAGGCCCTCGCAGGGGATGACCCAAGCCCTTGGCGCAAGGTCATGACGACCTTGCTCTCACGCACGGGAGAGGACACCTCCTTGGTCCGCCTCTGGGAGAGCGCCTTGCTCGAGGACGGCACAGACGAAGACGCCGCAGGGGGGCTCGCAGAGCGCTTACTGCAGAACCTACGAGCGGGGATCTCATCCCCCTTCAGCAGCGACGTTCTGGACCGCGTGTTGACCGCGCTGCCCCATCGCACGCTGGCCAAATGGCGCCCCGATGACATCGCTCGAATTCTCGACCATGTCGGGGCGACTTTCGGCGTCGCTAGGACCGCGAGCTTTGTGCGCGACCGCGTCCTGGCGAACCGAGAGCTGCGCAAGAAAGAAGGGACCTGGAAGCGCGCCCTTGCGCTCTTCACCGAGCTCGGCGACGACACCGCCCTCCTCGAAATCGCCCGATTGGCCGCCACCCACACCAAGTACCCACGCGCGAGGCTGCTCGTGGCTGAGCGCCTCCTCTCGGGCGAGCCCTCGCTCACCGAGCTTGAGGAGGCCGCAGAGGCGCTGCGACCGCTCCTGTCCCTGCGTGGCTCCGATGGCGCTGCCGCCCACAAGCTGCAGCAGAGGGTCATCGGCCACCCGGGGTTCAAGCAAGCGCGGCTCCACGCGCTTGAAGCCTTCGAAGAGCGCATCGGGGTCGGTACGGACACCGTGTTCCAGCTCCGAGTCCTTCACACCACCCCGACCTACGCGCTCGTCGAGGCCCATCAGCACAAGGCACCCGAGGTCTATGAGCACCGACACTTGCGCACCCTGATTCGTGGACAAGATCTGCCCTCGGGGATCCACCCGATGCAGCTCCGTAAGGGCGATATCTTTGAAGGTAGCCTGCGCGGCCAAGCCGGAGATCGTGGCAAAGAGAGCCTCAGGGTCTACTGGATTGCGAACCCGAAGAAGCTCAGGCTGGCGCTAGGTAAGGACGCCATCTCATCGCGCCTCGACAACGAGGAGAAGAGCTTCGCGATAGGCTCTGGGAAGCCCGTCCCCCTCAAGGTCTTCTGGGACGGAAAGGGCAAGAGCCTCGTCGCCAAGATCGTGGCCAAACGCGACGGTAAAGGCGGAGAGTTCGTGGAGCGACCCACGATCACGGTGGAGCAACTGCCCGAGGGGATGGCAGCGAACGCCTTGGGCAAAGGCAAGCGCATCTGGGCCCCTGTCGAGCGACTTGATTCAGACAGCCGCGACGGTCGACGCACCTACCGCGTGGTCGGCGGCGCACTCGCTCAAGCACCGGCCCAAGCGAAGTCCGGGAAGAAAGCCTCTAAGCCCCCACAGAGCGAGAAGCCAGCAAGCGAGGCGAAGCCAGCAAGCGAGGCGAAGCCAGCAAGCGAGGCGAAGCCAGCAAGCGAGGCGAAGC
>JBMYRH010000008.1:24848-26309 GCA_049602155.1 Myxococcota bacterium | reverse complement strand
AAGCCAGCCGACGGTGAGGCTCCGGAGGTTCAGGCGTGATCGCGACCCACGAAACGCTCCTTATCCAAACGACTGGTGCCGCAGCCGACGCGCTCTCTCCGGGCACCATTCAACGTGCACTCTGCAGTGCTTTACGCCTCTCAGCAGACGCACTCGGGATGATGCACCCGCTAGGCCGGGGCCAGGTGGGTGTCGAGATCGCCCTCCCACATGCCCTGAGCCTCTCGACTCCGATGATGCTTACTTCGCTCCATGGAAAGGGTAAGACCCTCATCGCCTTGAAGCGGATAAGTGACCCCGTCGAGGCGCGAGACATCCAACTCCGCGTCACGTGGAAGGGGCAACCTCCGAGTCCTGGCCAACTCGTGCGTGCGCTGCACCAGGCGACCGAGCAACGCTTCGATGCTGGTGATTTGGGGGCCGTCTTTGAAGGTAACGACTGGATGGTCGCCACCGTCTCTGAGGGTCTTTATCGCCGCTTGAACCTCCCTGCGTCCGTGACCATCGATGGCTGCGCGATGACGTTCCAGGACCAAAGCGCCTCATGATGTCGCCCACGGCACAGCTGCAGGCTGCCTTGGAGGCGACCCGAGACGCCCTCGACGCTGGAGGGCTGTCGCGGCTCCGCGCTAGCCGTCGCGCAGCGCGCCATTGCCGCGCTGCATTGCGGCGCTATCCTTATGACGCGGAGCTCAGCCTCGCGGTCAGTCACATGGCGAATCGCG
The DNA here is from genome assembly GCA_049602155.1 of Myxococcota bacterium. Lineage (GTDB taxonomy): Bacteria > Myxococcota_A > UBA9042 > PHBI01 > JBMYRH01 > JBMYRH01. The sequence continues at coordinate 25,584 of JBMYRH010000008.1, read as the reverse complement.
GCTTCATCCCCCCCCACCCCGCGACCCTGCCACCTGGCGATGAGACCACGCTCTGGACGGTGCTCACAGGCCGCGTGAACGACGAGCTGATGCAATTGGCCGCCAGCTATGTGACATGGCCAGAGCCTGCACAGGAGACCAACGAAGCCTCTAGGTTGCTCGCCCTCTTCCTCCTCGTGCCCGAGGAGGCTGCGCGCGCCGAGGCACTCATCGAAGCGCTGGCCCCATACGTCGCACCTCAGGCCACTGAGTTAGCTCGCTTCCGCCTCGCTGCGCACCACCTCGACGCCGAGGCTGACGACGTCGCCGAACGCTGGGAGGCGCTCCTCGGACCGCTCCGCGCGCTGGGAGAGACAGGTGAACCGGCACTTGCGCTCGCGTGCTCCGTCGCAGCGAGCGCGATGATTGACCATGCCTCCCATCACGGGGCCGAGTGGTTACAGCCAGTCCTGGGCGGGCAGCTCATCTTAAACGTCAACCTCGCCCTTCGAAGGCGCCCTGCGCTCCGCGAGGAACTCGTTGCAGCCTTGAGCTTAATCGAAGAGAGCCGGCGCCTCGGAGCGATGACAAGGACATCACTCTTCGAAGTCCTTGAAGGGCTTGAGATCGCTGATGAGCAGGGAGACTTTGAGGCGGGGACTGCGCAGCTCGATGCCGCCTTGGCGATGTCTGCTGATCGCGCCGATATCGCTCAAGCATTGGCTGCGCGGGCGGCAGCGCTTGGTGATCCGGTCCT
>JBMYRH010000008.1:18118-24838 GCA_049602155.1 Myxococcota bacterium | reverse complement strand
CAGCGCTCGGGGCTGACGTCCCACCCTTCACCGTGCGCCTCGAGGTCGCATACCCGATGCGCGTGCTCACCCCCTCGACGACCCTTAGCTGGAACCAGACATTAAATGCCTTAGGGGATCCCGAAGCGCTCCCTCAACACCCCGATGAGCTGCTCTTCCTCGAGGAGGCTGGCTCTCGAGCACGTGCGGCGCGAGGGTGGATCGCCAGAGGGGATACGCAGGCTCTCCTCCAAGCCGCGCGACTGGCCGACGCCTTACCGGACGACGAACGCGCCGAGCTCACAGCCGCAGTGCGCGCCTGCCTCCCGGAAGATGAGCTCGACCTCACCTCTGAAGACGAAGCGCTCGCTCACGCGCTCTTCGCGAAGCTCTCAGACTCCGTGGAGCGCACCGTGTGGGGACTTCGACTCGGGGCGATCGCGTCGTCCGATCGAGTCGACGACGAAGCACAAGCCGCGGCCTCCGAGGGGGATGGGGTAAGCCCAGATGACCCGCACAGTGTTCACAACCGCCTCGCGTCAGCCGAAGACCTCCTAGAAGCAGACAACTTGGAAGCAGGGAGCGCCATCCTGTCCGCCTTGCTGCGACACGATGAAGCAACTGCGCTTCACCCACGGATGGTGGCGCTCACGATCCGGGCCCTCCGCTCGGAGGCCCCCCCAACCAGCCTCATCAGCGGCGCGAGCCGCTGCATACTCTCCGCGAGCGCACCAGGTCCGGCTCTGCTAGAGGCGCTGGTGCACGACGCCATGGCCGCTTATGCCTTGCATGACGTGCTCCACTCAGGGGCCCTTGACCGGCGGCGGACTGAGGCACAACGCGTCCGGCTCCTAGAGGCGTGGCTGGGCATCTGGGCTGCCACAGTGACACCTCCAGACCCCGCCGGGCTGCAAGCGTTGATGCACATCGACCCTATCCTGCTGCCGTTAGCCGCCAACCGGCTCGCGCGGTCGAGTGATCCAGTCGCCGAGGCTGCCGCCTTCATGACACGCTACCCTCCGCTTGAGACCACCGCTGCTGAGTACGGGCAGGCGCTCTTGGAGCGAATGGTCACAGCCCCAGCCACCGCGTGACCACACCACCACCGACCGCCCGACTCTTGGGCGCACTGAGCTCCTTCTCTATCGTCGCAGGTGCGATGCTTGGCGTTGGGATCTTCATCTATCCCCCGGTCGTCGCGGGGCTGGTAGCCACACCGTCCGCCTTCCTCGGCATCTGGGTCTTGGGCGGTCTGATCGCGCTAGCAGGGGCTGTCGCGTACGCAGAGCTCGGCGCGGCGATGCCGCAGGCCGGGGGTGACTACGTCTTCATTCGCCGTGCCTTTGGCGGTTCCATGGCCTTCGCCTGTGGCTGGGTGTCATTCGCCGGTGGCTTCTGTGGCTCACTCGCGACGCTCGCGGTCGCGGTGGCGCAATTTCAAGTCCCCGTGCTCACAGGCCTCGACACCAGCGCCGTCGCGATGACTTGGCCCTGGGGTGGAGAGATCAGGGTCTCGCAGCTGATCGGTGTGGCCCTCATCTTGCTCTTCACCGAGCTCAATGTCCTCGGCCTGCGCGTCTCCGCTTGGGCACAGTCCATCACCACAATCGGCCCCTTCTTTTTGCTGATCGTGCTAGCCGGATGGACCGTTACGACGGACTTCCAAGCCCCAGCAGCGGGACCTCCCCCTGAGGTACCGGAGCCGACGTCCCTCGGGGCCTTCGTCAATGCCTACCTGGCAGTCTACTTCGCCTACGCGGGCTGGAACGCGATTGTCTACGTCGCTGGCGAAGTGCGCAGGCCAGAGCGCAACATCCCCCTCGCCCTTTTGGGTGGCACCGCCGCCATCAGCCTCCTCTACGTACTGCTCTGCAGTGCCTTCCTCGGTGCCTTCACGCTCTCCGGGCTGGCGGAGACCCACGAAGCGGGCTCAGCGCTCGCCAAAGCGATTGGAGGACGACCGATGGAGATAGCGATGGTCGCCCTGATCGCTGCGGGCATCGTGAGCTCCATCAACGCAACTGCCATGGGGGGAGGTCGGTTCGCCTTCGCGATGGCGAAAGACGGCGCCTTCTGGTCACAGGCCGCGCACTTGGACAGCATCCGTGGACTCCCTGCACGTGCGCTGCGCATCCAGGGCGCCCTGACGATGCTCCTCGTGATGACGGGCACCTTCGAGCAGATCTACAAGCTCGCGACGATTGCAATGGTCGTGGTCGGGAGCCTAACCGTCGGGGCACTTTTTGTGCTCAGGCGCACCGAACCAAACATGCAGCGGCCATACCGAGCGATGGCCTACCCTCTCCTCCCGGCACTGTACTTGCTGGGCAGCGCCGTCATCATCGGCGTGATGCTTTGGCAAGCCGTGACCGAGGGGGGCGATAGCGCTTACGCGTTGGGCGGCCTAGGGATCTTCGCGCTCGCCTTCGTCGGCCACCGGTCGACCTTGGCCCGCTAAGGCAGACCTTCAGTCGGCCCAGATCACCCTGTCGCGACCTGCTTCTTTGGCCTGGTACAGCGCCGTGTCGATGATCTTGAAAATTCGATCCCTCTTCGGGAACGGGGCGCTCGCGAGCGTCACACCGCCAAAGGAGGCCGTGATCCGGATGTCTTCCCCCGTTTGAGTGCTCAGCGGCTTCTTCTTGAGAGCGATCCGGATGCGCTCCGCGACACGGCGCCCATGGTAGGCATCACAATTCGGCAACAGGATGGCGAATTCCTCGCCCCCCAAGCGCCCGACAAGGTCTTCCGCTCGCACCACGACCTGCATCCGCTCACAGACCCCTCGCAGCACGTCATCACCGGCCGCATGACCAAAGGTGTCGTTGACCGCCTTGAAGTGGTCGATGTCAACCATCACCAGCGATATGGGCTTCTGCGGCTCGTCGGGGTCTGCCAACAGGCCGTCAACAGCTTCGGTGAAGGCGCGCCGATTGGCCACTCCAGTGAGCATGTCAGTCGCCGCGAGGCGCGCCAGCGCTGCGTTCGAGCTGCGCAGCTGACGCGTCAGCTCCTCTTTTTCTTCGAGCAGCTGCTGAAGGCGGCGCGTGAGTTCTTCATAGCTGAGGTTGATCTGAATCAACGCCTCATTGGCGTTACTCATCAGCTCCTCAAACGAAGGCTGGGCGCCAATGCTCAGCTCCAGATCCCCGGACATGCTCTCCATCACTTGAGCCACGCTGTCCAAGATCCGCTCCAAACGCAGCGGCTCACGGGCCGTCAGGCTCTCGACAGCCTGAGTCGCTACCGCGACCGCTCCTCCTGACGCGTTCGTTTGCACCACATCAGCGACCTTGTCAGCGACAGCGCAAATATCTCGCAAGCGTGCAGAGCGACGCTCCGCAAGGCGGTGCTCCGGTGAATGGTGAAGTGAAATCACCTGGAGCATGTCCTGCGGCAAACCCCACGCAATCCCCTTCTCAAGCAAATACTCTGCGTGGCTAGCACCCGCAATCTGTCGCTCGATCACGATGCGATCCGCCGCAGGCAGCCCCATCACAGCTTGAAGTTCACCACTTCGATCAAGGTGGCCGACAGCGATCGCCAAAGTGCCGAGGTCCTGCAGCAATCCGACGGTGAACGCCTCTGCTGGATCTTCGTAGCCAGCTTGCCCGGCGAGCACCATCGCGCACGACGCCCGACGCAGCGAGTCCTCCCAGAAGAGCCCCTCGTCCAGCTCCCCCGCATCCACACGGGAGGTCATCACACGCACCGCGTGCGTCACTGCGAGGTTACGGATGGCGCGAGCCCCCAAGACAAGGGTCGCCTTTTCCACAGTGTTCGTCTTCGCGCCCCGGTTGAAAGCCGCGCTGTTCGCCAGTGCGAGCACGGACGCCGTCATCGTTGGCTGAGCCATGATCAGGTTGGCGATGGTCGCCAGTGAGACGTCAGGATCACCAGCTGCTTGCACGATTACGAGGAGCGCAGCGGGCAGTGTGGGGAGTTCTTGAGTCATAAGCCCAGTCAGCGTACGAAATGCTGCCGGCGATTGAAAGACGTGCACTCGCTTCCTGCCATTTCAACGCCGACGACGGGGTTCGGTTTTGGGGTCCTGCGACTCCCATGGTTGCTGTCGGTCAGAGCGCCCTGCTATCGTCTCGGCGCGCTGTAGGCAGGAGGACATCGTGCGGCAACTCATTCTTGGCGGGCTAATCATGCTCGCGTCGACCCTCTCCCTTCACAGCTCGGAGGCACACGCGACGACATTGCTTGCCGTCGACGTGCCCGAGATGACCTTGGTCAGCGAATGGATCGTCCGCGCCAACGTCACGGCTGTGAAGTCCGTGGATCTGCGCGCCGAAGGGCGCGGCATCTTCACCGATGTCACCCTGCAAGTCCGAGAGGTCTACCGAGGTGTCGACGTCCCCAAGACGTACGTCCTGCGCCTCCTCGGTGGCCGCGGCGATGATGATATGGCGCTTTGGATCCCAGGGATGCCGCGGTTTGTCGCCGGTGAAGAGGTCGTCCTCTTCTTGGAGGCCACCTCCGTCGGGCACATCCCCTGCGGACTCGGGCAGGGCGTCTGGCGCGTGCACACCACCGAGTCTGGCGCGACATGGACACAGCGCGCACTCGGTGACGTTCACTTGATGCGGCGCACCGCCCAAGGTGGTCTGGAGCATGCGCCGGTCGTCCCGGTGTCGAGCGCACGCCTGCTCGACGATCTCATCGCCGATGTGTACGCCACACAGCTTGGCCTCCCCCTGCCCTAGCACCCCCTGGGTCGCGCCCAGCTTGAGGAGGTACGCGCCATGAAGAACAGTCACCTACTACTCGTCGCCTTGTTCCTGTTGGCGCTGCCGTCCACGGCGTCGGGCTACAGCATTACGCTCACGAACGACACCTCAGGGGGCATCGTCCGATGGGCGAGCAACAGCGTCGACTACTACCTCCACCCTGACTGCTCGGTCGATCTCTCAGCCTCGGCGTGCTTAGAAGAGGTCCGTGACAGCTTTGACCAATGGTCTGCGAGCTGCGCCAACATTCAGTTCGTCGACAAGGGTTTCTCAAACACGAAGCAGCTCACGGCGACGGGCTACAGCGGCAATGGCAAGAATGAGCTCGCCTGGATCGAGGACGGTCAATGGGTCTACGGGTCGTATGTGCTCGGCCTGACCGCCCCGTACTTCTCCGTGCCATCCGGGGAGATCAGCGAGGCAGACATCGCCTTCAATGGGTACCTGCATACGTGGTCGATGAGTGGTGAGGACTACAGCACGGACGTCATGAACGTCGCGGTCCATGAGATCGGCCACTTCTTCGGCCTTCAGCATGTGCTCGCGTATTACGATCCGAACGATCCGCCGACAATGGCGACGACCGCAGATAACTTCATGAAGTCGCGGACCCCCGAGCAAGACGACCTCGATGGCCTTTGCTTCCTCTACCCTGCTCCAGGGTGGAGCTGTCAGACAAACGAGGATTGCCCTACGCTGATTGGGGATGGTCCTGAGGGTGAGTATTACCTCGGCCAACTCGCCTGCAGCGGTGGCCAGTGCGGTGGCTTCTCGAACGAGATCCCCGAGGGCACCTCCGGGCTCGGTGAAGGCTGCGCGGGCAACCTAGACTGCATCGACCCTTACTTCTGCCAACCCCTCAACACGGGTGGCATCTGCACAGTGGAGTGCCAAACCGCTAACCCGAACTGCCCCGGTGGGTTCGAGTGCGTCGGGTACTCGAACAGCCCCGGCTTGGGCGTCTGCCTTGAGGCCTCCGGCAACGGCAACGGTGGGCCCACGAAAGAGCTGGGCGAACCCTGTGCCTCAAGCTTGGAGTGCTACAGCCAGCTCTGCCTAAACGTCAACGGATCCCAAGTATGTCGCCAGCCCTGTGGCAGCGATGCAAACTGCCCAGCGGGTGAGTCCTGCGACCCCATCCCGGGTGCGAATTACGGCGCGTGCACCCCGGATGACGGGAGCGGCACCACAGGCCCGCAAAAACCCGATGGCGCCGAGTGTGCCACCTCCGAAGAGTGCGAATCAGGGCTTTGTGCCGGTGACGGTTCGAGCTACGTCTGCACAGCATGGTGCACAAGTAACGCGGACTGTCCTCAGGGATACGAGTGCCTCGGGCTACAAGGGGGCGGGGGCGGCTGCTTCGAAGCAGATGCACTGATCGGTCTTGGTGGACCGTGTGACTACAGCAACGAATGCGAGAGTCAGCTGTGCGCTGCCTTCGAGGGCGACGACGGCGTGTGCTCCGATGCCTGCACGGTCGGTGGCAACACTTGCCCCTGCGGCATGGCGTGCATTGAGTACACCGACGGTGGCTATTGCACCCCGGGGGAAAAGGTCGCCTGTGTCCCGGATGGCCAGGCGTGCAGCTCAGACAGCGAGTGCACCTCTGGCACCTGCTGGGAGGGGGCCTGCCTCCTGACATGCTCCATCTTCCAGGGCGCCAGCCCCTGTCCCCCAGGAGAGACATGTCAGCAGCTCGCAGAGGGCTTGACCTTAGGGTCATGTATGCCTGCAGGGCCCAACCCCTTGGGGGGGGCATGTGGTCAACACAATGCGTGCGAGACGCTTTACTGCTACGACTATTATTGCGAGCAACCGTGCCAGCCCTCGGGGCCCCCCACATGCCCGACTGGGCAGATATGTGAGGACACCGGCGGTGCCGTCGGCATCTGCGTCACTCCCCCTGAGCCCGAGCCCGAGCCCGAGCCCGAGCCGACAGATCCGACAGACCCGACAGACCCGACAGACCCGACAGACCCGACAGACCCGACAGACCCGACAGACC
>JBMYRH010000008.1:0-18019 GCA_049602155.1 Myxococcota bacterium | reverse complement strand
CCGGGTGACAATGACTCCGGCGCTGGTGACAACACCAACGACGGCGGTCGGCCCGTGGTCACACCAGGCGCGACGGGCAGCGGAAGCGACTCATCGACGAACGGCGGAGGCAGCACCACAGACGGGTCAGGCTCGACCCAGAGCGTCTCCGTCGGTTGCCAAGGCGGCCATACGCCGAGCACACCGAAGAGCCTCATGCTCTGGTTCGTCCTTGGGCTCGGCTTGTGGTGGCTACGGCGGACTGCTTCCGTCGCCCCAACGCTCTAAAAGCGCCCCGCGAACCCCCAGATACCGCCAGAGTCGCTCGGGGCCCACACCGGCGTCCACGCCAGGTCAGACGAGTCCTCACCGTCGAGTAAGAACACTAGCGACACCAGGCCAACCGCGGCTCCGACGCCCATCAAGACAGGGCCTACGATGTCGCGGTCTGGGATCGCGACATCCTCAATCCTCAGGTTATTTCTCTCTGCGAAGTCCAAGTCGACGGCGTGCCAAATCAAGAGGGCTGCGCCACCGGCGAAGAGGACGCTCCCAGTCGTGACCATGCTCCAGCCGATCACCGCAGGCGTTCCATCGGCGGGGACACAGGAGATCGCCGCTGTGGTTCCCTCCGTGATCCGAACGGTGCGCGATGTCTCTCCAGATGGACCACTGCACACCACATCGTGCTCACCGTAGGGGACCAAGACCACCACTTGCCCAGACTGCGCATCATAGGTCAGTGGCGCAGGCGCTCCTTGCACTGTGACGCGAAGCTCTTCAAGGGCCTGCTTCCCTACATTGACCCGCACCGGGTAAAGCAGCGGGACCAGCTCAGCGTCGACGACGGCAGTGGCGACTCCGCTCACCTCAAACGGGTCCAAGACGAAGACCTCGTAACCAGGCTTGAACAGCTGGAGAACATGCCGTCCGCGAGGGATCTCGAGCACTGTGGGCGCGACGCGCCCGATATCCAGACCGTCCAACACGATCCGCACATCATTGAGCCCCTGCGTGAGAATCGACACAGAGACCGGCCTAGAGAGCTGGACAGAGAGGCGCCGTAACGATGCCTGGACGCGCTGACTCATCTCCTCATCCTCAGGCTCGACCTCAGCGAAGCGCTGTTGTGCCTCCTCGATGCGGCCGAGGTGCTCGAGGCCTTCGGCGAGCTTGATTAGGATGATCGCCTTGGGGAAGAGCGCGTAAGCGTCTTCGAGCTTCGCAACGGCCGCCGCAAAGTCCCGCGCCTTGAAGTCCTCCGCCGCCTCTTGATAGAGCTCAAACGCCCTGTCCTCGGTCGGCCCATCTGCAGCAGACACCGTGCCAGCTTGGAGACAGCACACGACGCATGCGCCGCACACCACGAAGAGTGCAGTCCGCCAAAAGCCGCGCGATGGTTGGTTGACCTTCACGCCACCACGATAAGACGAACCCGTACCCTGTCAAACGAGGCACCTCTCGGCAGCATCACACGAGCGCTCAGCGCGCTTCGAAATCCTTCCAGCGGTTCCGCCGCGTTCCCGTGCGCTCGCTCCCTTTCTTCGGCTTGGTTCGAGGCTTCGTCGCACGTGACTTCGCTTTACGTGCGCCATCCTTCTTCCCCTTCAGCGACACGGTTGACCGCTCGAGCGTGATCTCAATCATCGCTTTACTGCCGTCTACGACCAGCGTCTGCTCTTGGTGGCCCTCTAGGCGCACGGTCACCTGGCGAGGCGCCCCCCCCTTGGCTTTGACCTCCACTGCCATAGGGGTCACACCGAGCCGCACATCACCGTCGTAGACCTCAGCGCCAATAGGCACCGTGCCAAGCACGACGATGGAGAGCGGCTCTTCCTCTGGCGCCACCTCAGCCATAGTGGCAGGCTCTGCCCCCACAACCGTGGGCGCAGCGGGCTGTGCTTTTGGTGGCTTCACCGTGGCTGGCAGGGGCTCCGTGGCCTCCCGGACGACAGCCGCAGGAGTGGCCTCGCCCCGAGGCACCTCACCGGGCCACGCCAGGATCGCTGCCACGACTGCACACCCCGTCAAAGCAGCGACCCAAAGCCGCCCGGAGCCGCTCCATGCAGAGACCTGCGGCTCGACGCCGCGCGGACTAGGGATGGCGCTCGTCTGCGCGTTCCTCTGCTCCGGGGTCAACGGCCCCTCACCGTGCATAGTCTCCATCCCCAGTTCACCCACAGACTCCACCTGCGTCGTCGACACCTCCTGAAGACTGCCGGGGGGGAGCGGAGGTGGCGCGCTCAATGTTGCGCGCCCCACACCACTAGGGGTCAACACCGTGTCCAAGCGCTCGAGGAGGACATCTGCCGTCGCAGGTCGTCCGGATGGATCCTTCGAGAGCATCTCAAGACACAGCTGCTGCAAACGCAATGGTCCAGGGTGATCCGGCGCAAACGGTGGCACGGGATCATGAATATGCTTCATCACCACCGCGATGGGCGTGTCCGCTCGAAAGGGGGCCCGCCCCGTCAGCATCTGGTATGCCACCACCCCGATCGAGTAGATGTCGGTGGCCGGCGTGATGGACGTCCCCATCGCGATCTCGGGCGCCAGGTAAGTCGGCGTACCGCAGATGAAGCCGGTCTGCGTCAGGTTGGCGAGGTCTTCATCGTTGACCACCTTGGCGATCCCAAAGTCGAGCACCTTCACGAAGTCACGCTCTCCGTACACGTTCGACAGGAAGATGTTGTCCGGCTTCACGTCTCGATGGATCAAGCCAATATTGTGGGCCTCTGCCATCGACTTCGCGATCTGTCGGAGGATGTGAATCGCACGCTCCGCCGGCAGTGGCGCGTCTCGCTTCAACACCTTCGAGAGTTCAAGTCCTTCCAAGTACTCCATCGCAAGGTAGAGATGCCCCTGCTCCGCGCGCCCGAAGTCAAAGACGCGGATCGTGTTCGGGTGCCTCAAGCGACTTGAGTTCTGTGCCTCTTGGTTGAAGCGCGTGACTTGATTGTCGTCTTCAGAGAGGTGACGTGAGAGCACCTTCAGCGCGACCGGCTTGTCCATGAGGAGGTGGCGCGCCAAGAACACGGCCCCCATCCCGCCCTTACCGATGAGCTTCTCAATTCGGAAGCGGTCATCGAAGGTCTCGCCGATCAGGTGGAGCATTGACTCAGTCACGCGGGGAGGTCTCCATTCACCGGCAGGAGCCTAGCACGCGCCAGCCCCCCGATGCCAAGCACAGCGAACCCCGTGGCCCTCATCTCGTCACAGCTGCTCACCGCATCAGCGCGAGCGGTCGGACATGCACCCCCCGCGGCTTAGTCAGCTGATCGTAGGCTAGCGCGGACAACGAGATGCCCTTGCCTGTGTCACCAAAGCCCGTCCAAGGGAGGCTCGGATCCACGTAATCACATCGATTCACGAACACCGTCCCAGCGCGGACGCGCCGGGCTAACGCCGCCCCGACGTCATGGTCGGCGGTCCACACCGAGGCGGTCAGCCCAAAGACCGTGTCATTCATCAGCTCGACAGCGTGCTCGTCATCATTCACCGGCATGATGCCGATAATTGGCCCGAAGCTCTCCTCACGCATCAGCGACATCTCATGGTTGGCGTCTGCGATGACCGTCGCGGGCCAGCACCACCCCGTGCCCTCGGCTCTTGAGCCACCTAAGAGGAGCCTCCCGCCGCGCGAGACGGCGTCCTGTACCTGAGCCTCAAGGATAGGGATGGTCTCGGGGGTCGCGAGCGCCCCCAGGCTCGTGTCCGGCTGCTCCGGATCCGCGATCACCCAGCCCTTGGCGGCCTCGACATAGGCCGAGACAAAGGCCTCATAGCGGCTGCGGTGCACATAGATGCGCTCGACGGCGCAGCATGACTGCCCTGCGTTATAAAAAGCCCCCTCGACCAGGTTCGGGACCACGATGTCCAGGGGCATATCCTCCCGTACGTAAGCCGGGTCTTTGCCCCCGAGCTCGAACCCAGCGTCGATAAACCCCTGTGGCCGCGTTCCCACATCTGCATAGACCTGCCTTCCAGCCTCGACCGAGCCTGTGAAGAACAGGCCATCGACATCGGGATGTTGCACGAGCGTCGACGCGTCTCGTCCACGGACCGTCACAGCGGTCACGAGCCCTTCGGGGGCCCCTGCGCGCTTGAAGGTCTCCTCGAACCACAGGCCGATCCCTGCCGTCTGACTGGCGTGCTTGAGCAACACGGTGTTCCCCGCCAGGATGGCGGGCACGACAACGTTCACCGCGATAAGCAGGGGGTAGTTCCAAGCCGCGATGTCCACGACGACACCGAGAGGGTCCCGCGCGATGCGGCGATGGATGCCGTCGCCCAGCGCGACGTGTTGGTCTGCCAAGGCATCGGGAGCCAGGTCGATCATCATCCGCGCGCGAGCGACCATCGTGGCCACCTCACCGAGCCCCTCGGAGATGGGTTTCCCCATCTGGCGCGTGATGCTCAGGGCGATATCCTGGCGATCTTCGAGGGCGACCTCGATGAAGCGTTGGACCAGTAAAATTCGCTCCGCCAAAGGCGTCTTTCTCCAAGACTGAGACCGCTCTTTAGCGTAACGAACTTTGCGTTCGATGGCCGCGATATCATCGAGTTCCAGCGTCAGCACAGTGTCGCCGTTCCAAGGATTCGTGATAGACAGCTGGTCGGGCATCGTGTTTCTCCGTGGCATGAACGACACGGAGGGTAACCAACTCCGATGTCCTCGACCACATCACACGTCCAAAGCGACCAAACTCGCAGGGCTCCTGCCGGAGACATCATGTCGAATCTGCGTACGCTCCTCATCTTGCTTGTCGGCCTCTCATTCACCGCCTGCGCGACGGCTCCGGTGGCACCGCCCCCGCCACCGCCTGAGCCTGAGTCCGATCCCAACATGGTCTCCCTGCTAGAATACGAGACAAAGACACGGCAGCTCCTGCAAGCCACTGAGCAGCTGATTGATCTGCAAGAGAACACAGACGAGTTGCGCCGACGCCTCAATGTGATCTGTGTCGATCACGATGATCACCACGCATGCAGCCCACATCGTACCGCCAAGGAAGCACGCGAGATGTTCTGCTCCGATACGGACTTCACGGGTCACGTCGACGAGATCGTGGCGGCGTGTCACCAAGGCCAATGCAAACAGGTCGACCAAGCTCAGCTGCTCAGCCGCACTCAGTACATGACGCTCATCCAGCGCCTCCCTCACACGCTGGTGACCTTCCGAGCTCGGGAAAGCAAGCTCGACAAGAAAGATAAGATCAACCTTCAGGCCTTCCTGGAGTCGCTTGGGGCCGAGGCGGGCTACATCATCATCGTGGGCCGCGCGAGCCGCGATGGTCTTTGGCGGAAGAACCTTGAGTATGCGCTGGGTCGCGCCGAGTCATCGCGGGCCTTCATCGTTGACGAGCTTGGGATGAACAAGGACCGCGTCGGCTACATCACCTACGGCCACGAGAAGATGTACCTGACCGACCTCGACGCAGAGCGACTGAGCAGCAAGCGAAAGCTCTCTGTGAAGCAAGCGAACCGCAGCGCCTTTGTGTTCGCTTACCCGTGCAACTGATGCGCCTGCCTGAGGTGCCTCAATGCAGGCGTGACACACTGACCTTTGCGCTGTTCGCGGTGATATTCGGCATCATGAGCGGCTCGTGCGCCACATCCTCTCACGTCCATGACGAGCGCCCTGGCACCGTCGTGCTGACCGAGGAGGAGCATCGTGTCCTGCGGCACGCCGCCGACCAAGTCCCCCGGCTCGCCGAGGATCTCGCCGGGCTCAAGACAGAGATGGGAATGTTGCGCTCGCGCTTGGGCCCCATCGAGCAACGCACGGGCTTGGCGAACCTCAAGTCGCAGAAACTTCAGCGCCTCAACACCGCAGATCGGACGGTGACCCTCTGGGAGGGCTCCTACCTTGAGTACCCAGGTGCGAAGCCCAAAAAGCGCCGATTGAAGCGCCATGTGGAGGGGTTTCAAGGCTACGTCGTAGCCTTCTGGGCGACATGGTGCGTCCCCTGCATCAGCGACGAAGAGCTAGAGCACCTTCGCCACATGCAGCGCATGCTGCAGCGCAAGGGAGTCGACCTAGTCAGCGTCGCGATCGACGATCTCGCGCTGGTCCGTAGCCACCAAAAGGCATCGAAGTGGCTGTACCCGCTCTGGCACAAAGACGACGGCCACCTAGGGATGCTCCCGCAAGGCTTTGTCCGACAAGTCGGCGTCAACCTCCCCCTCTTCTTGGTCGTCTCCAACGAGGGCGAGATATGCGAGTTCTACAACCAGAAGCTCGATACGATCTCAGTGCGCGATATCGTCACAGCCGCGGGACCGGTCTGTCAGCATTGATCGTGACTTAGAGCCGCACTCAAGGGCTCAGGTCGAAGACGTAAGCCGCACCATTATCGACAGTGACAGCGCTAGAGCCAGGCCCGCCGACGACCACCATGCTCTTGCCTCCAACAGGGCCCGTGGCAACTGAGGCCCCAAGCTGCGAGAGGGCCCGAGTGGACTCGCCGCCGAAGCTCATCTTCGGCTGCTTGGAGAACCCAACCTCAGCTGTGAACGTCAGCGCATAGGCGCTGCCACCGGCGAAGATGCCTGACTCCGCGCCAAAAGGGGCACCTACGATGACCTGCGCAGGTCCCGTCCCATCTTGCGGACCGAGCAGCGCAAGGCTTGAGCCAAAGCGAGCCCGCGTCGTCGGGCCAGCCTGACGGTAGACCTGGGCCGGGACATCAAAAGGCCACATTGGGTTCACATCTGCGAGTGTCCACTCGCCCTGTCCAAAGGTCGGCGCCCCGGCCATGTAGGCACCCGACACCAACCAAATCATGCCCTGCTGAATCAAGTTCGCCGTAAAGTTCGCGTTTGCCATCACAAGATCAGGCACAGCGTCGCCATCCACATCCATGCCCCCTGTGAGCCTTGCCCCGGACTGCACGCCGTCGATCCCGGGAGCAAACACGGAGACCCGAGGTGCATCCGGACACCCAGCTTTACCCCAGCCGCGGATCAGGTGAAGACCACCCTCCAGCATACCGGTGTACTCCTCATTCACAGCTGAAGCGACGAAGTCGTCACAGCCGTCGCCATCCAAGTCCCCCATCGCGGCCAGCTTTTGGCCCAATCGGCCAGCGTTTTGACGCCCGGTAATGATGGCGGCCGGTGCGCAGAGGACGACCGTGGTGCCGATGGCGGCGCTGGGTTGGCCAAAGTAGACGGCGACCGCCCCCTGCCCATTGACAGGGACAAGTTCTCCGTTCTCATCGAGCTCCGGCTCTGCTGGGACGTCATAGCTCGGGTTCCCAGCGATGATGTCGTCCCGTCCGTCCCCGTTAATATCGATGCCACCAAGGACGGAATCGAGGCGAGCGCCAGCCTTGAGTCCGTAGACAATGAACGCCGGCTCAGCTTGAGGTGCACCATCATTGGTGCCTCGGAAGATATAGAGCGCACCGACGTTCGAGCTCCCAAACTCACAGGCGCCGTCGTTAAATAAGCCTTCGCCGAAGGCGTTGATCCCCGGAAGCTCCTCGAGCCCGGAGAGCACGCCGAGGTCAGAGATGCCGTCACCGTCGACATCGCCCATATCGAACACCCCTTTGCCGAATTGATCCCCGGCCGTGTGTGTGCGAAAGCCCTTGAGCACCGCTGCTGGCTCGGGCTCAACCCCGGTCGACGTGCCACGATAGATCATCACGACCCCAGCGTTGGCCCCGAGCTCGAGCGCGTCCTCTTTGGGCACACCGACCGCTAGGTCCTCAAAGCCATCCCCCGTGAGGTCACCGGTAAAGGTGACTGATTGACCGTAAGTATCCCCTGTGCCGATCCCTGGGAAGTCGAGGGAAAGCAGCTCGTCTTCAACGACGGCATAGGGGCTCCCTACATCGAGACCGTAGGTGTCATCACGGCTCGCCATGACGGCGATCTCACCGTCTACAACCGTCACCGCGGTCCCAAAATAGTCCCCGGCTTCGAAGCCGTCGATCTCCTGCGTTGGGGTGTCCGGCAACCCTGAGTCGGGGGTGAAGGCAAACACATGAATGATCCCGCTCCGGACTCCGTCTTGATTGACCCCACGCGGGTCGGCCACGACAACGTCAAGCGCCCCATCTAAGCCGACATCAGCGATGTGGACATCGTGTCCGAAGAGCACGTTCGCCTGAGGGCCGAGCCCCCGCCACGCGGCTGTCGAGGGTGGTAGCACCTCCGACGGTGGATGATTGGCTAACGGAGCCCCCCAGAACACGTTCACTGCACCGTGGTTCTTCCCCGGCTGCCCTGGCACGCTGTAACGGGGCTGGCTGACCAAGAGATCCGACAGACCGTCGTCATTGAGGTCCGCCATCGCGATCTCGTAGCCAAAGCGCGTCCCGACTGAGGTCTCCAGGTTCGCTGCCCAAATCCGAGACGGAGTGCTATCGAGCCCGCCCTCTTCATCGGCCTCAGCGTGACGCCCTCGGTACAGAAAGACACCTCCGTCCTCGCGGTTAGCCTGTGTCTCGGAGAAGGACCAATTGATCGTGCTGACAGCGAGATCGCAGGCACCATCCCCATCGAAATCGCCCGCGGCGACTGAGTGCCCCAACCGCAGGCCGCTGCGTTGAACCAAGGTGCCCTCCACGAGGACGTGCCCGTAGATGATCTGATCCGCCGTGCTGGGGAGCCCCTCTTCGTCGCGGCCCAAAAACAGGTGCACGGCGCCTTGCTCGTTGAAGGGCTTCAGCAGGGCTCGGTTTTCGCCCTGCTGAGCCATCGCCACGAGATCATCGATCCCATCAGCGTTGAAGTCGCAAGCCACCAAGGTCCTGCCGAGTTCATCTCGACTGAAGGGACCACCCAACGTCTGAGTCGACGCCTCCGCAGGGAGCCCTCCTGGTACGCCGCGATAGATGCGAACTTCCCCACCATCGCTCACTCCGGGATCCGCGAACGGTGCCCCTATCGCGAGATCCGGGAGTCCGTCTGCATTGAAGTCTCCGACCGTCAGCGCGGTACCCGCGCGGACCGTCTGATCATCGGTCGCATAGACACGCTCAGGGATCGCCTGCACGCCAGCCTCACCGCCTCGGTAGACGTAGACACCTCCCGAATCATGAGCGGCGTAGTCGGCCTCCGAGACACCACAGATGAGTTCTTCGAAACCGTCACCGTCTAGGTCAACGCTAGCGAACACAGCCTGATCGGTCAGGTCCCCGCTGCGGTTCGCTGGTGATGAGAGTGGCGCACTGACACCGACGGGGAGCGTCAAGGTGAGGCCCGCGATCTCGTCGACCACCTCAATTGTACCCTTGCCAGCCGCGAGCCCAGTTAGGACACCAGACTCATACGAGACCACGTCCCCTGACAGGCTGAACGTGAAGTCTCCGGTGCCTCCATTGACCTCGAAGAGCAGCGTCTCCCCCAGGGCCACCTGAGGCCACCAGGTCGTAGGTACCAGGAGCGCATCATCACGAACGTCGACGTACACAAACACAACCTCTCCGGTCTCCGTGTCCCGCACACGAATCACATCGATGCCGGTGAGGTCACCGGCCACGTAGTCCTGCCCGTCCAGGGTTCCACCGGTCACGTTGGCCACCATCTCAAAGGTCGCCTGGCCAGAGCCTTCCTCTACCCGAAATGGGATCGACGTGCCCGGTGGCACCTGCGGCTCCCGTGGGGCCACCTCCATCGGAAAGACCACATCGATGCGCGTCTCCGCGACCCCGACGCAGCCCAAATCCGTCACAAACGCACGAGAAGAGACCGCCGGTTCTGCACCGGCGAGGAACGCCCCGGTCAAGGCACTTAATGAGCCGATGCTGTCGTCCGTCAGCAGAAACTCATAGTCACCCGTCCCCCCGGTGGGCACCAAGAACGCCAGACTGTATGGCAGCACATAAACGACCTCTGACGAGAAGGTCAAAGGCGGATCGCATGGGGCGGTCTCGGGTTCAATGGCTGGACTCCCGCCCTCATCGGTAGACGGGCCCCGCTCGGAGGAACCATCCGCCCCTTGATTGGAATCGCCCCCGGACGCCGTAACCATCGCGTCCTCGACTAGGTCTCGCGTCGCGTCACCAAGCATGACGTCCCCGGGCCCTGCCGCTTGACCACACCCCACGCACACACTGACCATAAAGAGCAGGCTGAGCTGCCTTGTTTCCATTCGATTCATGGTGAAAGTCTAGCGCGGCCAGCCCCTGCCTCAAAGTGGGCAAATCGATACGCACTGCGTTAAGCCTCCAAACCCATGCAAAACGTGACCCTATCTGCTACAGTGCGCGGCACTCCGTGACGAGAAGCTGTCGAGCGATTACGGAGAGGCTCCCAACTCGGCCAGGGGAATCGTGTGACGAAACGTCTCTTATTACTCGCGGGCGCGCTCGTGCTCCTGTCTGCGGGGACCCACGCATCGGCACCGGAGGAATCCACGGGTTCGCCTGAGTTTGGCCCTGCGTCAGATGGGTTGATGTGCGAGGACCGCCCTGCCCTTCAGGACCGATATACGTACCTTCGGAGCCTCAGCTTCCACCTGCGGGGGCACGCCCCCACGATGGAAGAGTACGCGGCTCTCGAGGATCAAGAGGATGTCTCGGAGGCTCAAATCGACGCAATCCTGGCGTCTGAAGCGTTCGCCGAGCGCGTCGTCCGATATCACCACAAGCTGCTCTGGCCCAACGTCGACAACGTCGCCATCGTGAGCAACGAGAACCAGATTTCTCAGCACGGCTCGGGCGTCTGGTACCGCCCTGAGCGGGCGGGCTTCTACCGAGGCAGCACCGACCTGTACGACGGGATCCATTGCCTCGATCAAGAGGCTGAGTTTGCCGACGATGGCTCCATCGTCACGTACGAAGACGCCACGGGGCTCGAACGTGAAGGCTGGGTCATGGTGCACCCGTATTGGGCACCCGAGGAGCCTATCAAGGTCTGCGCCTTTGATGCCCAAGACGCGATCTTCAGCAGCAATGGGACAGAGTGCGCCTCGCGCGCTGGCTGGAGCGTGAAGGACTGCGGTTGCGGCCCTAACCTCAACTACTGCTACAAAAACTCCATCAACAACAAGCTGACCCGCGCGATGACGCGTGACGTCGACCTGCGCATCATCCGCACGGTCACCGAAGATATCCCTTACACCGAGCTCTTTACGGGTCGGGCAGCGTTCGTGAACGGCCCCTTGGTTCACTTCCTGAAGTATCAAACAGAGTCGTGGGACGGCGTCCGCCTAGACCCGGTGCCGTATGATGTGGACCTGCTCCCCGACCTGCACTTCACCGACGAAGACACTTGGGTACCTATTCAGCTCCCAAAGGCCCACGCAGGGGTCCTGACGAGCACGGCTTTCCTGCTTCGATTCCAGACAAACCGTGCCCGCGCGAACCGATTTTATAACGCCTTCCTCTGTCGCCCGTTCCAACCACCGGTCGGGGGGCTCCCTCCGGCGGACGATGAGAGCGCTGCCGAGCCTGACCTCCAGCAGCGCGCTGGCTGCAAGTACTGCCACGCGATCCTAGAGCCCTCGGCGGCACACTGGGGTCGTTGGCCTGAGCTTGGCGGTGGGTATGTGGACTCCGAGATCTTCCCGTCTTACCGCGAGGATTGTTTCGCATGCGCACTAACCAGCACCTGCGTTGGCGACTGTAATCGCTTCTACATCACGCGCTCGTACACCCCCGAGGTCAACGCATACCTCGGTTACCTGAAGGCTTACGTGTTCCGCCGCCCCGAGCACGAAGTCAACATCGAAGAGGGGCCCGCACTCTTGGCGATGCAGGGCATCGTCAGCAACGAGCTCCCGACCTGCTCCGTGCGCACAGCGATTGAGATGGCCCTCGCACGGGAACTCCTGCCTGAGGAGGACGCTTGGACGGCAGAACTCGCGCTCGACTTCGCCGCTCAAGGCTTCAGCTACCGAGATCTGATCAAGCAGATCGTAACCAGCGACACCTTCCGGAGGGTTCGATGAAGCAGCACCTCCTCCTCCTCCTCCTTAGCGCCTGCCTAATCGCGTGTGGCGCTGAGGGCGGAGACGCTCCGTCTGAAGGGGATCCTGCCCCCGGCGCCACTGGCTCTGAAGTCAACACCCCCTCGGGCGGTGATGGCATCACGCAACCGCACCCTGGCGGAGATCCCGTGCCCATGGACCGCCTCGGCACCTCGGATTTGTCGCCGGATCGCCCGGAGCCCGAGGAGGGTGTCCGGAACCGAAAGCGGATGGACCTTGACCAGCTGGACCGTGCGTTGCTCGACGCCACCGGGTTCCGTTGGGTCCAACCAGACACCGATGAGCCAATGTACGAAAAGCTCGCGAGCACCCTCGGTAAGCCTGACTTCATTCAGAACACGCTCGAAGACCTCAGCCCCTCCTTGCTCTTCCACAAATTCTTAGACGACGGCGCCCGTTTCGTCTGCACGGAGTTGATGGCAGCAGAGGCCGAGCGCGCCCCCGGGGAGCGCATCTTCCTGATGGGTGTCGACCCTGCTAACCCGCTCAGCGACGCGAGCGCCATCGACGCCGCCTTGGCGAACGCCCTTTTGAGGTTCCACGGCCGGCATGTCGAACCAACTGACCCAGCGCTGAATGTCTGGCGCTGGCTGCTTGAGAACACGCCTTCAAGTGATGAGGCGCCCCTGTTGCCGTGGCTCAATGTCTGCACAGGTCTCATCACCCATCCCGACTTCTACGCGTACTAGGGGGGAGCGGATGACGACCCAATCACGACGACGATTCCTTCTCAGCGGCCTCGCGGCCGGATCAGGGCTTGCGACCCTCGGTGGACTCTCACCGGTCCTGCGACTCGCTCGTGCCAGTGAAGGCGCTGCCGCTGTCGGCGAGAAGCATCGCTACTATGTCTTCTGTTACTTCGGGGGCGGCTGGGACACCCTGGTGACCCTCGACCCGCGTGACCCCGCGATCTTCACCAAGGCAGCGATCCCCGATACGCTCATCGACCCTAACTATGCGGTCTTCCCTGGGCCCTATCAGAACCAAGTCCAAGTCGGTGACGGACAGTTCGTGGGCCCCTATCTCGGGGAGTTAGCGAACCACTTCGAAGACCTCGCGATCGTCCGTGGCTTAAACATGGAGTCGCTCAGTCACGCCGTGGGTCGGCGACGCTTCCTGACAGGTAAATCCCCCACTGGACTCCTCGCTCGAGGCTCGTCTGCGGCAACCTGGCTGGCTTCGAAGCTCGGCGCCGACAATGTGATCGCGAACCTTTCAGTGGCCGTCGAGAGCTACAACGTCGATCAACCGGCCTACGCCTCCGGGCTTCGGGTCTCCAACAGTGATGACCTGCTCCGCGCCCTCCAGCCGATCGCACCGCATTTGACGGAGGACGCGAACGCGACACGCGATGCACTGCTCTCCTACGAGGCCGCGTGCCTGAATGCATCCCCCTTCGTGGCTCGGTCCGAGTACGCCCGAGAGCGGGTGAACACGGTCCTGGATGCTGATATTGGCAGCCTCTTTGACTTCACCTCAAACCAAGAGCAGATGGTCGCCTTGCGCAACCACTACGGAATCGGTGGTAACGGCAACAGCCCCAAACATCGTGCAGCACTCGCAGGTCAAGCTTTGATGAGTGGCGTGAGCCGCTGTGTGAGCGTCGGCCTTCAGGGCGGCCTCGATACCCACGGCAGCGAATGGGCGAATCGCCAAGGCCCCCGTCAGAGAGAGGGCTTCAATGCCATCGCGTCCTTGGTGCAGTGGCTCAAGCAGCATGAGCACCCCGGGACTCAGACCTCTTGGTTTGATCATACGACGGTCATCGCCTTTAGCGAGTTCAACAGAACGCCGCTGATCAACCAAAACGGTGGTCGCGACCACCACCTCTGCAACTCGGCGCTCTTGATCGGTGGCCCGGTCAATGGCGGCACGATCGTCGGGGCCTCCTCGGACGTCGGGATGATGCCGATGAGCATCGATCCGAAGACCGGGCTCCCTGATCCAGGGGGCGAAGTCCTCAACCCGGAGCACGTCTTGCAATCGCTGATGGTGGACGCTGGATATCTCCAAGACGAGCCAGACTTCCGATGCCCGCCGCTCGCCACCCTGATGAAGGGCTAACAGGCGGCGCGGTGAGGGCTGTCAGCTAAGCCCACCTACCCTCTCGTGCAAGGCCCTGCTCGAGGGTGCTCAGAAGAGCTGAAAGTCCCAACGCAGGCCGGCGAAGAGTCGGTCGTGCGACTCTAGGCCGTAGAATGCTCCAAAGGCACGGCCGGGTTGGTACGTCACGTACCCCACGCCCAGCTTGACCGTATCCCAAAGGTCATAGCTCACATCGGCACGGGCCAACCACCCCTGACCTAAGCCGACGAGGGTGAACACCGCGGAAAGCGACAGCCGTTCATCAAGCGCTAGGTACGATGCACGGAGCGCGAGCGTGGGTACGCTCATCTCGACGAGCATCCCCTCAGGCTCATCGAGCAGGATGGTCGAGAGGAACTCTGCGCCAAGGGTCAGGTTCTGCACCCCACTCCAAGTCACCCCCATCATCACATTGAAGCTCTCAGTTAACGCAGTGCTCGGCAACGCCATACGCTGCGTCGTTCCAAATATCGTGAGGTCTTGCTCTGCCAGCACGCTGATCGGTCGCTGGATGTCGAGAGAGACCTCCCACTTCAACAGCACCGACTCCTCGGTATGCGCCCCCGAGAAGCCCACCATGTGATAGCGCTGATGGTCGATCCCGAGGGCGAGACCTCCGGCCTCCCCGCCAGTCATCGTCGCCGCGACTTGAGCGACCATCGCCTCACCGTCGATACTCAGTGCCCCGATTGGATCGAGGAACGACGCAAAGTAAGCACCGACATCAAAGCCCGCGCCATTATAGAGCCACCTCAGGTAAACCTCTTGTTGCTCGAGGGCAAAGCGCGGCTGCATATGCTCGTAACGTAGCTCTGCCTCCCCCAGCATCTGTGTGAGGTCTAGCCCCCCACTGTCGCCCAATAAGCCCGACGCGATCATCGCTTCAAGCCCAGAGTACGGGCCGCGTGGTGGTGACCGGTAACCAAACTCAGATTCATGGACCACCATGAGTTCTACCCGATGCCCCCCGTGAAACCACCCGACGCGCGTGGCCAACACCGGCAACCTGATATCCGAGATATCGGACTGACCGGGCTCGCGCATGTCACGAGGGTTCACCACATCGAGGGTGCTCAACATGTCCCCTTCGCCCCACGCCACGATCTGCCGCCCAACGGTGAACTCAAAGTCCCCAAGGGAGAGGCCGAGCTGCACCTCACGCGTATTCACGAGCCACTCGTAAGTATCAAGTGTCGGCGTACCGTAACCATCGCGCTCCACGTGATAGGCAACGTCGTACTCCACGTGACCCGCGACATCGAGCTTGAGGAAGCGCCAACTGAATCCAGTCATCAGGTCTAGGCTCTGACGCCCCTTCGCGAGGGGGCTCTCGTCAAAGCGCTCGGACCAGACCGCCCAATCGCTCCGCAGGAACCCTGTCAGCCAAGCAGACCACTCAGAAGGAGCCTGAAAAGACACCTCGTCCTCAGCGTCGCCCTCGAGCTCAGACGCTTCATCGTCGTCTAAATCGAAGCCCTCATCATCATCGCCAAGGTCAAAGGCCTCGTCATCATCGCCAAGGTCAAAGGCCTCGTCATCACTTAGCGCGGAGGGCTCCGGTTCAGTAGGCTCGAGCGCCATGGCAGGTGCGGCTCCGAGCAGCAAGAGGACCCAGGCACTGCACCATCGCCGCAGCGCCATTTAGAGACCTCGCTCTAACCGACGCTGGCTGAATTCTGAGTCGGTGATGCTTGCGTCATCGAACTTCACGTTCTGAAAGCTCAACACGGTCGTCGAGAGCGCCTTACCCCCTTGTCGAGTCTGAGCGCTGATCTTGTGCGAGAACCAGAGTGAGCCGAGCTTTTTGTACTTCGCAAACTTCATGAGCTTGGTTTTCTTACCCTCGCGGATGAAGTGCTTCAGCTGGAGCGGCATGAGCTTCTCCTTCGAGATCCAAAGGACACTCTTTAGGTAGCCCGTCTCATCCTTCGCCTTCTTCGTTTTCGGGATAGCCTCGATCTTCCAGCACGCCTCCGAGCCCACCTTGGCGTTCGCGTCGATCATGGTGTGGGTGTAGTCCTCGATCACCTGACTCGTCATATCAGCGAAGCTGAGATCCGAGCCCATAAATGACCCTGACTTCGCGCTCGATGCGATGCGCGTCGACTTCCGCAAGGCTGGGAGATACAGCCACTGATCATCGGTCTTACTCCCCGCTTTATAGTCGACGGTCAGCAGGCCCGTGTTCCGCACATCCGCCGGCGACGCGAACAAGATCATCTGCTTGCGTGAGTCAGCGAAGTTCATCGCGGTCGTCTGAACCACGCGCTCACGCTTACTGCCTGACGCGTCCTTGATGACCATCTTCATCTGAGCGGACATGCGATCAAGGTCGGGGGTGTCCTCCATCGCTTTCGCGATCGCCACTGGATCCGTGGTCTCCGGAGGGACCGCGTGTGCCGGTAACGCAACTACAAGCATGCTCACACACGCCAAGACGACTCGCCCAAACCAACCTGTCATCACAACACTCCTCCGACACAAGGCACCACAAGCGACCACCGTAATGGCGCGCAGTTGTTCGTTAAAGTGACGTGACGCCACCGTCAGGTCAACCCCTAAGCCAATCGACCTATTCACCGAGCATCGTCGTTTCTTCAGTCGCTCACTTCAACGTGACAATGAAGCGCATGTCGGGAGGCGGCTCGACCTCACCCTCAGGCTTCTCACGCCAGAGGTAGAAAGTGACCTTCGCCGGGATCGCGAGCACGTCGAGGCCTTCAACCAAGTCCGTGCTCTGACCGATGACACCTTGGCACCCCATCTCGGGGATTGAACATTCGCCTGTCGCACCGAATCGATCGGTGATCTTGAAGACCGGCAAGACGGTGGCGGCGGGCTCCTTAGAGACCTCCTCTTCCTCCTCCGCCTCTGCCTTCTTCTCGGCCTCCTCCTTGGCCTTCTTCTCGGCCTCGGCCTTCTTGTCGCCTCCCTCGCCTTCCTTCTTAGGGGCCTCTCCTGTCGGCTCTCCCCCGGCCTCCGCAGCCGCTGCGCCCGCAGCTTCAGCGTCATCCATCAAGGCCGCGATTTGAATCGGCCAGGGCGCGGGAGGGAGATCGTGAGCGAGCTCTTGCCCCTCATCTAGCTCTGCCCGCCCGCTCTCCCGCACGGACACACGCATGTAGTTGAAGCCCAGATCCCGGGCGTTCACAGCTGAGAACTGAATCCCAGTCTTGAAGCGCGGCAAGCGGATTAGGTCGGAGCGCCGTGCGACCACGTGAAGCATCGCGTCAAACGACTTACGATAGTCGCGGTAGCCGTACACGACCTCAGCAGTTCGATCCTGTGGGTTCCACGTCAACTTCGTGGGCTTCGGCCCCAGGCAACCGTCCATCGTCGCCATGTCCTCTTCAACAAAGTTATCCCGAGTGACTTGCCACTCTCCCCACCGGGTGAACGACACCTCAAGCCCGACCAAGATGTAGGGGTTCATTAAGAGCAAGCTGTCGCGCGACACCCCCTCCCCCGCCATTTCACCCGGGCCGTGGATACGCCATCCATCGAGGCCCCACCAAGAGAGGCCATCGGTCAGGCCTGAAAACACATCGTCGTTGGGGCTGTAGTCACCTACCAAAAGCCTTGGATAGCGCGTGGCAGCTTCAGCTCGAAGTGCGATCAGCTCTTGGCGTTTCATCTGGTCGAGCTCAAGCGGCTCGGTCACCTCGATGGACAACTTGCCGCCTACGGGAGCCGCCGGGCCGACGGCGACCAAGTTTGGCGCGGAGTCACCCCCTCCCCCCTCAAAGCCAACGAGAAATTTTAAGACAAGGAACGTCACCGCCAAGAGCAAGAGCAGCAGCAGTACGCCCCGCCTAGCTTTCTGTGCACGGGTGAGCGGCGTCTTGCCGTCCTTCTCTCCCTCGGCTGCTCCTTCTTCTCCCTCGGCTGCTCCTTCTTCTCCCTCGGCTGCTCCTTCTTCTCCCTCGGCCGGCACCGCAGCGGCGACTTCAGCGGCCGGAGGCGCAGCGGCGGCTTCATCGGCGGCAGCAGGCGCTGCGGCTGCAGGCGCCT
>JBMYRH010000007.1:67556-276982 GCA_049602155.1 Myxococcota bacterium | reverse complement strand
GTTCCGGAGCTTGGTGCCGAGGCTCCCTCACGAGGAGTTGCTCCAACCCACAACACGTGACCTATGAAGAACTCCTTAAACATTTTCGCAATTGCGTAAACAGAGTGTCGAATGAAGCTGATCATAAAGCTCTTTTTCGCGATCCTTTTTCTGGGCTGTTCCGGGAGTGGGGCGATACAACCAGGTGTTCATGAGGATTCCCGGCTGGTGCCCGCCGATGCCGGGGTCGCGCTCGGTGACGAGGGTGATGCCTCTTTTGTGGATGACGCTGGCGCGCTGAACTTGGTTGATGTGGCCACTGGCTCTGGGACCGACGTCGAAGAGGAGGCGGGTGACACCGCGTCGATCGGCCCTGATGCGCTGATGGAGGACACCCTGGAGCCGGGGGCAGACGCCGATGTCTCTGAGCCGCTTGAGGACGCCCTCAACCCTGACCACGATGACACGGAGCCTGGCGACGACAGCACAGGGATCGTCGTGGTCGGCGACGCCAGCTCGGGGCCTATCTTCGGGACACCGGATTCGGCGAATGACACGGGAGCCTCCGAGGGCGACGACACGGGAGAAGGCTCGGATGTCCAACTAGGCGACGATGATGCAGGGCCTGTGGAGGGGGACACCACAGAAGAGCCTATTGAGCCTGGGGGCTCTTGTGTCCCGAATCCATGCGAGCAAGGGGCGGCGTCCACGTGTCTTGATGGTGTCGTAGTGGCGTACTTCACCCCAGGTGATTGCACCCTCACAGCCGGTGGGGCGACGAGCTGTGAGTACATCGAGCAGTCGCTTGATTGCGCAGCGGCCGGGGGCAGCTGCGTTGGGGGTGTCTGTGAAGACGCGCCGCCATCGCCAGGGGAAGGGGAGCTCGTGATCACCGAGGTGATGCGGGCTCCGTATCCCAATAAACGGCAATGGTTTGAACTCTATGTCGCTGCCGATTCACCCAGGAACTTGGCGGGGTGTGGTCTGATGGACGGGGCGTCTAAGCGCGTCGTATTTGGGGCTTCACCGTTGATTGTAGAGCCGGGCCAATTTGTGCTCGTTGCCGAGGTGGAGCCGGTCAGTGACGGATTGCCAAGCCCCGACGTGACTTTCCCAATCGGTGTCCTGGACCTGGCCTCCTCCGACGGGCCTCTGGTGGTCAATTGCATGGGGACCGTGGTCGATATCGTCGATCTGTCTTCGGGGACCGCTCTGAACCCGTTCCCAGCCGAGGCTGGGGTCGCGATGCAGGTGAGCCCAGGGAATTATGCTGCCGAGCTGAACGATACGACGGACGCATGGTGTAGCGCCGAGGATCCTTACGCCTTTGGTGCGTTTGGCTCTCCGGGGGCGGCGAACCCGTCGTGTAACGCAGACATCGACCGATGCCGGTTATGGTATCCAGCCTTTGGCTCTGGCAGCCCCGGCGATGTCATCGAGGCGCTCGCGATCGTCTTCGATGAGGGGCTCACGGATGAGAGCCTCTACGCCCCGGATCCATCGCCGGGGTTCATTGGAGAGATCGGCTTAGGGCCGGATGGCACCAACCCCGAGGTCCAGCCTGGCGCGTTCTCGTGGTTCAGCGCTTCCCCTGAATACGACCCTCCAAGCACAGTACCCCCACAGGATGACATGTACGGCGCCTGGGTCATCCCGTCGGCGAGCGGCGTCTTTGACCTGGCGGCTCGATTTTCACCCGATAACGGACAGACGTGGGTTTATTGTGATTTGGACGGGAGCGACAATGGCTATCAGCTCAATAAAGCGGGGCATGTCCTTGTCCAATAGCCTCCGGTTGGCGGTCTTGCTTGGCGTGTGTGGCGCGTTAATGGGGTGTGATGCGGGCTCAGAGCCCTCGTCAGACCTGTCCAGTGGTGCAGTGCCGCAAGAGGCAGTCGACAGCGCGGCCCGAGCCGATGACGGGGGGCGTGATTCACGGCCGGCCGTGGATGAGCCTGAGTGGACGGGCGCCGCGCCTGAGACGTCACCGGAGGAGTCAGGGACGGAAGAGGCTGGTGACATCGAGCCGCCCGAGGAGCCGTCTCTCGCCGATCAACCGGTTCAGACCGGGCCACTTGGTGGCCTCCGCCCTGCTCCAGTGACCCTCCCGGACAACTACGATCCCTCAGTCTCGTGGCCTCTCGTCATGCTCCTCCATGGCTACAGCGCCTCGGGGTTTATCCAGGACTACTATCTTGGGATAAGTGAACGTGTGGACAGCGGCGGCTTCATCTTTGTCCTCCCAGACGGCACCGTCGACAGCGAGGGCAAGCAGTTCTGGAACGCGGTCCCCGGATGCTGCAACTGGGATGGCAGCCCAGTGGATGACGCGGGGTACCTTGTGGGCCTCCTCGAGGAGGCGATGGCGCGCTACAATGTCGACACGAGCCGGGTCGTCCTCGTTGGGCACTCCAATGGTGGCTACATGTCACATCGCCTGGCCTGTGATCGCGCTGACCTCATCACGGGCATCGCCAGCATCGCAGGCACCAGCTATGACGACATGGACACGCAGTGCGCTGCAGAGGCCCCTGTGTCTGTTTTGCAGATCCACGGGACCCTAGACACGACGGTCGCGTATGACGTGCCGTTCGCGGGCGTAGGGGCTGAGGAGACCGCTGCGTGGTGGAGCGCTCGCAACGACTGCGGGCCCGCGCCGGAGGCCCCCTCGGAGGACTACGATGCCATGGTCTTGGGGGCCGAGACCGAGGTGACCCTCGCCACCGAGTGTGCGTCAGAGACCGCCGTAGCCCTCTGGAAGATGAACGGCACTGGTCACATCCCGATCTTCAGCGATGACTTCATCGATGATGTGCTCGCGTTCCTCCTAGAGCACCCAAGGGCCGCTCCCTAGAGGAAGTCTAGCTCGTCCAGGAACGCCCGCATTCGTCCATGGTAGGCGTCGCGGCCGACATGGATGAGGTGGCTGCCGGCGAACCAATGCAGTTCAGGCTTGTCCCAATGCTCCCAGAGCAGGCGTGAGTGCTTCGGTGAGGCCATACGGTCTCCGACACCGCCGATAATCAGGAGACGCTCTCGTGGAAGCTTTACCGGGTAACTGAGGGGAGAGTGGACAGCGACGAGGCGACGGATGTCGGCCAACGATAGGTCCAGCTTGCTCATCATCCCTCGCGCCGCGACGCTGATCGGGGGCCACTCCATGACGAGGTCTGCGATGCTGACCAGGGGGACGTTTGGGATAGAGAACGCGAGCCTGTCGTCTACCGCCGCCAAGAGCGCCGCAGTGTAGCCCCCGAGGCTGATCCCGGTGACGCCGGCTCTAGGGGCCCCTTGGTCGTTTAGGAGGAAATCGAGGAAGATCCGCAGGTCGAAGATGGCTTGCCCAAAGGCCTCGTTCATTCGGGCGATGCCTCCGGCGAAGAAGCCATGACCAGAGAAGGGGGCCAGTCGACCTTTACGTCGGCCATGAAAGGGCAGGGTGACGAGCAGGACGTCGCAGCCCATTTCGAAGTACCGAGGCAACTCAAAGAACCACTCATTGAGCCAGTAGGGATCGGCACTAAAGCCGTGCACTGCGACCAGCGTCGGGCGCGCTTGGCCCTCGTGTCGCCAGTACCGCGCGTGGGCGACCCGGTTACGTCGGTGGCGGCTGTAGCCCTTACGCTCACGAGGGTTCACGGGCTGGTAAGGGCTCTCGAACTGGAGATCAAAGCACCGACCATGACGTGGTCGGAAGTAGGGCGGCCTAGGGCGGTGACGGGTGACCTTCACACCCTCGGGCGGGGTTCGGAAAAACGCTGCAGGGTCTCGGCGCTCTGCGGGGAGCGTGTAGATATGTTGGTCCTCTTCGAGCTGCCTGAGTCGCTTGGGGTGGTACCCGAAGGGCATCGCCAGTGAGGTCACGGCGTAGGCGCCGATTGTACGGATGGCGACGTCTGGGGTCGCTGCGAGGGTGATGCGCGCGCGGTCGATGAGGTCCAGATCGAAGCGCTCATCTTGCTGATGGAAGGCCTCGTCCAGCGCCTCCCACCAAGGCACCTTGTCATCACTTTGTACGGCCTCTGGGCCCGGTAAGTGCGCGATCTTTGAAGAAGCTTCGAAGCGTCCCATGCTCATAATCGTAGGGCGAGTCTCCATTTGGAGCCAAAATCGTACGTCCGACTCCTCAACCCACGCGGTGGTCATCTTTCAGGTGTCGTGGCACATTGCGCGCTCGGAGGGTGCCATGACTATGAGGGCGTTACGGGTCGCAGCAGCGCTGTGCGTGATGGGTGTGGGGTGTGGAGACGACGGAGGCTCTGGCCAAGCGGGCCAAGACGTCGCCTCGCATAGCGACGTCGCCTCGCATAGCGACGTCGGCGCCGTGGCAGAGGATGCAGTGGCGGAGAGCGATGGGCTGAACGCTGATGTGGGCGCGGTCCCCGACGCCGCCACAGACCGAGCAGCAGAGGACGCGCTCGTCGTGGACGCCTCGGAGGGGGACACGACAGACGTCGTGGTCGTCGCGGACGCTGCCCAGCCTCAACCGGAGCTGCTGACGAGGATGCCCCTGGCCGCACCGACGGACCCACTGGCGGATAGCGATGTGGAGAGTTGTGCCATCTACGAGGAGTCACGCTGTGTCGACGGCGTGAGCCATCGTTGCGATATCTATGACCCGAGCACGGAGGCCTTTGTGGCCGAGCCCGACGCTGTGTTGCGTCGCGTGTTCCTCTATGACCGTTGGCGCGACCTCTACAACTCGCCCGATGGGATGGCTGTTGATCGGGACTTCCTCAATGAGACCCCCGCCGGAACCCCAGAAGAGACGTGGGGCAGCCCGGAGAACTTCAAGTGCTATTGCGGCAGCGGCGATGGAGGGATTTGGACGGGCTGGTCCTTGGCCTCGGCCGCGCTGCGTTATTCGCAGACGGGCACTCAGGCCGATTACGCACGAATGGAGTGGCTCACACGAGGCCTGCTGATGATGTTCGATGTCTCAGGGATGAAGGGATACATCAGCCGCTATCACTACCTGCTGCTGCCCGAGGGGGCCCCGACGACGGATAAGCACATCACGCGTCACGGTGGGCCTGAGACCTTGAATCATCGAGATCGCACCTTTGATCCGGCCACTGTGCCGGACGCGCCAGCCATCTACACCGAGGGGCTCGTCGACGATGAGGGGGTGGTCTGGCAGGGCACGCCGATGTGGCACGGGCGCCCCTCCATTGACCAAAACACCGGGCCGATGGTCGCCTTCCCGATGGTCTATGGCTTGCTGAAGGACACGTCGCTCAAGGACCGGATTCGCGAGCACTTGACCTGCTACCTCAAGCGCCTCGACCGGATCGAGATCATCAACTTGCAGCAGAACCAAGAGGCCGTGACTTCACTGCTAGGGTATTTCAACGCAGGGGAGCTGAAGTTGGATCCTGAGGACATCGACCTCGCCAACCTCGACAGGATCGTCGCGTACGGTCATCGCCAGATCAATTCGCTGAACGAGGACACCTTCGACCTGAGCTGCCCGGACACGGTGTTTGACGAGACACCATGGCGCGTCTTGGACGCCTCTGATCCGCTCTTCGCGCTCGACATGATAGAGCTCGCGCTGGACTTCGATGCGCAT
Organism: Myxococcota bacterium; assembly: GCA_049602155.1. GTDB lineage: Bacteria > Myxococcota_A > UBA9042 > PHBI01 > JBMYRH01 > JBMYRH01. The sequence goes on along the minus strand of JBMYRH010000007.1, from coordinate 271,431 downwards.
GAGAACGAGCGCGCGAACGGCATCAATCACCTCTATGTGCCTACGCTCCGCGGCGGAGATGCGATGCACATGATGCACCTCGCGACGATCGCCTTCCACATGACCGAAGATCCTCAGTACAAGGCCTTCCTCTTTGATGAGCTGATCGGCAACCTCCGCGCTGACGAGGTCGCCTTCACGACCGGGGCATTCAACCTGCCGCACTGGTGTAAGAAGTGGTACGGCGACCAGATCACCTACGGTCCTTGGTGGGCCTTTTTGCACCTCCTCGATGAGTCGCCGCTATTGTCTCAGATGCAGCAAGCGTTTCACTTGGAACTCTGGGACAAGGTCGTCCGTCACAATGGCAACACGGACTTTGAGATTATGTACGCTGGAACGATGCCCGAGGGCATGGGGGACGATAAAGTAGCGATCCTAGGCCACGCGATCCCTGACTTGGTCTCGATGGGGGGCAACGGCGGTGTCTTAGACGATCCACGGCGCACCTACACACGCCCAGTTGAGTCGATCATTGCGCAGTTCCCGGAGGGGACTGAGCTGCTGTGCCCCACCGAAGAACAGCGCGACATGTGCGAGCGCGATCTGGATGTCCTTGGAGCAAGCCTTCCCGGGGCGACCATCAGCTACGAGTGCAGTGACGCAACCCTTGACTGCGAGATGGCTGATGGGGCTTGTACGACCGCAATCGCAAACACGGCGCTGCCCATCATGCTCCGCCCGCACAGTGATTTTATTTGGCAGCGCCACCCCTTCATGGTCGGGACCAATGTGCATATGGAGGGCTGGCGTCAGTACTCCGGTAACGACTTAAGTGAGCCGTACTGGAACGCACGTCGCTACGGTTTCCTCACCGAGGGGGCAGGGCAAGTCTTGGCGTGGCGTGATCAGGGCTCGGCCTGCGAATAAGATCATTTTGAGGTACATTAAGGCATGACCCCTGTCACCGTATTGCTGTCTCTCGTCGCCGTCGTCATCCTCGTCGGTGCACTCGGGGAGACGATCACGAAGCGTACTCAGATCCCAGATGTCATCTGGCTGATCTTGCTGGGCATCTTCTTGGGGCCCGTGTCCGGGGTGATCGACACCGAGACCCTTAAGCAAAACGACGACGCGATTCAGCTCTTCGCGTCGATCACGCTGATCATCGTCCTCTTCGAGGGCGGCAGTCGTCTGAAGATTGGTGAGCTTGCGCGGGTGGCGCCTCGCGCCGCGCTGCTCTCTTCGACTGGCTTCGTCGTCACCGTCCTCTCGGTGGCGGTGGTGAGTTGGCTCGCTGGGGCCTTGCTGCTGGAGGGCTGGACGTTCCTCCACGGGGTGATGCTTGGCGCCATCGTGGGTGGCTCAAGTTCACTCATCGTGATGCCCTCGATGAACCTCGCGAAGCTCAACCCCAAGGTCTCCAACCTCGTGGGTCTCGAGAGTGCGTTGACCGACGCTCTCTGTGTGGTCGTCACGCTCGCGATGATCACGATCCTCACAGCATCCGGTGAGTCCACGAGCAGTCCGCTCGCTACCCTCGGTGAGCAATTTGGGATCGCTATCCTGGTGGGCTCTGTGGCGGCCTGGTGTTGGATGCCGGTCATGCGGCTCTTGCGGGGGAGCCCCCACGCGTACCCGGTGACCCTCTCGGCGTTGATCGTCCTCTACGTCTCAGTGGAGCAGATGGGGGGGAGCGCTGCCCTGGGTATCCTCGCGTTCTCTATCGTCGTCGGTAACGCCAAGGCGATCGTGGCCAAGGTCGGGTTTTTATCGAACTCGCCGGTCGATCTTGGTGACAGCGTCCGAGATGTGCACTCCAACATCGCGTTCATTATTAAGTCGCTCTTCTTCTGCTTCATCGGCCTGATGATTGGGCCACCTTGGGGCATGGTCATCGCTGGAGTGCTGCTTGGGCTCTTGCTCCTCGCCGTGCGGATCCCAGCGGTTTGGTTGGCCACGCGCGGCGCCGGCCTGACGCGCCAAGAACAGAAGGTCGTCGTCGTCTCTTTGCCACGCGGGATGGCGGCAGGCGTCCTGGCCACGATCCCGAACGCCTCTGGGGTGGTCGGGACCGCTGATCTACCTCCGCTGGTCTTCGCGGCGGTGGTGACCACGATCCTCGTCTTTGCGATAGGCTTTCCGCTCTCAAGCCGCGAGACGGCGCAGCCTCAGGGTGATGAGCCGACGCCCGATAAGCCCGCTGAAGAGCCCTTCGCTCCGGGGCCAGTTGGGGGCGAGACCGAGCCCCTGCTCGAGGTCGCGCAGTTACCCGAAGCCGACGTGGCAGGAGATGGCCACCAGGGTGGTGAGCCCGCTATCACACCGGGTGATGGCCCATCCGAGGACGCAGAGCCCCCTGTCCTGAGTGGTGACGCCGTGACCTCCTTGGCTGACGACGGAGTTGAACCGCCCTCAGAGGTCGCACCCGATGCTGGGCCCTCGACTGCACCATTGACGGAGGAGGCCCCATCGACCCCAGGCGAGGCCGCCGCGGGGGATGCCTCCGAGCGCGAAGTCTAGCTGCGACCTAGGCGGGTGAGCAGCGGTGTCAGGAAGACATCGGTGACTCCGGAGAGCAGCCGTTGCAGTGGAGGGTGATCGAGGTTTCGCGCGAGCCGGTCTACCTCGGCTTGCTCGGCTTGCAGTAGGTCGGCACCGTAGACCAGAGACCCATAGCGCTGCAGGAGCTCTCGGGCCGTGGTCACGTCATCGTCTGTCGTGAGGCTCGGCGGTCTATCCAAGATGTCGCGGAGCTGCGCTGCGTCGCTCTCCGAGGCGTGACTGTAGGCGTGGGCGACGAGGAGCCCCGGCTTCCCGTCTACCAAGGCGTGGCTGTTCGGAGCTTGAGGCTTGGCCCCCAAGAGGTCCAAGAGCTCGTCTTGGACCTGGAAAATGACGCCGAGGTGGCCGCCGATGGCGTCGAGCAGCTCGACAAGTGAGCGTGGTGCGCCGGCGAGCAAGGCCGACCCGGAGAGCGCGAGCGCGATGAGGCCACCCGTGCGGTCACGCACCAATCCTTGCCATCGCTTGAGGTCTCGGGTGCCGCCGCTCGCCTGAATCTGAGCGCTGATGACGCGCAGCATGTGCTCGGTCACCATCGTGGAGAGCCGCTGCACCGTCTCTGGTGAGTGAGGCAGCTCGTTGAGGCAGCGCCGCGCGACGCTCATCAACCCATCGCCAGCGAGGACAGCGTGGTTGGAACCGTAGCGCACCCAGAGCGTGTCTTTTCCGCGGCGTGTTCGGAGGCGCTCCTCGGTGTCGTCGTGCAGGAGCGTCGCGTTGTGGAGGAGCTCGACAGCGGCACCAAAGGCGGCGACCTGACCAGGCTCACCGCCCATCGCGTCGCAGACGATCGGGACCAGGGCTGCGCGGAGGCGCTTACCCCCCGTCTCGAGTTGGTACCAGACCATGTCTCCCAGCGTCCCGCGGGCCTCTCCCTTTGGGACGACGGATGCGATGACGTCCTCCATCACCGGCCACCACTGGTCGCGGGCCTCGATGACGTCACCAAGGGAGAGCGGCGTCGAGCTGCTCGGCCGGGATTCGTCCAAGATTGAGCTGGCGGCGTCATGGCTGATGGTGCGTCGCCGGATCATCTCCGCGACCACCTTATCGATCTGGTCCTCTCGTGCTCCTGCTGCAGCCGCGATGTTGCGGGCATGGAGTGACATGTGGCCGCGCTGAATACCCTCTGTGGCGAGGGCCATGATAGCGGCGAGGTTCTGAGCGAGGCCGACAGCCGCGGCGGCGCGGCCGACCTCAGAAGCGGTCTCTGCGCCGAGCACCTTGAGGTTCACTTTCACGACTGGGTGAACTTTGACGATGCCGCCGACGACACCGACCTGCATTGGCAGGGTGATTCTGCCCACCAGCGCATCGTCTTCTAGTCGCCAAGTGGCCATCGCGGTGTAGCGGCCTGAACTCGCTGCGTGGGCATGTGCGCCTGCCTCGACGGCGCGCCAGTCTTGGCCGGTCGCCAGGAGGAAGGCGTCGACCCCGTTCATGATGCCTTTGTTATGCGTCGCTGCTCGGTACGGGTCGACTTCGGCGAAGACGGACGCGCGCACGATGCGCTCTGCGACGGTGGCACCGTCCATGTCGAGATCCGGGCGCGCTAGGCGCTCCAATGGGACCCGGCCTGTGGCGTAGACCAGGCGTCGATCTGCGAGGTTGGAGAGGATCTTCAAGAAGGCCCGCCCGCCGCTCGCCGTCTCGCAGCGCGGCGCCAGCCGCTCGCACATGGCGTTGACGAGGTTGGCGCCCATCGCGTCACACACATCGACCAAGACATGGCAGACGATCATCGGACCGATTGGGGTGTCGTCGAAGCGCCTCACCTCGAAGCCGCGGGCCCCGCCGCCACGGGCGACGAGTCGCGGCGCAGATTCATTCGCGGTCTCCACGAGCTCCGCAGCCATCGACTTAAGTGCCCTGCAGGCTTCGTCGACATCGGGGACGTCGCAGAGCTGGATCTGGCCGATCATGACGGGCGCAGTTGCCCGGGTGGCGATACCGACATCGCTGCGCAAAAGCTTGGCGGCGTTGGAGGCGGCAGCAACGACGCTCGGCTCTTCGATCACCATGGGCATCAGGCGGTCGGCCCCATCGAGGCGGAAGTTGGCCGCGAAGCCTACGGGGAGATGGAAGAGCCCAACCACGTTCTCGATCATCTTGTCAGCCGCTGCGAGGCGCTGAGGATCACTGCCTCGAAGCGCAGAGACTTCCTCTTCGGAGAGCTCGGCAAACGCAGCGATGTGGGCGAGGCGTTCTTCAGTGGAGAGCTTGTAGAGGCCGGGAATTCGAGACGAGCGCTCTGACATTGCCTGTATCGCCTTGGTCGCCAGGGTGAATGGAGGTTGAGTAATTACCCTTCTGAGCGGTCGGTTTCAACGACGGTGTGCGTGAGGTCGTAAACGACAGGCTGTCTAACTGCGATGAATCTGTTAGCGTGCCAACGATGCACGTGGTCCACATTGTCCCCCAGGCGCTCGGGTGCCGAAACCTGCTTATCGCGGCGGTTTGCCTGCTCATGTCCGGTGTGGGGTGTGCGCCGCTCGCCGTGACAAAGCGGGTAGGTCAGCAGCCGCTGCCGCTCGGTCAGCGTGAGTCTCTGCGTATCGTCGCGATCGGCGATACAGGCCTCGATAATGACGCGATGAAGGCCCTCCGGAAGTCGATCAAGGCGGAGAAAAAGGATCTCATCCTCGCCCTTGGCGACTTGGTGTACCCCGAAGCACCGCCATGCCCAGAGGGGCACCTTACCCCGGATGCGACAGCGCTGCTGGATGAGAGCATCGGCGCGACGCTGCTCGGGCTTGGAGCGCCGGTGTTGCTGGTGCTCGGCAATCATGATGTCCGCCACGGTCGGCGCGATCCGGCTCGCGAAGCCTGTATCTTGAGATACGCAGAGCAGCACCCAGATCTCGTGATGCCTTCACTCCACTGGGTGCTCGATGTCGGCGTGATCTCGATTACGGGGCTGAACACCAACGCGCTGGATGACAGTCAGGCCATGACGGCGGCGCGCGCGCTGAGAGAGGCGAAGGGGTGGACGATGCTCATCGGCCATCATGTGCTGAAGACGTATCATGACAAAGACGACGAGGACATCGTCAGGCCTTGGCTCGAGAGGCACGGTCTCCGGCCGGAGATCTTCCTCAACGCGCATGCTCATTTGCTCCAGTCGGGGACCTATAATGGTGTGATTGGCCTGACCAGTGGGTCCGCAGCGCTGCCTAGAGAACGACCTGGGTGTCCGCCGGGCTGCGAGCCTGGTCAGCGCTTCGGGAGTTCGCTCTCCGGTTACGCGATCCTGGACGTGACAGCCGAGCAGTTCGTGGTCGAGTTCTACGACAACAAGGGCAACGCATTGCACCGTGAGTTACATCCTCGGCCCGCGCGTCGGTCCAAGGTATCGCGGACGGAGGCGAACTGATGGCGTCCTGGTTTGGCACCATAGGTGCGATCTTTGGGGCCCTGGGCGTCGCGATGGGGGCGTTTGGAGCCCATATGCTCCGCGACCGCGTGGAGCCAAGGATGCTCGATATTTGGAGCACAGCGACGCAGTACCAGCTTTGGCATGCCTTGGCGCTCGTGGCTGTAGCCCTCTGGATGCGCCGTGATGGTGGCGTTACGACCGCCTCTGTGGTCGCCGGTTGGGGCTTCTCGATAGGCGTGCTGGTCTTCTCGGGCTCGCTCTTCGTCCTCGTCCTGAGTGGTAAGACGTGGCTCGGCGCGATCACACCTATCGGTGGCGTCTCACTCATCGTCGGCTGGGTCGCGTTCGCCTTGGCCTTAGCGCCCTAGCGCGCTCTTTACTTCAGGCGGATCGGTCGGTGTGCTTCCCTTGCGAAGGGTGACCAGCGCTTCCTCTGCCTTGAGGCGTTTGAGGCCCTCGATCGCTAGACTACGTACCTGGCCGGTGTGCCCAAGGTGGCCTGCGATGCGCTGCAGGACGCTGATAGTCGGGCTGCGTGGCATCCGGTCGAGCTCAGTGTCCCAGGGCAAAAAGACGTGCATTGCTGTCCAATGGAGCTTGTCTGGTTGCGTGGCGTGTCGGTCAAACCAGCGCACATAGGCGGCGATCGCCTTGGGGGTCCCAAGCCCCCGCTGTAGTCCGACGATCGTGGGTTGTTGGATATCCAAGGTGTCGAGGAGGCCGATCAAGGTCTTCAGGTTCCGTGCGGTCGCGACGTGCCCCGCTTCCCGGGCGGCACAGGCGCGGAGTAAGTGGTCGCGCTTTGTATCCCTCGCGGCGGTGATGAGCGTGCTGAAGACCTCGCGGTCTCCTTTGTACGCAGCGCCTCCCAGGTGCCGGCAAGCGGCATGACGCACGCGGCGTTGAGGATGTGTGCCGAAGAGCGAGAGGGCGCGTTTGCGTATCTCCTCATGGCGGTCTCCCTTGAGAGACAACCGAGTGGTCGCCGCAGCCTCTGCGATTGGGGCGAGCAATGAGCTCAGGAGTCCCTCTAGGAGCTTGATGGTCTCAGGGCTCGACTGAAGGTGCGCGCCATGCTCCATCAAGGTGTAGAAGACCACGGTGGGCTCGGCGTGAGAGAGGAGCACGTTGAGCGTGGCGGGGAGCGTGGTCGCCCCTGACGCGCTCTCATCGTCGAGGAGGGCAGCATATGCCTGTCGCATGGGCGCTAGGCAAGACGCTGGATCCGCCAGCATCAGGCCGTCATCTGCTCGGTCGCAAGTCGCGATACGGAGCATCGCCTCTTTGAACGTGAGCGGTGGCGTCGGAGCCGCTGGGGAGATGGGGGCCGCTTTGGGTTCGGCTCGCGCGGGCTCGGGTGTCGTTGTCTCGGCGCTGGTGCGCGTGGCCTCGACCTCGGGGGCCGCAGCGCGCGGGGGTGTGGCCGCATCGAGCGCGGGCGCTTGAGGAGCTGAGGCTGGGGGTGAACCGCAGCTAAGGAGGAGGCCCAACATCGCGAGTGATAGCGGAAGGCGGAGGCTCATAGGGCCGCTCGTAGCGCTTGGGCGAGGTCATCCCAGAGCAGCTCGAGCTCCTCGACGCCGACGGCGAGCCGGAGCAGACCACCCGCGACGCCTGAGACATCACGTTCGGCGGCGCTCAGGCCCACGTGGGTGACCCCTGCTGGCCAGGTGATGAGCGTCGACACCCCGCCAAGGCTAGCGGCTCGCGTGATGTGCTGAGTGGCGTTAATGACGGCTGCAGCTGAGGCTGCGCCCCCGACGACTTCAAAGCTCAGGACGCCTCCGAAGCCGGTCATGAGGCGGGGCGCGAGGGTGTAGTCCGGGTGATCTTCGAGGCTCGGGTAGTGCACGCGCGTGACCTGAGGGTGCTCGACGAGCCGAGACGCCAGCGCCACTGCGCTCTGATTTTGGGCACGGACACGCAACGAGAGTGTCTCAAGGCCACGCCATAGTCGATACGCCGCCGCGGGGTCGAGGACCGGTCCGAAGAGCTTCCTCATCCGCCATACAGCCTCCATGAGGGCTGCATCCCCCGCGATCATGCCAGCGATGAGGTCGTGGTGTCCTCCCAGGTACTTGGTGGCCGAGTGGACGACCAGATCCGCCCCCAGGGCGAGGACACGGGCGTTGATGGGGCTCGCGAAGGTCGCGTCGACGATCAGCCGCGCGTCCTCTGGAGCGGCCTCACGGATCCTCGGGATATCTGCCAGGCGAATCAGAGGGTTGGTCGGGAGCTCCGCGTAGATGACGGACCGCGGTGGGAGGGCGCTCGCCTCGTCTGGGAGCGCGTCGACATGGGCGCGCCTGATGGTGATCCCCAGGGGCGCCAAGATGTGGGTCACGAGCTCATGGGTCGCGCCGTAGATCTCATGCTGAACGAGCAGGACACCCGGCGGGCCTTCATCGCTCATCAGGCAGGCCATCAACGCGGCGTGAATGGCGCTCATCCCTGAGGCCGTGAGCAAGGCTCGCTCGGCACCCTCGAGGGCGCTCAAGGCCTCCTCCACATGAGTGAGCGTCGGGTTTGACCACCGCGAGTAGAGGTCGGCCGTCCCTGGAGTGAGCGCAGCTTTGACCATGCTCTCCGCGTCCTCAAAGGCGAAGGTGCTCGCGAGCACAATCGGCGGTGTCAGGGGGAGTGAGCCGGTCGGTGGAGACTTCTTCATGTCCTCAATACACCACAGCGGGAATGGACACGCCACCTACGGCGTTGTGCCAAGTGTCCCTCTCTGTGTGACGAGGGGTCACCTGTCTCTCCCCCTCTTGAACGGTGGCCCCTCGCTCACACCTAGTCGATGTACTCATCGCCAACGGAGAGCTGCTGACGTTGCCCCGTGTCTGTGCCATAGTCCGGCCCCCAAAACCCAGACGGAGGTATCCTCATGCGAATGCTCTTCACCGCCCTTCTCCTCTCTAGCGCCCTCGCGCTGCCCGGCTGCGCGACTACGCAAGCCACTCAAACCGAGGCGCCCGCTGCCGCAGCTCCCGCCGCGGAGGCCGCTCACGCTGACATGGCATGGAGTGACGTGAAGACCGCGCTCGATAACGGCGCGGTTCTGGTAGACGCACGCGGCGCAGCCTCTTACGCGAAGGGGCACATCCCAGGCGCGGTCAGCGTCCCCGTGCGAGACGACGCGGCGATGGAGCGCTTGCCGGAGGCTAAAGATACTCAGCTGATCTTTTACTGCGGAGGCCCCAAGTGCTCGGCGTCGCGGAAGGGCGCTACCAAGGCCAGCGCAGCCGGCTACACGAACGTCGCCGATTTCTCGGGTGGGTTCCCCGCTTGGAAGGCGCGCTACGGGCTCGACGGCTCAGTCGATCGCGCTGTCCCTGAGGGGATCGAGGTCCTCGACTGGGCGGGCACGGAGGCCGCGATGAGCGCTGGCGCGATGCTCGTTGACTCCCGTGGACCCAAGAGCTTCGCGAAGGGGCACATCGCCGGTGCCGTCAACGTCCCGTACAAGGACGAGGCCGCGCACAGCGCATTGCCGGCAGACAAAGCTACTGCGGTTATCTTCTACTGCAGCGGCCCGGTCTGCTCCGCGAGCACGAAGGGCGCCGAGAAGGCCATCGCGATGGGCTACTCCAACGTGAAGGAGTACCGCGGAGGCTACCCCGACTGGGCGAGCCGCCAGTAGGCGAACGCGTCCGGCGCTATGCGACCACGTCCAGGACGGCTTCGGTGAGGCTGTCCTGGACTTGCATGACGCCCATATTCGATTTGAACGCCGCGGCGGCGGTCATGTGAGTCACCGCTTCACGGGTGACCTCGGTGTTACTCTGCGCCCGCAGTTGGCCGTCACGCAGGATGACCGGGGCAGGGGCCTTTGTCGGTGAGACATGAGCCGTCAGCCCTTCGCCACCAGGGCCAGTGCTCTGCGTGACCTGCTGTGCCTCAAAGCCTTCCGTGTTCAGGTTGGCCAGGTTGTTCGCGCTCGCTTGAAGGCTCGTCGCCGAGATGCGGGCTGCGGACAAGTTGTCGGAAACGGGTAGCATGGAGGGCCTCGTGAGCGCGATAGGTGCCTTAGTATAGGCAGGACACGGGATTGACGCGAATGATTCGTGACGCTTGAGCGCCGATCGCGGTGTCGCTACTTGTCGAAGAAGCGCTGACCGCGGTCCGCCATTGTGACCAGTGTCTGAGCGGGCTCGAAGCGTTCACCATAGGCCTCTGCGAGTCGCCGCAGATCAGCGACAACCGTGTCCAACCCGCGGCGATCCATCCAGGCGAGTGGACCACCGCTGCCTGGCGCAAAGCCGATCCCGAAGATGGCGCCCACTTCGGCGTCTCGGTTCTTTCGAAGGATCCCGTCATCAAGGACGCGCCCAACTTCGGCGATCTGCGCATACATGAGCCGATCTCCGATGAGCGGTGTGCCCGTCACCTCAGGGGTGGGGCTCACGAGCGCTTTAAGTCCCGGCCAGATGGTCCGCTTCTTGCCTTCGTAGTCGTAGAAGCCGCCGCCTGCTGCCTTCCCACCACGGTCATGGTCATCGACCATGGCCTTGAGCAGGTCGATGCCTGGGCCGTCGACAGACTCCCCAAGGTAGGCCTCTCGCTGTGTGAGTCCCTTGCGGCCCAAGGTCAGCGTGACCTCATCAAAGACCTTCAGGGGAGGGACGACCATGCCACGCTCTCGGGCCGCCCACTCGACGAGGACGGGATCGTGCCCTTCGGCGACCAGCTGCACGGCCTCCATCAGGTAGGAGCCAAAGACCCGCGAGGTGTAGAACCCATAGCCGTCATTGACGACGATAGGCGTCTTACCGATGAGCCTGCCAAACGCCAGACAGCGCGCCAATGTCTCATCATTGGTGGCTTCACCCATGATGATCTCAAGCAGCGGCATCTTCTCTACTGGGGAGAAGAAGTGGAGCCCAATGAAGCGCTCACGCTGTTCGGAGGCCTGGGCAAGGTGCGTGATTGGGATGGCCGAGGTGTTGGAGGCGAAGATGCCACCCTCGGCAAGCAGCGGCTCCACCTCACGGGTGACCACAGCCTTGACCTTGTCGTTCTCGACGACCGCCTCGATGACGAGATCACAGCCCTCGAGTGGGGCGAGGTCGAGCGTCCATGTGATCCGGTTGAGGATCGTGTCTCGGGCCTCTTGAGACAGGTGCCGCTTCTTGGCGGCCTCTGCCTTGCAGTGCGCCTGTCCACCATCGAGCGCCTCTTGGGAGATGTCCTTGACCACCACCTCAAGCCCTTTCGCGGCAGATACATAGGCGAGGCCTGCCCCCATCATCCCTGCGCCCAAGACGCCGACCTTGCTGATGTTCATCGACTCGGTGGTGGGGAGCCCCTCACAGCGCTCGGCCGCCGTGCGGTGGTACCAGAACGTCCGGATCATGTCCTTGGCGCCGGGGGAGACCGCGATGGCCGCGAACTCACGTGCCTCGAGCTCCAGGGCCCGATCCATCGTCAGGAACGAGCCCTGGCGGACCGTCTTGAGGGCGACCTCCGGGCTGGGGATCGCCCCAGCCGTCTTCTTGAAGAGCATCGCGTAGGCGCCCACGAAGAGGTTGATGGCGTCTTCTGAGTCTGGCGCCGGCCCGGGCCACTTGAAGCTCTTCTCATCCCAGGGTTGCTTCGCCCGGGGGTTCGCGGCGATCCACGCCAAGGCGGCCTCACGCATCGCGTCCTTGTCCTCTACGAGCTCGTCGACCATCCCCAGCTTGAGCGCCTTCGGTGCGCGCACCATGGCGCCAGCCAAGATCTGCTCAAGCGCCTTCTGAATCCCGATCATTCGGGGTAAGCGTTGGGTCCCGCCGGCGCCCGGGATGACACCGAGCGCGACCTCGGGCAGGCCCACCTGGATGCGGGCTTCATTGAGCGCGATACGGCGATGGCATGCCAGCGCGAGTTCGTACCCGCCGCCGAGCGCTGAGCCTGTGAGCTCAGCGACGACCGGGACGCCGAGGGTCTCGAGACGTCGAAAGAGCCCAGAGAGCCCGGAGCACGCCTCAAAGATGCGCGCCGGATCACGCTCTCCGAAGAGCATGTCCAGGTCTGCGCCCACACAGAAGTCGCGGTGGGCTGTCTCCAGGATGATGCCCTTGAGCCCGTCCTGAGCTTCGGCCCAGTCGACAGCGGCGAGGAACCCCTCGCCGAAGGCAGCGTTGATCTTGTTCGCGCGCCCGGCCATGGCCAAGGTGAACGTGGCGACCCCATTATCGGCGTCGAATCGAGTCTTCACGGCGGTGTGTTCAGTCATCTTCGATCTCCTCAGACGCGCTCGATGATCGTGGCGATACCCATACCGCCACCGATGCAGAGTGTAATCAGCCCTGTCCCCAAACCTTCGCGCTCGAGGGTGTCGAGGCACGTGTTGAGCAGCATCGCTCCAGTGGCTCCTAGGGGGTGGCCCAGGGCGATCGCGCCACCCTCGACGTTCAGCTTGCTGTGGTCGACGTCGAGCTCAGCCATATACGCCAGCGGGACGGCTGCGAAGGCCTCGTTGACCTCGAATCGATCGATGTCTGAGATCGACATGCCAGCCTTCTTGAGCACCTTGCGTGTCGCAGGCATCGGGCCCGTGAGCATCACCATCGGTTCGTCGGCCACGGTGGCGACGGCGCGAATCCGAGCGCGGGGGGTGAGGCCCATCGCCGCGCCCTTCTCGAGGCTCCCGATGAGCACGGCGGCTGAGCCATCGACGATGCCGGACGAGTTCCCCGGGTGGTGGACGTGGTTGATCTGCTCGACCTGGGGGTAGACCTTGCGGGTCAGTGTATCGAGGCCAAACATCACGCCCATCATCTCAAAGGACGGTCGCAGCTTGGCGAGCCCATCGGCGGTCGTGTCCGGTCGCAGGTGCTCATCGACGTCGAGGATGGTGAGCCCCGAGGCGTCGGTGACTGGCACGACGCTCTTGGTGAAGTGTCCGCTCTTCTGCGCGTGGCCAGCGCGTTGCTGACTGGTCGCCGCGAATTGATCGACGTCGTCGCGGCTGAAGCCCTTCAGGGTGGCGAGGAGGTCGGCGGAGATGCCTTGCGGGACGCCGCCGATCTTCTGCTGAAAGCTCGGGTCGAACATGGCGCCGCCGTCGGAGCCCATCTTCACGCGGGACATGCTCTCGACCCCGCCAGCGATGACGAGATCGGAGAAGCCCGAGGCGACAAGGGCTGCGCCGTGGTTGACGGCCTCGAGGCCTGAGCCGCAGAAGCGATTGGTGGTGACGCCTGGGACAGCTTGGTCGTAGCCCGCCTCCAGCACGGCGGTGCGGGCGATGCACATCCCTTGCTCACCGGCCTGGGTGACGCATCCAACGATGACGTCCTCCACTTCGGCGGTGTCGAGGTTGTTTCGATCACGCAGCGCCTTGAGCGAGGTGCCCAAGAGATCGACGGGGCGCACTACGTTGAGGCTGCCAGTGGACTTGCCGCGCCCTCGTGGTGTGCGGACGGCGTCGAAGATATAGGCTTCAGACATCGGGATCTCCTTGGATCGCGTCAGGAGGTCGGTCGACGTGTGCGCTGACGGGGGTGTCCATGGCATCGAAGGCGCTAGGACTCCGTGGCCTCACGTCGAGGCGAGGTGACATCCTGCACAACCGAGAGGAGACTGTCCACGGTCCCTCGGTTCAGGGGGTGCAGGCCTCGTCGGTTGTCTGCCAACCTAAGGCGAGCCCAGCTCCCTCTTGGATGACGTTGTCCATGCGGCCAACCCAGTATGCGGTGAACATCCCAGCGCCTGGCCATTGGGTCTCCATCCCGATACCGCCGTACTCGCGCTTGACCATCCAAGGGTCCATTTGCCAAAGGAAAGTCCCTCCGATGCGCTTGTCCAAGGGTAAAGGGTCCACAGAGCGGATCGGGACGCCATCGATCTTTGCTGCTGGCACCTCGAGCCCCATGATGCTTGAGGGTTCTTCACAGATGGCCCACTCGGGGTCGCCGGGCGCAATCTCCTCGAGGGGGACATCGTCTTGCGGGGCGTCGACGAAGTTCCTCGGATAGCTGCGGTCGGGCTCCAGCTTATTGGTCGGATCCATGCCGTAGGTCGACAGAAGAGCGACTGAGTCCGCGACATAAACAGACGCAGTCGAGTCAATTAGGTCATCCACCATGCGGTTATAGAGGATGCCAAAGAAGGCATCTTCGCGCGGCCCGTTCTCTTTCAGCCGCGACTCGCTGAAGGCGACACGAGCCATCGCGTCCCAGTAAGTGGGGTGCTCAGTTCGGTCGATGCGCGCCAAGAGGTTGTAGAGGGAGGGATAGCCGAGGCTCGGGCCGTAGTGAGACATGCACCACTTCGGGAGCTGGAAGGCGCCATAGAGGTTCAGGGCGCCCCAATAGTCTGTCTCCGTCATCATCCCGGAGACGAAGTCGAGGTAAGCGTCATCGCCGGTAAGGGCGTGTGCGGTGAGGGCCCACTGGGTCATGAAGATCACGTCGCCGGCCCGGACACTGATGTGCATTGAGAAGGCAATTGGGACCGGCCCCCCCCTCTGTTCGCGCATCGCGAGCTGCGCGAAGTCGAACAAGAACAGGGGATCAGAGGCGTCGAGGTCGAGCTCAGCTGCGACCTCCATGGGCGGGCCAGGCGGACATGAGGCGTCGAAGGCGTCGAGGTGGTCGGGGTGAGGCTGCTCGAGGACATAGAACGTCAGCACGTCGAGGGCCCCTAGATCCATATCGTCAGCATCCAAGATGACGTTTGACCCTCCGAAATAGGCCGTGACGGCGTCGAGGATATCCGTCGCGGATTGGAGGTTGGAGATGCGCCCCTTCTTCATCCGATTCAAGGTGCAGGGGAGCTCCGCTAAGAGCGTGGCGCGGATCGCCTCTTCGCGTTCACCCTCGCCGAGCATGTCGTAGGCCAGCATCAGACCAGGGAGCCCACGGACGTACTGGTCTCGGGAGGTGTCGTACTGGACGGTAGGGGAGGTGTCGTACATGACGCCGTCAATCTCGACCCCCTCTGTGTAGTAGGCGGGTACGCGCGACAAGAGGCTCTCATCGATAGGCAAGGCGAAGTGCCCGTCGGTACCGTCACTGATGTGGTAGTTGAACAGCGACTTGTTCCAGTGACCATTGGCCTCTGGAGCGCCCTCTTCGAGCATGCCGTAGTGCGAGCGTGCCATCATCCCGGGGACATTCGTCACCTCGTAGAGGAAGGCCATCGCCTCGGTCTGAGACAACATGCGCTCGTAGTCGGCCTCTGTGCCCGTCACAGCGTAGCGCGCAGCGGCACCCCATAGCGCTGTGCCTGTCCATCCAGAGGAGTCGCCGCGTCCGTCATAGCGTCGAAAGGCCTCGGGCTTTGACCACTCGCTCTCTGGGGTACCCGGGAGCATGTGGTCGCTAAATTCGATGTCCATCGAGAGGCCATTGGCCCTGTGGTAGAGGTCGTAGTAGCGCTCAAACCAGAAGGCTTGCTCTGTCATGGGGGGGACCTCGATGGCCCACGTGTCGACGTTCGCGTCGTAGAGCGCGCATCGGCTGAGTACGCCCTCGTCGCATCGCGTCTCTGCGATGATGGAGCAGCTCTCGATGTTCTCCGGCAAGAGAGAGATCGCTGGGGCCGACGCGTAGGCCCTCAGCTGAGGGACTGGCTCAGCGGTCGGCGAGGTGTCCATCGCGTCCGGAGAGGCGTCTGTCTCCTCGGGGCCCGCGTTGATGTCACTCGCGTGGCCCTCGCCCGTGGTCGCGTCCGGTTCAGAGGAGAAAGCATCGTCCGTATCTGTGGGCACCGGTGAATGGCTGTCCGACGTAGCCACGTCGGCGGTCCCCTGGCGGTCGGCGCCACCCTCGGTGTCCTCAGTAGGGCCCGGGGCTACGGTGTCACCGCAGGCGCTCAACAGCGCCAAGGAGAGGCAGAGGGCAAGTAATCGCGCGGCGTAACTCATCATTTCATGACTCCTGACCGAGCCACGACCGCTACCACACTTGCAGGCCTAGGCCTACCTACTGTGCGGCGCTCAACCGGTCCGAGCGTCGTCGGAGCAGGAGGGGCAGGAGACCCAGCAAGAGCGCGGGCCAGAGGCTACCTTGTGGGCTGCCCTGACAGCCGCCGGTCTGGGTGCCAGGGTCGCCGGAGCCGCCGAGGTCTTGGATCGTGTCTTCGTCGGATCCGGCCACCTCGGTGGAGCCTGTGCCGACCAGGTCACCGTCCTCGTCTGCCCACGGCTCTCCTTCGTCGGTCGTCGTGGGGTCGCCGCGCTCGTCCATCGGTCCATCACCGTCTGGACCCGTAGCGCCATCGCTCTCGCCGCCCACGTCGCCGCTCCCTGTCTCGCCGTCGCAGGGCTCGAGTTCACACGCTGGCATCTCTGGCGTCGGGGGTGGGGTGCAGATGAGGGCATCCGTGTCGCACTCCCAAGCGCCATCGCAAGGGAATTCGTCACAGGGCCTCGTACATGCACCATTGACGCAGAGGCCACCGCTGCAGTCCTCATCGACCACGCAGGTGCTGCCCAAGTCGGGCAGCTGGCAAAGCCCAGATTCGCAGCCGAAGGGTGCAGGACAGAGGCTCTCGCCGTCACATGTACGGCTACAGAGACCTCCGATACAGAGCCCAGTGTCACAGTCGAGGCCGCTGCTGCAGGGATCGCCGAGGGGGATCGGGAGGCAGAGGCTGACCTCGTCGTCGCAGAGGTAGTTCTCAGGGCAGCTCGCGCCGCTGCAGGGGCGCGTGCAGATCCCCTCGTAGCAGACCCCTCCTTGGCAATCAGCCTCGGAGTCGCAGGGGGGACCGACAGGCGGCGCCGTACAGATGCCGCTGTCAGGGTGACAGGTGTAGCCCTCGGGGCAGGGGGCCTGCTCGTCGCATTGACGGGAGCATGCGCCCTCGTCGCAGATCCCAGAGAAGCAGTCGGAGTTGTCCTCGCAGGGGTCACCGATGGGCCAAGAGGTCCCTGTCGGGGCGCCCGTCGCCCAGCCGGGGGCGGTCTGCCCTGTCGCCTCGGAGCGGTCTAGGACGACGCCCATGATCCAGTCGCGCCACCCGTAGACGCTGGTGTAGACCGGCGAGGTACAGCCCTGGGAGCCGCGTGAGACGACGCCTATGACGCGGCTCGCGGTGTCGAGCGCAGGGCCACCCGAGTCGCCTTGGCAGACGCCCGTGTCTCCCATCCACTCGGTCTCGTAGATGTAGTCAGGCTCGCCGCATTGGGAGCCCTCGCAGTAGGTGTAGAGGTTGTCGAGCCGCCTGCGCTCGCCACTTCCGCCACCGCCGCCACCCCAGCCACCGCCGTCGTCGGTGTTGCCGTAGCCCACTGCGCTGTAGAGCTCACTGCCGCCGCTGAAGCCCGAGGGGTCCGCTTCGATGGGGCTGTCGACTCTGGGGGGGAACGGGATCGCTTCGCTGCTCGGGACGACCCCGTCTAAGACGAGGAGCGCGATGTCATGACCGCACAGCCCCTCTCCAGGTGGGATGATGACCTCGCTGACGGCGTAATAGTCGTCTGAGTTTTGAGAGACCTGAGTCTCAGTGGTCACATAGATTTGATCGCCGTCATAGGGGCTCCCAAAGGTGGTGTAGCCACAGACGACGCCCCCTTGGACCTCGTTATCGACCGGCGCGATACAGTGCTGAGCTGTGAGCACGATGTTCGGAGTGATGAGCGTCCCAGAGCAGGTGCCGTAGCCCTGGCCGACAAACATCACCAGCCCGACGACGGCCTTGTCCTCGGTGTCTGTGTAGCCGCCTTTGATCGGCTGCTGGCTCACGGTGTACTGGCTCGCTGGCTCTGAGGCGCAGCCGTTGGCGAAGAGTAGGGGCGTCAGCAAAATCGCGAGTGTTTTGAGCCTCATCCTCTACTCCTCACTGAGTCAGGGGGCGATCACGTAATCGATGACCAGCTGCATCCGGAGCTCACTGTTCCGACAGTCCGAGTCCGGATCGTTGTCTCCAAAGGTGGCGAGCGAGAACTCGACACGCTGCTGCTGGACGGCGCGGCTGCTCAGCGCTTTGCCGAGGCCACCGTCGATCGAGTAGGCGACGGGGCCGTTCGATTCAGGGGAGGGGATGCTGCAGACCACGTTGTCTTCGCCACCGTATCCGAGGCAGTACGCGCTGCTGTTATTGAAGCTCATGCCGGCCCCGGCGATCGCGCTCCAGTCGAAGAGGTACCAGTTCCGCTCGGTCGGGAGCGCACTCATGAGGTCGCCGTAGCTCGAGAGCAACACCACATCGTTAAAGACCAAGATGAAGTGGTCGTCGTAGATGAAGGGCTGCTCGAAGTCAGGGTCAAAGTCGGCAGAGTTCAGGTTGACCGAGCAGATGGCCTGCGATGGTCCTGGGAGCTCTGCGCTGACCGTCGTCATCTGGTGGGCAGCGAAGGCGCCCTGGATAGGGCCGAGGTTGCCGCCTTCGTTCCAGGGGCACCCTGCGGCGTTAGCTGGGATGACGACGTCGACGACTACGGAGATTGGGACGCCGTTTTCGCACTGCCAGACGGGGTCATCAAGCCAAGGGACCTCCTCGGGTGGCGTCACCGGCTCGTCTGCTGCGTCGTCCTCGGGCGTGGGGACGGCGGTGTCCTCGGGGGGCGCAGCGTCAAGCTGTGCGGGAGTTGAGGTGTCTTGGTAGACGTCGTTCGATGTCGGGCCGGCGTCAGACGTGAGGTCTTCGCTCCCATCATCGTCGATCCCCACTGCGTCGGACGCGGACTCAGGCGCATCCGTGGACATCTCGTCGATGTCATCACCGATGGCAGGCGTAGATCCGTCCGCTCCTGAGCAGGCGATGACGCTCAGGGCACACACGGTTAACATTAGGAAACGCATACCCACAGACGCGAAGAGTAGCGCCACCACTCGATGGCGGGAAGGCAATTCGAGTTCGCTTTCGCGGTCCGATTTCCGTGGCGTCGTCTATCGGGCTTTGGTCTCGGGTGGCCTCGCGCCCGATTTTACTGACCATCCAGCTGGTTTTTAGCCGTGGCGCCTGGCGTCGGAGAATGTTGCGAGTGCTCAGTGGTCGTCGCGCGATCGCTTAGCCTTCGGTCGGCTTGTTTCCGTCCAGGAACTGCTCGTCATAGAAGTCGACCTTGTGGAGCGGCATGACCACTGACGAGAGGATATTGAAACTGTGGCCGATAATGCGCTTGTGGAAGCGTGTGAGGAGGACCAAAGCGGTCGTCTCAGCGGCCTGGAAGTCACTCTTGGCGAGCTCGACCAACAGCTGGTCGCAGCGCTTACTCGTCAGCCTTGAGGTCTGGAGGAGCTCCTCTGCGCGCTCACGGTCGCTAGAGTCCAGGATGGGGACCAAGTCGTTCATCAGGGTCATCGCCAAGTCGATGATCTCTCGCAGCTCTGCTTTGAGCTCTCCCTCAGGGATCGTGCCTGCGCCGAGGGTCGAGACCTCGGAGATGTTCTTCCAATAGTCACCGATACGCTCTGCG
The DNA here is from genome assembly GCA_049602155.1 of Myxococcota bacterium. GTDB lineage: Bacteria > Myxococcota_A > UBA9042 > PHBI01 > JBMYRH01 > JBMYRH01. The sequence continues at coordinate 252,160 of JBMYRH010000007.1, read as the reverse complement.
TCTTTAACCAACGTCATGAGCAGCAAGCAGTACGGGACGTGGTCGCGACTCAGGGTGACGTGGCTCACGACCCGTTTTCGGATGGAGCGCTCCAGCTTGTTGACGCGAATGTCGAGTTTGTAGACCTGCGAGCGTTCCTCGAGCCTCAAGTCCTGATCGAAGATGTGTCCTTTGACGATCTGCGACATCTCTTTGAGCAGCTGAAGCATCTCGCGGAACTCACCCGCGAGGGTCTCCATCGCGTCGCCTTTTCGGAATATTGATAGGAGCTCTAACCACATGGTGGCACCTCGCTGCGTGGGCGCTAGATGGCCTCAGCAATAATGAAGATGATGGCGGGGATAATATAGAACGCCCCGAACACGTATAGGATGGCGTTGCGCTTTGACTTCGCGCCGATGTCGGCCATCCAGTTCGCCGCTGCCAATGGCACCTTGCGCGTCGCCTGCGGGACGAACCAGATCAAGATCCCCGCGAGGTTGAAGGCAAGGTGGACGATGGCGACCTGTCTGGCGGCCATCGCAGCATCGCCGCTGACCGCCATACTGGCGATGAGCGCGGTCACCGTGGTGCCGATATTGGCGCCGATGGTGATGGGGTAGATCTGCTGGAGGGTGACGAGCCCGGCGCCGGCGAGCGGCACCATGACTGACGTGGTGATTGAGGAGGACTGAGCCATGACCGTCAGGATGATGCCGACCACGATGGCGACGAAGCCCCCGGAGCCCAGCACGCGGTTGACGTAGCGCTCAAGCCGTGAGGTCACGAGGCCCTTCATCACCTTCACGATGAGGGTCAGCGTGACGAGGATGATGAAGCCACCCGCGAGCGCCAGGGCGATATGCAGCGCTTTGTCGTCAAACCCAAGGGTCTCAAGCCCACCCTCGACGACCTTTTTGCCGGCTTTAAAGGATGCCTTCAGAGGGCTCTTAAACTTGCCACCCTCAGCCCCCATCGTGAACTCGGCGCCGACGTGAGCGATGGTCTCAAGGACCCCTTTGCCAAAGATAGCGCGCGTGATGAGCTCGATGGGTAAGAGCACAATAACGCTTAGATAATTAAAGAAGTCGTGACATGTCGCGGCCGCGAAGGCGCGCCGAAATTCATTGTCTTGGCTGCTGTGGGCCAGGCTGGCGATGGTGTTGGTCACCGTCGTGCCGATGTTCGCGCCCATGACCATCGGGACAGCGGCGGCCACTGAGATTTGGCTCGCGCCGACCAACCCGACGATGATCGCCGTGCTGACCGATGAGCTTTGGACAAGCGTGGTGGCGAGGATCCCTACGATGAGCGCAAGGAAGGGGTTCATGTCGGACGCGAAGTAGACGTCCATGACCCCTTTTCCAAGGGACTTGATGCCACCACCCAAGCAGGTGATCCCGACCAAGAAAAGGTAGAGGAGACCGACCGCGAGTATGACGTTAAGCCATATATTCTCTCGCTGGCTCGGCGGCAGCCCTGTCGGGGACTTGAGGACCTTTTGAAGCACGATAATCTCTCGTGAGTGGTCGTCCATCAGCGATGATGGTCGACAAGGGTCACGCCATTGACGGCAGTGATCGCGGACTATCGATCATTCTGGGCTCTGTCAACGTCGTTCAGAAGCTGAAATCCAACTGTCACCGCTTTGTCACACGGGATGATCTCAGCGCGATATGCTGACTTGGGGTAGACACATCCAACTCACGGGCAGATGTAGCAGTCATGGCAGAACTGATCTTAATCGTAGAAGACGAACCGGACCTCGCAGAGGTTGTGCGCTACAGCCTTGAAAAAGAGGGCTACGAGACCCGAGTGGCGATGACCGGCAAAGAGGGTTTGGAGGGCGCTGCACAAGAACCTCGCCCCGACTTGGTGCTCCTAGATTTGATGCTGCCGGACATGTCAGGGGTCGAGATTTGCCGAACGATGCGCGCAGACGGGGCTCTCAAAGGGGTGCCGATCATCATGGTGACGGCGCGTGACGATGAGATCGATCGCATCGTTGGGTTTGAGGTCGGCGCGGATGACTATGTGACCAAGCCATTCAGCGTGCGTGAGTTGATGCTCCGCATCAGGGCTGTGCTCAGGCGCAAAGGTGCGTTGCAGGACGCAGAGCATCGGCGGTTGAAAGCGGGCCAAGTGACGGTCGATATGGAGGCACACCGGGTGTGGACCAACGGCATCGAGCTTCAGCTCACTCCCCTTGAATTCAAGCTCCTGACGACGTTGATTAAGAGGCAAGGTCGTGTGCAAACACGCGATCGACTGTTGGAAGATGTGTGGGAGTACAGTGCGGATGTCACCACGCGAACCGTGGATACGCACGTGAAGCGGCTGAGGGAGAAGCTCGGCGCTGCAGGAGCCGTCATCGAGACCGTGCGTGGTGTGGGCTACCGCTGTGCGGAGTTGAGCGGGTCGTGAGGCTTGGGGTTCGCAGTAAGCTCTTTTTCGCGTCCGTGGCGCTCATCGTGTTGGCTGGTGGAGTGAGCACGGTCTGGCTGGAGACGAACCTCCGGAGCTGGCTCGATACACGCACCGAAGATGAGCTGGTCCGCTACACCCGCTCTCTCAGTGAGACCTTGCGGGTGCATGAGACCGAGCTGACTTCGGTGGAGCTTGATGCCCACTTGGAGCGCCTCGGTGAGGTTTCGGGTTTTCGCGTCACTTTCATCGACGCAGAAGGCACCGTGCTTGGAGATTCCCAGGTCCCTTTTGAGGCTCTGAGCACCATGGACAAGCACGACACGAGGCCCGAGGTGGTCGCCGCGTTAGCGGACGGGGTGGGGCGTGCGCGTCGTTATAGCCAGACCATAGGCAGAGACATGCTCTACGTCGCTGTGGCCGTCGAGCCTGTCGGCGATCGAGCTTCAGTCGTCCGTGTCGCGATGAGCCTATCTGAGACCTATGAGGTGACGCGACGACTCCGGACCTTCCTGCTCTTCGCTGGGGGGCTTGGCCTCTTGCTTGCGTTATTGATGAGCGGACTTGCTGCACACCTTATGGCCCGCGCGTTGAAGGCCCTTGTTGGGGCCGCAGAGGACCTCGCTGAGGGACGCACGCCACCTCGCTTTGACACGATACGTCGAGACGAGTTGGGCACATTGGCGACCTATATGGACCGGCTCGCGTCCGAACTTCAGGGGCAAGTAGAGCGAGTGGTGGGCTCGCGAGACCGCTTCGCGGCGGTGCTTGAGGCGATCGATGCCGCCGTTATCGCACTCGATGACCGTCGACGTGTGACCATGGTGAACGCTGCCGCTGAGGCACTCCTTGAGCTCCCTCCTGAACCCATTGGTCGGCCGCTCGATGAGCTCATCCGGGTGCCTGCGCTTCATGCCTTGCTGGACCGCACCGCTGGTTTCTCCACCGGCTTTGAAGAGATAGAGCTTGGGTTTGATGTGCCGCGGTACATGCTCGCTCGCGTGGCGCCATTTCGCACCTCTGAGGGAGCGGTGCTGGTCCTCCACGATGTATCCAGGCTTCGACATCTTGAGACAGTGCGCAGAGACTTCGTCGCCAACGTCTCTCACGAGCTCAGGACGCCCTTGAGCATCATCCTCGCAAACACAGAGTTGCTCCTAGACGGAGCGCTTGAAGACGAAGCCGCTGCGAGGAAATTCTTGGCCAGCATGCACCGTTCAGCGAGGCGATTGACGGCACTCGTCTCAGATCTCCTCGATCTCTCAAGGATCGAGGGGGGCAGCCACACGCTCTCACCAGAGGCCGTTGTGGTGGCTGATGTCGTCTCCAACGTCTTCGAGTCGGTGCGTGGTTTGACCACTGAGAAGGGCATCTCTGTGAACCACACGGTCGCTGATGACGTGATCATGATGGCGGATCCGGCGGCGCTCGAGCAGGTCATCCTCAACTTTGTGGATAACGCACTGAAATACACCGAGCCAGGCGGCTCGATCGAGGTGAGAACCACCCAAGGTGAACGGCGTGTGCGCCTGGAGGTTATCGATGACGGACCAGGCGTCGCTGAGAGTCATCGTCAGCGCCTCTTCGAGCGCTTCTATCGCGTCGACCCAGGGCGCTCTAGAGACCAAGGCGGAACAGGCCTTGGGCTCGCCATCGTGAAGCACCTAGTGAACTCCATGGGGGGGGACGTGGGGATGACCTCGAGCGAATCAGGTGGCGCGCTCTTTTGGTTCGATCTCCCCGCGCACGACGCTGGATGACGCCACCGTCAGATTAGGTCCCTCGCGTTGTCCGAACACAAGGTGTGCTGCCCGACAGCCACGCGTAGAGACTCCAGGTCCGACCTAGAGCACGGCGCCTTTTGCCCTTGCTCCGCGTCGGCCGGACTGACCCCAGTGGCAGACTTTGAGGGCGGCCAACGTCGCCCCTCTGAGTCCTTAGTCGGTCTTGTCCCGGACGCCCATGAACTGGAGCAGCAGCTCGACGACGCGCCGTTGCATGATGACCCTGCGGGCCTCCTCGAAGCCCATCCAGGTCTCGATGCACAGCCCGATACACCCGGTCTGTGCAGCGATGACCTCGCTAGAGGCGGTCTCGACGGGGTAGTAGTGCGGCGCCCACTTCTCGTAGGGGTGCTCAAGGTCGAGGTTCATCCGCTCGACGACCCACGGGACAATCTCGGGCATGGGTTTTTCGCCGTAGATGACCGTTTGACCGAACGAGATGTCGATCTCGGGGTGAAAGCGCTTCCAGGACTCGTGGAGCGTCGCCACCATCGCGGGCTTCTCGTCGAGCATCAGGTCCATGAAGGCCCGGGCGAGCCGCTTCTCACGAGCGGGATCGTCTGCGTCACCAGGGAAGCAGCGGTTCATGTCCAGGCCACCCGGCGCGGCGCGTTGTCGGGCACGGTAGGCCGCCGCGTTCATCACTGGGATGATGAGGAGTCGGCCGTGGTGCGGCCGATAGCCCTCCTCAAGGAGCTCGCTTAAGGCATGGACGCCTGCCACCTCGTCGCCATGGATGCCGGCCTGGATGACCACAGTGGGCCCAGGTGAGTCCGCCTCAAAGACGTGGACGGGGACGGTCGGGCTGAGGTGTGAGACACCGATGGGAAGAGGCATGGCTGACTCCAAGGGCAGGGCAGGGCGATGCTACGGCACCTCTGGGCAGCGGACAATCTCTTCCCCTGAAGTGTCGCTTCCCTTATGTAGGGCCCCGTGAGCAACTACTCAGACCGGTTTGGCGGGGTTGGCCGCTTGGTGGGCGACGCGGGCCTCACGCGCCTCGCGGACGCCCATGTGTGCGTCATCGGTATCGGCGGCGTGGGCTCGTGGGCCGCGGAGGCCTTGGCGCGCTCTGGCGTCGGTCGACTGACCCTCGTCGATATGGACGACGTCTGCATCACCAACACAAACCGTCAGATCCACGCCGTCGATGGCGTGGTGGGCCAGCCCAAGGTCAGCGCGATGGCCGCGAGGGTCCAAGCCGTGAACCCTGACTGCCAAGTCGAGGCGCTCAGTGAGTTCTTCACCGCGTCGACCGCCGATGACATCCTGGGCCGCGGGTTTGACTACATCGTGGACGCCATCGATACGGTCAAACACAAGTGCCTGCTGATTGTGCGTTGCCGCGATGAGGGCATCCCGCTCGTCACTGTCGGCGGAGCGGGTGGGAAGGTCGATCCCACGCAGATCGCCGTGGGTGATTTGACGGTCAGCACGCACGACGGCTTGCTTCGGCGGGTCCGCAAGAAGCTGCGTCAGAACCACGGCTTCGACAGCGATGGTCCCTGGGGATTACCCTGTGTGTTCTCGACCGAATTGCCCCGGTTCCCCACGCCAGACGGAGGCGTATGCGATCGCCCAAGCCCAGAGATGAGCCTGCGACTGGACTGTGCGTCCGGTTACGGGACCGCCAGCTTCGTGACTGGAGCCTTCGGGTTCGCGGCGTCTTCGGTGGTCGTCCGCGCGTTGGCTCAAGAGCCCTCCTAGGGGTCGCTGCCCTGGCGCTCATCGCGTGCGGTGACGCTAAGGACACCTCAGAGAGTGACGCGGTCGATGACTCGCCCGATGCCCTCTTGGTCGACACGTCTGACAGCCCGATGGACGCGTCCACGGAGATCCACGAAGCGATGGACACGGCGGATAGTGTGGAGGAGGTCTCCGCTCCAGATGTGGCCGCTGAGGAGGACTCGTCCGAGGACGTGGCGCCTCCGCCACCCGTGGTCTGTGACGGCGCGGAGGAGGAGCCCGGGGAGCTGCTGGTCGCGCCCTACCTGCAGCTCGCGACCCCGACCTCGATGTGGATCCACTGGGAGACCGAGCTGGGGGTGGAGTCCCGGGTCGAGTGGGGGACGTCAGAGGGCTTGGAGCAGGTCACGTGTGCTGAGCGCCGGGTCTCATGGCTGGACACCTCGCTTCATGAGGTCCAGCTGACGGGGCTCCTGCCAGCGACGCGCTACTACTACCGCGTGAAGACGGGATCGCTGGTCACTGAGGTGAGCTCCTTTGTGACCTCGTCGGACCCTGCGTTAGAGGCGGCGTCACGGATCGTCGTCGTCAGTGACATGCAGATCGACAACGGCAACCCGACGGTGTGGCGAGAGATCGTCGAGCAGGGGATCATCCCGTTCACGACCGCCGAGCAGGGCGGTGACGTGGCTGACGCTTTGGACGCCGTGATGATCCCCGGCGATCTTGTCGATCAGGGCTGGGATATCGGTGATTGGCGCGAGGACTTCTTCCCGATGGCCTCCGCGCTGAGCGCACGCGTGCCGCTCTACCCTGTCCCAGGGAACCACGAGGGGGGGACGCCCTTCTTCTTTGACTATTTCCGGCTGCCTGAAAACGGCACCGCGCCTCACCTAGAGCACTGGTGGTGGCATGATCAGGGCAACGTTCGGATGATCGGGCTCGACTCCAATTCGGGGTTCCGGATGCAGGTGCAGCTGGATTGGTTGGATGACGTGCTGCAGACGACCTGTAACGACGCGACGATCGACTTCGTGTTCGCTCAGCTCCACCACCCGTTTAAGTCCGAGCTGTGGCTCCCCGGTGAGGTGGACTACACCGGGGACGTGATCAGTAGGCTGGAGACCTTCTCGACGACCTGTGACAAGCCGAGCATCCACTTCTTTGGCCACACGCATGGCTATTCGCGCGGGCAGTCACGGGACCATCGGCACCTCTGGGTGAACGCCGCCACTGCCGGTGGGAATATCGACTACTGGGGGGAGTATGAGCAGGTCGACTACGACGAATTTACCGTGACGACTGATGATTGGGGTTTTGTCTTCCTCGAGGTCAGCGCAGGCGACGACCCGGAGTTTCGATTGCGTCGCATCAGTCGAGGAGATGAGGAGCTGGCCTTGGACAACGTCGTCATCGATGACTTGACGATCCGGAGCATCAACGTCCCGCCGGTCCGTCCTCACGCGATCCCCCCGGCGCTGAGCGCGTCGTGTGCGGGCCTCCTGATGCTCACCGGCTCTCCCTTTGAGGACCTCGATGGTGGAGAGCACGACGCGACCCATTGGCAGCTCTCGCAGAGCTGCGACGACTTCGGGCAGCCGCTCGTCGACGACTGGGTCCAGCGGCAGAACTGGTACGCCGATGTGGACCTTCAAGCGGGCGACGACCTCGAAGATCACACCCCGGAAGTCATGCTCGACAGTGGGAGCTACTGTATGCGCCTGCGCTATCGAGACACTGGGCTGGCCTGGAGTGACTGGTCAGAGCCCGTCGCGTTTACCGCAGGGGGCGTCACCCTCGCCGAGGGGGTGGTGGCCAACCCTGGCGCGGAGGAAGGCATTGACGGGTGGACAGTTGTGGAGGGGGCGCTCGAGTCCTTGAGCGCTGAAGAGTGTGACGGCATCTCCCCAGCGACAGGTGAGCGTTACTTCTCGGTCGGCGGCTTGTGCGATCCGACGCCCTACGCCGAAGCCCATCAATCGATCGCGCTCGAGAGCGCATGGTGGCCCGACGTGGACGCAGGGGGGGCTGTGGCGGTCTTCGGCGCGACCTTCGCGACCTGGGGGGGAGAGGACACGCCGACCTTGGCGCTGCAGGCCTTAGACAGCGAGGGGGCGGCCCTCGGTGAGCCGGTCTCTATGGCCAGTCAGGCGACCTCCTGGACAGCGCAGACATTGACGGTCCCTTTGCCTCCGATGACGCGCGCGCTGAGGCTCGTCATGACCGGGACTCAGGTGAGCGGGGCGGACAACGACAGCTACGTAGACGATGTGCACCTGACCTTGATGGCGTGCCCCGCCCCGTAGAGGCTTGTTGACAACGACCTGTGGGCTGTTGAGACTTTGCCCTCGCCGAACTTGGAGGCAGAAGATGACGCGCCTGACACGTTGGATCCCAGTCTTGGTTCTCGGAGCAGCCCTGCTGTCGACCGGAGCGTGCGGTAAATCAGATGGCGCCGCGGCAGAGGGCGCGAACTCCGATGCGCCAGCGGCCGATGAGTCAGATGCAGCGGCGTCCGGCGACGAGAAGGCCAACGACAAGCCGAAAGCGGATGAGGCGAAGGCTGATGACAAGGCCGCGGCGCACGCAGAGGGTGAGACGCATGCAGAGGACAAGCCTGAGGTGGCCGCCGCGGAGAAGGCCGGCGAGGCCAAGCTCAAGGAGATGGGCCCAGAGGAACAGGAGGCCGTGAAGAAGCGCTGCGGAGATGCCTTCGACAACACCGTCAACATCATGCAGACGGCGGGTGCGCCTGCGAACATCGTCGGGCAGATGCGCAAGCAGCGAGACAAGACAGTGGCCAGCTGCCTAGAGCAGGCTAAGGTCGATCCCTCCGGTGGGCGCATGATCGACTGCATGATCGCCGCGCGACTCCCAGCGGACATCCAGACCTGCACCCGAAAGTTCGGCAACATCGAGCCCATCAAGCCCCCGGCAGGGGTCGGCGCGGGTCACGCCGGTCACTAGGACCAACGCGCAGGTCTAGAGCGCTTTGTAGACCTTGGCCAAGCTGTCGCCATAGACGCGGAGATCCCAGCTACAGAAGTAGCCAAAGGGCGTCAGCTGGACGGTGTAATTCGTCGACTCAAGTCGCGCCTTCAGCCGATGCATGAAGTCGAGGGCTTGGCTTGGCTCGGCGTTCTCACCGCCGAGGTGCGCGAATGAGTGGAGCACGACGGTCTTCAAGTCGCGCTTATTGGCGAGCCACTTCACGTGCTTGAGGGTGTGTTTGAAGGCCTTCGAGTCGGCCGCGAAGTCCCCCTGCTCGATGTGCATGAAGACGACCAACGCGTCATCCACAGCCTCGTTGACGTCCACATCATCGACATCGGCTAAGGTCTTGGAGAAGGATCGCCAAGCGAAGTGTTCAGCTTGAAAGGTCAGTAAGCGCATGACCTGATCTATAGTGCGGGCACGCGAGGAGGTCCACGATGAGCGATGACCCACAGAGCTGTTGGCAAGACTCACTGTCCCCTGAGGAGTTCCGTGTCACCCGTTGCGGAGGCACGGAGGCCCCGTTTACAGGGCGTTACTGGAACACGAAGACGCCGGGCACGTATCAATGCGTCTGCTGTGAGGCGCCGCTCTTTGCCTCGACGACCAAGTATGCGTCGGGATCGGGTTGGCCCAGCTTTTGGCAGCCACTGACCGCTGAGGGGATCACCGAGCGCCGCGATGTGAGCCATGGGATGGTGCGGGTCGAGGTGCTGTGTGCGGGTTGTGACGCGCACCTAGGTCACCTCTTCCCAGACGGACCTCAGCCCACAGGGATGCGCTACTGCATCAACTCGGCCTCCCTGAAGCTCATCCCCTCAGGCGATTAGTCGCCAGCTGGCCAAGGTTCAATCGCGCCCTGTGGCATCTGGATGTTGATCCCTGTCACGGTGTCTTCCAGGTTCTCAATGAAGCGATCCACGTAGTTGAGATCATCCTCGAGGTCCGGATCTGCGTTGTCGGCGAGCCAACCTTCTAGCGCCGGCTGCATGGCCTCCAAGACCGCGAGCGCTGAACCGTAGTCCCCTTCGTCGGCGAAGGCGGTCGCCATCTCGAAGCCGACCAAGATGTTGACCATGACGAACCCCTTCTCGACGGTAAAATTATCGAAGTAGCCGCCTTTTTGGACCACACCGGGCAGCGCGGGGTTGATGACGGGGAAGACGTCCCCCAAGGTCGTGCCTTCGCGCGGGTCCTTCCAGTCGATGTCGACGGTCAGGACATCGTAGGGGTCTGGGAGCGCTTTACCGCCCAGGACTGGCAGGAGCTCAAAGATGATCGCGCCGCCACCGCCACGTCGCCCCTCTTCGATGGGCGCGGTCGCGTCCGTGCGGCCAGCCAAGAAGAGGGTCGGGATCTCGATCCGACCGCCCGTCGCGTCCCCCACCCAGCCGTTCGTCCCGTAGACTCGGCCGATCGTGTAGCCAGCGCCGACCGAGATCTCGATCTCGACCTCGGTCGCTACAGGGTAGAGGAAGGTCTTCACCTCATCGGTGAACACCTCTTTGACGGACTCAGGGTTCTCGAGGAAGTAGAAGTTACCGGCGCCGACCTCCGCCACCGAGCGCATTACGTCGATATTGAACTCGCTGCCGATGCCGATCGTCGTTATCCCGATGCCCTCTTTGGCGTAAGCCCGGGCGAGAGAGACCATCTTAGGGGTCTGCGTGATGCCGACGTTGGCGACGCCATCGCTGAGCAAGATGACGCGGTTTTGCCAGGCGATGTCTTGGGCGCTCTTCGCGACTGAGAAGGCGGTGAACATGCCGTCGTAGAGGTTGCTTGCGCCGATCGCCTCGATCCCATCGAACGCGCTGATGAGGGTCATCAAGTCTGTCGCCGGGACCTCTTGGAGGACGATATGGGCGGTGTCGTTGTACGTGACCAACGAGATCTTATCTTCGGGCATCAAGGCATTGAGCATGCGATCGAGGCCGGCTTTGACGAAGTTGATGGGGTCACCCTGCATCGACGCGCCACGGTCGACCGCCAAGACCAAGTGAAGGGGGGGGCGCTCTATGGTCGCAGGATCGAGCGGCGTATTGAGCCCGAGCTGCACGAGGGTGCAGTTGCTCCCGGTGATCATGTTGCCGGTGACGCCGAGCAGCGTGTGGATGCAGACGTCTTGTCCACAGTCCGCCTCGGGGTAGTCGATCTTGTGCTCGGCAAAGAAGCCCAAATCATCCAGCGTGCTGGGCGCAGGGACCTCGCCCCGGTCCAAGATTTGTCGAAAGAGGCCAAAGTCCTGGGCGCCAGCCTGCGCGAGCCCAGCGCTCCCGGTACCGCTCGCCTGATTGGCGCCCCCGTTGGGATCCATAGCCTGTGGGCTAAAGGCGCTCTCGCTGTCCGAGCCGCCCATCGCTGATTCGTCGCAGTGGACCGTGAAGAGGCCAAGGGCCCCGATGAGGCTGAGCGTGATGAGTGTGCGCATGGTCTTCTCCTTCCTAGTAGCTGACGTACACCGACTCGATGAGTCGGTCCGATTGAGTGGCATCGTCGAGGCAGTCGGTGTCTCCCACGGGGAGGTCAAACGCGCGGACGACATAGACGTAGGACGTCGTGTCCAGCGAGAGGGCCTCTCCGGCCTTGGCCAACACACCGCTTGGTCCGCCGTAACGGATCGTCAGCGGGCGCGTCAGGTTGCCGCACACGTCGTGGACATAGCCGCAGCCCTCGCTCGGCTCGACGTTCAAGGTCGTCGTCGCGTCAAAGGGGACGAAGTCCTGCCCGCGGGCCACGCGCAGTGTTCGGGTGGCGCCTAGGAACTCAATCCCCTCGATGGTCCCGAAGTCCTCTCCGTGGGTCAGTGGGCGGATCATGAGCAGCTCGCCGACCTCGAATGGGAACGTGTCACGGGGGATACAGAGGTAGAGCTTGAGGTGAGGGGACAGGCTGAGCTTCATGCAGCCGTCGGGTGACTCCTCGATGCCTTCTAGGCCATAGATGTCCATGTCAGGCACCTCGGACCAGGCCAGCGATGCCTCGTCACTGACGACGTCGCAGGAGGTCTCTGGCTCCGGCGTGACGATAGGCGGCGCATCGAAGAGGGCAGGGTGGTCGCTCAGCTCAGAGGCGCCTGGCTGGAGCGTCAACGTCACGCTGGGGTCGATGTTCATAGACGTCGAGGGCAGCCAGGTCGCGGGGTAGGCTTCGACGTCTATGAAGAGCAGCTGAGTGTTGAGCCCGGCGCCGTCGATCAAATACGCCTTGCAGAGCGGGACGCCGACCCTGCCGGGGCCCATCACGGCGACCGCACGGTCGGGCTCGATCTCCCAAAATTCCGGCTCCCCAAAGAGCGCACGGGAGAGCGTCGACGTGGGGTCTTGAGCGACGAATGCGCAGTCCATGAACGTCGTTCCATGCATCGTTCGAATACGAATGTTGGCCACCTCATCTTGTGCATTCTCGATGACGACATGGCCCCAGACATCCGCAAAGATAGACGCCGCGGGGATGGTCGGTGGCTCATCGATTGGAGGGGAGGTCGCCATGCAGGCTAACGCACCGACACAGATGGCTGGGACGGCGATCCAGCGCGGCACTGAGAGGTGTTGACGCATGACCGGGGTAAAGATCGCCCATGAGACGGCCAGCGCCGGGAGGGCGAGGAGGTCTGTCGGATCCACAACGATGGCCCAGGGGAACGGGGTCCACGCGGTCATCGCCTCGAAACCGCGCGCCGCCGAGGGAGAGAGGTTGATCGCCGCGAAGATAACTCCCGTAGCGAGGTGCGCGAGCATCAACGCCCGACGGCTTGAGAGGCGGAGTATCGCGGCCAAAAGTACCGGGGCCACCAGCATGCCGACCACATCACTTAGCTTCCCTGTCAGCGCGGCGGGCACGAGGCCAGCGCCCTTGAGCACGTGATCATTGACCACAAGGAGCGTGAGCGCGATGAGCCAAAGCGGGTGCAGCAGGGCGCGCTCGGGTCGGTGCATGTGGAGCGAATGCGAGGAACGCATATCCATGGGCAGAACTCCGGGTTGGGGCTGAAGTCGACTAGCGACTGTCAGGCCCTTATCGAAGCAATGCCCGTGCCAGCTTCATCACCGTGCACCGGAGATGGGGATAATGGCTTTTGTTACAGGTGTTTGACCTTTTTCTGGGGGTGCCGGGGGTGGGGCACAGGCCGTACGCGATGTGTAAACAAACTATACGTTGTCAACGCGATGTACGACGCAGATGCTAGCGTTTCTTACCGGCTTGCCGCTTGCGCATGATCAGCTTGATCGGCGTCCCCTCGAAGTCCCACTTGGCGCGCAGCTGGTTGTAGACGAAGCGCTCATAGGAGAAATGCACGGCTTCGGGATCATTGACCCAGAAGAGGAAGGTCGGCGGTGCGACGGCGACCTGACTCCCGAAGTAGAACTTCAGACGTCGGTTCTTGTGGATGGGGGGCTGGTGCTTTCGGATGATGTAAGCGAGCTGCCGGTTCAATGCACCGGTCGGGATACGTTTGTGAGCCGCCTCTTTTGCTTGGTCGACCGCTTGCAAGATCTTGTGCGTCCGTTGGCCAGTCTTGGCTGAGATGAAGACGATCGGCGCGTAGGAGACGAAGGGGAGGTCCCGTCGGAGCTCTTTGACGAATTCCCCGGCGGTGTCTGTGTCCTTGTCGGCGACGATGTCCCACTTGTTCACGAGGATGACGGCGGCGCGCCCCTTTGCGTGAATCAGCCCAGCCAGTTTAGCGTCCTGATCGGTCACGCCCTTCGTGGCGTCGATCAAGAGTAAGCAGACTTCCGCTCGGTCGATGCTCTTGAAGCTCTGGACGATGCTGACGCGCTCGATGCGTGTCTTGATCCACTTTCGGCGTCGGATGCCGGCGGTGTCGATCATCAGGTAGCGTCGATCGGTGTTCGAGACGGCGAGCGCCTCGCGGGCCTTCTCTAGATCGCGCTCAAGGCTGTCATCTGTCGGCGGCTTCCAGTCCGGATCTTCCATGTCGATCGACGTGGGATCGCGGAGCTCCTCCCCGACCAAAGGGGGGATATAGAAGGGGTCGTCGTCGTCGAACTCAGGGGGCTCATCTACGTCTGCGGGCTGTTGCTGCGCTGCATCGAACCGCGCCTGGGCATCGTCGAAGCGCGCTTGCGCGCGGGAGACGGCGGTTGGGTCTGCAGGGCGCTCGATCCAGGTGTCGATAGCGTCTCGAGTTGTCCCCGGGACGTCACTGACAAGGAGTCGCTCCTCGCCAAGCATTCGGTTCACGAGGGTGGACTTCCCGGCGTTCGGTTTGCCGATGACCGCGATACGGGTCACGGAGGCGTCTTGGTCCTCGTCGGCGTGTGGGTCCTCCGGGAAGGCGTCGATGACGAATTCCATCAGGTCGAGGACCCCACCGCCATGCTGGGCGCTGACCGGGTGAAGCATCGAGACCCCGGTCTCCCAAAATTCGGCGACGAGCGCGTCGTGCTTTGGGCCGTCGATCTTGTTGACCGCGTGGAATACGGGCTTGTTCGTGCGCGCCAAAATACGGACGATCTCACGGTCGACAGGGGTCAGACCGGCTGGACCGTCGTAGACCGCGATGACCGCGTCGGCCTCGGTGATGGCGATCTCAGCCTGCTCACGCATCGCGCCGAGCATGCCTTCGGTCGACTCAGGCTCAAAGCCGCCAGTGTCGACCGCGATGAAGTCCCACCCGAGGACCGTGCCTTCACCATAGTGCCGGTCACGGGTGACGCCGGGCATGTCCTGCACGATGGCTGCCTGCCGACCAATGAGGCGATTGAAGAGGGTCGATTTGCCGACGTTAGGGCGGCCGACGATGGCGATGGTGGGCTTGCTCATGTCTTCTCGTTATAGCCGAGCTTACGAAGCGCCCGAGGGTCATTGGTCCACTTGTCTTGGACGCGCACTTTGAGGTCCAAGTAGAGGCGCCGCTCCATGATCGACTCGATGCCCTTGCGGGCGCTCTGGCCGATCGCCTTCAGGGTCTCCCCCTTACGACCGATCACGATGCCCTTGTGTCCATCGCGGGCCACGTGGATCGTGGCGTAGATCTTTACGGCCTCTGTCTCCTGGCTCTCCTCCCAGTGGTCGACGCTCACGGCGACCTGGTAGGGCAGCTCTTGGCGCAATCGACGATAGAGCTGTTCACGGATCAGCTCGGCCGCGATGAAGCGCATCGAGCGGTCCGTCAGGCTGTCCTCAGGGAAGAGCGGCGGGCTCTCAGGCAGGTGCGGCCGCGTCAGGGCGGACAGCTTCTCCAGCCCTTCGCTCTTCAAGGCGCTGATCGGCACGGTCTCTGTGAAGGGGTACAGGGCGCTGAGCTGCTCGATCATCGGCAAGAGCGCGCCCTTATCCTTGAGGTGATCGACCTTGTTCAGGACCAGGAAGGTGGGGGTCCCAGCTTGGGCGAGCGCCTCGACGATCGCCTGGGTTTGCTCAAGCACCTTCTCGGGCTTGGACTCAAAGTGGGCCACGTCGACGAGGAAGTAGACGAGGTCGGCGTCGCCCAGGGTGCCGACGGCGAGCTCGACCATGTAGCGGTGGAGCAGCGTCTTGGCCTCGTGGATCCCGGGGGTGTCGACATAGACCGCCTGCCAGTCATCCCACGTGCGGATGCCGCGGATACGGTCGCGCGTCGTCTGAGGCTTGGGTGTCGTAATCGCGACACGTTCACCCACCAGTCGGTTGACGAGGGTCGACTTACCGACATTCGGGCGGCCGACGATCGCGACGAACCCCGCCCTGAAGTCTTCAGGTGGGGTGCTGTTCTCGGGGGTCTCGTCCTGGCTCATAGCGCTCTTATCACCTGAATAGCTTGAGCCACGTCCTCCTCGCTGACATCCAAATGGGTGACGAGTCGGCCCGTGGCGGGGCCGGTGTGTAGTACGAGGACCCCACGCTCGGCAAGGGTCTGGGTCAACTGAGAGGCTGGACCCCACTCTGGATTCACCCGGTAGCAGACGAGATTCGTGCGCACATCGTGATACGCCTCTGCGATGCCAGTGGCAGCTAGCGCCTCTGCGAGGGCTTTGGCGTGGGCGTGGTCAGTCGCGAGGCGCGCGACGTGGTGTGTCAGAGCATAGGCGCCCGCGGCGGCGAGCATACCGGCCTGTCGCCAGCCCCCTCCGAGGCGGTGGCGAATACGGTCGGCTTCAACGATGAGGGGGGCAGGCCCCGCCAAGATCGACCCGACCGGTGCCCCGAGGCCTTTCGAGAGGCAAATGTTGACCGTGTCACAGGAGGCGCCGATCTCTGCGGCGCTGTCGCCAGTCGCGACCTCTGCGTTGAAGAGGCGCGCGCCGTCGAGGTGGACGGTGAGATCATGGGAGCGCGCCCAAGTCGCGCGCTCGGCCAAGGCGCTGGCGGGGTGAGGGATGCCGCCGCGCCCATTGTGTGTGTTCTCCATGCACAGCACCTTCAAGCGCGGTGCTTTGGGGTGAAGCGGCCACAGCGCTTCTTCGAACTGCGCACAGGTCGGTAGGCCGTCTTCGGCGTAGACAGGGCGCAGCTGGATGCCGCTGGACGCTGCAGCGCCGCCACCCTCCCAGTTCGCGATATGTGCGCCGGCTTCAACGAGCGCCGCGTCACCGAGGCCCGCGTGCAGCGCGATCCCGATCTGGTTGGACATCGAGCCTGTCGGGACGAAGATCGCGGCCTCTTTGCCGAGGCGCTCCGCGGCCTCGCTCTCTAGCCTCAACACGGTGGGGTCGTCCCCCATGCAGACGTCCCCCAGGGGGGCGTCCATCATGGCCTGGCGCATCGGGGGCGTGGGCTGTGTGACGGTGTCAGAGCGCAGGTCGACAGGCATGAGGCCTCCTTGTGCGGCGTAGCCTACCCGCGCACGGGTCAACTCGTCACCACGCTTCGACTCCGAACCCTGGTAGGGTAGGGGCATGGCCAAGCCAAGAGGACGATTCGAACGCACACCCGAGCCTAAGGCGATGCCCGCCTTGAGGGCGCCGCTCGGTGGACCGTCAAAGGCCAGCCGCCGTGACGGCTGGAGCAGCTTTGCGCGCCTCTTGCGCTCTGGCGTCGGCGTCCCGGAGTCTTTGCGCATGCTCGCCGGCGAGGATCGGGACCGCTTGGCAAAGGCGTTCCGCGACGCGGCCCTCAAGGTGGAAGGCGGCGCGACCCTCGCGGACGCCTTCGAGGCGCAAGATGGCCTGGTTAACCTCGAAGAGCTGCAGATGATACGGGCCTCCGAGCGCGTCGGAGATCTGGCGCCTGTCTTCGAGGGGCTCTCAGAGGACCTTCAAGCCCGCATCGGGCTCGGTCGAGAGCTCATTCGACGGGCGACATACCCCGTCATGCTCTTGCTCTCCTCGGCCGTCGTCGGTCCGCTGCCGCTCATTATGACGGGGACAGGGGGCGACTATCTCTGGGCGGTGATGAAGAACGTGTTGGTCATCGGTCTCCTGGGACCGGGCCTCTTTTGGGCCGGTCGTGCGCTGCTGGCTCAACCGACCGTGAATGCCAAGCTGCGGACCTTGGCTTGGCGACTCCCCTGGGGCGCGGGCGCTTACCGTGATCGAACCCGTGCCAAGTTCGCGCGAGTTCTGGGGCGGAACATCGAGTCTGGGCTGCCCATCTATGAGTCCCTTGAGACGGCCGCGCGTATCACGGCAGACCCGCACATCATCGCCCGCACGGCCGCCGTCGGAGGTCAGCTCGCCCAGGGGAGCGAGCTGAGCCCCGCGTTGGGGGCGACAGGTATCTTTGAGCCTGGAGAGCGAATGCAGCTCGTGAGCGCCGAGCGCTCTGGGACTTTAGATGCGACCTTCTCGGTCTTGGCGATCCAGTACGATGAGCGCAGTCAGCGGCGACTCCGCCGCGCGGTGCGCATCCTCTCAGGGACGCTGACCGCCTTTGTCGTCGTCTACGTCGCCATGGGCGTCGTGCAGAGCTATAAGGACGCCGTCCTTGGGCCCTTAGAGCTGCTCGAGCAAGAGATGCCGCATTTGAAGCGCTGAAGTGAGCTTAGGGTGCGGGCACGGCGCGGCTGCGCTTGTCGGTGGTCGTGATCTTGGTCTCGCGCTTGGTCTCGGGCAGCGTCGTGTAGGTGATGCTCTCGACTACTGCGTCGGCGATCTTCATGCGCACGGCTTCATCAGCGTTCACGATGAAGCCCCCTTTGATCATCTTCTTGGCGAGCTTCTTTGCCTTCCAATGGATGCGCTTGGCGAGCCGCGCGTTGAAGCGGTCCAGGTACGCAGTGCGCGCCGCTTGCAGGAGGACCTCTTCGGGCTCGGGGGGCTTAGGTTCCTCAGCCTCCTCGCCCTCCGCAGCGGGCTTTTTGGGCTCGGGCTTCTTGGGCTTATTCACCCCCTCGTACGGGAGTTCAGTGAAGACGAAGCCAGCCGAGGGGTAGACGAGCACGCGGTCGGTGAAGGTCGCCAATGCGGCCCCGGCGCCGTGCACTTGGGTGATGACGGCTGCGACGACAGGGCTCTTGAGCGAGCGGATCGTGTCGGCCAAGAGCTGCACGCCCTGCGCGCTACCTTCGGTGGCGCTGATCATCAGCGTGATGGGCGCGTCCGCTTGGGCGTCAAAGGCGATCAGCTTGTCAGCAACCTTGGTGGCCGCACTCACGTTGAGTTTGCTGTCGACGGTCACCTTCCGCTGGGTGAGGTCGAGGGCCATGGCGGCGCCTGACAGGCCGGTCCCGACGAGCAGTAGGCTGAGGGCAATAAGTAGGATTCGCATGAGCAAGCTCTCCGAGAGCAGGGGTCGCCGTGCGCGACCTCTGAGCCCACTAATCTGCCGGCATGTGGCGATGAAGGCAAGGCGCTGCGCATCGACTTTCCCGGACCGCGACAAAAAGAAGAACGCGCTGAGCGCCTTCGAGGATACCGTAATGTTTCAATCCGCGTTCAGTGCATCGACTATCAGACCGAACGGCCTCCAAAAGGAGGCGCCCATGCTGAAGTGAAGCGGCGGGAGCAGCGAGAGATCCTTCAAGAGGGAATACAGCGACATTTCGCAGCTCGAAAGGCTCTTACATCATTGGAGCGGCTCAGCGGAAGAGATCGAAGAGGTGAGCGACAACGCGGGCAAGCGAGATGGGCTCACGCGCACTCACGACTCACGTCTCAGGTTCATCAGAGAGCAGCTCTTCAAGGATGGAGTCGCACATGGCCGCAAGCGCGTCTGGCGCGCGCTCAGATTGCGCAGACGTCAAGCGCAGCGTCTGGGATGAGTGGTCGCTCAAGAGCCCCTCGTGGGCACGAGTCCACGTGACGGAGATGCGCAAACCGGTCGGAGCGGACCTATGAGGCGGAAGAACGGCGCTCTTGGGGGCATGTCGATCAACCCATGAGGGCCAGAATCACCTCGACCGAACTGCAGGGGTGCGGTGTAAGGATGGGTGTCACTCACCCCACAGAGTATAAGCCTCTTACCACCCAGTGATTCGGCTGAGGTTCAAGCGGCCCCCGCCGAGTGAGTGCTCGGGAAACTGAGGGCGACTCGAGCGATGTCGCGCGATTCTACGGGGGAGTTAATCGAGGCAATGACCACCGCGTTAGCGGGCGTCCTGTGCTGGTTTGAACACGTGAGGGTGAGAGCGAGCCTTCACGCATCCCGGTGCGAGGGGGACAAGCCCAAGGGGGCCTTCGCCTCGATGTCTACTCGACAAAGCCTCCCATGCTCTCGCAGTTGGCGATGAGTTCTGCTTCGGTCGCGAGCCCTGGCAGCCCGCTCTCGTACACGCTGGGGTAGTAGTAAGTCAGCGCCTCGATGTCAGGGGTGCTGTCCACCGAGGTTCGACAAGCGAGGATAAGCTCCTCTTGCGGGCAACTCTCCGCGACCACCCCCTCAGTGCAGCCATCTTCAACCGACTCTTCTGTGTGGAAGTCGCCGATATAGCCGACGCAGTAGCCGTAGACCGCTGAGAGGTCACAGACAGCGACGAAGGACTCTTGAGGCCCCTCCTCATCCTCGCATGACTCACCTGTCCATCCAGTCTCGCACTCGCAGAGCCCGTCAACACAGGACCCGTAGTCACCGCAAAGGACACCCTGACAAGGGTCAGGTGCTACCTCGCACGCGGCGCCGGAGTAGCCATCGGTGCACTCGCAGAGCCCCTCGACACAGGCCCCGTAGTCACCGCAAAGGACACCCTGACACGGGTCAGGCGCTACCTCACATGCGGCGCCGGAGTAGCCATCGGTGCACTCGCAGAGCCCGTCAACACAGGATCCGTAGTCACCGCATTCGACGTCCTGACAAAGGTCAGAGTAGACGCAGAGGCCATCGACACATGTCTCATTCTCGGGGCACTCCATACCGTCGCAGGGATCGGTCGCGACCTCACATTCGTCTCCTGAGTAGCCATCGATACACTCGCAGAGCCCGTCAACACAGGATCCGTAGTCACCGCATTCGACGCCTTCGCATTGGAAGAGTTCGCAGACGCCTCCCTCGTATCCGGACGGGCACTCACACGTGTAGCCACTTTCATCGACAACATCGCAGATGCCATCGTTCTGACATGGGTTGGGATCGCACGGGTTTTCCGGAGGGGTTTGCTCCGGCTCCGCGTCATTGTCTGCCTCGTCGCCGTGGTCTCCCACTTCGTCGTGGTCATCTTGGTCGGCGTGGTCATCTTGGTCGGCGTGGTCGGTGTAATCGTCTGAAGAGGTTGAGGTGTGATCTTCGTACCCTGAAGTTCCAGAATCATCGCCCCCGCAAGCTTGAAGCAGCATCAGACACACGCAGATAGAAGTTATTGCTCTTGTTGACCGCCGCATTATCGCCTCTGCTCCCTTTATGAACCCTGGAAAAACAACTGCCTCCGCCCCGGTACCAAACACCCGGAGGGCTAGGCCGTGAACACCTCTCTGGCGCAGCGTGAGGTTACCACTGCGGAGAGCGTAGCGCGATTTACACTGAGTCACCCTCAACTAGGGAAGCATAGGGCGAGGTCGAGCGGTTCCGGCGATTCGAGGTCACTCGGCGCGCGCCCGCGTCGACCCAGTGGGCTTGAAAAGAGACGTGTGGGAGAGTCGTGGAGCGCTCGAAGGGAGCGCTCGAAGCCCTCGGCCCTTCACACTCTCGGAGTGTGAGGCCTGATGGCGCCGGAGGTACTTGAGGACCTCGTCGGCGTTCGGAGGGTGCGCAAAGCGGTGGGGCAAGCCCTGCATGAGCTTGATGCGGGAGACGCCTAGCCTTTACCTAGACGGTCCAGGAGCTCAGCGAAGCGCGCCTTGGTCTCCGTCTTCTCCAGTTCGACCGAGCCTGTTGTTCGGTCGACGTTCTCGATGCTGTCTTCGGGCAAGTCGGCCAAGAAGCGAGACGGGCGGGCAGGCTCGGTGCCGCGGAAGGTCTTACGCCGCCGTGCGCGTGTCAGGTAGAGCGTCTCTCGAGCGCGGGTCATCGCCACGTAGAAGAGGCGTCGCTCCTCGCTCAAGTCTGCGCCCTCGTCGAGGGTGCGCTGGTGAGGCAAGAGCCCCTCCTGACAGCCTACGACGAAGCAGACGGGCCACTCTAGGCCCTTGGCGCTGTGGATGGTCATGAGCGCGACGGCCTCTTTGCCTTCCTCTTCGCCTTCGTCTGTCCTGGCGTCCAGCGTCACCTGCTTGAGGTAATCCGCGACCTTGCCGTCAGGGTTGTCTTGCGACCACTTGCGCATATGGTCGAGGAGCTGCTCGACGCTGCGCCACCGGGATTCACCGCCAGGCCCCTCGGTCGGGTCTCGGATCCACGCAGCTCTTGCCCCGGTACGTTCGCAGAGGTGGTTTGTGATGCCCTCAACATCGCCTCCACCCTCGCCCCTGGCGCGCACGGCCAAGCCCCCGATGAGGGCAGCTAAGTCCGTGTACGCTTCGATTTGACCCTTCCGGAGCCCGGTCAGCTCTGTGGCGCGTTCGGCGGCCTCGATGGGGTTGATGTTCTCTCGCGTCGCGAAGTCGAGGAGCCCTTCGACCGCCTTGGGTCCGAGCCCACGCTGGGGGAAATTGACGATGCGGACGAAGGCGCTCCGGTCGCGTGGGTTATGGATGACCCGCAAGTACGACAAGACGTCTTTGATCTCCTTGCGCTTGAAGAACTCGTAGGCACCGACCACGCGATAGGGGATGCCTGCGAGTCGGAAGGCCTTCTCGAAGGCCCGCGCTTGCGTGCCGGCCCTAAAGAGCACGCCGACGTCACCGGGGGTGTAGCGACCCTGAGAGCGCATCCGATCGATCTCGGCGGCGACATAGGAGGCCTCGCCGCTTGGATCTTTGCATGCGACGACACGGGAGAGCGTGCCATCACCGCTGGCGGTCCAGAGCTTCTTAGCCTTGCGCTGCGTGTTCTTTCGGATCACCGCGTTCGCGCACGCTAGGACGTGGCCTGTGGAGCGGTAGTTTTGTTCGAGCGCGATCGTCGTGGCGTCAGCAAAGTGCCGCTCGAAGGCCAGGATGTTGTCAATGCAGGCGCCCCGCCAGCCGTAGATGCTCTGGTCGTCGTCGCCGACGACGCAGAGGCTGCGGTGGATGTCAGCCAACTCCCGCACCAACTCTAACTGCACCTGGTTGGTGTCTTGATACTCGTCGACGAGGATGGTGTGGAAGCGTGCGCGGAGTCGATCTCGGACCTCGGTGTCAGTCTTCAGGAGCTGTACAGGTCTCAGGATCAGGTCGTCGAAGTCGACCGCGTGATGACCTTTGAGCCAGGCCAAGTAGGCGCGATAGACAGCCGCTGTGAACCGCTGACCACCCGCCTCAGCCATCTGGTCGGGGGTGATGCCAGCGTTGCGTGCTTGGGAGATCGCCCCCAAGAACACCTGCGGATTGTGCCGCTTGGGGTCGAGGCCGACCTCTTTGAGGCATCGGCGGACCGCGACCGCTTGGTCACCTGCGTCCAGCAGCGTGATGGGCTTTGGCAGCCCAAGGCGCCCGGCCTCGGCCTCTACGATACGCAGGCCGAGGGAGTGGAAGGTGCCAATCGTGAGCTTCTTGGCGGTCTCACGGCCCACCAGCTCGGCCACGCGCTCGGCCATCTCTTTGGCGGCCTTGTTCGTGAAGGTCAGGGCCAGGATGTGCTCAGGGGCGATCCCCTCGTTGATGAGGTGAGCGATGCGCACCGTGATGACACGGGTCTTGCCGCTGCCCGCGCCAGCGAGGACCAGCAGCGGGCCGCCTTGGTGCTCCACGGCGCGCCTCTGCTGTGGATTCAAGCTGTCGAGTAGCGAGCTCATCCTGGGTGTCATAGCACGCGCGGCGCCCGTGTCCACGGCTCATCCGTTGTGCGCTAGCGGTCGCCAGCGCTATCATCCCCCGAACTCTCCCGGGAGCCTCCATGCGTTCGTCGACCTGCATCTTCTGGTTGAACCTTACTGCCCTCGGCGTGGGGCTGATGGTGGGCTGCGCTGAGGTGCAGCCAGGGGAGGGTGAGGAGCTGATTGCTGCCTCGCCCGACGACTCCTCAGGCACCGTAATCAGCGAGTCTGACGCCCCGTCGAGCCCGATCACGGGTGACGGACCGAGCGCGCCGGCGATGACGCCGCTCGAAGCGCTCACGGTCGACGCGGGGTTGAGCGATGATGCCCCGACGGCGGGTGAGGTGGTTCAGATCTACTGCACGGTCGGAGGGTTGGCTGATGGCCAAGAGCCGCCAGCCACGTCATGGCGGATCGTCTCCCAGCCGGACGGCTCTGAGGCGGGTGTGCAGATCGACGGAGATCTCCTGACGGTGACCTTCGCAGGGGTCTACGGGATCACGTGTGAGATCGACGCCACCGGGTGGACGGATCCAACCCCCGCAATCCTACAGATTTCGCCAGCCGCTGCCGTCGAGATTGAGACAGAGCTGTCCCCCGCGATGTTGACCGCCGGCGACGACGCGACCGTGTTGTGCACGGGCGTGGATGATTCGGGCAATTCGGTGACAGAGGGGTGGAGCCTCATCGTGACCCCGAAGGCCGATACAGCCGGCACAGTGGACGGTGTAGATGTGACGGGACTCACAGTGACGGGGCTGACTCAGGGAGGTTACGAGGTCGCTTGTGCACAGCCCGACGGATCTCACGACACCACGCCTGCGCTGCTCACGGTAATGCACGGCCTCCCGCATACCTTGGTGACGACCCTGGAGCACGATCTCATCGAGGCTGGGGACAGCGCTGGCCTGACCTGTCAGGCACAGGATCAGTATGGCAACGAGATCCCGGACTTCCTCTTCAGCGTCGCGCCACTCGACCATGTCGCCGTGGTCGGGATGGCCGTCACGAGTCACGTGGCGGGGACTTACGTCATCCGCTGCGTGCCTGGAGATCTCGGTGAGTGGTCGGCCTATGTCTTGGAGTCCGCGCTCCTCGAGGTCGTCCCCGGTCCGCCTGTGTCGTTGTCCATCGGGCTGCAGCCTCCCAAACCTTACTTCGCTACCTACGAGCTCATCCAGCTCGTGATTCAGCCAAAAGACGCTTTTGATAATCACGTGCCCGATACACCAGTATCGCCTGTCGAAGTCGGCCCGGGCGACGTCGCGCATCACATGCCCGAGCCCACGGCGATCCTCTTTATGGAAGACGGCACGTGGACCGTGACGGCGCGCTTGGAGGAGGACCCGGAGGTCTCGGACACCATCGAGATCCCCATCGACGGTTCACCTCCCTCGGTTACGGTGACCCATCCCTTACGCGGAGCGACCATCGTCAGCTCGAAGCCTAGCGTCACCGTCAAGGGCATCGCGGCGGACGAGATCACGGGCGTCCAGAGCGTGACGGTCAACGGTCAATCGACGACCCTCGACGCGTCGGGCGAGTGGTCCACGATCCTCGTGCCCGTATGGGGGCTCAACATCATCGTTGTGGAGGTCCTGGACGGAGAAGATCAGCTGTCGACGATCACCCAGTCGTTTTACTTCGCCGAGAAGTATCACCCGATGGATCCGAACCCAGAGCTGGTCCCGGACGCCGTGAAGGGGTGGATGGATGAGGCCTTCATCGATGACGGTGTGCACGACCCTTCGAGCCCCGATGACTTGGCGACCATCATGGAGAGCGTGTTGGTGGGCATGGACTTGGGGGGGATGCTGCCTGGCGGGGTCGACATCGGCGCCGGATACGAGCTGCAGATCGGCGGAGTGAACATGGGCGCTCCCCACATCGGCCTCGACTCCGTGGAGGGGGGCCTCGACATGACCGTCGACATCGACGGCATCTACGTCGGGCTCAAGCTGAAGGGGGAGTGCAAGGTCCTGGGGATCGACCTCTGCCCGGACTTCAGCGGCTCGGTCAACGTCAGCCAAGTTCAGATGACCGCGGACCTCGCGCTCTCGGCATGGAAAGGGGAGGTGGAGGTCGCGCTTAACAACGCTCAGCTGAACCTCGGCGGCATCGACGTCGACGTCGATGGGATCTTGGGTTGGCTCTTCGACTGGTTGATCGACTTTGTCGTCGGGCTCTTTGCGGACACGATTGAGGACACCCTTCAGAGTCAGATCGATGGCCTCTTGGGGGACACAATGTCGCAGCTCATCGCCGCCCTGAACATCACGGAGACAGTGCAGGTGTCGCCGATCCTGCCTGGGATGGCGCCGATCTCCATGACCGTTGAGGCCATGATCTGGAACATGAATTTCAAACCAGACGGAGGCCGCGTCGGGCTCGCCTCACGGATTACTACTGCCAAACAAGTGCCTCAAGTGATCCACGGTGCCATCTCTCGCGGCACATGCCTCAAGGGCTATACAGCTAACTATGAGCTGCCTGGAGAGGCTGCGTTTGAGGGCGCGCTCTACGATGACTTCGTTAACCAGGCGGTGACCGCCATGTGGTACTCGGGCGCCATGAATGTGAGCTTGGATGAGGCTGAGACGGCGGGCATCCTCGGTGATGGTGAAGGGCTGCCCCTCCCTGTCGATGGGTTGACGCTGAACGCCACCCTGCTGCTGCCCCCTATCCTGAACGGGTGCGAAGACGAAGGGTTGGTCACCGTACAGATGGGAGATGTCTTCATCGACATGACCATCGACTCCCCCCTCTTTGGAGATGATGGCGCGCTAGGTGCTTATATCTCGACGGAGATCACCGCCGAGTTTGCGTTGGTCGACACCGATGACGGCAAAGCGATCGGCATCATGCTGCATGAGATCGCCGACATCTCCTTTCATTGGGAGTACGTCCCGGAGTTCTTCATCGGCAGTGAGGACGTCCTTGAGGAGCTGATTCAGACTCAGTTGCTCGGTGATACCCTCGACAGCCTGACCCAAGAGCCGATCTTCACGATCAAGGTGCCGGAGATCGATCTCGGGGCCCTGACGCCCATCGTCCCGCTTGGTACGATGATCACTCCGGTCATCGAGTCGCTTGAGCACACCAGTGGTCACACATTGTTCCAAGGGTACCTGGAATAAGAGGGGCGGACACACCGTCTGGGAGAGGTCATGTCGAAGGACTCCGTCGAGATTGCATGCCGCGCTTGTGGTGCCACTAACCGCTTCCCGATCGAGCGTGCTCTCAAGGATCTGACTCAGCCGCGCTGTGGCGCCTGTAAAACGATGCTGTTGCGCGTCGCGGGCGAGCCGTTGCCTGACCTTGACGCATCAGCCTTGGCGCACCCGTGGGACCGTGAAGCGTTGGAGAAGCTCCAGGCCATCCCCTATGCAGACAAGCTCTTGTCGACCGTGATGAGCTCGACCGTGGACAAGTTGGCGCGCTTTCAGCTCCTGGCGAGCGCTGTCCAGGTCAGTGAACGCCAGGCGCCGCGGTTGCTCGGGCTCTACTTGGAGGCCGCTGGGCGCTTGGACGTCGATCCTCCCCCGCTCTACATCAGCCAGTCACCAGCCCTGAACGCGTACGCGATGGGCGCTGGCGAGCCGCTCATTGTGGTCACGACCGGGCTGCTCGATACGATGGAAGAACGTGAAATCTTGGGTGTCTTGGGACACGAATTGACCCACGTGAAGCTGGGCCATGTGCTCTACCGGACCATGGCGCTGATGATCATCCAGGGGGGGCTCGGGGTGCTCGACAAGTTCATGGGGCTGGGCAGCTTGCTGGTCACCCCGATCAAGTTGGCGTTGATGCGCTGGTACCAATACGCCGAATTGTCTGCGGACCGAGGCGAGCTCGTCGCGACGGGCTCGTTAGAGACTGCGGTGCGCGCGCACATGCTCCTCGCCGGCGGCTCGTCCCGCTTTATCGACGACCTCGACGTCGGAGCGTTTATCGAGCAGGCCCATCAGGCCGAGGCGCTGCGTGACAACGATCTCCTCGTGACCGTGATGGACATGCTCGACACCACGGCGCGGAGTCATCCACTCCCAGCGTGGCGGGTGCATCACTTGCTCAAATGGGCCAATGGCGAGGCATTCTTTCAGGTGCTCGCAGGCGACTATCGGCCGGTGCTGGAGTCGTCAGAGCGCTCATGAGTCGATGTGCTCTCTTGATGGCAGTAGCTATGGCGCTACTCGGCTTCGGGTGTGAGCAGGGGCCGGTTCAGCGGGCGACTTTAACACTACCGCCGGTGGCTCCTGAGGTGACGCCAGAGCCCCATTTGCCTATGGCGCCGTCTTTTACGCAGGCATTGAACCTGTGGGAGTCCAAGTCGGAGAAGGCTGAGCTTGAGCCAGAGCTGCGGGCCCGTTTGCGGCAACTGCAGCACGCTGCCGGTGAACGCCCCGCCTTCTCATCGGAGGGACAGTGGGACGCGAGGGGGGACCTCGTCATCACTGTGGTGCAGGGGCTCCCGCAGCATGGGGTTGGCCTCGATGGCGCAATGCGCAGCGGGTTGAGGAGGCTAGAGACCCTCAAGATGCTCATCGTGTCTTTTGGCGACTGGAGGGGAGATGCCTCGGCCGACGATGCGCACGTCGCGCGGCTCGTCGAGGCGGACCACATTATCGCCAGGCTTTGGCTTGAATCTGCTCGTCTCCTCGGCGCCACCCGTGGCCACGGGCCAGAAGACCCCCGGGCCATGGCGTGGCGACTCCTCACGGCCCTCACGATCTGGTCGGACACAGCGGGCTTGGCCGCGACGCTGTTGCCCCCAATGGCTGGGTACGACGATCTCATCGCGGCGTTCGCTCACTACCGCGGGCTGGAGTCGTCGGGCTTTCTCCCCCTGGCCGAGCGCGTACGCAGGGCGCGCCCTGGGAAGTCGCACCCCGGGATCCCAGGGCTGAGGGCGCGCCTCGCGCAGGAAGACCCGCTGGGAGCCGGGCAGGGCGACGTATGGGATGAGGCGCTCACCGACGCGCTCCGGCGCGCGCGGGCCGCCTATCAACTTAGACCGAAACGCAAGGCGCGCTACCTCTTAGATAAGGCGCTGATCTCTGCCCTGAAGGTGCCGCTGACCGAGCGTTTAGCGACCTTGGAGTTGAACCTCGCCCGCTGGCGTCACTCGGACATTCGCCACTTCCCCTACGCGATCTTCGTCAACCTGCCCGAGTACAGAGGCGAAGTGTGGGACGGCGCTGAGCGCCTCCATGAGTTCAAGATCGTCATCGGTAACACCCGAAAGAAGCGTGGCTTCATGGTGAACGCCACTCCCGTGTTGACCTCGGCGATTCGGACGATCGTTTACAACCCTTTCTGGACGGTCCCGAACCGTATCTATGAGGAAGAGCTCCTGGTGAGCGCTGAGAAGTTTGAGGAGGCTCAGTTGGCAGAGCTTGTTGAGCCTCCAGCGGATGACAAACCTCTCCCGACCTATTGGGAGGCGCGTGGTTATGAGGTCTTCGGCGAAGAGGGCAAGGGGCGCGTCTGGGTTCGACGGCGACCGGGGCCAGGGAACGCCCTTGGGAAGGTGAAGTTTCTCTTCGAGAATAGGTGGTCTGTGTTCCTCCACGACACGCCCCAGAAGAAGAAGTTTCGCCATACACGACGTGCGTTCAGCCATGGGTGCGTCAGGGTCCACAAGCCGCTCGTCCTCGCGGAGCTCCTCCTGACCCGCGACGGCGCGTGGCCTGACGTCGAGGCCGCCAAAGTCATGTCTCACTATAAACGGACCAGCTTCTCCATGAAGCGGCCTGTCTGGCTGGTGGTGGACTACTTGACCGCCAGGGTCAATTCGGATGGGCGCGTTAATTTCTTCGCTGACGTCTATCGAAGAGACGCTCAGGTCGCCCGACGGTAGTGCCTCAGAACCTGTCTCACCGCGACAGTGGTGTTCAGAATCACGCCCCTAACCCTGGGCTCTTAAAGGAGATGCTGTCTGGCATGACCCTTGCCCTCGTCCTCTGTCGGCAGGGAGGCTCAGATGTGGAGCAAGAGAGGGAGACGTGCAACGAGCGGGTCGCTGACAAGAGAGCGGCGCACCAAGAGCCGCTGCTGGTTGGGGGTGGTGCTCGTGTGTGCGACCTGGGGCTCGGCCTTCATTGGGTGTGGCCGCTATCAGGCTGTGGTGTGCCGAGCGCCAGTCCAGGTGGTGGATCAGATCGACTCGGGCCTCGCATTGCTGGTCGGACCTGGGCCGGAGGACATGGCCTGGTCTCATGATGCACAGCTCCGGGAGGGGATGGTCTTGTCTCGTGGGGTCCCCTCGGAAGTCTGTCGCGCGCAGTATATACGGCGCCTTTCAGCGCTTCGGGCTCGGCTGGAACAGAAGTTTGTTGCGGTTGAGTAGGTCACTTGGACGGCTTCTGATATCCTCACGGTTCGCGGTCCGAGTGCACAGCGCCTGGGACCGCATAAACGGGCAAGGAACATCGACACATGATGCGTTCTGAAAAGACCGCGCTACGCCGCCTGCTAATCGGGTGGTTTGTGGCGAGCTTAGTGTTGGCATCTGGGAGTTTCGCCTTCTCAAAAGAGATGGGGAGCCCAGTGAATCTCAATACGGCGACCTCTGGACAACTCCAGACGTTGCCTGGCATCGGGCCAGCGAAAGCTGGGGCGATCATCTCTTATCGAAGTAAGAACGGGCCCTTTAAACGGGTGGATGACCTGGTTCAGGTGAAGGGCATCGGGCCGAAGACGCTGTCGAAGCTTAGGCCACTCGTGACCATCGGTGCCAAGCGCCTCTCTGACCAGAGCCCGAGACGTGCACGCTGAGCGGCCCCGCCCTCTCTGGGCGATTCGACTGTCTGTTGTCCTCGTCCTCCTGCTCAGTGCAAGTACGGCCCTCGCCGATTTGCGTGGGTGGTTCTTGGATGTCGGGCAGGGCGACGCAGCGCTCTTCGTCTCCCCCACCGGGACCGTCGTCCTCGTCGACGCCGGACCTAGAGGTGCCGATGATGTGATCCGCGCGGCGATGCGCCGCGCTGGGGCCTCAGCGATAGACTGGGTGGTGCTCACTCATGCACACGCCGATCACATCGGTGGTCTCCGAGGGTTACTGAGAGACGTGAAGGTTGGCCGCGTGGTCGACTCTGGCGTTGTCCATCCGACGCGCACTTATCAGGCCCTCATGGAGACATTGGAGGCACAGAAGATCCCGATCCAAACAGGACGGAGAGGGCAGGTGATCGACCTTGGAGATGGTGTTCAGTTGAGCGTTCTAGGGCCAGAAGACCCGCTCTTGAGGGGGACCCGCTCCGACCCCAACTCTAACTCTATCATCGCGAGGCTTAGCCATGGCGCGGTCTCCGTGCTGCTCACTGGGGATGCCGAAGCGCCGACAGAGGCGCGGCTCCTTGAAGACGGAGATATGTTGGCTTCGACAGTGCTCAAGGTTGCGCATCACGGGAGCGACCACGCCACGTCGCTCCGCTTCCTCGACGCCGCCAAGCCCA
Organism: Myxococcota bacterium; assembly: GCA_049602155.1. GTDB lineage: Bacteria > Myxococcota_A > UBA9042 > PHBI01 > JBMYRH01 > JBMYRH01. The sequence continues at coordinate 221,684 of JBMYRH010000007.1, read as the reverse complement.
AGGTCGGGGTGGTCAGCTGTGGAAAGGATAACAAGTACAGCCACCCAGCAGAGGGTTTACGAGGGCGCTTAAAGGCCCGCCGTGTCCCTCTTTATCGGACAGACTTGGCGGGGACCATCGCCTTTCGGACTGACGGGCGAAGTTGGGCGGTCGCTGCTGAGCGGGCCGTCGCACGGTCAATGAAGACTCCGTCCGCTCCTGCTGTTACGCCCATCGCCGCGCCTACGGCGGCCACGGCTACGCCCACCACCGAGTTGGTGAACGTCAATACCGCGGACGCCGCGGAACTCGACACTCTGCCGGGCATTGGCCCGAAGAAGGCCGCGGCCATTATCGCGACACGTGAGGAGGCTCCCTTTGACAGCATTGACGCGCTGAGGCGCGTGCGAGGCATCGGGGCTAAGACGGTCGAGAAGCTACGTCCGCTCGTGACTGTGGGTGAGGTTGCTTCTCCGACGGAGTAGCCCTCTCGGGGGCAATTGGGGCGCTAAGGGTGAGAGACCGTGGCGATCGCGTGCAGCATGCGGACCATCGTACGGAGTTCTCTTAGGGCGGCGGGGCCTCGCTTGAGGAGCCCTTCAACACCGACATGTTCCGTGTGCCCGTAGATTCCGGTGATGAATTGATTCACTGTCGTGCACGAGGTCGCTCCGCGCGCGAGGGCCGCTGCGTGTCGAACTGGGACGACATCGTCGTCGGCACCATGGGCGATGTGTAGGGTGCCCCTGAGGCGCGCAAGCTCGCCCTGCGGGGCGAGCCAGGCCAAGCGGGGGGACGCCTTTGATAGCGCCTGTTCGACCTCCTTCATTGCCCCGTCCCCGAGGCCACACCCTCTGAGGAAGAGCGGTCGATCGGCCGCGTCGAGAGACTCTGCGAGTCGCCGGGCGACAGGCTCGAAGCGCGTGATGTCACGCATGGCAGGGTCTCCCCATGTGGCTTTGGCGTACGCCATCCAAGCGCTCCGTAAGGGGGCTGTGTTGCTTGGTGCGGCGGGCATATCCGAGACCAGGTTCATGTAGATTGCAGGCTGGTTGAGGGGATCAGGGGGCACCGTATCGCCGCTCATGTCCCGGTCGGTGATGGAGTAGCGCAGCGCGTCTCTCCAGTCGCAGTAGCCACCGAAGAGCATCAAATCGCCGGTCTGACCGTCGAACTTCGGGTCGTTCATCAACCGGAGCCCCAAGACAGAGCCGAAGGAGATCGTGAAGACCCCGAGGGGCCCGCCGGGTGCGCGCTGCGTAGCCGTATCGAAGGCGGCCGCGGTCTCGGCGACTGCGCTCTCCGCAAGGCTGAGAGCGAGGAGCGTCGGCAGGAAGGGCGCGAAGACCTCGACCCCGGAGGCGGCTACCGCTGAGAGGAAACGCAACAGGCGGGGATCTTCGGGGCCCAGGAAGTGGAGGCCGTGAATAACGAAGAGGCGGCCCGTCACTGCGCGGTCCTTTGGGCGCACGATCCAGGCACGCATCGCGCCGTTGGGTCCCTCGAAAGTGACCTCCTGACGCGAGACCCCGCTGGGCATCACGTGCGTTGGGCTCCAAGGGCCCAACCATCGGCCGAGGCGACACATACTGTTCAGATGGAAGGCCACGAACTGGCTCTAGCACTCGGGTGAGTTGGAGACAACGCACACCCAGGCCAGCCGGTCGATTCCTTGATCGTCTCGGAGCCGCGTGCTAGGTGCCCCAGCCCTCCCAAACACCTGCTTGTCACGGGGTTTGGGTCCGAACCTGGGAGACCCCTCATGTCGCTAACACACCCCACCTTGATCGCGTTACTCGCCGTGCTGTTGCTCGCTGCGTGTGGAGACTCTGATGCCGGGGACACGTCCTCGGAAGACGCGGCCACACAAGTCGAGAGTGACACGGCGACAGAAGAGGACATCGCGCTGCGGTCAGACGCCGCTGTCGGTGATGATGTGGCGACCTCTGCAGACAGTGCTTCCAGTGAGGATGCTGGACCCATGGAGGACATCAGCACACCGGACGTGGCCAGCCCTGAGGCAGACACGGTTCCCGGTGACGATGCCTCGACGAGCGATGACGCTGTGACCACCGAGGACACGACGGCGAACTCAGACGCGGGCTCAGAGACCGATGTCTCTGGCCCAGAGGACACAGGCGGCGCAGGCGACGTGACGAGCGACGAGTGCAGCGTCCCTTGCGACTGCGCCCAGCAAGGTGCCGATTGCATTGACGGCACTTGTGTCCTGGGGACCAAGCCTGTTTTCTGCTGTGAACTTGACGGGTGCGCGGAGGGAGAGCCTTGCGTCACTGCAGGCGGTGCAGACGGCCTCTGTGGTGTGGCGACGAGCTCCGCGTTCGGTGTCCTCATCATCAACGAGGTGTTGACTGACGGCGCAGTAGACGGCGATCCCAACGGCGACGGAGACACCCCCGACGCCATGGGCGATGAGTTCGTCGAGTTGGTCAACGCAGGGGAGGGCGACCTCGATATCAGCGGCTTCCAGCTCTTCGAGACGGACATGCCCTTTGTGGCTCGGCACGTTTTCGCGGAGGGGACAGTGGTTCCTGCCGGCGCGGCGATGGTGGTCTTCGGCGGTGGCACTGCACCAGATGACCTTGAGCGCGCCCAGTTCCAAGTCGCGAACGCTAGTGATCCAGGCATCCCGCTGGGGCTGGCCCTGAATAATGACGGTGACACTCTGACTGTGCTGGATGGCGATGATCTGCACGTCGCGACGTTTGCATACGGACCTGGGGCAGTCCTGGAGGCCGTCACTGATGAGTCGGTCGCGCGGAAGCCGGACGTCACCGGCGACTGGATGGGGCACACATGGGCCGCGGGCTCCCCAGATGCGCTCTTCTCCCCCGGCACCAAGCTCGACGGCACCTCCTTTTAATCGATGTATGCCGTCGGATACGGCACTCATATGAGGGACATGATGAACCGAATGACACCTTATTTCTCGATGGCAATCGCGGCCTTGACCGTGCTCGCGACAGGCTGCGCCGACTCGGCTCACCCGATGGGCCATGACGAGGTTGCGCGCACGACGCATGCGCTGGAGTCGAGCGTCCCAGAGGATCACGCCACGATTCAGGCGGCTATTGACGCCGCCGGCTCGGGGGATGTGGTCCAGATCGCCGCAGGGAGCTACGAAGAGGACTTGGTCCTTAAGGATGGCGTCTCGCTTCGCGGGGTCGGCCTTGAGACGGTCCTCTACGGCACGATGGAGGTCAGCGGGACGGGCGCGGTCGAGGTCTCCGATTTGGTTATCGATGGCGCACTGGCGGACGGCGACGTGACGGGCATCACGGTGGATGGCGCGACGCTGACCCTCAAGGGGGTCACGGTGCGGAACACCACCAACGGTTTGCTCGTCCCCAGCTTCTCCACGGAAGGGCTGGCGGCGGTGGTCATCGACGGCTGCACGTTCAAGAACAACAGCTCGGCCGGCGTCCGTGTGGGCATCGATATTGAGCTTCAAGTTTGGAACTCTGTCTTCGCGTTCAATGGTCAAGACGGGCTTCAGCTCGCTACAGAGGGCGGCTTCTCTACGATCTTGATCGCCCACAACCTCTTCTTCGCGAACGGGTTCGCGTTGCAGGATGGCTCTGGCATCTGGTCGTTGTGGGAGGGCTTTGAGCTCGCGAACAACATCATCACGTCCAACAACAACGGCGTGACTTGCAGCTTCCCGTTCGAGGGTCAGCACAACCTCGTCTGGGGCAACGTGATCAACTTCGGTGGAAGCGCGCAGGCGGGTGTGGGACACGTCCACAAGGACCCCCGCTTCAGCGCCGCTGCAGAGGGGGACTACACCCTCATGTTCGACTCGCCGGCCATCGACGCGGGCGTCACCCTGACGTCGGCAGATGGTCTCGCGGATCACGACCTGCGTGGTTTGCAACGCCCCCTCGGCGCCGGCCCCGACCTGGGCCCCTTTGAGTACCCTGCTGCGCCCCCCGCGATCACCTTGGTGATCACCGAGGTGTTGGCGCACGGCCTCAATGGGTGGAGTAACGAGTTCGTCGAGCTTTACAACTTCGGCGCTGAGGCCGTAGACGCGGCAGGCCTTGTGCTTGATGACGGTGACGCGACAGACGTGCTCATCGGGTACGAGGGTGGCGCGACGGTCATCGAGGCTGGCGGCTACGCCGTCATCTTGGACCCGGATTATGAGGGCATCTACAGCATCCCGTCAGAGGCTGTCTTGCTGACCGTGGACAACTCGGCAAACCTCGGCAGCGGGCTGTCGACCAACGACACTGTGGCCCTCTTTGATTCCGCGGGAGCGTTGCCGGTGAGCAGCTTCTCTTTCCCCTTCGATCCAGGCCTCGGGGTCTCGGTGGAGATGGACTCTATTGAAGACGGAGACAGCCTCGGAAACTGGGTCGCTTCGCCCTGTGGGAACTCACCTGGTGCCTCGAATTGCGCGGAGCTGCCCCCGAACCTCTCGACAGAGGTGCTGCTCGCGATCAACGAGGTGATGGCGAACCCGCTCTCGGAGACTCAGGGTGAGTTCATCGAACTCTTCAACTTTGGCACCGAGCCAATCGAGTTGGCTGGCCTCATCCTCAGCGATGGGGACAGCACGGACGTCCTCGCCGGTTGGGATGGGGGCGCGACGGTTTTGGGCTCGCTCGAGTTCGCTGTGATCTTGGATCCTGACTACGACGGGGCCTACGACATCCCGGCGGACGTCATCTTGCTGACCGCCGCCACCTCAGGGACCCTCGGTAACGGGCTGTCGGTCAAGGATCCCATCAGCATCCTGCAGGCTGGGAGTCAGATCGTCATCGACACCTACACCCACACCCTCGATCCCGGCAACGGCATCAGCACGGAGAAGGTCGACGCCGGGATCGGCGATATTTCATCCAACTACGTGGCGTCGAGCTGCCTCAGCGGGTCGTCACCGGGCACATGGAACTGCGCGACCCTCGACGGTACGGCGCCTGTATCTGGGGCCACCATCTCCATCATGGAGGTGATGGCGAACCCGCTTAACGAGGACACAGATGAGTTCATTGAACTCCTAAACTACGGGAGCGAGCCCGTCGACTTGGCAGCGTTCCGCATCAGCGACGGGGACAAAGAAGAGCCCCTGGTCAGCTTCGATGGTGGGACGACGGTCGTCGAGCCGGGCGGCTATGCGCTGATCCTAGACGCCGAGTATGCTGGGACCTACGGCGTCGCCGGTGACGTGGTGCTCCTGACCACCCCTGATACGTCGATTGGAACCGGCCTGTCGACCAACGACCCGATCAAGCTGCGCGCTCCCAAGGGGGCCGCCGCCATTGACACCTACTTCTTCCCCTTCAACCCAGGCAACGGTGTCAGCGCGGAGAAGATCGATCTTCTCGTCGGCGACGTGCACCAGAACTGGGCGGCGTCGTCCTGCAATGCGACGCCGGGTGCACCCAATTGTGTCGCGGTAGTGGGCGGCTCTGAGGCGACGATCTCGACGGCGAGCATCGTCATCTCTGAGGTGATGGCCAACGCGAAGGTCGAGGCTCGCGGTGAGTTCGTGGAGCTCTTTAATGCAGGCCCTGTCGGCATCGACGTCGCTGGGTGGAAGCTGAGTGACGGCGACGCCACCGACACGGTCATCGCTTGGAATGGCGGGGGCACCGTCATCGGGCCTGGCGAGTTCGCTGTCATTTTGGACCCTGATTACACGACCAACACGTACTACTTCCCCGCAGGGACCGTCCGCCTCACGGTCGGCACATCGACCCTCGGTAACGGCCTCACGACCAGCGACACCGTCACGCTCTATGAGGCGGACGGGCTGACGGTGGCGTCGACCTTCTCGTTCCCGTTCAACCCCGGGAACGCTAAGTCCGTCGAGAAGATGACGCTGACCGGTGGTGATGTTCAGGCGAACTGGGTCACGTCGACCTGTCGCAAGTCTCAGGGTGCGTTGAACGACTTCGCCTCTCCCGGTGGCATGAACTGCTCGGACAATCACAACCAAGGGCAGGGGACCAATGCGCTCGGTGAGGCCTGCCCATTTGGAGCAGGCGATTGCCTCTCTGGGCTGTGCGCGGTCGACCTGCTGAGCGGCGCGAGCTTCTGCACGGAGGACTGTACGAGCTCTTCGTGTCCTGCAGGCGCCTCGTGTGAGCTGGTGATCGATTGGAACTACGATCAGGTCTGTGTCCCCGTCGGAGGTGGCGCGATCCCTGAGGTGGTGATCAACGAGGTGCTCTACGACGCTGAGGGGACCGACCACGACGTCTTCGTCGAGCTGTGGGGCGCACCGAACACGATCCTTGATGGGATGACCTTGAGCGGTGTGAACGGCTCGAACGGCAGCGAGTACAAGGAGATCTACTTGACCGGCATGATCGGCCCGGACGGCTACTTTGTAGTCGCTCACACCGAAGCCTCGGGCGCGATTAGCGCTGCGGCTGACATGATGACACACAAGGTCGACTATCAAAACGGCCCGGACAGCATCCAGCTCCGCTACGGTGGCGTCCTCGTAGACGCCGTGGCTTACGGCGCGTTTGGTCCCACAGAGTTTGCCGCAGGGGAGGGGAGCCCGACGCCGGAGTCTGGTGCGCCTGGTCAGAGCATCGGCCGCCATACCGACGGGCTCGATACGGACGACAACGCTGAGGACTTCGTAACGCTCACGTCGCCCAGCCCCGGCGCCGCGAACACCCCCTAGGGACGCTCAATCGACTGTTCAAGGGCCGCGTTTGATCCTCAAGAGGTCTTGCGGAGAGGATAGTTGCGCGCATCGGGACACAAAGGATCCCACCTTTATTGTTCAAACAGCATCGCGACTCAGTTTCTCGAAAGCCTTCTGAATCCCTGATGAACTCGTGAATTTTGGGTAGGGTTTCACGGTCGGAGTAGACGGTCAGATACTGGCGCAGCGGTTCCGGCTAAAGTATGTTCGGCAAATGCTCGTAGTGAGTAGAGGGCCACGACTGTGGTGGCTCGGAGGCGACGTTTGGATAAAAGCTCGGTAGCCGGGACCATCTTGGGTCTCCTCGCGGTCGTAGGTGGCGCCATCCTTGAGGGCCTCCACTTGGCCCAGATTTCTTCGCCGACCGCGTTCCTCATCGTGGTGGGCGGCACGTTTGGTGCCGGCATGATGCAGTACACCATGCCTCAGTTCATGGCCGCGATGAAGGCGGCCAAAAGCGTCTTCATCTATACCGACCCGCCGCTTCAGTCGATCATCGACAAGATCATCTCCCTGAGCACGAAGGCCCGTCGTGAAGGCATGCTCGCCCTTGAGCGAGAGCTTGCGACTGTCGACGATGATTTCATGAAGCGGGCCCTAGAGATGGCCGCTGATGGTATCCCCGTCGACCAGGTTCGCCACACGCTTGAGCTTGAGATTGGCGTTGTGGAGCACGAAGGAAACATCTCGGGGAAGTGTTGGGAAGCCATGGGAGGCTACGCTCCGACCATTGGGATTATCGGCGCCGTCCTTGGTCTCATTCACGTGATGGGAAACCTCAGTGACCCGGCGAAGCTTGGCTCGGGTATCGCCGTGGCCTTCGTCGCGACGGTGTACGGCGTGGGGTTCGCCAACCTCTTCTTCATGCCGATGGGCATGAAGCTCAAAGACCGAACCCATGCGCGTGTCCAAGTGATGGAGCTCGTCTGCGAAGGGGTGTGCAGCATCGCCGCCGGCGAGAACCCCTTGCTCACCGAGCGAAAGCTCAAGTGCTACCTGCATGACGGTCATGGCGGTGGTGGTGGGGCTAACGAAGCTGTTCGCGATCTTGCGGCGAACGGCTAGTGCGGTAGGCTGAGCGCCCATGGGTCGTAAGCATAAGCACGAGGAACACATCAACCTTGAGCGTTGGTTGGTGTCCTACGCAGACTTTGTGACGTTGCTCTTTGCGACGTTTACAGCGCTCTACGCGGTCTCCCAGGTGGACAAGTCCAAGGCGTTGGCCTTTGAAGAGTCCATTAAGCAGTCCATGGGCGCCTCGAGCTATGATCCCCTTCGTCCGGCTGGTGGTCATTTTCGTGGGTTCCACGACTACGTGGAGAACTCCTCGTCGAGCGGTGTCGGCCAGCCGGCAGCCAACACCTTCCCGCAGTCTTCGGTGCTCTCCAACGCACCTGAGTACATCGGTAAAAAGTCTCAGTCTGCATCAATGGGGGTCATGTCGGGGCACCTCCTCAAGCTCGAAGAGAACCCGGAGCTTTCGGACCGTATTGAGGTCTCGGCGAACGGTGATGAGGTCATTATCCGCTTGAGCGAAGCCGGGTTCTTCGACAGCGCGAAGGCTGAGATCCGGAAGGATGCGTTGCCGGCCTTTCAGATCATCGGTGAACGACTCGAGTCCTTTGAGGGGATCGAGATCTTGGCTCAAGGCCACACCGACAATCGCCCCATTAGCAACCTGCGCTTCCGCTCTAACCGAGAGCTCTCGACTGGTCGCGCGAACTCCGTCGTGGCGATCCTTGAGAAGAACCACGACATCGATCCCGGCTATCTCGTCGCCGCGGGTTACGGTGAGTATCGGCCCCTCGCCCCAAACGATTCCCCTGAGGGGATGGCAAGAAATCGACGCGTCGACGTGGTCGTACGACCGATGCTTAACGACGCAGTTCGGCTTCGCAAGAAGGGCGAGGCGGGCGGCGGAAAAGAGAAGCGCAAGAAGCGCCGTCGCAAGACGCGCTAAGGCTGGGGCGCGCGGCGCTTAGCCTTCTGCATTCTTTTGCTCACGCAAAATCTCGCGCTGGCGGCGCATGATGTAGGTGATCACGTCATCGATGCGCTCGTCGAAGTTCGGCGTGTTCGTGGGGTCGAAGTCGAGGCCGACCAAGTGACCATGACCCTTGGGGATCACTCGACGCACATGCGAGACGAAGTGAAGCGCCTCGCCGGGACCAGGCAGCGAGATCGCAAGTTTCAACTCGAAGGCGCTCTCGATGGCTTTCGCTGTGGCCTCATCGACGATCACACCGACCCCGCTGGCGCTGAGGTCGCTCACGGAGTCTTTGTGCGTGAAGCTGCCGTCCACGGAAGAGAGGGCGACCCTCACAGCAGAGTTGCTCGCGGGCGCCACTCGGTAGGCACCACGACGATTGAAGCTGGCGCCGACACCGGCCTCAACCATGCGATCAAGGTCATCACCGTTATCAAGCCACACGGACACGCGATGATGTCCGGAGTCCTCTTTACGGACCCCCTGGATGTGACCAGGGGCGCCTTGCTCTCCATCGATGCTCGGCCCTGATGCCTCTATCGTCACTTGAGCGCCGAGGACGCTGTCGGCGTTCCGCAAGGAGTCGCACACCAAGACGAAGCCACGCCCTGTGAGGTTGACGATGACACCGCTGGTTGACTTGCCGCTCTCGAATTTGAGCGTCGCTGGAATCTGTTCATCGGGCTGGTTGGCCATCAAATCCTCACTTCGCATCCTGTCCGAGTGACACTATACCTCGACCTACAAATCTTGCGCGATATCCGATCAGTCCAAGTACCAACTGGCCGAGAAGCCGACGTGAATTGGACCCGTCGTCCCCGTCATATCCGTCAGCGCGAGGTGATACTTCGCGACCACACCGAGGCTCCAACTGCGTGCGGGTCGCCACTCGACACCGAGACCAGCGTGCCCAGTTAGGTCCAAGGTGGGGCCGGCCTCACCTGACCACACCCGTGGGCCATCCTCACGGAGGAGCGCCCCAAGCCCGAAGCACAGGTAAGGTACCCAAGTGAGCGCGTCGATCACGTAGCGCGACTCAAAGAACACGAACCCGATCGAGGACTCAGTGACGTCACCACCGACGTCGATCCCGACTCCGACGTGGCCGCCAAGCTCCCAGAAGTCATCCACTGCATAGCGGTAAGCGATCTCAACCACGGGGGCGAATCGCTGGGACGGCCCCACCTCAGGGGTGTGGCTCGTCATCAACACGCCGATCCCTGCGCTCAGCGCATGTTCACCCTCCTCGGCGAGGGCGGAATTAGGGTCGAGTAGTGCACAGCTGAGCGTGAACAGTGAGAGACCGGTGATGAGAAGATGTCGCGTCACGGCCCGATCAAAGGACCACGGGCCTTGAAAGTCAACGTCGCTGGACCGATCACGGCGTCCTGTGAACGTTGACATACCTGCTGTCGTTCACTATACCGCCCGAGCCCAATTGGTGACCGATACAGTGGAGGCACTGCGTGGCGAAGAAGCAGAAGAGGATGTCCAAGCAAGAGTTGCGCGAGGCCGATGCGGTCGAGGAAGTGCTGACAGGATGGTGGATCCATCTGGAGCGCTACTGGAAGATGTTGGTCGCGGGCTGTATCGGCTTGCTGATCGCAGGTGGCGCAAGCTCACTCTACAACACACAGGCTGTGACGCAGGACAGCGCAGTCTCCGATGCGATGGAGACCGCTCTGTACCCGCTCAGCGCCCCGATCGGGGATGCCGATCCGAGCGCCCCTGAGTATGCAAAGGCCTTTGAGCGCTTCGCGGACACCGACGCTGCTCGTGCAGCCGGAACGGAGCGAATCGGTACGTTCCTCGGCGCCCACAGTGACGCCAAGGTTGCGCCCGCAGTACGCGCACTGCAGGGCTCATTGATGGCTGACGACACAGCGGCCATCGCGGAGTTGGAGAGCGCGGCGGGTACTGAAGGTGCCTTCCAGGCGACGGCGATGATGAACCTGGGTCGACGGCAGAGCGCCGCCGGGCAGGGGGACAAAGCTGCCGCGACTTACCAGAAGCTCGCCGAGAGCTCGACTGGGGCGATCCGCGCCCTGGCGTTGATGGCGATGGGGGATCTCCAGAACCCCCTCGTGAATGCGCCCGGAGACGCCACCAAGGCTCGAGAGCACTACACAAAAGCGAAAGAGGCGTTGGGCCCCAAGCCGGCTGTCTCCGCAGATGACGTGTTCGCATCGTTCTCAGAGCCCTACCTGTACAGCGAGCTGGACAACAAGCTCGCGCTGCTCGACTGAGCGCGTGAGCTCGAGGAGCGCAACCTCTGCGATCCTCGTGATGGTCGCCTCGGTGGCCATGGCGGGCTGCGCCGTCTTTGCGCCCATGCAAGGGCCAGCCTATCCGCCATTGGTCCTCGACTGGTCGCAGTCGCTCTATGACTTGGAGCCGTTCCCCTATCATCCTCGCGAGGAGGGCCGTGCGACCTTCCTTAAAGGGGAGATGACGCCGGCCGAAGGCCTCGTCGTTGTGCCGTCAAAAGATCGCCAAGTGCGCGGCTTTGAGGCCCACACCGGGAGGGAGCTCTGGAAAGCGACTACGAAGGGGCCGAACGTCGCAGCCCCTGTCGTCGTCGGCGAAGATCTCTTAGTCGCCTCCCTCGATGGTCATGTTTACCGCCTACATCAGCGCAACGGTCGCGTGGTGTGGGATAGCGGTAGCTTGGGGAAGGGGGCGCTTTACCGAGAGCCGGTCGTCGCCGATGGGCGCGTCTTCGTCACCGGTGATGATGACCGCGTAACGGCGCTCTCCTTGGCAGACGGTTCACGCCTCTGGGATCGCGACCGACCCTTGCTGCGCTCTTCGTCAGTCGTGAGCCGAGTGACCGGCCATGCAGGCGTGGCGCTCTCCGACAAGAAGGTCGTGACTGGCTTCTCGGACGGGCGACTGATGGCCTTCGATGTCTCGGATGGAGCGACACTTTGGACGCTGGATCTCTCCGGAGGACAGACCGATTTTGTAGACGTGGACAGCACGCCGTTGCTGACTAGCGATGGTCTCGTCATTGTCTCGTCGTACGCGACAGGGCTCTACGGCGTGGATGTCTCCAGCGGCGCGATTGCGTGGCGGATGCCCGGTCGAGGTTTTGGCGACGCAGTCCTTTACGAGGGCACGCTTTACGTGTCGCGTACGAGGCTCCCAGAGGCTGAGCGTAAGGCGAATCAACGTGACGCCGCGAGCGTCATGGCAGTGGACGCCGGGACCGGTGAACTTCGATGGACGCTCAGCGTGGGCGAGACGACGCCGACGCGCCCCGCTGTGAGTGCTAAGTACCTCTTGGTGCCGGTCAACTCGGCCTTGCTGGTCGTTGATCGGGGCTCTGGACGTGCGTTGCGTCAGTACGATGACAAGTACGGATTCTCGGCGACCCCTCATGTTGCGTGGGGAACGGTCTACGCTCTGGCGAACAGCGGGATCATGTATGCCTTCGGACTCTATTGAGTCGAGGGGTTGAGCACCTCGCCCTGAGGTCGCTGTGGCGGATGATGGAGAAGACGATGACCAAGGCGCTTCGATTCGGTTGGTTAGGTTGTATGTGCATGCTCGTGGCATGTGGCACTGACTCAGAGACGTTGGCGGACGGCACCACGACCTCAGACGCATCATTTCAGGTGCAGAGCGACGCACAGGCTGCCGATCCAGGTGATGCGACGCAGCCAGGCCTCGAGGGGGGCGAGGGCGACGACGCTGCTTCAGTCGATCCGGAGCCTGCAGGGCGGCATACCCCGGAGTGCGAAACAGCTGACGACTGCTCTGGCAGCGATGTGGTCTGCTCATGCCTCGGGCAGTGCGTCGATGTGTCTGGAACGAACCCTTGCACAGAGCCCAAGAACTGTGGCTCTGGCTCCTGGTGTGACCCCTGTGTGGGGCATTGCCAACCTCAGGCAACCTTGTGCCAACCCTGCACCTCTGCGGGGCTCTGTAACGTCGATGGTGGGTGCCGCTCCGCTGAGCAGGCGGGCTGCGCAGATCAGGGCGTCTGCATCCCATTTGCTTCGGGTGGGAGCTTCTGTGGCATGGCCTGTCTCAGCTCAGCTGGTTGCCCGAACGGTTATGAGTGCATCACCGTGGACGGGGCCGCGGAGAAGCAGTGCGCACCGACCTCCGGCGAATGTGATGCGCTGGGGCTCTGTGAGACGGATGTCGATTGCCCGGAAGGAGAGGTGTGCCTCGAGGGACCGCAGGTGTGTGGGCCAGGGTGCACGGACGACGCTGCTTGCCCGAACGGAAACGTCTGCGACAAAGCGCGCTGCGTGCCCCCCTGCGCCGATGACTCCGAGTGCGTCCTCCCCGCCTTGTGCGATGATGGCGGGCATTGCAAAGATCCGAACGCCTGTCAGACGTGGACGGAGTGTCCGCCAGAGCACTACTGCCAAAAGTCCGATGGCCAATGCGTCCCGGGGTGCCAACTGGATGAGCAGTGCTCGGATGCAGCCAAGGTTTGCGACGACGGCAGCTGCGTGGCTAAGGGCTGCGAGCACAACTATCAGTGCGGCTTTGAAGAAGAGTGCGGCAAAGATGTCGGAGACTGCGGGCCGATGACTCGTCCCCACTGTAGCGTCTGTGATGCAAGTGTGGACGACCCCAGCCAGTGCGGAGGAGAGCCGAACATCTGCGCCTCATTCGAGGACGCTGAGGGCGCTGCAGCCGGCGACTTTTGCTTGCTGACGTGCGACTCCGACCCGATCGATGCGTGCCCTCAGGGGTACGGATGTGAGCACATCGAGGCCCCCGACGCGGGCATCGACGGCTACTACTGCGTCCGGCAGTGTTGGCAGGAGGCCTACTAGGTCGCTTAGGCGGCCTGGACCTTTGCCTTCTTCTGGCGCTCAGCCTCGACTCGGAACGCTTCATCAAGCTCACGGACGGCCTTTCGCAGCATCGCCTGCCGCTCATGGAAGGGCATGAAGGCGGACTTGAAGCCGTTAATGAGCAGCTGCCTGAGCTCGCCGCCGTTGAAGTCCGCGACCTCGATGGCGCGCCACAGTTCGTCCGTCATCGTGGTGTCCGTGACCAAGCGATTGTCGGTGTTGATCGTCACGCGGATGCCGAGGTCGAAGTAGAGCCTCAGGGGGTGCGCGTCGTAGCTCGTGACGGCGCGGGTTTGGAGGTTTGAGCGCAGGCAGACCTCGATAGGGATGCGCTGGTCGTTGACGTAGTTGAGCAGATCCCCATCTTCCCTCAGCCGGACACCATGTCCGATGCGATGGGCGCCACAGACGTGAATGGCCTGGTGGATGCTCTCCGGGCCGTAAGCCTCTCCAGCATGGATGGTGCAGTTCACGTTGTTGTTACGGATGAGATAGAACGCTTCGCGGTGGTCCTTCGCCGGATATTTGTACTCGGCCCCTGCGAGGTCAAAGCCGACCACGCCTTTGTTTTTGTAGGCCACGGCGAGTTCGGCGAGGCGAAGGCTCTGTTGCGGCTCGATGTGTCGAATGCCACAGACGATGACGTTGGTGTCGATCCCGAAGTCCGCCCGGGCGTCGTGGAGTCCCTCGAGGACCGCCTCGAGGATGTGCGTCAGAGGGAGCCCCTTGCCTGTGTGTAAATTCGGCGCATAGCGGACCTCCATGTAGCGGACATTCTCAGCAGCGGCGTCCTCTGCGAGCTCATACGCTGCGCGGTAGAGGGCCGGGGTGTCCTGGAGGACTGAGAGGGTAACGTCGAAGGCCGTCAGGTAGTCCGTGAGGCTCTCACACAGCTCCCCCATGTGGATGGCCTTGGCCAAACCGTCGCGATCTGTAGCGGGCAGCGTGACGCCGCGCTCCTCGGCCAGTTCGAGGATGGTGTCGAGGCGCATTGAGCCGTCGAGGTGAACGTGAAGGTCAGTCTTTGGCAGTGAGTGGACGAAGTCGCGGGTCAGCTCGATGCTATCGCTCGTCAGGTCTTGCGGAGTAGGCGCACCGTACGAGCGCGTTGGTGTCCGTTTCTTCTCGGTCATATCGATCCCTTATCTCTCTTCTATAATCTGATTATCTTTGTATTGACCCAAGAGCGTACGCGCCCGGATCTTCGGCCGCAACCTTCTGGAGGCCTCTCGGCGACTTGGACATGATCTTTGCCCATCCATCGATCCGGGCTGAGACTACCCAGTTATGATGACCCAACCACGACCTCTGCTCGTCTTGCTCTCCCTGGGCTTCGGGCTCTCTCTCGGATGCGGTGCACACCCAAACGCAGCGCACCGTGTCTATGAATTCGACTCCGTGTTCCTCAACGGGGACATGCGCGGGCAGCAGCCGTGGAAGGCCCCAGACCGGGTCGCCCTTCGCAAGGCCGTGCACGGTCAGCAGCGCGCGCTTGCGAAGCAGAAGAATGCAGCGGAGGGGGGCACCCGTGCGCGGCGAACCTTGGCCCCGCGAGGAGCCAGTGAGCCGCTCGCGACGACTCGTCAAAAGCGCGCTTTAGCGAATCATATCCCTGCGCAGGTGCCGCAGCAGTCGATGTCGGGTTTCGATGACCTCAAGGCACCCAAACGTTTGCCTGGGATCATCTTGGGCGATGGCTCAGTGCGAGGAGAGGTCGCCGCTTCGGCCGCGCGCTTAGTAGGGATGGGCTCGGCCATTAGCCCGATGGCGTTTCTGCAGCATCTGGAGAGAGCCGCGGCCGTTGTCTTCCCCAAATCGACCGACGGAGACGGGGGGATCGCCAAGATCTGGAACGCACTAGAGGCGCGCGGCGCTACCTTTGGCCCGTCGACGCTTACACCCGTGCCGGGTGACCTTGTCTTCTTCCACGACGTTGCAGATATCGACGGTGATGGGCAAAGCGATGCCCTCAGCGGCGTCGGTGTTGTCGCTGAGGTCGTCGACGGCGACACATTAGTGTGCATCGCGCCTGTCATGGGTGCTGTGCGGCGGATCTATCTGACCCCTGGCAAACCCACCGTGCGTCGGGCTGGGGGGGCGACCTTGAACACGCCGGTGAGGCGACGGCACCGTGATGATGGTGCGAATGTGCCTACCCTCTCGGGGCAGGTGCTCGCTGGTTTCGCGCGGATTTAGCTATTGAGGTCACTCAGAACATCGCGGCGCTGCCGTTGGATCAACTCTAACGTTTGCACTGGGTGTCTAACGCGCTAAAATCGGTTGATTGTGGTGGCCAACTGGTGAGTTCCGGAGGCGACTTGAGCCAGCCTGACGACATTGAAGATCTCCTAGGCCGCGTCTGGTGCGAGCGCTATCAGCTGCTCGAGTACATCGGACGAGGTGGCATGGGGGCGGTCTTTAAGGCCCGTCAGGTCCAAATGGGGCGCGAGGTGGCCCTCAAGGTCATCCATCGGCGGCTGTGCCAGGACGAGAAGCAGATTCAGCGCTTCGAGCAAGAAGCGAGGACGTCGTCCAAGCTCAACCATCCGAACAGCATCCGCGTGTTTGATTACGGCACGAGTGACGATGGCCGCCTCTTCATGGCCATGGAGTTCTTGAAGGGCAAGACACTTGGTCAGCTCATCACCGACGAGGGGACGATTCACCCCGATCGCGTCGCACACATCGCTCGCCAGATGTTTAAGTCACTGGCTGAGGCACATGAGCTTGGGCTCGTGCACCGTGATTTGAAGCCCGAAAACATCTTCATCTGCGAGATCTTTGGTGAGACTGACTTCGTGAAGGTGCTCGACTTTGGTATCGCCAAAGCGATCGGCCCCACGGAAGAAGACGCTAAGCTCACTCAGACGGGCTTCATCTGCGGCACACCGCGCTATCTCTCGCCGGAGCAGGCCCTTGGCCAGGCGGTTGATGGGCGGGCCGATCTCTACTCAGTCGGTGTGCTGATGTACGAGATGTTGACAGGGCGGCCACCCTTTATCGGTGAGAACCCAATCTCGATTGTCATGAAGCATGTCCATGACGACCCGCCCCCGATCGTCGGGATCGAGCGATACGGCGAGCGTGCACGCCAGCTTCTGTGGCTTGTCGATCGACTCCTCGAGAAGAACCCAGCTCGTCGCCCGAGCCCCGCTGGGAAGATCGTCGGCTTCCTCGACGGTGAGGTCGAGAAGGCCGAGCTGGTCGGGCAATCTGGCCTCCCTTCAGTGGGACGAAACCGCCCCCGCTCACTGCGCAAGATCAGCAGCGTGTCACACGTCCCAGGAGGACATGATGTCGCCGGCGCTGTCCCGCGAAGCGCGTTCCGAGATTTTGGAGCAGGGTCGAACACGACGACGTCGAAACGGGTGGCTATCCTGCCCGACGAGAGCTTGCCGACAGCCTCCGCGATGCCGCCCCCCTTGCCGCGCGCAGCGATGGACGGCCACTCCTCGGCGATGCGTGAGAGCAGCGCGGCAGTAGGGCAGGATGAAACGACCGTCGTCCCCCATACGACCGGTGGAGGCGTGCCGGGTTCCGTGCCGACATCGGACGAGACGGCGTTGATCGCAAGACCTGCGGCGCTGCAGGTCGGTCATGGGCAAGGGGACACGCGCCCCGGAGAGACACAGCAGCTCCAAAACGCTCAGGAAACGCGGCTGATAAGCCAAGAGGCGTTGGCAAGCGCGTCACGCGAGCACCGCAGGGCTGCGCCTGCGGTCGCTGAACCAAGCCCGAACGCCGGCGCTCCTTCGCCCGTCCCGGCGAAGCCCGTACCACCAGCCCCACAGCCCGCGTCGCAGAGTGGCCCCGATGGGCCGTTGTGGGCTTGGGCGCTCGCTGGGGTCGCGATCGCGGTGATGGTGTTGTCGGTGTTCACCTACACATGGTCGAGGAACACAGACCGCGCTCCGGCCCGGACGGCTCAAGCGGCGAAAGTTGTGCCGGAAAACGCGATGGACCAGGGGGCCGTTACTGGCCAGGCACTGGCGGCCGCTCCGGTCCGGGTTAACGATGTCCCAGTCGCTTCGGCTGGGGTCACTCCGACGGCTGAAACCGAGGCGGTGCCCGTCGCGGCCGAGCCTGCTCCGACCTTGGGGACGACGGGAGCTGACGTGGGCGCGTTGCTTGGGGCTCTTCCTCAGGCCCCCATTGCAGAGGCGGTCGAGGTCGTCGAGGCAGCGCAGCCCGCGAAGAAGCGCTCTCGCGGTGTCGAGGACGCCGAAGCGTTGCTGGAGCAAGAACTCAGGCAAGAACGTCGACGGCAACAACGAGAGGCTGAAGCGGCCGAGCGTGATGCGCGGAAGGCGGCCTCGGTCGAGGCCGCAAGGGAGCGCGCCGCAGCGCGTGAAGAGTGCGCCGCCAAGCGTGCGGAGGCTAGCGCAGCTCGGGATGCAGCGCGCGCCGAACGCAAAGCTGCGTACGCGGAACGTAAAGCCGCAGAGAAGGCGGCTGAGGCAGAGAAAGAGGCGGCTGAGAAGGAGGCGCGTGCCCAACGCCGTGCCGCCCGCGATGCCAAGCGAGCCGAAGCCAAGCGCGCACGTGAAGCTAAGCGCGCCGCGAGCGAGGCGGCGGCCAAGGCCAAGGCCGAGGCTCGGGCGAAGGCTCGCGCTGCAGCGAAGGCCAAGTCGAAGAGTGCGCCTAAGTCCAAGCCGAAGAAAGAGACGCCCAAGCCCAGCGGCGGGGATCCGTTTGAGCCATTCTAGGCAGCCCCTCTAGGGACCGGTCAGGCGCGCTTTGTGCCCAATACAGGCCTATGATTTCTTTCTCTGGCCGCCCCGGCTTGACCAGAGTCCCCCGAATCGGTGACCCTTCACGGGCGATGAACTGGCGTTTCTACCTCATCCTGCTTGTATGTGTGTGCGCTCCGACGCTCTCTGCCGGAGAAGTGCGCGCAACGACACCTGATCCCGAACAGGCGAAGGTCCTCTACGGCGAGGCCAAGCGCCTCCACGAAGAGGGGCGCACGCGGGAGTCGATGGTGAAGCTGCAGGAGGCTTACGAGGCCTTCCCGTCTCAAGCCATCCTTGTCTCGATCGTCAACCGTCACCTCGATTTGGGTGAGGTGGAGGAGGCTGCAGAGCTGGTCGGCCTGATCGAAGGGAAGAAGGGGAAGTTACGCCGCCAGTTGAAGCGCCTCCGTCGGCAGATCGACAGTGAGATGGCCAAGCCTGTGACGGTGCGTCTGACCGCAGATGCAGAGGACGCAACCGTCTCCATCGATGGAGAGGCTCCCCTCCAACTCCCTGCCCGTGTCGACTTGGTGCGCGGCGTTCATAGGTTCGTCTTTGAGTCCGCCGGGCGCTCTACCGTGGAGCGTGAAGAGGAGATACGCGGTTCTCTGGAGGTCGCGCTCTCCGTGAGCTTGCCGGTCCCCATTGGACGCTGGCGAGTGACGATCGAGCCCATGATGCCGTTGACCGAAGTCCGACTGCTCCTCGATGGCAAAGCGGTCCAGCTCGGCAAGAGCGAGTTGACTCAGCACGCGACGAACCTGCGAGATGTTGTGCCAGGGGCACATAAGCTGACCTGTCTGAAGGGGTTTGAGGCCCGCGCGGATGCGGATTTTACTGTCGCAAGCGGAGAGACGGCGGCCGTGACATGTACGTTCCCAGAAGAGGCCTCTTTGGATATCTCGGTCTGGGCTTGGGTGACTGGTGGCGCTGCCATCGCAGCGTTCGCCGTGGGGGCCGGCTTAGTGGCGTCCCATCAGGCTGAGCTTCCGGAGTTGGAGGCTCTCTACCCCGCCGATCAGGGCTGGGAAATTCAGTCGAGTAAGCCCGCAGTCGGCTGGTCGCTGATCGGCCTTGGTGGGGCCCTCAGCGTGGTCTCTGGGCTCTTCTTCGGCAAAGTGATCGAGTAGCCGCGATGAGGCCTGGCAGTTGGGTGTGTGGCCTCTTCTTGGTGGTCACCTGCGCCCTCTTAGCTGCGTGCAGCGAGGCCGACGGAGACACGCCCGCCCCAGGAGATGCACAGGTCTCGGACGTGGTGAACTTCCCGGCGACTGACGCCATGACCGGCCCAGACGCCTTGGTCACGGGGGATACGCAGGGGCCCCTGGAGGACATCGCCACGCTCGATACCTCGGACGCAGCATCGGATGTGTCGGTGCAGGGCGATATTGCGGCCCCTGCCGACATCGCAGAGTTGGACACTGAGTCTGTGGACGCGGACACGGAAACTGCGAACGATACAGACACAGACGTGACGCCAGACAGCAGCCTCGGTCCAGACGTCGAGGGCGATGTGGTGGACGTGGAGGTTGAGGCCGACTCGGGCGCCGGCTCTGGGAGCCAGCATGTGCTCTACATGACAGAATTGATGCGCGCCCCGGCCGCTGGATCAGGGCAGTGGATCGAGGTTTGGAATCCGCAAGAGGAGCCGGTCTCCTTGGCGGGGTGGAGCGTGGTGTGGCAGGGCACGGCCTCTGCGGCGCTGCAAGACGTGTCCATCCCAGCGCAAGGGGTTGCGCTTATCGCCGCCTCTGGAGCCACAGGGCTCGACGACACGACGGTGATCGCGGATTGGGGGGCTGCGTTTGAGGTGCCCTTGGAGGCGGGGGTGTTAGCGCTACAGCGCGCGGATGGTGTCGTGGTCGACAGTCTGAGTCTGGACGAGGGCTTCCCCGTGGTGTCAGGCCGCAGCAATCGCTTGGATGGTGAGGTCCTCTTGGACGCGGAGACGTCGAATGATGCACCAGAGTCTTGGTGCCTCGCGACCGAGGTCTTTGGTCTCGGAGATCTCGGCTCGCCCGGTGTGTTGAACGCGATCTGCACCTTGGCGCTCTGCGGTGATGGCGTACAGCAGCCCGGTGAGGCGTGTGATGATGGCAATATTGTCGCTGCGGATGGTTGTGAGCCCACTTGCGTGCCTACGCCACAATGCGGCAACGGATTGCTGGAGGCTGGGGAGTTCTGTGACGACGACAACGACGTGGTCTGTGACGGCTGCACCGATTGTCAGGTGGACTTAGACACCGACACCGACGGCGCGCTTGATTGCGCGGACAACTGCGTGGCGCAGTACAACCCGCCCCAGAGTGACGTCGATGGGGACGGTCTGGGTGACGTGTGCGATTTTCAGGACTGCGGCAACACCCTTACCGAGGGCAGTGAGACCTGTGATGACGGTAACTTGGACAGCGGTGATGGCTGCTCGGCAGGGTGCCTTGAGGAGGTCTACGGACCTGGCAGCGTCGTCATCAACGAGCTGATGTTGCGCCCAAATGCGACAGGCGGTTCAGCGCATCATCGCGTCTGGGTTGAGTTCTTCAATCCTGGAGCGCTGCCCGTGGATTTAGCGGGCATGAGTTTGCACGACGATTTTGGCCAGTCGGTGACGTTGCCGGCGGCCTCTCCGATCGTGGTCGCACCGGGCGCGTTCGGTGTGGTCGCAGCGCACGCAGATCCGGCGGTCAATGGGGGCGTCGTCGATGTGCTCGGGACGCTCGCTGGCTTCGCGCCTAAGCCCGGTTTTGGTCAACTTGAGATTCGGTGGCAGGGGACCTTGATCGATCGTGTGGGGTGGGATCCTGGGGTGCTCTTCCCTGATGGGTTCAACGGCTCTATCGCCTTGAATCCGGCGATATTAGGAGCGGACACCCCGGCCGCTGCGAATGATGATGGCAGTGCCTGGTGCTATGGCCTTGAGCCCTACGGAGCTGGTGGCCTAGGGAGCCCGGGTGAAGCGAACCCGAGCTGCCTAGAGAGCTACTGCGGCGATGGTGTTGTCGGGCCCGCGGAGGCCTGTGATGACTTCAACACTCAGGACGGCGACGGGTGCGATCTCGACTGCAGTGTCAGCACAGACTCGGACGGTGATGCTGTCTTTGATGGCGTCGACAACTGCGTCGAAGACTTCAACCCCAATCAGAACGATGAAGATCAGGACGGCATCGGTGACACCTGCGACGTTCAGGAGTGCGGGAACATCGTCATTGAGGGTGATGAGAGCTGCGATGATGGCAACCTCTTTGCCGGAGATGGCTGCTCTCCCGTCTGCGGCGTGGAGAGCTACGGGGCGGGCGCTCTCGTCCTGACCGAGGTGATGGCGTCGCCTATCGGTGTAGCTCCTCAGGCTGGGCGCTGGATCGAACTCTACAATACGACCACAGAGCCTGTGGGGCTCGGTGGGCTGCGGCTCACCGACGCGAGCGGCACGGAGGGGCTCGTCGATCCAGAGAGCACCGCCGTGGTCGCCCCCGGCCACGTCGCGGTGGTGGGGCTCAACGCTGTGTACGCCGACAATGGTGGTTTGGGCGTGCAGGCCGTCGCCGACATCCTGCCGCTCGATGACGGGGTCCTCTCGCTATGGTGGCAGGACGTCCTATTGGACTCTGTGGCGTTTGATGAGGGCTGGCCATCGCCCGAGGGGGTCGCGTGGACGCTGTCTGGGCTGGCGAACAGCGCCACCGCCAATGATGATTCAGTCTACTGGTGCCCCGCCCTCAAGCCCTATGGACTTACCGGTAATCTGGGCAGCCCTGGGGTGCTTAATGATGCCTGCGTCACTGTCTCCTGCGGTGATGGTGCGATTCAGCCTGGTGAGCAGTGTGATGATGAGAACGGCATTGAGGGGGACGGCTGTGAGCCTGATTGCACGCTCTCTGTCGACAGTGACGGCGACGCCGTCTTCGACGCGGTCGATAACTGTCCTTTCTTGATGAATGCGGATCAGCTGGACAGTGATGGAGACCAGATCGGCGACCCCTGCGACTTTAGTTTGTGCGGTAATGCTGAAGTCGAGCCGGGCGAGACCTGTGACGACGGCGGACAGACACCCGGAGACGGCTGCAGCATCACCTGCCAAGTCGAAGTCTTCCTGCCGGGTGATGTGATCGTCAGCGAGATCATGGTCAACCCCACGACCGCGATCGACGCAGATGGACAGTGGTTTGAGCTGGCGAACCTCACCCCTGTTGATATCGACATTCGAGGGTGGGTGATCAGCGATGGGCTCTTCGATAACCACGTCGTGACCTCGGAGCAGCCTGTGCTCATACCGACCAAGGGCGTCATCGTCTTGGGGCTGAACCCTGACCTGAGCTCGAACGGCGGCGTCCACCTCGACTACGTCATCGACGACTTCCTCTTTGTGCACGGGCCCGATGCCATTGAGCTGACCTGGAACTCGGTGGTCATCGACCGCGTGCCCCTCGAGAAGGAGGGGGGACCGAGCGCGACCGGGGGGCGCTCACTCGCTTTGAACCCTGGGCTTTGGATCCCAGGTGCGGGGGCCTTCGCAGAGAACTGGTGCGCGCAGCAGAGCCTCATGACCGGCGGTGATAGAGGGTCCCCTGGGGAAGAGAACGATCCATGTATCCCGGGCATTGTCTGCGGTGATGGTGTGGTGTTCGCTTTGACCGAAACGTGTGATGACGGGGTGGCAAATAGCGACGTAGACGCCGATGCGTGTCGGCAGGATTGCACGTTGGCTCGTTGCGGCGATGGTGTGACCGATACCGGTGAATCCTGTGACGACGGCAACACCTTTGACGGAGATGGCTGTCAGGTGACCTGTCAGCAGTCGAGCCTTTGTGGCAATGGTGTGCTCGATGAGGGAGAGGCGTGCGATGACGGCGCGCTGAACAGTGATACGGCCCCTGGTGCATGCCGGTTGGACTGCGAGCACTCTTCGTGTGGTGACGGGGTCTGGGATCCCCAGGAGGGGTGTGATGACGGGAACCTCGAGGCAGGGGATGCCTGTGGCGTCACGTGTCAGCCTCCGTCGAGCTGTGGTGACGGCGTCCTCGACGCCGTGGAGGGCTGTGACGACGGCACCTTGAACAGTGACACCGTCCCGGGTGCGTGCCGAACGGATTGTTTGCCTGCGCGATGCGGGGATGGTGTGGTCGACCCCGCCGAGGGCTGTGATGATGGCAATTTCGACCCCGCCGATGGGTGCGAGGCGACGTGCACCAGCAGCCCGGATCTCGACAGTGACGGTGTCCCGGACGCCGTCGACGGGTGCCCTGCCGTCGCCGATCCTTTGCAAGTCGATACCGATGGCGATGGGCTTGGCGACGTCTGCGATCCACCCATTTGCGGAAACGGCAGTGTCGAAGGGGATGAGGTCTGTGATGACGGTAACCCCTTCGTCGGCGATGGCTGCTCACCCTCGTGTAAGGCGTCGCTCGCCCAGCCTGGAGACTTGATCATCACCGAGGTCATGCAGAACCCCGATGCGTCATTGGACGAGGCAGGGGAGTGGTTTGAGATCGTGAACGCCTCCGCAATGACATGGAACCTCGCGGGCTGGCGTGTGACCGATGAAGGCGAGGACGCCTTCACTGTGTCTGTCTCCCTAGAGCTGCCGCCGGGGGCGCGCGCCGTGTTGGGGCGCTCCGCGGATCTCGCGGTCAATGGGGGGGTAGACGTCGACGTAGAATACGGGGCTGCGATGTTGCTCGAGAACGGCGCAGACGTGATCGCTCTGCACGCACCTCAGGGGGCGCTCCCTGACAGCGGCCCCGTGGACCGTGTCGCTTGGACGGGGGCCGCGCCTTGGCCCGATCCGATCGGAGCGTCCATGGCCCTTGAGCCGAACCTCACGGACGCGGTCAACAACGACGACGGCGGCGTGTGGTGTGCGGCGACTGAGATCTTTGGTGCGGGTGACTTCGGTACCCCGGGGACCGCCAACGGCCCTTGCGTTGTGGCGGCCTGCGGGAACGGCTACATCGAACCCGGTGAGGCCTGTGATGACGGCGAAGAGAACGGCTTCGAGCCTGGTTTCTGTCGCCCCGATTGCACGCCCCCGTTGTGCGGCGACGGGATCGTCGATCCCGGGGAAGGGTGCGACGACGGCAACCTGACGACCGGGGATGGCTGCGAAGTCACCTGCCTTGTGACCGATCCTGACGCTGTGTGTGGCGACAATGAGGTCACGGGGCTTGAGTTCTGTGACGATGGCAACACACAGGATGCGGATGGCTGTAGCGCCGAGTGCCTGATTGAGTCGGTGCAGTCGGGGGACGTGTTGATCACCGAGGTGATGATCCTCCCCGAGGGCCTCGATCCCTCTGATGGGCAGTGGTTCGAGGTCTTGAACACCACGTCAGTGCCGATCAACCTCAACGGCTGGCGGGTGCGTGATGGCGTGCTCGAGGACACCGTGATCCAGTCGGGTCAGCCCGTGTATCTTCAGCCGGGAGCCCGGGGCCTCTTAGTGCGCAACGGCGATCCCGCTGCCAATGGTGGAGTGCAAGCCCTCGCAGTGCTCGGTGGGGTGAACTTTGCCCTCCAGGGTGACGCGATTGAGATCGTGTGGAATGGGCAGAGCATCGATCGAGTGGCATGGGACTCGAGCTGGAACATTGAGGGGGGGCGTACGCTCAGCCTCGACCCACTCGGAGAGGACGTGCTGCAGAACGATCTCAAGGGTGTGTGGTGCTCTGCCTTGTTGGATACGCCCTACGGGCCGAGCGGTCAGAACTTTGGGACCCCAGGCGAGGGGAACCCCTCATGCCCCGAGATCGCCCTCTGTGGTGATGGTGTGCAGGAGCTCGATGAGGGCTGTGATGATGGTAATTTGCTCTTTGGGGATGGCTGCAGCGCGGCATGCGAGCTTGAGAGCTTGCAGCCAGGGAGCGTGGTCGTCGCCGAGCTCGCCTCACGGCCCCTGGCGTCGCTTGGTCAGGGCGATTGGGTGGAGCTGTACGCGCTCAACCCAGTGGCTCTGGGGGGCTGGGTGTTTCGAGTCGGGGGCGTGGCGTACACCCTCCCAGACGACGAGCCATTGCAGCTCAAGAGCGGTGAACGGCTGCTCCTAGCCGCGAGTGATAATGTACTGCTGAACGGTGGAGTAGTGCCTGACGTGGTGCTGCCAGGCTTGGACCTTCAGTTTGGCTTGGCGCCTGTGTCATTGGTGCAACAGGGCATCGTCATCGATGAGGTGAGCCCTGCGTCGAATTGGCTCTTCCTGGAGGGACACAGCCTGGCGCTGGACCCTGGTGCACACGACACGATCTCGAACGATGCGCCGGAGGCTTGGTGCCCCGCGGTGGGCCTCTATGGGGATGGAGACTTCGGCTCCCCTGGGACCCCGAACTCGGCGTGCCCCCCGCCGGTCATCTGCGGCAATGAGGTCCAGGAGGGGCCCGAGGGCTGTGATGACGGCAATTTGATCGCCGGTGATGGGTGTGAGCCGGATTGCACGCTCACACCGGTCGCAGGGTGTGGCAACGGGGTCCTGGATGACGGAGAAGCGTGTGACGACGGTGGACTCGCCTCCGGGGACGGATGCTCGCTGAGTTGCCAGGTCGAGCTCTTCGCCGCCGGCGACGTGGTGATCACCGAGATTATGCAGAACCCCTCGGCGGTGACGGATGGTTTGGGGGAGTGGTTTGAGGTCTACAACCCTCGGCAGCACCCGATTGACCTGGCAGGTTGGTACCTGACCGACCTCGGCTCCAATGCGCATCAGGTGAACCCGAAGGCTCCCTTGATCGTTGCGCCAGGTGGCTATCTGGTCCTCGGGATCCACCCCGATCCCGTCATCAACGGTGGTGTGCCGGTCGACTACGCGTACGCCACGTTTAGCCTCTCAAACGGTGCTGATGCGGTTCAGCTGACGTGGCAGGGCGTGTTGATCGACGCGGTGGTGTACGACGGAGGTGAGTCCTTTCCAGACCCCATTGGCGCGACCATGACGCTTGATCCAGACGCGATCGACGACGCGTGGAATGACGACGGAGCGCTCTGGTGTACCGGTCAGTCGAGCTTTGGGGCTGGCGACCAGGGGACACCGGGTGCCTCGAACGATCATTGCCCGGGTAGTGTGGTGTGCGGCAACGGTGTGGTCGAGGGCGACGAGCCTTGTGATGACGGCAACATGATCATCGGCGATGGATGCAATCCAGATTGCTCGGTGGGGCCACTGTATGTGTGCGGCAATGAGATCCTCGAAGCGAATGAGGACTGCGATGATGGGAACGCTTCCAGCGGCGATGGGTGCAGCGCTACCTGCCTCGTCGAGGCCTTTGAG
The DNA here is from genome assembly GCA_049602155.1 of Myxococcota bacterium. Taxonomy (GTDB): domain Bacteria; phylum Myxococcota_A; class UBA9042; order PHBI01; family JBMYRH01; genus JBMYRH01. The sequence continues at coordinate 195,232 of JBMYRH010000007.1, read as the reverse complement.
ACCGGGGACGTGGTCTTCACAGAGTTGATGATCAACCCGGCATCAGTGGATGACTTCCACGGTGAGTGGGTCGAACTCCTGAACACGACGGAGGGGCCGATCGATTTGGCGGGCTGGTCGCTCGGAGACGGGGCGAGCGAGGTGTTCTTCTTCGACGGCGCGACGTCGTTGATCCTCCTCCCTGGTCAACGGTTCGTGATCGGTCGTGATGGTGACGTCGCCGAGAATGGAGGCGTGATGTTGGATTACGTGGTCCCGCAGATGAGCCTGAAGAACCTGGCGGACACGCTCCAGTTGACGTGGGATGACGTCGTCATCGACCGGGTCACTTGGGACCAGATGGCCGGGTGGGCGGTGCCCGAAGGGGCGAGCTTCACCTTGGCAGAGGGGGCGGAGGACGCCATCTCGAACGATCTCCTCCCGTCCTGGTGCCCGGCTACTCAGCCCTTCGGTGACGGTGACCTTGGGAGCCCAGGAGAGGCCGACACGGCATGTCAGCCTCCTGCACCTGACGTGGGTGAGGTTGTGTTCACAGAGGTGCGCCGGAGTGGTCCACCCACGGCGCCCGATTATGAGTTCATCGAGGTGTACAACCTTGCGCCCCACACCATCGGCTTAACGGGCTTGGTATTGGCCGCGAGTGATGGTCAGGAGACGACGCTCCAGGGCGGTGTAGTGCTGTCAGGCGGCTTCGCGTGGGCCGCGCCAAACCTCCCGGTCTCTTCCTTGGGCGGTGAGGCGCCCGACGCGGTCTACGAGGGCTTTGCGTTGCCCGACGCGGAGACGACGCTGACGCTGAGGGGCGAGGGGGGCAGCGTCTTGGATACGCTCCCGATCGGCGCGGACTTCCCGGGGTTGTCCTTTCAAGCGGCGAGCCTTGATCCCGCTGCATGGGCGCCAGATGACAATGACACCGCCTCTCTTTGGTGTGTGGCGCCGGCGTCTCCTGGAGATGCAGGGGGCTGCGCTTTGACCGACCACCTCTCAGCCGGGACCTTGGTCATCTCGGAGGTCCGCGCGGGTGTCGATTGGGCGTTTGAGATCACGAACCTGACCGGAGACGAGGCCTCGCTACTGGGCGTGGCTGTGCACGTCGGGGCTTCGGGCGCGGAGACCGCGAGGGCGCTGATCACGGAGCCCGTTGTTGTGCCCTCAGGGGGCCAGTTTGTGGTGGAGGCTCAAGACCTTCCCGGGCTCGACTCCTATGTGTTGGAGTCGGAGAGTGCCTTGATTCGCCTGGAGGCGGCGCATGGCCTCATTGTCGACGCTGTCGCGCTCGATGCCTCTTACCCTTGGCCGAACGAGGGGAGCATCGCGCTTGCGCCAGGGGCGCTGACCGCGGACGCCAATGATGCCCCGGATGCGTGGTGTCAGAGCCCACCAGAGGCTGAGAGTTTAGGGAGCCCGAATTCCGTGTGCTTGGCCATCCCACCTGAGGGAGCCCTGGTCATCACCGAGATTATGGCGCGCTCGATGTTCGCGGTCAGCGCGGTCAGTGGGGGGTGGGTCGAGGTCGCTAATGTCGGCCCGACAGAGCTTGAGCTTGGTGGTCTGGTCCTGCGGGATTTAGGCGGAGACTTTTGGCCGATCCCAACGGGCACAAACCTTCCTTCAGGAGAGAGGATGGTCTTTGGAGCGGTCACGAACACACAGATCAACGGTGGCGCTGACGTCGACGTGAAGTGGTCGGTGTTTAGCCTCGACCCCGTCGCTGACGAGGTCATCATCGAGGTCGCTGGCAGCGTGGTGGACGCGGTCGCGTACGATCAGGCGGATGGTTGGCCGTTGCTAGACGGACACAGCATGTCGCTGTCGCCGACGCACACCGACATCAGCGACAACGATGCCCCCGGGGCCTGGTGCGTGGCGACGAGCCTATACGGTGACGGAGACGCTGGGACACCAGGGGCACCCAATGATGTATGCGAGCTGCTCGTCGGCACAGTGATTATCGCCGAGCTCATGCCCGACCCCATCAACATGTCAGACGCCGCCGGTGAATATATCGAGCTCTACAACCCAGGGCCCGTCGCGCAGGAGATTGGTGGTTGGCGCTTAGAGAGCGAGGATGGCGACGTCGCTATCTTACCAAGCCCACTTCCGATCGATGTCGGTCAACGGCTTGTGTTGGGGCGCTCCGCGGACCTCAGTCAGGGTGGAGGGCTCACCCCTGATGCGGTCTACGAGGGGATGACGTTGTCCAACACCGTCGACGATGTGTGGCTTGTGCATCCTTCAGGTTTGATCATCGACGCCGTCGCTTACGATGTCACGTGGCCCGTGGTCGCGGGGCGCTCGATTGAGCTCCTCGAAGGCTCCTTAGATCACCTCTCCAATGACGTAGTGGAGGCTTGGTGTGCAAGCGCGGCTGCTCCTTATGCGCTCGGAAATATGGGCACTCCGGGCGAGAGTACAGGGCCGTGCGATTGACAAATGAGCCTCATTGCCACTGACTAGTGGGTGAGGGAGAATGAATGGCTACCGCTGATGCCCCCACTTCAAAGCGGTTGCATCTTCGTGGTGTCGATAAGGACACCTTGACGAAGGTGGTCCGTGCTATTGCAACGTCACGACCGTGGCGTTCGGCATGTGTCGAATATGCACGCAGGACGGACTACGGTGAGCGTAGTCATACCGGTTTATCTTCTACCGAGCTGGCCCCTGTCCTACGACTGATCCTTCAAGCCGTGGAGCAGAACGTCACCTTTGGTGGTGAAGCTTCGATTCAAGATCTCGCGAAGTTGGGGTGCCCCGGCGCCCTGCTCAATGTGGTTGAGATGCAGGTGAAGAAGGCATCTCGACCACCTCAATCGAGCGATGGGAGTCCGCGGAAGACGACGAGCCCGCCCAAGAAGACGACAGCTCCCCCTAAGAAGGCCACCACAGGCCCCGCTCCTAACGAGGCTGGCCAGAAGCCACGGCCAAGCCCGGCTGCGCGCCTAGGGCGCCGACCGACGACCAACCCAGGGCGCATCTCTCGCCGACCGACTGGTGCGGTCAGTGGTGGTCAAGACGTCATCTCGACGATGGCTGCGAGCCCAACGACGATGTCCGTGTTCAGTGTGCGACGGGTTCGCCTGGTGAACCGCAACGATGAGCGCGTGAAATTCCGCATTGACGGTATCTCGGGGGGAGAGGACTCGAGCCTCTTCTTGAACGTGTTCCCGGATAAGCAGCTCTTGGGTCAGGTACGTGAGCTGGAGCTTCTTGAGAAGCGCACCTTTGTCCCCGCGGGCCGTTTAACCGAGCTCATCGAGCAAGAGCTAGGAACTTCGACCCCCGCATGAGCGACTCACGGAGACGTCTCCCTCGGACAGGAGGTGAGATGCTGCGCGTGGTGGCTAGGCATGTCGTCCTGTCAGCGCTCCAGGAGCCTGAACGCATCAGCCTTTGGCTGAAGGAGATCGCCCTCACCGAGGGTGTGGAAGGTTGGGTGGCTCTAAGCGCGGACGGAATTGAGGCCTGGTTCGAGGGCAGCACCTCTGCAGTCGACACCATGGTCGCTTGGTGTGAGTCACGAGGGGCTGAGCTGGGGGGGGCGATTCAATCCACCAGTCAGAGGCCGTGTCTGAAGGGCGGGTTCGAGATCTTAAAGCAGGCCCCATCGTCATGACGCGGTGCGTCGTCATTGCTCAGGAGGTGCCCCTATGCTTAGGATAGGAGCGAATCGCAGCCGATAGGGGGCACCGTGGCAGAGTTCGAGGCGAACCTCAGAGACATTAAGTTCAACCTCTTCGACTTCCTCGACGTGAAGACGTTGACGGAGAGTGGCGCGTTCTCGGATTACGACGAGGAGACGTTTAACGACATCTTGCTCGTGAGCCTCGATCAAGCGACGAACCTCTTGGCGCCCTTAAACGCATCTGGTGACCAGATCGGGCTCAAGTTCGAGGATGGGCGCGTGAAGCTGCCAGAGGGCTGGAAGGCAGCCTACGACACGTACTGCGCGTCGGGTTGGAACGGCGGCACCGTGCCGATGGAGCTTGGGGGGCAGGGGCTTCCCCGCTCGGTGTACGCAGGCTCTCAAGAGATGTTCATCTCGGCCAACACCTCGTTCTTGTTCATGCCCGGCCTGACCGCTGCGGCGCTCGACATCCTCGTGGCCTTTGGGACGAGTGATCAGAAGGCCAAATACCTTGAGAAGATGATGACCGGTGAGTGGTCTGGAACGATGTGCCTGACCGAGCCCAACGCGGGCACCGCGGTGCCCGATCTGCGGTCGGTGGCGACGCCAATCGAAGATCGGGAAGGGTTTTACCGCATCAAGGGGCAGAAGATCTTCATCTCGGCGGGCGACCACGACTTGACGGACAACATCGTCCACATGGTGCTCGCGAGGGTCGGTGATGATGAGGGCGTGAGCCTCTTCGTCGTGCCTCGGATGCGCGAGGACGACGCCGGTGGTTTGACGTTCAATGACGTCACCACGGTCGGGATTGAAGAGAAGCTCGGGATCCACTGCTCGCCGACGTGTTCGCTCTCCTTTGGCGACGATAATGACTGCGAAGGCTGGCTCATCGGTGAGCGCGCGAAGGGCCTCAAGTGCATGTTCATCATGATGAACGAGGCACGCATCGCTGTCGGCGTTCAGGCGGTCGGGCTCGCGAGTAGCGCCTACCTGAAGGCTGTCAGCTACGCGAAAGAGCGTATCCAGGGCGTCCGCATCGAGGACATCCGCAAGCGTGACGCGGCCCGCGTCGCGATCATTGAGCACCCGGACGTGCGCCGGAACTTGATGTACATGAAGGCGATGGCGGAGGGCTCTCGAGCGATCTGCATTTACGCCGCCTACTGTGACGACCAGCGTCATATTTGTGAGGACCCCAAGGAGTCCAAGCGATGGATGCATCAGCTTGAGATCCTGACCCCGCTCGTCAAAGCCTGGTGCTCCGATGAGGCCTTTAAGGTCGCTGAGCTCGGGATTCAAGTGTTCGGTGGATACGGCTACATCCGTGAGTACGGCATGGAGCAGATCCTGCGTGACGCCAAGATCGCCAGCATCTATGAGGGCACCAACGGCGTGCAGGCACTCGACTTGCTCGGCCGTAAGATGGCGAAGGGCGGCGGCATCATGCTGATGACGATGCTTAACGAGATTAACCGTTACATCGCCGGCGCCAATGAAGAGCACTTCTTCTACACCGAGGTTCAGGCCCTGGCGAAAGCGCGAGATGCGGTGGCTGGGACCGCGATGGAGTTCGCGAAGCGAGGCATGAAGGGCGACATCGCCTACTCAGCCCTGCACGCGACCCCGTTCTTGCAGATGTTCGGTGACCTGGTGATCGGCTGGCTCCTGCTTCGTCACGGTGAGCGTGCACGGACGCTCTATGAGGCCCGCTTGCGAGCCCGAGACGTGGACGATCATGACGAGGACTTCGGCAAAGTGCTCGAGGACGACGATGAGGCGCGATTCCTTCACGGGAAGATCGCCTCAGCGCACTTCTTCATTCACCAGATCTTGCCGCGGGTTCAAGCGCGAAAGGCCTCCATCGGCAGCGAGGACCGAAGCGCGCTGACCGTTGTGTTATAGCTGATGAGCGGGGCACACCGCCCCACAGACCACAGGCTTACACAATGTGCCGACTCTACGGCTTCCGCAGCGTCATCGATAGCCAAGTTCACCGCTCATTGGTGAACGCGGACAACGCCCTCGCTGCGCAGAGCGCGCGTCATCCTGATGGGTGGGGTGTGGCGTACTACATCGACGACGCACCACACGTGACGCGCAGCGCGTCGACGGCGCTCCACGACACGTTGTTCAAGCGAGTCAGCGGTGTGGTGTCGTCCCAGACCGTCCTGGCCCACATCCGCAAGGCGACCCAGGGCGAACAGACCGTCTTGAATTGCCATCCGTTTCAATACGGACGATGGGTGTTTGCGCACAACGGCGATATTCGGAACTTCGCCGAGCGCCGTGAGGCCCTAGAGGCCGAGATTTCACCGCGATTGCGACGCTTTATCCTCGGGGACACTGACAGTGAGCGTATCTTTTACCTCTTCCTCACGAAGCTGGAGCGACACGGCCGGTTGTCGAGCAATTTCGGGGTCGAGGCGGTCTCCGAAGTCCTCTTGGAGACGGTAGAGGCCGTGCGCGAGGTCTGTGACCATGACGCACTCGAGTCCAAGGCGCTGTTGACGCTGATGGCGACGAACGGCGTCACGATGGCGGCGATTCACGGCGGTAAAGATCTCTTCTGGACCACCTACAAGACGCGCTGCCCCGATCGCGAACAGTGTCCTCATTATGCGGACGTGTGCGAGGCGCCGACACAGACGGGCTTCGTCAATCACTTGATCATGAGCAGTGAACCGGTTAGCGACGATAATATCTGGCACGCGATGATCCCCAACGAGGTCGTTGGAGTGGATTGGCGAATGAGGCTGTGTCGTCGAGGCGGGGAAGCAGCGTAAAGGCTGCCCTGCACCCTTCCCAGGGGAAGCCAGACGGGGTAGATTCTGCCCACGACCGTTTCGGAGGGACACAGCGTGATCAGGACACTTCGGCTGCTTGGGCAGCTCGCCTCGACGCTTCTAATTATTGCTCTCGTGAGCGCGCCAGCCGCTTGGGCTCAGTCAGCAGACGAGTCCACAGAGCCTGCAGAGGCCAGCGATGACATTGGCACGGAGGCCGCTGAGGTCGTCGCCGAGCCTGTGGTTGAGGCGGCCCCGGAGCCGGTGGTTGAGGCTCCAAAAGAGGAGCCCCCAGCGCCGACTGCACCGGCATTTGAACCCATGGAGCCCGATGACTCGGCGGCCAATGATGCAGCCCGGGGAGACTTGGTTGTCTTTGATGGCGGTATGGCTCAGGTGGCGCTCTACGGTCTGATTTCGGCGCACGCCGCTGTGTACACCGGCACGGACAACCTGCTTCAGAGCGGTGACGTCGCGGAGCAGCCGGGGTTTCGGTTGCGCTACGGACGGTTCGGCCTTCATGGCTGGGCCTTCGGCAGCTTGGAGTTCATGATCTCCATGGAGACGGCCGACTTGAAGGTGCGTCCCCTGGATGCCTGGCTCTCATATCGCCCCTTCGAGGTCCTCGGGATCACGGTGGGGGCCCACAAGGTGCCGTTCTCTCGGTACGCCACGATCGGCTCGGACCACGGGAGCTTGCTTGAGCGTCCCTTGAGCGTGAATGCGATGTCGCCTTATCGGCAGATGGGCGTCACCCTCCACGGCTCGATTGGTAACGGCCTCGCGAGCTACGCGGTAGGCGTTTACAACGGCCTGGATCGCCACACGAACTTCCATGAGGGCTACGTCGAGAACGCTGTCTTTGAGGGCAACCGCTTCAACAAGATCTCCTTCGCTGGGCGGCTCAGCCTTGAGCCCTTTGGGGGGATCGGTGACGACATCGCTGACCTCGATGGGGGCGGCTTTCGCCTCGCGGTCGGGACATCGGTCTTGCACAACGAGGGCTCTACAACTCGGGCGACCGCGTGGAGCGCTGACATGATGCTCAAGGCCTACGGCTTTCACCTCATCAGTGAGTATATCTCGGACACTTCAGAGCCGGTCGAGGATCCCACCACACCTCAGACCATCCCGACCCAGGTGGACCGCTCAGGGCTCATCGTCGGGATGGGCTACATGATCTTGCCCGGGCAACTCGGTATTTCACTGCGTGGCGAGATGTTCGACGACGACGCCAACGTGGACAACAACGGTGACCAACTCGTGGTCACTGGTGGGCTGCAGTACTACTGGCACCGACATCACTTCAAGGTGTCGATTGACTACACACATCGCGAGGAGCTCTACGGCGCCTCGTTGGATAACGACGCCCTCTTGCTCTCAGCGCACTTCGCCCTGTGAGCCGGCCCATGTCCCATCGTAGCGGGCTGCTGCTCGCGCTGTGCACGGGCATTCTGATGAGCGGGTGTGTGGAGAATACCCCCAGCTCGAGGGCCTACCGTGCGGAGTCTCAAAGTCAGCTGATCGGCGGAGATGTCGCGATGGCGCGGGTCGGGGACTTTATCCTCGAGAACGACGTCATCCGGGTGGCGATCTTAGATGTCGCCTCGTCACCGGGGCCTGGCGTCTACGGTGGTACGTTGGTTGACGCCGATCTCCAGCGTAAAGACGCCCAGTACCGTAACGGCTCGGGGCATGATCAGTTCGCAGAGATGTTCCCGTTCGCGAACCTCCTTGCGCCCCGCCCCGAGAAGGACGACATCCTCATCGTCGCAGACGGTCAGGATGGCGGTGATGCCATCGTGCGAGTCTCCGGAGAGGGCGCGTTCATCCTGGACGCGTTGAATGTCTTTCAAGAGCCGCTCCTCAAGGCATTCTTGGGGGATCTCAAGCTCAACATTCGGATGCAGACGGATTACATCCTCTCCCCTGGGGTCCCCTACGTCCGCATTGTCACTGAGGTCGTCCGGGTGGCCGTTGCGCCCGGTCAGTGTGGCAACGGTGTATGCGAGTCGGAGTCAGAGGAGACAGAGGAGAGTTGCCCCAAGGACTGCAAAGGCCCGTTTGGGCTGCCGCTCTGCTCGGGTGAAGATGCCGACCTGAGCTGTGCCGAGTCTTGCCCTATGGGGCTGCGTTATGACGCCACGACAGGCTGCCCCCTGGTGCCCTGTGAGTGCGCGCTGGATGACGTCGTCACGATGGAGAATTTCCAGGACACGACCTCCATCTTCTTCGGGACCTTGGGTGATGGAGAGAGCTTGCTGCCAGGTATGGTGGGAGGAGACTTCGTCTTCTTTGGGGCGCAAAACGACCTATTCGCACCCGGGATGGGCTTTGATGAGGATCGGCCGATCTTCGACGGCCTCTTCGAGGGGGCTGACCCCTTCACGTCTCCGTTGACCTTTGACTTCATGGCCGCTGCGGGTGGGGCTGTCTCCTACGGTTACTTCTCCGCGAATGCCCCGGGTGAGGCTGATCCTCGAGTGCTCGTGCCGATCATCACCTCCTCGACGACGGCGTTCACCACCGCGTCGCATAACTGCGCGACGGACGCTGAGGGCGAGGAGGCAGCAGCCTGCCAGGGGCTGAGCCAGTGGCGGTATGAGCGGTTCTTCGTGGTCGGTCAGGGCGACATCAGCTCGATCACCGATGTGATGTATGAGGTGCGTGGGACGGCTGTGGGTAAGCTTGAGGGCACCATCCTAGATGCATTGGTGGGTCCTTCGACCAATGGCCGTGTGTTCCTCCTCGCGGACCCAGACGCCGACGAAGCGTGGTCTGACGTGCGAGATGTCATCGCAGCGAACTGGAAGCTCATCGGTGAGCCTGGTGTCCTGAACGCCATCGACGCTGACGTGGGCTTAGACCCTAACGAGGATGGCTCCTTTGAAGCGTCACTCCCCCCGGGCTCCTACTTAGTCGTCGCGACGAACGAGGCGATGACCGCGACGTCGCCCGTGTACAGAGTTCAAATCGAAGAAGGGGTGACGACTCGCCTGAACCCAAGTCTCCCGAAACCAGCATCGGTCGAATACCGTGTGACCGACGCGCATGGGCAGCTGATTGAAGCGAAGATCGTCTTTGTGCCGCTGATTGATGGCGAGCTCGCCGTGGAAGACGGGACGCGCCGTCCTGCGCTTGGCGAGGGTCGCATTGGCAACGGCATTCGACACATGACGCTGACTGCTGAGGGGTATGGCGAGGTCGAGATTGAGGCGGGCGACTACCGGATGTTCGTCACACATGGACCTCTCTATGCGCGCGGCGAGATCGACATCTCGTTGGTGCCTGGCGACCGCCATGTGGCCCAGGTGACCTTGGCGAAGGAGGTCGACTCCGGGGACTGGATCGGCTTTGACGCCCATCTACATGCGGAGCCGAGCTTTGACTCTGGGATGAAGCTCGAACGCCGGGTCATCAGCGCCGCCGCGGAGGGGTTGGACCTCGCCATCTCAACGGATCATGACGTAGTGACGAACTATGCGCCGACGATCGGCGCGTTGGGGCTCCAGGATCGCTTGAAGTCGGCTGTTGGTGTCGAGCTCTCGACCTTGGAGCTCGGCCACTTCATCGCCTTCCCGCTCGACTATGACGCCTTGGATGCTCCGGACCACAACGCCCCTGAGTGGTGGTGCAAAGACGGACAAGGGATCATGGACGAGCTCGAGTCTCACTTTGAGCCCGGGGCCCCGGGGGTCCGAATCATGGCCCACCCACGGGACGGGTTCATCGGCTACATCTCACAGCTCGAGGTGGACCCCTTCGATATGACCCGCGCCGACTTGAATCGCTCGAAGGTCGACTTAGCCTCTTCCGGAGACCTGATGGCCCTAGAGGGGGGCAACGCGCTCTTGAGCAAGGCGACCTGCGATTACGAGGCGATGGAGGCCTTTAATTCAAAACGCTTTGACCTCATCCGTACCCCGACCAACGAAGAGGTCATCGTCTTCAATCAGTGCATGAGGGCGATTGAGGTGTTGGAAGAGGGCGACATTTCGGGGCTTGAGGCGATCTGCACAGAGCACATGGGTGAGACCCCTGTCGCTGCATGCCTCACTTCCGAGCGCTTCTTTGACTGCAAGATGCGCCGTCGGCGTGCCCTGGCCAAAGAGATGACGCGCCGAATCTTGGCGCGGACACCAGAAGAGCAGGCGCTCCTTTGGGCACACCGCAGCGCGCCTGAGGACGCGGACCGATGCGACACGCAGCGGGATCTCGCGACCTTGGCCGACGATGAGGCTCAGATGCCCTGTGCCGAGTTCCCCGGTGTCGTCGGGGACTGGATGCGTTGGCTCGACGCTGGCTTGAACGTTACGTTGACCGCGGCGAGTGACTCTCACGGGACCCATCGAGAGCCCGGCACACCGCGCACTTGGGTGCGGCACGGTGCCGTATCCTCGGCCTCCGAGATCGACATCGCGAAGGTGGCCACCGCTGTGCGCGACCATCACGCCGTTGCGAGCTACGGGCCAGTCGTTGACGCCACGATTAATGGGAAAGGTCCCGGAGACACCGTCATCATGGGGTCGGGGGACAGCTTCACGCTGAACCTGCGCGTCCAGAGCGCGAGTTGGTTCGGCGTCGACCGCATTGAGGTCTATGTCTCGGGCAGCCTTCAGAAGGTCATCGAACTGACCCATGGCCCCGAGGCCGTGATCGATTACGACGGTGAGATTGAGCTCACCGCCCCTGAGCAAGACGGCTTTGTGGCGGTGATCGTGATGGGGCTCAGGGACGAGAACCTCATGGGGCCAACCTATCTCGATATTCCGTTTGGGGAGCTGCAGTTGCCCCGAATTGCCTCGCTGGCCTTCGGATCGCTGCAAGCCTTCAGCGCCTTTTTCCCACCGCCGGCTGCGGTGCCTGATTTCTTCCCGGTCTTCCCGCTGGCGATGACCAACGCGATCCTCATCGATAACGATGGAGATGGGTGGCGACCTGCGGGGGATGGTCCTGCATTTTGCAGTCGCCCATGCGACCCCGACGCAGATGATACGGGGTGTCCGGGCGATCAGACCTGTATCGCCGAGGACGCTGTGTGCGGCTATCCGATGGTCAACATGTGCCTCCCAGAGCCCACCGGAAGCGGAGATATGGCCCGAGGGCTGGTCGAGTGATCCCCCGCAGTGACCTTCGTGTGCGCTGCCGTTTGCCTCATCAGAATCGACCCTCGCCTCGACGCCGTGTGCGCTACGACGCGATCCTCGCAGGCATCAGTCTGGTGCTGCTGGGCTGTAATGTAGAGCCCCCCGACGGGGCGGTCAGCGCGGACGTCACCGATGCGCAGAGCGAGGTTGTCTCCTCGAACGGCGATGCGACCACAGGGCCTTTCATGGATGTGGATGACGCTGGCTCGGTCGATGATGATGTGACGCCTCAGGACATCGCGTCTCAGGGCGTCGACACCGTCGACGTCGAGGAGGTCACAGGGGCTGACGTCGACACCTCACCTGCCCCGACACCGCAGGACACCGAGAGCGGGGGTGATGTGCAGCCGCCGTTCGATCCTGACGCAGGATTTGGTCCCTTCGCGGACGGCTCCGATGCCTCCGCGCCCCTCTGCGGTGACGGCCTCATCGAGGGTGATGAAGCATGTGACGATGGTGACGCGAACTCCGATGTCCTGCCAGACAGCTGTCGATTGGACTGTACGGTTGCACGCTGTGGTGATGGTGTCGTCGACACAGGAGAGACCTGTGACGATGGTGACTTGGATAACACCGACGTCTGCACATCAGGCTGTATACCGGGCCTCGACCTACCGAAGCCGACCGCTGGTGACGTCATCTTCACCGAGTTGATGATCAACCCTCTCGCGACGGAAGACCCCGGTGGGGAGTGGATCGAGTTGCTGAACCGGACCCCCGAGGTGCTGTCCTTGAGCGGCTGTGTCTTACGAGATGATGGGACTGACAGTTGGACACTCGGTTTAGGTGACGCCGCTGTCCTGATGGCGCCGCAGCTGATCTCGATGCTCCTCTACATCGGAGGGGAGGGGAGCCTCCCTCCGAGCGCAGCGCCGGGGGCGCCGGTCTTCCCGTATCAAAACATCCTCTTACACAATACAGTCGACGCCCTCGTCTTGGAGTGTGATGGCGTAGAGATCGATCGCGTGGCTTGGGACACGACGTGGCCCGTCGTGGAGGGCGCTTCGATGGCTCTGGATCCGTCCGCACATGACGCCGACTCCAACGATGACTCCGCGATGTGGTGCCCTGGGGTAGCACCCTTCGAGAACGGTGACCTGGGGAGCCCTATGGCGCTCAACACCCCTTGCCCGCCACCCACGGTGGATGCCTGCCAACTCTCGTCGACTGTGACCCTTGCCTACGTGGGGGAAGGGGTTGAGGTCGCCGTGGAGGTCTTCGAACCAGGGATCACGGACCTGACGGTGGAGGTCGATGAGAGTGAGGCGATGGTCATTGAACTCGGGGTGGGGCCCAACGGCAGCACCCCTGATGTTGAGGAGGGCTGGGCTTGGAGCCCTGGGCTCCCGACGGAGGGCTGGCAGAGCGCGGATGGCGTAGACCGTTGGTTTCACCTGGCGTCCTTCTCCGAACCCGGACAGTGGGCGCTCGCTGCACGCATCACTCTCGATGAGGGGGCGACCTGGGTGTACTGTGATACATCGATCCCACCGGATGACCTCTACGTCTTGGAGAGTGAGCTGAGCCTTGAGGTGGTGCTCGATCCCTGTGAGGCCCACCTCTGTGCGTCACCACCCGCATCCCAATGCCACGAAGACGGCGTGACCTACGCTGCGACCCTCAGCGCTGCGGGGACCTGTGAGTTGGATGCAGAGGGCACTCCGACCTGCGTCTACGACACCGAGGTCATCGATTGTGGTTTGGCAGGACAAGTCTGTGTATCGGGAGTTGGTTGCGACGCCGACGCTGCGTTCCCCGTAAGCCCCGGGCAGCTCGTGATGAGCGAACTGATGGTGCGGCCCTTGGCGTCGGTGCCCCCGACGGGGCAGTGGGTTGAGGTCACGAACACGACCGGCGCGCCGCTCGACCTAGAGGGGTGTCAGCTGACGGTGGACGCGCTGTGGACAGCCATCGTCGACGTGCCTGTGGTGGTCGGCGTGGGGACGAGCCGCCTCTTGGGTGCGTTGGACGTCTCGGGGGCCAATGGTGGTGTGGAACTCGATTGGGCGTGGGGCAATTCCCTCGAGTTCCCCTCCTCGGCGGGCGATGTGGTGTTGACGTGCGGCGAGGTGCAGATCGATCACCTCGCGTACGACGAGAGCTGGCCGACCGTCCCCGGGGCGTCGTTGGCCTTGAGCCCCTTCCATATCGACGGCGATGAGAATGATCTCGCTGAGTTTTGGTGCACAGGCACACAGCTCTTCGGCGCTGGGGATCTCGGCTCACCGGGCCAGCTCAACCCGCCTTGTCAGGGGGATGTTGAGGCCATCGACGCATGTTTCATGGCCAACTCAGCCTCAGAGACCGTCCCCGCTGGTACGTCGTTCCTAGCTGCAGTCTGGCTTAAAGAGGCAGGGCTGACAGAGTTGACGACTCTGACGGACGCCTCCGACGCCGTCCGAGTTCAGGCGGCTGTCGCTTTGGCTGGGGTTGATGTGGAGATCGCTGATTGGACCTATCATGAGGCACTACCAGCGGTCCTTTGGGAGTTAGGCTTTACCGAGGGTCCACTGCACTACGATGGATACGCGGTGACCTTTGCGTCGCCCCCTGTCGGTGTCTGGCAGCTCAATGTTCGAGTCAGCGGTGACGCGGGTAACACTTGGACGCTGTGTGACCGTATCGATGATGGCACCTTTTTGGCGACGGACACGACCGAACTGACGACCACGGAGAGTCCATGTTCCCCGACGCCCTGTCAGAGCGCTGAGGCGGCTGTCTGCCTTGATGAGCAGGTGGTCCTGCAAATGGGAGAGGCGATCTGCGCTGTCGACGGAGCGCAGGCGCAATGTGCATGGCCCGAGAGTGTGCTTGTCGAAGACTGTGCCGCGCAAGGAGCCCACTGTGATGGTGGTCAGTGCGTGGGTTACCCATCGCCCCCTGAGCCGAACGATGTCGTGTTTAGTGAGCTCCTCATCATCCCAGCGACCTCGGAGAGCGATGAGTGGTTCGAGCTCCTCTTGAGTCCAACCTCTCCTATGGCGGTCGTGGATCTCTCGGGCTGTATCCTGAGCAGCGACGTTGGAGAGAGCTGGAGTGTCCCAAGCAATGCGGATGGGGGAGGTCTCCTCTGGGCGGGGGCGCCGCTCGTCTTTGCTCGCTCGGCGTTTACCGGCGGGGCGGCGCCCGACTTGATCTACGGAGGCGCGCTCACCCTCGATAACACCAGCGACGTCCTGAAGTTGACCTGCGCTGATGTCCTGATCGATCAGGTCTTCTGGGATGTCGCCTCGGGTTGGCCGATCCCCGTTGGCGCGACGTGGTCTCTAGGGGGGAATGTGGTGTCCGCGACGCTGAATGATGGGATGAGCGCTTGGTGCTCCGGGAGCCCGAGCTCACCCGGGCTCTTGAACCCGCTCTGTCCGCCGCCTGATGACGTGTTGGACGACTGTCGTTTGCTTGAGCCGTCCACCTTGGAGGTCGATCCGGGGATCGTCTTCTCAGTGGCCGGCTTGTTAAGCGATGAGGGCACGACAGACTCAAGCTCTGGAGTAGATCCTGTGCCCGGGTTGCTCGTCGAGACGGGCATGGGGCCCCAAGGCACGGACCCGACCCTCTCGGACAGTGGTTGGGCTTGGGGGCCGGCGTACCCTGACCCCGAGTGGAGCGATGAAGATGCGCCTGGTGAAGATCGCTGGCAGGGCCCCCTCGCGATTGAGGCTCCGGGTGTCTGGGACGTTATCCTCCGTGCGAGCGCCGACGGCGGAGAGACCTGGACGCTATGCGACCGAGACGGTGCCTTGAACGGTTACGACTCGGCTCAGGCGGGGCGCGTGACGATCGGCGCAGGGATCTGCGTCCCTAACCCCTGTGATGCGCCGCCTGCTCCGCTCTGTGAGGGAGACCTCCTCGCTGCGTACGCTGCAGAGGGCGTCTGTGCGCTCGTAGGGGCGCCGACGGAGGCCGCATGTGAGTACCTTGCGGAGAGCTTCGATTGTGGCCCCTACGGTGGTTGTGAGGGGGGCGCGTGTTTAAGCCCACCGGCCACCCCAGCGGGACCGGGTGCCCTCATCATCACGGAGTTTCTGAGAGACAGTCTGGCTGCGAACCCAGATCGCGGTGAATGGGTGGAACTGTACAACCCCGGCCCCAGTGACCTTGATTTGCGGGGCTGTTTTCTCAATTCTCCCGAGCACATCATCGAGGGCGTGACCCCTGTTGTGGCCCCGGCGGCGTCATATATCGTCATCGCTCAGAGCGCCGAAGCACCGATCAACGGTGGGCTGCCTTCGGCCATCGTTCTCCCCGGTTTGGCGCTCGCGAATGTTGAAGGAGAACTCAACCTGACCTGCCCTGATGGTGGGATCGACACCGTCGATTATACGCTGGGCTGGCCTGGCTCTATGGGTGTAGCCGCGCAGCTCTCCGGAGAGGTCTTAAGTGGGGCAACCCCAAGCGAGGATAATGACGCAGCGGGCGTCTGGTGTCCGTCGGTGACCAGTTATGGTGATGTGGGTAATCAGGGGAGCCCAGGGGCCCCCAACGGTAGCTGCTTCGATGGAGCTGACTAGCCCTTTAGAACTGCTCTGACGGGGCAGCGGCATCGTTGAGCGCCGCAGCAATACCGCGGATGGTGTTGCTCGTGCGCTCCTCGTAGAGCAAGAGATAGCTGTCCTGCAATCGCAGGTTGGTGGGCTGCCGCTCGACGGCCTCGGTGGCGATCACGGGGTTGTATACGAAGCGCTCGAAGCGTTCACCGTCCCATGAGCCGCCGAACCCGACGTTGAATCCCGCTGCGCCGTAACCGGTATAGAAGAGGCGGTACACGGTCCGGTCTGCTGCAGTCGTGGCGACCCGAACCTCAGGGGAGCCGACGCCGTTCGCGTCCCAGCATGGCTCTGGCTGCCCTGATACGTCGTTGCAGCCGGTGCCGACATCCAGCGCGACCCCCGTTCGCTCAAAGGAGAGCGCCTCGTCAGCGTCTGCGAAGAGGATGCGGGTCACTCCCTCATCGTCCTTGGCTTCATAGTAGAGGCGGTACCCAGTGGCCGTTTGAATCAGGCTCGGAGAGTCGATACCACTCGCTTCATGCGGCCCGGAGGGTTCAAGGAGCGGGAGGGCTTGGAGCACGAAGTCCTCGCCATCTAGGCTCTTCGCGAGCCCGATGCCGTCGCCTTGACCGAAGGCGAAGGCCATGAGCCAGCTCCCATCACTGAGTGATACGAGAGAGGGCGCGCCGACCCGTTGTTTCAGCCAGGCGCCGTCGTCGCCTTCAAGTGGCATCAGAGCGGGTTTTACCTCCTGACAATGCAACGACTCGTCCAACACGCACCGGACGATGTGACCGGTGGTCTCGGCGGGGGCACGGGCCTCTACGAAGAGTGCGATCTCGCCATCTTCCGTATGGGTCGCGTGAGGCTCCACGTAGATGAGGGCGCCGGGATCGTCGCTCTCAATCACAAAACTCGGTGCGTCCGAATCGGGAGAGCCTATGCGGTCATACGGCACAATGCCTCGGTTGGGGAGGTTCTCGGCGCCCCCACCTCCGCCCCCTAAAGAGGAGCAGGCGTACACACTGCATATGAGCAGCAGGAGGATAGGTTGGGTGACATGGTTCACAGGGGGCACCTCAAAAGAGCAGCCGGGCAGTGAGCGCACCGCCCAGCCACCAACCGTCAGCGATGTAGTCTCCCGTGGGGTCCGCGGGATCGCTCTTTGTCGTGACCACCGAGGGGAGATAGATGAACTGGGTCGCCACGTCGATCTCGATGGGCTCTGGCAAGATGCTCTCAAGGATGTGCAACGTGAGTCCGAGGCCTGCAGAGAAGCTATGCTTATCGGTGTCTGCGTAGTTCGTGCGACCTTGCTGAGCAGGCACAGGGCTGGGCTCGTAGGCATAGCCGCCACGCACCTTGAGTTCGAACACTGGGTGGGAGAGGGCGCTGGTCTCGATCCCTATCCTTGGGATGAAGATGTCATGGAATTGAGGGGGGAGCGGCGTGTCTGGCGGCGGGAGCTCGACTGGGAGTCCGGGGAGGTCGAGCGACATCGTCACTGTCGCAGTTGGGGTCGGAAAGCGACTCCACTGGGCCCACGTGATGTCTGCACTCACTTGCCAGCACCCCGTGTCCCAGGCCCACCCGACGGCCAGTTGGCGGGGACTGAAGAGGGTTTGGCTGTCTGAGGCCATGGCGAAGCTCGCGTCGGTGAGCGTGGTCTCTCCGTCCTCTACGATGTCGCCCCCGACGATGACCTCGAGCCCGAGCTCGAGCGCGAACTCTTCGCGGAAGGTCACCCCGAGCTTCATCTCCGGCGTTGGACTGTAGTGCACCCCGATTGTGGGGTAGCGGACTGCTACTAGGTCCTCTACGACCCCTGTGCGCAGCTGTGTCTCATCAGAGTCCGTGAACCCCACGAGCCCAGAGACATCTAACTGCCCCTTCGTGTGGGACAAGAAGGAAAGCGTGGCGCCGATCGTGAGGCCCTCGACGATCTCGACCGCGAGGCTCGCTGACAGGACGAGACGCTGTGGTCGGTTGTCGTACATGACGAAGCGAGGCTGACGCTCGGGCAGTGCGCGTACTCGTGTGATCAGTCGGTCGGGCAAGAAGAGGGAGAGCGCGAAGGCAACGGTGTGCTCGTAGAGGTCCCCAGCGAGCACAAAGCCCCCTTGAAAGCCTCGGTGGGCGTCCACGCCGAGGTCTTCGTCGTTCAGCTCAAGGTTAGGGTGCATGTAGGCGTAGCCCAGCTCGATACGCAGGCGGTTATCGAGGGCCAAGGCTGCTGGGTTGTAGTGACTCGCCGAGAAGCCCTCTGCGCTGGCGGTCATCGCTCCGGACATCCCTACAGCCCGCGCGCCAAAGCCAAAGGCATCGACAGGGTTGGCGTGCGCGATACCTCCGCCCGTGATGAGCACGAACGCCACGCTGAGTACAATGCTCCTCTTCATAGCGAGACCCCCAACTCTGCCCCCATGTAGAAGATCTCCCCCGCGTGCTCGATGGATGGCCAGCCGGGGTGGTCCTCGAAGATCGTGGCATCTTTGACCGCGGTTCGGGGGAGCAGGTGGTGGAGCTGAAAGGCCAGATCGAGACTGAGAAATTGCCAGCGCGTACCGAGCCCCAGCCCAAACACGGCGCGGTCATTGTCGAGGTAGTTGTGATAGCCCCTCTGTAGGGGGCTTGGTGTGGGCTCCCACGCGACGCCGCACCGTGGCTCAAGGGTGATTGGTCCCACGCTTACGGTCGCCTCGAACCCGAGGCGCGCAGAGACCGTATCGGAGAACTCGGGGGGCGGCTGTGGGGCATCACCAGGGCGCTCCGCCGTGTACACGATCGGGTTGTCGAATCGGCTCCAATGTTTCCAGTTCACCCCTGCGGCGATGAGCAACCATGGCTGTGGTCGCCCGGCGACTTCAAAGGCGACTTGCTCTGGATCAAACTGAGCCGTGCCATCGATCGCTAAGATCGGTATCGGCAGGACCTCCACGTCGAGTCCGCTGAGGCCGACCTGTCCCGCGAGATCACCGAGGTTAGCCTCGATCGGGAAGGTAAAGGTCGCGGCCGATTGCCCTCGGTAAGTCGCGGCAAAAGAGAGCCAAGGCCAAGGCGCCACTGACACCCCGATGACGGGGGCGAAGTCAGCGACCAACACATCACTCACTTCGGAGCCCAGTCGCCCAGTCTCGTTCGGACCAACCTCAACATGGCCCTCGAGGGTTGCGAGCGCGATCACCCCCGCCCCGAAGGACACCCAGTCCAATGGTCGGAACGCTAACGCAGCTTGGATGCTCACGGTCTGTGCGCGGGTCTCAAGTAACGCGAAAGAGGGGGTCGTCGGGGGTGGGATATCCGCGATCAACACCGAGGTTTGCGGCAGCACGAGCGCCAGACCAAGCGCGATGCGGTCCTCAAGCCAGCCAAGGAAAGGGAGAGGCAAGGAGAGGCCCAGAGTGAGTGCCGGTGCGCTGCGCACGTCGACCTCTTCACCGTCGATGCGCAGGTCGAATTCACCGCTCGCGTAGCCGATTGAGAACGAGGGGGCGCTGTCGAAGGCGAGCCGCGCGGGGTTGTAGTAGACGCTCCCGTGCCCTTGGCTTGTCGAGGCCACTGCGCCTGTCATCGCTTGGCCGCGCGCACCGTATCCGAAGAGGTCTGGAGTGCTTGCATGGACCGACGTGGAGCAGAGCAGCAAGGCGAGTGACGCCACTAGGCTGGTGCGACCGATGACATCCCTCCTCGTCCGCCGGGGACCACAGCGCCCTCGGACGTTAGGCTGTTAGACCGAGCGTCGCAAGGCACGTTCTGTGTATAGTGCGTCGGACGAAGGAGAGGGAGGCGTCATGTTCCCAGTCAGTGTGCGTTCGATTTTACTGGTCTGCATCGCCTTGATGATGGGGGCGTGCGGTTCTGCGATCAACGGCTCGTCCGAGCTGGGGACCGTGGGCGGCGAGACTGCTGCAGTGCCGCAGGACGTTGAGACAGGCGAGAGCGCTGCTGAGTCAGACACGAGTGAACGTGACGCAGAGGGACCTGAGTCGGATGCCTTCGCAGAAGATGTCGGGCCACAGCAAAGTCAGGTTTGCCCACCAGGGCTATCCGGCTGTGTCGAGGGTAACTTGCTCACATGCAATGAGGATGGCACGGCCTTCGAGTTGATTAAGTGCGACTCCTGGTTGGTGTGCTGGGAGGGGGCGTGTATCACTTGCGTCGAGTCCTCGGATTGCACGGACGGGGCGATCTGTGAGGAGGGCGAGTGTGTCTTCTTGGATCTTGCTTTCAAGACCACGGAGCTCCCCACCGCGTTGCAGGGGCTGCCTTATGTCTTCGAGCTGGAGGGGGAGGGCGGCCTTCCACCGTACATGTGGTCCATTCATCAAGGAGAGCTGCCGGAAGGGTATTCGCTCAGCGGAGGTGGTGTCCTGTCGGGGATGACGGACGATCCGGGGCCCTCTCCGCTCTTGATCAAGCTGACGGACTCCAATGGCGATATCGTCGTTGAGCCACTCTCGTTGATTGTCGAAGAGCACGGGCTGTACATCACGACAGCCACGCAGCTGCCTCAAGTCCAAGGGGACGATGAGGTCATGTTTCAGTTCGAGGCGATTGGAGGCGAAGAACCCTACTTTTGGGGCCTCGCTGAGGGCGAGATGCCCCCAGGGTTGGCGTTGTCGTCGGATGGCTTGATGACGGGAACACCGGAGGCCGCTGGGACGTTTGAGTTCACGTTAAAGGCGTTCGACAACGGAGCGCCTCCATTGGTCGACACGAAAGACTTCATGATGGCGGTCACGATTCCGCCGCTCGAAGTTGTGGGGTCTCCCGAACTCGACTTGTTCGTCACCAAGGTCATCGTGCTTCCCTTGATCTTCATCATCCCGAGCTTCCCCGTCCCCTATGACGTGCAGTTACAGGCAGTGGGTGGGAGTAAACCGCTCTCTTGGAGTGAAGATCCGCTCCCGAGCGTGGTGTCGAGCTTCATCCCCAACGGGGGGATCCCTGAGGGCCTCACCCTGTCTGAGGATGGACGGCTATCAGGCTCAGTGACCGATCCAGGCTTGGCAGTGACGGTGACCGTGCCCGTCTTGAACTTTGACCTCTACGGGTTCTTCTTTGGGGCCAGGGTCGACGACGCCCAGCTCATCCCATACAGCGATTCAGCACTATTTTTGATCCCGACCTTGCCGGTCGATTTCTAAGAACCGCACAGTGACTTCGGCTTCCGAGCGACGAAGGCCGATAGCACTCAGGTTCCGTCATGAAGGGCGCACCTTCATCGTTCAGGAGTCCCCGTGTTGCCACGACTACCTCTTGCCACTCTGGCGATACTGCTGATGTTCCCGAGCCCAGCTCTTGCGGAGCCGGGGGCACTAGGCATGCGCTTGGACGCGGTCGTCTCGGGTAAGCAGAAGCCCGCGATCGTCCTCGAGCCTGCCGCGGCATTGAAGAAGCTGACCGTGACCCTCACACGGGAAGGGGCGAAAAAGCAGGTGCTGCGCGCTGGGCGAGTGGCTGTTGGCAAAACGAAGCGCTTGGGGTTCAAGTCACCAGTTGGCGTCCATGAGTACAACGCTCGGTTCCAGGTGAAGTGGGCGGATGGGAGCGACACAGACTTCACGACCACGTTCAAGGTGACGCGTGTCGGCAAACTTGAGCTCGCGATCGGACCGGGAGACGTGGACATGGAGGCCCGTCGCATGGTCTTCCGGATCACGAATCCGGTCGCCAAGGCAGAATTGATCCTGCTCGGGGAGCGTGGTCGCCGAATCGGTATTGAGGAGGTCGACTTTGACTCGGAGCCGCCCGGCAGCCCATTGGAGCTGACTTGGTCAGCCCCTGCAGGGGGTGCGGATATCGTGCGCATGGATTTGAAGGTGACGGACATCGCAGGCTTTTGGACAGGGATGCAGATCACGCCTTTCTCGATCGAGATCCCCCATGATGAGCTTGAGTTTGCGTCGGGGAAAGCCGAAGTGCGGGCCTCGGAGGCTCCCAAGCTTGAGCGCACCTTGGGCCTCGTCAGGGACGCGCTGGCTAAGCATGGGACCTTGCTCGCTCTGAAATTTTACGTCGCTGGTTACACCGACACCGTGGGTAACGCGGCATACAATCGAGAACTCTCGAACCGCCGCGCACGCTCTATCGCCGCATGGTTTCGTGCTCATGGCCTCAAGATTCCCATCCACTACTGTGGCTTTGGAGAGGAGTTTCTAGCCAAACAGACCCCAGACGAGACCGACGAGCCCGCGAATCGAAGGGCCATCTACATCCTCACGAGTCAGGCCCCGACCGGGGCCCCATTCCCTGGCAGCAAGTGGAAGCGGCTCTAAAGCGATCAGTCCAGGAAGCGCTGGCCGCCCTTCTTTACATGCTTGTAGATGCGGGCAGAGACATCCTTGGCTCGGCGCTTATTGATGGGGCGCTGCAATGCTGCCCGCTCGAGCTTGCGCAAGGCGCGACTCGAGAGGCCACCCGATGTGCCCCCTGACCGCGTTGCCCCTAGAGACGCTCCCTGAGCACTTAATGGGTCACGGTGCGACGAGTTCGGTGCACCGCTGGTGGTGCTGTCGGGTGCCGCGGGGCTCACCTCGTTGAGTAACTTCATCAAGGGCAGCTTCGCGGTCTCAATCGGTTTGCCGTCGTCGAAGAGGAGCGTCCATCCAGCACCAGGCCCCTGGCGTGCGTAGATCTTGGCGTCCTTCACGGCCTCGGCTTCGGTTTTGTTCGCGAGAGCCTTGAGCGTCCGATCAGAATGCTGAAAGCGCCAACCGGTCCCGGTCTCAACGACGACGTGTCCGCGGCTCCTGAAGAAGCGAAGCATGCGCTCTTCGTTGGCCATCAAGTAGTAGACCGGCACCTTGCTTCGATGATCCGCCTCCCTGCTCGCGAACGGACGCTCGAACCCGAGGATCGTCTCTCCACGGCCCTTCAGGTTTCCGTAAGTGTCCAATGGGCTCACGAAGGGCTTTGGGGGCTCGGGTTTTGCGGCGACCTCTTTCGCCTCGAGCCAGTCAGGCCCCTTGGGCGGTGGAGCGTCCTTGCCACAACTCAACAGCTGTCCCGCGCAGAGGCACAGGAGAGCGACTAACGATGGGGGCAGATAGGACGATTGCATCTAGAAGAGTACGTAGCCCCACGTGCCACTCTGAACCATCTCACCTGAGTCATGCAGGGTACGAGTCAGGTTTTTAGTGGCCATGTCGCCACCAGCGACACCTGGCGGGACGGAGTTTGCGTCGAAACCATCACCCTTAGCGACGTTTACGACCAACTGAAGTTCGCCTCGCGCGACTCCGTTGGCGTTGTTCGCGACGTTCCCGAGGCTGGAGACACCACCCTGAGGTTTACAGGAGGGGCGCTCGATGATCTGAACGCCGAAGGGCACAGCCTCACCGGTCCCCACATAGCTGACAGCCCCTAGAGTGGTGGGATCGTCGTCTGCGTCCATCGTCCCGACGGGGTCGTTGCCGTTCGATGATGTGAAGTGCAGGCCATAGATTCTACCCGAACCCGCAGCACACGCATCCAAGGAATCGGCCAAGTAGGTCGTAAAGTATGAGCTCTTGTTGAAGACCAAAGCTTCACCCGTGAGGCGCTCGTTGGACTCCAGCACCTGGACCCAGTTCATGGTCGCCGAGACGTCATCGAGTCCGCCACCGAGGGTCTCAGAGACCGAGAAGACGCCCACGTCAGACTTGGATGCGGTGCGAATGTGGTCAATACCACCGTTTCCAAAGACCACCGCCAGGTTGCCGTCCGTGGCGTTGAGCGCCAGCGAAGGGGCCCCTAAGATCGGCTGTCGATCGGAGCTGTCCTCAGCGTTCAGCGGTCCGTCTTCATAGGTGTCGAAGAAGAGCTCCATCTTCCAATCGTCTGGATTGCTGGGGCGCATATCGATGCGCCAGAGGCGCCCGCCGGCGTCTCCGATGAAGGCGCGTGTGCTCACGACGCCGGGGACGTTGGAGTAGATGGCTGGGCTCCCGGTGAAGTGGTAACTCACGTTCGCGTTGCCGCCGCTCATGTGCTTGACGTTGCCAGTCTCATTGGAGAACTCGGCGACCTTCTCGCCTGTATCCAAGCGGACGATGTAGACCACGCGACCGGCTTGTGGCTGCGCTGTGTCGCCGGGATCGTCGCCACCGGGCAACACGGCGATGGCGACCTCGCGGTTGTCGAGGAACGCTGTGCCGTACGCAGGTCGGCCCTTGGTGAGCCCAAGCTTGCTGAAGTCGTCCGAGAAGGTGCCCCCGTCGGCAGGGTAGCAGATGCCGTTTTTACAACGCTGCTTGTTGTCGATCTCCCACATCACGTTAGGGCCATCGAGGGCGTTCGTGACATCAAGTGCGATGTAGCCGCGTCCACCATCGCCATAACCGGTGGTCAGCACCGAGCGCCAATTGAGGGCTTCAGATTTGGCGTTGGCTTCCGTGGGGTTCGCTCGGACCAACAGGACATCTGCCAGCCGCATCTGACCATCCATCAAGAAGCGATAGGCCCCGACGAGACCGTGGGATGCTTTGAGCAGGTGCTGAGGCATGATGGACCAGAGTTCTTCGCCGACCTCATCATCGCTTTGAGCAGGTAACAGCCCCTCACAGGCGCCCTCACCGTCGTACTTGTCGACCCGGAAGGCGTGAATCATGCCGTCATGCGTCCCTGCGTAGAGCACGGTAGGGCGACACTTCGGAGGGAACTGATGCGATCCGAGCAACGGGGTCTCGGTGTATAGGCTCCAGCTGCGCAGGGGGTAGCTCCCCGCAGTCACGGCCTCTTGGGTCACTGGGTTCGAGTGGACGATGCCGCCCATGTGCTCACCTTGGCGTGCTGACCCATCATCAGCTCGGAGGAGTTCAATGACTTCACGCATATAGCTCTTCTGAACGCCGAGGTCGCTGGCTGGCCCTTTGGGTTCTTGAGAAAAGACGGGGCGTGGACCGTCGAAGCGGATGGGCTTCACGTTCGCGAGGTTCCCGGTTTGCTTCACACCGAACAGGTCAGCCATGTCGTCTCCGTCGGATGCGAGCCCGACTAAGTCGGTATCCAGGACTTGGAGCTCGCCATTGACGGCGACATAGAGGTCTCGGTCCGTGTTTTGTCGCGCGTTGAGCTTGTCGTGAAGCGGGATCAAGTCCATTGCGCAGCTGGCGCCACTGGCAGCTACGCCGACACAGTCACCTGAGCATTGGTAGACGGTCTGGTTAAGGAAGCCTTTGAGGTTTGTCGGGTTGTCAGGGTCCGCTTGGAAGGCTGCATTGAACTGGTATTGCAGGTCTGTCGAGGAGTGCGTCGCGTTCGTGTAGACGACCTCTGTGCGGCTCTGAACATCGGCCTGAGCGAGGGAGAAGATCTCCGCGAGGGCCGTACGCAACCCAGTCGCCGTGTCGGCCATGAAGGTGCCGTCAGCGTGATCAGCGACCTCGTCCAGGAGAGATGCGTCTTCGTTCTCGAGGTTGAACCCGACGACGTAGACCTTCGGGTGTTGCGTGGAGGGGGGCGTAGACTTGAGGCTCTCAATGGCCTCGATCGTCGTGGGGTAGCCGCCGACGGCTTCACCCATGCTGGCGCGCCCGTCCGTGATCAACACGACGATCCGCTCCCTGCAGTTCGAGTAGGGATCGCCTGTTTGGTTCACGGCATTCCAAGGTCGGACGTTAGGGTGCTCTCGCAAGAACCACTCGGCGTCCTCGAGCATTGGAGCCAAAGGGGTCCCCCAATAGCCGATCGTCGAGTTCACCTCGTATTGAAGCATCCGGTTCATCTGCCGGAGCGTCGAGAAGTCGTCTTGGCCAGAGGCAGGCGGCGCCATCAGCTGCCCGCGATTGTTCACGGTCCGGTCATCATCGCTCATGGTCCATGAGTAGGTCTCTGAGTCCCACTCATTAGGCATATTAGGCACACCCCAGGTCGTGTTCTTGACCCCAAGGTTCAAGTTGCTATCGGCCGCAGCACTAGGGCCGTAGCTCCACATGCCGTCTTCACCCTCACCGCCGTCTTCTCGCGAGTCGAAGGTCATGAAGCCGAACTGGATGAAGTCCCGGTAGACATCAAGCAGACCATCGAACTCTTGAGCCGGCGCCTTGCATGCGTCACTGCCAGTCCCCGAACATGCTTTGACATGGGGAACGGGGTACTCGAAGTCGACAGCGTCTGGGTTACTGTCACGGTAATCGTAACGGCACCAGTAGTCGCGGTAGCTCCCCGTCAGCACCTCTTTCGCGACGATCAGTCGAGAGGCCGGGAAGCTCCCCGTTTGAAAGAGGGTGGGGTTGCTCACGTCCGGCTCTTCGCAGAGCGGGACTGTGAATTCTGAGGCCGCATTGGTGGCCGTCCCCGACTCGTACTCCATACTCCCCGAGGTATCGAGCAAGAAGACCACCAAGGGCTTCACGGTAGAGGCTGGATCAGCCTCGGCGCGAGCCTGCAACGGTGCCCCAATAGCGAGCGCTAGGGACGCGGTGCAGAGCAGAAGTTGGGTGGTACGCAAGGTCATGATGATCAGATCGCCCCCAAGCTTGCAGCCTTCTGCTCACACGGCAGAGGGCCCACGTACATGGTGCTGCGAATCATTTGCCAAATGGCTTGTGTGGCGTCGTTACTCTCACCGGCGAGTTGAGTGCCGACCGTGCCGACTGTGTCGACTTGATATTTGAACCGACAACGGCTGCCGGGTCCATTGAAGCTGTATCCTGCGAGAGGCTGACGCATCCCTGCCTCGGTAATACGGACCTCAAAGTCGACAGGGCTGCCAGAGCCCCCAGCGAGGTCGCTTAACACGGTCCCTTCGTATCCGAAGCTGCCGGTCTTGGAGAGGTCGAAGTAGTTCATCCCCGAGACCATGGTCTCGGGTGTCCACACTGTCTTGATCGAGCCATCGGGCTGCGTGGCTTTGTCGCCCTCCACTCGGGTCGCGAAGGTCTCTGCCCCGAGGCTGGAGATGTAGGCGAGGGCGGAGAAGGCCCCGCTCTCAGTGACCCGGAAGGCGGATGCACCTCGCCTTGAGTTACCTGCAAAGTTCATCTCCGAATTCACGAGCTGAACCGAGGTCATTCCCACACTCGTAAGCGCCAAAAGCACAAGGAGCGCAACCAACAGGAGCATCCCTCGCTCACCTTTCAAGGTGATCTTATGCCGTTCACTCGTCCTACGGCGGGGCTGTGGTGAGTTCATCACTGCCTCCTCGCCTGGATACTGGTGAGTGTCGTCATCGCGGCGAGCTCGAAGACTCGCGCAGCTCCGGGGAGCTCTGGGTCAAGTTCATATGCGCGGAGCGGCGAGTCGACGACCTGCCGCGGCGCAAATGGAATGTCGGGATCTTCGTAGGGCGTGCGTGCTGCGAGCTTGATCGCCAACGAGCGCAGCAGGTGGCTCTCGTTGTTTGATGTGGCAGCCAATGAGTGACCACTCCCACTGAGGGCGTCCATGTTCGCAAAGCATTGCAAAGAGACACCAGGCTCGATGGGCCGCTGGATCATGGTCCCGCTCGCTGGAGGCACCGTATTCATGCAGATGTCATACACCTGAAGATCCACGATGTTCTCAGCGATGATCAGCGCGGACCCATCGGCGACGATCCCGCTCGGCATAAGCTCTTCACGGATGAGATCGGTCTTAATCGACTCATCATTACGGCGCGTATCTCGTTTGAGGCTGTAGCGAATGTAGCCGACGACGCTCACTTCATTGCCCGTCCCAAAGCCTCCAATCCCTTGGACGACGTTAGCCAGCGTGATCGTGGGGTTCAGCCCTCCAGAGAAGTTCGCGGACGCGATCGGGATGAGCTGCTCTTCCCGGATCACGCCATACGTCTCAATTCTCAGCAGGCGTCGGTCGTTGAAGACACGCTCAAACTCCTGCTGGTCACCGTCTTCTGGGCCCCACCTCAACGTCACGGTTTGGCCGGTGACGGCCTCTGTCGTGTACGTTCGATGACTCCAAAAGTCGCCGAGGATCCTCACGCGCTGAGGGCTGATGGAGGTGTTGAATGAGTTGTGGATGACGGGCGCGTCGTTGTCTTGCTCGACAGCGACCGCGCTCAAGACCATCCCGGGAGGCGTCGTGACCCAGGTCTCCATATCGGTCTGGCAAGGCGCATTGTAGCCAGCGCTGCGAAGATCCGTCTTGAACTGGTGCATCCCTGCGCGCAGCTGCCCCAGCGCATCGAGGCTCTGATCTTGGATGCGGTAGGCCTTCACGCTCTGGTTATAGAGCAGGTAGATGCCGGCGACGACGATGCTGCCGACCAGCACAGCGACCATAAGCTCGATGAGCGTGAACCCTCGGCGGCCTCTTGTCGGGCCGTAGGACGTACGGCACATCATCGCTGGAACACGTTGATGGCGAGGGTCGACATCAGGGTGACTGAGCGGAGTTCCCCCAGGTTCGAAGAGGCGAGCTCCTCACATGACAAGAAGCGCTCGATGTTCGCATTCTCCATCGCCCAAGCGACCTCAACCTCAGCTCGGATTGCGCGCCCTGGGATGAGCCAAGTGAGACGATATCGCATGCAGTAGGGCTGCTCGATATCCTCTGAGCCTGGCGTGATCATCGCAGCTCGGATGCCTTGATTGAACCCGAAGGGATGCCGGTCTCCGACCACGGAGACCCTGCGATCCGAGCCACCGTCTTTGTCGGCATTGACCCAACCTGGCGCATTGTCGACTCCCGCGGTGACAGACATCGACCCGGCGGTAGCGGCGGCATCCGTGGGGAGCCCAGCCAAGTGCGGGAAGTTGGTGTCATTCGTGAGGTCTTCACCCGGGTTATCGGTCCAGGCCATGAACTCAAGCCGCAGCTGCTCGAGGAAATTCTCGCCAAGGCTGGTGGCCTGAATCAGGTGGCGAGTGTTGTTCATGCCACGCATCGTTGAGGTTTGGAGCGTGAGCAGTGCGACAAACCCCATCGTCGTGATGGAGACTGTGATCATCAGCTCAAGTAAACTGAAGCCGCGCGCGCGTCTGGTGCGTCGGTGCGACATCAGGTCGGCTCCGCCCCTTCGCCCCCACCAGAGTGGACGTCCTCGCCATGCGTCCATCGCGCTTTGCCGCTGTATGGAACGAGCACGTTGTGTCGGATGCCAGCTGGCTGCCCCTCGAAGATGCGCTGCAAGACGATGACCGCCTCTCCAGCGGCATATTCATTGCTCAACACGGAGGTCACGGGCTGGCTCGTCGCGGCGTCCACCACGCGTCCATCGGGTGTGAAACAGATCAGCTCGATCCCAGCAGGGAAGGTCTCGACGATACGAATCTGAGATGGGCTGACGCCGTTCGGGTCGTTGTATGCCGTGTTGACGTCGTAGATGCGTGATGGCTCTCCGTTGAGATCGATTGACCCGCACTGGGGACCGGTCCCACGGAACACTCGAAGCATGCCGCCCACGCCGTCGTCAGTGGCGATCTGAAGGCCGTAGGCACGGAAGTCATTCACCGACCGGTTCTTCGTGTACTGCGCCATCGACAGCGTCCCCTCCGTGGCATTCACCAACGGACGGTTGTGGGACACCCCCAACACGTTCGGCATCGCGGCGGTAGCCACTACGATGATTATGACCATCACGATCATTAGTTCAATGAGCGTGAATCCTCTGTTCGTCGCGCGCGTCTTCATCACCTACACGATACCTGCAAGAAGCGTGCATAAATGTGACGAGAGAGTCTAAACGTTGGCTTGGTCGCCAATTGCTCTCTCGTGAACTGTGCATTGTTTGCGTATCTGTCGATCTCTTTTCATCGCTCAGGGTGCACTGCGGCAGCCCCCCCCTCAAACCTTCTAGGGGATTGTCTCACCCCGGAGCAGATCGTCCAGTGTTTCGCGCATGCGAATGACATGAATGGACGAGCCCACGATCAATACCTCGGGAGGTCGGGGTCGGCTGTTGTAGGTGCTGGCCATTGAAAACCCATAGGCGCCGGCTCCTCGCATTGCGAGCAGCTCACCGCTTTTGAGTTCTGGGAGCGGACGATCTTGGGCCAGGAAATCACCGGTCTCACACACAGGTCCGACGACATCCACGACGGAGACTTCATCGCGAGGTGGACCGACTGGTTCGAGCTGGTGATAGGCCCCGTAGAGTGCAGGGCGTATGGCATCGTTCATGGCGGCATCGACGACAACAAACCGCTTAGATTCGCTCTCTTTAAGGAGCAGCACAGACATCAGCAGCACGCCGGCGTTGCCTGCAATGACACGACCGGGTTCCAATATGATGTGAAGGGGAGGGCGCCCGCGGACGTTCTCCCACTGTCGAAGCTCGGCGAGCAAGGTCTGAGCGTACTCGTCGGGGGACGGTGGCCGCTCTGCGTCGTAGGCGATCCCTAGGCCACCGCCGAGGTCAAGGTGACGTATCGTGATTCCGTCTGCTTCCAGTTCGTCGATGAGGTTGAGCAGCCGCCGTAGGGCCTCGACCATTGGAGCGGTGCTCGCGAGCTGACTCCCGATGTGGCAATCCAACCCGACGATCTCAATCCCCGGCAACTCACGAGCGCGCCGGTAGGACGAGAGCGCCTGCGAGCGCGGGATTCCGAACTTGCTCGTTTGAAGACCAGTCGCCACGTATGGGTGTGTTTCAGCGTCGACGTCTGGATTGATTCGCAGCGAGATAGGGGCAAGTTTACCCTCCCGCTGTGCGACCTCGCTGATCAACTCCAGCTCAGCTTGGCTCTCAACGTTGAAGCAAAGGATGCCCTCTGCGAGCGCCGCGGCGATCTCATCGCCTCGCTTTCCGACCCCGGAGAAGACGACTCGACTGGGATCGCCACCTGCCGCAAGGACGCGATGCAGTTCACCAATAGAGACGATATCGAACCCTGCACCGAGCTTCGCTAAATGCGCTAAGATCGCGATATTACTGCATGCTTTGACCGCGAAGCAGACCAGGTGGTCGGTCTCCGACCACGCTTCATCGAAGACACGATAATGGCGAGAGAGGGTCGCCGCACTGTAGACGTAGACAGGGGTGCCCACCTGCGCCGCGATCTCGGCGAGTGGCACTTCCTCACAGCAGAGCTGACCGTCTACGCGCCTGAAGTGATCCATGCAGTCATGCTACAGGTTCAGGGAGCTCATGTCCTTCTGTGACGGCGCGCTCGATGGCTGAGGGCCCCCCGGTTACCAGAGCCGTTTGCAGGTCAGCGAGCATCCTCCGGGCGCTGGCAGCGGCCTCGAGTACACGCTTGGGCGCAGGTCCACCGGGGAGGTCGCGTTGTGCAAGGCTAGCATCCGCGTCTAAGACCGCGAGGGCATCGTCACCGAATGCAGGGTGGAGTCCCCGAAGGTCGGCGAGTGACAGATCCTCTAATCGGCAGCCTCGGTCTAGGCAGAGGGCAACAGCACTCCCAATGACGTGGTGTGCCTCCCGGAACGGAACATCTTGGTCGACTAGGTGGTCTGCCAAATCGGTCGCCAACAAGAAGCCGTCGCCGAGGGCTTGAGCCATGCGATCCGCGCGCGGGGTCATTGCGCCCAAAAGCGCTGGTAATATCCCCACGCAGGTTCGTGCTGTCGCCATCGCATCAAGTAAGGGCTCTTTGTCCTCCTGCATGTCCTTGTTGTACGCGAGGGGGAGCCCCTTCATCACGACGAGCAGGGACTGCAGCGCACCGAACACCCGACCCGCTTTCCCGCGGAGGAGCTCGGGGATATCGGGGTTCTTCTTTTGAGGCATCAGGCTGGAGCCTGTGCAGAAGGAGTCCGACAGCGTCACAAAGCCGAACTCTTGCGAGGTCCAGAGCACGATCTCCTCTGCCATTCGGCTGATATGGACCATGATGATCGAGAGGGTCGATAGCGTCTCAAGCCCTGGGTCTCGGTCACTCACAGCGTCGAGGCTGTTGAGCGTCAGGTTAGGCATCTCAAGCTCGGCCGCGACGCGATGTCGATCGATAGGAAGTGGCGTCCCGGCCAAGGCCCCCGAACCGAGCGGCATCACGGAGGCGCGCCGTCGCGTGTCGACGACACGATCGATGTCCCTCAGGAACATGGCGGCGTAGGCCATCAGGTGATGCCCAAAGGTGATTGGCTGAGCACGTTGGAGGTGCGTGTAGCCGGGCATTGGGACGGCGGCGTGAGTTTCGGCGAGCTCCGAGAGCGTGGTCACGACTGCGCTAAGCTCGTCGCCTAATCTCGTCAGCTCGCGACGGAGCCAAAGGCGCAGGTCCAGCGCGACCTGGTCATTACGGCTCCGCCCCGTGTGAAGTCGCCCGGCGGTGGGACCGATGCGGTCGGCGAGGGCGCCTTCAATGTTCATGTGCACGTCTTCGCGCGCGACGGTGAACTCGAAGCGACCCTCACGGATCTCTCCGGCGATGTCGAGCAACCCTGCCTCGATCGCGTTGTGCTCGTCCCCATTAATAATGTCGCGCGCGCGGAGCATCCG
Organism: Myxococcota bacterium; assembly: GCA_049602155.1. GTDB lineage: Bacteria > Myxococcota_A > UBA9042 > PHBI01 > JBMYRH01 > JBMYRH01. Next base: position 162,863 of record JBMYRH010000007.1, on the reverse strand, counting down.
CGCGTGCGCGAGGGAGCCCGCGATATCCTCCAATGCGAGAGCCTGATCGAAGGCGACCGAGGCGTTCATCGCCTCGACCGCTGCGTCTGTCGCCTCTTGGAAGCGGCCGCCCCATGCGCTGTTTTGGGTGTCACTCACGGCGCTCAAAATTGCATCGTCATACGAGCTTGGAAGGTGAACGCCACGTCTGAGACGTGGTAGCGCACATCGCTCCCCTCGACCGCGTAGTCGAAGGGGCTGAACATGCGGGTCGCATCAGGCTCTTCGTCGGTCGGTGCTGAGTGGCTTGGACCGATGGGCACAAAGAGCCCAGCCTGAATATCGAAGTTGAAGCGGCCTTTCTCCTCGTAGAAGAGGCTCAAGTCGAACTCGAGCCCAAGCGAGGAGGCGCAGGTACCGTCCACCGCGCATCCCGCCGTGTTGCCGGGCGCAGCCTCTGGCTCAAGCAGATGTCCGTAGACCATGTCGAGCCTCGCCCCCAGCGCGTCCTCGACCGAGTCGAAGAGGTCGTAGGCCACGAAGGGGCGGAGATAAAAGGCGTTCGTGATGGTGCCGACCATCTCACGGAACATGATCAGGTCGACGTGGTAGTTGCGATCAAACTTGAAGGCAGTGATCTGCTCATTCGCGATCTTGTCACCCTGCTCGGTCAGCCCTGCCTCGTACAGCACCTCATCTCCCGGCTTGAGCCCGAAGCCAGCGGCGCTGTCGCCGGTCGCGAAGCCCGTATGCACACCAAAGGTGAGCTCTTTATAGTCGTACTCGACCTCTAAGGCGGCAGCGAACTGTTGGATCTCGCGCTCTTTCGTGCCCGCAGTGGCGTCGTCGGTTGCGGCGCTCACATGGCCAATGACCGCGGCCGCCTCGAGCTCGATTCGGATCCCGGAGAAGTAATCGAACCGCTGCATGTAGCGGAGCCAGAGGTCTGGCACGACCGCCCAAGCGTCTCGCGGCATCAGTTGGGCCCCGGAGTAGCTAGCTTGACCATAGCCACCGTTGTCGATCCACTGTTGGTGGTAGCCGGCTGAGTCAAGGGATTGGGTACGGAACACACCGTAGAAGCCCCAGTCGAAGATCGGCTCAAAGCGCTCACGGTACGCGATCTCGCGTTGTGCCTTTTCCTCGGCGCTGAGCGGCCTTTGGAAGACTGACAGGACAGCCTGGTGCACGTTGTCGCTCGTCCCTAGATCCATCGGCTGGCCGAAGAGGTCGCCGTGTGCGTCGGTCGTGAAGCCGCTGTACACGAAGTCATAGGCTGCGAAGATGTAAACGCCGTACAGCTTCAGGCCCAGCATCACGCGGTCAGCGTAGTCGCCGTAGTCATCATCGATGTCTTGCCCACCATTGGCGAGGATCCCCAGTCCCCAGTGCGATGCCATGCGGCCGGCGCGCAATAAGAAAGCCGGCTGCCACTCTGCGAAGGCCTCTTTCACTGCGACGGAGTCTTTCCAGCCGTTGACACCTCCTGTCGGTGGGACCTGAGTGCTAGTGAACGCCACGAGGGGCACATCGGGACGACCTAAGTTCCCGGCAAAGTCAGGTGTGGATCCGAGCACGACGTTGTCGAGGAAGTCGAATGAACCATGGATCCTCATGCTCTGTGACACATGGAAGGTCGGTCGGTAACGGAACCGGATATTGGCGCTCGCGAGGGTCCGGGCGTCGTCCGATGCACCGCCCTCAGCAGTGAACCAGGGGTTCACATCGTCGTTATTGATCTGATTCTCCCGCAGGGGAGGGGGGATCGCGGTGGTGCGAATATCGTCGTTTTGATCGCTCAGCGAGAGCCCCAAGTGACCGTTCCAGAACACATCGGTTCGGAAGCGGAAATAGCCGTGGTGCTCCAGTCGAGGAAAGACGGGCTCACGCTCGGCACGTTCATCCGTCCACGCCTGAAGGCTCGAGTCCTGACTTGCTTCATCAATGAGGCGGTTCAACTCGTCATCGACACTGCTGTCGTCCTCTGCGGCCGGATCGGGCGATACCTTCACCTCAGTCGGCTCACTTGGTGGCGGAACATCTGTCGTCTCCGCTGCGGTGGGCGTCTCTTCCTGAGCCTGGGCAGAGGCGAGTGTCGCAACCGTGGTGATGGTGAACGCTACCAGTGCCACGAAGAAGGTGGTCTTAATCGGCGCACATGTTCTCATGAGATGATCTCCTCGCCAGTCGACGGCTAGCCGTCGCTAACAGCGTGACCATAGGGTGTCAAGGCAACTCATGGCCTGACACCCCAGACGTCGCCGTTTCAAGACATCGCGTTTAGGTCTCCACGATCTAAAAAATGCCTCCGTCGGCAACCGGCCAAACACCTCCAACACCCTCCTCTGGGCACCCTTGATCGCATCATTTAGAAAATCTTTCGTCCCCCCGTAACCGCCCAAGGCTTGCGTAACCGACTGAAACATGGTGAAAAAGATAGGTCCGGACGCCGGGGGTGGTGTGCGGGTAAATGCACCCAGTGATTGAATCCTGGCCTAAGACGCGTAGACTAATGGCGGGTCTTTAGATCCAGGTGGCCCGAATTTGGCTCCAGGTGGGGGAGCCCGGGTAACCACAAGCAAAGACAGGCAATGAGAGAGGGGTATATTATGTACGGCGCGCGCGAGTACCGGAGCAGCCACGTTTGGCTGCTCGTGTGTTTATTTGCTCTTACGGGTGCTGCATGCGCCGAACAGGACGCGACGTTCAGTCACGTCAATGATGTCGGTCCGGATGCGGCTGCGGGCTCTGCGCTCGCTACGGCTGAGTTGGCGGCTGCCAGCGATCCCTTTGTGGAGATCGTGTCACCGCTGAACAACCAGACCTACACCTACTCCGCACCAGGCATTGCGATCACGGTCAGCACCGAGATCGGCAACGGCGTGGCTGGACCCGGTGGCGGCCAGTACAAGCTCTCCTATAATTTGGATGGCGTAGAGGCACAGCAGGTGCCCGCAGCCGGAGCGTTCACCTTCCAAGGTGTGCTTTGGGGCCGTCACCATCTCTCCGTACAACTGATCGACGCAGGCACGGGTGAAGCACTGACAAACCCCGAGTCGCGTGACGCGATCTACGTGCGCGTCACCGCCCCTTGTGTGCCCTCTCAAGGCGGCGATGCGTGTGAAGACGGCCTCCAGTGCTCAAACCACACCTGTCAGGCACAGGGCGGCATCGATAACGGTGTCTGCATGTACGGCGGTACCCCTGACTGCTGCGACAGCGACATGGAGTGCGAGGCTGGTAACTTCTGCCAGAACAACCAGTGCGTTGAGTGCCTCAACGCCGATCACTGCTGGCAATACAGCGATGACGATTGCAAGACACCCACCTGCGATCCCACCGGTACCTGCATCTGGGAGCCTGTCCCTGGATGCTGTAACGACGACAACGACTGTGACGACAATGATTTCTGCACCACCGAGGTCTGTAATGTCGGCGCTAAAGAGTGTGTCTACGAGGACTCCCCCGATCCTCTCTGCTGCAATCTAGATACCGACTGCGTCCCGAGTGATCCGTGCATCGCGTACATGTGCTACGTCAACCCGGAGAGCGACCAGCAGTACTGCCGTTACGGTCCTAAGAACATCAACTGCTGTGAGAACGACGGCGATTGCCTCGACAACAACCCATGCACACTCGACACATGCGATCTCCCCCCTGGCGAGGCCGCTGGCCAGTGTGTCTTCAACCAGGATCCCACTCAGGTGGGCTGCTGTATCGTCGACTCCGAGTGTGATGACGACGATCCGGCCACGATCGATAAGTGCGCCGCCAACGTATGTCAGCACCATCCTGATCCTGGTTACTGCCACATGGACCCCCAGTCCATGGTCGTCATCAACGAGCTGATGATTGCACCGGGCCACGTCCCCGACACCACTGGTGAGTGGATCGAGCTCTACAACGCGGGCGACCCGAATGATCCCCTCGGCATGATCGACCTCGAGGGCTGGACGCTCACCACTTCACTTGGTGAGAGCCACACCCTTACCTACCTGAACGCTGTCGGCGGCCAGATGGGGATGACCTTCTTCCCCGAGCAGTACATGGTTGTCGCCCGCAGCGCAGACAACGCGATCAACGGTGGCTTCCTGCCAGACTACCAGTATGGCGCGGACATCAGCCTCCCTGACCCGTTCGAGACTGGCAGCCACGCTGTCGTCACGATCACCCTGCGCAACGCTGAGGGCGTCGTCATTGACGAGGTCACCTACGATACTCAAGCGTGGGGCGACAAGATCGAGGACGGCGCGAGTGCTTCCTTAGCGCACATCTACACAGACAACTCAGGCGCGGAGTACTGGGAGGCCAGTGGCGGCAATCTAGATCCGATGCTGAACGTCAAGTACGGCACCCCCGGCTCGAAGCTCATCGGTTCTCCGAAGGGCCCGAACGACATGCAGCGCTCTGTGCCCCACGCCGGCTGCGTGGTTCCTGACGGAGCTCACAGCTGCGCTTTCGCTGCGTGCTCCCCTGATCTTCGCTGTGACTTCCCGATGACCGTGGGTTGCTGTGAGGCCGATGGTGACTGTAACGATTGGGACAGCTGCACCAACGACACCTGCGACGTCGCGAATGGCATCTGTAATGCACCGCAGGTTGTGCCGGATTGCTGCACCAGCAGTGACGACTGCGATGACGCCAACCCCTGTAATATGGATCGCTGCATCGGCAGCGTCTGTCGTTACAGCGAGTCGATCATGCCGAATTGCTGCACGAACGATCTCGACTGTGATGATGACAACCAGTGCACGACCAACACGTGTAATATCGTGACTCAGCAGTGTGAGCCCGCCGAGGACGTCGTCCTTCCGGGTGGCCAGCAGTGCTGCACCTCGACCGAGGAGTGCGACGACGCTGACCCGTCGACGACTAACCTCTGTAACTTTAATACGACGCCGCCGACCTGCCTGTTCGTCGAGGATCCGAACTACTGCGACTCCGATACGGACGCATGTGACGACTTCAACAAGTGCACGGCCGACTTCTGCGACGTGGGCTCCCAGACCTGTCAGCATCAGCAACTGCCTGGTTGCTGTGAGGTCAACTCGGACTGCGCTGGTGACGGTAATGCCTGCACCAACGAGGTGTGTAACTCCGATACTGGAGATTGCTACACACTCGACGTCGCCGGCTGCTGCTTGTCTAACTTCGATTGTGACGACGGTAACCCCTGCACGACTGACAGTTGCACCACCGGTAACCAGTGCCATAACACCCCGATCCAGGGCTGCTGTAATACGGCAGCTGACTGTGATGACGGCGTGCCTTGTACGCTCGACACCTGCTTCAACGGTCAATGTGTCCAGACTCAGGAAGAGGCATGCTGTACGCCTGGCGCTTCCTCACAGGTGCTCGTGAACGAGTGCGGTCCGGACCCCGATGGCCTCGCCACCTGCTTCGTATGGACTTGCTCCGTGGTCGGCCAGTGTATCCCGATTCAGAACCCGACGTGCTGTAACGAGCATGACGACTGCAGCGATGGCGACCCCTGCACGACGGACCTGTGCACGACAGACAACCAGTGCAAGAACTTGGCCCTCTCGGCCGATAATTGCTGCGTAGCCAATCAGGACTGCCCAACTGATCAGAACGTCTGTACGACGGCGGTCTGTGATGCAGGCAGTTGCGGACAGCACGCCATCGCGGGTTGTAGTACCCCGGTTGAAGAGTGTGGCACTGCTGCGTCCCCGCTTAATGATGCTGAGGATGAAGGCTGGACCTTCCCAAGCCAGTCTTGCTGGACCACGGACAACAGCGGTCAGCTTGGGCCAGACGCTCACGCTGAGTGCTTCGGCAGCCAGGGTGCCACCGGTGGCGACGAGGGCGTGCTCGTCGCGCCGTCATTTAACCCGTTTGGTCATGACACGGTGTCGGCCCAGTTCAACTTGGCTTGGCAGGTCGGTAACGGTGAGCACAGCCTCAACATCCGCGCGACCTACAATGAGAACGACTGGAGCGGCAGCGAGGTCTTGGAGATCATCCCGCTCTCAGGTTCTGGTTCCCAGCAGGTTGAGGTCACCCTGTCGAACTTGATGGTTTCGCAGCAGCAGGTGTGGATCGGCTTCCATGTCGCGAGCACTGATGCCTCGACTACGAAGGTGTCCATTGACGACTTCATCGTCGCAACAGGCAACCAGCCGTACTTCGTGCAGTCCCTTAATACGGGCAAGAACTACTCGATTGATGACGATCGCCTCTTCGATGGTGGCGAGATCACAAGCGACCTCGACAGCCCCGCGAACAAGGTCTTCTGGGTCCACGATCCCGACTGGGAACTCCAGACCATCAACTTCGAGATCGTGGGGGCGCCTGAATTCGTGACCATTAAGGATGTCGCGAAGATGAACCTCTACGGTGTCGTTCAGCTCAAGCTGGAAGTCGACGCTACAGACTCTGCTCACATTGGTGAGTACAACATCGCTCTCCGTGTCACTGACTGTGGCTTCTCCGACACGATCCCGCTCAAGCTCTCCGTGGGCCTTGGTGCCGGTTACGTGCTCTACACGCCGCTAGCCGTCGCGGATGACGTTGCCGATGGTTTGGCAGCGCTCCTTGATGCCAACAACCTCACGTATCAGCGTGTGACGAATCTGGCGGACGTGCCCGACTTCGACAAGGTCATCGCAGTCTTCATGACGCAGGGTGGCGGTGCTGAGCGCTCCATCCTCACGAACAGCGATATCGCTCCATTGCTCCCTTACCTCGATGGTGGTGGTGCGCTCTACTTGGAGGGCTCCGCGACGTTCGTTGAGGATCCGCAGACGCTTCTCCAAGGCCGCTTCGATGTGGCTGTCGAGAAGAAGGACGGCGGGGTCAGCGGAAGCTTGATCGGTGTGGGTAACTTCTACGGTCAGTCCCTGGCTTACTCCATCTGGCAGGAGTACTACGCCGACGTGGACTGGTTGCTCCCGAAGGCCGGTGGTTCGGCCCGTAAGGCGTGGCAGACCGACCTGTCCAAGAAGGCTACGATGTTGACCAACGTCGACCCCGTCACGGGTTCTCGCTTGGTGGCCTCCTCGATGCTGATGGGCATCACCCAGGAGGACGGCGCTACACCGACACAGGTGATGGCAGAGATCATCGAGTTCTTGCTCACGGGCTACGGACCCTGCACGACGCACACCCAGTGCGCGACAGGTGAGCCCTGCGAGATCGCTACTTGTGTGGGTGGCCAGTGTGTCATCGAGGCGGACGGTACGTGTGAGCTCTGTCTCGACGACGGTGACTGCCCACTTGGTCAGATTTGTCTGCCAAACGGTGACTGTGCAGAGCCCGAGGGCGATGACGTCGGTGACGATCCGACGCCGGCACAGTTCAACTGCGACACGACGGACGAGTTGATCCACCTCGTGAAGACGGTCGATCAGTTCGGCACCGTCAATAACGTCCACACCAAGCTCAAGATTGTGTTGGACGCGAGCCAGAAGATGGGTACGCATCACATCAAGTTGTCGCATGGCGGTACGCAGGTCGTCCTGGTTGCTCCTGACCCGACCAACACCGACACGATCCTGGACATCGACTTCGACCTGGGTCGCCTGCCCGCTCAGGGCTCCATGGATGACTTTAACGATACCAACGTCTTCGGTGACTGGGTGTTGACGGTCGAGGACACCACCGGCGGCTCCAAGTGCGCTACGGTCACTCAGTGGGACCTCTACGTGGACGTTGACCCCATCAACTGCGCCTCTGACGCGGACTGTGACGATGGCGGCATGTGTAACGGCGCGGAGGTCTGCAACGCAGGTACCTGTGCCCCAGGCACTCCTCCGAACTGTGACGACGGTGATGGTTGCACAGTGGACGTCTGCCTCTCGAACCTCAACGAGGGCGCCGGCGGCTGTGACAGCTCGGCGCGTCTTGAGTCCTGCGCGGGTGCACCTTGCTCTGGCTCCCACGCGATCGACTCCGGCGACGGCGACTGTGGTGTCCTCGACACCTGCCTCGGCGGCCTCGACGGCGCTGATGGACAGTGCGCGCTCGTGTGCGACACGTGCGAGCTTGCTCACACGGGTCTGGTAGAGACAACCGTACCCTCAGGCGGCTGTGTGACAGAGTCGGTAGACATCGCTGGTGCCAACGAGTACGTCACGTCCGCAGCTGTGCGATTGAACGTCACGCACGGCAACATTGGTGACTTGGTTGTGAAGCTCTACTCCCCAGGGAACGCCTCAGTGAAGGTGTTGTCAGGCGTGGGTAACGGTCTCTCTGACTTCTTTACGACCTTCCCGACTTCCTACGACGTCGACATGTGCTCCTTGCAGGGCGTGAAGTCGAACGGCCTTTGGAAGGTGCAGGTATGCAACACAGGCGCCGACGCCGGTGTCCTTGAGCAGGCTTCCCTTTGGATCGGCAGCTCGAACACAAACCCGTCCGTGGGTCAGGATTGTGATGTCGCCATTCCCTTCAGTGGGGCTGACGGTAACTTCACAGACCTTCAGGACACGACGTGCTACGCCAACTCCACGACGGGTAACTGCTCAGGTGGTGGTGGTCATGACATCGTCTATACCTTCAACATCCCGACGAACAAGCGCGTCACGGTCAACTTGACGACCCCATCGTGGGACGGCGCTGCGTACCTGACGCAGACGTGTAGCCCGGGCTCTAACTACTGTGCGGACAACACCGCGATCGGTGGCACTGAGAAGCTCGATCTCATCTTGGACGCCGGTGTGTGGTTCGTCGTTGTCGACTCCTTCGCGGACTCAGAGAGCGGCCCGTACACCCTTGAGGTTGACTTGCAGACGCCGTCAGCGAACGGGCAAGCCTGCGATGAGAACCTCGACTGCGAGAGCGGACACTGCCAGAACGGCTACTGCTGCGACACCGGTGATTGCTGCAACGCAGCGTCGGTGTGTCCAGCGAGCTACAGCGCAGACCCGCAGTGCATTGACGGCACGACTTGCCAGGGCTTCCGTACGGATGCGACCTGTACTCAGAACCGTTGTGGCTCGACGAACGTCGACGACGACAGCGACTGCCTCGACACCCTTGAGTCCGATGACTGCGCGCTCTACGACAGCGTCTTCTGTAAGGGTGGTGGTCCTGGCTCCAACGTGGGTGTGACCCAGGTTGACCCGCCATGTGCGACCACATGCTTGGCCGATGATGCCTGCGATCCCGGCGCTCACTGCTTTGAGGATACAAGTGATTGTCGCCTGAACCTGAGCAACGGCATTGCCTGTGAGCGTGGCGGCCACTGCAAGAGTGGTAACTGCGTTGATGGTGTCTGCTGTGACAGCGGTTGCTCAGGACTGTGTGAGTCCTGCATCAACCCAGGCTCGACGGGTCAATGTACCCTCATCGCTAATGGCTCTGATCCTGATGAGGAGTGTGCTGGTACCGGTCTCTGCGGTGGTCTCTGCGATGGCGGCGGCAGCTGCCGCTACACCGCTGACACCGTGGCCTGCTCCGAGTGCACCCGTTGTAACGGCGCTGGCTTCTGCGACAACGCAGTTCCCGCGGACACTGATCCAGACGGCTCTTGCTCGACGTGCACGACCTGTAACGGTGACGGCGCGTGCGTGAACGTCCCAGACGGTGCGGACTACCAGAGCGACTGTGCGGACGATGGCGCAGGCAGCTGTGACCAAGACGGTCAGTGTGACGGTGGTGGCGCATGTCGCCTCTACGCTTCAGGTACCACGTGCGTGAACCAGACATGCACAACGGGCTACGTCGATCCCAACCATCAGTGCGATGGCACTGGTGATTGCATCGACTTCGATGACATCTTCTGCGAAGGCCACATCTGTGGTGGCGTGACCTGCGCTCCCCCGTCAGTCAACGTCAACGGCGTGTGCTGGATCACCAGCTGGGCTGGTGGTGGCGCTTCCCCCGAGGACGTGTGTGGCTCGAAGGGAATGACCGGTCTTAGTGGCGACAACGCAGGGATCGCGCTTGACCAAGCGGTTTACGAGGAAGTCATCGCGGCCTTGGGTTACACGCAGAACACGGTGGACCCCGACTGCTACAAGGCAGGATACCCGTCGACGGCGGCAATCTACTGCTCACCCATCAAGGGTTGCATGACCTCCCTTGAGGCAGGCGAGTCCTCGGATTACTACTCCAACCTGAGCCTTAGCCAGTCCAACTGCAACCAGGGCTCGTCGAATCCCTTCATGCCGATTGTGGCGTGCCAAGGGACCCCGACGACCGGCGGACCGGACTGCCAGACGAACTGTGGTGGGTCGGACAGCAACTGCCTCGCGGGCTACTACTGCGAGGATGTGGCTGGCGTCGAGTGCTTGCCGAAGAAAGACCAGGGCGAGGCGTGTGGTCAGGACCACCAGTGCAACAGCGGCTTCTGCACCGATGGGGTCTGCTGTGACTCCGTCTGCGCGGGGCCATGTCGTAACTGTGGTCGACCGGCCAGCACCTCGACCTGCTCTGAGCTCGGCTGGACGGCGCTCGGCAGCAACGGAAGCTCCGCCGTATGTGGCGAGAGTGATGTCCCGGGCTGTAATGCAGATAAGACCTATGACGAGGCTGTGGCGGTTTGTACCGCCATCGGCGCGCGTCTCTGCACCTACGGCGAGTTGAACAACGATGAGGCTGCAGGCACCGGTTGTGGTTACGACAACAGCCGTGTGTGGACGAGCACTCAGTGTGGTGGTGATGTCGGCTCTGTCTGGACCCAGGCAGGAATCTCGAGCCAGGCGTCGAACATCCCGAAGGAGTGCACAGGTAAAACTGAAACTGCTGCGGTCCGCTGCTGCGCCGATGCCGAGGGCTTGGCCACCAACGGCCAGTGCATGGACCACGGTGCGTTCACTGACCCTGAGGAGGGCTGCTCTGACTACTGGTGTGATGGTGGTGGTTCTTGCAAGAACTCCTGCAGCAATGACACCGACTGTAAGCCAGGGTTCTGGTGTAACGGCAACGGCTGTGAGCCGAAGAAGGACCTGGGTACAGGCTGTACTGCGGACAACCAGTGCACCAGCGGCATCTGTAACGACGAAGACGGCGTCTGCTGTGACACCGGATGTACAAGCACCTGCCTGAGCTGCAAGCTCCCAGGCCTCGAGGGTAACTGTACGCTCATCTCCAACGGGCAAGACCCCGACGAGGAGTGCACAGGAACTCACGGTACATGTGGTGGCACGTGTGACGGTGCAGGCTCTTGTCAGCTCCCCGACAGCCAAACGGACTGTGGTGAGTGTCGTCGTTGCAGTGGCAACGGTGAGTGCCTCTTCGTCCCGAAGAACTCCGACCCCGACGATGATTGCTCGGATTGCCGTACCTGTGACGGTGTCGGTAGCTGCATGAACGCGCCGGTCGACGAGGACCCGCACGATGACTGTACTGCGACAGATCAGACGACTTGTGGTCACACCGGTAAGTGTAATGGGAACGCGTCGTGTCAGTTCTGGGGCAACGATGCCGTCGTCGCGGGCCAGACCTGTACCGACTCCATCGCGCACCCAGGTAAGACATGTGATGGCGGTGGTAGCGAGGTGGACCCAGGTACCTACTCGTGTCTCGAGTACGCCTGTAACACGCCTCAGGGGGCGGGCTCGACATGCCGTTCCTCTTGTTCGGACCACACGCACTGTGCCTCAGGGTACGTCTGTGACTTCAGTGACTCCGACTTCGACGGTCGGACTGATGATTGTGTGGCGACCAAGCCTGACGGCAACGCATGTACGGAGAACTTCGAGTGCAAGACGGGGCACTGTCAGAACGGCTACTGCTGCTCCAGCGGCAACTGCTGTGCGAACAGCGACAACTGTGCACCGTTCGCTCAGGACCCAGTCTGCGACAGCGTGAACTCGGGTGGATGCTCGGGTCACCGTGTGGATTCGATGTGTAACGGCAACAGCCAGTGCGTACAGACCACGGTCTCCGATCCGATCGCATGTGCGGCTCAGCTCTGCCAGGCCTCTTCGTGCCCAGGCAACAGCTACCAGCCGGAGCGCTTCTGCAACAGCACTGGTCAGTGCGCCAACGGTGGCAACATCGTGTCGTGTGATGACGGTAACCCGTGCACCAATGACACGTGCACCGCAGCCGGTGGTTGTGGTCACTCGAATGCGGACGGCGAGAGCTTCGCTTGCTACAACGGACCTTCTGGTACGCAGAACGTCGGTATCTGCCATGGCGGTACGCGTTACTGTGAGAACAGCATCCCGGGTGATTGCATCGGTCAGACGTTACCCGCCACCGAGAAGTGTGGTGACAACCTGGATAACGACTGTGACGGTGCCGTCAACGAGCAGGGTGCTGCTGGCTGTACCATCTACTACCGTGATGACGACCAAGACGGTTACGGTCGTAACGAGGCACGTTGTCTGTGCGGCCCCTCGGGGACGTTTACGGCCACTCAGCAGGGTGACTGTAACGACAACAACGGCGCGCAGGCTCCGAACAAGCCTGAGCTGTGCAGCACTAGCTTCGACGACAACTGCAACAGCGTCGCCAACGAGGACAACTCGAGTGGTTGCTCGAACTACTACCTCGACGGCGACAGCGACGGCTACGGTGCCGGTGCGGCCGTCTGCAAGTGCAGTGGTACGGATCCCTTCGACGCTACCAGCTCGAACGACTGCAACGACGCCAACAACAACATCAACCCGGGTCGTCCGGAGCTGTGCAACGGCTACGACGACAACTGCAACGGTTCTATCGACACCCAGGAGAAGTCAGGTCACGGTCTGTGCGGCAGCGTGCCGAACGTCCCGAATGGTGCAATCACATGCACCCTTGGCCAGTGTGGCTTCTTCTACTGCGATGCCGATGCTCACAACGTGAACGGCGTCTTCTCGGACGGTTGTGAGCGGGTCGAAGACCAGTGGGACCGTAGTAACCAGGGTAACTCCTGCGGTACGGGAGGCAGTCAGTCAGTCAACTACGACAGTGACCTCCATGAGGGCGAGAACCACACCCGTGTGGCGAACATCCTGCCTGCAGGTGACATCGACTGGCACCGTGTCAGGCCGAGGGACAGTGGTACACAGGGTCACGGGTTCGCGTTCGATATCCGCTTTACGCACAACCCAGGCCACTTCACCGACGGTGGTGAGCATCGCTTCGATGTCTACCGTGACGGTTGTGGTAGCCGTATGTGTCACGACGCGAAGTTCTACCGCATCGCGTCTAACCACAATAAGACGGGTGGTGGTTGCGCCAACGGCAACCAGTGCGGACAGACGGGTAACCAGAACTGCACGGGTACCAGCGGTAATGACCACTGTGGTAGCAGCAGCCAGAAGTGCTGTCACACCAATGGTGAGGGAGCCAACCGTTGGTTCCACATCAAGGTCTGGCATACCTCGGGCCGTGCGATGAACGACGATTACCACTTGCGAGTGAGTAATAGCGTCTACTAAGCACGACTTGGTGAACTGAAGCTGAAGGCTCGGGCGTATCGCCCGGGCCTTCTTTCGTTTAGGGACAGGAGGGTGGTCTTGAATGCACCTCGACAGATTGCGCACATCGGAATAGCTGTCCGCTCGATTGAGGAGTCGCTTGGTTTTTATCGAGATAAGCTCGGTTTGACCGTGAGCGAGTACATTGATGCGCCCGACCGTGGCCTACGCATCGCTATGTTGCCCTGCGGAGAGGCGGTGCTTGAGCTCATGGAGCCGGTGGGCTCGGAGTCTCAAATACAGGGGTTCCTCGATAAGCGTGGTCCCGGGGTGCACCACCTGTGTCTCCAGGTCGACGATATCGACGCCAGCCTCGATGCGCTCGACGAGGGGGGCGTGCGCTTGGTGAACACGAAGGCGGAGCGCGGTGCAGAGGGCTACCCGGTGGCCTTCGTGCACCCCAAGGCGACCGGTGGCGTCCTCCTTGAGTTGCTTGAGGTCACTGACGAGGCATAGCGGGCTTAAGAGGCCTCACGACCTTCATGATCAGTCTGGCTTGAAACCGGGCCTTCTTCACGCACGATGGGGCGTTTAGGAGGCACGAGTAGGCCGAGCATCACGTACCCGAAGGGGGGCGCTTGTAGGGGCTACGGAGCCACGCTGAGAGCGAGACGCAAAAAGGCCCCGCCGATGATGCACATCGACGGGGCCTTGTTTTACTCAGCAAGTGGCCGTGGCCATCACTGCATTGGCTACATCATGCCGCCCATGCCGCCCATGCCGCCCATGCCGCCCATGCCGGGAGGGGCCATGCCGCCGCCGCCGCCCTGGGGCTCAGGGATATCAGCGACCATCGCCTCAGTGGTCAGCATCAGCCCCGCCACAGACGCAGCATTTTGCAGCGCTGTACGCGTGACCTTCGTCGGGTCAATCACACCGGCGGACACGAGGTCCTCAAAGGTGTCGCTGGCCGCGTTGTAGCCGAAGTTGTTGTTGTCGTTGTCGCGGACCTTCTGGACGACGATAGAGCCCTCAGAGCCTGCGTTACCAGCGATCTGACGAATGGGCTCCTCAAGAGCGCGGAGCACGATGTTGAGGCCGAAGCGCTCCTCATCGAGTGCCTCTGCGGCTTCGACAGCAGCTTGGCAGCGCAAGAGAGCCACGCCACCGCCCACGACAATGCCCTCTTCGACGGCAGCGCGGGTGGAGTGCAGGGCGTCCTCGACGCGTGCCTTCTTCTCCTTCATCTCGACCTCGGTGGCTGCGCCGACGTTGATGACAGCGACGCCGCCCACCAACTTAGCGAGCCGCTCTTGCAGCTTCTCCCGGTCGTAATCAGAGGAGGTCTCCTCGATCTGAACGCGAATCTGCTGCACGCGAGCCTGAATGTCCGCGGTCTCACCAGCGCCATCGACGATGACGGTGGCGTCCTTGTCGATGGTGATGGTCTTCGCGGTACCGAGGTCCTCCAAGCGAACGTTCTCAAGCTTCAGGCCCAGATCCTCACTGATCACCTGACCGCCCGTTAGGACTGCGATGTCCTGGAGCATGGCCTTACGGCGATCGCCGAAGCCGGGTGCCTTCACGGCGGCGACGTTGAGCGTGCCGCGGAGCTTGTTGACGACGAGCGTCGCGAGAGCCTCGCCCTCGATGTCCTCTGCGATGATGAGGAGCGGACGACGTCCCTGATTCGCCACTTGCTCAAGCAAGGGGAGCAGGTCCTTCATGCTCGAGATCTTCTTCTCGTGGATGAGGATGACCGGGTCCGTCAGCTGGACCTCCATGCGCTCGGCATCGGTCACGAAGTAGGGGCTCAGGTAGCCACGGTCGAACTGCATGCCCTCGACGACCTCCAAGGTCGTCTCCATGGACTTGGCCTCCTCGACGGTGATGACGCCCTCTTTACCAACCTTCTCCATGGCCTCGGCGATGATACCGCCGATGGTGGAGTCGTTGTTGGCCGAGATCGTGCCGACCTGCGCGATCTCGCGCTGGTCCTGCGTCGGCTTGGAGAGCCCTTGGAGCTGGCCTACAGCTGCGCCGACAGCCTTGTCGATGCCGCGCTTGAGATCCATCGGGTTGTGACCCGCGGCGACCATCTTGAGGCCCTCGCGGTAGATGGCTCGCGCCAGTACCGTTGCGGTGGTCGTGCCGTCACCGGCGACGTCGGAGGTCTTGGAGGCGACCTCTTTGACCATCTGGGCGCCCATGTTCTCGAACTTCTGCTCGAGCTCGATCTCCTTGGCGACGGTCACGCCGTCCTTGGTGACCGTAGGGGAGCCGAAGCTCTTCTCGATGACAACGTTACGACCCTTGGGGCCCATGGTGACCATGACTGCGTCCGCCAGCGTGTTCACGCCGGACAGGATTTGGCCACGAGCGGACTCGGAAAATACGACTTCCTTCGCCATTTTAGCGATCCCTCCCTATGAGGATTGAATGGACGACCGTGCGGGAGCACGGCACGTAATGAGTGGTGATATGCGGCGGTGCTAAGCGAGGACGCCGAGGATGTCGTCCTCGCGCATGATCAGGTGCTCGATACCGTCGAGCTTGACCTCGGTACCTGCGTACTTGCTGTAAAGCACGACGTCGCCCTCTTTGACGCTGAGACTGCGGACATCGCCATTCTTCAGCATCTTGCCTGACCCGACTGCGACGATCTCTCCGCGCATCGGCTTCTCTTTTGCGGTGTCGGGGATGATGATCCCTCCGCGGGAGACTTGCTCTTCTTCAACGCGCTTGAGGAGTACACGGTCGTGTAACGGCCTGATCTTCATGGTTGGGTTCTCCGTCGTCAGCCACAAGTGGCCGATATTTGGTTGGGTTTTCCGTCGCGCTTTCGCACGTTACGGCGTGAGGCGGCCGAACTTTAAACACAACGCCTCGGCGGTCAACGACGACCCGACATTTTTTCCCGAAGAGATGTACGAATATCGGATTCGTAGACCGTCGCGGTGGCTTTCTAGCGGGGAGTGAAGGGGCTTCCCTTGGTCGATGAGGCGTTCAGAACGTCGTCTCACGTGTTCCGAGGTTAGGCTAACGGTCGCTCGTTTCGGACCGACCCGACGGTGAATCGATCCCATACTTTTTCATGAGCTTTCGGAAGTACTTACGATCGATATCAGCCTCACGCGCCGCGTGACTAATGTTGAAGGAGTTCTTCTCTAACAGGCCCAAGATGTAGTCGCGCTCGAAGGAGCTGACCCACTGTTCTTTTGCGTCTTTGAAGGGTTTGTTGAGCGATTCGTCCATGCGGTCATCACCGGATCGTGTCGCGCTGTTAGCGGCGTTGGTCGCTGGACGGCGGCGCAGGACACCGACCCCTGAGATGTGCTCCGGCAAGTGTTCAAGGCTAACGTACTCGGAGTCGCAGTACGCACACGCGCGCTCAACGACGTTCGCCAATTCACGCACGTTACCAGGCCACTGGTAGTTCATCATGGCGTCTAAGGCCTCGCGGTTGATGCCGCGGACTCGGGGTTTACCGTCGGTGTCTTTGTTGAACTCACCGCTGCGGAGGAAGTGCTTGGCGAGAAGCGGGATGTCTTCGACTCGGTCACGGACGGGCGGGAGGATGAGTCGAACGACGCTGAGCCGATAGAAGAGATCTTCGCGGAATCGACCGGCTTTGACCTCATCTTGTAGATTGCGATTCGTCGCCGCGACGACACGCACATCCACTTTGATGGGCTTATTCGAGCCCACTCGCCGGATCTCTCGTTGCTCAAGTGCTCTCAGAAGCTTGGGCTGCAGGTCGAGGCTCAACTCACCAAGCTCGTCGAGGAAGATCGTGCCACCTTGGGCGACCTCGAACAGGCCCTGTCTTGCCATGATAGCGCCAGTGAAGGAGCCCTTCTCATGGCCGAAGAGCTCACTCTCGATGAGGTTCTCGGGGACAGCGCCGCAGTCGAAGACGACGAAAGGCTTGTCTGCACGGCGACTGGCTTCGTGAATCGTCTTGGCCACGACCTCCTTCCCGGTCCCTGTCTCTCCCTCGAGGATGACGGTCGCGCCAGTCGGGGCGATCCGCTCAAGGATGCCGAAGATCTCACGCATCCGCGTGCTCTTACCAACGATGCGGCCGAACTTCTCGCGGTTAACCGGCAGGATTTCGATACGCTCATCGAGGCTCTGGAAGCGCACATCGCTTTTGCCTACGGAGAGCATGCAACCAGGCTTGAGGTACGCATCCTTGATGCGGACGCGGTTGACGAAGGTGCCGTTTGTCGAGCCTAAGTCCTCAATCATGTAGTTGTTTTCGTCTTGGTAAATCCGGCAATGATACCGACTGACGGTCGGGTCATCGAGGACCAAGTCGTTGTCGTCCATCCCTCCGATCGTCACCTGGGGCTGGTCAAAGATGTACTCGGCGATAGAGCCGTCTTCACGTTCGGCGACGAGCTTGCATTTTCGGAGATGCAAGGTCGCTGGGCGACCGCTGATATACGAGATCTTGGTCGGCGGAATGTAGTCGTCGAGCTCTGTGCCGCTCTCGTGTGCCACAGCGTCCCCCTTCTGCTATCTCTAGAACGTTAGCTCTGTCGTTCTAGGGCATCGGGGTGCATGGGGTCAAGTGACCCCAGCGTGGACGTGACCATGAGTCTGCTCCGATGACGCGAGGCGTGCGCTACTCGAAGGGGAAGCGTGACGGGTCAGCTTCCGCCCCGCGTGCTCCTTTCTGGCGCTCTAGCTGCTCCTTGTACTCGACACTGTAGCGCGTCCAAGGGCGCATCTCGAGGCGTTTGCGCCGAATGACTTCACCACTGCCCTCACAGATTCCGTAGTCGCCGTCCTCGAACTTGCCGAGCGCCAAGTTGATCTGGTTGAGAAGCTTCCGCTCTTTGCTGGCCAGCTTCATCTGGTACATGCGGTCGATCTGGCGGCTCGCGATGTCTGCGTCGTCGCCTGTGGTCTCGTCGTGAGCGACGGCTTCGTCGCGATGGCGATCGAGGCGGGTGAGGAGCTTTGCCCGTTCGGTCATTAACTTCTCTTTGAAGTAGGTGAGCTCGTCATCTGTGAGCTCGGGTTCCTCGTCGAGGTCGTAGGGATCTTTACGTCCGTCGTCCTGCGTTGACATGAGAGGCCTCCGAGTGTCGTTGTGAGGATTGGTTTTATCGCGCCCTGTCCGGGTTCCCCGGGTAGGGGCCAGCTGACAAGCTTGGCTCTGTCAGGATGCGGGCGGCTATTGTTTGTGCGGGTCGCGTCAGAAATCAAGCGTTCCTGAACCCGCGCGTTCAGGTTCTCATGAGTAGGGCGGCTACGTCCATCGAGATAGCCACAGCGACGTGGATGAGAAACCCGCCCCAGATGCTCCCTGTCCGAAGGGAAAGGCCACCCAGTGCAGAGCCAGCGATGACGGCGCCGATCGTCTCATAGAGCGGCTTTCGGAAGTGGATCATCGTGTACGGGACGACCATCGCGAAGATGGCGAAGCGGCCGAGACGGTCTTTTGTACCGTGGAGCATGAACCCGCGAAAAAAGAACTCAAGGGAGAAAAATTGCAGCGCGTAGAAGAACTCCCAGATCACAAAGTCGAGGATGCCCTTGGGGTTCTTGTAGAACGGATATTGACGCTGGAAGTCCGGTTCCTTTGCCACGAGCCACACCAGGCAGGCGACCGGGATGAACATCACGACGTAGATCCAGAGGTGCTTCCAGAAATTCTCGAAGCTCAACCCATAATCGCGCAGCCGGTGGCCAAAGACACGCCGCACGACGAGCGCAGGTAGAAGGAAGTAAAAGGTGAAGCAGCCTAGCGACCAAGTAATGTTTCGACCAAGTCGATCGTATGGGCGGACAGACTCGCGGAGCTCGGGAGCCGTTGAGCCCAATGCATCGAGCGCTAGGCCAGATACACCATGCTGGACGCCTGAAGAGAGCACCGCGTAGGAGAGCATCGTGAGGCTGAGACCTGTCACGATGAAGACCACGGTGCAGCGGGCGTTCGGCGAAAGTCGACCGGGTGGCACTTGGTTATGGGCATCGATCCAATCGAGTGGCTCGATGACGAGGCGTGACCAGAGTTGTCGGATTACTGCGTACATAGTGGGCGTCCGGCGTCGCGTCGGACTATACGCCCGACCGGATCCAACGCAAGCCTCTCCGGGTCTCGCGATGAGATGACTGACGTAAATGCGGTACCATTGCTTGATCGGTTTCGGTTGGGCCCTTTATGATGCCACAATACTGACAACCAAGACGGACCTACTTCGCACCTGCCGTGGAGTTGTGGGTACCGCTCTCCCAGGGGAATCCAATGTCTGCGGAAGATGACGCCGGAGCTGCGGCTATTCGTGTGCACAAGTACGGGAATCGACGCCTATATAGGACCGATCAAAGCCGCTACGTCACTTTGGGTGAAATTGCGGAATTGGTGCGCTCCGATCAGGACTTTATCGTCACGGATGCGAAGTCTGGGAAAGATCTTACCGGGCTTGTCTTGGCTCAGGTCATTCTCGACGAAGAGAAGCGTGGTCGCGGTGGTGCGCTCCCCGTTGGCTTTTTGAAGCAGATTATCCACCTGCGTGACGAGCGCTTGGTTGACTTCACCGTTCAGCACTTACCTCGTTTGACCGCGCATTACCTCAAGACCATCGACAGCGTCGGTGACTCCTTGGATGTCGTCGCCACGATGCCTGCAAGTCAAGACAGCAAGCTTCGAGGGGAGCTCGAGGCGTTGGGCGAGCGCTTGGTGAGCTTGGCACAGTCGATGTAGCTCAAGGTGGAGCAGCTGCGTCCGCAGGCGTTTCACGCAAGAAGGCCTGCGACCCGCTCAAGAGAGGGGACGCAGGCCATCTAGATCGAAGGGGACCGGCGCTAGAAGTAGATATTGGCGCCGAGTCCGACTTGCACCCCGAGGTTGGCGTCGCCGCCGGTCGCCGCGCCCTGCAGACCATCGCAGAAGCCCGTCATTGCACCCGAGGCCGAGAGGCAGTCATCTCGAATGATCCCATCTCGCTTCACGGTGCCCATCGCTTTGAAGCGGACATCGGTTGTCAGGGAGATGTCGTCGGTGAAGAACAGTTCCGCTCCGACGCCAGCTTGGACGCCGACATCGACGTTATCCACGAGGTAGCGACCATCCAGGAACTCACGGCGACTGAATTCCACTCCGACACCAGCCACTGCGTAGGGCTGCAAGAACGAGCCAGGCAAGAAATGGTAGCTGGCCGAGGCGAACACCGGGATGCTGGTTTGCACGAAGCCAGCGTCCTCACCAGCCAAGACATCCGCAGACAGCTCGATACCAAACCCGTCTGTGAACCTCGAGCGGATGGTGAGGCCAGCACCGCCCATCGCCACTTCACCTTGTACGCCATCCTCCATGGAGGTTTGAGCGCCCAGCGCACGGACGCCGATCGACAGAGGGAGGTAGGGCTGATTGCCCGAGGAGCGCTTCGGATCAGTGATCACGCGGGTCGTTGTGGTCTCCACCACGGGAGTCGCTGGTCGTTCAATCACCACCGTCGGGCGTCGAATCGTGACCTTCGGGCGGATAACCGTTTTCTCTTCGACCACCACGACACGGGTAGGTGGTGCTGGAGTCGTCCTGTAGACGACCTTAATGCGCTTCTTCTTTGGGGCTGCGTGGTAGTGCGAGTAGGGAGTGGAATGTGCCAGGGCACTGCCAGACAGGAGCGTTCCGAGGAGCAGGCTGGTGGTGCAAAATTGGGAGAGCTTAGTCATGGGTGAGTCCTCTCGTTCCAGGGGTTTACGAGGTCAATGTGGCAGTGCTTACCGTTCATCGACCGTCATGGGTCCGACGCCTCGGAACGCCCGGTATTCAATGACTCGTTGCATGCGGCTCGAATCGCGTACTAGGATGCGCCCGCCCAGAGGGGAGAACTGTCTCTAAATGCATAACATTGTGAGAGAAACTGGCGTGCTCGTGTTGACGGCGTTTCTTGCGATCGCGCTGACCGCGGCGGATGTGCATGCTGTCTCCGGAGACGCCGGCCAGGCCGCGACGTCTGATTCTTCCTCAGAGACGCAGGCGCATTCAGCCGATGCGACTGCTGTAACGTCTCCGGTTCGGATCGAGCATCATGCATCGTTCCGGCTTCGCTCCGACATCTTGCTGGGTGGAGACTTGGGCAACACCTCAAGCGCGATTCCGGTCCCGTTTGCGACCGATGGTGAGCCTTCTCACACGCTCGCGTGGACGTCGATCAGGCTTCGCTATGACGCTGCGGTGCACGTCGGTGAGCCTTGGACGATCCATGTCGGGCTCGATGCGTTGGACAACGTGGTGCTTGGTTCGACCTTCGCAGGCGCGGGCAGTTCGTTCGAAGAGGGGCTCTGGCAAGACGCTCAGGTGTCCCCCGTAGCTGGCATCTCTGGGTTCAGTGATGCGCTCGAGGTACGCCACCTCTACGGAACCTGGCGGTTGCTGGAGTTCATCGATCTGAGCGGTGGGCGGATGCCTGACAACCGCGGCCTAGGGATGTGGCGTCAAGCGGGCCTTTGCCCGGACTGCAACTACGGCACGTATGTCGATGGGGCCCAGCTCGGGGTCGACATCTTTGGGTTCCGTATCGAGGTCGGCTGGGAGGCCAGTGCCATCGGGGTGACCAGCGAGATGCCGGGGATGCCCGGCCAACCCACGAACTTTGACCTCTCGGACGACGTGAACACGTGGACATTGAGCTTGGGGCACAGCGCACTCCCCGTGGGTATCGCCCCGTCCGCACCAGTCGATGAGACGAAGCCCGGATGGGCGTTTGATTGGTCTGTACATGCAGCGCTCACCAGTCAGTCGATGGACACGGCAGAGCAGGATTTGAGCGACCTCGGGAGTGAATGTGCGCAGCTCGCAGGAGGTACTGATGCTCTGCTCTCGCTCCCCTACGAGTGCTGGCGTTTGATGCCGCGTGATGCGGCCTTGTATCGGCCAGGCGGTTGGGTGCAGGTGGTGTGGAGGCGCTCTGCGTTGTCGTCGTTGCGGCTGGAGTTCGAGCTCTCAGCTCTTATTGGTGAGATCGAGAACACGCAGAACGATCCCGCCTACCAAGACAGCGCCAAGTCATTGGCCGGTGTCGGAGGGGCGTTCGAGCTTGAGTACCGTGACGATCGGCTCCAGACAGGTCTCGATGTGGGATTTGCGACAGGCGACGATGGCGACTACCTCGGCGTCTCAGACGGTCAGAACGTGAGCGTCGCTGACGAGCTTTACCTCGACGACTCATCTACGGCAGTGCGTGAGAATGAGACGATCTCGTCGTTCTGGTTCCACCGCGACTACCACATCGACCTGCTGCTCTTCCGCCAAGTGATCGGGACCGTCACCAACGCTGTCTACGTGCGACCTTGGGTGGCCTATACGCTCTTAGATACAGAGGCGGTTGAGATCGGTGCGCGCTTCGACGCCCTCTATGCCGCCGCGATGAACCCTGAGGGTACCCCGGGGAAGGGCGACCATTGGGGGGTGGAGTTCGATGCGTCTGCTTGGGTGAACTTGCCTCACGGCTTCGGGATGTCACTGCACACGGGGGTCTTGCTCCCACTGGACGCCTTGAATGACCGCGTCACCGGCGCGTCGCCGTCACCTGCGTTCGCCGCGCGCGGGCTTTTTTACTGGCGCTACTAAGGGCTAGCCGCCGAGCGCTGTGAGGAGCCTCTGGTGTAGCCCATGGAAGTTACGCCCGCTCATCCCCACGATGACATCCTCGTGCGGTCGTGCATCTGCCGTTACGGCATCGCAAAGCGAGCCGATGTCCTCGTCCATGTTAACGGGGGTACCCGTCGCGCGAATTGAGCCGATGAGCTCTGACATGTCGAGGCGCTCCTCTGGAGGGAGGTTGTCGTTCTTCTCCAGGGGCGCGCAGAACCATACGCGATCGGCCTCGCTTAACGCAGCTGCGAAGTCGTCTTGGAACACGCGGCGCCGAGACGTATTGCTCTCGACCTCGAACAAGGCGACGACGCGTTTACCGGGGTAGCGTGTGCGGATAGAGCGCAGCGTGGCCCTTATAGCTGTAGGGTGGTGAGCGAAGTCGTCAATGACCGGGATCCCCGAGGCGACGCCGCGCAGCTCTTGGCGTTTCTTAGGCAGGGTGAACTCAGGGAGCGCGCGCGCGATATCCCCGGGCGCTGCTCCTGCATCGAAGGCGAGCGCTGCTGCCGTCAGAGCGTTGCGGATGTTGTGGTCACCCCAGATGGACAGCCCCGTGGCGACAGCGGTGCTGCCAGGCAGACAGAGCTCGAAATCGACACCGCGGGCGTGTGGTCTTGGGCTTCGCGCGACGATGTCCGCGTTTGAGTCGATGCCAAAGGTCCAGATGTTGCCTGGACAGTGTGAGGCGACACGAGCGACGCGCGGATCGTTGGCGGGAATGACGAGCGTCCCATTCGAGGGGATCAACGCTGTGAAGCGACTGAAGGCATGCTCGATGGCGTCGATGCCCGAGAAGATGTCTGCGTGATCGAATTCGATGTTGTTTACGGAGGCTGTTCGCGGGCGGTAATGAAGAAACTTGGGGCCCTTATCGAAGTATGCCGTGTCGTATTCGTCACCTTCGACGACGAACACACCACCGTCGCTGACGCGGTGGTTCACCCCAAAGTTTCCTGTGATTCCTCCAATCATAAAGCTGGGGTCGAGCCCCGCTGCGTGGAGAAGCCAGGCGGTCATTGAGCTTGTGGTGGTCTTGCCGTGTGTCCCGGTGACGACGACGCTGTGCTTATCGGCAATAAAGAGACCGCTGAGGGCCTGTGGCAATGAACAATGTGGGATGCCAGAGCGCCGCAGGGCCACGGCCTCATCGTAACTTGGGTGGATAACGTTGCCGACCACGACGACGTCTGGTTGCCAGTCCAAGTTCGACGCAGCGTAGCCCTCCATGATGGGGATACCCATCTCTCCGAGGGTCGTCGACATCGGTGGGTAGGCCCCTTTGTCCGATCCACGCACCTCGAAGCCGCGGATCCGGAGCATGCCGGCAAAGGCCCCCATGGCGCTCCCGCAGATGCCCAT
Source organism: Myxococcota bacterium (assembly GCA_049602155.1). Classification (GTDB taxonomy): domain Bacteria; phylum Myxococcota_A; class UBA9042; order PHBI01; family JBMYRH01; genus JBMYRH01. The sequence continues at coordinate 138,596 of JBMYRH010000007.1, read as the reverse complement.
GACGTGGATACGCTTTACGCCGCTCCAGTTCACCGGTGCCGGTGCCTGCCTCGCCTCTGACTCTGTCTCAATATGCTCAGAATTTACCATGGGCTGAGATTACTCCGAGTCTGCTTGCTCGGCGAAAAACGAGATCGCGCGCGCGGCGAGCCGGCCTTGACACGTGATAAGCCCGTGATACCGTCCCAGTGCTACATTTCCGGTGCCATGGAGGCGGTCTTGAGCGACACCGATAACCCCACCGATGATCAGTCAACAGCTGGTGAGCAGGCTGGCACGGATACGGATGCGGCGGATCTGAAGGCCCGCCTTGGGCTCAGGACGCGAAAGCGTCGTGTGGGCCGTCCGACGAGCGCGAGCCTCGGCGGAGGAGGCGACGTCGCAGAGGCGCGTCAGCGCGCGGAGGACGCGAGCGCCGAAGCAGGGACCCCGGAGGAGGCGTTCTCTGCATTCGAGAGTGACAAGACGCCCTTACCGCAGGTGCTCCCAGGGTCTGAGGTCGGGGGAGTGGCGGATGACGCGCCATCAGGGTCTGGCAAGCTGGCGACGAAGCCCATGATCGTGACGCTCCTCGTCGTCGCTGGCGTGAGCATGCTTCTTGGCCAGGTGCTGGGGGGGAGTCTTGAGCAGCAGGGGCTCTGGGACACCCACGCGAGCTACACGAAAGACCGCCTGAAGGCGATGAGTACCGCTAAGACGAAGACTGGAGCGGAGCTGATCCCCGCGCTGACAGCCTACCAAGCCGCGCTCAAGGCGACGACGAAGGAGCTCGAGGCCGCCAAGCTGAAGAAGGTCGGGGGCGAAGAGGAGCGCGCCAAAGTGCTCAAGGCCTTTATGGAGACCACGAAGGCCTTCGCGAACGACGGGGTGTACTTCAATCCCAAAGCGCTGATGGATGACATCCTGGTGCTCTATAAGGACGATGAGCTGCTTGCGTCTGTGAGCTTCGCGATGAAGACGCGGCATCTCCATGACCTCGCTACCTCGCTGGTTGAGGAGTCAAAGGCTTACAATAGAATGGCGAAAGGTCCGCTGGTGGACGCCATCAAGAAGAGTGGCGGAAAGGCAGGTGCGTCTCGGACTGTGCTTGTCAGTCGCTCGGAGCGCGATGTGCCGAAGCTCGGTAAGATACCAACCTCAACAGGCTCTTGGGTCCTGGACACGGGGAAACCTCAGAAGGTGAAGGTCACCGAGAAGGGGCGCAGCTCCAGCTCGGAAGAGCGATGGGAGATCATGGTTGTTGAGGTGGGCAAGACGGCCGAGCAGGCTGTTCAAGTGCCGACGAGCGACGTGATGACACTGGACATGATGGCTGTTTACGAAGAGCACGCTGAGCTTGTTCAGCGACGCAAAAATGATCGTGTCGAAGCGATGGTTGTTTCGCTCAAGGCCGTCTCAGACACCATCCGTTGGTCTGACCTTGAGAAGCAGCTGAAAGAGCACGCAGCTGAAGCCGAGTAGTATCGGGCCGCGCTAATCGGCCGAGAGCTGAGCTCGTACGAAGCTGATCAGCTGAGAGATCTTGAAGGGCTTCTGCAGGCATGGGCGCTGAACGCGATCCAAGAATGCCTGTGTGCCTTGGCCGATGGTGTCGCCCGTCATGAAGGCAACATGGGCGGTGAGCTGGGGCCAGCGCACTGCGATCTCCTCGTAGAAGTCTGCCCCAGTCATGCCTGCGGGTAGACGCAGGTCGGTGAGGACGAGATCGACAGGGTTAGACTCCAGCTCAGCCAGGCCGAGTTCAACAGTCTCGGCTGTAGCGAGGTCGCAGAACGACATGAGGGCTTGGCTGACGAGATCCAGGATCCCAGGTTCATCGTCGACGACTAGCACACGAAAGCGCCCATCGCCTGAGGAAATGGGAGGCACTGCATGGTCGGCTGGGGCGAGCACGGGAAGGGGGGCGGATGTTTCGAGGCTCTCGGGGAGGATCAGCGTGATGCGCGCGCCACCGTCTGAGGCGTTCTCTGCCTGGAGCGTGCCGCCATGATCTTTGGCGATGCCATAGCAGATACTGAGGCCCAGCCCTGTGCCCTTTCCGATAGGCTTGGTCGTGTAGAAAGGATCGAAGATCCGGTCTGGCGCCGTGATCCCTGGCCCGTTGTCCTTGATGCTGAGGTACTGGTCGCCCTCATACTGGACAAGCCTGACATCCACACGACCTGGCGTGTCTTGGAGCGCGACAGCGTCCAAGGCGTTGGCGATGATGTTAGTGACCAACTGGCAGAGCGCGTGCGGTGAACCGAATACTGGGGGAGCGTCGGCCGTGACGTCAGTTTTGATGACGTCTGATGGGCGGACCTTGTGACGCGTCGCCGCGAGGGCCTCATGCACGACGTCGGATAAGAGGACTGGCTCGGGCCGGCGCTGCTCTTGTCGCGAGAAGGTGAGCAGGTCAGCGACGATCCGACCGCAGCGCTGAGCATGCTGCAGGACCTGCTCGACCAAGGCCTCGAGGCGTGGGTTCAGGCTCTCTTCAGCCCCGAGTAGCTCGGTATAGCCGATGACGACGGTCAGAGGGTTGTTGAGCTCATGGGCGATGCCCGCGACGAACTGGCCGACAGCGCTTAGCTTCTCAGCTTGTTGGACACGTCGGGCCAGGGCCTCTCGTTCATCGGCTAACGCGACTTCATCTGTGATGTCCCGGGCGATGAGCAGGTGCCCGGCGTTTCGGTCCATCCGTTCTTGGATGGGGGTGACGGAGAGTCGGACGCGGCGCGCGCCAAGGGGGCCGATGAGCGTGACCTCTGGCGCCCCAGAGATCGTGATCGCGTCTTCATCGAGGTGCGCCGAGACGAGCTCTCGGTCCTCTTCAGCGACGTAATCGATAAAGGCGGGGGAGCTGGTCGCTGTCTCCCCGAGGAGCTCGCGCATCGGACCATTTGTCTGATGAATATGCCCGTCGGGTTCAATGAGGGCCATGCCCAGGTGGGCGCGCTCGACCATCGTGCGGTACGTCTTCTCAGAGCGGCGGAGGCTGTAAAATAGGCGAGTGTTCTCAAGAAGCACTGCGCTGTGGACACCGACTCGGCGAAGGAACTCGAGGTCGTCGCCTAGGAGCTGGGTGTCGGCAGTGGTGGCCACCAACACGATGCCGGCGGCCTCTTCTTCGTGGTTCTCCACCGAGCTGCCCTGCACACGCATGGGCACGAGGGTAAGGCTGTCGACCTCCCCTACGAGCTCAGGAGCGAGATGGAATCGGCGGGCAGGGAACGAGCGAGGCGAGCCTCCTCGAAGGGTTTGACCGACTGGTCCGGCGTTTGCCTCAAGGGGAATGCCGAGGACGGCTTCATCAAGGCCGCGTGTCACGGCAAAGTGGAGGAGTCGCTCGTCGTGGTCGGCGAGAGCGACGGCCGTCTTGGCCTCTGGGAGGCGACTCGCGATGACGTCCAGCACCTGCGAGAGCACGGCTGTCTCCGTGCCGTGTTGGCGCAACAGGCTGCGATCAATGCGCTCCATCTCCAGCAGCTCGCGAGACAGCATATCGTTGTCTCTCTCCAAGTCGGCAACTCTGCGACGGAGGCGAATCAGCTCGTCTTGCTCATCGCTCAAGGCGTTTCTCGCTTGGTGGGAGGAGAGAGGGTGCGGCGTAGGCGGGGGATCGCGGTGACCAACCAAAGCCAAAGGGTCAAGATCAGGGGGAGAACAGCGATATTGGGGATCTCGTTAGAGAGCAGGATAAAGTCGTACAGGCCATGATAGACGAAGGCCAGAATAAGACCCGCTATCAGCCACACTAAGCCGTGATTACCTCTCGCGGTGTAGAGCGAGAGCCCTACGCCCCAGAAGCTCGAGAAGAGGACGTGATTGAAGGGCAGCGTCAGGGCGCGGTGCCAGAGCACCTCGTCGACCGCCAGCATATAATACCAGTTCTCGATGGTCGCGAACCCGAGCGCTGCTGCTGCGGCGTAGACCATCCCGCCGGCCCGGATGTCGAGCTCACCGGCGAGGAAGTGCATGCATGCCCATGCGACGAGGAACTTGGCCATCTCCTCGATGGGGCCGATGGCGAAGATCGCGTAGGCGAATTTTTCGACCTCTGGCATCTCGTCGATCGCCGCGAGCTGCTCGTAGAAGGGGCTGAGTTCGACGGCCTCGAAGAGCAAAAGGGCGAGTGGTCCAGCGAGGATGCCCGAGGCAAAGAAGGCCCAAATCGGGCGCCAACGGCGCTTCCCCAAGTGCCCGCGATAATACCAATAGCCCAGCCAGAAGAGGGACGGGGCGACGCAGACGAGGAAGATGTTCAGGAGGCTAGGGATGGCCATCACCTGCGTCACTCAAGAGGTCGTCGAGCTTTGAGGCCGCGGCTCCGAGGCCGAAGATGCCACCAGTGTGCAGGAACACCGTGCGCCGGGCTTTACGCTCTCTCAACGTCGTCAGTAATCCGCGGTAGGCCTTCCCGGTATAGACGTGATCGAGGACGAGCCCGTCTCGCCGGACAGCATCTCGAATGACCGCAAGTTCTCTCGCCGTCGTTAGTCCGTATCCGTCGCCCTGGAAGCCCTCGATGAGGTCATAGTCGTTTTCTTCAAGCGGGGGCAGGTCGTAGGTCGCGCAGGCTTCCTTTGAGATCTCTTGGATGATGGCGCGGAAGGTCGGGGCGTCGTCACAGACGGGCACCCCGACAGCGCGGTAGGGCACGCCGAGGGCTTTAAAGCCGAGGGCCAGGCCCGCGAGAGTGCCGCCCGAGCCTACGGGGACCCAGACAGTGGTCGGCTTGTCGTCCCCGAGCTGCGCCACCAACTCCTGTGCTGCTGTCACGTAGCCGAGTGAGCCGAGCGCATTGGAGCCCCCCTCCGGCACGATAACGGGGCGTCCGCCGCGCGCACGGATTGCATCAGCGATGGCGGCCATGCGCTCGGAGCGTGTGTGTCGATAGCCCTCTGGATCGCAGAGGTGAATCGCGGCACCTGATAAGCGACCAAGCAGCACATTGCCTGAAGAGGGGGAGGGGAGGTCGGAGGGGCGGCCCGTCGCGGTACGCAACAGGAGCTCGGGTTTCATACCCAAGGATGAGGCCGCCAACGCTGTCGCCCGGCAATGGTTCGATTGAACGCCCCCACAGGTGATCACGTGGGTCGCTTGACGGGCGACGGCCTCTGCGAGGAGGTACTCTAACTTGCGAATCTTATTGCCAGAGAGGTGGCTACCCGTCAGGTCGTCACGCTTGCAATAGAGCTCTGTCGCCAGCTCATCACAGAGGCTGTCGAGTCGATGAACAGGGGTCGGCAGGTGAGCCAAGGAGAGGCGTTCAGGCAAGTTCATGAGGGGATGGTACCAGAGCTGACGCGTCTCGGCGCCTGCTTGAAGGGCTTGCTCGAATGCGGCACTGCCTTCACCATGCCAGCGTCCACATCAATGGAGTGGCCTCATGGCGACGGTACAAGCGAGGGTGTTGAAGGGGTTTCGTGACTACCTTCCCATGTCCGATATCCCAAGACAGCGCGTCCTTCGGGTCATCGCTGAGGTGTTCGAGTCCTTTGGGTTTGCCCCGTTGACGACCCCTGCGCTCGAATACTCAGAGGTCCTCTTAGGAAAGTATGGTGAGGAGGGCGATAAGCTCCTCTACCGGTTCGAGGACAACGGCGGCCGCGACGTGGCCTTGCGCTACGACTTGACCGTGCCCTTGGCGCGCGTCGTCGCGCAGCACCGTGATCTCGAGGTCCCGTTTCGTCGTTATCAGATCGCCCCAGTCTGGCGCGCAGAGAAGCCCGGGAAAGGGCGATTTCGCGAATTTTTGCAGTGCGATGTCGATATCGTTGGAGAGCCCTCGATCCGAGCGGATGCGGAGTGCCTGACGGTCGGTTTGCGGGTGATGCAAGCGCTCGGTGTCCCTAACGTGATGGCGCGGGTGAACAACCGTAAGATCCTCGACGGGCTCTTGGACGGCCTCGGGGTCGAGGGCACAGAGCGCCGCCACGATGTGCTGCGGATCGTCGACAAGCTACCGAAGATCGGCCGCGATGGGGTGTCCAAGGAGCTCTCTGAGGCCGTAGGTCTCTCATCGGAGGCTCAAGATCGCCTCTTCGCTTTCATGGCGCTTGATGTGAGCGCTGACCTGAGGGGGGTCATGGACGCGGTGGGTGACACGGAGCAGGGTCGCCTTGGTGTGGAAGAGCTGACGTCGCTCCTGGAGCTCCTCGAGGGCGCAGGGCTCGGTGAGCACGTGGAGGTTGACCTGAGCATCGCCCGGGGCCTGGATTACTACACGGGCACGATCTACGAGACCTTCGTGCTGGGGCATGAGAACTACGGGAGTGTCATGTCGGGCGGGCGTTACGACACGCTCCTTGGTATGTTCCTTAAGCAGTCATCGCCGGCGGTCGGGATCAGCGTGGGGATTGAGCGGTTGCTCTCCCTGCTGACTGAGATCGGCGTCATCGAGGGTAAGGCCGGCGCTGCGGATGTCTTCGCCGTGCTCTTTGATGGCGACAGTTATGGCCCACTTCAACGCGCGGCGCAGACGCTTCGCGGTCACGGGGTGAAGATCGAGGTTTCTCTCAAGCCCGCGAAGCTTGGGAAGCAGTTCCGGTATGCCGAGCGGAAGGGCTACCGTTGGGTGCTCATCGCCAGTGCGGCTGACCTGGAGAGCGGTGAAATTGGGTTGAAGGATCTGTCCTCAGGCACCCAGTCGACCGTCACTCTGGAGGAAATTCCAGCCCTCATCCGTTAAGCTGCCTGGAACCAGCTCAGAGCCATCCTTGGAGGGAGCGCTGTGAAGATGAGTCATTGGCAGGGGGCGGTGAGCACGTGCCTTGGGGCGATGTTGTGCCTGACGGGCTGTGCGTCCACGCCGATGCAGGTTGTGAAGCTGGACCCGCTGCTCATCGAGGCCGTCGTCGTCGATGGCGAGAAGCGGGTGGAGGTGTTGGACCCTGAGCTGCTCTTTGAGCAGGCGGGAAAGGCCTTTCAGTCCAGTGACTATGTGACGGCGGCTCAGAAGTACGGGTTGATCGTGTCTCGCTTTGGAAAGAGCCGTTGGGCGAACGTGAGCCGTTATAACGGAGGCCTCGCCCTGGAGCGCAGCGGTCGCTGCCCGGAAGCCGTGTTGCTCTACGATGCTTTGATCAAGCGCGTGGCTGGCTCGAGAGACGCACAGGACGCCCTGTTTCGGGTCGCGACGTGTCATGAAAACACAGGGACCTGGGGCGCTGCGCGGGTCGCCTTGGACAGGCTCCTGAAGCCAGAGTTCAAGGGGATCTCAGCGGTCTCAAGGCTTGAGGCCCACGCGCTGAGGGGCAGGGCGCTCCAGGAACTCGATGAGGTGGCCCTCGCAGAGCGAGACTACAAGGCGGCCCTCGCGCTCTATAAAGAGAACATCGGGCAGCAAGTCTTGCAGCGGAATCGCTATGTCTCCATGGCTCAATTTCAGATCGCGGAGATCTATCGGGAGCTCTTCAAGGTGATCCGGATTCGTCTACCTGTCGAGCGAATGGAGCGCGACATCGAGGCCAAATCCAACCTCTTCTTGAAGTGTCAGGCTGCGTTTCTGCGGACCGTGCGATTTCAACACCCTGAGTACTCAGTCATCGCTGGGTTTCGCCTGGGTCAGATCTTCGAGACCTTCTACGACCACCTGTTGAGCGCGGAGGTCCCCCCCGATCTCGATGAAGAGGAGATCGCGGTCTATTACGAAGAGCTCAAGGATAAGATTCGACCCTTGGTCGAGAAGGCGGTCGACATCTTCGAGCGGAACTTGCGGCTCGGTCAGCGTATGGGGCGCAGTGGTGAGTGGATGCGCAAGACCGAGGCGAGCTTAGAGCGCCTCCGGGAGCTCATGCAGGATGACCTGGCGCGCGAAGCGCTGCGGAAAGCTGAGGAGAAGCCGGCCTCGGGCACCACCACGCAAAAGGCGCCAGACAAAGCCGGCGGCAAGAAAGAGTAGTCGGCTCAGCTCTCCCTCCTCGACCTGGGCCGCAGAGGGAGAGTGTCCAAGTCGACTTAGGAGCCCTGTGCGCCCTCGGGCTTCAGGCTCTTCTCAGGGGCGAGCCGCCCACCAGCCTCGACGAAGTTGCGTCGGGCTTCGTCCAGGTAGGTATTCCAAGAGTCATCGGCCTCGACGCGACCATCAGCGATAGCCTTCGCGAGCAGAGACTCATACCAGGTGCGGTAGACGAGGCGTTGTTTTTGCCGCAGGAGCTTCTCGCGAATCCCAGCGCGTCCGGCGTCATCAAGCTCCGCGGCGGCTTCCTCTGCGGCCCATCGGGCGACGACGAGGCGCTTGCCACCATCGACCTCGAAGACCTGTCCGAGGACCGGGCTCTTCGGGCCGGCCTTGAAGGCAGCCTTCGCCAGGTCAGGTACATCGCCCAAGGTGGGGACTTGGCCGATCTTCGCTGCTGGCCCGTAGGCGCCCGCTTGCATCCGCGCGAAGAGGCCAGTTTGGCTGGTCGTGAGACCCTCGCCCTCAGCGGCACCGCGAGCCGCGTTGACGGCTGCAACTGCATCGCTCAGCGGCTTGTCAGAAGCAGCCTTCGCCTTGGCGAGTAGCTCGGCGGCTAAGGTCTTCTTGAGTGCCTCGCCTTGCTCTTCTTTGTAGAGCTGCGTGGCGATCTCCATTTGAGCTTGCTCCAGCGTCTTGGACTCTGCTGCCAACTTCTCTTCGAGGCGCAAGATCCAGAACCCGGTGTCGACCTCAATCACGCCGCTCATCTGCCCAGCCTCAAGAGCGAAGATCGGATCCACGACTTCGGTTCCGAAGGGGTAGCGGCCGAGCCGCTCGCGGTCACGGTGCTCGTCAAAGAGGCCGCCAGCCTCCTTCGTCGGACCATGGTCGCTGTTCGCCGTCACCGCAGCCTCAAAGGCAGCGAGGTCGATGGCGACGCCATGACGCGTCTTCGAGGCGGTGGCCGCCTCGGCGTCCTTCTTCGCTGCGTCCTCGGGGGGGGCCGCGAGCGGTGCGGGGAGAGACGCGTTTGCGCCGGCCAGCGCGAGCCAAGCGGCCTCTGCCTTGGCTTTGGCGTCGTCGCGCTCTTTCTGTAGCTTTGCTTTCTCTGCAGCGTCCTCTTCTCCCGTGACTCGAGCGCGGTTGGCTGCGCGGAACTGTATCCCGCGTACCTGTGCACGCTCTGCCTTATCGAAGCGCGTCGCATTCTCTTTGTAGAAGCTCGCGACCTTCTCTTGATTGGCTGCCAACCAAGGGGTCACAGAGGCCTCGTCGGCCTTGACGAGGGCGGCGGCAGTGCTCGCATCCACGGCAGCGAACTCGAGGTCGACTTTGTTGCCGGTCGCCTTCTGATGGAACAGGAGTTCACTCTCCGTGATGTCCAAGCCTCCGACGAGGAGGGTAATCATCGCCTCACGCTGCATGTCCATCCGCACGAAGGCTTCGAAGCGTGAGGGGCTCGCGCCGATCTGGAAGCGGACCATGCGATCGTACTTCTCAGGATCAAACTCGCCCGTCTCCTCGTCATACCAATAGTCAAACGTTCCGATCAGTCGCTTGGACATCGCGGTGTCGCTGATTTGAATGCCAACCTCTTCTGCCTCTTGGGAGACGAGGACTGTCTCGATCAGATCGGTCATCGCGCGCTCTACCATGATCGGGCTCACGATCGAGGGGTCTGTGCCGAAGTCGCTCCACGCGCTCTGGTAAATGAACCCGTACGAGCCGAAGCGGCCAAAGCGGCGAGATTTGTACTGCTGGAGGCGGTACTGCGCTTGAAGATCATCGTTGTCCGGAGACGGCGGATCGATCGTCAGACTCGCTGCGATGTCGAGCCAGTTCGTGTCGAGGTTTTCACCGCCTACGGTGAAGAGCCCCTCGACTTCGCGGCCGGGTGCGCCGCCGCCACAAGCTTGATCGGGAGTGATCGTGTTAAACGTAAATACGAACACGATGATGATGGCCGCGAACATAAAGTACACGACGGTCGATTGCGCGTTATTGCGAAGGTAATCGAGCATGAGATCCGTTTTCGGAGAGGGTTAGGTTCCTAACCGTTTGAAATGATTTGCATTTCTTGGTTTCCATTCAGGCGCCGGGATGCTAGCCTCTATCCTACCGATCGTCAACAGGGAACAACGTTGTACTTCGGCCTGTTAAAGGCGACCGTGGAGTTCCGTAGGGTGATCGATCTGTGGCGCGGTGGGTTGAGGTCTGTTAATAGCCGTCCGGCTTTGGACTAGGTGACATGTTCGACTGGCTGTACGATCTGTTTAGCAACGACCTCGCGATCGATCTCGGGACCGCGAATACCCTGATCTATGTGAAGGGTAAGGGGATTGTGTCGTCTGAACCGTCTGTTGTGGCGGTCCAGAAAGACGTCCGTGGGGCCCGTCGCGTGCTCGCTGTAGGCAAGGATGCGAAGGAAATGTTGGGTCGAACACCCGGCTCGATCGTCGCAATTCGGCCCATGAGAGACGGCGTGATTGCCGACTTTGAGATCACCGAGGCCATGCTGCGCTACTTCATTCAAAAGGCGCACAATCGACGCACGTTGGTCCGTCCACGGATCATCATCTGTGTGCCTTACGGGATCACGGAGGTTGAGAAGCGCGCTGTGAGAGAGAGCGCAGAGGCGGCGAGCGCACGTGAGGTATACTTGATCGAGGAGCCCATGGCGGCCGCGATCGGGGCAGGGCTGCCGATCACGGAGCCCTCCGGGAACATGATCGTCGATATCGGCGGCGGCACCACGGAGGTGGCTGTGATCAGCCTCGCTGGGGTTGTCTACTCGAAGTCGATTAAGTGCGGTGGCGACAAGATGGACGAAGCCATCGGCAATCACATCAAGCGCAAGTACAACTTGCTGGTCGGTGAGCGGACCGCCGAGAACATCAAGTGCACGATCGGGACCGCCTACCCAACCGATGAAGTGATGACGATGGAGGTCAAGGGGCGTGATCTCCTGAGCGGGATCCCCAAGACCGTCACGATCAATTCTGATGAAGTTCGGGAAGCATTGAGCGAACCGGTCTTTCAAATCACGGAGGCGGTGCGTCACGCGCTTGAGGGGACGCCGCCCGAGCTCGCAGCGGACATTGTGGACAAGGGAATCGTGATTGCAGGTGGCGGTGCGCTCCTCCGCAACGTCGATGTCCTGCTCCGCGAAGAGACCGGGCTCCCGGTCACGATCGCAGAAGACCCGATGAGCGCAGTGGTGCTCGGCTCGGGTAAAGCGCTAGACTCTCTGGCGTTGCTCCGAGGCGTCACCGTCCAGGGCTAGGAGAGTCAAGCTGCCCATGCCGTCCACCCGACGAACACAGACTGGGTGGCACGCCGTTGTATCTCGGTGTGCCCGGCCGGGTGAGGTGTAGAGCCCGATGGTGCGTGATTTTTTCGAGCGTCATCGCGTGGGGATCTTTTCGTTTGTAGCGGTCGTGATGCCGTTGTTCCTGCTCTACGTGCACGGGCGGAGCCCCACAGTCCGGAAGACGACCATCTTTGAGGTCGGCCTGATGACGATGACCTCCCCGGTCCAAGAGGCAGCGTCGGATATGTTGTCGGGGGTGGATGATGTCTGGTCGGGGTACATCGCGCTCGCTGACGTGGAGAAGGATAATGAGCGGCTCAGGCGAGAGGCTGCGCTGCTCACCAATGAGGCACTCCGGGCTAAGAAGCTCGAAGAGGAGAACCATCGTCTGCGTCAGCTCTTGTCGTTTAAGCGCAGCAGGGCCGCGGTCAAGACGGTGGGAGCGCACGTCATCGGGCAGGACGTCTCTCCCTTCTCACGTGTGGTGCGCATCGCGATCGACGCGGGGACAAGTGATGGGGTGAACGCGGGGGCGCCCGTCTTGGCGGCCCAAGGCCTCGTCGGGCGCATCAGCCGTATCACCGGACGTTATGCAGAGGTGATGCTCACAGTGGACGCCCGGTCGTCAGTGAGCGTGCGCGTCGTCGGGAAGAATGTGACGGGCAACTTACAGGGAACCGGGGCCACTGATGCCTACACCGCCAGGTTGCTCTACTTACAAGAGGGGAAAGAGGTCGCGATCGGCGACACTCTGGTCACCACCGGTCACGACAAGGTGTTCCCACCTGGGCTTGAGGTCGGCTATATCCGCACACTTGAGGAGAGGCAGCGTGGACTTTACTTCGAACTCCAGGTCGCTCCAGCCGTGAACTTCGCGATCTTAGAGGAGGTGCTCGTCGTCGTGGGTGATGCTGAGCGCACCGAAGAGGCTGGCTTGAGTTGGTCAGAGACGACGCCCAAGAAGGCCGACCCCAAGGGAGGTGAGTGATGCGGAACATCACCATCCTTATGGTCTCTTTCTTGCTCCTCGCGTTTGAGTCGCCCCTCCTTGGACGGGTTCAGGCCGAGGCGTTCGCTCCTGATTTGGCGCTCGTGGTGGTGCTCTACGTTGGGTTGACCTCTCGCTTTGAGGCAGGGCTACTGCTCGCGCTGATGTTGGGCTTACTCAAGGACGGCTTCGCCCTTGGGAGCCCGATCGGCATGCACATGGAGCTGCTGGTGCTGTCGTTCCTGATCACCTTCAGGCTCTCCAGGCGTTTGGCACTCCGGAGCCCGCTCGGCGTGGCATTCCTGACCATCGTCTTTAGCTTGGGATGCGGTGCGATGGAGCTGATGCTGTCGCTCGTGTTTGATCGTGAGTTTGGTGTGGGGGCGCGTGACTCTGAATTGATGCTCAAGGCGATGCTACCGCAGGCGCTTTTGACAGCCCCGTTTGGGCCTATCCTCTTCTGGCTGTTGGGCCGTGTCGATCGCTTCATTACGAGGCAGAGCGGCTCGTTCTACTCGTCGTAACCCGCGATGTTGTTACCCCCCGCTGGCTCTGAGCACGGTCGTAGAGGGCGCATGGTGCCTCTTGTGCTGCTCTTCACCATGCTCTTCTTGGTGCTTGAGGCGCGGCTGTTCTATCTGCAGATCGTCCGAGGCGCAGACTTTCGTGAGCGCGCGAGGATCAGCGTCATCAATGAGGTTCGGATCCCGCCGCGCCGAGGTCGCATCAAGGACCGAAATGGAAAGGTGCTAGCGACGAATCAACCTGTCTACAGGCTGACGTTAACGCCTCACTTCATGGGGAAGAACGCCGAAGCGATCGTGGATCGCTTATCCGTCTTGCTTCAATGGACGCGTGAACGCCAGGCCAAGGTGATGGCGAAGGTCGAGGACGCAGTGGCGCAGAACAGGCGTTGGGATCCCATCGCGATCTCGGGGCTACTGCACGCCGACACCTGCCCCGAAGACGGGACGCCGCTCATCTTGGCGAAGGAGGTGCAAAGAGAGCTTTTTTGCCGCAGTGATGGGCGTCGCCTTCACCCGGTGGCCCCTAAAGCGACCTCCTGCCCCCATGATCGTGGGAGGCTGACTTGGAAGGAGGGGGCCACCAACCAGGCCTCGTGTCAGAAGTGCGGTCGTGTGTTTGTCACGGATTGGAGGTGCCATGGGAGCGCCGACCCCGATGACGTGGTGACCGTCGAACACAACCTCCAATGCAAAGCGAGCAAGCGCCATGTCTCTAATCAGGTCGCGTCGCTGCAGGCGCACCTCTACGAGCTGCCGGGCGTTGACTTGCATACGGATTTCCACCGGACTTACCCGTATCGTTACGAGGCGGCGCATCTGCTCGGCTACATCAACCGTGTGACAGCGGAGGATCGAGAGAAGCACCCTGGGGTTTATGCGCTGCACGACCGCATCGGCCGAACAGGTGTTGAGGCGGCTCACGAGCGGACTCTTCGGGGGACCAGCGGTAAGGCTCTGTACATCAAAGATTCGAGTGGTCGCCGGCAGCACGATCCGGAGCTCGAAGGTGTCCTCGGGAACGAGTCGTTCGTGGCTGCGCAGCCCGGTCAGGATATCTGGCTGACCTTGGACATCGACCTCCAGCGAGAGGTGCGGGCGGCCTTTCGTTATTACAAGTCAGGCGCTGGGATCGTTTTAGATCCAAGGACTGGAGAGATTCTAGCCCTCTATTCGAAGCCTGGTTTCGATCCGAACGAGTGGTCGGTTGGGCTGAGCAAGGACTCCTGGGACAAGATCAACGCGAACCCCTACACACCGTTGATCAACAAGGCGTTGACTCCCTATGCACCGGGGTCTGTGTACAAGCTGGTGTCCGCCATTGCTGCGTTGGAGCAATCGGTGGTCGTACCCGATACGACGATCGAGTGCCTCGGCTTCTATGAGTTTGGCGGGCGGCGCTTCCATTGCCACAACCGCTCAGGTCACGGTCACGTCAACCTCGTCGAGGCGATCAAGCACTCCTGCGACGTCTACTTTTACAAGGTCGGTGAGATGCTCGGCATGGAGCGGCTCGCGAAATATGGCCACCTCTTCGGGTTCGGTGAGCCCTCCGGGATAAGCATCAGGGAGCGGGTCGGGCGGGTACCGACCAAGGCCTGGCATGCTGAGAACACCACCCTTGGTTGGCAGCCAGGGTTGACCTTGTCGACTTCCATTGGGCAGGGCTCACTGACGAGCACGACGCTGCAAGTCGCGCGCGCATACGCGGCGATCGCCAACGGTGGATACCTCCTTGATACGCAGCTCGTGCGGGAGGTGACCTCGAATGACGGTGAGCTGCTCAAGGCCTTTAAGCCCCAAGTTGTGCGCGAACTTAACGTTGATCCTCACGGGATGAGCTTGGTTCGCGAGGGCTTTGTGCGGGTCGTGAACGACATCGATGGCTCGGCTTACGACTCTGCGCTGGACGCGGTCGTGATGGCCGGCAAGACAGGGACCGCGGAGGCCGCCCAGGTGCGCGCGGGGGCGACCGCAGAGTTGGCGACGTGGTTGAAAGAAGACCATGCGTGGTTCAGCGCTTACGCTCCCGCCGACGACCCGCAGGTGGTCGTCGTGGTCTTCCTGGAGCACGGAGGCTGGGGCTCGAAGGTCGCTGCGCCTGTCGCCAGTCGGATCATGAAGTCTTGGCTGCGTCTGGGGATGTATGACCCGCCACCGACTGACGGGGAACTCGAGGCGGAGGAGACACGATGAAGCGACGTGCTCTCGGCGACCGCTTTACCTGGCTAGCGCTCCTGATCATCGTGGTGTTGGTGGGCATCAGCCTCGTGAGTCAGCGCAACGCTGACTGGTACTCGGGGAACTCATTCTACGACCTTCAGATGGTCTGGTATTTGATCGGTGGCGTCATCTTCGCGTTGTCGATCTTTGTCGATCTTCGCATCGTCGAGCGGACCGCTTACGTCTTCTGGGGGGCCTGCGTGGTGGGCTTGGTGCTGACGCTCCTCGTCGGCACCGAAGTCAATAATGCTCAACGGTGGCTTCGCTTTGGCCCCGTGAACTTGCAGCTGTCTGAATTGGCGAAGGTCGGCGTGGTGGTGGCGCTCGCGCGCTTCTTCCACTCGGCGAAAGAGCGGATACCCGGCGGCGAGGCCGCAAAAGAGGGTACCTATCGCCTGCGTGAGCTCCTCAAACCAGCTGTAATCTTCGGTCTACCTGCTGGACTCATCTTATTTCAGCCAGACTTGGGGACAGCACTGCTGGTTGTGCTCGTGGCCTCGACCATGATGCTGTACGAGGGGATTGACCGGCGCAGTTTAGCCGCGCTCGGCTTGGTCGCGCTCGTCGTCGTGCCCGTGGCATGGGAGTTCGGGGGGATCCGTGAATATCAGAAGGACCGCGTGCGATTGTGGGTGAACCCGGACTGGATGAAGCTAGACGCTGAGTCTGCGAAAGTTCAAACCGGGCAAAATCTCCAGAGTGAGCAAGCAGTGTGGGCCATTGGTTCGGGTGAGTTCTGGGGACATGGCAGTCGCTCTGGAGCTCAATCACGGCTTAAGCATCTCCCGGAGATGCACACGGACATGATCATCGCGACGTTCGCCGAGGAGCACGGGTTTGCGGGGTGCACCGTGTTGCTGCTCCTATTCTGGGTGGTTGTCCTCTGGGGAATGCGCACCGCGCATGACGCCCGAGATAGGTTTTGTGCGCTGGTGGCCGTGGGGATTGTCTCGATGATTGCCTGGCAGGTCTTCGTGAATATCGGGATGGTTGCAGGGCTTCTGCCTATCGTTGGGTTGCCGCTCCCCTTGCTTAGCTACGGGGGAAGTTCGGCCCTCACGATGATGTTGGGCTTGGGGTTGGTGGTGAACGTCGCCTTTAGGCGCGGCCGCCTCTGAGGCTCAGAATGGGGTGCTGATGAGAGGGGGGCGCGGCCATCCGGCGCGTGAGTCCCTTGATTCGACGAGTTTTCTCGCGGAGCGGGCCGCTCTCGGTCGATACCCCGTTGACCGGCCCGTTGGCCGCTCCTATAGTCCGAAGCCACGACTCAGGAGCTTCAGACATGGCCAGCGCAAACGTCTTTGAATTCACCGACGCCAACTTCCAATCCGAGGTCCTCGACAGCCAGCAGCCGGTTCTCGTGGATTTCTGGGCCGCTTGGTGTGGCCCTTGCCGAGCTATCGCACCGGTGATCGACCAAGTCGCGGATGAGTACTTGGGTCAGCTCAAGGTCGGCAAGGTCGACATCGACAGCCAACAGCGGGTCGCTCAGCAGCTTCGCGTCACCTCGATCCCTGCGCTGTTCATCTTCAAGAATGGGCAAGAGGTAGACCGCATCGGCGGCGCCGTGCCTAAAGCGAAGCTGGTCGAGCGGGTGAAAGCGCACCTCTAGGGTCCTGTGATCGCCTCACTTCTGCTCGCGTCCGCTGTCGCGTTCGCGCTGGCGAGCGCCTCGTTTCTGACTTGGCTCTTAGGGCAAGATGCGCGCGCGCGTCGGGGCGGAGCTGCAGCCACCGTGCTCGCGACGGGTCTGCTTGCTGGGGCGGTGATCCTTGAGTTCACCACGCCGGGTCTGCTGACCTCGGGTCCTCGTGCATTGCTCGTTGTTGTGTTGAGCGTGACGGCGTTGTTTTTGCTCTTCCGCCTCCGACGCGATGTGCCGCTGGCGGGGCCGGTTATCACTCCGCTTGCCGCGGCCTCAGTCTTTGCGCTGGGAATTAAGGTCCTCGGCGGGTCAGCGGCTACGGGCTCTGGTGGCGAGCTTGGGACAGTCACAATTGTTCATATCGGTGCGACCCTGATGGGGTTCCTGCTCTTTGTGCCGGCCTATGTCTTGTCGGTGCTCTTCCTTGAGCAGGAATATCATCTGCGCTCGAAGACTCGAGCCCCCTCTTCGCTGCCGAGCTTGTTGAAGTTGGAGACGGCGTCTTGGCAGTTGATTTATCTCGGCTTCCCGCTCTTCTCTATCGGCATCTTGCTCGGCTTTATCTGGCAGGAGAGCGTTGGTACAGGGCTTGAGCTGCGGCCGCAGCATGTCCTCGCAGCCTTGGGCTGGAGTGTCTACGCGCACGCGACTTGGCGTCGGGTGCGGACCGGGTGGCGTGGTCGTCGCGCTGCGCTTGAGCTCATGGCTGGGTTCGTCCTGACGCTCGCTGCTGTTCTCCTCTACACGATGCGCTAGGCGAGGGATTCGTGCTCCGGTTTTTGGTACATGGTCTCAGCCACAAGACGGCCCCTGTCGCCGTTCGGGAGGCGTGCGCTGTGCCGCGCGATGCAGTGCTGAAGGTGCTCCAAGAGCTCACGGCGTCCGCATCCATCGACGAGGCGCTCATCTTGTCGACCTGTAATCGCGTCGAGGTCTATGTGGTGCCGTCGGGACCTGCGGAGGCAGCGGTTGAGACCATCAACGCGGTGTTCTTTGCGAGCCGTGGACTCGGAGCGGGTACAGTGCAGCAGCACGGTTATACGGTGTCTGGTCGTGACGCCGTCCATCACCTCCTCCGCGTAGCGACGAGTTTGGACTCGATGGTCGTCGGGGAGCCGCAGATCTTGGGTCAGGTGAAGGAAGCCGCAGCGCTGGCCCGGGAAGCGGAGGTCGTGGGGCCACTCATGGGGCGTGTGCTTGAGCGGACGTTTGGGGTCGCGAAAGCAGTCCGCACGGACACTGGGATCTCCCGTGAGGTGGTGTCTATCGGCTCGGTCGCCGTCGATCTCGCGCGGCGCATCTTTGATGACCTCGCCGAATGTCGCGTGTTGATTATCGGCGCTGGCAAGATGGCCGAGACGACCGCGCGGTCGCTGACCTCGGCGGGCGTGACCCGGGTCTATGTCTCGAACCGCTCGCATGAGAGGGCTTCAGCGTTGGCGGCACGACACGGGTGGCGAGCCCGCAGCCTCGATGAGCTTGAGGACCTGTTGGGGCAGGTGGATGTCGTCATCGCCTCCACGGGGGCGCCTCGGCCAATCATCACGTCAACGATGGTCAGGAAGGCGGTGAAGGTCCGAAAATACCGTCCCCTCTTCTTGGTGGACATCGCGGTGCCACGGGATGTGGAGGCGACTGTCGGGGAGATCGACACCGTGTACCTCTACAATGTGGATGATCTGGAGGGGATCAGTCAGTCGAATATGGAGGGGCGTCAACGTGAGGTCACCGCCGCGGAGGAAATGGTCCGCGGAGAGCTTGAGCAGCTCGAAGGGTGGTTTCGCTCATTGGCCGTGAAGCCGACGGTGACGGCGATCCGAGCGCGCGCGACCGAGCTGGCGCGCACTGAGCTGGAGCGGACATGGGCCAAGCGCCTGAACCACCTGGGTGAGACAGAGCGAGCGTCGATGGAGAAGATGGTCGAGGCGATGGTCTCGAAGCTGCTTCACCCTACGATGATCGCGCTGCGAAACGCAGGTTCAAGTGGAGATGGGCAGGCGCTCGTGGCGGCAGCTCGTACCTTGCATGGCGTTGAAGAGACGGACGCCGATGGAGAGAGCGCATGAAGTTGGTCATCGGCACCCGAGGTTCGGAGCTCGCGCTCGCCCAGAGTCGGTGGGTTCAGCGCCAGCTGCTTGAGGACACCGGTAACGGCGTAGACGCCGTCGAGCTCAAGATCATCAAGACGCGCGGGGACAAGATCCTCGACGTGGCGCTGAATAAGGTCGGGGGGAAGGGGCTCTTTGTGAAAGAGCTTGAGGTGGCCCTCTTGGAGGGCGCAGTCGATCTCGCGGTTCACAGCATGAAGGACATGCCCTCGGAGCTCCCTGAGGGGTTGGTGCTTGGCGCTGTCCCCGAGCGAGAGGACCCGCGCGATGCTTGGGTGCGTCCTGCTGGACAGCCCCCGACGCGCCTGGAAGAGCTGCCAGAAGGGGCGACCATCGGCACCTCGAGCTTACGCCGTCAGGCACAGCTGCTCGCTGCGAGGCCCGACCTCAAGATCGTGCCGGTGCGCGGAAACGTTGGGACGCGCCTCGCCAAGCTCGACGAGGGCCGAGACGGGATGGTCGCTTTGGTGCTCGCCTGCGCCGGCCTGCGTCGGCTCAACCTGGACGCGCGTATCACACACCCGTTTGAGGCCGAGGAGATGTTACCCGCAGTGGGGCAGGGCGCCTTGGCCTTCGAGTTGCGCGCTGGAGACACGCGCGTGGCGGAGGCCCTTGGGCGGCTCGATCATGCGGCGACGCGCTGGGCGACCTTGGCAGAGCGCACGTTCCTCGCTGCCTTAGAGGGGGGCTGTCAGGTCCCCATTGGGGGGCATGCGACGGTGGCCGATGGTGTGCTGAACCTGCGTGGCTATGTCTCCCGCACGGATGGCCGGCAGGTCCTACGCCATCAAGTGAGCGGTCCGTGTTCCGATGCTGAGTCCCTCGGGCGTGCGCTCGGAGATAAGGTCATCGCAGACGGTGGGGCGGCGATCCTCGAGGCCGGGCGTGCCGAAGGGTAGCTCACCCCAGGGGTTTGTGAGCTTGGTCGGTGCTGGCCCTGGCGCGACAGGGCTCCTGACGCTCGCGGGGCGCCGTGCCCTAGAGCGCGCGGACCTCGTGCTCTACGACCATTTGGCATCGCCAGCCCTGATGTCGTCGGTCCCTGTACCTGGGCAAGAGCGCATTCACGTGGGCAAGAGCGCTGAAGCCGGGCTCGCGACCCAAGCGGAGATCAACACGTTGATCGTGCGACGGGCCCAGGCGGGGCAGCGCGTCGTTCGCTTGAAGGGGGGAGACCCGTTTATCTTTGGCCGAGGTGGCGAGGAAGCGCAGGTCTGCGTCGCAGCAGGCATCCGGTATGAGGTTATCGCTGGGGTCTCAGCCATCACGGGGGTGCTCTCTGCCGCGGGGATCCCGCTCACCCACCGCGCGCTCGCCAGTTCATTCACAGTGGTCACCGGACATGCGCGCAGCGACGGGCTTGGGGAGTCCGTCGATTGGTCGGCGCTTGCGCGTGTTCAGGGGACGCTGGTGGTGCTGATGGGGGTGCTTCAAGTCGCCCATTGGACGAGAGCGCTCCTCGATGGCGGGATGGCCGCGACCACGCCAGTCGCCTTTGTACGCTGGGGGACGACGTCGCGTCAGGAGACGTTGACCGGGACGCTTGGTACCATCGCAGCCTTGGTCGCTGAGGCGAACTTCCGTGCGCCGGCGATCGCTGTCGTGGGCGCCGTGGCTGACTTGCGTGCTGAACTCAATTGGCTTGAGAGGCGTCCCTTGTTTCGAGAAGTCATCGCCCTGACTCGATCCTCGCGCCGCGACACGTTGGACTTCGAGGTGCTCGAAGACCGTGGCGCGACAGTGGTTCATTTGCCGCTCACGCATCAGGTGCGTTGCGGAGATGGTGAGGCGCTGATGTCCGCTTTGATGGCGGGAGGCTTTACCGATCTCGTCGTCACGAGCGCAAACGGGGTGAAGGCCCTCGCTGCCGGGCTAGAGGACGCTGGTCAAGATGCGAGGGACCTCAAAGGCGTGCGTACCTGGTGCGTGGGGCCGGCGACTGGCCGTGCCCTTAAGCGCATTGTCGGGGTGCGCGCCGACGAGATCCCAGAGGACGCTAGCGGCGAGGGGCTCGTGGCACATGCCTCCCGAGTCGGGGTGACCGGGCGGACCTTCTTGTTCCCTGCCGCCGCTGGAGCGCGTCGCGCTGTGCCTGATGGCCTCGCGAAGCTAGGCGCCGAGGTGATAGAGGTCGCGGCCTATGAAACGCACGCTCTGGAGACAGGGCCAGCGGACCTTCAGAGCGCATTGGATGCGGGACTGAGCCTCGTCGCTTTGGCGAGTCCTACCGCTGTGGCCGCGTTGGCTAAAGCGTTGGACAGCTTGGCCTTGGGGCGAGATGCTGTCTCCGTCGCGGTCATAGGGCCGACGACTGCAGCCGCCGCACGTGAAGCTGGATTGACAGTGCGCGTTGAGGCGAAGACACACACGATGTCGGGGCTCGCGGCGGCGATCGCTGCGGCCACGACAGTTCGCGATCAGGAGTAACCGCTATGCCGTTTCCAGAATCTAGACCACGGCGCCTCAGGCGCTCTGAGAGCCTGCGAGCCTTGGTGCGTGAGACTGTCCTCACGGTCGACGACCTCATTTGGCCCATCTTTATCGAGCCTGGTACTGGGGTGAAGAAGCCCATCGTCTCGATGCCGGGACAGTTCCGTTACTCCGTAGACACAGCGGTCGAGGCGGTCACGGAGGCCTGGAACCTTGGCGTAAAGGCGGTGATCCTCTTCGGCATCCCGGCTCACAAGGACCCCCTAGGGACCCGAGCGTACGCGAAGGACGGTGTGGTCCCGAAGGCCGTCCGTGCGCTGCGTAACGCGCTGCCTGAGCTCCTCGTCATCACCGACGTCTGTCTCTGTGAGTACACCGATCATGGTCATTGTGGTCAGGTGGAGAAGGGGGAGGTGCTCAACGATGAGTCGCTTGATCTGTTGGCAAAAGAGGCCCTCGTTCATGCGCGAGCAGGTGCCCAGATGGTCGCCCCAAGCGACATGATGGACGGTCGCGTGGGCTACATCCGCGACGCCTTGGATGAGGAGGGCTTTGAGCACGTGAGCATCATGGCCTACTCTGCGAAGTACGCGTCGGCCTATTACGGTCCCTTCCGCGAAGCCGCTGAGAGCACCCCTGCCTTTGGAGACAGGCGCAGCTATCAGATGGATCCGCCCAACGCGATCGAGGCCCTAAGAGAGGTGACCTTGGACGAGGACGAGGGCGCCGACATTGTCATGGTCAAGCCTGCGGGCCCCTACCTCGACATCGTGCGGATGGTCCGAGAGCACACCGATCTGCCGGTGGCGGCCTATCAAGTCAGCGGTGAGTACGCGATGATTCACGCAGCTGCAGCGAATGATTGGATCGACTTAGACCGGGTGATGATGGAGTCCCTCATCGGCATCAAGCGCGCCGGGGCCGACATGATCCTGACGTACTTCGCGCCCACTGTAGCGAGGAAGCTGGCGCGCTGATGCCGGATGAACAGCGTCAACTCGCTGGAGCGCTGGAGCGCGTCGGTGGTCTAATTGAGCAGCACGTTGTTCGGGTGGCGACATGGACGCTTGGTGCTGTGGAGCGTGAGTCTGGCGGTCTAGAGGCACATGTCTTGGTGGGGGTAGGGCGAAGCCCCGCCCATATGAGGTTTAGGTTGCGTCACGCGGGGGCCGGGGTGACTGAGGTTCAGATCGAGATCGTCGCTAAGTCACGTTGGTGCACGCGCGGCCTCTGTTTTCGCCGCAGTCACGCACTCCTGGACAGGGTTGAGGCGCAGCTCTAGTGCCTGCGAACGTGACGTACAGACTGCTGTGACGCGCGATTCAATCCGGAGTCTGCTGGGGCTGACGTGACCTGTCTGCCCAGCGAAGGCATCATCAATGAAACGTTGCGCACGTCTCGCGTGTTTTGAATGGTCCATGTCCATTTTGGTACGACACTCTCTGCTCGCCCTCACGCTCGCCGCATGCACGGGCGGCTGCGCGGGTCCGCTGAGCGGGGGGCGTGATCTCCCCACGACGCCGAGGGACGTTCAGGGGTGGGCGTCTGACCTTGAGCACCGGCTGACGCAAGCTCCCGCTGAACCATCGCTGTTGGCTGAGCTGGCCTTGGCACGCCTGAGCCAGGGGCGCCTCGCCGAGGCCGAGCGTGCCGCCAATCAAGCGTTAGGTCAGCGCCCGTGCCATGTCACTGCCCTCGCAGTGAGTGGCAAGATCGCCATTGAGAGGCGGCAATTGATGCATGCAGTTAGGCGCTTCGATGCTGCGGAGCGGTGCGCAATGGGGCCACTGGGGCCGCGGATCCTTGCCGACAGAGCGAACGCTCACGTGAGGCTCGCGACGGAGCAGCTTACGACCGGTGGTCTCGCCGATGTCATGGACTTGCTCGAGCGTGCAGAGCCGTGGGCCCATGATGCGGGCTCCGCTCAACAGGAGGCGCTCAGTGTGGCGGTTGGGCGCGCTGCAGAGCTTGCGTTGAAGCAGGGGGCCCGAGGGACAGCCGAGCGCGCGCTGCGCATCGCGCTCGACACACGAAGCGATCCAGAGCGCGCTGAGCGGCAACAGGGGCAGCTGCTGGTGCTTCGCGGGCAGGGAGATGAGGGCGAACGCGCTCTAGAGAGTTGGGCTGGTAGGAGTGCCACGCGGTGGACGGAGATCGGGCAGTTCTATCGGGCATTAAACGAGCCTAAGTTGGCCCTCAAGGCGTGGCGAAAGGCGTCCACGTTTGGGGACGCAGATGTGCAGGTGTGGGGCTCTCTGGCTGAAGCCGCCCTCGCGATGGACCGAGACCTTGAAGCGCTCGAGGCCTTTCAATCCGGCGCGAGGTTGATCGACTCTGGCGCCAAGCGAGCTGAGTACCTATTGGATGCAGCAGCCAAGGTGAGCGGCCGGCACGACGGACCATTTGAGGGGGTCGCGACGCTGCTGATGAGCGCAGCCGATGCGGATCCCGGCTCTTGGAGCGCGGTGAGGACGCTCGCGTCACACCTAGCGCGTACGAGGAGAGGTGATGAGGCGATTCGGGCGGTATTGGCTTTCGTGGCGCATGGAGAGGGACGCCCCGACGCATTTGAGGGGCCCGTCAACGCAATCAGCGCACTTGGCTTGAGCAGAGACGCCATTCGTCTTTTAGAGAGGCGGATCGCCAAGGGGGGACATCGATCAAACCTCAAGTTGCTCCTCGTACAGTTGCTCCACAAGCGCCGGAGTGATTGGGCGCGCCGGGATGAGGTGCTGACGGCGTATCAGGCTGCTCATCTCGGTGACTTGGAGCGCTCATTGGTGGCGGCTCGCCTTTGGTTGACCTATCGAAAGGCACCTCGGGCGAAGGAGATTGGAGAGCGGCTTCAAGCGAAGTATCCGAGGCGCTTTGAGGTCGGGCTCCTCATGGCTGATGTGCATAAGGCGCTCGGGCAGCCGAGCCAGGCGCGTAGGGCGTTGAGCGAGGCCGTTGCGCGGGCTGGGAAGACCTCTCAAGCGTCCCTAGCGGTCGGGCAGCGGTACCTCGACCTGCGGGAATACGGGCGCGCGGTGCGCTGGCTTGAAGCGGCACTAAAGGGGGCTGAAGGCGATGAGGTCAAACGCGCTGCCCATCGCGGTCTCGTGGACGCGCTCCTTGGTCAGCATCCCCCGGCGCGAAAAGAGGCGACACGGCACATGCGCGCGTGGCTGGCGCTGATGCCTGAGTCCGAGAAGGTCGAAGGGGTGTCGTATCTGCTTCAACGCGTCGCCGGGGTGACGAGTTTGGATGAGCTTCGGGTCGATCTCCTCCAAGCGCTCGTGGCGCGTCAACCGGACAACGCTGAGCTCTTGGAGAGTCTTGGAAAGGCGTTGGTAGATGCTGAACGTTGGGAGATGGCCGTCGCCGTATTTAATCGGGCCATCGCCAACAAGACCGCTCCTCGTCAGCTGACACTCCGTATCGCGCGTGCGTTCACGGGAGCTTACCAATATCGCCACGCGCTCGACTTCCTCTCACGTGTTCAGCCGCTCGCCACCGAGCTCGACGTGCAGACGCTCCGTGTCCTCGGTACGGAACTCTATGGGATGGGGCACCGCGAGCGAGCCTGCCGGTATTTCGAGCTCTTCTTGGAGCGCACCCGTGATGGTGGGCACACGACCGAACTTCATATCTTTGCTCGGCAGGCCCTTCAGCTGGAGGAGTTGGCGTATGCCGTGAACGCGGCGGAGCAGCTCATGAGCGAGCGGACCGATTATCGGGACGGGATGCTGACCCTCGGGGAGGTGCTCTACAGGCTCGAGCGTGATGAGGAGGGGGCGCTGTGGTTTCGTCGGTATGTCGAGGCGACCCCGCCCGCGCAGCGTGCACGTGCCTGGCTTGGGGTCGGTGAGCGCCTCGTCGCACTTGGCCGTTTGAGTGAGGGCGCTCGCGTGTTTGAGGAGGCGTTGACCGAGCGGGTACATCGGTCGAGCTCTGCGTTGTTTGAGCAGCTCGTGGCGACGCGCCGCAGGATGGGAGACCGTGACGGGCTCATCCGCGCCGCGAAGTTGTGGGCGGGGCAGTCTGGCGGGGTCCGGGCCGCAAACCGTGGGGCCATCACGGCGGCTCGCGCGCTCGAGCAGTCAGGTTTGTATGACGAGGCGGCCCGTATGCTGAGCCATGCGCTGCGTCGATCGGGTTCAGAGCGTCAGCTGCTCGACTCAGCCGCTGAGAATGCGCTTGAGCGGGAAGACGTCGTGCGCGCCAAGCATCTGTACGAACGATTAGCGCGTCAACGAGGGGATGACATCAGCGTGTGGCGGGAGGTTGGTCAGAAGTTCGTCGACGCTGGGCAAGGCGACTCGGTGATCGTGCTCCTGGAGCGCGCCATCGAGCGCTCGGAGGCGCCGGCACCGCTGCGCATTGAGCTTGGGCGCCGTCTCCTTGAGCTGGGACGCGTCGACGACGCCGATTCTGCCTTTCAAGACGCAGCCAGTCAGGCACTTTCGTTGGTTGAGGTCGCCACGTCTGTGGAGAAAGCCTACCGAGAGGGGCGACACCTTAGTCGGCTAGAGCGCTTCTATGCCGGGCTGGTGGCTCGTGCTCCGGCGCGTAAAGAGCTCGCGCTGAGTCTCGGGAAGGTGCGACTGGAGCTGGGTGATGTGGCCGGCGCTGGCCAGGCGTTTGCGCGCTTTTTGGGGGCCAGCCCCCGGGGTCACTTGGTGGTGGCGCAAGCCTACGAGAGCAATGGTGATGTCTCGCTGGCGCTGAGGCACTATCGGCGGGCTTGGGAGCAACCTGCTCCTGGGGGCGGCGTGTTGCCCTTGGTCGATCTCGCGCGGTGGCTTGCCGTGATCGGAGAGGTCGAGGCGCTCACGTGGTTCGTAAACCTTCATGTACGCCGTGCGCGGGACCCAGGTCGCGCAGCGCATCAGGCCAGCGAAGCGTTTGAAGTTGTTGGAGACGTGGCTCAGGCCCTGCATTGGTTGCGCGAGGCTGATGGGCTGAACCCCGACGCAAAGTACGATTTAATGCGTGGTCAGCTGCTGCTCTCACAGGGGGAGAACGCCGCTGCGCGTCATGTGTTTAGGCGCTATATGACGCGCCAGATAGCGCAGAATGGCGTCTCGACGACGCTGCGTAGGAAGCCGAAGCAGATCATGGTGGAGTCCGTCGTAGAGGTCGCGGAGCGGTGGGTACAGGCCCGCTACCCTGAGGAGGCGCTTCGCACGGTGCGCGAGGCTGTCGATAGCTACGGTGAGTCCGCGCTCTTAGTCGTCACTGAGGCGCGTTATCTGGTTCAGATGGACCGGGTGGGCGAGGGGGTTAGGTGCGCTCGAGAGGGGGCGGAGCTCTTCAAGGCGGCGCCGGCGGCGGCGGTCTCTGCGTTGGTTGACGCCCTGGTAGAGCGCGACAGATATACGGAGCTCGCCATGCTCTTGGAGGCTGCAGATGCGGCCCACTGGAGCCAGGAGCTTGGGCTCATGCATATCGATGCACTTGGGCGGCTTGAGCGGATCGATGATGCGGGTCGTATCGCGCAGACGATGACCCTCAACACGAAGGCTCAAGTGTCCCTCAATGTGGGCCTTCAGGCATTTCGTAGCGGGATGTTTCCGCTCGCGAAGGCGTACCTCCGTCGGGCACTACGCATGGGCGTGGATGACCCCCTTAAGGCGACTCGCGCGCTCGATGCGATGTCGCTCTTATCGACATCGAGGGCCGAGGGGCGGGCCGCGAGCGAGAGCGCGGGTCTGGGAACGACGGAGGACCGGCTGGGCCAACTTCTTTTACGGGCCCAGCAACGGTCTGATCGTAGGGAGCTGAATGGCGCGAATCAGGATGTGTTGGCGGCGTTGCGGTTGTCGCCAAGTGATCTCAGGATCTTTGAGGTCGCGCTCTCGTTGGCTGTGCTCTCAGGGGATGCTCAGCAACTCGACGATGTCCTCGACGCGTTGCAGTCGCGGCAGCATGCGGTCCTAGATGTGCTGAAGGTCGCCGTGAAGCGTCTTAGGCGCGCCCTTCGACCGCGGATGGGGCTACGCCTTCAGGCGCGCTTGATCGCCGCCCAGCCAGGGGTCGTCGCTCACCGCTTACATGCGCTCGAGCTCGCGCTGCAAGCGGGCGATGATGTGGCCGCAAAATGGCATACGGACACGGTGTTGAGCCTCATGGGGGGTGAGCCGCATGTGCGCCTTGAGCTTGCACGTACTTGGCAGCATTGGTTGCGGCCAGATGCTGCGGAGGGGTTGCTCGCGGGCCTTGAGGGCGCTGGTGGAGTCGTCGCGATCGAGCGTGACATGTTGCGGCTGGAGGCGCTCATTGGCGCGGGTGATGAGGCCGGCGCAGACCTGCTCCTGACTGAGATCGTCAGGCGGAGTCATGGTGACCTCCGTCTACCGCTGCGCGCCGTCGCAATGGCGCTTGAGCACCGCATGCCGCTTGCTGCCGCACGCCGATGGCTTGAGCGGGCTCAAAGGCAAGGACCGGTGACGCCAAGAGGTGCGGCGCTCGGTGCACGGATTGCTTGGCGACTTGATGATAAGGCGGCTGCCCGTCAGCACTTGGACACCCTGCTCGCGATGCAGCACGTGGACTCCGAGCAGTGGGGGGGCTTGCTTGCGTCGAGCATCGCGGCTGGGGATGACGTGGGGTTAACGCGCCTCGCTGAGCACTTGCCGAAGCGCGCGTCGTGGTCGACGCCTGAGATCGCGGTCGCGGGGTTGGCAGCGTCGGCGCTAGAGGATGAGGCGCCTCGGATGTCAGAGGCTCGAAAGCGCGAGATGGCGTTAGTCGTCCAGCGCCTCATCGCGCGCGCCGCGCGGAGGGCACCGACCGGATCGGCGTCGCTGGGGTCGGCGATCGCGATCACGCTTGAAGTGCAGGGTGACGTGGAGGGGGCGCTCGCCGCGTATGAGGCCCCCCTCCGGGCGGATGCGAGTTCGCCAGTTCACGCGAACAATTTGGCCTACGGGTTCGCTCGGTTCGATCGGCAACTGAACCGCGCCCTCGAGCTGGTGGTGAGTGCGCAACGTCGCGTGGCCGAGCCGGTCGCCAGCTACATGGACACGGAAGCATGGGTTCGTTATCGCCTCGGTGACTACGAGGCGGCGCATGACCTCATGGCGGCGACAGTCCATGGCTTGCAGCAGAGCGAGACCAGCCCCCCCGAGGGTCAGGTTGAGATGCTCTATCACTACGCCGTGGTCTTAGAGGCCGTAGGGGCGCTGCCTGAAGCCCGCGCAGTCTGGCGTGATTGCGCACGCCGGGCTCCGACCAGCCTTTACGGTGCGCGCTGCTTGGCGGGCTTCCGTGCCGCGCACGGTGATCAGACCTCAACGGGGCGCAGTCTGGCTCCCTAAGACTGGAGGCCGTCGTCCGTGCCCTGGCCTGACCAAGGTTGGACAGACGCGCCGTCGAAGTCCTCCATGCGTTGCGGGATCTGAGGCCACGCATCACCCGGATTGAGGCTAGGGTAGCTGCCCGCATCAATCGCATCGCGGGTCGTCAGCACTGGTCCGGCGTCGAGGGTTCGAATCCACACGAGACCTTCAGGGAGGATGTCGCGTTTGGGGACGTCGAGCGTCTCGCCTGCGGCCACCCGCAAGAGGAACTCTGGGAAGTTGGCGCCAGCGGCGGTGTAGAAGTAGTGCGTGGTCCCGAATCGACCAGCGTTCAGCTCGGTGACGCGCGGTACCTCCGCTGCGTCACCCTTCATGTCGATGAAGCCGACACCTGTGTAAGACGGATCGAGCGCCAAGACGGCGGCCTCGCCGATGTCGTTGACCCGCGCGTCATGGATGGTTTGGCTGATCGCGGGTGCACCCGTGATACCTGAGGGGCTGACGTGAGGGATCACGTAGGCGAGCCGCTCACGGCATTGACTGGTGATGAGCTGCCCCCCTCGAAAGAGTCCCATCCACGTCAGGTTACGACCCGGGAGGAATTCCGAGGCGATCATGCCACCCCATCCTCTCCAGTAGTCGACCCACTGGAGGGCTTGTTCGACGGTTCGGCACGGGAGGCTGGCGACCCCAATCCCCTTGCCGGGGATCCCGGCGCCGCGAACCCAGACGGGGTGGTTGGGTGCGGTTTGCATCGCGCTGAAGGCGCGCTCGACGTCAGCCGGCTCCGAGAGCAGGTGGGTCAGCGGGAGTGGGACTTCGGTGTCTCTCCATGCACAGTAGCTTGCCCATTTGCTGTTCGCGGTCTCGAGGACGGGCGGGGAGGGCAGGAATACGGGGGCGCCGAGGCGCTCACGCTCTGCGCTTAGGACATCGATCTCCAGAGAGTTGTTGGGCATGACGAAGTCGATCCCATGCACCTGGATGAGGCGGTTGACCTCGGTGATATAGGCTTCACGGTCGCTCGCACGAGGGACGGTGGCGCGCTCATGGCCCAGGGCCAGGAAGACGTAGTGCGGGGATGCGTCCGCAGCGAGGATCCAGGGTTGAGGGCGCATCGCCAAGAGGGAGCGCGACAGATTGATTGCGCCAGGACCGCCTGCTCCGGTCACCAAGATCCGTGCCGCTACCACCGCTCGCCTCCGAGATCGTCTGGGTGCTTGGAACCCTTACCTTGAGCGCCTCGAAGACGCCAGCGCTGACGCGGCACAATGCCTTGCATCGCACCGTCGAGCTTGATGCGGGAACATCTCGCTCCTCCTTACGTGTCGAGAGCGTTGACAAGGGTTCGAGGCGGTGGTTACAAGCCATCCCATGTCCGACGATCAATCGAGGGGAAACGCGCACGACGCAGCTCCTGCTACGGCGCCACAAGGCGGCGAGGCGAATGTCCTATCGTGGGAGCTCGCCCGCTTACGGCAGTCGCTCCCCATGGTGGTCCGTCGGGCGATGTCGTTCAGTGCCTTGCCCTGCTTTGACGCCGACCTGATCGCGGCCGTGCGCGACTATTACGGCCTCGAGATGGACGTCGCGGCGGCCGAGGCTGAGATCCTTGAGGACGACGATGAGCGAATCCGCTTCTTTCCATGGTTCCTGTGGGACTGGAAGCCGGCGGATGGGCGCCCCAACCTGGGGCAGCGCTTCCTCGAAGAGGAGACCAATGCGCCTCACGAGCGGCGCCTCATCGAGGCATTGAATAGCTCTTATGTGGGCTTTTACGAGGCCGAGGCTGACGCGACTGCGGCCGGAGTGAGGTTACGTAATATCGCGACCAACGAGGTCGTTCACCTCTTCGATGAAGGGTTGGAGGGCGAGCTTTACGGCGGCCAAATCGTACAATGCCGGCTGGTCCGGGTGGGCTCTGCGGACACTGAGTACGTGCTCATCGACGCGGTCTACGCCGTGCTCCCGTCGGAGGCCCGTGAAGGGCTAGAGGCTGAGATCGCGACCCTCCCACAAGAGGTCGGTGGCGTATCCGGCGCGTTTGAGCGCTACACTGCAGAGTTCCTTGAGGTGGCAGAGCAGCTCCTAGAGAACTTGGCGACTCCGCCGGAGCCACGGAACTCGGATGGCGGACCGATGGTGCTCTGTCAGAGTCTCCTCATCGGTGATGACGCGAGCCAGATCGAGGGCTGCTTGGAGTCTGGCCTAGGCCATTTTGAGCCGCTGACTGATGGTCTGTGGCGATGGAACCAGGATGGACAGCCCGCTGGGTTTGTACAGCGCCGTCAAGGCGGCGCCATCGCGCTGGGGGCCCCGAGCACACGCCATCTGGCGGCCTTGGAGAAGGTGGTCACCGATGCCTCGGGGGCTCAAGTCCCCGCGCTCAAGAGCCTGACGGACTTCGTGATCGCCGCAGAGGGATGGGCCGAGCATGGTGGCGGGGACCCCTGGTTCTTGGCGCTGCCAGAGGTTCGCGACGCCACCCGAGCTTGGGCTGATCGCTGGACCCGCGCCGCCGCGACGACTGGCTCTCAAGGGGCACCATGGCTGCCGGGCGTGGCCCGAGTCATCGACTACCTCGACCGCATCGGACGCGACTGAACCTTTTGTGGCCCTCTGATGGGCGTCGCGTTGAGCCGCGCCGAGGCTATTGCGGACGCTCAAACGCTCCGTGGTTAAGGTAGTTGAGCACCATGCGGCGGGTGTCATGATGGTTCATGATCCACGTATGACTCGCGTTGACCGTCGCGAAGTCAGCCATCACAGTGAGTCGCGCCTCCTCCACGGTGATGACACCGTCGTGCCGGGACATCTGTCCGAAGACCCCCATCGCGTGGAGCAGCAAGCTGTGCGGGGTGCCTAGGGATGGACCCCGAGTCCCCGCGATGACCGCGACAGGGCAGGCGGGGAGTGGCCAGTTGTTCGGGTGCTGGATGTTGCTGAGCGCAGGCCCGTAGATTCGGTGAAAGAGTGGGTTGCCTTTGAGGGCCCGTGCTGCGCTGCTGCCTTGATTAGGGGGGGCCAGCATGAGGATGGTCTTGAGCGCGAGGCGCTCTGCGATGTGGCGCGAGATGATGCCCCCCATCGAGTGAGTGACCGCCACCAATGGGGTGTCCGGGAGATCCTGCTCAACCTCTCCCGCGATCTCATCTGCGAGCACGGTGATCGGGGCCTTCCGAGAGGGGTAACTCTTGGACCAAGTTGGGTACCCTGCGCGGGCCAAGTCCTGCTTGATGCGATCCAGAGAGCGATGCGTACGCGCCAAGCCATGAAGCAATAAGACGGTTGGTTTCATGGGCGCTCCTCGTTCCCGCTCAGTTGCTCGGGGAACAGCGGCGTCATGTCGGAGGGGATGAGCCGGCTCACGAGCGCGACGATGAGGGCCTCGAGTGCGCGCCTCTCCTGGCGCAGTCGCTCGACCTCACGCCTCACAAAGAAGGTGCCCAAGAGGCAGTGGAGCTTTCTGTCTGCTGCGCTTAACCGAATAAACACAGCGAGCGTCGCGTGACCCGACGCTAAGAGCGCGAGGAGTGCCCAGGCTGCCGTTTGCGGGCCATAGGAGAGCGCAGTCCAGGTCGTGATAGCACCGTAGACGGATAAGACGAGGGTGACGCCTGCCATGAATTTCGTCGTCGCTATGACGTCTTTTCGCGGTGGAAGGTGTGTCGCCGCGAAGCGCAGCAATACTGCCACGGGTGCGTGCACAGGGGCGCCGATGACGGCGATCGGGAGCCACAAGGCCACGAGGAGCATGTGCAGTGTCAGCTTCGTGAGCAGCCTCCCAGGCCGCATTGGGCGTCGAACGTCTCGATCGCGGAGGCCGAGCGCGGCGAGGTCGTCGAGGTAGTTGGCGACCCGTTCGCGGAGCACCAAGACCTGCGGGTCTTCTTTGACCGACGGGTAGACGGCGTTAAACCGACGCGCCAATTCAACCCGCTCTCGGAGCGCAATCCGAGGTGGTTGGTAGAGGCGTCGTACACCATCCAGGAGTCGAATCGTCTCCCAGTCCTCGGCGTTTACAGTCAGCGCGCGCATCCCATCTTCGAGGTCACGGGTCAGGTCTGAGGCGGCGCGTCGGGAGTCCGCGGCGTAGGCTTCAAGGTGGCTGTCATCGATGGCGAGGGGGGGACCGAACTGCACCAGCACGCTCGAACGGAAGTGATTTCGGGCGACGTAGTGAAGCCCGACAGGGATGAGCGTAATCGGCGTTTGGGGGTGCGAAGCCGCGGACCCGAGCGCGATCCGCGCTGCCCCGGTCTTTAACTTGGCGAGGTGGCTATCACTGTGGCTCAGTCCCTCGGGGAAGATGCCGACGGCTTGGCCCTGGCCAAGGACCTCGAAGAGGCGGTCGAAGGCGTCCGTGTTGTCGATCGTCTCTCCTCCGTGGTCCATGCGCCGCCGGATTGGGACGGCCCCCAGCCGGGTCATGAAGAAGCGCAGGAGGCGATTGGCGAAGAGGACATCCTTCGCAGCGAAGTTCACGACGCGCCCGCTGTGGACGATGACGAGCACGGGATCCAGCAGCGAGTTTGGGTGGTTGCCACAGAAGATGACGCCCCCGTCACCCTCTTCGGGGATATGCTCAAGCCCCACGACCTCAACGCGTCGGAAGAACACCTGAACAGCGAGCCTCAAGAGCAGCACTAGGAGACGTCGCAGGAGCATACGTTGGCGCCTCGACCTAGTCTGAGAGCGGTTGGAGCGTCTCGCCCACTTCGAAGTATTTGCAGAAGGTCAGGTTGCCGTCTGCTTGCACGACGATCTCGGGACCAGTCAGGTAGTGGTTGGGATAACCCAGCGAGCATTCCCTCGTAGCGCGCTTCACGTGAGCGCAGCTCTCGCACCGATAATGGAAGTCGAAGGTGTTCACCTCTGCACGAAAGGCGTCGTTGGTGGCGTCCTTATCATCGAGCTCTTCGGGGCGCGCCTTCATGGGCCTTCTGCCCGGCGTGTTTGGGCGGCGGAGGCGTCTTGCTGCGCACCGGTCGTAACGCGTCGCCTCGCGACCGCCCTCTGTCGGCGCCGCTCGTCCGGGTCGTCGCTTAGCTCGGCCCGCACCCACGCTGTCAGGTAGCTTGGTCCTCGAATCACGCTCAAGAGCTCCTTGGCCTCGACCTCGCGGCCTTGGTCTAACAGAAGCAGGGCAGCGAATGCGCGCGCCGGAGCCTCTTCTCGTCGGGAGGCTCTCCGTCCCCATCGGATCGCACCGTCGAGGTCTCCAGCGCGGCAGGCAGCGTACATCATGGATGCGCGCAATCCCTGGCGGGGCTCGAACCCGATCGTCCCAAATTGAAGCAGCGGATGTTTGCCGAGGACATACTTCTCGAGGTAGCGGCGCGCCTTCTTTTGGTCCCGCGCTACCCAGTCTCGCCGCGGTGTGTCGTGGAAGACGCGCTTGGCCTCGTCGAGGGCCTTGTGGACGAGCGCTTCGAGCTGATTGAAGCGCTTCCCAAGTTCGGCAGGCGGCGCCTTAGGGTTGTCGATTGCCCGGAGGATGTGACGCACGGAGCGCACGCTCCTGAGTGGCGCCTTGGCGCCTGGGAGGCCCTCGATGAGCATGCACGGAGAGCCCTGCGTCAGCTCACTCGCGTGGACCTGTGGCGTGACGGTGAAGAGCGTGGTCATGGCGCAAAATGCGAGCAGTGCAATCGAGCGAAGCATGGGCAGGAAGATAAGGCGCAACGCTGCCCCATGCCAAGCCTGTCCCGTCGTGGCGCGCCTTGCCAAGGTGCGCACGTGGGGGCGATAGTGCGCGTATGGTCCCGCAACACCGTCAACGCATCACCACGCGAGTGAGGCTAATCCTCGCGCTGCTCAGCGCATGGACGTTCTGTACCGGCGCCGACGGTGATTACCTGATGCTGACGTTGCACCAACCGTCATCCTCGCCCTTCGCGACGATTCGTTACGAGGTCGCGGTTAGGGGGCGGGTCAACACGGCGACACATCGGCGCGAGTTACCGGGCTACGGCGAGTCCCTCCATGGCATGGGCCTGCTGACGCGTGACGAGGCTGCGGCTTATTGGGGGGCCATCAAGGCTCTGAAGCTCGACCAACTCAAGGATGCGATGCCGCCGGAGGAGCCTAAAGCGCGTATTGACGGGCTCGTTTGGGAGCTGGAGTGGCTCATTGATGGCGTCGAGAAGACGATCCGAGTGGCAGATGCCGTGAATCAGCCTGATAGGCGCTATCAGAAGGTGCTGGCGCTGACCCAGACGCTTGTCCATCGATTGGCGGGCGAGCTCCCGTTCCGGAACGTCTTCATCCCGGAAGGCCGCTTAGGCTGGTTGAACGTGGTGACAGTCCCTGTGGCGCGCCTCTATGTGGATGGCTTTGATACAGAGCTTGAGACGCCGTTGTATGGATATGAGGTCTCTTCGGGGATGCACACCCTGACGTTGAAGACGGCGGACGGGCTGCACGAGCGTACCTACAAGGTGAAGGTAGATCCCGGTGGCACGACGCTGCTTCGCGTCGACTTGAGGTAATTCATGCGAGACATGTCCATGGGCTGGCCTCGATGGCTCGCATTCATCGCCCTCGCCGCAGTGACTTGGGGTGGCTTGACTGCGCTCGACCCCGATCGGAACCGCCTGGTCGGCGCGGCCTATGCAAGCCTGGCTGGCGATCTCGCCTCGGATCCCGCGCTGGCTTCAGAGGGGGAGGTTCAGGTCCGCACAGACGGCGGTGAACTCTGTGAGCGAGCGGTGGTCCGTGGGTTCGGCGCGCACACGCCCGAGGCCTCATTAGTCGTGCACTGCAAGCTCGCCGAGGGGCGCGCAGAGCTGAGCATCTCGCGGGTGGGGGAGCAGGCGGCTCTCGCCTCACGGTCAAGGGCTCTCGCGAGCGAGCTCTCATTGATGCCCCCGTTGATGGCGATCTTCTTTGCCTTCTTGTTCCGCCAAGTGGTGTTGGCGCTCCTCGGGGGCATCTGCTTCGGTGCCGTGATCACGGCTGAGTTCCAGCCCCTCGCGAGCATTGAACGCGCAGGCGTCGACTACCTCTGGGGCACCTTGGTCGACCCGTTTAACCTCTATGTATTCGGGTTCACTTTGATCCTGATTGGCATGGTCAATGTATGCATCGCCAACGGGGGCATGCGCGGCGTGATCGACCAAGTGAGCCGCTTCGCCAAGGGGGTCCGCTCGACGCAGGCCGCCACAGCGCTCATGGGCTTCTTTGTGTTCTTCGACGACTACGCGAACACCGTGGTGGTGGGCGGAGCAGCGCGACCGCTGACCGACTCGATGAAGATCAGCCGCGCGAAGCTCGCGTACATCGTGGACTCCACGGCCGCCCCCATCGCAGGCGTCGCCATTGTGTCCACGTGGATTGGTATCGAGATCGAGTACTTCGGCAGTGTGCTGAACGAACTCGGGCCCATGAGTAACATCGTAGACAACGGCTACGCCTTCTTCTTCGAGGTGCTGCCTTATCGGTTCTATTGCTTCTTCGCGGTCGCGCTCGTGCTCTTGGTGGCGTTGACCGGCCGTGACTTCGGTCCGATGCTCCGGGTCGAGCAGAGTGCGCGTCGGGGTGGGACCCGTGGGCCTACTGGCTATGATCCCAAGACCGCCGAGGCGCGCCGCGCGATCTCCCACGTGGCTATGAAGGACGGCGTCCCGACCCGCTGGATCAACGGGGTCCTCCCCATCACAGTGGTCGTGTTTGTGACCGTCTTTGGCTCGATTTGGAGCGGTTCGGAGCCTTACGCTGCTGAGCTGACCAAGCAAGGTCGTGAGATGGACTGGCTCTCTTTAGGGGACCTTGCGACGGCCTTCACGAAGGTCAGTGAGAGCGCGGCGGTGTTGTTTTGGGCCTCTGTCTTTGGGGTCATGACCGCGATGCTCATGAGCGTCGGGCAACGGATCCTGAGCGTGAAGGAGGCGGCTCGCGCCTTTTGGCGAGGTGCCCTCGGGATGCTCTCTGCGATCGGCATCTTGGTCCTCGCCATGGCCCTGAAGGAGGTGGCTAAAGACCTCCAAGCGGCGCACTACCTGGCCGCGCTCATGGGGGACATCGGTCCACTATGGTTACCGCTCATCTCCTTTGTCATCGCGGGTGCAGTCGCCTTTGCGACGGGGACGAGCTGGGGAACGATGGCGATCCTGGTGCCGGTCTGCTTACCGCTCACAGCTGAGTTGGCACACGCGCTCCCTGGGGCCGAGGTGCTCCTCTTTTTGGTGGGCGCCTCGGTCCTTGATGGCGCCATCTTTGGAGATCACTGCTCGCTTATCAGCGATACGACTGTCATGAGCTCGATCTCAACGGGCTGTGACCACGTCGAGCACGTGCGCACCCAGATCCCCTATGCCCTCTTAGCCATGAGCGCCGCAGGCCTCTGCGGATACCTCTTCGTGGCGATGGCCGGCGGGGCCGCGTGGTGGTTGTGCTACCCGATGGGCTTGAGTCTGATGATGGGGTGGCTCTACTTGATCGGAAGGCGTCCTGAGGATGACATCGCCTGAGCGCGTCCTGAGCGCCCCAACGTGTTCAAGAGTCGCCTCCCTGGTCCTTGACGGGCTCAGCCGTCGGCACGCTCGCAGCCCATTTTCTGTCACATTCTATCGACTCTGCGGCATCTCGATGTGTGGGTTGCACGACGTATCGCCACGGTTGTGTATCAGCCCCTTCCTCACCAATCGTTTCCTTCACTCCGCCAACATGACCCGTGTTTTTGTCAAAAGTGGCACTGGACGTCAGTATGGGTCGGTGAATTGACTCCCTTGCCAGCAAGGTCATCCTCTTGGCATCCAGCCTAGCGCTTCATATCGAACGTCGTGAGTTTAAGTATCTCATCGACGAATACACTGCTGAGCGGGTTCGACGCTTTATCGAGCCCTTCTGCACGCTGGATAAAAACGCCCGTCACAACGACGACAGACGTTACGTCATCGACAGCCTGTACTTCGACACCCCGGACATGCGTCTCTATTGGGCGAATGACGATGAGGTGACGGACCGTTTCAAGCTGCGGGTGCGCACGTACCCAGAGACACCGGGGGCCCCAGTCTTCTTCGAGGTCAAGGCGCGTTACCATGACGTGGTGGTCAAAGATCGTGGCCGAGCACCTAAGAATTGGCCGGAGCTGCTGGCTCATGGCTCGGGCGCCATTGCACCACAGAGGAGCTCGTTTGAGTCTGCCGCTGTGGAGCGATTCACCGCGCTCGTTCGGATGCAGCATGCACGACCTGTTGTCTTGGTGCGTTACACTCGTGAGCCTTACGAGAGCACCATCGATGATTACGCTCGCGTGACCTTTGACCGGGCGATCAAAAGCCAGCAGATGGACACGATCTCGATGACACCGACCCCCGGGCGCTGGCGTGCGTCCGATGCCGGGGAGCGGATGACGACCGGGTTCTCACCGACGGTCTTGGAGCTCAAGTTCACGACGAACGTGCCGGTCTGGATGGTCGACATGGTTCGCGCGCTCAACCTCGATAGGCGAGCCTTCTCGAAGTACGGCCGGTCGGTCGAGGCGTGGGCAGAGTACCCCGATGGCCGACGCACCCTGAATCATCGCGCGGCACCGGGGTGGTCTCGATGAACGAACTCAGTCAATGGTTCACCTACAACGAGACCGTCACGTTCAAGGTGGCGCTGCTCTCTCTCTTGCTCGCCTTCGCGCTGAGTCAGGCCGTGGGTGCCGCGTATGTATGGACGTTCCGAGGGATGTCCTACTCCCGGTCCTTTGTCCAAACGGTCGCGCTGGGGAGCATCATCGCGGCCATGTTGATGCTCGCGATCAACAACAGCGTCGCTGCAGGCCTCGGTATCGCCGGTAGTTTGGCCATCATCCGCTTCCGAACAGCGATGCGTGATCCTCGAGACATGGTCTTTGTCTTCGCCTCGATGGGGGCAGGGATTGCGTCGGGTTTGAGGGCCTATGAGGCCGCGGTCCTTGGGACCTTCTTCTTTTGCAGCGCGAGCATCATCCTCGCCTGGACAGAGTTTGGTTCGCAGCGGATATACGACGGGCTGATTCGCTTTGTCGCCCCGTCCAACGCCGAGACTGAGTTGGCCGTGGCCAAGGCCATGCGCGGATGCACACGGCAGTTTGCACTCATCACGCTGCGTGAGGTGGAGCAGGGCGATGCGATGGAGCACGCCTATCAGGTCCGCTTTGGCGAGGTCAGCCGACGACACGCTTTGATGCAGGCCCTGGAGGCCGTCGACGGCGTGCAAGACGTGACCTTGATGCTGCAAGAGCCCACGGTGGAGATTTAGGTTGGCGCTGTCTGCTCAGGGCGCAGGTGCGCAATTCCGTCGCAAGATAGCGCCGCTTGCTCTGTGGCTCGTCTGTGCGCTCACGGCGGCGTGGATTTACTCTGATCTGAAGACGGGGCCGGCGATCATCGGCTTCGCCTACGGGGTGGAGTACCCGGTGGCGCCGCTTGAGCCCTCCCGAGTCACTACTGTCGCTGTAGAGGTCGGCCAAGAGGTCGCGGCGGGCCAGGTCCTCGCGATCCTCGATGGCTCGGAGATCGAGAGAGAGATTGTGATCGCGGAGGCACAGCGGGCGCAGGTGGAGGCCGAGCTGGAGGCCGCTATCCACGCCGCGCGACGCGCAGTGACCGATCGTCAACGCGGCCTCCGTGCCCAGCGCGCCCAGATCGCAGGGCGCATGGCCGAGGCACGTGGGCAAGCAATGGCCAGCGGTGCCGAGCTGCGCGCCCAGAAGATCGAGCGCGCGCGCCTCCGTGCCTTGGTAGAGGCGCAGCTGACCGATCGGAGCGCGTTAGCCTCTGTCGAAGCGCGTATCGCCACCCTCAAGGGTCGCGTCTCCGGGAGCCGCCAGACGGTCGCGCTCCTGGAAGAGCAAGTGGCCGACGCAGAGTCCTATGTCGAGACTGCGACCGATGCACATGTCGAGATTCAGGTTGGGCCGCTGCGTCGCAAGCTCGACCAGGCTCAAGCAGAGCTATCTGGGTTGAGGGCCAAGCGCGCGGCGCTCGTGCTGCGCGCCCCGGCAGATGGTCGCGTCGCCGAGGTGAAGTTGCAGGCGGGAGGCATCGCTGATGCATCGTCTCCCGTGGTGACGTTGATCGGAGACGGCGGTGGCCGTGTCGTCGCGTGCATTACGGAGGAGCAGGCGCTGAATGTTCACGTCGGTGATCCGGCGACGCTTCACGCACGGCAGGTCGGCGCCAAGTGGATGAAGGGACATGTCGTGGGCTTGGGCCCCCTCGTGGATCGTCTGCCGTCTCGATGTCGGCCCAATGTGCGCGAGCGCGCCTGGGGACGAGACGTCGTGCTCCTCGTGGATGACGCCGTGGACTTCCTGCCCGGGCAGGCCCTCGATGTGCGCTTAGAGCGTGACAGTGATGTGGTGGGCGCGAAGGCTGCGGCACCGCGACCTCAGCCGGGTGTCGTGCGCGAGATACAGGTGCCAGGAGCGTTGGCCGCGCGCAGTCGAATAGAGCCCTCAGGGCTCGTCTGGGTGCCACGCCTCGCGCGCTACGCCCTCGTCAGTGATGACACCGGGCAAAAGGGCAGTAACGAAGCCACACCTTGGCTCTTCACGATGGACACGAAGGGCAAGTTAGACCGTGTGCCGCTCGCGATCGTTGGGCTTGAGGAGCTCAAGGATATGGAGGCGCTCGCGCGGGGTAATGGCGAGGTGCTCTACGCCCTCTCATCGCAGAGCCACAGCAAGAAGGGTAAGCGACCCAAGGCGCGTGAGCAGTTCATCCGGCTGGCGCCAGAGGGCTCCGGTTATCGGGCGAACGGTGTGGTGCACTTGGCTACCCTCTTGGAGGGCCTCCCTCAGGCTCAGCGAGAAGCGCTCGGTGTGACGGACACCAGCCAGCTGGATATCGAGGGCTTGACCGGACATGAGGGGGGGCTGTTGATCGGCGTGAAGTACCCCTTGAATGCAAAGGGTGAGGCGATGATTTGGCGCCTTGACCGCCCTGATCGTCTCTTCGATACAGGGCGCCTGGAGGACTCAAACCTTGAGCTTTGGGCGACGGTCTCCATGACCGTCCAGGCGGATGGCGCCTCTGTCCCTGCAGGGATCTCCGAGCTCCTCGCGCTCCCCGACGGGGCCTTGCTCGTGGCCGCCACGGTCGCCACGGGTGATCCGAAAGAGGAGTCGAGCAGCTTGTGGTGGGCGGGGACCGCTAGCCCTGGGCAATTGAACGTGACCCGCGTGCGGGAGTTCGAGGGGCTCAAGGCGGAGGGGCTCGCGCTGTCGCCGACGCCCGGTCGCCTCGTCGTGACGTTCGATACCGGAGCGAAGGCGCCGCTTTGGACGGAGCTGCCGTGGCCCACGCCCTGAGCGCGCCTGCGATGCTCTTGGCACCGCTCCTGGTGTGCCTCGCCAGCTGCTATGCGCCGCAGACGATGCGCGTGGCGTCTAGTGTCTCGGAATGGCGCGCCGCGCAGGAGGCCCAGCCGGCCGTCACAGAGCCGTCATCATCCTCAGTGGAGTGGACGGCTGACGCGATGGTCGCACGCGCTTTGGCTCGGAACCCTGACCTCTTGAGCTGGGCTGCGCGCGTAGAGACAGCAGCAGCTTCTGTAGACGCGGCAGGGGGATTTCGAGACGTGGAATTCCGCGTGACACGCGGCGAATTGAGTGACTTCGACGATGGCGATCCCCTCTTCGACCTCGCGCTCCGCGGACGCCCACCGCGCCCCGGTGATATCGCCAGCCGTGAGGACGCCGCGCGGCTGCGTGTAGAGGAGCTCTCGGCGCAGCAAGACGACAGGGAGCGCCGCGTCCGCGCGGAGGTTCGACAGCTCCACGCCAACCTCGTCTTCTATGAGCGGGAGACCCGCCTGCTGCGCGCTGAAGAGGCGCTCCGACTGACGCACTATGAGCTCGAAAAGGAGCGGTTGACGCGAGGGGCTACGAGCACCCTTGAGGTGGTGTTGGCCGAGCTTGAGAAGGTGCAGATTCAAGACTCGCTGCGGGCGATCAGTGTGCGCCGCCTCCGCACGGAAGGGGCGCTTCGAGCGCTCCTCGATGTGCCGGCTGAGCAGGCCTTGGTGCCAGCGGGTGCGCCGGGCGGGATCTCCGAGGATGTCTTGAGCCAGCCACCGGTTGATCGAGACGCTTGGGTACAAGAGGGGTTAGAGACGAGGGCTGCGCTGCGTGAAACGAACGCTGCGCTAGGGCGTGCACGTGCTGACGCTTATCGGGCGGACTCTGAGCGCTGGCCTTGGTTGGGTTGGGTCGAGCTCTCTTACGAACTCAGTGATGACTCGACGCCGCTGAGTTGGGGCTTTGCGCTCGCTGTGGACCTCCCTATTTTTGCCTGGACGGGCGCAGAGACGGCGGCCGCCGATGCCCTCACACGTCAACGCGTCCAAGAGCATCAGGGGACGATCACGCGCGTGGCGCGGGAGGTGGAGGGGGCCTTCGCGGCAGAGCTCGGAGCGCGTGAGCGCTTGCAGACCCTGCGTGAGACGCTGCGCTCTGCCGTGGACGGGGCGGCGCAGTTCGTCGCCGTAGCCGCGCCTGCTCAGGTCCCAGAGGCCTCTCAACGACTTCGCATCAAGGTGGCTACCCTTAGAGCCCAGCGCCGTGAACTCGATGCAGTGCGGGCTTGGGTCCAGGCGCGCGTGAGCCTGGTCGCGGCTGTAGGGCGCTGAGCGCGCGGATTAGGCTTCTTCGGCATCCGTGATGGTGCCCCGTGTCGAGATGGCGATGCGCTGCCCGGGTTGAAAGCTCGAGAGCGCCCCTGCGACCCCGATCACTAAGGGGACACCTCGCTCCCGCGCGACCACCGCGGCATGGGATAACGGTGAGCCCCGCTCGGTGATAATGACTCCGCCCGGGGGGCAGGCCATGATCGCCGCAGGCTCGGCGCGCGCGACGATCGCGATCTCACCCGGTCGTGGAGGGACGTTCGCCGTGACTGTCCCGATCAGGCGCGCTGTGATCCCCACTGGAGCACCACGCGATGTGCCTCTCTTCTGGGCCGGCTGCTCAGTCCCAAGGCGCTCGAGCTCCTCGATGGTGAGGCGCCCAGGGAGCGGTGTCGCGTGACCCCACTGTGGTGATGGACGACGCGCGACCTTGCCTTGAGTGGCCTCGAGAGTGTGAAGGCGAGCTTGAGAGAAGGCCTCTCCGTGTGTCTCTTTCAACGTCGTGGCCACACGGCGTGTCGTTGTAATCAAGGCCATGCGCAGCGCGTCTCGGCGCACCTCTGCGGCGCGGAGGAGGCCACGCCAGCGCCGTAAGGGGGCCGGCCCTGGTCCGTAGGCGAGCCGCACTGGAGAGATCAACGCGACTGTCGGGACCTCGCTGTGCTCCCATGCCTCATCCAGTTCATAAGGAGCCGGGTGATCGTCGAAGTCCACGATGTCACGTCGAGGTTCGTCGGCGCGCAGCGGAGGCATGGCGGGGACGCCCGCAGCGGCTGCACGTCGTGTCACCTCTGCGGTGGCGACGATGATCGCCAGTGCGCATTCTTCGGACTGGCGGGCCAAATTGCCTCGCCACAGCCCATGGAGCGTGTCCGTGGACGTCCCGATGGCCTCTTGGCTGATGGCGCGGGTGGCGAGGCGCGCGATCAGACCAGGATCCTGTCTGGGAGACTCGATAGGTTCCAGGTCGAAGATCCCTGGGCCGAGCTGGACGGTGACTGTGCGTTCCCGTCTCCAGCCGAAGCGGCGCATCGCGTCCCCGCTTGCACCTTCAGGCGACATGCGACGCCGGAGGACGTCGAGCGTGAGCGGGCTAGGGGAGGGCGCGACCTCGTCGTAGCGGGCTGCGTTGAGGCAGTGAGCAGCCCAATGCTCAGGGCGCACACCGACTCTCATGGCGCGCCATAGCGCCTCGATCAGCTGCGCATGCATATCCTCTTGAGGGGGAGGAGGCAGGAGCTTGAGGGACGACCATCCGTCGTGGTTATCGTTGAGCCCCAAGGTGATGTCTGCCCCCAGTGTCGCTGCGATACGTGCTGCGTAGAGGGCGCCAGGGGCATCGCTCCAGAGGCCAATCGACGTGTCGCCATGAGCAGCCGTGACCCGTGTCATGCGCGCGGGCTCGCCCTCACGCCGCGTTGTCAGCCACGCCGTGACAGGGGCGTCTGATGCTCGGTGCCCTGCCACCCTGAGGAAGCGCACTGCAGCTTGCTGGGTGTCCGTCGCGTTGGCGACGCGTTGGATCAGCCGGCGACCCCATGCCCACGTGGCGAATCGCTCCGTGAGCAAGAGCCCGGCTACCGTGAGGGCGATCGGTGGCGCGACCCAGCCTACGCATAGTCCCGCAGTCACGGACACAGCGATGGGACCTGGGTGCAGACGTGGCCAAGGCCAGGGCTCCAACGCCGGGCTACCGAAGCGCTGCCTCGCAGCGTCGATAGCGTTGATGAGCTGGTGACCCCGCGGACGAAGCATCACATGAAGCATCGCGAGGGCGACCATCGCACGGAGGGCCTCCGAGTGGCGTGGGAGCCATTGGAGGCTCAGCGGGGCGTCGGACTCGTCACCGAAGGCACCTGCTGTGGAGAGCTGGAGACCGAGCAAGAGGACGAGCTGCAGGACAGAGAGGACACGGTTCATGCCGTTGGTGGGCTGCCCTGCGAGGCGCCGTGCGAGCTCTAACCGCGGCCCGACTGCGGTGAGGCCCAAGAGGAGGGCGAGCGTCGCCCACCACCATGGCCGCAAAGAGGAGCGAGGGCTGGGAGCACCGGTCGCTCGGTCTGACTTGAGTCTGACCTCAGGGTAGCCCCACGTGGTGAGCAGCGCCGCGGTCCACTCGGCGCGCTGCTTTGCTTCACGGCCTTCATAGTTCAGAACGATCGGGGGAGCATCGGCGAGCTTTGGGAGGGGCGCTGGGGGCGCCGCGTAGCGCCCCCAGCGCGCGAGCTGAGCACGTGGCGGTGGGGTCATGGACAAAGCGGTGATGTCCCGCGAGGGCGTGGTACGCCGTGTGATGCGGTCTTCAGGGAGCACGTTGACGCCGCCCTTCACCACGTGGACAGGTAACCCCCGTGCCCTCAGCAGGCGCGCCAAGGGGGTCGATGTCCTACCGCTGTAGCAGTAGAGGATGGTGCGATCGATGGTGCCGCCTTTTTGGCCGCGCCACGTGAGGGCCTCGATGCGCCCCACCGTCTCCACCAGCGCGAGATCTCCCCGGTACCAGTGGTCGGGCAGCGCCGCCCAGGCCTCCGGCGTGAGCGAGGGATCCGGCGCGAGGTGGCTCAAGGGCTCGGGGGCGGAAGCGAGCGTGTCGAGG
Organism: Myxococcota bacterium; assembly: GCA_049602155.1. GTDB lineage: Bacteria > Myxococcota_A > UBA9042 > PHBI01 > JBMYRH01 > JBMYRH01. The sequence goes on along the minus strand of JBMYRH010000007.1, from coordinate 94,002 downwards.
GCGCTCGGGTTAAAGACAGAGGAGAGGAGAAGAGGGACGCTGAGCGCACCATCGACGTGCCCGGCCTCGTAGGCGGTGAATGTCCGCACGTCGATCCACAGGGTGCGTGGGTCGCCCAGCCACTCTGCGGCCTGAGCGCCCTTGATTACGACAGTGTCCGGGGCCTCCTTTTGCGCCGGGTCTGCCTCGGAGGTCGAGGGGGACAGACGCAGCACTCCGAGGAGGACAACGAGCGCGGTGACACTGATCACGGAGGTCAGGCGCTGAGCGCGGGACAGCGACAGGAGCGCCAAGGAGGCGAGGCTCGCGACGAGTGCGCTCACCCATCCGAGCATCGCGAGGCCGGTCACCATCAACTGTGGCGGCAGTGCATGTGCAGCTGGTGCGGCTGTGAGGACGAGGGCGAGCGCGACGCCGAGGGTCCAGGTGATGGGGTGACGATGTCGCATTCCGAGACATCTTAGCGCGAGGAAGCCGCGCGCGCGCTCTTTGTAGGAACACTACGTATTTGGGGCGCGTATGCTGACATGTGAGCAGTTTTTACGTCTCTGGAACGGGTGGTTTGGGGTTTGCGCGGTCTCTCGGGATCTGCTAACCGACCCGTCATGACCGCCTCGCTCCATCTCGAAAAGCGCGACGCCATGCTGGAGCTCCTCGACCGGGGCCTAGTGATGGTGCACCTGGATCCCAGGGCTGAGGGGGTGCTGGTCCCCGAGTGGTTCAAGGAAGATCCGACGCTGCGGCTGAACATCGCGTACGGCTTTAATCTCCCCGCGCTCGACGTGGATGAGGAGGGGATCTACGCAGTCCTCTCTTTTGGGGGACAGAATCACGGGTGTACGATCCCGTGGCCCGCCGTGTTCGCTATCACGCTCCCTCAGGAGCAGCACGATGGTCAGGTCTGGCCAGAGAGCCTCCCCAAAGAGCTCATCGAGACGATCGCGGCCGTGGAGGCCGCCTCCGAAGAGGCTGAGGTCGCCGAGCGCGGCCCTCAGCTCCGTGTGGTGAGGGCCGATGATGAGGGGGAGCCTCCCGCGCTTGAGGCTGTCTCGGAGGTTGAGCCGCCCCAGGCGGTCGAGACGCCGCTAGCTGTCGTCGAGCCGACCGCGGAGTCTGAGACTCCTGCGCTGCCTGCAAAGCCCACTAAGTTGCGACTCGTCACTGACTGATGGCGGATGACGACGACGCCTTACGCCATGTCCAGGTCCTGCCGGATGCTTTGGCGAATCAGATCGCAGCGGGTGAGGTCGTAGAGCGGCCGTCATCTGTGGTCAAAGAGCTTCTTGAGAACGCCTTGGATGCTGGGGCGACCACTGTCTTCGTGGACATCCACGAAGGGGGGCGTCGCCTCATCCGCGTCGTGGACGACGGGATAGGCATGTCGCGAGAGGACGCGTCCCTTTGCATCGAGCGGCACGCGACGAGCAAAGTGCGCGACGTCGAAGATCTTCGCAGCATCATCACCCTCGGCTTTCGAGGTGAGGCGTTGCCGTCTATTGCTAGCGTCTCCCGCTTCCGTTTGGTGACACGCGCAGAGGGCGACATCGCTGGCACCGAGGTCACCATCGAGGGGGGCGCTTCAGCGGAGATCAAAGACGCAGGGGGGCCGATCGGGACCCGAGTTGAGGTCGCAGACCTCTTCTTTAACGTCCCAGCTCGCCTTAAATTTTTGAAGCGCAACGCGACCGAGATGGGGCACATCACGGGGCTCTTGACGGCCGCGGCGCTCGGCTATCCGCATGTCCACTTTCGATTGAGCCATAACGGAAGGGTCTCGCTCGACCACCCGGTTGCCCCAAACCTGAAGCAGCGGATCTTTCAGGTCCTCGGTGGGGCGACAACACAGCGGCTCCACGCTGTTCAGCTCGACGACACGCTGCGTGTCCGAGGCTTTATCTCAGAGCCCACCCACACACGGACGAATCAACGCGGTCTGCATACGTTCATCAATGGACGATGGGTGCGTGACCGCGTGGTTAACCATGCGATCGTGAGCGCCTATGGGAACCTGCTTGAGCGGGGGCGTTACCCCCATGCGGTCCTCTACCTGCACCTCCCCCCCGATGAAGTCGACGTGAACGTTCACCCGACCAAGGCGGAGGTGCGCTTCGTTCAGGCGGGGCGCGTTCATGACGCCATCGTGGGGGCCTGCCGTGCGACCCTGGCGCGCACGCCTTGGGTGGGCGGTGGTGGTGCTGTGCCGCCCCCCACAGAGTCACGCGCGCCGGTCCCATTCGACGTGTATGGCTTGAGGCATAAGGGGGGCGTTCGGCCGCCACCTCGGCCCCCGGCCATTGTTCCGGTCTCCGTACACCGCCCCGAGCTGCCCCTGGAGGGGGAAGAGACCGCAGGCGGAAAGCCAGCGTTCTTCCGTCGATTGCGCGTGCTTGGTCAAGCAGACAAGACGTTCCTCGTCTGCGAGGGGGCCGATGGTTTGTACGTCATCGATCAGCACGCAGCACATGAGCGGGTAGGCTACGAGCGTATCAAGTCGGGGTACTGCGATGCCCGCTTGGCTCGGCAGCAGCTCCTCTTCCCGCTTCAGCTCGAGTTTTCTCCCGAGGAGTCGACCTGCCTCACGGATCAGCAAGAGGTGCTGGGCCGTTTGGGTTTTGATGTCGAGCCTTTCGGGGGCGGCACGTGGCAAGTCACCTCGGTGCCGGCCTTGCTGGCGAAGGCCGATGTGTCTCGCTTGGTGAGGGATGTCGTGGCGGAATTGACGGACCTGGGGCAAGCCACGCTGATGGAAGCTCATCTGGAGCTGCTCTTCTCCACGATGGCATGCCACTCGGTCGTTCGCGCGGGGGATAGCCTGAACGATGAGGAGATCAGGGCGCTCTTGGAGCAAATGGACGAGGTCGAGCTCGGCGCCAATTGCCCGCATGGACGGCCGGTCTTCGTCACCGTGCCCTTCAGTGAACTCGCTCGGAAGTTGCATCGCACATGAGCGGACCGCTCTTGGTCATCGTGGGTCCGACAGCCGCCGGGAAGACCGCCGCTGCGATCGCTGTATGCGAGCGTGTGGGGGGAGAGATCGTTAGCGCAGATAGTGTGCAAGTGTACCGTGGGCTGAATATTGGCTCTGCGAAACCGACCGCAGAGGAGCGCGCCCGTGTCCCGCATCACTGCCTCGACCTCATCGATCTCGACATGCGGCTCGATGCGGCTGGGTGGTCGGCGCACGCAGACCAAGCCATCGAGGACATCCGAAGCCGCGGAAAGGTGCCCATCATCTGTGGCGGGACAGGCCTCTACGTCAGGGCGCTCCTTCATGGGCTGATCCCGATCCCTGAGATCCCCGAGGAGGTGCGCTCAACGGTGCGCAAGGAGGTCGCCTCTCGAGGCGCTGAGGTGATGCATGAAGAACTGGCGCAGGTCGATCCAGAGGCCGCTGAGAGGATCGCACCGCGGGACCGTCAGCGCATCGGTCGCGCGCTGGAAGTGTGGCGCACAACCGGGCGAGCTCTGAGCGCTTGGCAGGCCGATCATCGCTTCGCTGAGACGCGCTATGACGCCAAGGTGGTGGGCCTGTGGCCGGAGCGAGAGGTGCTCTATGAACGCATCGATCGGCGCGTGGATGCGATGTTGACCAGCGGGTGGTTTGATGAAGTTGAGGGGCTGCTAGGGGACGGTGTGTCGCCCGAGGCGCCTGGCCTTCAGACCATGGGTTACCGAGACGTGACCGCGTGCATTCGAGGGACGCAGGAGGCGACCGAGGTCGCTGAACGCATCGCGCGGACCCACCGACGCTATGCACGGAGGCAGCTGGTGTGGTTTCGCGGTGTGACGACGCGTGAGGACGCGTTGACGCATTACCCGCCTGATACGGCCGGACTCATCGACGCGCTGGTGGCCCTTCTGGCATGATGGCGGGCATGAACGCTCTCCGCTGGCTACTTCTCTTGTGTCTGACTGTCTTCTTGGGCTGTGACGAGCCCGCGACCGACGCCTCCCCGGTGGACGCGGTGACCGACAGCGCCTCCTCGGTTCAGGACGCTGGGGCGGAGCTGGATGCAGCCGTCGTCGATGACACGGGTGAGTGGGGGGATGCTGCCGCTCCAGAGCCCGCGGATGCACCCGACGTGATGGGTGACGATGCGGCCTCTGGAGACGCGGATGAACTCGAGGCGCTCGACGTCGAGACGGTCTTGGACGAGGAGGTCATCGATGAAGCCGCTGGCTTACCGATGTGGCCGCCTGTCTCGGTGCTGCCTGTCCCTGCGCCCCCTTGGTTTCATCAAGTGCGCTTGAACGACATCGCCCTCGACGATAACGGTGAATCCGATGACCTTTTCATCGAGCTCCCAGAGGAGACGAGCTCCGTGTTTGTGATGGTGCGGGGGGAAGAGTCCGCGTTCCTGACCTTGAAGAAGGCCATCACGCCACCGCCCCTCAGCGAATCGATCGTGAAGGGGCCTGGCGATCACGTCTGCGTCCCTTGCAAGAACCGGGTCGCGAGCGCGCAGCACATCGGCTCGTTCTTGCTCCCCAACGATCCTGATGTCGAGGTCAAGGGTGGTGAGTGGACCTTCAAAGTTCGCGCGACGCATCGCGTCGAAGACATCACACAGGGGCTCGTCTTCTTGGGGTACCCAAGCACCTGCCAGGTGACGGTGCTGGCTCGGACCGAGCCCGTCCCGGACACTGCGATCTTACCGATTCGACTTCACTTTACGGGGTCCCACGGCCTCACTGCCGAGAGCGCGCCGACTGATGAGAGGCTTCAGACCGCCCTGGATATCCTCACGGCCATCTATGCGACGGCAGGAGTGGGGGTCGAGATCGCTGGATATCACGATGTCCCTGGGGTTGATGAGGACCCGACACTCACAGACGTGGGAAGCACAGCGGGTTTCCCGAATGACCTCTCAAAGCTCTTCTTGGCAGGCCAGGCGGACGACCCGACGGCGTTAAACGTCTTCTTCGTGAACTCGATCTACAAGGACGTGGACTACGAGGAGGTCGGGGGGATCGTGTTGGGCATCGCGGGTGGAGTCCCCGGACCCGCCTACTTGGGGCCGAGTTACCGGTCGGGGGTCGCCATCGCGACCTTTGAGATCAGCGAAGATGATCACTTGGGGAACGTCATGGCCCATGAGGTCGGACACTACTTGGGGCTCTTTCACTCCACCGAGAAGGACGCCATCTTCCACGACACCCTTCAGGATACCGCTGAGAGCGACGGTGGAAACTTGATGTTCTGGGGCTGGTCGGCGGACCAAATGGCCCTCTCCGAGTCACAGTCCTACGTCCTGCGCAGCCACCCCATGGTGATGCCGGACGAGGAGTAGTTGAGAGGGCCTGCGGCTTGCAGGTCGCTCTTAAGGGTCAAGCGGGATGTCGATCTGCAGGTAGCCGTCCCCGACGTCAGGCGCGGCTCCGAGGACGGTGCGCCCGTCGATGACGGCAGACTCTCCGGTAAAGGTGACGTCGCCGTCAGGACCGTAGGAGTTGGCGGCGACGAGCGCGACGCCAGTGTCCTGTAGGCGCCATGCCCAATAGGGCCAGACGGAGACCCCTTCGGAGATCCAGTTCGTGGGGAAGGCCAGCACACGCGGGCGGACTTCACGCAACCATTCGATGAAGCGGTCGTCATTGAGGTCCATGCAGATCCCGACCGTGAAGCGCTCCCCACCGCACTCGAGCAATGGGTAGCCAGAGTCGCCGGGGGTCGCCCAGTGGAGGTCGGCGTCATAGAGCAGCGTCTTTCGATAGACGAAGGCGGTCTTCCCTTCAGGATCCAACACTAAGGCGCTGTTGAAGAGCTTGTCGCCGTCTCGCTCTGCGAAGCCCACGACGAGCCAGGCTCCCGCGTCACGCGCGATCGGGCCGAAGGTCGCCGCGGTGGGGCCATCGGCGGGCTCTGAGATCGCGGCAACCTCCGCTCGGTTGTCAAAGCAGTACCCCGTCGTCGCCATCTCTGGAAGGACGACGAGCTGGACGCCCTGGGCAGCTTGCTTGGTCAGCTGAGCGAGGCGCTCTCGTGAGCCGACCACGTCTCCCTTCGTCGCCTTAAACTGAACGATCCCTACGCGCATGTAGGGATGGTGCGCGGCTTGGTGTCTGTTGTCGACTCAGGAGCACCGTGTATGCTCCTCAATGCCTAGGGAGGTCGAGTGAAAGAGATGCATACCTTGTCTCGAGGTGCACGGTGCCGGCGCTCGATGCGCAGGGTAAGTTGTCCACTTCGTGTGCGTGAGGTTCGACTCTCAGTCGTGTGGAGCGCCGCATGATGTGGCGACTTGGGCTGACGCTGCTCATGATCGGGGCGACCTCGCCGAGCTTCGCTAGGCAACCGAGCAACCGGGTGGTGTGGCGTGATATCCCCCCAGGGACAGTGACCCTCGGAGATAACGATGGTCGCCCTGAGGAGCGCCCCGCGCATCAGCTCCGCTTGCCAGCCCTTCGAATGATGCTGACCGAGGCGACGGTCGCGCAATATCGCAGCTGTATGAAGGCTGGGGGCTGCACGACGCCACGCGGTCATTCACCAGTGTCACCGGAGAGTCGACGCTTGAACTGGGGCGCAACGGGGCGCGATGAGCACCCCATCAATGGAATCTCTTGGGCTCAAGCCAGCGACTTCTGCAGGTGGGCCGGCGGGCGTCTACCGACTGAGGCGGAGTGGGTGCGAGGCGCCCGAAAGCGAGAGCAGCATCGTTATCCCTGGGGAGATGGACCACCTGCGGCTCGCTCGCCGGTGCTGGCCAACTTGGCGGACGCGACCGCCGGGAAAGCGCACCCAAGCTGGAAAGTCGTCCAAGGCTACGACGACGGCTTCGTGGGCACCGCGCCCGTGGCTAGCTTTGCGATGGGGCGGTCAGCTGCCGGGCTCTTGGATGTGGCCGGTAACGTTTGGGAGTGGACCGCCGATCGTTTTGATCCAGAAGGATATCGTCGACCCAAACGCGCCGGGGCGCCCAACCTCAGGGCGGTGCGAGGGGGGGCATTTAACAGCCCCGCAGCGCGCATCACGACGCAGGCCAGACGAGGTTTAGGGCCTAAAGCTGCCACAGATGATGTCGGTGTGCGCTGTGTGGCGGAGCCTCAGGCCTCGCGAAAGAATCGCGACGCGCGATAGGCGTCGAGCCCCTCGCGCACGAGGATCTTCAGGATCGCAGCGGCAGGTACGGCGACCAAGACGCCGTAGAAGCCGAAGAGCTCTCCGAAGACCATGACGGCGATGATGACTGCCAAGGTTGAGAGCCCGACAGAGTCGCCTACGATCCGTGGCGTGATGACCCAGCCCTCGAGCACTTGGACGATCCCGAACACGAGGGCGACCGATCCTACGTGGCCCCAGCCCTGCCAGTCGAGCATCAGCATGATGGCAGCGAGGAGCACACCGAGGGTCGTCCCCAGGTAAGGGATCAGGTTGCCTACGCCGGCGACGACGGCGATCACCATGGCGAGGGGCAGCCCGACGATCCACAGGCCAACGCTGTAGAGCAGCACCAAGATCCCAGCGACGCTGAGCTGCCCGCGGACGAAGCGCGAGAGGGTCTCATCGATCTCTTTGACCCGTGCACCAATGAAGGTGCGATAGCGCGCCGGGATCAGCTCGCCTACATCAGCGACGATGACGTCAAAGTCGCGCAAGAGGAAGAAGGCAAAGACCGGGATCAGGAGCAGGGCAACGAGCGCGGAGACCGCGCTCGTCGTGCCCCCAAAGATCGTCTGGACGATCGTCCCGGCGGGCTTCAACAGCGCGGCAGCTTGGTCGCTGCTTAGCTCGGCCATGAGGGTGTCGAACATCCCCTGAATGTTCGCAGGAAGTGAAGTGCCCAGGGTCTGCTCGATCCACGGCTGAGCTTGGACGAGGAAGAGCTGTACTTTGGCGGGGATGAGGGCGAACTCTCGTGCGACCTGCGGACCTAAGATCACGAGCGCCAGACCACCGGCGATGAGGAAGAGGCCGAGCAGTATGCCGATCGCTAACGTACGACTGACTCCAGCGTTCTCGAACCGGTCGACGAGCGGATCCAGGAGGTAGGCGATGATAAAGGCGATGATAAAGGGGACGGTGAACCCCTTCACCTGGGCGGCGAGCCATACGAGCAGCACTAACGCGAGGATCAGCCCTGCATCCCAGGCCATGCGCGTCCATGGTCGTTCGGAGGCGGGCGAATCTGCGCCGAGGGGCTGGTCAGCGGCTGCCGGGGCAGGGGGCGGTGCGCTGGTCACTTCGGGGCTGTCCGCGGCTGCCGGGGCAGGGGGCGGTGCGCTGGACACTTCGGGGCTGTCCGCGGCTGCCGGGGCAGGGGGCGGTGCGCTGGTCACTTCGGAGCTGTCCGCGGCTGCTGGGGTAGGGGGCGGTGCGCTGGACGCAGGTGCGTCGGGCTCCTCGGGCGGGGGCGATGTGGGGTCGTCGGTGCTCATGGGGCGAGTCTAACCCGCTGAGGTCGACGTGGCGATAAGGGCCTGGTCCCTTCGTCGGCACTGGCCACCGAATGGCGGCTTAGGTTCATGGCGTGGAGGATAAGGTCGTGCGGTCGACGGAGCGACCAGGCCTTCACTGCTTCGTCCATAGGGAGCTGGAGCTTGAATGGTTTTTTAGAAAAGCCTCTCAGTGTTGCGATTGCTTGGAGTGGTGTCGGGGCTACCACTGAATGAACACACGGCCATGACCGGATCGCTGGCCGCTGCTGCTTTGGAGCAACTCGCCAGCACAGAATGAACCGCCACCGCCGCCTCCAAAGCCATTGCTAGAGCCGCCACCGCCGCCCGAATAGCCGCCGCCGCCGCCGCCGCCGTAGTTGCCGCCAGCGCCACCGCCGCCGAAGCCGCCACCGCCGTGATGTGGACCGTTGGGGCTCCCGGCGCCTCCGTTCACGAAGGGCTGGGCTGCCTCAGACGCACACCCACTGCACGTGCAGCCGCCATCACACGAGGGGACGTTTCCCTCGCCTTGGAAACCGGCCCCCCCGCGGCCTGAGTTATGACCACCGTTCGCACCACCACCAAGGCCTGCGCTGCCTCCATCACCTCCTCCCGGTCCCAGACCCGCAGCGCCGTTGGTCGTCGTGAGCCCGGGCTGACCTTGTGAGACCTGACCTGTCCCGCCGCCTCCACCAGCGATGATCAGCGGGGCGCCGTTGAGGGCGACGAAGCTCCCGCCGCCGCCACCTGTGCTGTTGCCATTGTGTCCCCCCGTCGGATCATTGCGGCCCTCACCGCCGACCAAAATATCGAGGACGTCGCCAGGGCTGACATTGAGCCCGCCCTTCATGTATGCGCCCAGGCCTCCGCCGCCCGTGGTCCCTGTGCCACCTTGTGCACCGAAGGTTTCAATCTCGACGTAGTGGACCCCGGCTGGGATGGTGAACGTGGTGATGTTGCCTGTGTAGCTGAACGCGAGCTGACACGACGTTGACCCGCAGCTTAAGCCACCCGCGGTGCACTCTCCCTGAGTGTTGCATGTCGTCTCGTTCGTCGTCGGATCAGCGTCGTCACAGGGTGTCCCCTCAGGAGAGAAGGTGACCGTGCAGTCGCTACCATTGGGGACGGAGGTGTCCTCGCACAGCCCGGGCGTGCATGTGTAGGGGGTCCCTTCACACGCCCCCATGCCATCACAGACGTCATCCTGCGTCGTGGTCACCCCGTCGTCGCAGGTCGCGCCCGCCAGTGCGTGTACGTTGTGGCAGTCGATGCCGTTAGGGAACGCCTCTGGCGTGCAGTCCGAGGTCGGACAGCTGTACGGAGTCCCCGCGCACTCACCCGCTCCGTCACAGACATCCCCTTTTGTGGTGGGCTGTCCATCGTCACACTCGGCACCGCTGGCTGAGTAAGTGACAGTGCACCCCTCGCCGTTGGGCTCACTTTGGTCTTGGCAGACACCGACATCGCAGACGATCGCGACCCCGATGCAGCCGCCCTGACCGTCGCAAGTGTCCTCTGCGGTAGCCAGATCGCCATCGTCGCAGGTTGTCCCTGCGGGTTCGTGGACTATGTCGCAGTCCGTCCCGTTGACCACCGAGGAGACCTGACATTGATTCGGCTGACAGGTGTACGACTCGCCAAGGCATTGGCCGACAGCGTTGCAGCTGTCGCCGGTGGTGTTCAGATCGCCATCGTCACACACGGTCCCCGGGGCCTGAAGGACAGGCACGCAACCGTCACCGTCGGGCAAGGACTCCAGCTCGCAGACCCCGGCCGAGCAGCTGTAGGGCGTCCCGATGCACGCTCCATCGCCGTGACACATGTCGTCTTGCGTCTCTAGGTTCAGGTCGTCGCAGGCGCTCCCAGCGACCTTGAGAAGTGGATCGCAGTCGATGCCGTTGGGGATCGAGTCGGCTTCGCACTGCGTGGGGATGCACGTGTACGGCTCACCCAAGCACTCTCCTGCGCCGTCACAAGCGTCGAGTCGGGTGTCGGACGCACCATCGTCACAGGCGCTGCCGGCTGCGGCGAACACCGGCGTGCAGCCGTCTCCATCTGGGATCGCGTCGACCTCACAGGGACCCGGCTCGCAGGTATACGACGTCCCCGTGCAACCTCCCTGACCGTCACAGGTGTCGGATTTGGTGTTTGGATCGCCGTCATCGCAGGCGAACCCTTCCGCCATGAAGAAGACGTCGCACCCTTCACCATTGGGGGTGGATGCCGCCTCGCATTGAGTCGCCTCGCATGTGTAGCTCTCGCCGGCACATCCGCCGGCGCCGTCACAGATGTCCAGTTTGGTAGACGGGTCATCGTCATCGCAGGCGACGCCAAGTGGGCTCCAGACGACGTCGCAGTCCTCACCGTTGGCAACCGATGAGAGTTGGCAAGACTGTGGCTCACAGGCGAGAGGCTGGCCGATGCAGCTGCCTTCACCGTCACAGACGTCACCCCCTGTCGTCAGCAGTCCGTCGTCGCACGATGTCCCCGCGTTCGCGTAGCTCACATCACACCCTTCTCCGTTGGGCGTCGACTCCATGATGCAGGAGCCCTGTGGACAGGTGTAGGGCGAGCCGACGCAGGCCCCCGCTTCGTCGCAGGTGTCACCCTGTGTATCGAGCTGGCCGTCGTCGCATGGAACGCCTGCGGCTTTCAACAAGACGTCACAGCCGATCCCGTTGGGGACGGATGCTGCGTCGCATGGGCCGGGTGTGCAGGAGTAAAGTGTGCCCGCGCAGCCTCCCTGGCCGTCACAGATGTCGATCTTGGTGGTGGGCTCACCGTCATCGCAGCCCACTCCCTGAGGAGACCAGATGACGTCGCAGTCGACTCCGTTCGGGCTCGCGCTCATTTCACAGCTCCCCGGTGCGCAAGTGATGGGCTGCCCGGCGCACGCTCCCGCGCCGTTGCACGTGTCCATAGCCGTCGAGATGTCCCCGTCGTCGCAGGAGGCGTCCGCTGGCGCAAAGACGACGTCGCAGTCTGACCCATTGGGTGTGGCCTCAAGTTCGCACGTGCCTGGTTGGCAGGTGTACGGGGCTCCGTTGCATCCACCTAGTCCGTCGCATTGGTCGTTGAGGGTGTTGAGCTGGCCGTCGTCGCACTCGATGCCGCTGGCCTTGAAGGTGACATCGCAGTCGATGCCGTTAGGCACTGACGCGGCGTCGCAGACCCCGAGAACACAGGTGTAGGGGCTCCCGGCACACCCTCCTTGGCCGTCGCAGATGTCGATCTTTGTGGTGGGGTCTCCGTCATCGCAGGCCGCTTGTGCAGCGACATAGGTCACGGCGCAGCCTGCGCCGTCTGGCGTGGCGGTCGCCTCGCATGTGCCCGGGACGCAGCTGTAACTGCTCCCCTCGCATCCTCCCTCGCCATCGCAGACGTCGTCTTTGGTCGTAGGCTCTCCGTCGTCACAAGGGAGCCCCGCGGCCTTAAAGGTGACATCGCAGGCTGCGCCGTTTGGGGTCGCCGAGGCCTCGCACTGCGAAGGTGTACACCCAAAGGTCTCTCCGCTGCAGGTCCCTGCGCCGTCGCAGGCATCTGTTTTTGTTGCCGGGTCACCGTCGTCACAGCCCTCCCCGGCTGCTTTGTAGGTCACGTCACAGTCGACCCCGTTGACCTCGGAGCTGGCCTCGCATTGTGCCGCAGTGCAGCTGTAAGGCACCCCTGCGCAGCCTCCAGCGTCGTCGCAAGTGTCTCCTTGCGTCGCGGTGTCTGAGTCGTCGCAGGCGGCGCCCTCTTCGGCGAAGATCACGGCGCAGGTCGCTCCGTCCGGGGCCGCGCTCAGAACACAGGGGCCCTCGGGGCACGTGATCACCTCACCGGTGCATGCCCCAGTCGCGTCGCAGGTGTCCCCGGATGTCGCGTCGTCTCCGTCGTCACAAGGCACACCCGCCGAGACGCTGTGGACGCAGCCACTCTCGCCTTCGCAGCTATCCTCCGTGCAAGGGTCTTCGTCATCGCACGGGACGGTGTCGAGGTCCCCATCACAGTCGTCGTCTAGGCCATTACAGATGTCCTCAACAGCGGGTTGAGCATCGCACTCCGAGAGTCCCTCGTCCGTGCAGACGCTGACCCCGGTGCAGGAGCCCACGCTGTTCGTCACAGTGCAGGCTGTCGCTAAGCCAAGGCTGACGGCCTTATCCGAGCATTCACAGGGACCATCACTCTTGACGCACTGCGCACTCGAACCACCCCGGGTCGAGGGGGCCTCAAGGCAGTCAAACCCCTCAGGGCAGTCCGCGTCACTGTCGCACGCGGCCCCGCAGAAGCTCCCTTGCCCTCCATAGCTCACGCAAGACGCTTGGCTTGCATCACTGGCGCAGTCCTCGGCATCAAAACACGGGGTGCAGAGGTGCTCGACCGCGGACACACAGATGTAGGTCGTGTCTCCCCCTCCGAGGTTCACTTGTTCACAGGTCCAGCCGGCGGGGCACTCGTTGTCACAGGTCTTGGTGCAGACCTCGTCCCCCATGTGTTGTCCGCAGAGCCCGGAGTAACAGTCACTGCCATCCGAGCACGGATCGCCGAAGCAGCCCGAGCCACCGACGCAGGGCTCCGCGACGTCGGGCTCTGGGGTCGGGTCCTGCTCGACGTCGTCGGGACCCCTGGGGGAGCTGGCGTCGCTCAAACTCGTGACATCTTCCGATGCGCCAACTTGCGCATCCTGTGCGGCGGTGGGGTCGCCTGTGGTCGGGTCGCTGTCGGGCTCCTGCACATTGAAGTTGCCAGCGCCCTCGCCCTCGTCGTCGACGCAGGCGCCGGCGATGCACTGCTGTCCAACAGCACAGGAGCTGTCGTCGCTGCATGTGGCCTGCGTCGCGATCCCAGAGCCCTCATCACAGCCCGCGGCGCAGAGCATTGCAGCCAGCAGGATCACAGTAAGGATAAGTCGATGCATCGGTCCCCTCCTCGGCTTCGGCCGGCGAATCCTCACCAGCGTTTACCCACCACGGATCAGTCTAGCGTGAACCGGGGGGGGGCGTCTCTTCTTGGTGAATCCGTTTGAAACAGTGTGCAATGAGCGTGTCGCCCCGTCGCCTTCTCACCTCATGAATTGGCGCTTCCTGGCGCGTCACCGCGGACATCAGCGTGTCGTCGCGGGGCCTCGTCCCGGGACGACGAGGGTGAATAACGTAGGGTGATCTCGGAATCTGTGTCGGCGCCCGTCGACAATCCGAATCTCACTTCGTATGCTCCGCTTGTGTCGTATCGGGAGGGACAAGCGGCTCCGGGACCAGTTGCGCTGGCTTCGGACCACGGCGGATTCGAGCTCAAGGAGGCTCTCGAGGCCTACTTGAAGCGCCAGGGCTTCTCTGTGCTCGACGTAGGGACCCACTCGAAAGAGCCCTGTGACTACCCGGTCTTCGCGCAAAAGGCCGCCGAGGCTGTCGCCAGTGGCGCAGCTTGGCGGGGCGTCATCGTCGACGGTGCCGGTATCGGCTCGTGCATGACCGCCAACAAGATCCCAGGGGTGCGCGCCGGCATGGCCTTCGACGTGAAGACGGCGAACAATGCGCGCGAGCACAACGACGCGAACGTGTTGACCCTGGGTGCTGGATACCTCGACGAAACGCAGGCAAGAGCGATCGTCGATGTCTTTCTGTCGGTCGATTGCACGGTTGACCGCCACCGTCGCCGCGTGGCATTGATTGACGCGCTGGATCGCCCCCGTACGCCTGCCCCGAGGTCACCGTCGATGTCGACGTCTACTCCTGATCATAGTCAGCTCGTCACGGCGATCACCAAGGTCCTGACAGAGAACCCTGGGTTGATCGCTGCTGGTGCCCCTGGACAGGTCGCTATGACCTGCAACACATCTTCGGGTGCAGCGTGCCAAACCTGCGGCCCGTGCACGACGTGCGCGCCGTGCACCGGGAACTGCTCCATTCAGGACCCTCGCGCAGTGCGCCAAGTCCTCGGGGGCCGTACGGACTGCCGTGTCTCCGCGCGCCTTGGCGCGAGCGATGTGCCGCAAGACCTCGCCGCGATGATCGATCACACGCTGCTGAAAGCGGACGCGACCTACGACGACATCGACGCGCTCTGCCATGAAGCTGCACAGTGCGGCTTCGCCTCTGTATGCGTGAACCCGATGCACGTGGCCCGCGCAGCGAAGATCCTCGCCGGATCCCGGGCCAAGGTGTGCACAGTCATTGGTTTCCCTCTCGGGGCGACGCCGAAAGAGAACAAGGTCCTCGAGGCCCGGCGTGCAGTGCGCGATGGCGCCACCGAGCTCGACATGGTCATCGCGATCGGCGCGCTCAAGTCGGGAGACTACGACCTCGTCTATGAGGACATCCGCGCGGTGGTCGAGGTGGGGCGCGAGAGCCGCTGCATCGTGAAGGTCATCATCGAGACGGCGCTCCTCACCGACGAGGAGAAGGTCGTCGCGTGCATGCTCTCGAAGAAGGCGCGCGCTCACTTTGTGAAGACCTCGACCGGCTTCTCGAAGAGCGGCGCGACCGCAGAAGACGTCGCGCTGATGGCGCGGTCGGTAGATTACAAGCTCGAGGTGAAGGCCTCGGGCGGTGTGCGTTCACCAGAGGACGCGCATAAAATGATCGACGCAGGAGCGACCCGAATTGGGGCGTCCGTAGGCGTGAAGATCGCGGGCTGTAATGTCGCCACAGGGCGCAACGCCGTCGCTTACTAGGAGGAACGGGTGTCCGTCGACCTCAGAAGTTTCATCTATATCGATTCGCTGCAGCCGCAGGTCAACGCGATCATGGCGACCATCTCCCGTGGGTTTTTGCCCACGGTCGGGGAGGCCGCGCTGATCGTTGAGATTGCGCCTGGTATCGCGATTAACCAGCTCACTGACATCGCGGTCAAGCGCGTCGATGTGCGCCCCGGTATGCAGGTCGTCGAGCGCCGCTACGGCATGCTTGAGGTCCACAGCGAGTCTCAAGGCGACGTACGAGAGGCTGGCCGCGCCATCCTTGAGAACCTAGACCTTGAGGAGAACGATCGCCTCAAGCCCAAGGTGCTCAGCTCTCAGGTCATCCGCAACGTCGATGATCTGCAGGTGCAGCTGATCAACCGTGGTCGCATGGGGATGATGCTCGTCGGCGGTGACTCGCTCTTTATCATGGAGGTCGAGCCTGCGGGTTACGCAGCGTTCGCCGCCAATGAAGCCGAGAAGGCCGCCGAGATTAACGTCGTCGACATCCGAATGACCGGTGCCTTTGGGCGGGTCTATTTGGGGGGCGCTCAGCGCGACATCGACGTCGCATCCGTGGCCGCACAAGAGGCCATCGAATCCATCGGCGGGCGCGTCAAGGAGGGCAAGTAAGATGGGCGACATCGACCTCCGCAGTTATGTGTTCCTAGACTCGTTGCAGCCGCAGCACGCGGCCTTCATTGGGACTGTGGCCAAGGGCTTCTTGCCAGTCCGTGGCCAAGCATCGCTTTACCTTGAGATCGCGCCTGGTATCGCGATTAATCGGCTCACCGATGTCGCGGTGAAGGCCACGGACGCTCAGCCTGGTATGCAGATCGTTGAGCGCCTCTATGGGTTGCTTGAGCTGCATCACCCCGAGCAAGGGGAGGTGCGGCGCGCAGGCGACGCCATCCTGGCCGAGCTGGGGCTCAAAGAGGAAGAGCGATTAAAACCCAAGGTCGTCAGCTCCACGGTGATCCGCCACCTCGCGGACCGTCAGGCGCAGTTGATTAACCGGACACGTCACGGTCATATGATCGTGGCCGGTGAGACCCTCTGGGTGCTCGAATGTCACCCTGCTGCCAACGCAGCGCTCGTGGCGAATGAGGCGGAGAAAGCCGCCGACATCAAGATCTTGGAGGTGCGCTCGTTCGGCTCGTTCGGGCGTGTCTTCATTGGGGGTCACGATCGAGATATCGACGTGGCTGTCCCGGCGGCAGAGGCCGCGCTCGCGAGCCTAGTGGGGCGCGAGAACAAGTAGTGGTGATCCACGGGATGCGTGGATCGCAATGAGTTATGAGATTTAGTCAACTCCAGGGAGTAGGGACATGGCGGAAGCGCTAGGCATGATCGAGTGCCGTTCATTTGCGGCGATGGTTGAGGCCTCCGACGCGATGGTGAAGGCAGCAAAGGTCGAACTCGTAGGATACGAGAACACCGGCGGTGGTTACGTCACCGCGGTGATTCGCGGGGATGTGGCGGCTGTGAAGGCTGCGGTCGACGCAGGTCAGACCGGCGCTGGTCGCGTCGGTGAGATCGTCGCGACGCACATCATTGCGCGTCCACACGCGAACGTGGACCTCGTGCTGCCCCTCGGGCGTAAGGGCGAGGTAGAGAAAGAGCTCAAGGCGCGTGGGAAGAAGTAGATGCAGCTCGCGAAGGTCGTCGGCACGGTCGTCTCTACTCAGAAAGACCCTAAGATCGAGGGATTGAAGTTCCTGTTGCTCCGGCAGCTGGATCCCGAGACTCAGGCTCTGGGTGGTTACGTCGTCGCCAACGATGCAGTGGGCGCCGGTGTCGACGAGGTGGTGCTCTATGCATCCGGCTCGTCGGCGCGGCAGACTGCGATGACCAAAGATCGTCCGTGTGATGCGGTCGTCATGGCCATCGTGGACAGCTGGGAGGTCGAGGGCGAGCAGCGTTATCGCAAGCACGACCCTGAAGCGGGTTACCCGGACCTCTAAACGGTGCCTCTTAGCGTCTCTTGCAGCCTTGGTCCTGACCGAGGCGGGAGAACCCCATGAGTGCTCATGGCATGAATCCAGAACAGCTGCGTCAACTCGCGTCTGCGATCGCCCGAGAGATGGGCGGTGGTGCCGCGACGTCGTCGCCTTCTGCCCCTCGCCCCGTCACGGGGACGGCTGGGCATGGCGTCTTCAACACCGTGGACGAGGCCGTGCGCGCTGCGCGCGGCGCCTTCGTCGCGATGGATGGGATTTCGTTGGACGCGCGCAGCCGCATCATCGACGCGATCCGCGTGACGATGCGAGCACAGGCTGATCCTCTGGCGCGCTTCGCGTGGGAGGAGACTGGGCTAGGACGCTATGAGGATAAGATCGCCAAGAACCTCTTGGTGACGAACATGACGCCAGGCCCGGAGGTCTTGGTCCCCTACGCTAAGAGCGGGGATCGTGGGTTGACCTTGGAGGAGCCTGCGCCTTTCGGGGTCATAGGGGCGATCACGCCGACGACGAACCCAACCTCGACGATCATCTGCAACGCAATTGGCATGATCTCGGCAGGGAACACGGTCGTCTTCAACGTGCACCCGAACGCGAAGGAGGTCTCGAAAGAGACCGTGCGCATCCTGAACCGCGTGATCGTGGGCGCGGGCGGTCCACCCAACTGCATCACCTGCGTCGCAGAGCCCACCATCGAGAGCGCTGGGCAGCTCATGAAGCACCCCCTCGTGCGGCTCCTCGTCGTCACGGGCGGTGGGGGCGTCGTGAAGGCAGCGATGAACTCAGGCAAGCGCGCGATCTGCGCGGGGCCTGGGAACCCACCGTCCGTGGTGGATGAGACGGCGAATATCGACGCTGCAGGGCGCGACATCGTCGCGGGTCACTCCTTTGATAACAACGTGATCTGCGTGGACGAGAAAGAGGTCATCGCGGTGGACGCCATCGCGGACTCCTTGAAGGCCTCGATGGTCTCGCATGGCGCCGTCGAGCTGCCCCGCTCGGACCTGCAGAGGCTTGAGCGCGTCATCTTCAAGGAGATGGCTGGACCCAGAGGGCACGCCAAGATCAACCGAGACCTCATCGGCAAGAATGCGTCGGTGATCCTGGGCGAGCTTGGGATATCGGCGGGCCCCGAGGTGAAGACCGTGCTCATCGAGGTCCCTAACGACCACCCGCTGGTGTGGACCGAGCAGATGATGCCGGTGTTGCCGATCACGCGGGTCGCGAACGTGGATGCCGCCATTGAGCTCGCCATCCAGGCTGAGGGGGGCTGCTTCCATACGGCCTCGATGCACTCCACGAACATCGCTGCGCTTTCGAAGATGGCGCGGATGTGTAACTGCTCGATCTTCATTAAGAATGGCCCACACTATGCAGGGCTCAGCCAGGGGGGCGAAGGGTACACCTCGTTCACCATCGCGTCGCCGACCGGCGAGGGGCTGACAGGACCACGGGAGTTCTCGCGCTGGCGTCGTTGTACGCTCGTCGACCACTTCCGGATCGTTTAGTCCACAGTGGCGCAGCCCGGACCGGCTTTGGCGATGCTCGACGTGGGGGACGTCCCTCCGGCGTTAGTAGCGCTTGATGCGTTGGCCAAAGAGGCCTTCGTGACGATCCTTGGGCGAGGGACGATTCAGCCTGGGCGCTTCGCGATCCTCTTCGCCGGCGACGTGGAGTCTGTGCAGCGCTCCTTCGCCAAGGCGGAGCCGGTGTGTCGCGCATCTCTGTGTGACTCTGTGCTGCTCCCCTATGCCGAGGAGCGACTGATCCCCGCCATTCGTGACGCTGCGATGCGCTGGCCTGCGCCTGGCGACACACTTGGGGTCGTTCAGCTCGGCTTCCCACCGACGCTCTTGAGGGCGATCGACGCAGCCTTGAAGGGCGCGGAGGTCGACTTGATTCAGCTGAGGCTGGGTGATGGCTTGGGTGGCCGGGGGATCGCCCTTTTATGGGGAGAAACCCATGACGTCGAGGCCGCCCTGGAGCTCGCGGAGGCGGCCGCCTTTGAAGGGTGTGCAGAGCGCCTCTCAACGTCTATCATTCGAAACGCAGACGACGAGGTGATCGCGGCCTTCAGTAAGGGCACGACCTTCTTCAAGGAGTGGCGCGGATGAAGCTGGGGCGTGTAATTGGCTCGATGGTCGCGACCATCAAAGCGGACGGCATGGACGGCCTCAAGCTGCTCATCGTGAGGCCGTTGACCGCCGACTTGCAGCCCGCGGGGCGCCCCTTTATCGCGACAGATGGCTCGACGCAGGCGGGCCCGGACGCCCTGGTGACCTATGAGTCATCCCGTGAGGGGGCGCTCTTACATCACCCGCGCGTGGTCCCGGTGGATCACGCCATCGTGGGCATCGTGGACCAAGTGGCCAACGGCGACACGGAGTATCCATGATTCTCGGTCGGGTCACGGGCACGGTCGTCTCAACCGTGCAGCATGAGTTTTATCAGGGGCGAAAGCAGCTGATCGTGCGCGCCATCCTGCCAGATGGTTCGTTTGATGGTGAGAAGTACGTCATCGCGGTCGATCAAGTCGGCGCAGGTGTCGGGCAAACGGTTCTGGTCAAAGATGAGGGCAACTCAGCCCGGCAGTTGCTGGAGCTCGACAAGAGCGCACCAGTGCGCTCGGTCATTGTTGGAATTGTGGACGCCGTCGACGACGTCTCCTAGGCGGATTCGTGCGGATTAAATGACGCGACAGCGCGTCGATTGGTCTTCTTTTAGGAGCGCTTGATATGCGAATTGTTCAACGGCTTGTGACAGTGCTCTGTGTGCTCGGTTTGGTCGTCGCGGGTTGCGGCGGAGATGACACCATCGCGTCCGATGGGGCAGGGGATGATAGTTCGACCTCAGAGCCCGCCGGTGATGATGACGCGACCTCTTCAGAGCCCGCGCTCCAAGCGGATGCAGCAGTCGAAGATGAGGATGCCGAGGAGAGCACAGCGTCCACCGAGGAGGAGATCGCAGCGGCCTGCAGTGCCTACTGCGTCTTCGAGACCCAGACGTGCCCGGACACCGCTGACGACGCAGACAACGACACTGCGGCCTGCGAGGCAGCGTGTATGGACCCCGCGAATGCGAGCGGCTTGAGTGGCTCGGCGGCTGACAGTGAGGCGTGCTATCTGCAGACAAGCGCGTACTTCACCTGTCTTCAGGGGCTCTCCTGTGAGGACTTTGATGCGCATTGGGCTGGTCTGAACTCTGACCCAGACTATGTCGACTCCTGCACCGAGACCCTCGCCGACGATGCCTGCGAGTAGGGCCGAGCTTGATCGCTCATAAGAGCGGCGCGAGCGTCGCCCGTGCGCCAATCGACGGCGGCGCCCAGGGCTCGAGTACGCCTCGGTTGAACTGCATCCAGAGCCACTTTGGGTCCTCGAGGGGGCTGTCGAAGCGGAACTCGGCCGACATCGCGCGGCCACGGTCGTTGACCTCGGTCACTGTGACGCGCATGTCGCCAAGCGCGACACGGTCTCCGACCGCGAAGGGCTGCGAAGCGCTGCGCGTCATTTGCTCGCCCTCGGTGGCGTAGAACCCTTGCTCGGGCTCAAGCTTGAGCGTGTGGGCGTCTAGGCGAAGAACCTCGACCCTCTGGTAGCCGCTTGAGAGGAGCCTGAGCGCCTTTGGGCGGGGCTCTTTACGAGCAGCTCTCGTGGCCGGGAGGTAGCAGATCGACCCGTCGCTCAGGGCTTGAGGGACGACCAAGGTCTGCTGGGTCACTTCCGGGGTGCGGGGCACCGCTTGGTTCACTGTTGTTTCATACAGGGTGTCCAAGCCTTGAATCGTCATCGCGCGCAGTGGGAGCGTCATGGGGGCGAGGATCAAGTGCACCATGACAAGCACCCCCACCCCCGTTCGGAGTAGCTTGGATGGCGGACGACTCAGTGCATCAGCCAGGATGATTGCGAGCGTTCCCGAGGCTCCGATCGCGACCATCCCGAGCAGCCGATCATTGGCGAAGGTGGCGCACACAGGGAGGAGCGAGAGGGCGGCCCCCAAGGTCCAGAAGCTCACGACGCGGTTGCGCCTCATCCATGGCACTAGGAGCCAGGCGATAGTCAGCAGGAAGAGATACGCGAGCGTCAGGACGCCTTCTTTGATGTTGGGCGGATAGAAGATCCAGAGGTCGCTGGGGACTCCGCCAACTTGTCCGAGGACAAGCATGGGTAAACGCTCGGTGAGCTTGTGAAGGAATCCGAAGGGGTCCGCGAGGGGGTGAATATAGATGCCCGAGTTCATCGCGCCGTAGCCTTGATAGCGATGCACAACGAGCCAAGCGAGGGTGAGCGCTGCATAGGGCAGCAGGCTCAGCACACGCCGCCGAAAGGGCTCCTCGTCGATGAAGAGCGCATAGGCGAATAGGTAGGCGGTCGCTGCGATGGCGATCTCGCCCGAGAGCAGGGCCACACCGAGCATCATGGGGCCAACGATGGTGCCCCATCGCCAGCCCTCTCGGCGCCAGCGGTCGTGCGCGATGAGCACACAGGCGGAGAAGAAGACCGCGACCAGGGCGTTCCGGTTCGAGGCGAAGCCCAAGACGAGCCCCCGAGCATCATCGAACCCGTAGAGGCACAGGGCGAGGAACGCTGCGCGAGGGGTATGCAGACGTCGATAGAGTCGATTGAGGGCCCACAGCACGAGGATGAACCAGATGAGGCTGTGGAGGTGGATCAGCAGGCTGTTCGGCCCGAAGAGGACGTCGTCGAGTCGGTGGGTCGCCTCGGAGACGGGGCGCCAAAAGGCGAGCTTAAAGTCCTCGGCGGTCCACCAGGAGAACATCCCCTCCTCCATCATGGCAGAGCGCTGCGCTGCTGTGCCATCGGCGAAGACGAAGTAGGGGGCATCGGGGCCACCTAAGCCCGGGAGCGGTCGCTCTGGGTCGATCTTGACCTGATGCATCAGGTCATCGGCGACCAGGGGAGTCATCAGGCTTGGCGAGGCGAGGAACGCCGCGAATCCGATGACCCAGAGCGTCGCGTTTGGCCGCGCTGAGTGCCCGGTGAGCCAACCCAGGAACCTCAACACGAGGCCTTTGGGTACTCAAGCTTCGAGGCGAGGGTCATCATGGGCAGTAGTGCGCGTTGCGTTTCACGATCGCCTTGCAGGCCTTGGTGTCGCAGTAATGCGCGTTAAGGCGGATGTGCGCTTTGCAGTCACCTGTTTTGCAGTAGTGGTCGTTACCTTTGACGACGGCTTTGCAGTCGTCGGTGTCGCAGTAGTGGGCGTTACCTTTGACGACGGCTTTGCAGTCGCCAGTGTCACAGTAGTGTGCGTTGTCTCGGACGATCGCTTTGCAGTCGCCTGTCTTGCAGTAGTGGGCGTTGCCTTTGACGAGCGCCTTGCAATCACCTCCGCCCCAGGTGCGATAGCCAAGCACTATTGGGTTGGGGATGCTGGCTTGAATGACGGAGGTCGTGACGGTCGGCGTCACCACAGTGAGTGGCGCCCAGAGCATCATTAGCGGGATAAGCCAGGTCATCAGGAACTCCTCGGCGCAGGGGGGGGCTAAAAGACCACCCAGGGGGGAGGCTAAGAGACTATCACCCTCGGCGGCACACGGGGAGGTCTCGCCTCACCGTGCCTCTTCCGGTGGGTTAAGTCTGATCTCGAGCAGATGCCAGGAGTTGGCGCCGTGGTTGTCGATGTGGAAGAAGAGCTCCTCGCCTGCGGGATGCGCGCGCTCTACGGTGTACTCAAGCGTCACGAGCCGCCCCGCAGATGGGATGGGCTCGTCCACGGTCACGATGACCTCATCGGACCAAGCCAGACCCACGTGCGCCGTCGCGTCGGTGGGCGCAGTCAGTGCGAAGTGAAACACTCCCGCTCGGAGACGATCGCCCGGTTGGAGCGCCAACACAGTTCGCTGCCGGACGGTGAGCCAGCTGCAAGCCTCGGTATCAAGTGAGTAGACCCAGACCCCTGTGATCTCCTCGGGTCCGTGCGCCTCGGGCTCACACGTGATCGGGGCCTCGGGCGCGAAGGGGTCCTCAGTGGTCGGAACGACCTCCCAGTCGAAAGGGTTCGTGACGAGCCCGCTGACCAAGGTCGAAGCGGTGGCCTCCGCCGAGGCGTCCGAGACATCCTCCTCTACCTGAACGTCGGTCACCGGCGTGGCCACAGTCGAGGGAGCCTCATGTCCACAGCTCGTGATGATGACGAGCGCTAAGGCGACCGGGGTGCATCGAACCATGCGCTTAATGTACCGCGTCTACTCGTCGACGACGTAATAGTCTCCGAGCACCAAGAACATCTCGTTCTCCGTGCTCTCGCCCCCTGTAATCGCGCAGGCATCGCACCAGCCATCTCCGGCGCCGGGGCTGGTATCGCAGCTCGCGTCATCCGCGGGGCCGTCGCAGGGCGCACCCACCTGACCAGTGACACATGCGATGGGTGAACATGCCCCTGGGACCCCTGGGATCTCCACGCTCTCAGGCATCCGTGAATAGCGCGTCACCGTCTCCGGATCTGGCTCACCCTCAGCCCCGACCCCATTATTGTAGACCGCGCAGTAGGTCAGGGTGCGCTCGGCGGCGTCCTCTGAGTCGAATATCAGCGGGGGGTCGAAGGTCTTCCGGAGCGGATCGTTGTAGACGGTGTTCTCGTAGAGAAGCTCGCCATCGGGGTGAAAGATTTGGAATCGTTCGCCACGCTGGTGGGTGTGCGATGAGAGCCAAATGATGCGAGAGCCCACGGGTAATGTCAGCTCGCTGCAGATCTCTGAGCGCTCAAAAGGCGGGGTGTTCGGCTTGAAGATGTCACCGCCCGTCATGCCGAGGAAACCACGCACGAGGTGAACCGGGTTATCCGTATAGAGGAAGTTCAGTCGACCGTTCATCATGTGGTCGTGGGCAGTGAGGTTAAAGGCGTGCGAATTCCAATAGAGAATCCCATGAAGTGGTACGGGCTTGTAGACCCCCTCAGGCAGGCTCTTAAAGTCTTGCGCCTTCTGCGCACCGCCGATCGGGGTGTGATTCTGAAAGCCTCCGCCTGAGGGGCCATAGCCGATACACGCAAAGCCGTCCTTGGGCTCCGTGGCGCAGTGACCATCACCGCATGCATCGCTCACGAGTGGATCACAGGCCTGACCTCCCTTTGCGCCGCCACGGCAAAGCCAAACCCCAAACGCTGGGTCATCGATCTCATCGACGCTCAGTTTGGAGAGGTTCAAGATCAGGTGATGACTCTGTGGGTCTTGGCGGAGCTCTTCGGCCATCACGAAGGCATAGTCGCCGTTCTCGTCCTTGACCGCGTCGGGCACTTGGTCACGGACATCAAAGTAGGATGCAAAGCAGACCTCGCGCTCGGAATATGCGGGGATCTTCCAGGGGGGCAGCTCGAGTTGGAAGCCCTCGGAGGGATCCGGCGCTGACAGCGGCACGATGGTCAACGGCGTCACCTCAGGCAACGTCGCGCCGAGCAACTCAGCGGTCCCAGAGACTGTGCCGTTCTCCGGTGCTCCGGCGTAGATCCACAACCTCAAAGCCTCAAGGAGCTCCTCGGGGATGGGGCCTGAACCGATAGGCATAGGCGCTCCAGAGACCTGGGCAGCCTCCGGATCACGCGCAGCCAAGAGCTTCTGATAGAGGTAGCTTCGGTGCCGATCACCCGGCTCAATGCGGTTTAAGCTGCTCCCCACGGACGGCACATCGAAGAGTTGGCTGAAGGAGACCTCAGCCGTCAGGTCTAACCCGCCTACCGCCGAGGCATCATGGCACCCGCCTGTGGTGCAACCCTGACCGTCAAAGAGGAGCACTTGCAGGGCCTCGTATGTGCTGGCGTAAGCGCTCGAGACTGGCTCGCTCTGCGGTTCGACGGGCACATCCACGTCCGTATCTGAAGGCCCCCTCGTCCCGGCATCTGCTGAGCTCGCCGTCTCGCCCTCTAGCCCCTCTTCGGTGCACGCTGAGCTGGCGAACGCCATCACGAAGCACATCACACATGTGATCGATCGCATGAATGTCATCACAAGTCCCCCTCGTCCTCTTTCACGTGATTGGTCTGAGTCGCACTTTGGCGCACGCCCTCATCGCTAACGGATGCCACCAGCGCCTACACCGTTAAAGCCGCACAGTAAAATGTCGGGTTTCCGTGAACCGAGGAGCAGATTGACCGTCCGGTCAGAGAAGCGAAAGGTCACCTCTCAGCGCTGAAGGTGTTGGCGTGCACCTGCCCGGTTCCCATGGCAGTGATCACCGTGCTCGGTTCCTTGAGCGTGTTGACGCGCAAGGCTACAGATGCGGCCTCGGTATCCGAGCGTCTCACAGCGCACAGCGCCCGGACTCAGGGCGAGCGCTACGGAAGGTCGTCGGCTAAGGCGGCGCGTTGCTCACTGGTGAGCTCGATCTCGAGGCCCACGTCCGGGTCCTCCATGCTGCAGCCGATTCCGACGGGCGCCCGCCCGCCGGTATCAAAGGTGAGGTATTGGACAGAGCTGACGCGGTCCGTGCCAACTTGGCGCTCATCGAATGAGGCGGGGATCTTCTCCCCATTCGACAGGCGCAAGTAGAGGTGAGATGGGAGCGCAAGCCAGCGCCTAAGCTTGACGTCGCGGACCTCCGCATCGTCGATCTCGATAAGCAGCGTGCAGCCGAGCACACCCGGTCCGCCCAAGAGCTCGTTGTAGGTCTCGATCTCATGAGCGATATCGGACTCTCGCACCATCCGCTCCACGCGCACCATCTCGTGGATCTGATAGCGCACGGTCTCGACGTTCTCGAAGAGGAAGGTGAGGTACTCGCCGACGTGAATGCGCCTGATGCGTTTGGTCTCCAAGACCGCCGCGCGGATCTCGTCGCGCTGGTCCTGGTAAGTCATGTAGTCAAGGATGCTCTCTCGTTGGACCTTGTTCACTCTTGGGTCTCCTGCTCAGAGGGGTTCGGGAGGGCAGGGCGGCTGAAGCCGTCCGGCTGGTAGGCTTTGGCCAGGATGCTCATGGGGTGCATCGGTTTCACACCGGCGTGTTGTTGGAACTGCAGCGCGGCGAGTGGGCAATCGGTGGCCCAGACATTGCTGTCGGACTCAATCATCCCTGAGAAAGCGTGCTTACCGATGCGCTTGGAGGGCTCGAAGCCCTCGACTGTCATCGCGTAGGTGCCGTCGTGACCGCAGCATTCCATGACGGTGTCGGGCTGAATCCCGAGGACCTTCTTGACCACGTCGCGCCCACGAAATCCCGTGCGCTGAGCGCGAAGGTGGCACGGCGCGTGGTAGGCGAAGCCCTCTGCATCCGGGAGGCTCTTGGGATCGGCGTTGAAGCGCTCCTCTTTGCGGATACCCCAGAGGAATTCTCCGGCCTCTTTGACGTGCTCTGAGAGGCGCTCGGCGCGGACGCGATCTTCGCCCTCGAGCAGTTCGGGGTACTCCTTTCGGAGCATCATGGAGCACGTGGGGTTGAGGGTGACCACCGTCGCGCCAGCCTCGACGTGAGGCATCAAGATGTCGAGGT
>JBMYRH010000007.1:0-67540 GCA_049602155.1 Myxococcota bacterium | reverse complement strand
GACTCCAAGTCACCCTTCTCCCACCTCGGCATGCCGCAGCACGCGAGGCCCTTCACACAGGCGGTCTCGACCTGGTTGGCGTCCATGACTGCCAGGGTGTCTTTGCCGATGTGGGGTTCGTTGTTCTGCACGTAGCAGGTCTGGAAGAGCACGGCCTCTTTACCGGGCTCATCCGTCGTCCGCCCGGCGTCGTCAGCCCATTGCTCAAAGGTCTTCGAGGCGAAGTCGGGCAGCAGCTTTTCGCGGTGAATCCCAAGGAAGGTCTCCATAAACCAGCGATGGACTGAGACTCTGTTCATCGCGTTGGCGAGCCCGAAGGTCATGCGCGCCTTTGCCGCTGTTCCGTCTGGATCGGTCAGCGTCTTCTCGGCGAAGGTCAGCCCCTTCTTCTTCCGCTGTTGCGCGCGATAGCGATGGATCAACTTAGGGAAATCGAGCTGAAACTCATGGTTGTCAGCCGGGGTGTAGGGACATTGCACTTCGCAGAGCTTGCATTGAAAGCAGCCATCCGCGACCTGCTCGACGTCAGCCTCTGTGAGGTTCCGGACGTCCTCTTCACATTTGTTGTCGATCAGATCGAAGAGCGTGGGGAAGCTGTCGCAGTATTTAAAGCACATGCGGCAACCGTGGCAGACTTCAAAGACGCGCGTGAGCTCCTTTTGGAGGGCGTCGGGCTCCCAATACGCCTCATCTGTCGGGTCATAGGTCAGCCCGTCCGTTGGCATATAAGAGATGTTGCTACCAGCCATGATTGCTCCAAGACACAGAGGTCCAATCGACCGCAGAGGGCGGCCCGATGGTGAGCGAGGTGAGGGGCGCCCCTAAGACGCCTCGGACGCGACGGCCTCCGAGGCGTCGGGGCGAGCTGGCCTAGAAGTGGTCGTCGAGGAGCGCCTGGAAGCGTCCTGCATGAGACTTCTCTGCCTTGGCGAGGGTCTCGAACCAGTCGGCGATCTCACCGAAGCCCTCCTCGCGGGCGGTCTTGGCGAAGCCGGGGTACATGTCGGTGTACTCGTGAGTCTCACCGGCCACGGCAGCCTTGAGGTTGTTCTCGGTCGAGCCGATGGGGAGGCCCGTTGCTGGGTCTCCGACCTTGCCGATGTAGTCGAGGTGACCGTGCGCGTGGCCGGTCTCGCCTTCTGCGGTGTCGCGGAAGTTGCCTGCGATCTCAGGCTCGCCCTCGACATCGGCGATCTTCGCCATCCAGAGGTAGCGACGGTTTGCCTGTGACTCGCCTGCGAAGGCGGCTTTCAAGTTCCCGAGGGTTTGGGAATCCTTCAAGTTGCTCATGAGAATGTTCTCCGAAAAAGTTGGTCTAATTGTCCGCTCAATACGAGTGGTCGGTGTGGCATGGCGAGGTCGCTTAGGCGCTCAAGTCCAACGTCTCATCGCCACGCCGATTGGCACGCACCACGACCTCCATCGTGCTGACGTCGAAGCCATCAATCGGCGTATTCAGGGTCACCTTGAGAGCGTCCCACGGCAGGTCGTAGATGCGACCACTCTCCTCGTCGAGGAGGTGGTGATGAGGGGCCATGTTGGGGTCGTACACGATCCGCCCCTCCCGGAGCGTGAGTGTGCGACACAGACCCTTCTCTACGAAGAGGTTCAGGGTGTTGTAGACCGTGGCTCGCGACACAGTGGGCAGCTCTCGGTTGACGGTCTCGAAGATCTCGTCCGCCGAGGGATGCCGGTCTGTGTGCAAGACGGTCGCTGCGATCGCCAACCGTTGCATGGTTGGATGAATCGCGTACGCCTCTAGTTGTGCTCTGATGTGTTGGTCCACGGCGTTTAGACTTTGTCTAAATCGGGGGTGTTGTCTACCCCCGGATTGAAAAAATATGCGTTTCGTTCTCACAGGGCCAGAACACAACCTGTCCGCGTCGCCTTCCCGAGGGAGTGAATGTTGTGCTGCAGAGGTGTTCGCTTGAACAACGCCGCCGGCCATGACATAGTCCGCGACCGATTTGGCTTCTGACGTAAATGTCATTTTTATCAGTAGGTTATGGCGATGGCGTCCATTGATTTTGGTGGTTCTCAAGTTCAGACAAGCGGTGCACTTCCCGAGGTGGGCAGCGTGGCCCCGGACGCGGTGCTCGTGGGGCAAGATCTCGCCTCCGTTCAGCTCCACGACATCGCTGGCACGCGTATCTTGAACATCTTCCCAAGCATTGGGACGGGAGTTTGCCAGGCGTCCGTGCGTGAGTTTGCTGCCCGAGCTGGCGCTGTCGACGGTGTGACTGTGCTTCACATCTCGGAGGATTTACCCTTCGCGCAGAAAGCGTTTTGCGGCGCTGAGGGGCTTGAGGGCGTGATGACATTCTCGGCCTTCCGTGGGTCCTTCGGAGCGGATTACGGCGCGACCTATCTCGAGAGCCCGTTTGAGGGATTGTTGAGCCGTTGTGTTGTTGTGCTCGACGCTCAACATCGGATCCTTCACACTGAGCAAGTGCCCAGCACTGGGCAAGAACCAGACTATGCGGCCGCACTGGCCGCAGTCGGGGTCGAATAAGCACCTGACTAAGAACACGGAGAGAGGACCATGGCGACTTACAGCTGCCCCAAATGCGATATGTCCGTCAACGCGACTTGCGGCAAGTGCGATGCACCGCTCGTCAACGACTCGTTGACCAAGGCGGATGGCACCAGCGTTCAGATCTCGAAGTGCCCGAACGAGCACGGGAAGATTAAGAGCCCGATGTGCTGTGGGCAGGACATGAGCTGCAGCCTATAGCGACAGGGTAGCGGTGGTCGCTAAAGCGGCCTCCTTTTGCCCTCAAACGTGCCCTGCGGGCGCGGGTTGGCTATGCTGCTGTCCTTCGCATAGGAGGCACAGATGGCCTACCCGTCCCTCAAACTCATCGATGCCTTGAAGGCGACCGCAGACAAGCTGGCTCGCCAAGAGACCGAGTACCGATGGACTCACATGGGGGCGTGTAACTGCGGCCACTTGGCCCAGCACGTGACCCGTCTGTCTGCGGCAGAGCTTCGGCGACTCTCGCAGGATAAGGCGGGGGAGTGGGCTGATCAGGCGCTTGAGCATTGCGCGACCAGTGGGATCCCGATGGACGACGTCATCGGCGCGCTGCTGGAGCTCGGCTTAGCGCCGGAGGATATCGGTCACTTGGAGCGCCTTAGTGATAAGCGCGTCCTCCGTTTGCTCCCCCCGAAAGATCGCCACTTAGACTTCCGTCGCCGTGATGATGTCGTCCGGTATTTACGGACCTGGGCGACCCTGCTGGATACGCGCCTGAAGGCCGAAGCCATGCTGCTCCCGAAGGTCGCCTAAGCGTCCATTGAGGGGCCCGGGCCCGGGATTGCGTCACGCCCTCTAGGGTGGCATCGTCAGTGCTCGGGGAGGACACCGCCGACAAAGGCAGGGCATGGACCAGGGGACATTTAAAGTCGGCGTCGGCAGCGCTGATGTGACAGGCCCTGTGATGCCCGTCGGGATGATGGGCTTCGGTCAAAGTCATCAACGTGTCGCGGAGGTGGCGATGCCACTCCGTGCTCGGGCCTATGCGGTCGAGTTGCCTAGCTGCGGGGCCCGCTTCGTCTTTGTGAACGCCGAACTGTGGGGTATCACGCAGAGCGTCCATCGGGCGGTGATAGAGCGCCTTCAGCGTGACCATCCCGACCTCGGCTTGGACGCACACACCCTGATGTTGACCGCCACGCATACTCACAGCGGACCAGGTGGCTACTCACATCACGTGCTCTTTAACCTCTCCATCGCTGGCTACGTGAAGCCGATCTTTGACGCCATCGTCGAGGGCGTCTGTCAGGCCATCTTGACCGCAGTGCGTGCGCTCCAGCCAGGGCGCTTGTCCCTCAAGTACGGCGAGATCCCGGTCGATGAGCAGGTGGGGATCAATCGGGCCATGGCCGCGTACAACAGCAACGAGGACGTCAGCCCGTTGCAGCCGGATCAGGCACACCTGGCCATTGACCGAGAGATGACGACCCTCCGATTTGACGATGCCGAGGGGCGCCCGTTAGGGGCGATCAACTGGTTCGGCGTTCATGCTTGCAACCTCCACGCGGATAACCAAAAGGTCCACCCTGACAACAAAGGGTTCGCGTCTCGGGCGCTGGAGGCCCATGCAGCCTCAGCCTGGGAGAGCGCCTCGTTTGAAGCAGCGTTTCCTCAAACCAGCGCGGGGGACGTGACGCCGAACTATCGATGGGATAGCTCGCGAGGGTTGGCGGTAGGGGCCTGTGAGGATGACCTTGAGAGCGCGAAGCACAACGGTGACATTCAATACCGACAGGCGAGAGCGCTTATGGAGCGCTGTGACCCGGCCGATCTCTTGACCCCTCAGGTGCGCACCAGCTTTCGGTACGTGGACTACCGGGCGGCGCATGCGGCGCCCGAGTTTGGACCTGGCTGTGAAGGCGCGACGACGGGCACGGCGACGCTGGGTATCTCAATGGCGCGAGGCACACGCGACGGCCCCGGTCCCTTGTTCAAGCTCGGTGGTTTGACTTGGTTGCTTAACCGCATGCTGGGGCTTTATCACCGCCTCCGCGCGGTCTTCGTGGGGCAGCAACGCGCGTTGACCGCGAGCCCTCACGGGACCAAGTTCCCGATGATTGAGCCAGGTCGAGGAGCCAACAGTCGGATCTTGGGGCTCTTTCGACAAGCGCTCGCCCCGGTCCCCAGCGCCGTGGACCCTACTATTGCGAGGTTGCGCACTTTGGTGCGGAAGGGCGCTCTGGGGACGCGGTCCTGGACCCCCGATGTGTTGCCGCTCCAGATCGTGCAAGTGGGTGGCTTGGCGATCATCGCAGTCCCCTTCGAGCCGACGACGGTGGCTGCGCGACGGATGAAGGCCCTCGTCCGTCGGATCATGGCGCCAGCAGGGGTGACGCACGCCGTCGTCTCAGGGTACGCGAACACGTACTGCGGTTACCTGACCACCCATGAGGAGTATCGGCTACAGGGGTACGAAGGTGCGTCGACCTATATGGGTCAGTGGACCCTGGCTGCGACGCTCACGCAGCTCCAAGAGATGGCGCACGCGTGCATCAGCGATGAGGTCGTCGACAAGAGCGATACGCTGCGGCCCACCCCCTTTACGGATGAGGAACTTTCACAGCGTGCATTCGCCGCCGTCGGTTGATCGCACCTCGACTTTCGACGGCCTGCTTTTGATGCAGGATGGGCGCTGGCCTATGCTCTCAGGCATGTCGCGATTTGCTCTCCTCACACTCTTCGCTCTGTGCTTCATCGGTCGACCTGGCCCTGCGCAGGCTGTCGCGCCTAGCTTTGAGAAGTGGCGGGCCTTGGCTGAGCAGGGCAGCGGAGGGCTCAGCGAGCACGCGGATGGGCGCGTACCGGTGTGGTGGGATGTCACCATGGACGGCGAGCCCGACTTGCTGCTCTGCGCGGACCGCGAGATCTATCGCGTCTTCGTCGACGAGGGGGGGGCGCTTCAAGCGACCAAGGTGACGCTCCCCTCAGGCGCTGAGGTGGGGCGCTCGTTCGCCGTGCTCGATGTGGATGGAGATGGGGTCGAGGAGCTCTTGGGCGCAGGGTTCGAGCCTTCGCTTTATCGAGTGATTGCGCCTGACGAATTGGCCCCGGTCGGAGTGCCGCTCCCGGTCTTCGCGTCTCGGAGCGCCAGCGATATGCCGGTGGGGGATCTCAACAGAGATGGGCTACCGGACGTCTACGTGGGGATCGGCCGCGGCGGTGTCGAGCGCTTGAACTTCAGCGGTCCTCCGAATTTTATCCTGATGAATCGCGGTCAAGGGCGCTTCGAGCGCATCGAAGCGGCTCCCCGTGGTGGCCTCTCGCTGGGGATTGTCCTGGTCGACTTGGACGCAGATGGTCGCCTTGATGTGATCGAGAGCGTAGACACGTCGACGATCGCCGGGGCCTCCAGGATCTTATGGAACCGGACCGAGCCAGGCGCGTCGACCCCCGTCTTTGAGCCCGCCACGGTGCGGTGGGATGTCGGGACCCACGGGATGGGGGTGGCGGCCGGTGACCTTAATCAGGATGGCTATTTGGACCTCTACAACACCTCTCGAGGGCAAGACCTCCTGGTGATGGGCTCCGCCTTCGGGGACTTTGATGACCAGACGGCGGCGCTCGGCATCCTCCACGAATGGGCGTCGATTGGCCTCCGCGTTCAATGGTCTCCTTCGATGGTCGATATGGACTCAGATGGCCGCTTGGACCTCCTTGTACGGCACGGGCTCCCGGGGAGCTTCACGACGACGATGGCATCGGCCTGGGCGTCAGACTTGCTCTACCTTCAGCGTGAGGATGGTCACTTCGAGCGCGCGACCGTCCCGAGTGAAGAAGGTGACGGTGAGGGGAAGAGCTTCGCGGTGGGAGACCTTGAAGGGGACGGCCGCCCGGATGTGGGGTTGGATGGCCTCTCGAGCGATGTCCACGTGTGGCATAACGTCACCGCCGTGGCAGAGAGCACTGCGCTCCTTACACTGCGATTGAACCCGACGGTCAGCGCTATGCCGCCGACTGGGGCTGTCGTGACCGGCAGATGTGGTGAGGTGACTCATGTGCGACACCTCACTTCAGGTGGGAAGATGGGGGCCCGTGAGGCGCCCGAGCTTCATTTTGCATGGCCGGCGTGTGCCGAGGAGGCTCGCGTGATGACCGTCAGCTGGCCTTCCGGTGCGTCGAGTATTCACGAGATCCCCGCTGGCCTGACTTTGGCCCACGCAGAGGAGCCTCGGTGGGTGAGCCAGGGCGAGGATGGCCGCCTGACGCTGGACCCCGCCGGGACCGGAGCGGCGCAGGCCTGCGCGATGAACGACGAGGAGGCCTGGGTGTGCTGCGAGGGCGTCTGTGAGGTCAGCCCGCCTATGAGCGGAACGAGGCTGGTCGGGCTTGATGAGCGCCCCCCACTCGGCTTGCCATCGATGAGCGCGTCGTGGCTCTTGACCACGGCGCCCGCCCTCCTTGTCCCTGGGGAGGCTGCGACGCTGACCGTCAGTCAGGTCGGTGGGCTCTCGCCCGTCGCGGGGGCGGATGTGGCGTTGACGGTCGATGGCGTCTCGGTGCCATGGGCCGGGGCAGACACCACCGCGCGGACGCTGAGCGCTGATGTCGTGGCGCCGGGCTCGGGGCTGATGCAGGTGACGCTAAATGCTGGCGGAGAGACGGTCGGCGCATGGGAGCGACCGACGGGGTACGTCATCGATCCGAGGGCACCCTTTATGGATGTGTACCCTGTGAGGCCAATCGGGACGGTGCAGGAGTCGGGCTCCTTTGAGGCCCACGTGCACGCTTATCCAGGTGAAATCCAGCTCTATGATGGCGCAGAGTGGTCACTGACCACTCCGGATGGCGCGCCTGTGCCGATCGCGTCAAGCACCCGCGAGTCAGACATGCGCCGCACGAGCCTCTTTGTCGATTGGGGCGCCCTCGAAGGGGTCGATACGTTGTGGTTGCGGGATCATGCAGACGCTGAGCCTGTGGAGATCCCGGTCTACCAGCCCGCCACAGAGAGCGCGTTGGCGGCCTTGATCGTCGGCGCCGAGTGCGGACTCCTGAGAACGCGGGTCGCGCCGATGCATGAGACAGTCGCGGGGGTCCTTACGCTCTATGACGCCGACGGCCATTCCGTCTTGGCTCCGACTAGCATCGTGACGTTGGAGGTCGACGGCGCGACGGTCAGTGAGCCGCCACACGTGAGCGTAGGGTTGAAAGATATGAGCTTCAGCCTCCGAGTGGGGGACACCGAAGGGGAGGGGCGCATACGCGTCATTTCGCCGAGCGGTGAGCTTTTGGGGGCTTGCGAATTCATCGTCTCGTCACGCCCCCCACAGCCGGTAGATGTCGACGCGAGCTGGGCGACGATTTCGAAGACGGCGATAAACCGCACGGCCTACGAGCGCGCGCGCCTGCGTATCGGCGTGATGAACGCCTACGGGGAGCTGTTGGGGGCCGATGTGTGGCCAACTGTGACCCTAGAAGGGGGAGATTGGTACGCGAGCCTTGAGCTCAGCTCGGCGGGGAGCCTCGTCGGGGACGTCATGCCGCGCGATGACCAAGACACCATTCGCCTCACAGTGACACTCGAGGGGCAGCTCATAGAGGCCTTCGAGATCCCGGTCACGGGGGACCCGCCTGACATCAATGGTCCAGACAAGCCTAATGGACCGCCAGAGGGGGAAG
The DNA here is from genome assembly GCA_049602155.1 of Myxococcota bacterium. Taxonomy (GTDB): domain Bacteria; phylum Myxococcota_A; class UBA9042; order PHBI01; family JBMYRH01; genus JBMYRH01. The sequence goes on along the minus strand of JBMYRH010000007.1, from coordinate 59,388 downwards.
AGGGGGGCTGTAGTGCCACAAGCAGTGGGCGAACTGCATGGCCAGCGCTTGTGATGCTCCTGGTCGGTTCGATGCTGTGGAGACGTCGCATGCACCTCTCAGTTCATCGCGGAGGTCAGGGGATCGACAGGGGGACACTATGAGGTCCGCGAGGGGGCGCTCGCTGATATGGCTGCTCCTCTGTGCTCCGCTGTGCCTCGTCGGTTGCCCTGAGGGGCCTCCTGGACCAGACATGGACGCTGTCGGCGACTCAGACAGCACGAGTGAGCCTGAGGTCGTGCTGGGCACCCATGTGCAGTGGAAACGTCAGCCTGCTGACTTTGTCGCCTTAGAGGACGGGAGCGCGCTCCCGATCGTCCTGGGCCATCAGGGGTCATGGATGGTGGTCCTCGCTGTCCGGAGCGACCAGGTGTTAGAGGGGCCTGTGGACCTCGTCGTGGGGATCGAGGCGGCAGGTTCGCAGCTCGGCGAGCTTCAGCTCGTGGAGCAAGAGCTCGACCGGGAGCTCGACGACCGTGACTATATTTACGACATCTGGCTGATCGTCGCCGATCCAAGCTTGTCGACGTATGAGGCCGACATCTCCGTGGCGCTCAGTGACGCCGCGGGCGTGGAGATGATGTTGGAGCTCACGGTTGTTCTATCGGGCGGCTTGGATTGATAGGCTCGGTCTTAGGGCAAGACGTCTGCGAGCAGCGGACAGCCCTCAGCGACGGGATCGCACACCTCAGGTGACGGCGAGTTGTAGAGGGATTGGAATTCCAAGGCTTGCTCGAGGGTGATGTCGCAGCTCAGGGTCGTGTCGATCATGGCAAAGATCTGGTCGAGGCCCGTGATGCAGGCTTCGTACTGCGCGATCGTGATGAGGCATGTGTCGGCCTGCTGAAGGGAGGCCTCGTCGCAGGTCACCGGGGGCGATGGGGAGTGGGGCTCGGAGCTCTCCAGGCATGCGTCTCGGGCGGTCTCACAGGTCGCGAGCTCGTTGTCCGCGCCGGGACTGAAGCGGGCGTAGAGCCCCTCTCCGGTGCAGCTGTATTTCGGGGCATCACGAAGCGAGCCCATGCGCGTGAGGGTGCTCAGCGCGATCGCGCAGAAGTCTGAGAAGGTCTCCTCGTCGAGGTCGGCGACGAGGGTCTCGGTCTCCACCTCGATGGCCTGAGTCAGAGACAGATCACCGGCCCGCGCGGCCACGACCGGATCGACCTCATCGACACCTGAATCGCTGCCGGCGCTGTCGCAGCCCGCCATCGAGAGTGCTGCGACGAGGAGTGAGCATGTCAATCGAACGGGGAAGGTCATGGGTGTGGCTCCTGAGGTTGAGGCCGACACTGGGAGTGTCCGCGGGCAGCGGCTTCGGGTCAATGGATGTCCGGTGAGGCCGTCACCACCAGGAGGGCGGAATTCTTGCCGAGTCGTGCGGACGGATCGAACGTTGATGCATGACAATGTGTTCTGCCGACGTAACATTCCCCCTCGATGACCTGCTTTGGGAGCGGATCGCAGTGCACCTCCCCAAAGCGGCGCGCACTGGTCGACCGCGCGCAAACGACCGACGCACGGTCATTGCGATTGTGTACGTCCTCAGCGCGGAGATTCGGTGGTGCGACCTGCCTCGGGAACTCGGCAGCTATGTCACGGCGTGGCGTCGATATCGTGACTGGAGTGAATCCGGGGTGTGGGCGCGGGTCTGGCGAACGTATTGCGCGGCGCTAGAGACAGAGCGTCGCGAGGCGCTTGAGCGCCATGTCGCTCAGAACCCAAGAGCGCGGCAAACCGCGGTCCTCGAGGGACGAGAGATTTGGACCGAGCCGGAGGCCTTAGAGGAGGCCATCGATGCGCTCGTCGATGGCTACTACGGAGATGGCGGCGTCGCGGCGGTGATGGTCTCTAACGAAGGCCTGGACCTCAGCTGGGGCCTTTAGCACCGAAGCGGGGCGAGTCAGGTGACTCGAGGGTGTGCGCCGAGGGATTTAGAGCGCCGCTGCGACCGCCTCACGGGCGCGATGTGCGATGGCGTAGATCGTCTCTGACGGGTTGACGCCGAGCGCCGTAGGTAACACCGAGCCGTCGACGATGAAGAGGTTCGCGAGGCGGTGATGTCTCAGGTCGGAGCGGACGACAGAGGTCTTCGGATCCGAGCCCATCGCGCACCCCCCCATCTGATGTGCAGAGAAGATCGCGTGCTCGAGGGCGCCGTATCGGGCGCTCTGCAACAACGGCAAGTCGCCCTCGCTGCGCACGGTCACCAAGGGGTGATGCGTCGAGTTCACCGACTGCGCTCCAGCGGCCAGCGCGATCCGCGCCATCACCTCATGGGACGCACGGAACCCCTCAGCGAGGGCCGGGCGGATGGGGTAGTCGAGCTTCACGCGGCCCTGCTCGCGGAGGGTCACTGTGCCGCCGTCATCGCCGGGCAGCAGGCCGTCTACGTGGAGGGCGATGAGGACCCCCATGAACGGGAGTTCGCGCATGAAGGCGGCCTGGTCGATGCCCATCGCGCTGACCCCTCCGCTCGCGAGCACAGGTTGAAGGGGCGGGACCTCGAGGAAGAAGCCGATCTTCTCGGGTCCGCGGTCGATGAACTGGTGAGAGCCGATCGATTGGGGCGCGCCAAAGAAGCCCTCGACCTCTTCAGGGTAACGCGCCGCGAGCGTGACTACTGGGTGCAGGAATGTGCGCTGTCCCACAGGGCCATCGTCTCCGAGACCGCTCCGCAGCAGCAGCGCTGGGCTGTTGATCGCCCCTCCGCTCACGACTGTCAGCTTGGCTTTCACTTCGAGGGTGGCACCTGACGCGCGGTTAGTCTCACGATTGAGCGCGCGCGCCTCTACCCGTCGGACCCTGTCTCCGTCGACATCGAGTCGGGTGGCCTCTACATCGCAGTACAAGCGCATCCCGCCCTTCACGGCGTCGGGGATGTAGGTGATCCCCATGGCCTGCTTGGCGTCGACTGGGCACCCGAGCCCGCAGTAGCCCGAATCGGCACAGCCATCGACGTTGCGGCGCAGCGGTTCAGCCTTCCAACCCAGCTTCTCGCACCCTTCGAGTAGCTTCCGGTTGTTCTCGTTGGCGTTGGTCGAGGGCCAAGGCTTGATGTTTAGGCGCGCTTCCACCGCTTCGAAGTGGGGGCGTAGGTCCTCCGAGCTGTAGCCTTCTACCCCGTGGTGCTCCGCCCAGTGGGTAAGGATACGCTCAGGTGTACGAAAACACGTGGTCCAATTCACTGTCGTGGAGCCGCCGACGGTGCGCCCTTGGAGCACGGTGATCGCTTGGTCTGCTGTCGCTCGTCCACCGCTGTCCTGATAGAGCCTTGAGAGGGCCCAGCGTTCATCGAGCGGGATGAAGTCGTCACGCGTATGGTGGGGTCCCGCCTCGAGCATGACGACATCGAGCCCGCGTGCGACGAGTCCCTCAGCCAGCACAGCGCCCCCCGCACCGGAGCCGATGACGCAGACATCGCAGGTCACGGTTGTGTGACCGGACAGCTCCGCGCCAGGGATGATTCGACCGCTCATCGGTTGCCCCGGCTGAAATTTGGAGGCCCTGGATATCCGCTCAAGGGGAAGGTCTCCGGCATCCCCCAGTAGGCGCTGGTGCAGACCTTATGGAGGGCCCTGTAGCCGGTGCGCCGCAACGTCAGACTGCTGTCTCTCCAGCTGGCCAGTGCACGAGACTGTGTCTCTGGCGCGGCGGATGTAAACGGGACCGGGCGGGCGTCGAGCAAGAGCCCGATGGCCGCGTTCTCAAGGGTGTTGAGCACCTTCTTGAAGTCGGCCAATTCGACGGGGTGCATCCTCGCGAGCAAGGTGTCGATGAGTTCGGGGACACCGAGCCCGCTGGCGCTTGGCACCGTGTCTGTGCCCGGTGTGATGCGGTCTGCCGCGAAGGACAGCACCGAGAACTCAAGCTCAGTCAATGCCAGTAACGGACCGCTAGGCTGTCGCAGTACGCTGTTCTGTAGCGTTAACCCGACCCCTCCGGCTGCCAATAAGAGGCCGCCGGCGAGGCCGCGTTGAATGAGATGTCGTCGAGAGAGGGTCACCCGTGGAGTCTACTCCCAAGGGGCACTAGAAGCACCCCGATGCGGCCGCACACTCAGCGAGGCCTTCAATGGCACCCTTTTGCCAGAAGGCAGCGTCCTCTACGCACCCTGCGGCGCACTCGGCGCTGTCACAGTTGGCGACACAGGCGATCGCCTCCTCGCAACCACCCCAGCTACATTGCCAGCCAACCTCACAATTATCGGTGACGCAGCTGTCGCCGCCGCCCGGATCTGGGGGCTCGGGGCCGCCCGGGTCTGTGCCGGGATCGTCTCCCCCGACACGACACACGTAGTCCCGTTGAGCGTCGCAGTTGGCGTCATTCCAGACGTTGTTGCCCACGGACGCGATGACCTCGGTGCAGTCCTCGCCGGAGCCATAGTCGTTGGGCTCACCGCCGTTCCAGTTCGTGAAGGTCACATCAGCGCCATCGCTCCACTGGAAGTCGTCTTCCTCTTCGAGGTCGTTCAAGCCGATCCACGCCGTGTTGACGAGACCGCTCTGGATCGTCTGGTTCTCGGCTGAGGAGCGAATTGAGGCCAAGTCACCCCCGAGCTCCAAGCAGCTGTTCCGGGCCTCCTGCCAGGGCGCCTCATCGGTACAGACCCAGAACTGTCCGCCGTCGTCGGTCTCCCCAATATTGGAGCAACCCTCGGGCTCTGGCGGTGGCGCCGAGCAATCCTCGGGGCAGCTCTGATTGGTCTCCCCTGGGCCACAGGAGCCGTCTCCGCAGATGTTGCCGCAGCCATTTTGACCGCCGCACAGGCCGAGCTCGTAGAAGATGTCGCTCTCGGGGTCTGGCATGCAGGTCGAGGTGCATCCCTGACCGCCGTTATTCACGCAGTCCTCCAAGCAGGGGAAGGCGTCGGAGCAGGCCCCGTCATCGAAGCACGTGTCCATCGCCTCCTCACAGACCTCATACATGCAGGAGAGGAAGTCGTTCGCCGGGACGCTGCAGTCTGCCGGGCAGTTGGAGGAGTTCTCGGCGGGCGCACATTCGCCATCGCCGCAGATCACGCCGTCGCTGCATGCGGGGCAGACCCCGGCGGCCAGCTGTGCGCACTCCCAGGACCAGTTGTCATAACAGCACCCTTGATCGACGGCGCAGACGGCAGCCTGGCAGTCTGAGTTACCGCAGCCCTGCTCATCGTGAGGAGAGCAGCACGGGCCGTCACACTCACCGCAGTCATCAGGGCAGGTGTTGCACCCCTCGCCGCCGCCACAGGTCCCGTCGCCGCACGTCGGGCCGCCCTCGCAGTCCTCTGGGCAGCTCTCTGCGGACTCCGGTGGCACACACCATCCATCGCCGCAGACCGAGCCGCCGCCGAAGCAGCCGGCCTCAAGGCCGCAGGAGAGCAGGTTGCTTAGGGGGGGCTGGAAGATGCTCGGGGTCGCCTCGATGCACGCCGTTGCGCACCCCTCGGTGGTGCACCCGCTCATGCACTCAAGGGCCTCGGCGCACTCCGGGAAATCGGCGCAGTTGCCAGCGTCACAGCTCGTCTCAAGGCAGTCGTCGGTGGGTGGTGGTGGGGTGTCTCCGAAGCACCCGGCCTCTGTGCCGCAGCTCAAGGCGGAGTTCAAGAGCCCAAGTACAGCCCCGGGAGCGTCGTCGAGGCAGCCCTCCGCGCACTCAGTGTTTGTGCACGCGTCCATGCAGGTCACGACCTCTGCGCAGATGTCGAAAGCTAGGCACTGCCCCAAGTCACAGTTATCTGCGATGCAGCTGGCCGGTGGTGCCTCATCACAGTCCTGTGGGCAGGATGTCGCGCTCTCCGAGTCTTGGCACTCTCCGTCGCCACAGTCCTCGACTGGATTCGAGGCGCAAATGTCACAGAGCCCGAGCGCGATCTCAGCACAGGCGGCTGTCCAGCTGTCCTCGCAACAGCTTGGGATGCCCTCACAGACGCTCGCACTGCACGCAGAGCTCGCGCACCCCGCACCGTCGTGAGGTTCGCAGCATGCACCCCCTTCGGTTGAGCACTCGCCACAATCGGCGGCGCAGCTCTCGCAGGTCTCAGAGTCGTCGCAGGTCTCGTCGCCGCACTCAGGGTCGGTTGTTCCAGGGCCGACTGGGCCAAAGCACTCGGCCTCGGCCCCGCAGTCGACGATGGCCTGGAGCATGGCCTCCGCTTGTGGAGGGGCCAAAGCGATGCAGCCTTCAGCGCACTCGGCAGTGGTGCAGTCCCCCATGCAGGTCACGACCTCCGCGCACTCAGTGACATCGAGGCAGTTGCCGAGCTCGCAGCGCTCCTCCAGGCAGCCGGTGCCGGCCCCCTGACAGTCCGCAGGGCAGCTCTCTGCGTCCTCTCCTTCCTCGCACACGAGGTCGCCGCACTCTGGCGCGGAGGCGACCTCCCCGAAGCAGCCCTCGTCGACGGCGCACGTCAACAGGCCATTGAGCGTGTCCTGATCCTCTTCGTCCGATTCAGCGATACACGCCTCGGCACACGCGGCGTCTGTGCAGGCCGACATGCAGACGAGCCCGATGACGCAGGTGGACGAGTTGCGGCACTCTTGGCCGCTGCAGGTGTCCACCAAGCAGTCGAGCGCAGGGTAGGGGTCAGGCTCGGTCCCTGGGGCGTCTGAGGGGGTGCCCTCGACGTCACTCATGGATGCGTCATCCATCTCAGCGACGTCATCAGAACCAGTGATACTGCCTTGAAAGTCGTCGCCGTTGATTCCGCTGCCCGAGCATGCGGCGATGCTGAGCGCGAGCGAAATGAACAGCCCGTGGAGAATGAGTGTGCGCCTCGTGATCTTCAACGGAACCCCCTCTTCTAAGTGACGCTGGGCTTCAGTGTGCCCAAAATCGTGTTGAGATGCGATCCGGAAGTGCACTTTGCCTGATACCGAGGTCGCTGCTCCTTCGCCGCGTCCGGCGCGTCGACACCACCGCCTAAAGCCCCTATGCTCCAAGTTCCGTCCCCGGATGGGAGGTCACCTTCGGTGTTTGAGAGCTTTTATTTCGGTGCGCTGCATCACCCACTCTGGTGTTGGGTGTCGGTCATCTTGGTGTGCGCTGTGCTGCGTGGATTGCACGGGTCGCCGATTCGGTTTCAAGACCCCTTCATCCGGCTCTTTTTATGGGTCTTCGCAGCAGAGATCGCGCTCGATGCATGGTGCACTGGGGGCTGGACCCCATTGGGTGATGGGGACCTCGCACAGAACGTCGCTATCGTCTTCGTGATCCTGGGAGATTGGCGCTATTTCGTGCTCGTAGAGCGCTATGCGACCGGGGGAGCGCCGAGGGGAGGTGCATCGCCATGGCTCCGCGCAATGGGGTGGGCGCTGTTGATCCCGATCATCAGCGGTGTGGGGACGCGAGTCTTCCCCGAGCTCTTCGCCTCTGCGCGTTGGATCTTCTTGGTCTACGAGCTGATGTTCCTGGGCCTCGCGCTCTTCTTGGGTGTCGTGGTGCTCCCCAAGCGGCTCAAAGGGGTCTCTGCACCGGTGCGTCGCTTCGTGCTCGGGGTGACCTGGTTCGAGGCCGCTCAATACGCGCTGTGGGCCTACGCTGACGTCGTTATCTTGAACTTCGGTGACGTCGGCTATGCCTTCCGTCTCATCCCCAACGCCCTCTACTACGCACTCTTCCTGCCCTTCGTGTTGTCCCGTGCGCCTCGACTGGAGTCCGAGTGAAGCAGAGCCTGACGACCCTCATGTGCGTCGCGTGGCTCTTCGTCGGGCCAGGGTGCAAGGGTGAGCCCAAGCCCGAGTCAGGTGCCACTTTGAGCTTTGTCGAGCAAGGAGAGGCACTCCGGACGCTCTCTTTGGCCAAGCTGATCAGCGCGGCCGGCGCGGAGGAATGGCGAGCGTTTGACCCCTACTACGAGCGCGAGAAGACCTGGCGCACTGTGCCGCTTCACCCTGTCCTAGAGGCGGGGTTCAAGCGCCCCATCGCCGAGCTCGCGGAGGTCGACTTTGTCTTGAGGGCGGTGGACGGCTACACGGTGCCGATCTCTGGCGTTCGGCTTCTGGAGGCGGGCGCCTATATCGCGTATGCCGATGTCGAGGTGCCGGAGTGGGAGCCGATAGGGACGCAGAAAGCTCACCCGGGACCGTTGTACCTCGTGTGGCGGGGGCCCGCGCAGCAGGTGCTCAAGGACTATCCACGGCCTTGGCAGCTGGCGGAGATAGAGATAGCTCCGTTTGCGGCGCTCTTCCCGCACACGATCCCGACCGGAGAGCCCGAGGGGTCCCCCGCAATGCGCGGGTTTCAGACCTTCAAAAGGCGATGCGTGAAATGCCACGCGATGAACCAAGAGGGCGGATCCGTAGGCCCTGAATTAAATATCCCACAGAGCATCATCGAGTACCGACCGGAGGCACAAATCCGGGCCTATATTCGGAACCCGGCGACGTTTCGCTACGGCGGGATGCCGGCGAACCTAGACCTCACGAACGCGGAGCTTGACGAGCTCATCGCGTACTTCAAGGCGATGAGCACCCGGAAGCACGACCCGACACGAAGCGGTGGCGAGCTTTCCTCTGATAGCCCCCCTGCAGGAGAGACAGATTGAGCGTCAGCCATGACTCAATTGCTCGCTTAGAGCGCCGGATTAACAACATCCCAGAGATGATCTCGCGGACGTTGACCGACGCGCCTCTCCGCGCCCTAGCCAGCCTCTCGAAGGGCGTCATGGTCGTCACAGGGGCGGGGATTGCGGCAGGCCCTGCGCGGTTCTTGGCGACCTATCTGCGTCACGAGCACGGCCTCGCAGCGCGCTACTGCCCTCCATCGGCGTTTGCGTTTGCTGAGAGTCGGCCAGCAGGGCACACCCTCATCGTGTTCTCGCAGGGACTCTCTTCTAACGCGCAGATGGTGCTCCGGCACGCACCTCACTACACACATGTCACCCTCATCACCGCCTCACACCCGGACGCACAAGGCTCGCTGCCGCAGCGGCGGGTGGCTGAACTCGTTCAGGCTGGGATCCAAGTGGTCACCCATGGGCCGACTCGCGAGGATGGTATGCTCGTGCGCGTGCTCGGGCCGACGGCGTCGGCGCTTCAGTCTGTGCGTTGGGCGGGAGGCTTCGGTAAAGAGGCGGCGCTGAATGAGGTCCTCGCCGGGCTCTCGATCGCCGTCAGCGCCGCGCTTGATCGTGCGGACGAGGTCGCCGCCACCTTGGAGCCGGAGGTCCTCTTCGGCGACGTCGGGTTCGTCACTATCGGGGGCTACGGTGACGCTTGCCGTGGGCTCTCTTGGAAGTGGATGGAGGGGCTCTGGGCGGCAGAGCCTCCGCTATGGGACATCCTTCAGGTGGCACACGGACCGCTGCAGACCTTTTGGGAGCGTGAGATCACGCTCATCGCCTTGACTGAAGACTCTGAGGCGTCATCGGCGCTGCTCGCGCGGCTACAGAAGGTCATTCACCCTGAGAGGCACCGCTTGATCGTGTTGAAGGCGACGACGCAGGGGGCGCTCGCCATCTTCGAGCACGGCGCGGCTTTGGACAGGCTCATGATCCATGCGCTCAAGGCACGACCGAGAGATCTAGGGAGCTGGCCGGCGAAGGGCGCGGATCAGCCCCTCTATGGCCTCGCCGTCCCCCTTGAGTAGGGTGTCTCAGGCCGGACCCCTTGACGATGCACTGAGGGCTGGGGGAACGTGACTCTTCGCCAGGAGTGACCATGAGCACCGTCTATCATTACAAGCCGAACCTTCGAGACGTCTTCTTCAACCTCTTTGAGGTCCATGAGGTGGCGTCAAAGACCCTGAGTCATCCGACCTTCAGTCACCTCGATGAGGCGACGTGTCGTCAGATGCTGACGGAGCTTTACAAGCTCTGTGAGACCGAGTTGGCGGCCAGCTATGCCGCGGATGATCGCGAAGGCCTGACCTTTGACGGTGAGGGCAACGTGACCCTCCCGTCCGGTCTACGAAAGAACATCGACACCTTCCGTGAAGGGGGCTGGCCTCTCATGGGGTTGCCCGAGCATATGGGGGGCGTGGGTGCGCCGCCGTCGGTCGCCTGGGCCGGCCTGGAGTCGACGTTGGGCTCGAACCCAGCGCTGACATTTTACTGCTTCGGCAACGTCATCGCGCGGACCATCGACATCCTCGGGACAGAGGCGCAGAAGGCCCGCTACGTGCGGCCTATGGTCGAGCGCGGCTGGGGCGGCACGATGGTCTTGACCGAGCCTGACGCCGGCAGCGACGTTGGCGCTGGGCGTGCCACTGCGCGCCATGTTGAGGGAGATGTTTGGGAGATTGAGGGCGTGAAGCGCTTCATCAGCCAGGGCGACTTCGACGGGACTGAGAACATCGTGCACCTCGTCCTGGCACGACCGGAGGGGGGCGAGGTTGGCACCAAGGGGCTGTCCATGTTCATCGTGCCCAAGTTTTGGGTGAATGATGACGGGAGCCTTGGTGAGCGCAACGGCGCCTTCTGCACCAACGTCGAGAAGAAGATGGGGCTCAAGTCATCGGCCACCTGCGAGATGACCTTTGGCGACCGTATGCCCTGCCGCGGCCTGCTCGTCGGGGGCAACCACCAAGGCATCCGTCAGATGTTTCATGTGATCGAGCATGCCCGGATGGCCATCGGCGTGAAGACGACGGCGACGCTCTCGACCGCTTACCTGAACGCGCTGGCGTATGCGAAAGAGCGCGTGCAGGGGCCCGACTTGCTCAAGGCGACCGACAAGACCTCGCCGCGCGTTCGCATCATTGAGCACCCAGATGTGCGTCGGATGATGATGCTCCAAAAGGCGTGGTCAGAGGGCATGCGGGGGCTCTACATGTACACGAGCTCCATTCAGGACCAAGTGGAGATGGCGGGCGGGCACGGGAGCCCCGAGGCCAAGGAGCTCGACCGGTATAACGACCTGTTGCTCCCTTTAGTGAAGGGTTTTTGCTCGGATAAGGGCTACGAGATCTTGGCACACGCGCTCCAGTCCTTTGGTGGGTCGGGCTATTGCCAGGATTACCCCATCGAGCAGTACATCCGAGATCAGAAGATCGACACGCTCTACGAGGGGACGACCCATATCCAGGCTCTGGACTTCTTCTTCCGAAAGGTCGCGCGCGACGGGGGGGCGACCTTCCGGAAGCTGCTCGGGAATGTCCGGGCCGCCACAGGAGAGGGGCACGCTGATTTAGCCGCGTCCCGTGAGGCCTTGGGCCGTGCACTCGGTGAGGTCGAGCGGATCTTTATGGGGATGATGGGCAAGGTCGGTGAGTCCCTGTATCACGTGGGTTTGCAGGGCAACCGGATCCTCTTCGCGGTCGGGAAGCTGGTCGTGGGATGGCGCCTCGTGGTTCACGCAGAGCTGGCTGCTGAGCGCGCAGAGACCGCCGGAGGTAGCGACGCTGCCTTCTACGCAGGCAAAGTCGCATCCGCTCAGTTTTACTGCGCTGAGATCCTCCCCGAGATTGGCGCCGACCGACGCATCATCGAGGCCAACAGCCTCGCGCTGATGGACGTCGACGAGGCGGCCTTCTAAGCTGACCTTTGAACGGTTCAGGAGAGAACAATGAGCGATGAAGAGGCGAATTCTGGGCCGCAGATCATAGCGAGCTCGATGGTCACGATGAGCGAGCAAGTCGGGCAGAATGTCCTCACCGCTCTCGATCAGCCTGAGACAGTCGCGGTGCTCACGACGCTGGTGCCTGGTATTCAAGCCGATCGCATCGTCAGTGTCCCGTTGAGTCCACAGCAGCTGGGTGAAGTGCAGGCGCTCCTACACAGTCTTGTCCCAGCCGAGCCGGTCGCCGAGGCTGAGATGCCCTGCGTCGGCTTTCATTGCGACATGCAGCGACCCACTGAAGGGGACTGAAAGGGGTGGCTAAGAAGGGAAAGAAGGGGGGCTATTCCGCCCGTCGTAAGGCGGTGCGAGACGGGCTAGGGACCCCAAGACCGACCGTGCGTAAGGCGATGTCCGGGGGCTCTCTCCCAGCAATGATGGGCGCCCCGGGCCCGGACGCGCGGCGCGTCTTCACCTTTACTCGGCGGTTCGAGGGGGCTCTGTACGTCGTGGAGGCCTATTTTTGCGTCCCAGAGGGGCTCTTTCGTCTCCAGCGTTCGCCGACGACCCCCGCACAATATGACCCTTGGGCCCGCCAGATGATGGGGGCGCGGGATGAGGAGAGTATGGCCTTGCCTCAGCGGGTCGTCATCGATGAGCCGATGCTCAAGCGCAAGCTCTGGGAGATTGGCGACCATGTCTACCGCGGCAAGGTCGGCGAAGAGGTCGACGCGGCTGTCGCTCAGAGCCTGGGGCAACGTGTGATGCAGCCGGTGCACCCGGCGCGGAACAGGATGCGCCGTGGCGCTGTCTTGGGGGCGCTGGAGATGTCGCGCTCCTCACACCGCGTGCGCTCGTTTCTACACACTATCCCTCAGCTTGAATTGAAGCAGAAGTGGCGCGAACGTGGCGACTCAGCGCTTATCAAGAGTGACGGCGCTACGACGGCCTTTGGCCTCGCCGTAGGTGAGTGGATCGGGCAATGGGGGCTCGAGGCGATCGACGAGCTGCTGCTGGATTCAGCGTGGTTCTACGACGCCATTGGCGACTACGACGCAGGGCGCACTTTTGCCGAGCTCGCGACCGGTGAAGATATCGTGGCTCGTGAGCGCCGAATCGCGGACTTCGCGACGGAGCTGCTCGTCGCTGAATACAGCTGAGGTGGGCGTGGAAATTATCTTTATCAGGCACGGCGAGCCCGACTGGACCCCTGGGGACAGGGCGGTCAACGACCCGGGTCTCACCGAGCGAGGGGCGGAACAAGCTCGACGCGTCGCGGAGCGCTTCCGGGGCGTCGATGTTGACCACCTCTGGGTCTCGCCGGCCCGGCGTGCACAAGAGACTGCAGCGCCGCTTATCGAGGCCCTGCAGATGGAGCCTGTCGTCCATGATTGGCTCGTTGAGGCGGCGACGCCAGATTGGGAGGGCCAACCGAGCGCGGTCATCCGTGAGCTCCTGGTCTCGGGCCGGACTCGTTCTGTGACGCAGTGGTGGGACGGCTTACCCGAGGGGGAATCACTCACCGAGTTTGTGGCGCGCGTAGGTGCGGGCTTAGAGGCGACCCTGGCGGGGCTTGGGGCTCGGCGCGGTTCGATTTCGGATGACGTTGGCCTCTGGGAGGCGCTGCCCAAGCAGGGGCGCATCCTGGCGGTCTGTCATGCAGGGACGACCGGGGCGGCGGTGAGTCACCTCTTGGGTGTCGCTCAGGTGCCATGGGCGTGGGAGCGGTTCTCTGTCAGGCACGCGACGGTGACGCGCTTGACCACGGTGCCGATCGCGAATGGGGCGATATTTAGTCTCCGGTCACTCAGCGACGATACACACCTTGAGGGCGTGAAAGAGCCTAGTCGAGAGGTGCTCCCATAGTCCCCTGGGCTTAGGGGGCGCCGGCGCCTTCTCCCTCGATGGGGCATAACCCGGTGTCGGGATCGACTGGGGTGCAACCTTCACACGGGGCCCCTTCTTCGCACGGGACGCAGGTGCCGCTCGTCGTGTCGCAGAAGGTACCATCGCCGCAGGCCCCGACGATGTTGGAGTTGTCGTTGCAGTCTGCTTCGTAACACACGCCGTCGTCGTCGTTGTCGAGGCAGAGGTCGCACGCATTTCCGATGCCGTCCCGATCGAGATCGAGCTGGGTGGGGTTGTGGGTCTCTGGGCAGTTATCGATGTCATTGTCGCAGGTGCCGTCTTGGTCGGTATCCATCTCGGGCGCAGCGCACCCCTCAGCGGGGGTCCCACAGAGGAAGTCGTTGTCCGGGTCGTAGCAGTAGGGCATCACGAAGGGGAACGGGAACTCGACGATGAAGCCCGTGGTGTTCCAGGACACCTCGTCTTCGTCCTCGGTGAGCCAGCCCCAGCTCCCTTGCTGTGGTCCTTCATAGCGGTAGCGTATCGCCGCGTCTTCGCCTGTGACACCGGGCTGGTTCGGGGCCCAGTGGGTGTAGTCCCAAGGGGTGCCATCGACCCACTGCCACGTGCCCGGGAGTTCATCGGGGGATGACGCTTTGTGTCCGCCAATCCACGGGCCGTCGAAGCTTCCTGGGGCCCAGACGAGGAGGGCGAGCTGCTCATAGATGAAGACATCCTCGGCTTCGGAGCCGAGGGTCGCGAGGTGACCACCGAGGGCCTCAGAAATGACCTTCGCTTCAGCCCATGAGACGCCCTGAGGGCGGTACACGGCGAGGTAGCCTTGCTCTTGCCCTCCCCAGGGGAGGCCCCAGGCCCTGCAGCGTGTGGGATCATAGTGTGTGCAAGGGTGCCCGGCGCTCGGGGTCGCGAGGATGTCGGGGTCGCAGTTCGCCTTCAGCGCGTCGGTGAACAGAGGGACTTGCGCTGAGATTGAGGGGTAGCCGACGCTGATGCCGCTGCAAGATGAACTGCACAGCCCCTCTGGGGCCAGGCTCGCGAAGCGCTGTAAGCTCGTCACGGGTTGCGCAGGGAGCCCTGCCTGAAGGGCATCCCCGCAGTCGTTTACGGCTGTACAGAACGCCACACATGGCTCAGACAGGCTAAGTGGACAGCCGTTGGGGCGACAGAGGCTTTCGACGGTCTCTTCGTCGCAGAGCGTTGGAGGGAATGGGAGGCTGCTCGACGCTTCAACCTGCGCTTGGACGGCCGCGATGGTCCGCTCGCATGCGTGCGTGGCGTAATGGGCTCCGTGCTCGATGAGTTCGGTGATGCACCCACTGTGGCATGGGTGGATGTCTTGCGGCAGGCATTGGACGACCTGTGTACAGACTTGGCCGCAGAAGGTGCTGGCCATCTCTGTCGATAATGGCGGGACGGGATCCACAGCGGGGCACGTACACCCGGCCTCGGTGGCGAGCGCCTGGTCGACCGCCGAGCTGGTCGCGTCGACTTGCTCATGGCTGCATAGCCCCTCAGTAGGCTCGCATCGCGTGAGGGTGCAGGGGTCTCCGTCGTCTGGGCAGTGGCTGACTTGCAGGCACGCGACACAGATGAGGCTGTCTGGGTGGCAGTGGGTGCCCCCGGTGCAGGCGGTGACCTCTTCGTTATCGTCATCGCAGTCGGCGTCGGCGCAGCTCCCATCGGCGTCGATGTCGAGGCAGCTGTCGCAGAGATCACCTTGGCCATCTCCGTCGCTGTCGAGCTGCTCCGGGTTCGCCTCATCGGGGCAGTTGTCGACCGGGCAGCTCTCGCTGGCTAACCCCGCCCCGGTGCCGTCATCGTCGACGTCGTTGCAAGGATCACAGGCATCCCCGACACCGTCACTGTCGAGATCGAGCTGCAGCGGGTTCGGCTCCTCGACGCAGTTGTCAGGTGGACACATTTGGTCGACCAGGCCGAAGCCATCACCGTCGGCGTCTGTACACAGGACGCAAGGCTCTTTGAGGCCGTCGTCGTCGAGATCCATGGCGAGGGTCAGCTCGGAGGGGATGAGGGGGCAGGGGTCCTCGTCGCCACAGAGTGTGTCGCCATCGGGGTCGTGACAGCTGTCGCAGGGATCCCCTTGCCCATCACCGTCTGCGTCACTGTTGGTCGGGCTAGGGTATCCAGGGCAAAGGTCCTCAGTGTCGCAGACACCGTCGTTATCAGTGTCCTGATCCGTGCCCCAGCATGGGTCGCAGAGATCTGGGATCCCGTCACCGTCATCATCAGGGCCATCCTTGGTTTGGTTTGGATCGGGATAGAGCGGGCATGGGTCGTCGTCACCACAGAGGCCGTCGCCGTCGATGTCGTCCGTCCCAGGGGGGCACTCTCCACAGATATCGGGGTTCGAAGGGTCGGCGATGAAGTCGCAGTTATCCACGCCATCGCAGAGCCCGTCCCCATCGGAGTCATTGGTTTTGTCGAGAGGGCATGGGTCGCAGCTGTCCCCCATTCGGTCGCCATCAGTGTCCATCTCAGCCGGCAGGCAGTTGAACTGCTTGATGCCATCGAGCTCGATGCATTTGATGTCCTCGAAGGCCGCCATTTGGGCCTCGGAGCACGTGCCGTAGCAGCAGCAGGCCAGCTGGGCGGCTTTCTCAATGTCCTCTTCCTGTACGAGGTTTTGGGGGTCCTTCTGATCAGGGATGCAGTCGCGATCTTGGTCGGCTTCCGGCGAGGCGCTTTCGTGGACGTCTGGGATCCCGTCCTTGTCCTCATCGAGCGGGTTTTCGATGTCTGAGCCGACCTCGAAGCCATCTGTACGACCATCGTTATCGCTGTCTGCGCTGTTCGGGTTGGTGCCTAAGATGGCGATCTCAACCTCGTTGGTCAGGCCATCCAGGTCGTCGTCATTGGCGATCTCGAGGCATATCGCTTCGTAGCAGAGGTTGCTGGAGCACTCGTCCATCGATGCACAGATAGCGCCGGCGGAACGCAGCTCAGCCGGCTCCGACGAGCACGCTGCAAAGACAGCGATCGCGAATAGCGCTGTGGGCACACGAAGCAATGACACTCCAGGAAGCTCTCCAAGGTTATCGGATGGCTCGGTTCGGAGAAACCCATACGTCGCACCCAGCCGCTTATGTGGACGGACCTTGGCCGCAGTCCCGTCTTGTGACACAACGCGGACCATGTCGACGGACCACACAACCTCTTGGGTCGTTCTCTCCCCGCATCATGATGACGCAGCCCTGTCGCTTGGGCTCACGCTCCGCGAAGCGGCTCAGCAGGGCACGGCGGTGAACATCTTGAACGTCTTTACGGTCTCCTCCCATTGCCCCGGGCGAGACGCTGATGGGGTTGGAGAGGTTAGCGCTCTTCGCGCCGAGGAAGACGCCGCATTCGTGGCGAAGCTCCCAGGCGGCGTCGCAGGTGATCTTGGCCGCCGTGATGCGCCACTTCGTGGCTATGAAGGGTACCGCTTCATCCGCCGTCGCGCCTTGGATGCCTCGGAGCGCGCCGAGGTGCTCGACTTGGCCCTGCAACTTCGCCCCTGGGCTGGGCACGATGTGTACTTTGTCCCCCTTGGTATCGGCGACCATATCGATCACCGTGTGGCGCGCATCGCAGCTGAGCGCGCCTGGGCGGGCGCAGAGATTCGCTACTATGAGGATCTGCCTTACGGCGCCTGGAAGCCCGAGCGGGTTGCAGCTGCGGTGCAGAGCTTGGGGGGCGCGCCCGAGGCTTGCCTCGGTGCGAGCTCGCGACCTGCAGAGGAGAAGCGCGATCTGATCGCCTGCTACGGTTCACAGCTGAGTGAGGCCCAGCAGCGCCAGGTCGTTGACCACGCCGCAGAGTGTGGTGGTGAACGTTGGTGGAAACGCACGGATTGAGTCGTGCTCAGGAGGGGTGAGATGGCCACTTGGTTGGTGACTGGCGCGAATCGAGGCATCGGGCTTGCCGTGTGTACGCAGCTGTCTGAGCGTGGCGATGCCGTGATCGCGGCCTGTCGGGAGGCGAGCGAAGCGCTTAAAGCGCTCGAGGTGCGCGTCGAAGTGGGGGTCGATGTCACGGACGATGCGTCGGTCTCTCAGCTCGCTGAGCGTTTGGACGGCGTGACGGTCGATGTGCTCCTGAACAACGCGGGGATCTTGAACAGTGAGCGACTGGGTAGCCTCGACTTTGATGCGATGCGCCGCCAGTACGAGGTCAACTCTCTGGGCCCTCTCAGGGTCACGGCGGGGCTCCTTGGTCGCCTCTCGGCGGGGAGCAAGGTCGGCATCGTGACGAGCCGCATGGGCTCGGTGGGCGATAATGACTCCGGCGGCGCCTATGGTTATCGCATGTCGAAGGCGGCGGTGAATGCGGCGGGCAAGAGCTTGGCGTTGGATCTTCACCCGCATGAGATCGCGGTCGGGATCCTGCATCCAGGTTGGGTGCGCACGGACATGACCCGACACAATGGGCTCGTGGATGCGTCCGAGTCTGCCTCCGGGCTCATCGCGCGGATGGATGAACTCACGCTTGAGACGACGGGCACCTTTTGGCACATGAATGGCCAGGAGCTGCCTTGGTAGAGGAGGGGGCCATCGATGTGGTGCTCTCGAGTGGCTTCTTGGCGTTCGCACGGCATATCGGCTTCTTAGAGGCGATCGAGGCGTCAGGCCTTGAGGTCGAGGGGGTCTGCGGTACCTCGTCCGGGGCGCTCATCGGGGCGATGTGGGCGAGCGGAATGTCTCTGGATGCAATTCGAGCGGAGCTGACCACCGAGCCCCCGGCGCGCATGATCCAGGCCCATTGGCAGATATGGAGAGGGCTCTTCGTCTTCGACAGGGTGCTGGTGCGCCTTAAGGAGCTCCTCCCGCCGCGGTTCGAGGATCTCAGTAGGCCCTTTGGGGTGGGCGTAAGGGGGCCGGGCAAGCGTCACGTCTTGTTGACCTCCGGGGCGCTCCCCGAGGCCGTCGCCGCGTCATGCGCGATCCCGTTTGTCTTCGCCCCGGTCCGCGTGGATGGTGTCCTGTACCAAGACGGTGGCGCGGTCGATCGCTACGGTATCGTACCTTGGGTGGCCTACCGAGGCGGCGTGAAGCCGATCGTGCATCGGGTGGAGGCTTCCCTGGGGAGAGAAGGTGAGGGCGCCCTTGAGGGGCTCACCGTCGCGCACACGCCGCGGTCGGGCGCGAGCTTCTGGAACCTCGGCGATGTCCAGGGGCAGATCGACGAGGCGCGTACGCTGACCGAGGCCGCGCTACGGACTTAGCCCGTAGTCGTGAACGGCGCCGAGAGGGGATGCGCCGTAGGGCGGCAGAGGCGACTCTCCGACGAACACGCCACCGAGGGCCTGGAAGATCGTCTCTGCGTACAGGGTCGCGCCCGCATCGTTGAAGTGCAGCGAGTCGTAGAGGTAATCGTCGAGGGGGAGGCCCTCGAACCCGGCGTACATGTCTGCCAGGATGAGGCCCTCGCCGTAGGGGATTGCGCCGCGCGCTGTGTCGAGGAGCTCGATCATCGTCTCTTTACCCAAGAAGCCTCCGACGAGGTTCCAAGGGGAGGTGCTCTTCGCCTCTCCATAGTTGGGGTAGAGGCAGTAGACGATGTCGACGGTGGGGTTCACGGCGCGCACAGCCTCCACGGTTTGCATCACGTTGCCGACGATCTCGACGACCAAGTCCATCGCGCCGCCGACCAAGTCACCCCCGAGGGCGCCACCTGAGAACAGGCCGTTGACGTACTCAAGGATGTCGTTGCCGCCCAGAGAGATGACCAAGACGTCAGCGTCGACGACCTCGGGCAAGAGCGTGTTCTCACAGAAGTTGGTCCCTGGGAGCCACTGCTTTGACGTCGTACCGGCGACCGCGACGTTGCGGTTATTGACCGTCGCCAGGCCACCGAACAACGCAGCTAGGCGATCTGGGAAGGTCGGCTGAGAGCCGATCACGGGCACACTGTCCCCCATGGTGACGAGCTTGATCGCGCCAGCGCGGACCGCCGAGGGCAAGCGCTGTGCGCAGTTGCGCGACTGGCATTGGAGACCCTCAGTCGGGGGCTCGATCAGATAGACGCCGTCGGCGAGGTCGGAGAACTGGTAGCTGCCGTCGGTGCAGGTGTCTGTCGTCCACTCGGTGCCGCCCCAGGTCAAGAGGTTGACTTGAGCCTCTGCGACCGGCGTATCTGTGCCACCTTCAAAGCCCATCGCCTCGTTCGAGATGTCGCTCGCGTTGGTGTCCGTGTAAATGAGGCCGATGACCGCCGAACCGGTCGGATCTGGGGCCGTTGCGCAGGTGGTCTCGGGCTCAGGGGTGGGATCGTCGGTGGTCGTACCATCAGCCACGGAGCCATCGCTGGTCCCGTCAGCGGTGGTGCCATCCCCGGTCGTCTCGCCGAGCTCCTCATTGTCGCCATCGACGGCAGCGGAGCTGTTGTCGTCAGCCGAGGGCGTGTCACCTGAATCACAGGCGCCAAACGCACATAGAGAGAGCAGGAGAGTGACCCGGAGCGCAGAGGATAGGTAATTCATGGGTCGAAGATTACACGGGGAGTCAGGCGGCGTCACGCGCCGTCCGTCGCAAGGTCGCTATCAACTCCATGTCGCGGACATGATCTTCAAGCGCCGCGATGGTCCGCTCTGCGCCTGCAGAATCTCCAACCGCTACTTGGGCCAAGGTGAGGTTGATCCACCAATCCCCATGGTCGCCGGACATCGCGATAATGCCCTCATAGGCCGCGACGGCCTCTTCGAAGCGAGAGGCGTGCATCAGGAGCCATCCGTGGATGGACCCGAGGAAGACGTGATGGGGGGCCGCCTTTGTCCACTCTGAGCAGCGCACGAGCGCCTCTTCGCTTCGGCCTTCAGCGGCCAAGTGCAGCGCGAGGTGGGCCATGGCGCCCGGGTGAATCGGTGCGAGCGAGAGGCAGCACTCGAGGAGGCGCTCCGCTTCCTCGGATCGGCCCCCCCGCAGCGCCTCGAGGGCCGATGCGTAAGGCCCGACGTGGGTGCCCGCGACGGAGAGCAGGGTGGGGGTGTACTCTGAGGGAGTGTCGGCGAGCATCGCGTCGAGCATCGCCCCTAACCAAGACCGGGCGGTGGTTTGTGTCTCCTCCAGCACCTCTTGCGCCTCGTCATGTGCGCCGGTGTACCAGGCCGCCATTGCGTGGTTGGCGGCGGCGATCGGATCGCCGATCCGGGTCTCCGAGCCGGCGCTGGCGTACGTCAGCGCTGCGTCCCACTGCCCCTCTGCAGCGAGGAGGCTCGCCAGTTGGCATTGGGCCCCTGAGACGGGCTCGTCACCCTGCACAGCCTCTTCATAAGCGGCTCTCGCGGCGGGCATTTCGCCGCCGAACTGGCTCAGGACACCGAGGAGATAGGTCCCGCGCGCGCCATCCCGAGGGACGGTCTCTATGAGTGTTCGTGCGTCATCGAGGCGCCCGTCGACGACCAGGACTCGGAAGGCCTCGTCGAGTGCAGTCGGCTCTAAGCTCTCCGCGAGGGCAGGGACCTCATCCCAGGCGCATCGCTCTGCGGCGTCGACCAGCGGCTGGGCTGCGGCGGTGATGAGCTGCCCTCGCACGCGTATGCGGGGCGCGAACCCGAGGCTGCGAGAGAACTCCCCGGCGTGGAGGCCGTCGACCCCCTCAACCTCGGGCAGGAGGATGACCTGTTCGACATTCAGCGCCGCGTCGTGAGGGGACCAGGACTCAGCGATCGCCTCCAAGCTCTCTGTGTCCTTCGGGATGGAGAGCCCCCCGACGATGTAATCGGGCTCCTCTTCGACGACTGCGAGCGGTACATTGGCGCCAAAGAGGTAGACTAGGCCCTCCTCATCCTGCACGTGGAGGACCTTCGGGTAGGTGACGTGCGGTAACGCAGTTACGCCCTTGACCGTGACGGGGTCCGTGAAGGGGGCCTCATGGTCTCCGTGACAGGGGATGCCTTGCGCTCGAAATGGCGCGAGGTCGACGTCCGGATCGACCGCGAAGACCGCTGAGAGTGTTTGTCCCTCGGGGACAGTGGGCACCGCGTCATCGAGGGTCGTGCTCGTGCGCCACCCCCGGAAGAGGATGAGCAGCACCCCGTCGTCGACCGTGAGGAGGGCGCTGACTGCGCCGATGGTGAGCCTCCCGAGGGTGCTCGTTTTGGGATCGTATTCGGACACCAATTCCAGGGTGCTCTCCGCGTCCTCTTCGTCCGTCAACCCGGCGACCGGCGGGGAGTAAAGAGACGGCAAGTCGACAGGGGGGAGGGGGAGGAGGCGCCTCAAGTGCTCATCCCGTACGCCGAGGACGGTCGCGGTCGGGAGGGCGTCCTTGGCCCGCCAAAGCCGCATGAGCTCTTCGTCAGAGAGATGTTTGAAACGCTCTGGAGCGCTGGAGGGCGCACCACCTATTAGCCGCTTGAACGCGTCGAAAATGCCCATGCCATCAATCTAGCAGACTTGGACAGCTATCGCAGCCGACGGGGCGGGTTGCTCGGCGGAGGTTCGCTTTCCGGAACAGTAGACACCGGTTCTTCCTCTTGTTTGGCTGCCTCTCTAGGATGGGCCGCGTGTCTCTAATAGGAGGACGGGCTGATGTGGAATCGAATCGTTCAGATGGTGCTGATTGCAGGGCTCGTCACAATGCCTCCGGGCTGCTCATCTGAACCCGAGGTGATCTACGTCTTTGTGGAGACCGGGCCTGAGGTGGTCGAGGGTGAGGAGGAGTCGGATGCCTCAACGGGGCGTGTAGACAGCGCCGCGGACGCCACGGGTGAGGGCGACGCTGCGGAAGGGGATGCGTCAGCGGCGGCAGACCAAGACGCCACGAACGCCTCCGCGGACGCTGCGCCAGAGGACGAGATGGACACAGGGGGAGCGGGCGCCTCGGACGCGGGCCCGACGATCGTCCCTGAGCCACGAGATGGGATAGCGGACGCCGACGGTATCATCGTGCACCCAGACGCGCTTGAGGGGCTCTGGTACTTCGGGCTGGGGGTAGAGCCCTCCACGCCGCTTGGCACAATCGGGGACACAGCGGTAGGGATCATCTTGCTCCCCGCGGTGGTCGAGCTCGCTGATGGCGTCATGACGATCCGCGTGTTCGACACCGACGCTTTCGAGGCGGTCGAGGGAGAAGACGGCGTCATCGAGCAGTATGCCTACGATCCTTGGGGCGATACGGGGGAGATCCGCTTGGACTTCTCCAAGCCTCTGACGTCGCTCGAGGTCTCCCTCTGGCAAGGTTGTATTTACGCGATGGACACCTACTTGGCCTACGGTGATCCCGCCTTCACCGATGGGCTCCTGACGTGGTCCGCGCTCGAGATCTACGAGTCTCAAAACTGCGGTAATCAGGGGTTCCCCATGTCTGCAGGCGTCAACGTCCACTTCCTCCGTCGAGAGGAGGCGAACCCGGACTTCACGCCTCGGGCCGTGGATGAGACCTCTCCCTTCGGCTTCTTCACCGCGTCGTGGGGAGATACGGAGTACATGACACGGTTGCCTGGTGTGGGAGGCGGTGCCCCGGATGGACAGATCACCTACTACGTCACCAGCGACTTCCCTGATGACATTCGCCACGTCGTCGACCTGGTCTTTGAGTCCTGGAATGACGTCCTAGAGGACGCTGCTGGGAACCGCCCCTTCGTCGTCGAGGACGCACCGAATTGGATGGTGCCTTGGGATCCTCGATACCGCGTCGTGTACTGGGACGACTCCAAGTCACAAGGCGCCATTGCGCCCTTCATTGAGGACCCGTTCACAGGGGAGATGATCGACACAGACGTCATCGTCTGGCTTGGCGACATGACGGACCTCATCGCGCGCTATCAGGAGTTCTTCACGGACAACCCCGAGGTTGAAGATTGGATCGACGCCAGCGCCGCCGAGGGCATTGAGATGGTTCACCCGACGACGGTGACCCCGGCGGAGATATTCAATGCTGCCAGCTTGCCCCCCCGCGTCCTGCGTCGGCGCCCCTTCGTGCGTCGACCACTGCACCCCGCCCAGATCGGTCAGCTCTTTGACCGCTTCGGGATGAGTCTCGATGAGCAGTCGATTCGCGAGCTGATCATCGCGGACTTCCTGGTGCACGAGGTGGGCCACAACCTCGGGCTGCGCCATAACTTCGAGGCCTCTGCTGATCTGCCCCACTTCCAAGACTTCGATGGGGCCCTCGCGACGGCGACAAGCACGATGGATTACGTCGTCGGGATGACCATCCCAGGCAGCTATGATGCCGACGCTATGCGGCACGGATACGGTGACGGTGCGCTTGTGGACACCTATCGCTTCTGCACCGATGAAGATGTGAACGTCGTGGGCGCTTGCGCGCGCTGGGACTTCGGGAGTCCCGGCCCGTTCTTCATCGGAGTGATGGATGAGCTGGCCGCTGAAATCCCGCTGGACACCAACACGAACCAAGTGGCGAACACCGCGGCAGAGCAGGAGTGGAGCCTCTTCTTGAACCGCATCCGCCAGCTCGTGAACTCCGACATCGAGCCGTGGGGGGCGGAGGCGCCGTTCTCGGTCTTCCAGGAGATGCTCGACCGCGTCGTGTGCGCGGAGCCCTGCGAGCTGCACCTCTGGTTCCGCAACCAGTACGCCCTCTACCTGCTCTACTCAAAGCACGTCGTTCAGGACGTGTGGTACGACTTCCCCGTGTTGACAGAGGGGCAGCGGACCACGCTGTTTACGACCTACGAGGCGCTGCTCTTGAACGCCGACCAGCCGCAGGATTTGCAGCAGGTCATCGTCGGGAAGCTGCCCACGTCGGCGGTGGAGGGGGCCGAGGCCTTCCTCGATGGACTCCAAGCCACGCTGCAGGCCTTGGAGTCGCCCAGCGAGCATGAGGTGTGGCTGCTCAACATCGTGAATGAGGCCAAGGGCTAGGGGGGCATTGAGGGCGCCGAGAGATCTCTCTTGAGCGTGGCCGCTGCTTGCGCCCACAATGAACGCATCCCCACACGGTGAGGTGAATGTTCGTGAGAGGTCCGTCTTGGTCCATAGCGCTCGGTGCGCTGTGCGTGATGGCGTGTGGAGAGGTCGAGGTGGCCCCCGATCGAAGCAGCTTCACGACGGCGCAGTACGCCCTGACAGCGTGCCCAGAAGGGGAGATGCTTGATGGGATCGATGTCTCGAAGTGGCAGGGCTACGTGGACTGGAGCGCGGTCGCTGCTGCGGGGATCGACTTCGCCTTCATCCGCGTCAGCGATGGGCTGGACTATCAAGACGCCTATTTTCAATCGAACTGGAGCGAGGCGAAAGCCAACGGCATCGTCCGCGGGGCGTATCAGTTCTTCCGCTCGGATGAAGATCCGGTCGCGCAGGCCCAGTATCTGTTGGACGAGATGGGGCCCCTGGAGCCTGGTGACTTGCCACCAGTCTGCGATGTGGAGACTGCCGATGGGCAGACCCCTGCGACCATCGCCGACCGTGTTCAGACCTGGCTTGATGTCGTCGAGAACGCTCTCGGCGTGAAGCCGTTGATCTACACAAGCCCTGGCGTCTGGGGCTCCTACGTCAACAGCGGCGCGTTCTCTGAGTACCCCCTTTGGGTGGCCCATTGGGGGGCGACTTGCCCGACGATGCCGACGGGGTGGAGTGACTGGGTGGTTTGGCAAACCAGCGACTCGGGGAGCGTCCCTGGGGTCAACGGGAACGTGGACACCAACCTCTTCAACGGGGGCATGCAGGCGCTGCTCGACTTGGGTTACTCCGGTGGAGAGCCACGCCAAGGGGAAGACACCTATGAAGAGAGCGCGACGGCGTGCCCCTTGAGCTTGGCTGGCCAGACGCTCATCCAAGAGGATGGCCCCTGCGCCAAGCGCTTGGGCCTCGTCGACGACGCTGCGTATCACGATGTACAGGGCAACGCGGGGCACGCGTGGTGGACGGCCGCAGATGAGGAGGCGCCGGCGTATCAAGAGGGCGTCGCGTGGCTCTTTGATGTGCAAGAGAGCGGCTCGTACAGCCTCTGGGCTCACGTCCCAGATGGCGTCGCTGACCTCACTACAGGGGCGGTCTTCGAGGTGTGGCAGGGAGAGAGCGTGACGACCGTGGTGGTCGACCCGAGCGCTCACAGCGGTGGGGCGGTTTTGCTCGGCACCTTTGAGTTCCTCATCGAGGATGGGGTCCACGAGGTCAGGGCGTTAGACAGTTTCACCACCCCATCGGACGAGGGAGCGGCTGTGTGCTTTGATGCGCTTGAGATCGGGCCTGCGGTCTATTGCGCTTGCGACGAGGATGGTAGGTCGGAGAGCCTGACATGCGGCGTCGACGGGGAGATGACCCGGGTCTGCGATGGCTGCCAATGGTCCTCATGGAGCGCATGCGATGACCCACCGGTTGAAGCGGACACCGCGGGGACCGCGGGGGACGCGGCGCGCACGCCCACAGATACGACGGAGCCGGAGTTGGGGCCACCTGACGAGGCGGACGTGTCGCCTCAGACGACGGTGGCGGTCCACTCGGTGGGCACCTCGACCCAAGTGCTTACGACCTCGGGGGCTCCGGCCGCAGAGGCTGGATGCCAGGGCTCGCGACCACGAGGTGAGGGACACCCCCTCGTGTGGCTGATGTCCCTGTGCTTCGTTGTCTTTGGAGCGCGTGGTTACCGGTTGACGAGGCTCATCAAGAGGGCGACGCCGTAGCCGGTTGCGCGGCCTGCCGACATGGCAGGGCCCGCCATGTCGACATGGAGCCAGCGCCCCTTGTACCCCTCAAGGTGGTTCCCGATGAACTGCCCTGCGCAGGACGTTTGGGCGTTCATTCGGTCCTTTACGGAGTTCTTCATGTCCGCGATCTTGGACTTGAACTCCCCACGGAAGAACTCCGGGCAATAGGGGAGGGGGTGCACGAGGTCCCCGCTCTCTTTCCCTGCCTTGACCACCGCCGCCTCGAGCTTCTCATCGTTGCACATGACGCCTGCGTGTCGACGACCGGTCGCCATGAGCTGGGCGCCGGTGAGCGTCGCCAAGTCGACGATGAGGTCGGCGCCGAGCACCTTTGAGGCGTAGGCGACGCCGTCCGCGAGCACCAAGCGCCCCTCGGCGTCGGTGTTGTTCACCTCGACGGTCTTGCCGGAGTACATATCGAGGACATCATCCGGGCGCATGGCCTCAGGGCCCACTGAGTTCTCAGCCAGGCAGAGCAGCGCGTGGAGTCGCACCTTGATGCCGCCGCGCACAGCGGCCTCAAAGCCAGCGATGACCGCTGCAGCGCCACCCATGTCCATCTTCATCCCGACCATGCCGGCCTTGGTCTTGATGCTCAGTCCGCCGGTATCGTAGACGATGCCTTTGCCGACCCACGCCGTGGTCTTCTTGGCGCGCGGGGGGCTGTATGAGAGGCGCACGAGCGCGGGTGGCTTTGGGCCGGACTTACCGACGCCCCAGAGCCCACCGAAGCCGCCTTCATCCAGCGCTTTGCCCCGGATGATCTCGATCTCGACGCCTTCATTGCGCTCGGCGACGGCCTGCGCTTCGGCGACGAAGGCGTCCGTACTCAGCTCACTGGCGGGCATGTCGACGAGGCGTGCAGCGAAGTGGATTCCGTCAGCGGCGCGCGTGATGGCGTCGGTGTCGATCTTGCCTTTCGCGGCGACCAGCCCTACGCGGACCTGCCGCGAGGTGTTGCCCTTCCTCTTACTTTTCTTCTTGGCGGCGCCGCTGCTCCGCGTGTAGTCCGAGAAGGCCCGCGCGACCGCGCAGCCCGAGGCGAACCCATAGGCGGCCTTCTCAAGGGCGACGACGACGACGACGTCGTCCTTGGAGGGGATGTTACTGCGCACCAGCTGAGCGATGGCGTGGGGCCGCGCAGGGCTGTTATGGCGGGAGCACGGCTCGGGCAACGCGACGGCGATCAGACGCTTCACCCCTGAGGCGGCCAGCCAAGTGCTCGTCGAGGCGCCGTTATCGCCGGGCTTCAAAGCCTCCAGCATGGTCGGCCAAATTTTCTTGGCGGACTTGGGGAGCAAGCTCGCTGTTGTGTCGTCTTTGAGCTGACTTAGGCGCCCGACGACCATCATCGCTTTCGCGCCTTTGAGGGAGGGGGCTGTATCGCTGAAGCTCAAGTTCGTCTGCATGGGGCACTCCAAGATGCGGGGCATCCGAGTATACAGACCTCAAGCCTCGGGGGAATCGTCATGTTCGATGACGGCCGCAGGCGGCTCCGCAGGTGCAAAGGCTTCGGCCAGTCGTCGCGTGACTTCGAGCCGCAATGCGTCGCTCTCTGTGCGGTCATATGGCGTGAGGGTGATCCGCAGGTCACCGGTCTCCGCGTGTTGATGAACGAGGACTGGGGTGCCCGGTGCGCGACGTGGACTGAGCAGCGCCAGTCGCCGGGCGAGGCCTCTGAGCTCCTCGGGGTCGCGCTCTGAAGCCAACTGAGAGGGCCGCCAAGTCATCTCGACGGCGCTGGCGCGCACCCCGGAAGGCCCATGGGTCGTGGTCTCCGTGTGCAGGAGCAGCCCAGGGACGAAGCTCCTAGAGCCATCGGCGTCCTCGATCTCCACCCCGCGTAGGGTCACCGACGTGACGCGCCCTGCGATTTCGCCGATGCGGAGGTGCTCTCCGACGCGCACGGCCCGCCGCACGATGATGACGGCGCCGGCAGCGGCGTTGCGCAGGACCGATTGAGCGGACCATAAGACGGTGAGGATGACGGTCGCAGCGACCAGCGCCCTGGCCTGGGGCTCTTCGGGGGTGACGGCGTCGATGACGACCACGGCCATCAGGCCGGCGACCGTAAGGCGGACGGTCGGTGCCCATTCCTGAAGGCTGTGTGCGATTCCGAGGCGCCAGCGCGCGGCACGCGGCACGAGGCTGTCGAAGGACTTGAGCCCTAACCACAAGACAAAGATGCGAACCACGACCCCGAGGATGCGGTCAAAGGCTAATGCCTCGCCGATCTCCTTCCCCAAGATGAGCAGCGCTGGGTCCATCTCTGATCCCGACCCCACGCTCCCCGCGACCGTTGCGCCGAGTGCGCTGAAGAGGCTAAACGCCATCACCGCGTGGACTGTCATGTCGTCCTCCCGGGTACGTGCATCAAGCCCTGGTCGAGCAAGAACTGCCTCACGGGGGCACAGGCGTGCGGGACAAGGGACCAGCTCATCTCACCATCTGCGCGACTGTGGCACTGGAGCAAGCCTGCGACCTCAAGGGCATGGATGGCAGCGCCGACTTGTGCCGCAGACCAGCCTAACGCCACCTTGAGCGCGGGGCGATCGACGCTGCTCTGCCGAAACATCAGCCCGATGGCTGGGAGCAGGTGGCCCGGCAACGTTTGCAGATCGTGCAGGCTGAGTGCCTTGTTGAGCACGACCTCGACCGCCCGCTCTTCTGCGGGGAGATGGGTGAGGCTGAGCTGCCAAAGGTGCATCGCACTTCGAGGGTTACCCGCGCTCGCTTCCGCGAGCTGGTTGAAGGTCCGCTCGGCAGGGGAGGCGCCCCAGAGGTGCGTCAACCATGCGCCGAGGTCGGTGCTGCTCGGACGCGAATACCTCAACTCGAGGCCGCTCAATCGGTGACGGCGCTCGATGGCCTCGCGGAGCTCTGATGCGCTCAGCCCATTGAGGCTCACGGTGACATCAAAGGCGTCTGCGATCGAGGTGACTGAGGTCAGGAGCCGCCAGATGTGGCGCTCGCAGGTGACCATCCAGACCGTGTGCTTGTCGGTGGCCACGATGAGCGTCATCAAGGCCTCGAGCGCCTCAAGGCCCTCTAAGCTTCGTGGGATCAACGACTCAAGGTCGTCGAGCACGATGATGGCGCGGCGTTGCTTCAGCTCTGCCGCGACGGTCTCGAGTGTCGCTGCCGTGTCCGCGAGGCCCACAGCGCTGGCGGCCCAGGAGACGACGTCGGAAGGTCCGTTGACTGGCCGCTCTGTGTCGAGCCAGATCACCTGTCGGTCTCGTGCACTGTGAGCCAGGGCGACTCGCACGAGCGAGGAGCGCCCCATGCCGCGCTCGCCGATAACGATGGCGGCCCCATATCCCCGTCCATCCGCGCGTTTGCGCAGCACTGCGAGTTCACGCTCACGCCCGAGGAGGAAGGCGTCGTTCTCAGTCGCTGTGAGCGCGAAGAGCTTCCCGTAGACATAGGGCATGTCGTGGCGGAGCGGATCGAGCGCCTTGAGAGCCTTGCGCACCCGTGTCGGGCCGGTGAGGGTGGTGTCGAGGCGCGCCTCGACGGACTCCTGAGTCGCCCTGACACGTCGCTGAACGCGCATCATGGCGTCCCTGACGTGTCGCGCATAGGGGTGCTCAGCGAGTCGCTCAGCGGACTCGCGCAGGGTCCTCCACAGGCCCCAAACAGCCTGCTCAAGCTGGGGCTTTATGGCTGCGTCGTGCAGGTGTACCCACAGCTCACGGACGGCGTCGGCCTCGGTCTTGGCGATCTCGAGCATGAGGGCTGTTGAGGTCTCTGAGATCTGCGCGACCTCATGGGTGAAGCGCTCAAGGACCGTGTCGAGCGCCTCTAGGGTGAGGCGGTGCACCCCTTCGTCGCTCTCTCGTGGCCCACCGGCATCTTGTCGTTGGTCGGCTGACGTGGCCCTGGCGACGTGCACGGAGAGCAAGCGCTGTGCATCACGGATACCGGCGCGCGCTTCCTCCGCGCTCGTCTCGAGGGCCCTGGAGTGCTCAGCGAGTGAGACCGCGACGCGCCGATCAAAGAAGGCGCGCGCCGTCTCACGGACCGCTACAGAGGTCGGCAGATCGGTGAAGGAGGCCCCACGGACGAGCCCGAGGATTTGAGGCTCTGCGAGGAGGTCGACGCGCTCGGGGAGGGCGGCCGTCGCCGTCTCTAGGGCGCCGATGAGTCGGTCGATGATGCCCCCGGACCGGAGCCCATTGATCAGCCCCTCAAGGGGGCGCCCGATGCGCCGCTGGAGGTCGTTGAGCAGGGCCTCGGCGGCGCTGGCCTCGGCGCCGGCGGTGGCGGGTGTCGTGCCCGAGTCCACGGAGGCTCGCACGCTCTCTACGAGCTGTTGACCGCTCTGCATGAGCGCTTGGACGCGGCTGTGCATGCGCACGGCAGGGCCCAAGGCGCGGCCCATGACGAGGTCACGCAGCCCTACCTCAAGCTCGGCGAGCTGGAGAGCCAAGAGCGTGCGGTGAACCTGTGCCCGTTTACAGGCATCCCACGCCGCGCGGTCCTGCGCTGCGTTGGTGATGGCATCACGTACTTGTGGGGCGACCGTCGCGTAGCGGACGGCATTCTCGGTGAGCGCGAAGGTCCCCGCGATGTCCGCCATGTGGGCGAGCCTGTTCATGGCTGCTGCCATCGCCTCAGAGATCCGATGAAGGGGTTCCTCGGCGAGGAAGAGGATGTCGCTCTGGGCATCCTTGCTGGCGTCTCTCAGGGCGCTGACTCGCTCGTGGATCCACGTGCGCAGCTCCGTGGGCTCCTCAGAGCGCTGTGCGGCCTCCACGAGGACGCCTTCCGCCTCCAACAGGTGGGCTTCTAGGCGCCGAAGTGCCTTATACTCCGCTCGAGAGATCATGGCCTCGACAGGGCCAAGCGCAGTGAGCATCTCGCCGGAGAGTGTGCGGCGAACCAGTCGGCGGTACGGGACCTCTCTGTTCGGCCTCTCGCGGCCGAGGAAGTTCTGGGTTCGGCGGAGCCCGCGCTTGCCGAGCTTGCCAAGGCGGACCCACTGGCTGTCATCCGCAGCCCAAAGGACGTGGCGTTCGCTTTCGCTCACCTCCAAGAGGGTAGGGGCGGCGCGTACGATCGGGGTCAATGCGTCGGCGAGGAGCTCGATTAAGCCTGGGGGCTGGGGTTCCGATGCGGAGGGAGGGTTGAGCAGAGTCGCGAGCTCGGCGCGGGCTCCCTCGGCGAGCGATGTCCTCGCCTCGTTCAAGTGTTCGAGGCGCATGTCGCCGTCCTCGCACCGCCCGATGGCCTCACCGGCGTTCTGGACGATCTGGCGGGCCAATGTCGACGCCGCCTTGTGGGCTTTGGCTATCCGCTCAAGTCGGGCGCCGACCACTTGCTCCCGGACGCGGCTCCGCAGCACGACCAAGTGCTGCACAGTGCCGCCCCACGCTGCCCTCGGGACGTCGTCGTCGGGTCCAACGAGGGTCGCCATCGGGTCACGCCAAGGGTGCTGTGGTTCGTCGGAGAGATCGACGGCCAATGGGGCGCTCCCCGAGGTCTCCGAGGCCTGACCCTGAGTGCGCTGCTCGCCGACAGCGCCCAACGCCACCCGACAGGCCACTGGACCGATGAGGAGGCCGAGGGCGACGAGCGCTTCGATAGGCTGACGGATGCTCTGGATCGTGTCGGGGGCGATGACGGCCAAGCTCCCGAGGGCGCCGAGGGTGACCCCGCCTTGTGGAAGCAGCATGAGCCAGCCGTAGCTCCGGAACCCAGCGGGTGCGTTGGACCAGCGTGCCGCGACCAAGGTGCTCAGCCAGAGGGTGGCGCCGCGCACGGCGAAGAGTGAGAAGGCGAGGGCGAGGAGCGTGAAGGACGGCTCCGGGATGGTGGCTCCTAAGAGCGTGAAGAGCACCAGCGCGGCGGGCAGCTTGAGGTCGGCGATCCCCGCGTCGAAGTGGGTCCGCCGAGCCTCTGGCGTCCAGTGACGCGTGAGCACGCCGACGAGGGCTAACGTCAGGACGGGCTCGGCGCCGAGCGCTGCGATGACAGGGGGGGTGAGGGAGAGCAGCACCCCAATCGGCAGGGCAGCGCGCCGATCAAGCCGTGGTGCAGTGCCTCTCAGGATAAGGGCAAGCGTGAGCGCGACGGCGGGCGTCATTATGAGGGTGACGAAGGCGCCGTCCTCGGGGGTGTCTTGGCTCAGGGCAATGATCGCGACCCCGGTCAAGACTAAGAGTCCCCGCACGAGCGAGGTTGAGAGGGCCAAGGCAGACAGCTCAGCCGGGCGCTCTACCGTGCTGATAATCCACCCTACGATGGTCGGTGAGGTCCCCACGGTGAGGAGGCCGATGAAGAGCGCGGCTTCGGTGTTGAAGGTGAGCGTGGGGATCAAGGAGGCGCTCACTGTCCCGATGACGAGCGCGAGTCCGGTGATCACGATGACGGCGAGTGCCCCAGTGAGGACGGCCGTCGCGATGGCGGGTCGCGCGAGCCGGGTGTCGAGGCGGAGGTTCAGTTGGGAGCCGGCGGCGAAGGCTAGGACGGCCAGAGCGGCCTCTTGTATCGGCAGGAGATCCCAAAGTAAGGCGCCGTTGAGGAGCCCCGATACGGGGCCCATAATGATCCCCGCGGCGACATAGCCGGTGAGGGCGGGGACACCGAGGCGCGCGACGAAATCGCCTGCGAAGAGCGCGATGAGGAGCGCCAAGGCGGTCGTCGCGAGCGAGAGGCCGCCTTGCAGTGGCGTGTGCACCACGGACAAGGTCCCGGCCATGAGCCAGGCGACGATAAACAGGCTGAGGATGAGGATTCGCCGCTTCATCGTCGCCACCCCGCGGGCAGCAAGATCGCTAAGACGGTGAAGAATTCGAGGCGACCAAGGACCATTGCGATGGAGAGCACGACTTTGGCTGATGACGTCAGTTGCGCGAAGTGTTCGGTCGGGCCGACATCACCGAACCCTGGGCCGACATTCCCGACACAGGCCAGAGACGCGGTGAAGGCGGTGAGGAGGTCCTCACCGGTCGCTGTCAGCCAGAACGTGCAGAGCAAGACGGTGCATACAAAGATAACTGAGAAAGCTAGGACCTGTTTGACGACATCGTCTCGAATCGGAGTGCGCCCGAGTTTCACGATCTTGACCGCGTGCGGCTTGGCTGCATGAGCGATTTCAATCGCTGCGCTCTTGAGGAGGATGACGACGCGACTGACCTTCATGCCTCCGGCCGTCGATCCTGCCGAGCCGCCGATGAATATCAGGGTGATCAACATGACCTGACAGAGCACTGGCCAGAGCTCGAAGTCGCCGGCTGCGAAGCCAGTGCTCGTCAAGAGCGCCAATACGTGGAAGAGCGCTTTGCGCCACGCGGTCTCAAAATCGCCGCTGTGAAGGGGCGTGATGAGGAGCGCGATGATGAGCGTCGCGCTGATGAGGAGACCCGTGTAGTAGCGCCACTCCGCGTCCCGTAAGTAGCTCCTTAGACGCCCGGAGAGCGCGGCGTAGTGCAGGGCAAAGTTGATGCCCGCCAAGTACATAAAGAGGCAAACAATGTACTCAACCCGAGGATCAGCGAAGTGCCCGATGCTTGCATTTTTCGTCGAGAAACCGCCGGTGGCGATGTTTGACATGGCGTGAGCGAGGGCATCGAAGGGTGACAACCCACAGGCCCAGAGGAGGAGCGTTTCCAGGCCTGTGAGGCCGACATAGATCCACCACAAGGCTAGCGCAGTTTGTTTGATTTTCGGTCGGAGCCCTTCCGTGATGGGGCCCGGGACTTCGCTCTTAAAGAGGTGCTTGGCACCGACACCCAGCTGGGGAAAGAGCGCGACGAAGATGACGACGATCCCAAGTCCGCCCAGCCAGTGCGTGCTGATGCGCCAGAATTGAATGCCGATCGGGAGCGCTTCGATGTCACTCAAGATCGTGGAGCCCGTCGTCGTGAAGCCACTGAGTGTCTCAAACAGCGCGTCTGCGGGGTGGGTGATGGCTCCTGACCAGAGGTAGGGGACCGCCCCGAGCAATCCAGCTGAGAACCAGCCCGCCGTGACCACAAAGAGGGCATCTCGAATGCGCATCGTGGTCTCTGCGTTGCGACCAAACCAGCCGAGGCTCAGCGCAACAGCCGCGGTGATGCCAGCCCCACCGAGGAGCCCCTCGACGCCGCCACTGTCGGGCGCGCCCCACGTCCAGGGGATGGCGGCGAGCATCGCCAAGGCCATCCCTCCGAACAGTCTGGAGAGGAGTCGGGAGACCAGTCGGAAGTTCACGTCATCTCCTGAGCAACGCTCGGCGGACGCCAGCGATGGCGCGCTCAGGGGTGAAGACGACGATGACATCTCTCGCCTCTAAAGAGACGAGCTCTGGGTCGCTGAGGATCGTGCGCCCGCGCGTGACGGCCACGGGGACCGCGCCGTGGGGGAATTCCAAATCAAAGAGTCGCTTGCCGAGGAGATGACCTGCCTCGGAGATTTGGTGCTCGATGACCAGGCTGCCATCCGTAGGGATGCGGTGCTCTCGCGCCGCGCCGCGGCGACTCAGGAACCGCAAGATCTCGGCGGAGACAAGGAGGCGCGGGCTGACGGTGTAGTCGATCCCGAGGTCAGCGTAGACCGCTGCATAGTCAGGGCGCTGTACCAACGCGATCGCCTGTTTTGCGCCCAACTGTTTTGAGAGCAACGTGGCCATGAGGTTCACTTCATCATCGCCGGTTGTGGCGACGAAGGTGTGGACGTGGCCAACATC
Source organism: Myxococcota bacterium (assembly GCA_049602155.1). GTDB lineage: Bacteria > Myxococcota_A > UBA9042 > PHBI01 > JBMYRH01 > JBMYRH01. The sequence goes on along the minus strand of JBMYRH010000007.1, from coordinate 24,728 downwards.
CAGCTCTTCTAAAAAGGGGCGACTGGTGCCGGAGCCCTTCTCGATGTCGACGCCGTCGAGACGCTCTGCCAACTCAAGGCAGGTCTCTTGATGGCGCTCGGCCAAAGTCACGATGTCCATCGTGCTCAGGAGTTCTTGTGCGACGTTGCTCCCGAGTCGACCCCCTCCCACGACGATCGCCCGACCCTTGCGGCGCTCTCCCCGGCGGAAGAGCTTGTCGACTTTGTGGAGGTGCTGCGAGGGGCCAGCGACGATCACTTGGTCGTCTGGCTGGAGATGGACGATGGCCTCAGGGGGCTCGGTCGCGTCGTCTCGTATCACCGCCAGGACGCGGCACCCATCTCCCAAGTTCAACTGAGAAGCCGCCCGGTTAATGGCCGGCATACTCTCGTCGAGGGTGATCACGGCGACCTGAATCAGGTGGCCTGCGAAGTGCGCGATATGATCCACACTGCCAGTGCGCGACAGGCGCACGACCTCTGCACCCGCCAAGAGGCCGGGGCAGAGGCTGAGGTCAACACCCAGCATACCTTCGTACCAGCCAGTGCGGTCTGGGAAGTAATCATGGTTATTGAGCCGCGCGACGGTGACTTTGGCGCCGAGCTGACGCGCGGCCAACGCGATGACGAGGTTCACTTCGTCGTGGTTGGTGACGGCCGCGACCAACTCGGCTTTCGCCGCGCCGGCCTTGATCAAGGTGGACGGCAAGCCCGCGTGCCCTCGCAAGGTCAGCACGTCCATCACCTCTTCGATGTCGGTCAAGACCTCTCGGGAGGTGTCGATCGCGACGACGTCGTGACCGGTGCTGGCGAGCTCTGAGGCGAGATGTCGCCCGACTTCGCCCATGCCACAGATGATCATCCGCATCTCAGACCTCCGCCAGCGTTGTTGGGATCTCGCCCGCTTCGTCGAGCACAGCGCGGGCCGCCATCGGCGCCCAGAGGTCGTTGACGACGGCTGAGAATAAAATGACGCTCAACACCACCGAGCCTGCCTCCTGCGGGAGGCTGTGGGTGTGAAGCAGAGCGATCGCCAGTGCCGGAGCCCCTTGAGCGACCATCGTGAGCCCGATCACTCGGAAGCCTGCACGATCAGGGTCAAATGCACGACCAGCCACGCCGCCGGCGATCCTCAGCATCGCCGTGCGAGCGCCGATGAGCAGGATGATGACTCCCCAGACTGCAGGCGTCACAGGGGGCAGCCATGCGGCGCCCATGGCGACGAGCAAGAGCTTACGAGAGGGTCCCTCGAGGGCTTCAGCCGCGCGGTGCCGCGTCGCAGAGAGGTGACCGTAGTTGGCGAGGCTGCTGCCGATGATGAGGTTCACCAGCAGCGGGGAGAGCCCGAGGTGCATAGAGAGGCCGCTGGCCATGATCGAGAGGGCCACGAGGATGGTCACCATCTGTCGGTCGTCCGGCTCTGTCGAGAGGAAGACATCAGCGCAGAAGCCGAGGGTGATGCCGAGCATAAGTTCCGCGAGGATGCGCTCGGTGGGGGCCAAGGCTCGGAACCCCACGATCGTCGTCTCGGGCTCCGCGACCGCCGCTGCGATGGTCACGACGACGATGGCGAGCGCCCGCGAGATGCGCGCGAGGCTGGTCCCTGCAGCCCGCACTGGGCCGTCAGCACCATGGGCTGCGGCGACGCCGTTGAGCGCGCCCGGTGCTGCTGCGACGCCGGCCGCCGCGATCACGATGGCGCCATAACCCCAATTCGTATCGAGGGAGCTAGCGAGCAGCGCCTCCAAGACGCCGAAAGAGACGACGCTCAACCCGATGACACCCATGATGGTGTAGAGGGCGCCGGCTCGGACTGCGCCTAGCGCCATTTGGCCATCGGAGCGCAGCGAGATCCCAAGGCCTACCTCTAAGGCTACCCAGCCTGCGAGAGCTGAGATAGCTAGAGACCAGGTGGTTGACCCAATGGTCGGTGCAATGTCGAGCGCCAAGGGGCCTGCAATGAGGCCGAGGACGACAAAGAGCAAGCCCACGTCCGTCAAGGTTTTGCGGCGCAGTCGCGCGCTGATGAGCGAGGTTGCGACGAAGGCCAAGGCCAGAAGTATGTAGAGGGTGTGTTCGGACATCAAAACCACAGGGCGCACGGGCGCTATGTACCTGTAGTAACACGTGACTCACCAGCTCGCACGAAAACGAGGTGGCTTAGATAGGGGGCCCGCGCGACCCCGCACACGCGAGGCCGCGCTGAACATGCCCCCCGGCTTTAGGGCGTGTGTCGGGCCGAGGCCATCGCGAGGCGGCGAGCTTCTTTTGCCAGCACAATCATCTCCATGCGCTGGCCTGAAGTGTCCTCTCCGACAGCGCTGGTCGCCAAATCGATGACGCTGTCCCATGTCGTATCACCACGGTGAGGGGACCCTCGCAGCATCATGCCAAAGCCTGCGACAGCGCTTGCCCAGCGGAAGCTGGCCGAAGGCTGACGCTGCGCCGATGGGCGCTGGACCGCGTGACTGACGAGCTTGGATGTGGTGCCACTAGGTGACTTGTAGCGGAGCTTGATGGTGAGCATCTCGCCGCTGTCCGCGGCGTGAGCTTCGGCCTTAGGCGTCTGGTATTTCAGCGCATCGACTGACGTATCAGGGACCGGCTGTCCGGCTGGCACTATCTCATAGAGCGCAGTCACGGTGTGGCCCGCGCCGAGCTCGCCGGCGTCCTTCTTGTCGTCATTGAAGTCCCTCGCTGCCAGCATCCGATTTTCGTAGCCGATGAGTCGGTAGCCGGCGACATGGGTGGGGTTGAACTCCACCTGGAGTTTCACGTCTTTGGCGATGGTGATGAGGGTTCCGCCAAACTGGTCACTCAGGACCTTCCGTGCCTCCCGTACGGAGTCGATGTAGGCGTAGTTGCCGTTCCCTTTGTCTGCGATAGCCTCCATCACGGCGTCCTTCAAATTACCGCGCCCGAAGCCTAAGACGCTCAAGAAGACGCCGCCCTTGGCGTGACTTTTGACCAAGTCGACAAGCTCACTCTTGCTGCTGGTGCCCACGTTCATGTCACCATCTGTCGCGAGGATGACGCGGTTGATGCCGCCCTTGATGAAGTGCTCTTCGGCCATCTTGTAGGCGAGTCGTATACCGGCGGCGCCGTGGGTGCCGCCACCGGACCTGAGGCGGTTGATGGCGTTGAGGATCTCTTGCTTATGGTCTCCGCGGGTCGGCGGCAACGCGAGGCCACTGCTCCCCGCATAGACGGCGATGGTGACCGTGTCGCGCTTGTCGAGTTGCCCGACCAAGAGCTTGAACGCCTCTTTGAGCAAGGGGAGCTTATCTGGAGCGCTCATCGAGCCGGAGACGTCGAGCAGGAAGACGAGGTTGCTCGGCGGTCGTTGACCTCGGGCGATCTCGCGGCCCTTCACCCCAACGCGGACCAGATGGTGAGCGGGGTGCCAAGGCGCGTTGCCGACCTCGGTGTGGACGGCAAACGGGGTCTTGCCCGAGGGGGGCGCGTCTGGGTAGTTGAAGTAGTTGAGCATCTCCTCGATGCGCACCGCGCCACGGACGGGCAGTCGACCTTCACGAAGCATGCGGCGCACATTGGCGTAGGAGGCGGTGTCAACGTCGATAGAGAATGTGGACAGTGGTGCATCCATCACGCGGCGCCATGCGTTGCTCTCGATCGACTCGTAGGCCTCCGTGTTGGGGGGCGCGGAGGGATGGCGCGCCCTCCCAGGGCTCCCGAATTGGCCGTGCGCGACGCCAATGCCACCGCCGCCGCTCCCATGACCTGAGAGCCCTTGCCCTCGAAAAGACTTGGCAGCGACTGCCTTGCTTTTGGCGCGGTGTGTTCGCAAGCGAGGCGCCGACTCGGCGGCGCGCGCCTCCATGGACCCCTTCGAGGCGAGGTTATCGACCTGACCGACGAGAAGTTCCGGGGCCGGCGCGGGGGCCGAGGGCTTATTGGCGGGCTCGGAAGCCAAGATCTCGGCGAACTGTGGGGCCTCGCTTGCGGGCCCCTCATCGGTGGCGGTGGAGACCTCGACGGCGTGCATTTTACAGCCGACGAAGCTCAGCATGACTAAGACAGCGAGTGGCCCTTGAGTGTGCGATAACTTCATCATTCCCTCCTGCGTGACGCGAGGCGTACGCCTCATCGTGATTGACGGTCTGAGGGTGAGAGACGCGCCACCGGCGAGAAGGATCTAGCCGCTGGTAAAAAAAACGCGTGTGAACGAGGCGCTGAAGGTCCTGATAAACCTGCCAGTGGCCCGGTTCCCGTCAGCGGGAGCGCACGACGAGGGCGACGGTCTCAAGGCCCGGGTGTGACCACCGTCGCTTGTAATCCATCTCGGTCCCGAGGTCGTAATACTCAAGCCCCTCGGCGGCTACGCGCATGATCAGCTCTTGTTGGATGAGGTTGCCCAATGAGAGGTGCTTAAAACGGTCGTCATAGCTCATCTGCAGGCCGCGGAAGGTTGGCCCCAGGATGCCACCGAAGCCCATCGCGATGTCCTCGCCGTCAAGGGTCGCGAAGACCGCACGCAACGCACCGCGTTGCGCCAAATAAGCGGTCATATGGTCGTAAAACGACGCCATATTGCTGGCGCGGAGCCCTTGAGCGTCGAGGCCTTTCCAGCTGCGGTCGTCGACGGCGAGCACGCGTTGGTACATCTCGACTTGTGCCTCCGGAGTGAAGGCGTCGTGCCATTCGAAGACGACCCCAGCTTCCTCGGTGCGTCGCTGCGCTTGGCGGAGCCCCTTTCTGAAGGCGCGCGCACGGCGCGATAGCCAGCCTTCGAAGCCCCCCTCAAGGAGCGCAACGTGGCGGTATGTGGTCGGCCCTACGAAGAGCCTTTGGCCCTGACCCGCGAGCATGGCGAGGGCCTTGAAGGCAGCCCCGTGAGGGCTGAGTCCACAGAGCCAGAGCGCATCCCAGTCACTAATGGAGGCGCGGAGCGTGCGCCAGGCGTCGATCGCGAGCCTGGGCGCCTCTGCTCCGACCAGCGGGCTAGCTAAGCCCCACATGGCTTCGACGGGGGCGAGGTAGGTTCCCAGGTTTGGTGCATGTCCTCGGGCTAATGCGAGGTAGCCGAACTCCCCCTCGAAGAGCAGCAGGTCTTGCTCGGGATGGAAGGCCTTGTGCGCCGGCACGATCCACGCGGCAGAGGAGCAGAACGCGTCGATGTCTGGGCTGGCGAGCGCCATCGAGTCAAAACGCTCAGCCTGCGCTTCAAACTCGGCGAGCGACAATCGGTTCACGGCAGTTGGAGGCAGTAGAAGCGTGACTCCTTGGTGCACAGCGCTGGCGCCCACTCCGTCCACAGCTCGTTGTCTGCGTCACACAGCCCTGTGAGCCCGAAGCCCTCTTCGGAGGAGGTCCAGCCGGAGCACGTCCCGCCGATCCCCTCGGTGTTCGCCACCTCACCGTCGCTGGCGGTCCCTGTCCACACCAAGCAGTTACCGCTCACGGGGGCGCCGTATTCTGTGCGATTGATGGCGGTGCCGATGTCTCCATCGGTCATGTCCCAGATGTCATAAGCGACGAGCTTGCTCCAGAGCTGCTGGTCCGGATCCCACGTGCGCCATGGACCGCCGTTTGCGAAGCGGTCGATCGCGTCGAGGTCCGAGGTCGACAGCCACGCTGCATAGGCCCCTGGGAGGCCGGCGGCGTTGGCGAGCGTCGAACAGAGTGAGTCCGCGCCGCCGGTCCCGCCGAGGGTGTCACCGCGGGCCGCCAACGAGCTGACGAAGATGCGCAGATCCGTCTCGGAGCAGCCCGCCGGGCCTCCTGTGCTGCCCTCGGGGCAGTAACAGACGGCGTCACCGTTCACGACCTTGCAGCGATCCTCGGGAGGCGGACACGGGACACCTGTCGGCGTGTTCTGTGGCAGGCAAGGGTCAGGGATGCAGGAGCCGTTCTTCGGGACCCAACCATCGACACATCCGCAGACAGGGAGTCCACCGACGGCCGTACAGCCGAGCTGATTCGGACCGGTGCAAGGGTCGGGCGTGCACGGATCGATCGTGCAGCCCCCCAGCCCGTCATCGTGGGCGGGTGGGTTACACAGACAGACGGCACTTCCGGTGACCGAGTCGCAGACGGTGCGCCCCTGCTCAGTGCAGGGGTTCGGGCTGCAGACGGGGTCGTAGATCCGGAAGCCGAAGAGCTCACCGGGGCCGAGGAAGGTGAACCGCACACGGAAGCGATCCGCGGTCAGCGAGTGGAGGGGCTCAGAGGCGACCAACGCCCCCCGATGGTCACCGACACCGATGATAGCCTCTGCCACCCCGAGCACGGTGTCTCCGGCGCTCAAGGCCTCGACTTGGACCATCAACTTGTCTCCGACGGTGGCGTCGACGGCCATCGCCGCACCCACCATCCCATCGCGGAGCCTCAGGGGGCGCGTGATGACGACGCCAGGCGCCTGAGGGGACACGGTGAGGCCAGCCAGGCCCGCGGGGCGGCTGCCGTAGAGGAGGGCGCCTCCTGCGGCGGGCTCGCCGCTGCAGACCGCTTGGTCGGTGCCACCGACGAGGTAATACCAGGCACCGTCTGCTTCGGCGGGGCGACCACCTGACAGGCTCTCAATGCTGGCGTTCGGGAGTCCCTCGAGCGCAGACGGCGCGATGAACACATCCGACCCTGTCACCTCATCGACGAGGGGGACCCAGTTCTCTCCGTCGCGGCTGCTCGCGGCGATCACCTCACCGACCCAGGGGCATGCGCTCTTCTGACGCAGGACCAACCCCAACCATAAGCTGCCCTCTCGCCAGGCGACCATGTCGGTGTATCGCTTACCGTCGAAGAGGTCTTCGGGTGAGGGGCCCATGATGGCGGGAGTGTTCGCCGCGTTGAGGGTGGCGGGCCAACCGGCTTGGGGATCAAAGTCGCCAAACACGATGCCTCGGGCGTCTCCGTAGACCTCGGAGGGCAGATCCACGAGCCCCGTGAAGCGCTCCTCCCAGCTGTCCCAAACGAGGCGACTGCGTGCCCCCACGCGGGGGTACTTCGCCGGCGATATCACTTGCGCAGTGACGGGCATGATGGGGTCAGAGGACTCGGGGAGCCAGGATAGACCGTCTACTGAGCGGTAGACGAAGACGCCGGCCTGAGTGTTGGTCCCCATGGCGCGCTTCGTCGCTGACATGGTCCAGTCGCTGTCGCGACGGGTGACCTCGACGTTCACGAGCCCATCCACCATCAGGACGCAGTTCTCTCCTTGGGTCCCGGGCCGTATCGCAGGCTTGAACCAAGGGCCTGCGGGGTGCATCGCTGCTGCCACACAGACCCAGGCGGGTTGTGTGGGCTGCGTGGCGGTGAACTGCTGCCGAAGGCCCATATAGTACATGCGCCACGGGTAGCCCTTGAGGGGGCTCGGTGCGGGCAAGGCATCGAGGTTGGCCGCGTCGACGAACACGACACTGCCACCCGCACGGGCCCGGCCGATGCCGTCCTCCGGGTCGGGGGTGACCGCCCAGCTGTTGTTGATCAGCTCCGGGGGATGCATCTGGCGCACCATGTTGGTGCGCACACGGATCATCCAGTCATCGACAAAGACCTGTCGATTGTCATCGATCTCGATATCGCCCACAGGCTCCCCTGTGACCGTCCCGTTGGTCGCCGGGGCCTCGATGCAAGTGCCACTCTCATCGATGAACTTGTCGCCGCAGACGCACTCCGGCTTGCCGACCTCATCGAACACGCAGACTTGTCCGATCTCGGTGCATTGAGAGGCGTGCGCGATGCATGGGTCCGGGTAGCAGTCGCCGTTGAGGAGGACCTCAGAGTCGGGGCAGACGCAGCTCGCCTCAAGGCCATCTGGCTGGCAGACCGTGGTGGGAGGCTGGCACTCGTTCGGGATGCAAGGGTCGAAGGTGCAGTTGCCGGCGCCATCATCGTGAGCTCCAGCGTCGCAGTTGCAGACAGGCTGGCCCTCTCGGTTGACCTGGCAGACGGTACGCAAGGGCTCGACGCATGGGTTCGGGTAGCAGGCGCTTTGTGGGAGGCAGTTGCCTGCGTCGCTCTCGATGTACCCTGGCAGGCAGTCGCCGCAGGACACGCCGATGCACTCCTTGTTGACCGCTGCGCAGGCCGTGTTCTTGCACTCGGGATCCCCCGAAAGTCCGTTGTCCGGAACGCAAAAGTCCCCGTCCTCGATGTAGTCGACGAGCACGCCGTCACCCGTGTCGACGCCCTTGAGGCAGTCTCCGCAGACGCCGTCGACGCATGTGCGCTTTTGCAGGGCGCAGGGATCGGGGTTGCACGGGTCATCATTGCCGCTGCCGATGACGTCCACGCCATCGAGCCCGTTCCCGGTGCCATCACCGCTCGCGTCGCCGTTCGCCTCGGCGCTTGGGTTTGTCACAGTCGTGCACCCCGTGAGTGCGAGCACGATGAGCGCTGTGAGTCCGAGGACCCTGAGTGGCGACGACGTCATGTTCAGGAGAATAGCGATCGGGCCGCTCCTCCAGCAAGTGCGGAACGCGGATAGTCGCTCTCGCGTCCTCTTTAACGGGCACCATCTCGGGCCATTCTGGACCGAAGTGATACGATTATGGCACGGTTCACGACGCCAGGAGGTGCGCCGCTGGCGCGGATATCTTGCGTCCGGAGCGCGTTTCAAATCGTCCCAGGTGACTCGGAGACCTGAGCGCATGTCATATTCTTCTCAAGCGCGAGCCTTGGTGCTCAGCCTGGTCCCCCTGCTGATCGCGTGTCAGGAGTCGGTCGAGTTTGAAGTGCAGCGCTATGACGACGTGGAGAGCACCTCTGCGGCAGACGCCACAGCGGGTCCGGTGGTGCAGACGGACACCGCGTCCGTCCCAGCCCAAGACACCACATCGGTCGCCGATGTGTCGCAGAGTGACGTCACGCAGGACCCTTTGCCCTCCGACGCCATAAGCACCACAGATTCGGCGACTCAAGGCCCTGAGGTGGCCGTTGATGACCAGGGCCCGGTGTTGCGCTCGGCGTTCTCGAACAAGCAGGGGACGGTGACGGCCCGGTTCTCTGAGCCCGTGGGGGAGGGCGCCGGGGAGGTCGCTAACTACACGATTCGAGCCTCCAACTTACAGGAGCTCCCGATCCAGAGCGCGACGCCCAGCGCAGCGGCGGCCATCTACGTGGACCTCGTCGTCGATGTCGCGGCCATCGATCCCGAGCTGAGCTACGAGCTGATCGTGAAGAACGTCGCAGACGCGTCCGGCAACGTCATCGCCCTCGGTCAGAACACGGCCAAAGTCACCCGAACGCTCTTCCTCAACATCGTCTGGCACCAGCATCAGCCGCTCTACCTCGATCCTGTGGTCGATGAGCTGACCGGGCCGTGGGTGCGCAAGCACGCCACCAAAGACTATTACGACATGACCTCGATCCTGGAGGGCTACCCCAACGTTCACGTGAACGTGAACCTGACGAGCGTCCTCTTGCGTCAGCTATTGGAGTATTACGTCGAGCGCATGGATCCCTTTATCGATGTGTTTGAGAACACGATGGACGTGGCGGGGTTCAAGGCGGCATGGGGGGGCAAGACCGATCCCTTCGTCGACTTCCTGCTCGCCGAGACACCAGACGCTGAGAGCATCACAGAGGAGGAGCTACTCCTCGTTTGGAAGGGACCATGGACGCTCGTGTCGACCGCGGACGCCATCATGAAGCGCTTCCCCGAGTACATCGCGCTCCGAGATGCCAACCGCGCGGAGTACGACCTAGAGGACTTCTTGGCGCTCAAGATCTGGTTCGAGATCGCCTGGTTTGATCCCGACTTCCTGCAGGGGCCAGTGACGCTGCCGGACGGCTCGGTGACCCGCGTGCATGAGTGGCTCATTCAAGATGGAGAGACCTACACACTCGCAGTGCCCCCCTCAGAGGCGCTGGCCCGGGACCTGCTCATCGAAGGCCATAAGATCGTACGCAACGTCATCCCGATCCACAAAGCGCTCTTCTATGATGTGCCCACTGGAGCAGGGCAGGTGGAGGTCACGACGACCCCTATGTATCACCCGATCTTGCCCCTGATCTTCGACACAGAGCTGATGGCCGAGTCGCAGCCTTACGACGCGCGGCCGACGCCGAGGTTTTCGTACCCTGAGGACGCTGCGGCGCAGGTTCACCGCGCGACCCGCTATTACAAGGACATCTTCGGGGTCGCGCCGCGCGGGATCTGGTGTGGGGAAGGGTCGGTCGCTGAGGCCATCGTCCCCATCCTCGCCGACGCGGGGCTCGAGTGGACCGCGACGGATCAAGCGGTTCTCGGCAAGAGCTTTGAGACGGACTCCCCAGCGCTCTTGAAGCCATATCGGGTCGACGCAGACACCGAGCCAGGCCACGCGGGGGACACGTCAGACAACGTCATGATCATCTTCCGGGACAGCCACTTATCGGACCGAATGGGGTTCGAGTACTGGCATTGGGATGGTGAGGATGCAGCCCAGAACTTCTACGACGATGTGGCCTCTCGCGCCCCTGGCCTCGGCGGCGAGGATCGCTTGCTCACGGTCATCTTGGACGGGGAAAATGCCTGGGAATCGTACAAGTACGAGCATGACGCAAAGGGGTTTCATCATGCGCTCTACGCCAAGTTGAGCGAGGGGTACGAGACCGGGGAGGTCGTCACCGTCACGACGAGCGAGTACATCCACGGCAACCCCTCGCGGGCTATCGCGCCGCACCCCGTCGCGGAACAAGAGGAGATCGAGCCGCTCTGGGCCGGATCGTGGATCGGGGCGAACTTCGCGACGTGGATCGGTGAAGTGGAGGAGAACAAGGCGTGGGGGTACCTCCGAGAGGCGCGCGCTGACTTGGCTGCCAGCGGCTTGCCGCGCCCGAACCCACTGGCAGCGCCGCCGGACCCCTCCAACCCTCTTCAGCACGCGATCTTTCAAGCGTACGAGTTGATGTACGCCGCCGAGGGCTCCGATTGGTTCTGGTGGTACGGCGTCGACCAGACCACCCCGTCGAATGATGACAGCCCCTTTGACCGGGCGTTTCGAAGCCAACTGCAGGGGATGTATGATGCGGCCAACGTCGCGCTGGAGCTGCTGGGGCAGCCTACGCTGCTCGTGCCGGAATTCGCGCCCTTGATTCAGGCCAAGCCGAAGGCGCTTGAGGGCCCCTTTGACATAGATTTTCCACCGCCGACGATCGACGGCGCCTTCTTGCCGAATGAGTCAGAGTGGTCGCCGCCCGGGGGCTTCTTCTTCGACAGTGATTCATCGACCGCGATTAGCTATGCCGATGACATTGGCGCGGTCTACTACGGCTACGACGCGGACGCTTTGTACGTTGCTGTGCAGGCTAACGAGGACCTTCAAGCGAAGCTCGGCACAGCGTATGGCCTCGCCGTGCTGACCGGGCATAAGCACATCATTGATGCGGACGCCGGGACCTTCGAGGCGGCTCCGTCGCACCCCTATGTACCCCCTGGGGAGGCCGCCTCTAGCTTGGATGCTGCGAGGCGCGTGAGGCTGGATCTCTCAGGGACGACACCGATGACTTGGTTGGAGTACTCAGACGGACAAGGCGGATGGGACCCTCAGGCGTCTCACGGCGTGACGGTGGGGGGCCCGAAGTTTGGCGGCATGGTGGTTGAGTTTCGTATCCCGTGGTCCGATCTAGGGCTCGTCCCGGTGGCTGATCCGCTCTCCTTTCACGTCGTCGCGCTTGAGGGGGACGTGGTCATCGATGCAGCGCCGTCCTTTGCCGCTCGTCGGGTCTTCGATGACGTCACCAACCTCGTCTTTGTCACCTTCGAGGTCGACGCATCGGGTGACCAGATCCCGATTGAGCCCATCGGCTTCATGGAGCCTCCGCCACCGGTCGGCACGGGGACCGTCTTTATCGTGGGGAAGCAAGACAAGCTGGGGGACTGGATCCCGAACAAGATCTCCCTCGCGTACACCAGTGACGGGCTCTGGACCGGGACCTTTGGGTTCCCCCGCGGCGAGGCGATTCAGTACAAATACACGGTCGGCACGAGCACCTTTGAAGGGCAGTGGGCTGGCACTGAAGAGTTTCCGTTCACCAATCGACAGCTCGTTGTGCCGGTGGATCCCAGCGTGGGCTACGTACGGGTTCAAGACGTGCTCGGTGACGATCCCCCCCAAGAGAACAGCTTGGGATCATTGACCGTAGTGACCGAGCTCGAAGAGGCGCCATGAGCCAAGCGATATCTCTAAGCTTCATGCTCGGCCTTGTGGTCGCATTTGGGTGCGGGACGGCAGAGCCAACTGAGACCAAGGAGGGCTCGGAGTCCACGGGGGACACCTCCCTGGAGGTGACAGCCCCTGGTCCGTCCGATAGCGCCATTGAGGCCGACGTCGCTGAGTCCCAGGGGGCTGAGGGCGTTGACGGGGCGTCAGCAGAGGCTCCCCGGGCGCTCGTCCGACATCCCGACTGTGATCCCGCGGATCCAGAAGGGGACGGCGCTAAGGTCCCCTGGGAGGGATTTCAGCGCGGTGACACGTGGTACACCTGCAACACTTGCAGGAGCGGCCTTGAGGACCTCCAGGGTACCTGGCGCCTCGTGGACTTCGCGACCGAGGATCCTGATGTCGTCCTTCAAGACGACTGGCGCCAGACCTTCACCTTCGATGGCAACACGTGGCGGCAGGATGCGCGCTGGGTGTCAGACGGCGTGGCTCAGGAAGCATCGATGGAGGGGTGGTATTGGTGCAGCAGCAAGCCTGAGGTGGGGAATGAGACCAAGGTCTTCATCGTCACCGCGCTGACCCCGACGGATGCGTTCGGGTACGCCCCCGGCTACGTCTTCACGACCGACCTCCTGAATTCCACTGAGGGCGGCGACAAGCTCGCCTTCTGGTTCTACGAGGGGTTCAACACCGGTGAGCAAGTCGCTGAGATTTACTGCCGCGTTGGCGACGACGTCACGACCCTCGATGGAGATGTGAAGTCCTGCGCCGCGCCTTGGGTGCAGTAATGGCGACCGACGGGGCCCGAATCGTGGTCGTGGCAGGGGTCATGGATGGTGCTCAGCCCGGGGAGGTGTTCGCGTTCCGCCGAGCCCCAGGAGAGCGTGAAGCTGGGCGCTGGGAGTTCCCGGGTGGGAAGCTTGAGCCCGGCGAGAGCCCCGAGGCGGGGCTGGCCCGGGAGTTATATGAAGAGTTGGGGCTCAACGTCGCGGTCGGCGCGCGCCTCTGGTCCGGGGTAGAGGGCGCGATCCAGGTGACCTTTTATCGGGTTGCTCGAGGCGACCAGGCGCCGGTGCTGAGCGTCCACGATGCGGTGAAGAGCGTCCCCATACACGCGCCGCCTTCTCTACCCTGGGCGTCGGTGGATCACGAGTTTGTGACGCACCTCTCGGAGCTGTCTCGGACCCGAAGCTGGGATTGCGCAGACTAAATTTCAGAGGATTGTTGATTAATTTTAGGCGCCTGCGACGGGCGTGCGCGGAGCACGCGCGAAGTATGGCCGCTCGTGGCTGCTTCGAGTGCCACTATCCGTTACAATCGCTGGGTGGACTGGACAAACGCACCGCAAACGCATGAGGCAATTCCGGTTTCGGACTCGGCCAAGCCTCTACCACCGACGCTCTCCGTGCTTTATGCACCGGATGGGGAGCGCCTTGGGCAGAGCGTCGTCCTTGAGCATGACCTCAAGCTTGGCCGCGTGGTCTCGGACTTTGGAGGCGTGCCCTTTGAGGACGGCCAGATGTCTCGCCTTCACGCGACGGTCCGGTTGCTCGGAGACCAAGTCACGCTTGAAGATGGTGGGTCAACCAACGGCACCGTCGTAAACGGGGTCAGGGTCCGGCGGCAGCAGCTGGAAGAAGGGGACATCCTCCAGATCGGGGGGACCTTCTTTGGCTACGATCGAGTGAGCGCTGAGGGGCTCAGGACCATCGATGAGGCTGACCTGATCGGCGTCTCACCGGTCCTGGGGGAGCTGGCTCAGGCGCTCCGCAGCGTCGCACCACGCCGTACGCCAGTCTTGATCAGCGGAGAGCCCGGGGCGGGGAAACGCGCCGTGGCGCGTGAGTTGATACGCCTCGCGCAGTGCAGCAGCCCGCCGGTGATCATCCAGTGCGGTGCAGGGCCAAGAGAGCGTGTCGAAGAGGGGTTGTTTGGCGGTGAGATCGGCGCCGCGATGACGTCTCATGAGGTCGGTGGCGCGCTGAAGAGCGCGATGGATGGGACCCTTGTCCTCGTCGATGTCGAGCAGCTGAGTCTTCATGCGCAGGCCTGGCTCTACTGGACGTTGGAGGAGGCGAGTCGTTCAGGGCGCTCATCCCCACCGCGGTTGATCGCGACGACGGGCTTAAGCATTGCGGCGATTGAGAAGCGCATCCGCTCAGGGGGCCTTCGAGCTGACCTGTTTGGGATGTTGAGGTCTTGGAGCGTGGAGATGCAGCCGCTGCGTCGGCGACGCCAGGACATCCCCGTCCTCGTGGGGCGCTGCGTCGCTGATTTCGAGCGACGTGCAGGGAACGTCGCGCCGCGCATGGTCGTCGAGCCCAGCTTGATGTGGGCGCTCATCGACCACCCGTGGCCGAGGAACGTCGATGAGCTGCGGACCGTGGTCGAGTCCGCGTGCGTCGAGGCCGCAGCGAAGGGGGGCGCGCTCACCCTAAGCGAGCGTCTTCAGCGCTTGATTGGCGGGCGAGCACCGGGAGCAAAGCCGGTCGAAGCGACGGTGGCTGCGCCGCGGAGCCGCTCCGAGCTGTTGGCGGTCCTCCAAGAGCACGATTACGTCATATCCAGGGTGGCCGACCACTTTGGGAAACATCGGCAGCAGGTCTATCGCTGGATGGACCGGTTCGAGATCGATCGTGGGGGCGCCTCCACTGCAGCGCAGGAGGGGAAGTCACTGTGATGGGGCATCTCATGGCGCACCATCGGTCGCGCGGGTCCACCCTCCGCTGGGTCACGCTCGGTGCTCTGTTGCTCAGCCTCGCGGCTTGCACGGAGGCCATCCAAGGGCCTGGGTCGAACGTCGTGGAGTCGGACGTAAACACCTTTGAGGTCGTAGGTGGTGGGAGCGTCGTGGGCTCTCCAGAGGCGCAGAATAACCCACGTCCGGCTGCAGGGGCTTGCGCCGCTGACGCTGCCTGTATCGGGATCTTCGGCCCCCTCGTCCAGTGCTCTGTCGCAGCGTGCAACCTCTCGACCGGGCTCTGCGAGCTTCGACCGGCGATGGATGGGGTGCCGTGTGAAGACGGAGACACCTGTACGACCCAGGACGTGTGTACGTTCGGAGAGTGCCTCGGTGTGCCAAGGTCATGCGATGACGGGAACTCCTGCACCGATGACAGCTGTGACATCCTGAGCGGAGGGTGCGTCAACGCACCTAACGAGGGGGCCTGTGACGATGGTAACCTGTGCACGATGGACGACGCTTGCGTGTCAGGGGTCTGCACCGGGCCACCAAACCCGATCTGCACCTGCAATGTGACGAGCGACTGCGGTCAATTCGAAGACGGTGATCTTTGTAACGGCTCCCTTGAGTGCGGAGGTCAGGGCCTCTGCGTCATGACGCCGGGGAGCAGCGTGACGTGCGACACGAGCCAAGCGGGGCCCTGCCAGAGCATCGTCTGCAACCCCCAGAACGGTGAGTGTGAGGCGGAGTTCTTCGCCAACGGCACGCTCTGCAATGACGGCAGCGCATGTACGCAGTTCGACCTTTGCTCGGGTGGTTTTTGTGTGGGGCAACCCGTGCAATGCGAGGACCACAACATCTGTACCGATGATGCCTGTGACCCCATCTACGGCTGCAACTTCGCCGCGGTGTCCTCACCGTGTGATGACGGCGATCTGTGCACCGTGAATGACAGCTGTGACGGGGGGATCTGCGTCGGAATTCAGAACCCGGGGTGCCAGTGCGCGACGACGGAAGAATGCGCCCAGTTCGAGGACGGTAACCTGTGTAACGGCACGCTGGTATGTCAAAACCAAGCCTGCGTGGTCGACGCACTCACCGTCGTGAGCTGCGCCCAGCAGGCGGCCGTCGCTGGTGCCTGTCAGGACGTGATCTGTGAGCCAAACTCTGGTCTGTGCATGACGAAGCCAGCGTTGGACGGCACCGAGTGTGAAGATGGCAGCGCGTGCACCACCACCGATTACTGCCAAAATGGGGCCTGCACGGGCCTTGAGGACGGCTGTGACGACGACAACCCGTGCACTCAGGACTCGTGCGACAATGGCTTGGGCTGCACCTCGCTGCCCCTGACCGGCATCCCCTGCGACGACACAAACGCCTGCACCGTCAACGACCTATGTATCGCAGGGAGTTGTCAGGGGACGGCCAACCCCAGCTGCCAATGTCTGTACGACACAGATTGCGCCACCTATGAAGACGGAAACCTCTGCAACGGGACGCTCCGCTGCGAAGACGGTAACTGCAAGGTGAACCCGGTCACAGTGATCGACTGCGAAGACTCGGGCGGGTGTCAGAACGCGACCTGTCATCCGCCCACTGGGCAGTGCTTGTCGACGCCAAAGCCCAACGGGTCTCCGTGTAACGATGGCACGGCGTGCACCAAGTCGGATCACTGCTCGGCGGGGTACTGCGTCGGGACGCCGCTCAACTGCGACGACGGTGACATCTGCACCGATGACATCTGCAACCCCCAGATAGGCTGCACCCATGAGTACGGGCTCTCCTTCTGTGACGACGGTAATGAGTGCACCTCCTTCGATGCCTGCTTCTTCGGCAATTGCCAGGGCTTCACGCTCGAGAATTGTACGTGTCAGAACAACGCGGACTGCAATGAGTTCGATGACAACGACAAGTGCAACGGCAAGCTCATCTGCAACGGCAGCAAGTGCGTCACCAACCCATCCACTGTCGTGAAGTGCCCCCCGGCTGCAGATCCAGACTGCGCCACCAATCAATGCAACCCCTCCACGGGGAAGTGCACGCTCCAGTCTGCGCAGGACAATAAGCCCTGTGATGATGGGAGCGCGTGCACGGTCAATGATCGGTGCCAGTCGGGTCAGTGCGTGGGCACACCGACCATGAACTGCGATGACGGTAACCCGTGCACGAAGGACCTCTGCCAACCGGGTTCTGGGTGCTATCACCCGAACAATAACGGCGTGGCATGTGATGACGGTGACCCCTGCTCGGCCAATGACTCCTGCTTGAACGGTGCCTGTATGCCGGGCCCCGCGACGGCGGCCTGCAATGGCGCATGCGTCCCAGCGAAGGCCCTCACCTGCGGGAACCCTGAGTCCGGCGCGACAGGGTCGCAGGGGCACACGGACGCGGTGAGTCAGTACTCGTGTGGCGGAGGCAGCTACAACGGTGACGAGATGACGTACACCTTCGTCGCGCCGTACGCAGGGAGCTTCAAGGCGAAGCTGACCAACGAGAGCGGCGTGACGGACGTCTTCATCCTCGCGCCCTCCAGCTCGGGCTGTAACCCGAACGGGTGCGTCGACAAGAGCTTCACGGAGGCCGAGGCGTCGATGATCGCCGGGCAGACCTACTACGTGGTGGTCGACTCGAATAACAACTGGTCAAGCAACTACACCCTGACCCTGACTTGCGCCTCTAACGGAGAGACCAAGTGCGATGACAACCTCGACAACGATCAAGACGGCAAGGTCGATTGCAGCGACAACGATTGCTCGACGGCGCCTAACTGCCAGCAAGCCGCGGCTGGGTGTGCCCAGAACTGGCAGCTCTCTTGCGGCACGACCGACTCGGCCGCTACGACGAGTGGGACTGCGACGGACGCCGTGGAGTCCTACTCGGGCTGCAACGTGAACTACAACTACCCAGGCCCTGAGTACGCGTACCGATATCAGGCGACCTCCTCTGGTCCGGTGACCGTCACGCTCACGAACATGTCCGCGGATCTCGACTTGGTGGTTTTGGATGGTGCAGGTGGCTGCGAGGGGGCGAGCTGCACAGCGTGGGGGGATACGACTGTGTCGTTCCAGGCGACCGCAGGGAAGCTCTACTACATCGTGGTCGATGGCTATAACGGGGTCGCTGGAAGCTTCTCCATCTCGATGACGTGCGGGACGGCGACTGAGGTGGCTTGCACGGACGGCGCCGACAACGATGGGGATGGCAAGACCGACTGCTCGGACAGCGACTGCGTAGTTCACCCGGCCTGTGGAGGGGGGACCCCGAGTTCAGAGACGAACTGTACAGACAACTGGGACAACGATGGCGACGGGAAAAAGGACTGCGACGACCCGGATTGCAGCAGCCACGCGAGCTGCGCGAGCACGGCAGAGACCAATTGCTCCGACTGGATCGACAATGACGGGGACGGGACCTTCGATTGTAACGACAGTGACTGCGCGAATGACGCCGCATGTATCCCCGAGACAGAGAGCAGCTGCGTCAACAACATCGACGATGATGGCGACTTCCTCATCGACTGCGTCGATCCCGACTGCGCCAGCTCCACGGCCTGCGCGTCCACGGGTGCCGAGCTCTGCGCGAACGATAAGGATGACGATGGCGACGGTGACTTTGACTGCGTAGATGGCGATTGCTTTGAGCACTCGTCGGAGTGCGAGCCGGCCTGCCAGGCGACCGCCAACAGCTACCAGACCCTCACCTGTCCGAGTGATACGGACCATTGGAACATCAGCAGCTTCGGCTCGACGGACGCCATCTCGCGCTACTCCTGCACGGCCATCACCTACGACGGACCTGAGTTCGCCTATCGCTATGTGGCAGAGCAGACAGGCGATGTCACGGTGGCCTTGCAGCTCGACGGGGTGGACCTCGACCTCATGGTCCTTGAGGACACCGGCTTGGGCTGCAACCCGGCGAGCTGCACCACATGGGGGGAGTCCACAGCGACGTGGACAGCCACGGCGGGCAAGACTTACTACATCGTCCTCGAGGGCTACCAGGCCGCCACCGGGGCGTACGACCTGACGTTCAACTGCGAGAACTGAGGCGGTGGAGGGCAGTGACCTCGACGTCGGTCGGCGCATCGCCGAACGCTATGAGGTGGTGCGGCTCCTGAGCGATCAAGTTGGCCAGCCGAGGTGGCTGGTCCGTGACCGTGAGTCGGGGAAGCGGCGTGAAATGCGTCCAGCTCCGGAGGGGATGCGGACCCAAGAGCAGCTCGATGCACGGGCTCTCTTGGGCCCCTATGTGATTAAGGTCCATGGGGTGGAGGCCATCGCATTGGACGCAGACGCGCCGGAGCGAATGACGCACGTCATCATCGTGGACCACCATGCGCATGCCATCACGATGGCGACCCTCGCGGGGACCTGGAAGGGGGTCCTGCTCAAGGTCGTCGCTCATGTGGCGGACGGCCTCAGTGCGCTACACCGAGTAGGGCGTGTCGCGGGGGTCCTGACCCCGACAAGTGTGCAAGTTGTCAGCGCGGCAGGGGGCTTTGTCCCCGTGCTCGATGACCTCTCGGGCTGGTCGCCGAGCGCCGAGGATTTCTCGGGGCCATGGGTCACGGGAGATGCTGCGTTTGCGGCGCCGGAGGTCCTGACTGCGGGCGGCGCTGGCAGCGCGGCCGGGGACATCTTCAGCTTCGGTGTCCTTACGGCGCAGGCTTGGAGCGGCTGCATGCCCTTTCGCGATGAAGGTTCAGGGGCGCTCTTTGGTCGAGGACCCTCGGTGCTGGCGCGCCGCCCGCGTGAGTTGGGCCCAGGGTCACTTGAACTTGGTAGACTTACGCCTGCGCTGGCCGAGGTCATCGCGCGCTGTGTCTCGCTGGAGCCGTCGGAGCGCCCCTCTGCAGAGGCGCTCCTCGAGGCGCTTGAGGCGCTCCAGACCGCGCCCGCCACGCCAGCCTCAACGCCGGCAGCCCAGGCGGCGGTGATAGAGGAACAGCCTCCGCCGGAGCCTGCGCGACCTGCTGCGCCGAGCGCCGAGTTTCAGATGGATCTCGCAGCCATCTCTCGTTCTGTCGACGAACCCGCGAAGGCGGCCCCGAGCTTTAAGGCCATCGCACCTCCGCCCGCAACGCGCGACCAGTCTAAGCGCCGGCTGGCCTTACGAGGTCTAGGCTGGATCTCCGGGCTCTTGGGGTTTGGTCTGTGTGCTTGGCTTGTGTTCGCCGGAGACACGGGGACGTCAGCGACCGGCGCAGCGGTCGCCTCTCAACCTTCCACGCCAGCGAAGCCGACAGTCAACGCGGCGGTCCCTCTCCCTGTGGCCGATCTCGATGAGGGCAAAGTGACCGCCTCCATGGCTCAAGTCAGCCCTGATGTCGTAGAGGTGGCAGACGTGAACGAGCCGGAGCCCCTCTCCCTCGCGGAGCGCTCCCTGCATGCGGCCTTGCCAGCGCTTGGCTGCGTGGGTGAGGCGACCGTGTACTCGATGGGGCCGCCCCTCGTGATCGAGTTGCCATGTCATGTGCGGTGCCTCATGACGTTGAACGATGAAGGCGTCCCGGAGCGCCTCGTCCGTTGCCGAGGCAAGGACGTCGCCATGACCGGTGAGGGGACCAAGCTGGCATGTATAGGAGGGATTGCTGGCTCTCAGGTGCGCTGCAAAGCGTCGGCAGTCTTTTTGCTCGGGAGTGAGGAGAGGCGCGTGTCAGACACGCTGACGCTTCGAATTGGCCCTTGAGCGGTTCACGGTCTTATGGAGCCGTACCGTTGGATGAGCTAACTCGGCCTGGGCTCTGAACCGCATCACTGCGACCTTCGAATTCAATTTTAGTGCACAGGACAGGCGCGAGCGGCACCTCGTCTCGGGGAGACCTCACGGCTTGAGCCCTCTCATTGATGCTCGTACTGGACTCGGTGAGTGGGGCTCATTAGCCTGTGTGCATCAACACGGGAGATCTTCAGAACGTGTGTTCACGTCGACATTGGCTCCTTGGGGGCTTCGCGCTCCTCTTGGGGGCGTTAGGGTGCACGCCCGCGGAGAGCGAGGGGTTCCCCGAAGACGTGACGCCGGCAAACGTGGTCTCCGTGGATGACCATGAGCCGTCGCCGCGTCCGCGCTTCGTGCGCTTAACTCACGTGCAGTGGGAGCGCTCAATTCAGGACCTCTTCTTGCTCGACGAACCGACGGGCCTCTCCGAGACGTTCTTGGAGGACACATCACAAGGCGGCTTCTCGACGGACAGCAAGCACTTGAAGGTCGACCCCGAGCTCTGGCTCGACTATCAGCGGGCCGCCGAGGACGTGGCCCAGTTCGTGGCACGAGATCCGTCTCGCCTCGCGCGCGTCGTCGCGACTGATTGGTTTGATTCGGATGGCGTGGTGGGGCAGTGCCTCACGACAGAGGCCGTCGACCGCCTAGAGGATTGCTGTGAAGGGGGCGGTAAGTGTATCCCTGCGATCGCGTTCCATCCTTGGATTCGTGAGAAGATGGAGCCCTGCTTGCAGGGCGGGATGTGCGCCCCGAACGATCTGAGCGACAGGCTGATTCGTCGCGCGAAGGCGTCCGCGACAGCCTGCACGACGCCCGAGGGCGCGGCGGGTGGCTGCATGGACCCGTGCTTCCCTCAGGTGCGTCGGTACGCTGCGTTCATGAAGCAGAGCGACTGTGGTGATGGGCTCCTCTGTGCACCGTGCGTTGATCCGCTGACGCAAGAGAGCTCCGGGGCGTGTGAATGGGATATCGATTGCAAAGACGCCGCGCTCTCCTTGGGCGAGTACACCGCGCGGCGGGGCGCTCTCATCGAGATGCTGGGGCGTCGCATCTTTCGTCGCCCCATCACCGAGGATGAGAGCGAAAGATACGCGCGCGCCTTCGAGATGGGCGTGAACACCTTGGACGCAGAGGACTTCTTGGCGTCGGGCGTCGAGTACGTGCTCCGCACGATGCTTCAGTCGCCGCACTTCCTCTACCGTATCGAGCGCTCCAAAGCCGTGGACGGCACCACGGTGCTCGACGGTTGGGAGGTCGCCGCCCGGCTCTCGTTGACCTTGTGGAACACGACCCCCAGCGACGAGCTGTTGGATGCGGTAGAGGCTGGGGAGTTCGATACTCGGAGCAGCGTGGTCTGGTGGACCCACTTGATGCTTAACGACGAGCGCTCGACAGAGACGATTCAGGACTTCCACCGACAGCTCCTGCACACGAGCAGCTACACCAATATCCAGAAGGAAGAGGGGCGCTTTCCGCTCTTCAGTGACGACGCTGGGGCGCACATGTCGACCGAGTTCGATCTCTTTGTCGACGACGTGCTCTACACCTCACGCGGCGGATTTCGGGAGCTACTCACCGCGAGTCATACGTTCGTCAATGCCGACCTTGCGCCCCTCTACGGCTTGGATGGAGGAGCCTACGGTGCCTCTTTTGAGCGGGTGGAGCTGGACCCGAAGGAGCGCAGCGGTCTCTTGACGCGGCTGGGCTTTTTGGCGGACCGCGCGACCTTGACCGAGCCAGATCCGATCCGCCGCGGGGTGCTCGTCGCGGAACGCCTCATCTGCGCAGAACTGCCCCCGCCGCCTCCGAACATTCAGGGGCTGCCAGCCGCGAGCGCGTCCACTAATCGAGAGCGCGTCGAGCTCCATACGGGGGTCGGGACCTGCGGCGAAGGCTGTCACTCCATGATGATCAACCCCGCTGGCTTCCCGTTCGAGCACTACGACGCTGTCGGAACATATCGGGAGGAAGACAACGGTTACCCGGTCAACGCGGCCGATGCGTACTACTTGGACGGCGCGGACCGGAGCTATACCGACGCGATCACGTTCAGCCAGGTGCTCGCGGGGAGCTTGCAGGTCCATGAGTGCTATGCACGTCATTGGCTGGAGTATCTCTACGGCCGCGTACCGACGGAGCGTGATGATGCCCTCATTGAGAGCCTCGCCGAGGCCTCTTTGGCCGGTGAGCTGCCGGTCGTGGACCTGATCATCTCGCTCCTCAGCAGCGATGCGTTCCTTCAGCGCTCCGCTGAGGAGCTCGAGCAGGAGGTGAGCCCATGAGTCGCCGAGACTGGAGTCGCCGGCGCTTCTTGCGTGGCATCGGAGGGGCTGCGCTCGGGTTGCCTTTCTTAGAGAGCCTTGGTTGGCGACGCGGGACCCGCGCTGAGCCCGTTGAACGGCCGATCTATTCGGTCTTCATGCGGCAGGCGAACGGCGTCGCTCAGGCCTATCAAGACGCACTCTATGACGAGCCCGAGCGGTTTTGGCCTCGTGAACTTGGAGCACTGAGTAAGGACGGACTTCAGGGCCGCGAGAGCGACCGGACGATCAGCGAGCTCGCCGATTTCGCCGATCGCTTGCTCTTGGTCAAAGGGTGCGATCACCCCTTCCCGCGTCAATTCTGCGGTCACGCCGGTGCTGGGGCGATGTGCCTCACGGGGGCCAACTACGTCGGGTTCTTTGGCAACGACGTCCTCGCCAAGGGGATGTCCATCGACACGCGCATCGTCCAGGAGCTCACCCCGCATATGGAGCCCCTGACGCTCATGGCGGGCCGCACGGATGGCTACCTCGGCCCTGTGCTCTCTTACCGTGGACCGCTGGATCGAAGGGCGGCACAGACCAACCCTTATAACGTCTACCTAGACCTCTTCTCCGGTGGCGCAGGGTTCACGCAGGACGCGCTCGACTTGCTGGTCTTGAGGCGCAACAGCATTAATGACCTGGTTCGAGAAGAGTTGAATCAGCTGTTGGCGGAGGATCTCGGGGGGCAGGACCGGATCAGGCTTGAGCGCCACCTCGACGCTGTGCGTGACATTGAGGTGGCCCTCTCTTGCGAGGCCAACATGGCCGACCTCTTGAGTGTGCTTGAGGGTATCGAAGGGGCCCACGACTCGAACGACAACCTCGAGCTCGTGACGCAGCTGCATTGCAAGCTCATCGCGTTGGCGTTTGCGTGCGACTTGCGTCGCACCGCGACCTTACAAGTCGGCGCAGGTCAGGACGGGACACGCTTCATGATCAACGGCGTCTTGCAGCCGAGTTGGCATCACATCTCGCACCGTAAATCGAGCGATAAGGTCATGGATGAGGTCCCCAGCATCGACAACGCGGCGATGCTGCATCACGAGATCGATCGCATCCACGCTCGCCTCTTCAAGTACTTGCTCGAGCTGCTGGACAGCGAGGTGACCATCGCGGGCACGAACCTGTTGGATGACAGCGTCGCCGTCTGGACCAACGATCTCGGGACGGGACCTGACCATGGGCATATTCGGCTTCCGCATGTCGTCGCGGGGAGTGGTGGCGGGTTCCTCAGGCAGGGGGTCTTCGTCGACGCCGGTGGTGGCGTCCCAAACAACCACTTCCTGTCGACGATCTTGAATGCCGTCGGCGTGCGTAAGCCCGATGGCTCGCTGGTCGACGACTTTGGCGATCCATCCATTGAGCCAGGCGTCATCAGCGCGATGATCGCCTAGGCCTGCTCAGGGGTTTCGGGCGACGCCGATGAGGCTTACGCCGAAGGGGAGTGGGACCCGCCCTACGACGTGCCGCTCTGCGGCGAAGACGCCCTCGAGGAGCTGAGCTGGCCAGCCGCTTGTTTGGCCGACGTCTGCGCTCTTCGCACCTCCGCCGATGACGCGCCGTGCAAGGCGGATGGCCGCGACAGGGGGGAAGAGGCTGGCGTTGTAGTAGCTGATCCAGTCGACCTTCAGGCCGCTCCCCTCCACCAGGCGTCGAAGGGCGCCTCGACGATAGCGGCGGCGGTGGTGGAGCGCCTCATCGTGGCCGCTCCAGAGCATCATGAAGGCTGGCACCGTGAACAGAAACGCCCCACCCGGCGTCAGCAGGCGCTGCACTTCTGCGAGCGCTGGGCCCTCGTCGTCCAAGTGCTCGAGGACATCGAACATCGTCACCAACTGAAAGCTGGCGTCTGGTAGCCCGGTGGCGTGGGCCTCGGCGGTGAGGACCGCCAGCCCGCTCGCCTGACGGGCGAGGC
>JBMYRH010000006.1:0-303445 GCA_049602155.1 Myxococcota bacterium | reverse complement strand
TCCTCCGCCCGGAGATGTCTCTGGAGGCCGACCTGGGCATCGACTCCATCAAGCGAGTCGAGATCTTGGGCGCTGTGCGAGACGCTGCGCCGGGTCTCCCGGACGTGGACGCCTCAGAGATGGCTGCGCTTCAGACCATCGCCGAGGTGCTCGCGCACCTTGAGTCCGCGATGCCAACATCGTTAGCCGCGACCGCGGCCTCTGTCGTGACGACGAGCGCCCCCGCGCCGTCCGTGGACATGCACGCGCTGCTCTTGGACGTGGTGGCGGATAAGACGGGCTACCCCGTGGACATCCTCCGCCCGGAGATGTCTCTGGAGGCCGACCTGGGCATCGACTCCATCAAGCGGGTTGAGATCCTAGGCGCCGTGCGGGATCAGGTGCCGGGGCTGCCGGATGTCGATGCGTCAGAGATGGCGGCGTTGCAGACGATTGGAGAGGTCCTTCATCACCTTGAGGTGACCCTCGCGGGGGTCATGGATCACGCGGGGCCGAAGGCCGCCGAGGTCACCGGGCCAGTGCTCACAGCACAGGCGCCCCCTCGCTATGTCGTGGGGTGCACCGAGGTACCCGCTGCGGGGTTCACGCTGCCCGGGTTGTCCCGCGGCGTCCTTGGAGTCGTTGACGGTCACTCTGGGGTCGGCACAGCCTTGGTCACCGCGCTCGGCGAGGGCGGGGTTCAAGCCCGCATCGTGGAGGGATGGTCTTCTGACCTGACGGGCCTCATCTACCTTGGGGGGCTGACTGCGTTAGAGGGTCCTGCAGAGGGCGCCACGGTGGCGACACAGGCCTTTTTACTCGCGCAAGAGGTGGTGCGGGCACAGCGCCAGTCGGTCTTCGTGACCGTGCAGCGCACGGGAGGCGACTTCGGTACCGGAGGGGCGGTCGCAGAGCACGGCGCCTGGACAGCGGGCCTCACAGGTCTGGTCCGGACGCTTGCGATCGAGCAACCCGAGGTGTCCGTCAAGGCCATCGATATTGAGCTCGCAGATCGCGCTCCTGAAGCGCTGGCCTCTGCGCTCCTAAGCGAGCTCCTCTATGGCGGCCCCGAGCTGGCCGTGGGCTTGAAGGCGGATGGGTCACGCTGGGTCCCGAGTCAGGTGACTCAGAGCGTCACGCCCTCAGCCACACCGGCGCTGACGAGCGAGAGCGTGCTGGTGGCCTCGGGGGGCGCGCGTGGTGTCACCGCCGCCTGCCTCGTCGCTGTCGCCAAGCGCTCTCAAGCGCGGATGGTCCTCTTGGGTCGGACGCCGCTGAGCGACGAGCCAGCCTGGTCCACGGGCCTCGTCGAAGAGCCGGCCCTGATGAAGGCGGCGGTCGCGGCTGGGGTCGGTGACCCCGCCAGCATTCGCCGAGCGGTCAAGGGGCTCCTCGCGGGGCGTGAGGTGCGCGGAACCTTGGAGTCCCTGGCAGCTGCTGGGACCGAGGCGCGCTACGTCGCAGTCGACGTCACAGACGCCGCGGCGGTGACCTCGGCGTTGGAGGCTGTGCGCTCGGACTGGGGGCCCATCACCGGCATCCTTCACGGCGCAGGCGTCCTCGCAGATAAGCGCATCGAGGACAAGACGCTTGAGCAGTTCGAGCGGGTCTACCGCACGAAGGTGGCGGGCCTTGAGGCGCTGCTCACGGCGACTGCAGGCGACTCCTTGGAGGTGCTCTGCCTCTTCTCGTCCGTCGCTGCGCGCTACGGCAACGCGGGCCAGTGTGATTATGCGATGGCCAACGAGGTCCTCAACAAGGTGGCGCGAGACCACGCGGCTCGGCATCCGTCCTGCGCGGTGGTGTCCATCGGCTGGGGACCTTGGGACGGGGGCATGGTGACCCCGGCGCTCGCGCAGCACTTCGCGGCCATGGGCGTCCCCCTTGTCCCGCTCGACGCAGGGGCAGAGGCGCTCGCGGATGAGCTTGGCGCTGGCGCTCCTGAGGTGGTCATCGGCGGCCCCTCCCCTGAGGCCGGGTTGTCGGTCAATGGGCAGGGCCAAAGGCGCGAGGCGCAGGTCCGCGTCAGCGCGACGACGCACCCGTTCCTCGACAGCCATCGGGTCCAGAATGTGCCGGTTGTCCCTGTCGTCCTGGTCCTCGAGTGGTTCACGCGCGCCGCAAAAGCCGCATTCCCCGGAGCCAAGCTGGGCCGCCTGACGGACCTCAAGGTGCTCAAGGGGATCAAGCTCGAGGGCTTCGAGAACGGCGGGACAGCCTTCACCGTGCGCTGGGGGCTCGCGGGTGAGCCTGATGCCAAACAGCTCGCGATGGAGCTCGTCAGCGAGGGTGGCACGAAGCACTACAGCGCCGTCCTGGAGCTGACACCCCCGCAAGGCGCGAGCCCGTCGGTCGTCGACGCCGCTGAGTTGAACCTGAAGCCATGGCAATGGGCGCCTGAGGATGTCTACGGGGAACAGCTCTTTCATGGAGGCGACTTCGCGGTCATCCGCTCTTTGGGCGGGGTCTCGGACGCCGGAGGTACAGCGCAGCTCGCGGGCGTCCAAGAGATGGGCTGGCAAGGGGGCACCTGGCAGACAGACGCCGCTGCCTTGGACGGGGGCTTACAGCTCGCCATCCTCTGGGGTGAGCACGTCCTGGGGCAATCCTCTCTGCCTACCAAGGTCGGGAGCTATGAGGCGTACGCCGACACCGTGGCGGAGGGACCGATTCAAGCTGTCCTCAGCGGGCGCGCGGACGGCCCGCACAAGACGGTGAGCGACATCTCGTTTGTCGACGCGAGTGGCAAGCTGCTCGCGGCCATGCGCGGCGTCGAGATGCACATGCTGCCCAAGAGCTAAGCCAATGACTGTCTCCTTTGAACCTATCGCAATTGTCGGTCAAGGGTGCGCACTCCCGGGTGCGCTGACCCCTGAAGCTCTGTGGCAGTCCGTCGCCACAGGCCGCGATCTCCTAAGCACATCGCCAGATGGGGCATGGCGTGTCGGTCATGACCTCGTCTTGTGCGCGCCGGATGGCGACGCGACTGACAAGGCGTGGTCTGCACGAGGGGGCTACGTCGCTGGGTTCGAGGAGGCCTTTGACCCAGAGCGGTACGCCCTGGCGCCAGAGCGCCTCGCGGGTGCCGACACGCTGGTTCGTTGGAGCCTCTATGCGGCTGGACAAGCCCTTGGGGAGGTGAGCGCCGCGGTGCGTGCCCGCACCGGCGTCATCTTCGGCAACCTGTCTTACCCCAGCCGCTCCTTGTCATCCTTCGCTGAGCGCGAATGGCTGGAGGCCCTTGGGGAGGAGGTTGGGAGGCCTCTCGCCATTCAAGCGGGGGTCACCAGCGTTCCCGCAGAGGCCCGCTTCATGTCAGGGCTCCCTGCGAGCCTCGTGCGACAAGGGCTGGGCCTCGGCGGCCCTGCCCACGCACTGGATGCTGCCTGTGCGTCCTCTCTCTACGCGATAAAGCTCGCCTGCGATGCACTCCACGATGGGCGCGCAGACGCGATGCTCGCGGGGGGCGTTAACGCTGCTGATGACTTGATCATCCACGTCGGCTTCAGCGCGCTCAAAGCCCTCAGTCGAACAGGTCAGAGTCGGCCCTTTCACCCTGAGGCCGATGGCCTTGTCCCGGCGGAGGGCGCGGCGTTTGTGCTGCTCAAGCGCCTCGTCGATGCAGAGCGCGACGGGGACGTCATCGCCGGTGTAATTCGCGGCGTGGGCCTCTCAAATGACGGTCGTGCTGGAGGCCTGCTCGCCCCAGACAGTCACGGGCAGCAAGAGGCGATGCGTGCGGCGTATGCGATGTCAGGTGTCGACCCCGCTCGGGTGTCCCTGGTGGAGTGCCACGCGACCGGGACCTCGGTGGGCGACGCGGCCGAACTTGAGACCATGGCGGCTGTCTTTCAGGCGGCTCCAGACCTCCCTGTGGGCTCCTTGAAGTCCAACATGGGGCACTTGATCACCGCCTCGGGGACCGCGGGGCTCATGAAGGTGCTGGGCGCGATTCAGCATCACCAACGCCCCGCCAGCTTGCATGTAGAGGGGCCCGTGGCGTTGCCGGCAGGTTCACCTCTCCGCGTCTTGACCGAGGCTGAGGCGTGGCCCTCTGAGGGGCCTCGGGTGGCGGCCGTGAGCAACTTTGGCTTTGGGGGCAATAACGCCCACTTGGTCGTGGAAGAGTACACGCCTGGTCAGCAGCCAGCGGTCACCCCTGTGGCCCGGCCGCAGGAGGATGTGCGCGTCGCGATCGTCGGCCTCCAAGTGTTGGCGGCTGGTGGCGAGGGCGTAGAGGACTTCGTGGCCGATGTGCTCTCTGGTCGAGGGCGCTTGAGCGAGGATGGTGAGGGGAACCTTGAGGGGCGTGCTTCGACCGTCTCTCTGCCGCTCAAAGGGCTTCGCTTTCCGCCGCGCGATCTCGAGCAGTCCATGTCACAGCAGCTGTTAGTGCTTCGCGCTGCGCTGGACTTGGAGCCATTGATTCGGGCGTCTGCGCCCGAGCGCACCGGCGTCTTCGTCGGGATGCAGTGCGACGCAGAGGTCGCGCGGAACGGCGCGCGGTGGCGTGCGCCTGAGTGGGCGCGGAGCTGGGCGAGCGCCTCTGGAGCGCCGCTTGATGATGCCTGGGTGGCCGAAGCGCGCGATGGGCTCGACGCCCTCCGTGGGGCTGCGGGCATCGTCGGCGCGATGCCGAACATCCCCGCGAACCGCTTGTGCAGTCAGTTTGATCTCCGCGGCCCTGGCTACACGATCTCGGCTGAGGAGCTCTCCGGGGTCGTCAGCCTTGAGATAGGCGCACGCGCCCTCCGCGCGGGCGAGCTGGACGCGGCCCTCGTCGGCGCAGTCGATGTGTGCTGCGAGCCTGTGCAGCGCGCGGCTGCCAAGGGCGCGCTTGGATCTGAGCAGCAGATCGCGGGTGACGCGGCCGTCGTGATGGTCTTGAAGCGGCTCGACGACGCCCAGCGCGACGGAGACGCTGTGTGGGCGGTCCTCGGTGAAGAGGGAGCAGCGCGCCTTAGCCTCAGCAGCGGGCCAGAGGCCCCCGGCCTGACCCCACAGCTCGGGCACGCACACGCAGCCTCGGGCCTGCTGATGGTCGCGGCTGGTGCCGTCGCCTGTCGCTACCGCGCATCGGCTGCGGAGGCCGGCGGCGTGGCGCCTTGGCCACCGACATCGGAGCCCGAACATGTCGCGGTGACTGTGGAGGCCTTGGGTGGCGCGACGCACCGCATGGTCCTGAGCACCGGTGAGGCAGCGGCCCCACCGGTGGTGATCGATCCAAGCCTCACTGTGGCTCCCGCTGGTGCGCGCCGTGACGGTGAGGTCGCCTTCGTCTTCACAGGGCCAGCGGGCTCCTATCGGGGGATGGGCGCTGAGCTGTTGCTCGCCTTCCCCTTCTTACGAGAGCGCTTTCTGGCGCACACCCCTGAGGCTCAGAAGAGCGCAGGGTGGATCTTCGAGGCCGAGGGGCCTCCTCCGACCCCGGCCCAGTGCCTGTGGGGCAGCTCGCTGCTCGCGCAGATGCACGCGGACATCACGCGCGAGGTGCTCGGCATCGCCCCAGACGCCGCTATCGGCTTCTGCTCCGGTGAGTCGAGTGCACTCTTCGCGATGGAGGCTTGGAACGACGTCGACGTGATGCACGCGGACATCGACCGCATGGGGATCTTCACTCGCGCCGTGGGCGGCTCGTTCGATGTCGTCCGCGAGGCGTGGGGGATGGACACCCTTGAGTGGCATAACTACCGCGTCCTCGCGCCTGAAGACGAGGTGCTGAGCGCCCTCGTCGACCAGGCTCATGTCCGGCTGACGATCCTCAACGCCCCGGGTGATTGCGTGATAGGCGGTGAGGCTGTAGCGACGGCACGCGTGGTCGCGCAGCTTGGGAAACACAGGTGCCAGCGTCTGGGCTACCCCGTCTCCCTTCATTGCCCCGAGATCCGTGGCTACCAGGACGCTTGGTACACCCTTCATCACCGCGAGACGACCGCGGTCCCCGGAGTGCGCTTCTACAGTGGTGCGACCGGTGAGTCCTACGAGGCCACGGCAGACCGCGCGGCACAAGCCATCGTGGACATGGCCGTCGATCGTTTCGACTTCCCGGCGGTCATCGAGCGCGCCTACGCCGATGGCGTCCGCGTCTTTATTGAGCATGGCCCGCGGAACGGCTGCGCCAAGTGGATCAGTCGGACCCTCGGTGATCGTGAGCACGTCGCGGTCTCCTTGGACCGTGGTGGGCGCGCCCCGATGAGTCAGCTGGTCGAGGCCGTGAACACGCTGCGGACTGCCGGCGTGCCGATGGACACATCGCGCCTTGAGGCCGTCTTGGCCAGCGCCTCCTCCACCACCCGGGACGAGGGCCTCGCCCGCACCTACCCCGTTCACCTACCGGCCCCTAGCCTCCCCGCGCTCCGCGGGGAAACGCCTGCCGAACCGTCGAAGGCCCCGAAGAAGGCCGCCATGATGGGAGATTCGCCTGTGCAGACCATGCCCCAAGCTCCATGGCTCCCCCCGGTGAGCAGCGACGCTGCCCCAGCGCCGAGCCCTTCGTATGTCGCCCCCAGGGTCGATGTCGATGTCACCCCAGCGCGGCCTGTTCCCGTCGTCCCAGCGCGGTCGCTCGCGACCTCCGTGCCCTCTGCGGTCCTCGAACCGTTGTCGCAGTCTGCCTTGGGCAGCCAACCGCTCCCTCCGACGACGATGGCGCTCGCACAGCATCATGCGCGGATGACAGAGACTCACGCTCAATTCCTGCGCGCTCAGGAGGAGTCGCACCAGCGCTTCGTGGCACACCGCCAGCAGGCGCAACAGGCGCTCATTACCGCGCTTGGTCAGCCTCCGGCCGGGTCCCCGCAGGCGTGGGCTGCGCCTGCTCCCCCTGCGCCTCAGCACCGACCCCCGTCTGTGACAAAGAGCGCCTCGACCTTGGCCTCCCCCGTCGCAGCGACGCCCTCACCTTTGGTCACGCCAACACCGTCTCGGCCGGTGGCTCCGGCGCCGCCAGCGCCCTCCCCTACGCCCGCAGCCCCCATCCCGACCACGACGACGTTGAGCACGGCGGCGCCTGCGCACCCTGAGACACGCAAGGGGGGGAGCGCTCCGCCGCTGGGCTCCCCAACTTGGGGCCGCGATGAGCTGGCCATCCACGCCTCTGGGCGCATCTCCGAGATCTTCGGGCCGCTCTTTGAGAAGCAAGATGGGTACCGGCATCAGGTGCGCATGCCCGAGGGGCTGCTGCTCCTCGCGGATCGCGTCACCGGCATCGACGCCGAGGCGGGCTCGATGGGGACCGGGACGATCTGGACTGAGACCGACGTGACCTGGGACGCGTGGTACCTCAACGAGGGAGTGATGCCCGCGGGGATCATGGTCGAGTCCGGTCAGGCAGACCTGATGCTGGTGTCTTACCTGGGCGCGGACTTCGAGAGCCAGGGCGACCGCGTCTACCGTTTGCTCGGCTGTGACCTCACGTACCATGGTCGCCTGCCCGTCCCTGGGGAGACGGTGACTTACGAGATTCACATTGACGGCCATGCACGCATGGGCCCGATGCGGATCTTCTTTTTCCACTACGACTGCCGGGTCGATGGGGAGCTGCGCCTGACCGTGCGCAATGGACAGGCAGGGTTCTTCTCCGAAGACGAGCTCGCGAACTCCGGTGGTGTGCTCTGGTCTGCTGAAAAGGATGAGCCGATCCAGAACGCCCGGGTGGACGCGCCGCCGCTGCTCTCCGAAAAGCGCGCCTTCAGTCATGATGAGCTCGTCGCGTTCTCTGAGGGGCGCCCTTGGGACTGCTTTGGTGACGCCTTTGAGTTCACTAAGACCCACGTGCGGACGCCCAAGATTCAAGGCGACCGGATGTTGCTCTTAGACGCCGTGACGGCCTTTGAGCCAGAGGGCGGACCTTGGGGCCGCGGCTATCTGCGGGTCGATAACGCGTTGACCGGTGACGAGTGGTACCTCGACGGCCACTTCATGGGTGATCCCTGCATGCCCGGGACGCTGATGAGCGAGGCGTGCTTTCAAGCCCTCTCTGTGTTCATGACGGCGAGCGGGCACACCGTGCGGAAAGATGGCTGGCGTTTTGAGCCTGTCGCGGGTGAGCCCTTTGAGCTTCGTTGCCGTGGGCAGGTCACCCCGTCGTCTCGGCACCTCACTTACGAGGTCTTTGTCCAAGAGATCATTGATGGGCCTGTCCCGACCTTGCGCGCCGATGTGCTCGGCAGCGTCGATGGGCTCAAGATCTTCCATGGCCGCAGGATGGCTATCCAGCTGACGCCGGACTGGCCCATCACAAGCATGCCCGAGTTCCTCGAGGGCTGGGTCGACCCAGAGCCGGTCGCGGAGATAGACGGCTTCAAGTTCGGCTATGAGTCGCTCGTCGCCTGCGCCTGGGGTAAGCCCTCGGACGCCTTCGGGCCCCTCGGAGAGCCCTTTGATGGGACGCGCCACATCGCGCGCCTGCCCGGCGCGCCCTATCACTTCATGTCTCGGGTCAGGCGCATCGAGGGCACCCTCGGTGAGACCATCGTCGGGTCCGAAGTAGAGATCGTCTACGACATCCCAGAGTCGGTCTGGTACTTCGATGACAACGGCCACCCTGTGATGCCCTTCGCGGTGCTCCTTGAGGCGGCCCTGCAGCCTTGCGGCTGGTTGGCGGTCTTCGGCGGTGGCCCGCTCGCGAGCGAGGACCCGCTCTTCTTCCGGAACCTCGACGGGACTGGGACGATTCACGCTGAGCTCACCCCAGGTGGTGAGCCTCTGGTCACCCTGGCGACGCTCACCAGCGTGTCCAAAGTCGCGGGCATGTTCCTGGTGAACTTCGACGTGACCTGCACGCAAGGAGACACGCTGGTCTACACCTTGAAGACGGGCTTCGGCTTCTTCCCAGCGCAGGCCCTGGCGCAGCAAGCGGGCGTGGGCTCCAGTGAAGAGGAGCGCGCACTCTTGGCGGCGCCCAGCGACTACCGCGTGGAGCTCACGGAGGAGCCCGAGCGCTTCTGTGGTGGCAGCTTGGCCCTGGCGACCGGGCAGCTCCTGATGCTCGACCGCATTACGGGCTACTGGCCTGACGCCGGTGAGCATGGCCTCGGACGAATGCGCGGTGAGAAGGACGTCGACATGAACGACTGGTTCTTCAAGGCCCACTTCTACACCGATCCGGTGCAGCCAGGGAGCTTGGGCATCGAGGCGATGATTCAGCTCCTCCAGGCCTACATGATCGAGCGTGGCCTTGGTGAGGACTTTGACAACCCGCGGTTCGAGGCCATCGGCGTCAAGGAGCCCCACACGTGGAAGTACCGTGGTCAGGTGGTCCCGACCAACCGGTTGATCCAGTCCGACCTCGAGGTCACCGAGGTGCGCGAGTCGGTCGACGAGATTGTCGCGGTCTGTAACGCCAACCTGTGGGTGGATGGCCTCCGTATCTACACCGCGACGGGCTTGACCATGCGCATCGTGGATGGGCCAGAGCCACCCCCCGGTGGACGACGCGTCTCTGGGGATGCTGAGACGACCCTCGACCCGGAGGTCGACAGATGGTTGAGCGACCATCGCCCTAGCTTTGCTGCCCCGGTCCTCCCACTGATGGCTGCGGTGGACCAAGTGGTCGGCGCCGCCGTCGAGGCGGCCTCTGGAGCGCATGTCGTCGGCCTGGTCGACGTCGCCTCCCACGGCTGGCTGACGGTGGAGTCTCCGCGGCGCCTCCGCACCCGCGCAGAACGTCGCGGGGAGGACGCAGTCGTCGCGTTGGAGGTGTGGCGTGACGCTCCAGATCCTGCCATGTCTCGCTTCGAGCCCGTGCTCACCGGCCGCGCGCTGCTCGCGCGCGAGTTCGCGCCAGCGCCCAAGCTCTTCGCTCCGCTCGAGCGACCGACGCCAGCGCCCTGCCCTTACGCTACCGGGGTCCTCTTTCATGGCCCCTCGTTGCAGATCTTACGTGACCTGGAGCTCGGCGCCGATGGCTCCCGGGCGATCCTGGACGCTGGAGGTGGCGCCGCGCCACGTGGCACGCTCGGCGTTGCGCTCCTAGACGGTGCCCTCCACGCGATCCCTCACGACAACCTCGGCACATGGCACGCGGATGTCCCGGAGGGGCACGTGGGTTACCCCTACGCCGTCGAGCGGCTGAGCCTCCATGGCGCCCCTCCAGAGTCGGGTGACGTGCGCTGCGAGGTGCGGATGGTGGACGTGGTCGCTGGTCCAGACGGCGCACCGCGCTTTCCACGCCTCGACATTCAGCTCTCGACGGACGCCGGTCTGTGGCTCGCGATGCGCGTCGTGGAGGTCCTCGTGCCCGTTCCCGCGGCCGCTCAAGACCGCGCGGTGCGGCACCGCTTCCTACGCGACCGAGTGCACGTGCCCGGAGTAGGCTTCTCTGAGTTCTCCGGCGAGACGGCGACGACCCGCCTCGAGACCCTGCGTCAGCTCGACTGGCTGAAGGGGACGGTGGCCACACTGTACGGGAGCGACGACCTGACCGAAGTGTCCGTGAAAGACCAGGTGGCCCAACGGGCCGGGGTACACCCGGCTGACGTCATGGTTGAGGAGGGCGCAGGTCGCGTGCGCCAGCTCCCCTTCACTCGTTTCCCCGTGACCGTCGCGTCGACCGGAGAGGAGTGCGTCACACGCTCGGCAGGCCCGGCGACCCTCGACCTCTCCCGCGTGGCGGACTACAGCCACACTGTGACGGGGCGCGATGCCTGGCTCGGAGGCGATCTCTTCGAGGCGCTCTGTGCCCAGTTCGTCGATCGCATGGTCCTGGAAGACCCGCAGGCACTGTCGGCCCTTGGTGGCCGGCCCGTGCTGCTCTTGGGCAACCACCAAGTGCAGGTGGAGTCGATGCTCCTCCCTACCCTGCTCTCGCCGCTCTTGGGCTCCGACATCGTGACCATCGCCAAGGCCGAGCATGAGACGGGCTGGGTCGGCTCCTTCGTCCGGGTCCCGTCCTCTCACCCAGAGGCCAATTACCCAGAGCGTATCGTCTACTTCAATCAGTCTGACCCGGGCTCGATGCTCGGGATCCTGGAGCGCCTCGAAGCCGACATCGCGGAGGGCCGCTCCCTCTTCTTGCATGTCGAGGGCGAGCTCGGCTTGAGCTGCCGGGACGAGGTCCAGACCATGAGCTCGGTGTTCGTCGACTACGCGCTCCGCCTTGGCCTCCCGATTGTCCCTGTCCGCTTCGCGGGTGGGCTCCCCGTCGCGCGGATGGACGCCACCCTCGATTTCCCCGTTGGTTACGGGCGACAGGTGCACCACATCGGCCGCCCCATCGCCCCCGAGTCTTTAGCCTCGATGGGGCTGAAGGAGCGCAGCGCTGCTGTCCTGAGCGCCATCAACACGTTGGGCCTTCCCGCCGATGAGGAGCAGCCAAGCGCGCCCGAACCCGAGCTCTCTGCGGCGGTCTCTGGCTGGCGCGAGGCGCTCAAGTGCACCGAGTCCACAGCGGTGGCGCTGGCCGCCCTTGAGCGGCTCCCGAGCCCCTCGGCCGATACAGCGCGCCTCCTGGCCCTCGCTCATGGGCAGCCAGTCGAATGGCAGGCCAATGAGAGTGAGGCATGGCTCAAGGCGGCGGCAGAGCAGCTCCTCGCAGCGGGCCGCTGAGCGGGCAGAACGGACGCAGGGATTATTTCTATCGGGCTGATAGCCGTAGTAGCATTCGCCCATGTCGCTCCCCTCGCGGTTTTGGATTGCATGCTGCCTCGCCGGGCTCCTCTCTGGGTGCTTGAAGGAGGTTCCGCCTACCGCCGTCTACACCCCGGACGTCCTCGCCCCGCAGGGGCATGAGAGCAGCCTCGATGCGGCTGTGGCGGCGGACGACGACGGCGCGGTCGCGGACACTGTCGACGTCGCAGCGGACGCCGCTGCGGCTGGGTCAGGGCCTGTCGATGTGGGGGGGGCTCCAGACGGCGCCACGGCAGGCGACGATGCAGAGGTGTTGGATGCATCAATACCGCAGGGTGATGCTTTGTTCGTGGGCGACTCGCACGGGGCCTCGGACGTCGCGGACCGAGGGGACACGGCGGGCACCGTGAGCAGTGACGCGACGGACACGAGCCACGCCCCCGAAGGTGACACGCTGGGGCCCGCAGATGTGGCCTCCGGGGCAGATGACGTTGCCAGTGAGGTGGTGGTCGTCGCCGTCGATGAATGCGCGGATCAGCTCGATGATTGCGACGAACATGCGGCCTGCGAGGACACGGCGCTCGGCTGGACTTGCACCTGCCTCAGCGGGTTCACGGGTGATGGGCAGTCCTGCGCTGATGTCGATGAGTGTCTGCTCGGGCTGGACGACTGTGCTCCGGACGCTCTGTGCACCAACGCAGACGGGAGCTGGTCTTGCGAGTGCCTCGCTGGTTACGCCGGGCCTGGCACCTCCTGTGAGGACGTGAACGAGTGCGCGACCGGTGCGGACAACTGCCATGCCGCTGCGGACTGCACCAACGTCCCCGGGAGCTGGGACTGCGCGTGCCAAGAGGGCTTTGAGGGGGACGGCGTGACGTGCACCTCGACGGCGCCGGTCGATCCGCCCGCCATCTTCCTCACGGTCAGCCGAATCCCGGACTACCTCAACGGCTCGTTGCCCTACTTTGATGCCTCCTTGGGCTCGAACGAGGCCTTCTACGTGAGGACGTCGCTCGAGCGCACCTGCTTGGACGTGGCGCCGCTCGAGGGCTCAGGGCCGGTCGACTGGTCGACCCTCTCCCTGAGCTGTGACCGGCCGTTTATTGCGGAGGGGCTGACCGCCAAGGCCGCAGGCGAGTCGTACGCCATGGATGGCGCGCTCGAAGACGACGGCTGGCGGTCTGTCTGCATCGCCTTCACGGAGCCGCTCGTCGACGCCGTGGTCACCTGCAGTGCATCAGTCGAGGGCCCCAGCGGGCACGTCGGCGCCGCGGCCATGGACTTCCTGACGACCCCACTCCCAGCCAACCTGGACCCCATGGCCGCACCTCAGACCTGGGTCTTGTCCTTTGAGCGAGACGTCTGGAGCCACACGGCGCCGATCGGCTTCCTCGGGCTGACCAACACGTTCATCGCTGACGGCAACGGCATCCCTGACTTTGACGAGGCCATGGCCGCGATTGGCTTGATGGACCTCAACAACCCAGCCGTCGCTGCGTGGTCCCGCGCACAGCTCAAGCAGGCGATAAAGCGCCACTTCGTCGCCTGCTACGACCCGCGCGACGACGCCGGCATCCCCATCGGCTTCGTCCTCGACGACGCGGCGGGGGCGCCTTCCCTGAGCGAGTTCAGCTCTGGGCCGCGCTCTTCAGAGAATTTCTCCGTGCTGTCCATCGGCGGCTGGGATCCGAAGGGCGACGCGGTCTGGGGCCGCTGCCCATACGACGCCAACAATCAGCGCAATGAGGACGTTTCGCAGTCGCCCGAGTTGGGCGTGATGACGGGGCAGGTCGCGGGCGCCATCCTGACCAGCAACCTCAACGTGGGCTACCCAGCCGAGCTCGTCCCGCAGGTCGGGGGGACAGCGTTTGGGGCGGACTTCGCAGACGGCATCGTCTTGGGGGCCGACTTTGATATCGGCAGCCCGGACCTCCCAGCTCGTGTGGAGGCGGTCCTCTACGCGATCGAGCTGGTGGCCGCATTTACGGCCCTCGTGGGCTGTCATGAGGTCGGGCATTCGCTCGGGCTCTTACCCAATGGGCCGCCACCCGAGGGTCTCTTTGGTGGGGTCTTGGGGCCGACGTGGGTCGGTGAGCAGACCACGCCGATGCACTGTGAGATCGGCCACAACATCATGGGCGCGGCCATCAGCATCTATGACGCCTACGTGCAGCTCACAGAGCCTCGGATGTTCACGCCGCTGGTCGAGGCCTACCTCCGCAGCGAGATCGTCGTCGGTGACCCCCACACCAACGCCCGTATCATCTTCTTCTGGCACTTCCCGAACAGCGTCCCGAACGGCGTGACCTTCGAGGCCTGCCTGGACTCGGCGACGACCCAGTTCTGCGAGACAGGGGGCGAGGGCGGCGTCATGACCTTCTACGACCTCCCAGCCAACAGTTTCGCGAGCGTCGAGCTCAAAGGGGGGCCCTTCGCCCGCACGCTCTACAACTACTTCTTCTACGCAGTACCCGACGCCGACACGGTCTACGACTATTGGGCCAACGTCATCGAGGTCGACGACCTCATCGCGGTCCGCGCGGCGGCCGGGGTCTCCGAGGAGGCGGCCACGGGCATCGTCTGGTCGAGCGTGCTGACCTATGATGGGGAGCAGGTCTCCCCAGGTATCACGTCGACTCGGGTGACCCTCAATGGCTCCTCCGAGGGCGCTTATTGTGTGACCTCGCTGTCCCCAGCTACCGTCATTGACGCCTCTCTGCCCCTTCCGGCGGGCACGAGCTGTGAGCACTACGTCTTCTTCAACGTCCCGGAGGGTGAGCACACGCTGGCGGTCTACACAGAGGACGGCGGGGCGCTAAGCCCGCGCAGCTGCATCCCGCTGGCGGCGTGGGCCCAATACGGGGGCTACATCGCCACTGTGGAGGTCGTCGAGGACGTGGTGACCCGGCCTATCCTGGGTTGCCAGTAAGCCGCGCTCAGTCTTGGCCCTCGAAGCGGGACACGCGGATCCGCCCGTCGACCATCTTGCTCGAGCGCGCCATCAGCTCGTCCATCTTTCCCCAGAAGGCCCCTGGCAGGTCCAGGTCTCCGGCGATGGCGGTCCCCAGCAGCAAGATGAAGAGGTCCGCGCACTCCTCGGAGAGCGCCTCTTTGCCTTTGCCCTTGGTGACAGCCGCCGAGATCTCCCCCAGCTCCTCGCTCATGAGCGCGACGCGGTACACGAGGTCCTCACCGCCCTTGCTCTTGAAGTCATGGGCGTCGTGAAAGGCCTGCACTGCGGCCAACATCTGAGCATATGAGTCTTGGTTCATCCGCGTCCTCCGGTCACCCATTGGGGCAGAGGTGCGTCGACTCTGCAAGGCCGCCTCAGTCGAGCTTCAGCGCGTCGTCGATGCCGTCGATGAGAGCGGTGGTCTTCGCGGTCGTCGTGTTGGTCATGACGACGATGCAGAGGTTCTCCTCGGGGTAGAGGCGCAGGTGGCTGCGGGTCTTGGGCTGAACGCCTGCGTGCTCGACATAAGCGCGGCCGTCGCGATCTCCGACGCTAAAGCCTAGGCCGTAGTCGGTGCCCTCCCCGTCTGTCTTGGTCTGCTCGGTCCAGAGCAGCGTCTTCTCATCGGCGGTGAGCAAGGTGTCACCCATCAAGCCCTGACAGAACCTGGCGAGGTCTTGGGGCGTCGAGATGAGGCCACCTCCGGCCATCTTCCAGCTGACGTCATAGGTCTTCGCGCGGACGACGTCCTTCTTGCGCTTGGGTAGCCTGTAGCCCGCCGAGCGGTTGGGGATCTCCACCCATGCGTAGTCAGGCTGCAGTGTCTCGAGCCCGGCCGGGGCGCTCACGTGCTCGGCGATGAGGGTCGGGAAGTCTTTGCCCGTCGCGTGCTCCATCACCACTGCGGCCAAGTTGAACCCAAAGGTCGAGTAGCTGTACTCAGTCCCCGGCATGTACGCGAAGGGGCTGCGCAGCACCTTCTTTAAACCCCAGCTGAGCCCTTTGTTGGTCCTGGGGTTGTTCAGGTACTTCCGGGACGGTGTGGCGCCCTTGCGACCCCCGCCATAGCCACGCACCCCAGAGGTGTGTGCGAGCAGGCTCCTTAGCGTAACGACGCGCTGCGACTTGGGCACTTTGACGTCTGCGTAGCCATCCTCGCACGGGAGCATTTTGCCCTTGTGCTTCACCTCATCGCGGCGCTTCTTGCACTTCAATACGTGCGTTCGTGGCGCACGATAGCGCTTGAAGTAGGTCTGGATGGGGACGTCGAGATCGATCACCCCATCGCGCACTAATCGGGCCGCGATGACCGCGGTGATGGGCTTAGAGATCGACGCCCAGCGGATCATCGAGCGCTGCGCCAGCAGCGGCGTCTCCGCCTCGAGGTCCTCATAGCCGTAGCCCTTCAGGTAGGTGATCTCCTCGCCCTTGATGACGCCGATGGCGGTCCCGACAAGTTGGCGCTCACTGACCTGCTGTCGGACGACATTGTCGACCCGGTCTAAGGGCGCTGCGATGACCTGCTCCGGTGTGGTGCCGACCACGACGGTGTCGACACCCAAGGTCTCCACTGCGGCGACCGCGGTGGAGGCAAAGAGGCAGGCGAAGCCGAGCCCGAAGGGCAAGGCTAACCGAAGACGATATAAGGGACGCTCCAAGGTCTCCTCCCCAGGGACCGTGGTGATTGCACTCAGGTCAACGCACGAGGTGCGCGCCCTGTTCTAGTAGGCTGTGAACCGGAACGGCGTGCGGACCTCATAGGTGCCATCGGGCGCCGCTGGGAACTGCATGCGGCGCACGGCGTGGACCACGCAGCGCGCGGTGGGACCGTCACCGAGCGAGTCCTTAAGGACTCGGACATCGTAGGCGGTGCCGTTGCCGTCCACCTGCCACGCGAGGAAGAGGCTCCCTGCGAGACCACGGCGCATCTGCACGCGGCGCTGGTAGCAGGCGTCGACAGCCTTCTTCCCGGCCTTGAGCGCATCGGACACGCCGCCTCGTGCGAACCTAGGCGATGCCGAGGCAGCGACGGGCTCGGGGGCCTCACCGCGGATGCTAGCGACCATCTTGCGAGGGCGCTCGGGTCGCGCCGGTGACTGCTGGCTGGGACCGGGTCGGGTGAAGGCCATCCCGTTGTGAGCGACCGTCTGGAGCGAGCCGCCGTCGGTGGTCTTCAAGCCATCCAAGCGGAAGGCGAGCTGACCCGGAAGGTACGCTGGGCAGCCGACAGGTCGGATGCGCGCGCCCATCGCGGTAGAGACACGTGCCTCCACCGAGCCGTTGACCTGAGCGACCTCAAGGGGCAGCGAGCAGGTGGTGGTGCCGTCGTTGAGGGCGTAGGTGCCAGCGTGCGGAGCGAGCAAGGTGAGCGTGCCGCCTTTCGGGCCGTCGTAAGCGCCAGTCCAGTTTGAAGTGACGCCGCGCTGCATACCGAGGGGCGGCCCGGCCTGCTGTCTAGCGGCGGTCCAGTAGGCGCCCTTGAGCTCTAGCTTGAGGTCGGTCGTGATCTCCTCAGCGTCAACGACCGCGGTCTTGGCGATGCTGACTTTGCCAACGGTCGCGCCGGGGGCCGGGGAGATGTCGTCACATCCGGAGACCTCGATGAGCCTGAGGTCCGCGCTGTCAGTCGCTCCTCGGTCAGCCATCCGCGCGAGGACGAGGCAGGAGCCGCGGCGCACGATGGCTGCGGTCCCTCGGAGTTGCACCCAGGTGTCGTCGGTCGCCTTGTAGTCGCCATCACCCAAGCGTGCGGCTCGGAACGCGCGGCGCACCCGGGTCATCGCGGGCATCTCGACGAGGAGCTCGAGCGCCTCACCGTTGGGGCCACGTCGCAGGGTGTCGATGGAGCCGACGGTTGCGCCAGCCGCGGGGCGTGCGTCAGGGCGGCAGCTGCGACCAAAACGCTCGATGAGCTTCACCTCAGCCTCGTCCTTTTTGACCGAGGCCAAAGACAGCGTCGTGGTGCACCCGAGGGAGAACGCCTCGTGCAGGTGATCCCCCTCGATGTCGAACCCGGCGCCGAGGCCGAGGACACCGTGGGATTGGGTCGGGACGTAGCTCCCATCGAGGCCAACCTCGTCCGAGCTGCTAGGCGTCGTGACGGGGGCTGGGGCCACCTCGACGACCTCCGCGGCGGGCGCGGGCGTCGCCTCAACCACCTTCGGGGTGGCCTTGGGGGCTGCCTTCGGGGCGACGGTGGCGGTGATCGCGATGACTGGCGGGGTCGCCGGGGCGGCCTTTGTCGTCACCGGTGCCGGCGCTGCGGGCTCTGGTGCCACGGGCTTCTGGACCTCGATCGCCTTGCAGGCTTTCGGCGGCTGAGCGTGGCAGAGGCGCGAGCTCTCGGTGCCCCCGCATTGTGATTCATAACGGCACTCCCCGCAGGCGTTCTTAGGCGCCTTCGCGGTGCAGGTCCCAGCGGCAACGACGCGAGCTGTTG
Source organism: Myxococcota bacterium (assembly GCA_049602155.1). Lineage (GTDB taxonomy): Bacteria > Myxococcota_A > UBA9042 > PHBI01 > JBMYRH01 > JBMYRH01. Next base: position 285,506 of record JBMYRH010000006.1, on the reverse strand, counting down.
CCAGTCCAGCGGTGAGTACAACGAGAGCCATGACGGCGAGCAGGGGGCGTGTAGTTTTCATAGCCCAAGGGCACCATGGCCCCTGGGGCCTGTCGAAAAAATCACGCTGAATTCCAGGCGAGTGGCGGTCCCCTTGTTCCCCCGAGGGCGCTTTTGCGCCATCCTTGCCGGGGTCCGCGTCCAAGATGGCTGCGGGTCCAGGGGTGGCCGCCCTGTGAGGTGGCCCCTAAAGCGAGAGGTCAGTCAGGGGAGCCGCCATGCGCGCAGTCGCTATCGCCATCGGGATCATCGTCATCGCCGTCACCGCCATGCAGATGGGGATGTGTCAGGGTGAGACCGCGTGTGTCCGGGAGTGTCAGGCAGCCCACTGCACCGGGGCGCTCACCGCAGACGTCGATTGCTCAGGTGATGCGTTCCGCGACTGCGCCAAGGCGTGTCGGGAGGCCCAGCACTGAGCGCCGCACGGCCAATAGGCAGGGGAAAGGCGGCTTGGGCGTGCTCGGCGCTCTTGGTGGTCCTGATCATGACGTCAGCGAACCCGGCCGTCGCGTCCACGAGCGCGGTTCAGCTCCCTGCTCACATGCGGCCGGCCGTCGCAGCGCTGCTCGACGGATATGCGCCCGATGACGTGTATCGCTTTCAGCTCGATCGCATGGACCACGACAGCGTCCGTTTCCGCCTCGTTCAGGCGTCTGCGGACGGGGGCGAAGAGGTCGTAGGGGCGCTGAGCCTCCACCATCGCAGCCTCGCGCAGGTCGATGGGCGGACCTCCAAGAGCTTCATGATGCGACCTGAGCGCTCCGAGGACGCCTCGGTTCGAGCCGCGATGACCGCTGCAATGGACCGGGTAGAGGCCAAAGACCGAGGTGGGTATTACATCCCCGCGATACGCCCGCCGACCGAGGACGCTGCGTCGGTTCGGCAGGTCCGCGGAGAGGCCATCATCCTGTGGCTCCCCCTATTGCTCTCCTTGCTGCTCTTCGGGGCGATCGGCGCGCAGGTCAGGCGCGCGACGTGGGACGACGTCCTGGTCGTTCACTACAAACGTACCCACCTCTTGCCCGCGATCCTTCAGAGCACCCTCTTCCTGTATTGGGGGCTCTACTGGCGCGAACTGGCAGATCACCTGCCTTTCATCCTGGCGCAGCTCGCGTACGTCTATGTGCTCGAGATGGCCCTCTCTCTGTGGTTCCTCAAGCGGTGGCGGATCTCGTTTGGCCCGGTGCCGATCGTTCTCAGCACGAACCTCTTCGTCCAGTACAGCGAGTGGATCGAGCATTACATGGTGGCCATCGCGCTGACGGCCGCCATTGCTTCAAAGATCTTCCTGCGCCGCGGCGGCCGGCACATCTTCAACCCCTCAGCCCTTGGTTTGGCGGTCATCGGTGCCCTCTGGTTGACCTTGGACGGGTCGAGCGAACCCGGCGTTTGGCGGCTCGCGGACCTCCCAGATGGAGACATCGCGCACTACTTGAACCTGCCCCCCAACATGGCTGAGCTCATCGTCATCGTCGCCACCATCGCGCACCTGCGCGTCCCGGTGGTCCTCGTGACCCTCTCTAGCTTTCTTGCGATGGCCCTCATCGGGCCTGTCTACGATCCCTACTGGCTTGGCCCAGACTGGGCGCCCATCCTGCTGGTCCTTGCGCTCCTCATCACCGATCCAGCGACGAGCCCCCGCACCCCGGGCGGTCAAATCCTTTACGGCGTCAGCGCGGGCCTGATCATCAGCACGGTCTCGATGGGGCTGGAGATCAACGGTGTCTCCGACTTCTACTCCAAGGTCCTCCTCATCCCCCTCATCAATGGGCTCGTCCCCTTCTTCGACAAGGTGGGTGGTGCCTTCGACGAGCGCATGACCTGGTTAAGGCACGGTCTGAATCGTCGCCACGTCATGGCCTGGCTCATCGTGTTCGGGCTCTACGTCTCCGGCGGAGGCAAGGGGCGCTTCTTCGAGTCCGAGGCTCACTTCCACCTCGAGAACCAGAGCCGCTTTGTCCACATTGACGAGACCGGGCGGCTCTCGTGCGAGGTCAACCCGCTACACTGTGAACCCTTCAACATCGAAGCCGAGCTGCGATGCTGGAGCGCCCTTGGAGGCTCGGACGACACGCCTTGCGGCAACCTTGTGCGATGACACGCAGCGGCCCCGGCGGGGCCGGCGCTGCGATTCTCCGAGAGGGGGGAGAAGTGGCGGAAATGCAGGGGAATCGAACCCCCCTAGAGGCGCCTTTCAACGCTCTACAACGATTTTGAAGACCGTGCCGCCCACCAGGACAGATGCACTTCCGCGGCGGAGTGTATGGAAGACGTTCGCAGATGTCATCCACCTTTGTGCACAAGCGCCGAGTCGCTCGCTCTCGCAGAGATTACGTCGAAGAGCCAAGGTTCGAAGGTCAGAACAATCGGGCAATTGCGCACCCAGAGGGGCGCTGCAGCTTGACCCTCGTGTGAGCGCGCCCCTAGCCTTGTGCCACCGATGACGCCCTGAGGCCGAGTCGGCTTCTTTGAACCTGGTGGGGATAGCATGCGCGGGTGGATACTGCTTGGAGGCCTGTCGTGCCTCATTGTCCTGGTTGGCTGCGAAAAGACCCCGACGGCGACGCAACTCGCGCCGGCCACCGCGCCGAACGTGGAGCGACAGGCGACGCCGCCTCAGCGGAGCACCAGCCCCCTGCCCTTCGCGCAGCGCTCTCGCATGAGCCCTGGCGTCGACTACGTCAAGGTGGCCGGCGAGCCGATGCTGCCGGCCTTCCGGACGCGCTTCGAGCCCCTGAAGGCCGACGCGAATGACGACATTCGTGCGCTGAACCCCGAGCGCTTCGCCATCACGGCGCCACCAAAGCTCGGTGTGCGGCCCATGGTGGAGTGGGAGCCGATGCGCTCGATCATCCTCAGCGTCCCGGCGTACATGGCGTCTTACGCCAACGCGTGGGCGACCCTGACCTCCATCGGCTTCCACTCGGCGAAGGTCGCAGAGGTCTGGTACATCGTCTCCGCAGACTCGGTGGCCACGAACCTGACCAACAGCTTGCTCAACATGGGGATGGACGAGGCTGACATCGGCACCAAAGTGAAGTTCTTGGTGCAGCCGCTGGACAGCGTGTGGGTCATCGACTCGGGCCCCTTGCCCATCGTGGATCCCGTGACCGACACCTTCGCGTTCCTGGACTTCCGCTACTACCCAGACCGGCCCTTTGACGATGGCAACCCGAGCTGGCTTGGCCGTCAGGTGGATGCGCTCGGCCTGGAGGCCCCGATCAACACGTATCGCCCTGCGCTCAGCACCGAGGGGGGCACATTCCAGGCCACGGAGGACGGCCTCTGCATCACCGGTAATCGCCAGATCTACCACATGAGCTGCGCGGCGCCTGGGGGGTGCGATGCGAGCATCCGGACGATGCCGCTGGATGAGGTTCAGGAACACCCACTGACCCTCGAGATTGAGGCCATCTGGCGTGAGTACGCTGGCTGCGTGGACACCGTCGTCACGAACAGCATCACCGACGATGGGACCGGCCACATCGATATGTACCTCAAGGTCCTCGACACCGACCGTGTGCTCATCGGCTATTATGAGCCACCCTTTGAGGGGCAGGCCGAGCAAAACGCGGCGCGCATGGACGCGAACGCCGAGTTCCTCGCGAACTACGTCAAGCCCAACGGCAGCAGCTTCACGGTGGAGCGGATCACGATGCCTGGGCACCGTACGGTGCAAAGTGGCGACGGCAGCTCGACGATGCCCTTCACTTACATCAACTCGACGTTCATCAATGGGCTCAACCTGTGGCCTGCATTTACGTTCCCGGAATGGGAGGAGAGCAGGAACTTGGCGCAGTCGGAGTGGCAGGCGGCCTTGCCCGATGTCGAGCACATTTGGATCGACTCGGAGGAGCTCTCGTTTTGGTCTGGAGCGATTCACTGCGTGACGCGGACCGTGCCGGCTGTGACGCCATCCACTTGGGTGCCTGATGGCACCTGTAATGGCTGCAATGAGTGTGAGGCTCCGGAGGGAGGCTACGATGGTGTGTGCCGTCCCGGCTCGGCTCAGGCGGACGTGTGCTACGGACCTGAGTGGTTGTGTAATTGCAACGACTGCGACAGCCCGTGCCCAGGTGAAGTCTCGGCGGACGCACCGGTCAGTGATCCTTGTCAGGGGATCTCAAAGGGCGGCTGCTGTAACGCGAGTGAGAACCTTGTGTATTGTGACGCCGACGGGCTCAGCACCATCAATTGTCAGGGGCAAGGCTGTGGCTGGAACGCCGACAAAGGGTGGTTCGACTGTACGTACGAAGGCGACGACCCGAGTGGCGAGAACGTGAAGTCCTGCGACGCCATTCAAGAGGCCTTCGAGGCGTGCGTCCCGAGCTGCGACGGCAAGGTCTGCGGCGATGATGGTTGCGGCGGTCGTTGTGGCAGCTGTGGCGAGTGCGATATGTGCTTGGAGGGGGCATGTGTCCTCGCCTGCGAAGACGCCTGTGAGCTGGACGAGGTGGGCTGCGACGGTACCCTGCAGTGGGCGTGCGCGATGGGCAGTGTCGGCTGCACCGAGCGCGTCGAGACGGACTGCGCCGAGGCTGACCAAGTGTGCGAGTCAGGGAGCTGTGTGACCCCGGAGGTGACCTCCAATGCCGGCGAGGGTGAGGACGGGGTGTCGTCGGGAGAAGGCACACTCGAAGAGGGCTCGGACCTAAGTGGCTCTGGTGATGTGGGTGATGGCGCTGGCGATGGCGGTGCGGTCAAGAGCGGCGGATGTCACGCTGGCCAAGCACACCCCCTACGCCATGGGCCTCTGATGTTGTGGCTAGGGATCGCGCTCTTTATTGGCGCCCGACGCTGGAGATACGCGCTTCACCAATAGCGAGTGGCGATTACGGGAAGAGAAGTCGGCGTGTTGCTTGTTCTCTCGTCCTCTGCTGCCTAATCTGTAGACGCTGGAGGTAGCGCGTTGCGAAGCACACGGAGGAATCAGCCTGGTTGGCGTCGATGGGGGCTCCCCGTCGTGTTGGCGCTCGCCCTGCAGATCCCGCTCCTTGATGGCTTCACGTCGTACCTCAGCGCTGAGAAGCCGACGGTGCAGCGCAAGACTCGGATGAAGTTGGTGGGCGCGAAGCGGGCCCCGACCAAGCCCCCCGAGCCCGAGGTGATCCTCCCCGATGACGCTCGGATCGTAGAAGTCCCTGACTTGGTCCAGCCCGAGCCCGATGAGACGGTCGAGACGCGCAATGTGGCGGATCGCACTGTGAACGTCGATCGTGAGACGAAGTCCAAGCGTCGAGGTCGGCAAGAGCGCGCCAAGCGGCCGGGCAAGGTGAAACCAACGGAGAGGTCTGCAGTTCAGTCGGAGTCCTCGGACAGCGCGGAGCCGAGCGCCTCGGAGCAGTCACAGAAGAAGGCCGCGTCCGCGAAACAGGCTGAGCGGCGCCCAGAGCACGCAGAGGGGCAGCAAGCGAAGCGCAACCTGTCCGAGCAAGGGGTTGATTCGGACTTGATGATGCCAGTCACGACGCGGAAGCAGCGGCTGGCCCAAGTGCAGGGCATGAGCGGCTCCTTTGCGTCGGACTCCTACCTCCCTGATGTGGCCGAGGAGGCGGAGGACACCATCCTTCGCTCGAATAAGTACAAGTATGCGGACTTCTTTTATCGCGTGAAGGAGGCGGTGCGACGTCACTGGCACCCCGATCGCGTCTATCGACAGCGTGACCCCACGGGCCGTGTCTTCGGCGTCAAGGACAGGTACACGGTGCTTAAGGTCACGATTGACGAGGCTGGGTATCTGAGAGACCTGCTCGCGACGAAGGACTCAGGGCTGGACTTCTTGGATGCCGAGGCGCTCAGCGCATTTCGCAGGGCGCAGCCTTTCCCCAACCCCCCAGACGGCTTGGTGGATGACCTCGGGAAGATCGTCTTTCAGTTCGGCTTTTACTTTGAGATCACGAGTGGAAAGCAGCGCTTTCAATGGAAGCGCCTCTAACGTGGCTTGAACCGAGCGCCGCGGTGCGCACCCTCTCTCCGTGAGCTTCTCAAGAATCACCCTCGCTCTCGCCCTCGTCACGGGCCTCCTCATGACCCAACCCTCCCAGGCTGAGGTCCTCGTGACGACGCCGCACTTTCGCTTCCATGAGGTGGAGGGCACGACCCGCAACACACGGCGTATCGCAGCCCAGGCTGAGGCACGCTACGCCGCGCTGTGCCGGATGCTGGAGGTCTGCGAGATCGCCGGGAAGGAGCCGATAGACGTCTGGCTCGCGCCAGACGCCGAGAAGTTCGCTAGCGCGTTCCATGGTGCGTCACCCATGACCGAGTGGGCCGTCGGCGTGGCCTTCGTGAAGGAGGGGCGCATCGTCCTCAGGGCGCATGGTTCAGCGTTGTTCTCTCTCGATGAGACCTTTGACCACGAGTTGAGCCACATTCTCCTCCACCGTGGGGCGGCCCCAGGGCACGTCCCTCGTTGGTTCTCCGAGGGGGTCGCGATCTGGCAGGCCGGCGAGTCGGTCCTGGACCGGATGCTCCCGGCACAACAGGCTGCGCTCACGGACCGGCTTGTGCCCTTGGCGGAGCTCTCGAAGCGCTTCCCAGCGCAGGGCCCTGCGGTCTCGTTGGCCTACGCTGAGGCGGCCCTGTTTCTACGCTGGGCTATCGGCCGCGCAGGGCCCGAGCTCGTGCCCTCTCTGGTGCGCCAGCTTCGGGGGGGCACGGACTTTGATTCGGCCTTCAAGGCCCTGACCGGCGTGGCCCTCGATGAGGCGGAGGCAGAGTGGCGAGAGACCCTTGAGGGGCATGGGCTCATGTTCGTCGTCCTGACGGATCAGAACGTGATGTGGACGCTCCTGACCATTTTGTTTTTGATCACAGCCCGCATCCAAATCCTCCGGAAGCGTCGGCGGCTGGCAGAAATGGCCGCAGAGGAAGCGATGGCAAAGGCGGTCCGAGAGGCGGAACGAGACGCGTTGCTGCAGGTCGTAGAACCTACCTTGCACTGACGCTCCGGGGGTGTTAGCTGGCGACTGTTCCCTGGAAGGCAGGAGCGTCATGGTCCAGCTAATCGACGGAAAGGCCGTGGCCGCGCGCGTGCGCGCCGAAGTGGCTGAGCGAGCAGCGCGCTTAAGTGAACAAGGCGTCTCCCCGACCCTTGCGGTGCTCTTGGTCGGCGAGCACGAGCCGAGCAAGATCTATGTGCGCCACAAGCAGCGCGCAGCCGCGAAGGTCGGCATCACCTCGCAGCTTCATACGCTGCCGGCCGAGGCGACCCAGCAGCAGATCATCGCTGCGGTCCAAGCGCTCAATGACGACCCAGAGGTTCACGGCATCTTGGTGCAGCTGCCGCTGCCCGAGGGGATCCACACGGACCCCGTGATTCAGGCGGTTCGGCCCGAGAAGGACGTCGACGGCTTTCACTCGGTCAACATGGGCAAGATAGCTACCGCGAGGCCGGAGCTCACTCCCTGCACGCCGAAAGGCGTGATGCGGCTCTTGCGCGAGTATGACGTCAACCTGCGTGGTGCACACGCCGTCGTCGTAGGGCGCAGCCGCGTCGTGGGCCGACCGATGTCGGCCTTGCTGTTGGCAGCGGACGCCACGGTGACGACCTGTCACCGACACACGGTGGACACGGCCTCCTACACCCGGAGGGCCGATGTGTTGGTTGTCGCCGCTGGCAGTCCTGCATTGGTCCGGGGAGACTGGGTGAAGGAGGGCGCCGTCGTCATCGACGTGGGCATCTCGCGCCTGGCGAATGGTCGCCTTCAGGGGGACGTCGCGTTTGATGAGGTCGCAGAGCGTGCACGGCTCGTGACGCCGGTACCTGGTGGCGTAGGCCCGATGACCATCGCGATGCTCCTAGAGAACACATGCATCCTAGCTGAGCGGCATGCGCTGGCTCCCCGGGATGAAATCACGTCGATCCAGGGTTGACGGTCGAGGTGCGAGCGCCCCTATAGTGCGCTTGTCCTCATTGAGGAGGTCCCGATGACAGCATCTCGTACGACAGCACTTCATGGCCAGCACTTGGCTCTCGGCGCTCGGATGATGCCCTTTGCCGGCTACGACATGCCTGTCCAGTATGACGGCATCCTCGCAGAGCATGAGCGTGTACGAAAGCACGTGGGGCTCTTCGATGTGAGCCACATGGGCGAAGTCCGCTTCAAGGGCCCTGACGCGCTCTCTGCGGTGAACGGGCTCATCACAAACGACATCATGCGGATTGGCAACGGTCGTGCGCAGTATACGTGCACCTGTGCACCCGATGGTACGATCGTCGATGACCTGATCGTCTATCGCATCGCCGATGATGAGGTCTTGATCTGCGTGAACGCCTCGAACCGAGCTACGGACGTCGCGCACTTCAACACCTACGTGCAGGGTGACGTGACCATCACGGACGAGAGCGACAGCTGGGCCCAAATCGCCGTTCAGGGGCCTTCAGCCCCCACCCTCATAGGGCGCCTCTTCGGTGACGAGCTCGCGGCGTTACGGCCCTTCCGAGTGCGCTCAGCGGAGTTCGGTGGTGTCCAGGTCTTGTTCTCGACCACCGGGTACACCGGGGAAGCAGGCGGGGAGATCTACGTCCCTGTGGCGCAAGCAGAAGAATTGTGGTTGGCGCTGATGGCACAGGGGGCTGATCTCGAGGTAGGGCCCGCTGGACTCGGAGCCCGTGACACCCTGCGCCTGGAGTCGGCCTACTGTCTGTACGGCAACGACATCGACCGGACCACGACCCCCCTTGAGGCGGGGCTGTCCTGGGTGACGCGCCTCGGCAAAGACGCCTTCATCGGCAAGGACGCCATCGTCGCTCAGAAGGAAGCGGGCGTGCCGCGTAAGTTGGTCGGCGTTGAGATGGTCGATCGCGGCATCCCACGCCACGACTACCCTATCCTGATCGACGGTGAGGTGGTCGGGAAGATCACCAGCGGGACCAAGTCCCCGACCACGGGCAAGGCGATCGGCCTCGCCTATGTGCCGCTCTCCGCATCCGCGGCGGGCACCCCAATCACTGTGGACTGTCGCGGGCGCATGAGAGGCGCTGTCGTGGCTGACACCCCATTTTACTCACGCCCTAAGGGAGACTGAGATGGCTGATATCCCCAACGACCTGCTGTACACCGAAGAACATGAGTGGGTCCGCGTCGAAGCTGGCGATGACGTGCTCGTCACGATCGGCATCACGGACTACGCCCAAGACAAAATGGGTGATGTCGTGATGGTGGAGTTGCCCGAGGTGGGCGATGAGGTCTCGACGGGGGCCGCATTTGGCGCCATCGAGTCTCCTAAGAGCGTCTCTGATGTCTTCAGCCCCGTCGCCGGCGACATCGCCGCGGTGAATGAGGAACTCGAGGACGCACCAGAGTTCGTGAATGACGAGCCTTATGGTGACGGCTGGATCGTCCGTATCGCGGTGAGCGACGCGGACGAGCTCAAGGGCCTGCTTTCACCTGAGGCTTATGCGGCGTACTGCGCCGAGCAGGACGAGGACTAGAGCCGATGCGCTACATCCCGCACACCCCCGAAGACATCTCGCACATGCTCAAGGTCGTCGGCTTTGACGATGTGGAGGCCTTGTTCGATACGGTCCCCGAGGCATTGCAGCTGGGCCGCCCACTGAACATCCCCTCGGGGCTGTCTGAGCGCGACTTGCTCAAGCACATGGCGAGCCTCGCAGCGAAGAACCACCATGGCGAGGAAGGCGTCTCGTTCTTGGGTGGCGGCGTGTATCGGCATTACCGCCCCATCGCGATGGATCATTTGCTCCTTCGCGGCGAGCTGTACACGGCCTACACGCCGTACCAGCCAGAGGCGAGTCAGGGCACGCTCCAGATCATCTTCGAGTTTCAGACGCTCATCGCGGAGCTGCTCGGCGTCGACGTCGTCAATGCGTCGATGTACGACGGAGCGACCTCAGTCGCAGAGGCTGCCCTGATGGCGGCGCGCGTGACACGCCGAGAGACCATCGTCGTCTCGGAGACAGTTCACCCCGAGTACCGCGAGGTTGTGAAAGGGTATACGGAGTCGAGCGACTTGACGCTGGTCTCGGTCCCAGGGACCTCGGATGGGGTCGCGGACTTAGACGCGATTCGCGCGGTCGTAGACGGGCGTACCGCCGGTGTCATCGTCGGGTACCCCAACTTCTTTGGGCGCCCCGATGACGTGGCCGGCGCTGCAGAGATCGCTCACGACGCTGGTGCACAGCTCATCGCGGCCTTCCAAGAGGCCTTCGCCTTTGGGCTGATGACACCGCCCGGCGCGCTTGGGGCGGACATCGTGGCAGGAGAAGGACAAAGCTTGGGGGTCCCCCCGAGCTACGGTGGCCCTCACCTTGGGCTCTTCGGGTGCCGACAAAAGCAGGTGCGTAAGATGCCTGGTCGCCTCGCTGGGCAGACGGTCGACAACCGGGGGCAGCGTGGCTTTGTGCTCACGATGTCCACCCGTGAGCAGCACATCCGTCGTGAAAAGGCGACCTCGAACATCTGCACGAACCAAGGGCTGATGGCGACTGCGTCGACCATCTACATGGCGATGTTGGGTCCGGATGGGCTCGCGAAGGTCGCCCGCGCGAGCCACCTCCGTTCTGAGCAGACCAAGCGCGCCGTGTGCGCTCTTGAGGGGTTCTCGGCGCGCTATGAGGGGGCCACATTCAATGAGTTTGTCGTGAACACGCCGCGGCCAGCAGCTGACATCGTCCGCGAACTCGCGGCCAAGGGTGTCGCACCCGGCATCGCGCTGGGTCACCTCGGCGATGGTTGGGCGAACGCGCTCTTGATCACGGCGACCGAACTCACGACGGATGAGGACATCAGCACGCTCTGCGACGCCCTCCAGGGTAACTAGCTGGCCTGGACTTCGGCGGGCCTCTGAGACTAAGCTCGCGGCCTGCCCCAGGCTTTGGAGAACTCATGACCCGCCGTTTGACTCGTCTTGCCCTCATGGCGCTCTTCGTGGCCCTGACCTTCTCGGTCTCAGGCTGCCAAATGGTTCGCAAGAAGCTGGGCATCACCACGGAGGTCAGCAACCCTGAGGCCGGCACGCCGGAGGCCGTGGTCCATAAGGTGATGAAGGCGGCGATGCTCAAGGATGCGGACAAGGGCTTTCGCAAGATTGAGAAGCTCTTTCATCACAAGATCAGCTCGAGCAAGGGCGATGTGAAGAACTGGCGTACGCTCTACTGGCCGAAGAACACGAGGAAGAAGATCAGGAAGGGCCTCTTCTTCGAGAACGACGATAAGGTCGTCTGGAAGTTTGCCTACAGTGAAGGAGAAGGGACCTCGACCGTCCCGTTGCACTTCTACGTCTACAACGAGGGGAACCCCGATCTTCCGACGCCCTGCATGCTGGCTCGAGATGACAAGGCGGACAACGAGTGGCGCATCTCGGGGCAATGTCTCTAGGGCTCACATGAGCGCTTAAAAGGTGACATGAGGGCCTGCGGCTGCGGGTTTGAGTGGCGCTCGCTTTCAAGCTCTTGCCCTCGTGCTTGAATTGCAGATTGGCTGGGTGTACACACGGCGCGCTTAATCACACTAGGCCACTCTGGAGCCCCGTCATGCGCGCGATGTCTCGCTGTTTGATTCTTGTCCTAGCCCTTTCACTGCCACTCTTTGGAGTGGCATGCGGCGGTGATGTCGGCCCGATCGGCGACGACACCACCCCGATCGGTGGTGATGGCACCACCGGGACCGGTGACGATGTCACCACCGACGTGGCGAGCTGCGATGTCGACGCCGAGCGCCGTTGCAGCGAAGCGGGAGGCGTGGAGGTCTGCTTGGACGGCTCTTGGCAGGCCGGTGAGGCCTGTGGAGAGGGGTTGGTCTGTGACGCAGGTGAGTGCGTCGTGACGTGCGCGGCTTCCTGCGAAGGTAAGGTCTGCGGTGACGACGGCTGCGGTGGTGTCTGCGGTATCTGTAAGGATGACGAGTCCTGCGACGACGCGGGCCAATGCGTGAGTGGCGCCTGCGAGGCTTCCTGTGAAGGTAAGACCTGCGGTGACGACGGTTGCGGTGGCATGTGTGGGATGTGCGCAGAGGGTGAGACCTGCACGGACGGTGCTTGCACGGCGTGCACCCCGTCTTGCGGTAGCAAGGTGTGCGGCGACGACGGCTGCGGCGGCTCTTGCGGCGAATGTGGTGATAGTGAGACCTGCTTGGCCGGCCAATGTCAGCCCTGCATGCCTAGCTGCGAAGGTGTGGTGTGCGGTGATGATGGCTGTGGTGGCACCTGCGGAGCCTGCGCGGACGGTGAGTCCTGTGTAGACGGGCAGTGCGGTGCATGCACGCCTTCCTGTGACGGGCTCGCGTGCGGCGACGACGGGTGTGGCGGTTCATGCGGCGAGTGCGCGGACGGTGAGTCTTGCGTCGCCGGTGCGTGCCAGGATGGGGCCGGTGACGGCTGCGGCGGTGTGACGTACGAGGGCTGCTGCAACGATAATGTCGTGCAGTTCTGTGACGACGGCGCGCTTCAGGAGATCGACTGCGCTGAGGCCCCTCAAGGGTCTTGCGGTTGGAACGCGGAGGGCGGCTTCTACGACTGCGGCACGGACGGCGCTGCGGAGCCGACTGGGGCACACCCTTACCAATGCGAAGGCGCCGACGAGTGTGAGCCCAGCTGTGAGGGCATCACGTGTGGTGGTGACGGCTGCGGCGGCACCTGTGGCACGTGTGAAGAGGGCCTCCAATGCATCGATGGGGGCTGCATCGACACGGGCTGCCCGACCGGAGAGATGCTCGATTGCAATGAGGAGTGCATCGCGATGGCGTGGCTCGGCGACACGGTATGTGACGCTGGCCTGAACTGCGAAGCATTCGACTACGATGGCGGCGACTGCACCATCCCCTGCGCCGAAGGTGAGATCAACGATTGCGCGGGCGCCTGTGTGGACGGCGCCTTGGTCGGGGACGGTACATGCCAGGATGCTTTGAACTGCGCTGCCACCGAGTGGGACGGCATGGACTGCGAGCCCGCGTGTGAAGAGGGGCAGATCCTCAACTGTGACCTTGGCTGCACCAGCGCGGATTGGCTTGGTGACGACTACTGCGATGCCAGCTTGAACTGCGAGGGCCTCGAGTACGACGCCGGTGACTGTGCAGCACCATGCGCTGACGGTGAGATGTACGATTGTGCGGGGGTCTGCGTCGACGGTGCGCTCGCTGGCGACGGCACCTGCCAAGAGGAGCTAAACTGTGAAGCTACCCAATGGGATGGCATGGACTGCGAGCCGAGCTGTGAAGAAGGTCAGCTCGTCGACTGCGATTACGGCTGCACCTCGGCCAACTGGCTCGGCGACGACTACTGTGACGCCAGCTTGAACTGCGAGACCTTCGAGTTTGATGGCGGTGACTGTGCCGATGAGCCCTGCGAGCCAGCTTGCGGAGACGCAGTGTGTGGTGACGATGGGTGTGGTGGCGAGTGCGGTACCTGTGGCGACGGACTTGTGTGTGAGATGGGGCAGTGCGCCGAGGCTCCCTGCGAGCCAACCTGTGGCGACGCTGAGTGCGGCGACGACGGTTGTGGCGGTGTCTGCGGGGTGTGTGATGAGGGTTCCTCCTGTGACGCCGGTGCATGTGTAGAGGACGTGGTCATCGACCCGACGACGTGCGGCACCATCGCGACCTGTGTCGATGAGTGCGGTGACGACGCTGAGGCGTGTGTCAATGCATGCGTGGCCGCGGGCTCTCCCGAAGCCATCGCCGACTACAACGCATGGTTCGCCTGCGAGGCAGACTGTGAGGATGGTCAGTGCATCATTGACACGTGTGCGGATGAGGGCTCGCAGTGCTTTTGGCAGGGCACCGGCGCCTCCAACTGCCTCGAGGTGAATGACTGCCTGCAGGGATGTGAAGACGCTGAGTGCAGCGAGGGCTGCTTCGCTGACGCGACCGAGGCCGCTAAGGCCATTTGGCTGCAGCTCTTGTGGTGCAATAACGCGGTGTGTGGCCTGGCTGAGCCGGGTGATGATGCCGATGCGTGCTGGGCTGAGGCCGTCGGCCAGGGTGGCGCATGTGCCCCCTATGGTAACGCGTGTGTCGATGACGGGGCCGAAGAGCCAGTCACCCCCCCAACGCCAGAGCCCACCTCATCATGCTCAGAGATCGCGAGTTGCACTGGCGGCTGTGACCAGGGCGACGACGACTGTGAGGCCTCTTGTGTGGCCCTTGGATCGGATGAGACGCAGGCCGCCTATAGCGCTTTCGATGCCTGCCGAGAGGAATGTGACGACTCTGATTGCCTTCAGGCCAACTGTGCTCCCTTGGCAGCGGCCTGTCTGTGGCCCGACACGGGCGAGCTTGCGTGTGCGGACGTGGACACGTGCTTGGGCGGATGCGCTGCGGATGACTCCGCGTGCGTCGACGGTTGCTTTGAGTCAGGGACTGCGGACGCCCAGGCCACATGGCTACAGCTCTTGTGGTGTGCCGATGAGAACTGCGGTGACCTCGAGGATCCGAGTGAGTACAGCGCCTGCTGGGCCAGCGCTGTCGACGAGGGTGGTGATTGCGCCGATTATGTCGCAGCCTGTGGGTTGGCAGGTGATGAGCCTGAGCCGCAACCTCTCCCGACTGCCGACTGTGGCGAGATCGCCTCCTGTGCATTTGCCTGCGAGGTCGACGACACGGGTTGCGTCGATGCGTGTGTCGCGACAGGCAATGACGCCGACGCAGCCTCCTTCAACGCGTTGGACGGCTGCCTTGAGGGGTGCCCGGACATGAGCTGCGTGCTCGACAGCTGCGCGCCCTCCGGCGCTGCGTGCATGTGGCCGGGGGCGGGCAACGCGACCTGCCTAGACGTCAACGACTGCCTGGGCGGTTGTGAGGGCGACGCGCTCTGCGCTGATGCGTGCCTTGCTGCAGGTAGCGACACCGCGAAGACCATCTGGATGCAGATCAACTGGTGCGTCAACGCGGCATGCTCAGGGCTGAGCGGTGACGAGGCCAGCGTCTGTCAAGACGACGCCTTGGGCGCCGGCGGCGAGTGTGAGAGCTATGTCACGGCGTGCTACTTCGACGAGCCTATGCCAGAGCCCGCACCGGAGCCGGTAGATGGTCTGTCTTGTGGCGGTATCTACACCTGCCAAGGCGACTGTGAGGTTGGTGATGATGCGTGTGTGACTGACTGCATCGCGGCCGGCGCCTCGGCGGCGCAGGAGCTTTATGATGCTGCGGATGCGTGTTTCACAGGCTGTGGCCAGGTCGACAACGTCCAGGGCTGCTGGAGCGAGAACTGCACAGGCGTCGGCGCCGAGTGCTTCTATGAGACGGCTGGCTCTGGGACGTGCGTGGACACGTACAACTGCCTCGACGCGTGCGGGAACAGCTTTGACTTCCAGGCGTGCGCTGCAGATTGCGTGAGCGCCGCCTCGACCGAAGGTCAAGAGCAAGTGCTCGCATTGGAGTGGTGTGTGATGGGCGCCTGTGACGCGTTGACGGAGGTCGACGAGATCCAAGCATGTCAGGCCGAAGCGGTGGGCGCAGGCGGTGCTTGTGAGGCACCGGTCGACATCTGCCTCGGTGCGGATGACCTCTAGGGTCAAGCTAGAGGTCAACCAGACATGGGATGGGCGGCCGCTCCCTGAGGCGGCTGCCGTCTCTGTGCGGCTTGAGCTCGACCCGGAGGGGCTCAGCCTCTCCATAAGCGCACCACTCTACGGAGACCCTGCGCCACCCTCATCGCCAGGGCCGACCTGGCGACTGTGGGAGTATGAAGTTGTCGAGGTCTTTGTCTGTGGCCCTGGTGACCGCTACACCGAGATCGAAGTGGGGCCCGCCGGCCACTTCTTGGTGCTAAGGCTCGAGGGTCGGCGGCAGGTCGTGGCGCAGGTCGACACCCTGGCGCTTGAGGTGACGCAGCATGGCGGCCGATGGTCTGCGACAGCCCGCTTGGCGTGTGAGCATCTGCCCCCCGGCCCTCACACCCTCAACGCGTACGCGATCAGCGGCGTCGGCGCCGAGCGGCGCTACTCGGCCGCGTATCCCTATCAGGGAGATGCGCCGGACTTTCATGCGCTCGAGACCTTCCGCCCATGGGCCGAGGTTGGTGAGGCGCCCTAGCTGCGCAAGATGAGCCGCACAAAAGAGTTCATGTCGAGGAGCGTGTAGGTGGCCCCTGCTTCGTCGTACCAGTAGAGCGGGTCATCGATCTTACCCGGGTCGGCGCCTTGCTCTTGGAGCGCGCGCTTGGTGACCTTGAGGCTGTCGGTCATCTCAAGTGCTTCGACGACGCGGATAAAGCGAGGCCTGGCGGCAGGTGACAGGTTGCGGACGGCGACGTCGTAGAGCGCCTTGCCATCGAATTCTGCCCCGGGGACGAGTTCAATGGCGGCCATGCCGGCCCTGCCCTCACGGTCGGGGAGCTCCACGCCGTAGACGGCTGCGAAGGCCACGAACGGTGCCTCTCCGAGGGTATCCGCGACCTGTGACGTTGAGACGTTCTCGCCTTTCCAGCGGAAGGTGTCGCCGAGCCGGTCCACGAACCAGTAATCGCCGTCCTCATCGGTGCGCATCAAGTCACCACTGTTGAACCAGGCGTCGCCGGCCTCAAAGAGGTCGCGCACAATCTTCTGGTCGGTCTCCTCGGCGTTGTCATAGCCGTCGAAGCGGGCGAGGGGCTGCTCTTCCTCAATCCGGGCGACAAGTAGGCCAGCCTCTCCGGGTTCGCAGAGGGCGCCGTGGCCAGTCTCGTCGCGCACGAGCTCTCCAAGGCTCGCGTCGTACTTCACGAGCGCCACTTCACCGGCGCCAGCGAGCGGCTGGCCGACCGACCCCACCTTCTCGCCCCCGACATTGCCGATGACGATGTTACCCTCAGTTGAGCCGTAGAACTCCACGACCTGGATATCGCCAAAGCGTTGAAGTAGACGCCGCCACACTTCAGGGCGCATGCCGTTGCCGACGAATTTCTTCACGGGGTGAGTGCGCTCCTCAGTGTGCGGGGGCGCGACGACCAGATAGCGGCACAGTTCCCCGACGTAGAAGACGACGTCGGCGCCGTATCTCCGCACGTCAGGCCAGAAGCCAGATGCAGAGAACTTGGGCGCCAGGGCCAGGCGAGAGCCCCCCACAAGGGCGCCGCCCACCGCGACCAAGAGGCCTGTCGCGTGATACAGGGGGAGGCAGCAGTAGACTGTGCTCCGGGGGGTTAAATCACACGCCATCGCCGCCCAAAGGGCTGCAGCAACTTGCCGCCGATGAGTGATCCTGGCCGCCTTGGGCATCCCGGTGGTGCCCGAGGTGAAGAGCAGCACGGAGAGCTCCCCGCCGAGGCCCGGGTTGGCCCGGATGCCAGCGGGCAGTGACGGTTCTGCGGCGCTGATCAACGCGCTGACATCTGTGACGCCTGGTTCAGGGGCCTCCAGTGGCTGGATAGAGATGACGTGACGCGGGCCAGCGGCTTGAGAGCCGGCCTCGCTGTGTGCAGTGTCGACCACCAGTAGCGAGACGTCCCCGGTGTCCAAGGCCTGTGAGAGCGAGCGCCCGCGTGCACCGGCATTGAGCAGGACACTCACAGCACCTAGGCGGTTCACGGCGGCTGTGACGCTTAGGTAGTCGGGGTGATTGCTCATCAGCACACCCACACGGCTGCCACGCTGAACGCCCTGCTCGAGGAGCACACGTGCCATCTGCGTGACGCGCTCGTCCGCTTGTCGGTAGGTGAACGCGCGCCCCTCCCAGAGGAAGAACGTCTCGTCAGGGATCGCCGATGCTTGCTCCGTGAGAAGTCGAGAAAGGCTCACTCGAGAGTCATCCTCAAGGCTGAGGAGCCTCGCGAGCCGGGGCAGTTGCCACCGCATCGCGCCGACCACGTCTGTCAGGTCCACAGAGAAGTCGCCCATACGATGCCAAAGATCATCGACAGCGTCGGTCGCTAGGTCATACATGCGCTGCGCGAAGGTGCCGGCATTCTCAGGCGAGAGATCTGGGGGCTCATCCTCCGTGTCCTCGTCGTCATCATCCTCTTGAAGGAGCTGGGGGACATCGCCGTCGCCGTTAATCCACGGTATCCATTCGGCCACGGCTGGCCAGGCGAGAGACATGGCTCGCGAGCCCACTACGAGCCCGAAGTGGCCTGTAGGCACCAGCACCTCATAGGTGTCCGCCTCTGTGGCCGCCTTACGGATGGCGCGCACGGACTCAGGCCGCGCGAACTCATCACGCTCCCCAACAAAGTAGAGGATAGGGACAGTGATATCGCTCAGGCTCGTCGCCCTCCCCGCGATGACCATCCCGCCAGCACGGAGCCGATTGTTCACGATAAATTGGTCGACGAAGGACTTAAAGGCGGGGCCAGGCCAGGCGATGAAACCCTCTCCCCCAAGGAAGCGCCGTCGCGGCTCTGCCTCCGTGAAGGCCTTCTTGTCGTGAAGGAGGCCAAGCATGCTGATGAGGTGGCGCATCTCCTGCTTCGGGGCGAGCAGCTTGAAGCCCTTGCTGGTCAGAGCTCCGGGGAGGCCCTTGAGGTCGTCCAAGGGCCCCTTGATGGAGTCCCGTGCCGCGGTGATGACGCGCTCGGCGAGGGTGTCGTTAAGCCGGAGGGGCAGGTTCCTGCGCATATCGACGGGGCTGCCAAACGTGACCACCGAGGCGATATTCGCGCAACGTCGGTAGGCTGCGACTTGGTAGGCGAACATCCCACCTTGCGAGTAGCCGATAAGGTGCACGGCCCCTTGGGTGCGGCTCGCGACCTCGTCGATGGCCTTGTCGATACCTAGGATGTGCTCGTCTAGTGTGCGCTCCATTCCCCCGTGCTCGTCCTCTGGCGTGCCGAAGTCGACCCCCCAGACGTCCAACCCAGCCTCGACCAAAAACGTCACACTCGAGAGCTCCGGAGAGATGTCGTAGATCTCTGCGGTCACCATCAGAGGCGGGATGAGCAAGGCAGTCCCCGTGGCCCCACGACCCGAGCCCCGCCCCGCGTAATGACGCAGACGCAAGAAGCCCTCTCGGAACACCACCTCATGATCGGCCTGGTACGGTGCACCGAGGCGACCGTGCCTCAGGAGCTGGAGCGCATTCTCTGCACCTCGGCCGACGGCCTTTAGGCTCTTTCGAGCCCGCTTGAGGGTTCGTTGTGTTCGCTTCTCATCGCTCAAAAGGGGCTCCTCCAGGCGCAACCTCTCTGTGGACATACCACGATGCCGCGATGGAGACCGGTGACTCTCGTCTCTCTCC
This sequence comes from Myxococcota bacterium, assembly GCA_049602155.1. Lineage (GTDB taxonomy): Bacteria > Myxococcota_A > UBA9042 > PHBI01 > JBMYRH01 > JBMYRH01. The sequence continues at coordinate 266,358 of JBMYRH010000006.1, read as the reverse complement.
TGCGCGACGGGGGGGGACACCCACACCCTTCAGATCTACGTGAAGGGAGGGCGCATGGCCAGCGGCTTCGTGCTGCGAACGCGCAAATCAGGGTGCCTCGCTACCTTCCTCAATATGCCGACCCGAGCACACGAGCGGCACGTCGGAGGGCGTCGATCGTCGAGGCCTGTTGAATGGCTCGGTTCATGACCCTTGTGGCCTGTAGCCCGTCCTCTCTCGAACCTCTGGCCAGCCTCCCCAACGAGGGGCCAGCGCCACCTGGCGTCGCGAGCGTTGACACAGGGCGATGCAGCGGTTAAACCCCAGCGGCTTCGAATGAACGGAGCACTTGGAGGTCACGTGGCGAAAGAAGAGGGCATTGTAGTTGAGGGCACGGTCGTGGAGCCATTGAAGAACGCTATGTTCCGCGTCGAGCTCGACAACGGACACAAGGTGCTCGCTCACGTCTCCGGCAAGATGCGCAAGTACTACATCCGTATTCTTCCTGGCGATCAGGTCACCGTGGAGCTGTCTCCTTACGACCTGACACGGGGTCGGATCACCTACCGCGCAAAGTAAGGACCGGCGACATGGGAATGCTCCCATGCGCTTCAGGGTCACTGACGAGGTCAGGTCCCCCCTGTCCTAGTGCGCTCTAGTCCTCCTCTGGGGGCAAGCTCTTGCTTAACGCTGCGCGATCCTGCATCAGGACTGCGGGCCCGCGCTGGACGATGTTGCGTGCGTCTTCGAGGACACGCTCGATGTCTCGGAGGGTGCCATCTACTCCCGCGAGCCCCTGAGATTTGAGCTCCTGTCGGAGTCGCACAAGGCGTGTGTTAATCGTCGCCTCGACGCTCTGCCACTTGGCCATGCTACCCGCGAGCTCGCCACGCTGCTTGTCCATCAACGTGACGAGGTTCCTGAGCCCCTCAAGGTTCACGCCGCTGGCATCAGCGGCGGCACCGCCCCCGCCGGCAGAGGCCTTGGCTTCCGCCTCGGCCAACGCTGACTTGAGGTCGACCTTCTCGGTCATCAATGTGTCGACCATCTCGCGCAGCTCGGCGAGCTCTTCGACCATCTCTTCATCCTGAGCTCCTGCCGCTTTGGCCTCAGCCACGTCAGCCTTGGCCTCCTCAGCTTTCTCACGTGCGAGGCCTAAGGATTCCTCAGCCGCTGCGAGAGCGGTCTTGGAGTCCGAGAGTTCGTGGCTGAGCTTCTCGAGTTCCACCCGGGCCTCCGCCAGCTCTTTGGAGAGGTCGCTAGAGGCGCCCCCACCAAGGCCGAGATCATCGTCATCGACATGAGCGGCCTCTGCCTCCACGAGCTGCCGCGCGAGCGCCACGCGCTTCTCGCGCTCTTGCTTAATGACGCCTTTGGCGCGCTCGACGGTGCTCTCAAGCTCGGTGATGCGCGTGTCTCGCTCTCCGACGGTGGCCATCGTCTCATCGTGGGCCTTGTCAGACTCGGCGAGCTTCGCCTTCGTGTCAGCAAGCTTCTCCTTGGTCGAGGCAAGGGCTTGAGAGGTTTGCTCCCCTCGTGTCTCAAGCTCGGCGCGAAGCGCTTCTCCGCTGGAGATGGACTCACGGGCCTCTTCCAGGGCGGCCTTGAGCTCAGCCTCGGTCGCTTCGGCAGCCTCCGCTGCGGCTGCTGACGCTGCTTCATGCTCTTCGCGTTGCGCATCGGAGGCCTTGCGCTGCAAATCCAGCTCATCGCGCAGCTCGTTACCGACGCGCTCTTGTTCTGTGGCCTGCGCCTTGGACGCTTCAAGCTCTGCGCTGAGGGCTTCTTGTGCACTGGACAGCTCAGCCAGCTCTTCCTTTTGCTTGCCGATCGTCGCGACAGCTTGCTTTTGCTGGGCACTCAGGGCGCTCCGTGTCTCCAGCAGGTTCGCGACCTCCGCCTCCTTCTCTTGAAGCGCGGTGTGGCTCTTCTCTTGCTGTGCCTGCATCTCATCGTGCGCCATGGTCGTGGCGTCGAGGATCTCCTGCACCTCCTCTTTCGCCGCCTTGAGCGCAGCGTGCTTCGCGTTGAGCGCCTCCAACTCGGCAGCTGCGGCCGATTGGTCACTCGCCCTGCCCTCTTTCTCCGCATCGATCGCCTGCTGGAGGTCCGCAGCGGTGCCCTCCAGTTGACTGATCGTCGACCGGAGGGTGTCTTGCTCAGCTTGAGCGGCTTGGAGGGCTTGACTCGCCTCTTCAAGCTGCGCGGCGCTGAATTCCTGAGCCTCCGTCGCCTCGGCTAGGCTGGCCTTGAGGCTGCTGCTTGTTTGACGCGATTCAGAGAGGTGGTCGGCCAGGCTCTCAATCTTCTCGTTCCGCTCCTCAAGGGTGCTGCTGAGGGCCGTGTGCGCTTCATTCGCCTCGTCGAGTTGGTCCCTCAATGTGCCTGCGAGTGCAGTGGCCTCTTCGAGCTGCACGGCACCGAATTCTGCAGCGTGTTTCGCCTCTCGTGCTTGCGCCTCAGCCCCTTCGAGCTGAGCCTTGAGGTCCGCGGCAAGCTGCTCGGCTACAGCTGCCCTGGCCTCGAGTTCCTCGGCCAGCGTGACCGCCTCGACCTGCGCCGCCTCATGCGCTGCGCGGCGCTCTGTAGCTTGAGCCTCGAGCGCACTGACGACGTCATTCTTCTCTCGCAGGGCATCATGTGCCTGCGCAGCCTCGGCTTCTAACGTCTCGACGCGCGCCTGTCGGGCGGCCGACTCCTCGGTCGCCATCTCGAGCAGCGTCGCGGCCTCCTCTAACTCCTGCGATTTGGCTGCGAGGGCCCGCTGATGTGCCTCCGCAAGCGCGCTTGCTTCGCTACGAGCCTCCTGGAGGGCGTTGGATACGGTCCCTGCCCGTTGCTCGGACTCCGAGAGCTGAGCAACCAGCGCCTCTGCCCGTTGCTCCGCGGCCGCCAGCGCCTCACTTTGCTGGGCTAAGCTCTCTTCAAATTCAGCGATTCGGCCAGCGCTTGAGGACTGCTCACTTTGGCTCTCATCGAGCGCCGACCGAAGCGCGGCCTGGGCCTCTTTGGCCTGTGTGACGTCACGCTCAAGGCCTGCAATACGCTCTTGGCCACGCTCGGCACGCTCTGAGGCGGCCGTGAGGGACTCTGCAGCCTCCGCAACTTCCAACTCCACGAGCTCGAGCCGTTCGGAGAGAGCTGAGGCCTCTTGTGCGCTCTGGACACGCGCGGTCTCCGCATGCTGTGCTTGTGCTTCGGCGTGCTCAGCGCGAGCCGACTCTTGGGCGATTCGCTCCTCTAGGTGTGCGCGGGCCTCCGCCTCGGCGGCCATCTGCTCTTGGATGCCCATGGCATCTCGCTGCAGAGCGTCGATTCGCTGCTGGAGACGAGCCGTCTCGACCTGTGCCTCCTCATCACGTTCCGTAGCCGCCGCCACGTCGGCTGCGAGTGTCTGACGTGCCTCTTGGGCCTCTGCGAGGGCGACCTCCAGCCTCTGGCGTTGCTCTTTGGCGGTCTCTAGCTCGTGCTCGAGCCCCTGCGTGTGCTCGGCCTGCGCGGCCTGCGTCTCGCGGAGCTCCACCAGACGTGCGTCTTGGGTCTCCGCCCGCTCCATCAGTTCGAGTTGCTCGCGCTCGGCCTGCTCACGTGCTGAGGTCAGCTGGCGCTTCAGGTCTGCGGACTGTGATTCTAACGCCTCACTCTGAGCTTGTGCGGCCTCAAGCTCGGCCTGCGCCGAGAGCGCCTGAGATTGTGCTGCTTCAAGCGCTGCGGCGAGCTCCTCGAACTGCGTGTTGGCGTCTTGTGCCCTCTGCGCCTCTTCGGCCCGCTCGGCCTCCGCAGCCGCTAAGCGGACCTCCAACGCCGCCCGCGCCTCCTGGGCGCTGTTGATGTCGGCTTGAAAGGCCTCCAGACGCTCGTGGAGCGCGTGTGCCCTTGCGTTGGCCTCCTCCGCTGCCGTGTTCGCAGCGGCGATCTCTTGCTGTCTTTGTGCGGCGAGCTCCTCGGAGGCCTCAGCCAGCGTCCCAAATTCTAGGGCCTCGGCTTCAGCAGCCTCCGCGCGGCCGACAGCGGCTTTCCGCTGGGCATCGAGCTCGACCGCCCGTTGTTCGGCTACCGCAGCCGCCTCGCGGAGGGCCTCAAGCTGTGTTTCGGCGTCCGAAGACGCCTCTTGCGCGAGAGCGAGCTGCCCTTCCGCTGCGTCGCGTGCCTGGGTCGCCTTTGCGAGCGACTCCCGCAGCGATGAGAGCTCCTCAGCTGTCGAAGCAGCCTGATTACTGGCGCTTGCAGAGCGCGCTTCGCTTGCCTCAAGGGCCTCGTTAACAGCCAAGAGCTGCCCATTGAGCGCTTCAACGCGAGCCTCGACCTCCTCAGCCATGTGCGTGAGGGCCTCAACCTCGCCTTCAAGGGAGGCCACCCGCTCACTCGCCGCGTCTCTCGCGGCGATGGCCTCGCCGAGCTCGGCCGTCGCGTGCTCCGCCCTGCCCTCTGCGGCCTCGATCCGTGCAGCTTGCGCTTCGAGCTCTGCACTGCGCGCAGTGAGTACCCCTGCCTGCTCCTCACTTGCAGCCCGGTATGACTCCAGCTCAGAGCGCTGAGCGTTCAAGCTCTCCTCAAGTTCACCGACACGCTGCGCCTGTTGAGCAAGCGACGAGTCAAAGGCCTCCACCTCTTCCGCCTTCTCGCGCAGGGCGGCGTCGAGAGACGCCATGCGCTGCGCTTGTTCAGCGATGGTGGCGTCACGTTCGATGATGCCCGCTTCATGTGCTGAGGCGCGCTGCGTCACCTCCTCAATCCGGGCATCCTTAGCTGACAGTGCGTCTTGGATCTCTGAAGCAGCTGATTGCCCCTCAAGGAGCCTCGCGTCGCGCTCGGCGAGCTGTGCGTCGTGTTCCGCGATCCGGGCATCACGCTGCCCTATCGCTTCCTCCAGAGCTTCGACCCGGGCTTGTGCCGCTGCTTGCGCCTCTGCGCCTTGAACGAGCTGCTCTTGAAGTTCGGTCAGCTGCGTGCCTGCGTCCTGCTTCGCTGCGTGGAGCTGCTCCTTGAGGGCTTGAGCTGCGGTCTCCGAGGTGATGGCCGCCTCTTTGAGCGCAGATAATTCCGCGTTGAGGGCCTCAAGGCGGCCCTCGGTCGCGTCTCGAGCCTCTTCGCCTTCGAGCTGTTGGAGTTCGAGGGCCTCGACCGCCTCCCGAGCCTCGGTGAGGGCGTCCTCAAGGCGAGATGCCCGTGCCTCTGAGCCGCTCTGCGCCTCCTGGGCGGTCTCGAGGGCTTTTTGGAGTTCATTGAGGCGGCCTTGGGCACTGGCCTGACCTTCTGAGGCTTGCGCGAGTTGAGCCTCCAAGGCGGCGACTCGCTCTCCGCTGGTGCCTGCGTCTTGGCTAAGGGCCTCTAACTTGGACGCCGCGTCACGCAGCGCATGCTGAGCCTCCTCCGCACTCGCCTCTAACGAGGCCACCTGCGCAGCCTGTGCCTCGGAGGTCGCGAGAGCTTCTTCGAGCTTGGCTTGCAGCGCCCGCTGTGCGGACTCAGTGTCTTCAGCGCTCAAGAGCGCCGCCGCCAGTGAGCCCTCGGCATCGGCCTTCGCCTCTAACGCGGCCTGCTTCGCCTCCTCTGTGGCTGCGAGGTTCGCCTCCAATGCTGCCTTGGCTGCTCGCTCGGCGCGGAGCTGTTCAGCGATGTCGCTTTGCTCCGCGCGCGCGGCCTCGACCGCCGCCTGCAGTTCGGTGACTTGCGCCTCAGTGCCGCTGGCTGCAGCGTCTGCGACCTCCTTCGCGTCTGAGAGTTGCCGCTCTGCTGCAGTCAGACGTTCACTCGTCTCTTGCGCCTGACGAAGCGCCTCATCACGGAATGCCGCGATGTCGGAGACCTTCTGCTTCGCTGTGCGCAGCTCTAGTTCCAGTGCTTGATTGCGCTCATCAAGCCGCTCAACGTCAGTCTCCAGGTTCGAGATCGACTCGTCTTTGAGCTCGAGGACCTCTTGGACATCCTTGAGTTCAAGTCGCGCGCGGTCTGCGTCCTCCACGGCGCTGCGGTGCGCTTCGCTGGCTTGGGCGACCTCTCCCTCGAGGGTCTTGATCGTGGCCTGCCCATCGGTGGTCGCGTCCTCTACTGAGCTCAGCTGCTCTCGGATGCTCTCAAGCTCGGCCGTGACGGCTGCCTTTGCCTCCGTGACTTCGGCGAGCTGCTCCTCAAGTTTTGTGACAGCCTCTCCCGACTCCGCACGACGTGAGTTCGCCTCAACCTGAAGCTCCGCCAAGACAGTCTGCGTCTTCGTGAGGGCCTCCTGGGCCGTCGTCGCTGCATTGGTCTGCTCGACCAGCTCTGCTTTTAGCGTATCGAGCTGAGTCTCGACGGCGCCGGCCTCTTCGAGCTGAGCGCGAAGCGTCGTGACCTCTCCTCGCAGCGACTCGAGCTGGGCTTGAACCCCCTCATGGGTCCCGAGCGCGTCGTCACGTGCCTTCTCCGCATCGCTCAGCGCCTCTCGGAGGGTGCTCAGCTCGGCCTGGGTATGCTCTTGAGCCTCTACAAGCTCATCAACCTCCGTCTCAGCCTGACGGCGAGCTTCCTCGACCGCAGCCTTCGCTGCGCCCAGGGCCTCAACCTCCCGGTCATGGGTCGCTAGCTTCTTCTCCGCGCGTGCATGCTTCGCGCGTTCACGCGCTAGGTCACGTTCAAGCCCGCCGATGCGCTCGCGGACCATCGCGAGCTCCTCTTCACGTATCTGCGACTCCTCAAGCGTCTCTGCGAGCTTCGCCTGAAGTGAATCCAGGGCCCCAGTGTCCACGACTCCGCCGCCAGCGCTCCCGCCGCCGCTTTGAGCGAGGGCTTTCTCAGCGCTCACCGCTCTTTCGAGTAGCTCTTGCCCCAGCTTGGAGGCGGTCTCATGTCGATCTTTGAGCGACGCTACCTCTGCTCTGCTCTGCTCTGCGATCTGTTGTGCTTCGAGGAGCTTGTCTTCGAGCTCTTCGCTGCCCCCGAGTTGCTCTTCGAGGCGCCTGAGCTTCTCCTCTCGCTCAGCCAATCGCCGTGTCGCGTTTTGGCGCGCCTCGCGCAGCACTTGGAGTTCATCAGCGACGGCACGGTTGCCTTCCGACATCTTCTCGACGCGGGCCTTCAACAACCCGATATCGCGATCCCGCTGGGCGACGAGGCGCTTGAGCTCGCGGACCTCATCTTGTCCAGTCTTGTCTTGGGGGGCGGCCGCTTTTGCGGGCGCAGCCTTGGCCTTGGGAGGAGAGACTGGGATGCTCTCATCCGTCGCAGTGCGTTCATTGGGGCGCCCTTGCATCCGCCCCTCGGGGCGACCCTGCATCCGCCCCTCGGGGCGACCCTGCATGCGCCCTGGACGTCGGCCCAGTTGTGGCGCGGCGCCTGCCTTGAGTCGACCAGCGGCCGCATCCGAGGCGTCTCCAGGGGGGCGGCCTTGTGCTTGACCTCCCAGGACCGGAACATCTGCCCCGGTAGGGCGACGAAGCGGCATGTCCGAGCCGGTCGGGCGTCGTACAGGGATGTCGGTGCCGGTCGGGCGTCGTACAGGGATGTCGGTGCCAGTCGGGCGGCGAACCGGTGCGTCGCCCTTTAAGGTGGGCGGCGCAGCAGGCCTGGAGGGAGCGGCTTGTCCCACACCATCTGCACCACGCTTGACCTTCGAGAAGACGGGGAGCGTAAGGAGGGACTCGTCGAGCGGCTTGTCGGCGTAAAAGTCGGCGCGCGTCGGAAGCGAGCGGTGGAGGGCCAGGACCTTTCCGTCCCACGCCTCGGACATCAGGACAACTGGGATCTCCTTGAGCTTCGCGTCACGCTTTAGCTTGTTGCACGTGGCGATCCCGTTAGGGACTTCCGCGCAGATGAGCACCGCGGATGGCATCCTCTGCTTGATGCCCTGGAACCCGTCGCGCGCGCTCGCGACGTGAGCGATCTCGACCTTGTTCGGGTTGAGGTGCTCGAGGAGGTAGGCGGAGCTGGTTTTGTCTTGGTCGATGACGACGACCAAGCTGCGGCCAGCTTTTGGGGCTGCGCCAGTCCCAGCAGTGGTGTCAGCTTCTTGGACGTTTTGGCTCAAGAGGCGGTCCTGGATCGAGGAGTGGGCAGAACGGCATCAATGCACAAGTCTGTGATAAGCAACGCAACCTCACCGGCGATAGCGCGCAGGGCTAGCGATGATAACTCGCATCGGTGCCATTGTGCATCCCCTGAGTCGCTCGAAAGTTGAATTTCCCGACCTGTCGAGCCTTCGTGAACCCTCCGTGAAGGGGCTGGAACCTGCCGTTTTGAGCGGTTTTTTTTGCTCGCAGTGGGTCAGCCTGTGCTGGGCGTTGAACCGCTTGCGCCTTACCCTTCACCTCTGGCAAAAGAACGCCGTGAACCTTGCACGATTGATAACTCGCCTGGTCCTCGGGCGGCGCCTGCCCAAAGTCGATGGTGAGGTGTGCGTTGATGGCCTCAATGGCAGAGTCACGCTGCGACGTGATGCAGCCGGTGTGCTTTATGTCGATGCTTCGACGGATGAGGACGCCTGGTTTGGGCTTGGGTTTGGCCATGGCCAAGACAGGGCTGGGCAGCTTGAGGTCGTGATCAGGCTCCTTAGGGGGACCTTGGCCGAGGTCTTAGGCCCTGAGGGTGTCGCGATGGACCTGCTGACGCGCCGCCTGCAGGTTCACCGAGCGGGCGCTGCGCAGTACGCCGTCGCGGAGCCACAGGTTCAGCGACAGTTTGACGCCTATGCGGCCGGTATCAACGCAGCCTATGCTGCGAGACGAGGCAAACCCTCCCACGAACATGTCCTCTTAGGGTGCCCGGGGACCACCTGGCGGGGGGAGGACTGCCAGACCTTCGCAGCGTATTTATGTTTTATGCTCGCCGCCAACTGGGACATAGAGCTGCTGCGGCTGCGAATATTGGAGGCGGACGGGCCAGAGGCTGTGAAGGCGCTAGATCCCCTCTACCCCAAGTGGCTCCCGAGCGTCCTGGGTGATGGGCACGGCGATCTAGGAGGCCTTGACCGGCTGACTGCAGACCTCACAGCGCTTACGCCCCTAATGGGGCTCGGAGGCGGCTCTAATGCCTGGGCGCTCTCAAGCTCACGCACTGCGACAGGTCGGCCCATCTTGGCCAACGACCCGCACCTGATCCCCTCAGCGCCAAGCCAGTGGTACTTGGCCCGCCTCAAGACGCCGAATTGGAAGGTTGCAGGTGGCTCCTTTGTGGGGACTGCGGCGATGGGGTCTGGGCATAACGCTCATGTGGCGTGGGGGGTCACGGCCGGACATGCCGATCATACTGATCTCTTCCTTGAGCAGCTCTCGGAGGACGGCATGAAGGTCCGTGAGGGGGACGCTTGGGTGCCTTGCGAGGTGCGAGAGGAGGTCATTGCCGTCAAAGGGGCTGAGCCGATCCATGAGCGCGTGATGATGACCGCGAGAGGCCCCTTGGTAGGTGAGAGCTTCAAGGGTCAACGGACAGCGATGTCGCTCTCCGGCACGTGGCTCGCGCCGCGCCCCTACTCGGGCATCTTCAGCGTCCATCGCGCCGCCAGCATGGCCGAGGTTCAGACGATGTTTGAGCAGGCCAGCACGACGAATGTGGGGTTGGTCTATGCACACCGTGAGGGTGACATCGGCTACCTCTTGGCCGCAGACATCCCCGTCCGGCGTGCGGGGTACGGGCTTGTGCCACGTCCGGGCTGGCTCCCCGATACGGGATGGGAAGCGGAGCCCTTGCCGCCCTCTGCCCTCCCCCGCTTTAAGAACCCCGCCCGAGGCTTCATCGCTGCGGCGAACGCCAAGCCCTGCGCGAACACCGAGGCCGCCTTCCTCGGCGAGGATTGGCTCGATGGCTATCGCCTCGCGCGTATCGAAGAGGCCCTCGAGGCGCGCGATGACTGGGACTTGGAGAGCACAGCGCAGCTGCAGATGTGTACGCTCTCGCTCCCTTGGCGTGAGCTTCGAGGCGATGTGTTAAGCGCGGCGTCTTCGGTGGAGGGAGGGGCGGCGATACGTGAAGTCCTCGAGGCTTGGGATGGTCGGCTGGAGCCGGATGCAGTCGGCGCTACGCTGTTTCAGCTGTTCCTTGTTCGTATGATCCACCGTGTCCTCGAGCGGATCGCGCCGAACTCCATGGGCGCAGCGCTCGGGGATGGGGCCACTGAGCTGCTCCCATACAGTTGCATCGTGACGCGGCGTGCGGGCCACCTGTCGGGGCTGCTTCGTGATCCGGATGCGCAGCTCTTTGGCGAGACCCCGCGCGAGGTCGCGATTGCGGAAGCGCTGAGCGCCACGTGGCGGGATCTCCATGTGCGCTTGGGTCCGCCCTCTGAGCGCTGGGCATGGGGCACCATTCGGCCGATGGTCGTGGCGCACCCCTTTGCACAGAAGGCGGCGCTGGCTCGGGTCTTTAACATTGGCCCTGTGCCGGGTCGCGGTGACGCCTCTACGGTCCACCAAGGGTCCATGGACCTTCGGGATCCAGCTCAGAACGTGATCGGCTGCGCAACGATGCGCAGCGTGATCGACGTAGGTGCGTGGGAGAATAGCCGCTTTGTTGTGCTCGGGGGCCAGTCCGGGAACCCATGCTCCCCACACTACGAGGATCACGTGCCCTTGTGGGAGCGTGGCGAAGGGGTGCCCATCCATTGGACCGATGACGCACGGGATGCGGCAGCCGTCAGCTGCTTGACCCTCAAGGTCCGCTAGCGACGCACCAGCTCCGTGAAGGCGTAGCCGTCAAAGGCTTCGCGGCTGACCTCTTCCCATGCGCTGCGATTGAATTCCGGGAAGAAGGTGTCGCCGTCCTCTACATCTTGGTCCACCTCGGTGAGGATGAGGCGCGTCGCGAGGGGCATGGCCTCTGTGTACAGGCTTGAGCCACCGACCACGTGGGGGTCCGAGTCCCCCCCGGCGCGCGCGGTCGCGATGGCCTCCTGGAGGCTGTGCACGACATCGCACCCTGGGATCACGAGGTCCGGTTGACGGGTCACCACGATGTTCCGGCGTCCGGGCAGCGGCTTGCCTACCGAGTCGTAGGTTCGCCGCCCCATCAGGATGGCGTGGCCCATAGTCGTGCGCTTGAAGAACGCCAGGTCACCTGGGATGTGCCAAGGGAGCTCGCCGCCTCGGCCGATCACTCCGTTACGGCTCACTGCTGCGACCATGGTCAGTGGGGAACGCGCCACCTCTAGACCGCCACTGGAGCCGCGATGTGGGGGTGCGGATCGTAGCCGCTCAACGTGAAGTCGTCGTAAGTGAAGCTGAAGATGTCCTTCACGTCGGGGTTGAGGCTCATCGTGGGTCGGGGGCGAACCTCACGCGTGAGCTGTAGCCGGGCTTGCTCAAGGTGGTTGGTGTACAGGTGGGCATCGCCGAGGGTGTGTACGAACTCGCCAGGCTCCAGGCCGACAACCTGAGCGAGCATCAGGGTCAGGATGCTGTAGCTCGCGATGTTGAACGGCACCCCTAGGAACACGTCTCCGCTCCGCTGGTAGAGCTGGCAGCTTAGTCGGCCATCGGCGACATAGAACTGGAAGAGCGTGTGACAAGGCGGCAGCGTGACTTGTGTGGCCTCATGAGGGTTCCAGCCTGTCACGAGGTGGCGTCGGCTGGAGGGGTTTTGGGTGAGGCTCTCGACGAGCCCCTTGATCTGATCAACGCCGTCGCTCGCGTACGTGCCGTCTGCCTGGAGCGTGGCCCCGAAGTTTCGCCATTGGTGGCCGTAGATGGGGCCAAGGTCCCCGGCAGAGCGGCCGAATCGGGCGCAGGCCTCTTCTGTGGCCCAGTCATTCCAGATGCGAACCCCAGCGGCCTGCAGAGACGCGACGTGAGTCTCGCCGGCCAGGAACCAGAGCAGCTCGTGGATGATTGAGCGGAGGTGCAGCTTCTTCGTCGTAAGCAGCGGGAAGGAGTCCCGCAGGTCGAACCGCATTTGATGTCCGAAGACGCTGAGTGTACCGACCCCCGTGCGGTCTCCCCTGCGCGTGCCCTCAGAGAGGATGCGGGTCATCAAGTCGAGGTAAGGCGTCATGTGTCCCTCCTCAAGCGCCCAGCCCGAGCCACACCACCCAGGCTGCGCCAACCCAGGCGCCAAGGGCCGAGCCCATGGTGGCCATGAACGCCACGAGCAGCACCCTCGTGAAGCTGTTGCGGTAGAGCCCCCCGAAGGTTGCGATGTCGTCATTGATGCGCTGTGCGTCAGCAACGGTCGGTTTTCGCAGCCACGCCTCAAGAAGGCCGACGACCATCCCCGCACCGAGCGCGGGGTTGAGCGAGGTGATGGGTGAGCAGATGAACCCCGTCAGGATTGACAGCAGCTTACCGCCCGCAATGGCTGTCAACAGACCGCAAAGCACGGCGTTGGGGATGACCCAGGCGAAGAGCATTTGTTCAAGCGTTTGGCCCTCATGTTTGCTCCAGCCCACCGCGAAGAGCACGAAGATGAGTGTCGGGATGATCCACTTCAGGAGGGACGTCCAACGGCTTCGGGGCGGGACGACATCGAGCGGCTCGCGGTCGATGGGCTCGTTCTGGACGAGCAACATGCCGGGCACGTGGGCAGCTCCGACGACGGCGACGACTCGCTCGCCCTCTGACTCCCGGATCTTCGACATCATGTAGCGATCGCGTTCATCGATGAGCGGCTGCTTCACTTCGGGCATGTAGGCGGCGAACTCAGCGAGCATCTCCGAGAGCTGTGCTTGCCCCTTCAGCTCTTCGATGGTCTCGGCGTCGATCTCTTCGCGGGAGAAGGTCGAGCCGACAATCATCGAGAGCAGGCGCACCTTCTGGAAGAACCCCACGTTAGACCACGTGCGCTTAAGCGTCGTCTGGATGTTGCGGTCGATCAGCTCCAGGTGGGCCCCCACCTCTTCCGCCTTCTTCGCGCCCGCGAGCAGCTCTGCGCCCGGATCGACGCCGAGCTTCGCGCCGAGGCGGCGCTGATAGGCGCTCAGGGCCAAGTTCGCCAACAGGAGGAGGGTCTTCCCTTCCCGGATCACATCGAAGATGTTCAGTCGCTTCCAACGGTCATCGTCTGTGAGGGCCTGATAGCGTGTGTCGCAAAGCTCGATGCACACCGTGTCAGGTTGGACCTCTTCGATGATCGTCTGGACCTCCTCGACGCTCTTATCCGAGACGTGGGCCGTCCCGACCAAGTAGATGGTCCGGCCGTCGAGGTTCAGGATCTTGATGTGGTCGGCGGTTTCCACGTTCATCGTCGGGGCATAGCACGCCTCCGAGAGACGTGCCATAGCGTACATGCAGCAGGGTCAGAGGAGCACGCCTACCGTGAGGGCGGCCGTGACGACGGTCAGCTGCTCGTCGATGATCTCAAGGCCGATCACGAGTCGTTCTCGCAGGACCTTCCAGCCGAGACTTACGGAGGCTTGCATCGTGGGGACGATCACAGCCTCAGTCGTCAAGTCAGCCGAGAGGATCGGGGGGCCCGTCCCGAGCCCGAAGCCCCAGCCGATACGGAGCACGAATATGTCGCCATCGTAGAGCGGTGAACGGAACACCACGCTGGCTGACTCGAATGCATAGTCGGCGTCGCCCGTGACCAAGGCGCCAACTTCGGCTCCCATTTCTAGGCGTGGAGACATGCGGTACGAGGCCTCTAGGCGCACGGCCGGCTTGAGCAAGTGGTCAAGCACCGGTGACCTCGACGTGGTGAAGAGGCTGACCCCACCCTTCGTAGTCAAGGTCCAGCGAGGCGCTTCGTGGGTCTCTTCGTGCACCCCTTCGGCCCGGACCGTTGACGTGAAGTGGAGGGTCGCGAGCGTGAAGGCGAGGGCCACGCACGCGGCGTGGCGATGTGGCAGCATCCTCATCGCGATAGCATATAGCTCTCAGGCGTCCTGTGCTAGCCTCAGGGGCCTCATGGGGAGTGGATATCGTGGATAGGATGAAAGTCGCGTTTGTCATCGGTGGATGGTGCCTTTTCGGAGCCTGTGGAGAGCCGATCCCCGCAGAACTTCTGGACTATGAAGCGTCTTGCATCCGGATGACCGCCGAAGAGGTTCCGCCGTACCCCGAAGATCCGCATAACGGATATAAGCACGTCTACGCGTGCCACATCGACGCAGACTTGGTGGGTCAGCCTCCCTACCCTGATGGGACCCTCATCTTGAAGACGGCCAGGAAGGCCGAGCACTCGTATCCATTCCTCATCGCGACTGCTCAAAAGAGCGAGGGGGCGTGGTCCTGGGCGGAGTACACGCGCAACTTTGAGGGGCAGGACTACCTGAAACTCCCCATCGCCGAGCAGGTCTGTACGGACTGCCACGCGGCTGTCGCGGATGGCTTGGATTGGATCTTCACGGGCCTTGAGGCGGGGCACGATTGAGCGAGACTTTGTCGGGGCAAGCCGGCTTGCGGTCACGACTCAGCGCGCTCACCCACTGGCTTCGTGAGCATCATGCCCTTTGGAGCGAGCGGCCCTTTGTGCAGCGCTCCGTTCCCTGGTCATCCCAGTACCCAGGGCTGAGCGACTGGCTCTTGAGCCTCTCGCCAGACGCCATCACGGCCCTCGAGCGAGGGCAAAGCACTGGGGACGGGTTCCCGACCATGGACGCGCTGCTGGCGAGTCAGAGGCGCTTGACGCACGTACCGCTGGCGGCTGTTCACGAGGCAGCGAAGCGCACATCTCTGCACGCCGTGAGGCACCGCAAGTCGGTTCAAGTGGGGGCATTGGTCAGCCTCAGCGGGCCGCTCATGGCGAGCTATGGCCTGGACGACGTGGTGGATTGGTGCTCCGGGAAGGGGCACTTGGGCCGCAGCATCACTCTTGCCCACCGCTCGAGGCTGACGCTCGTGGAGCGAGATGAGGCGCTCTGTCTTGAGGGCCGCCGCCTTGCGGAGGACAGCGGCCTGGAATGTACTGCGCTCTGTGAGGACGTCCTCGGCTCCGATCTCTCGGCGCGCCTCCCCTCGCGTGGCTTGATGGTGGGCCTCCATGCTTGCGGCGCCTTGGGTGAGGCACTCCTGACGACCTCCGTGCGCACCAAGCAGTCGTGCGTTCTCTACGCGCCATGTTGCTTTCATCGTGGCTACCCAGAGGCCTCCTATCGCCCGATGAGCACCTTTGGGCGTGGAGTGTCGCTGACGTTGACCCGAAGCGCCCTGCGCCTCCCGACCCTCGACGAGGCCGTCGCCTCGCCCAGCAAGCGCGCGCGGCGACTCCGCGAGCAGACGTGGCGCTTAGCCGTCGACCTCTTGATTCGTGAAGCGACGGGGGAGGAGGTCTACACGCCGCTAGGGCCCGCTCCAAAGTCCTGGCTCGCGGGGTCATTTGAGGAGTTCGCTGCCCGGATCACTGCGCGATCGGCCCTGCCCTTGCCAGGCAACTGGTCCCCCGAGGAGGCACTTTCCGCGGGAGCGGCCCGTGCAAAGGAAGCCCGGGCGCTTGGTGCAGCGCGCTCGGTCTTCAGACGCCCCCTAGAGCTGTGGCTGGTCTTGGACCGAGCGCTCTACCTCTCAGAGCAAGGCTATCAGGTCACCCTACGTCGGTTCTGTGAACGGTCTGTGTCCCCGCGCAATCTGGTCATCCTGGCGCACCCCTCGTAGCGGCCAGACACGTGACTAATCTGCACTGACTCAGTCCTGGACATGGCGGTGCTCGCGATCTAGATAGCTCGCCGTGTCGATGACCCCCCAGCCTCCGGGCTTCTGGCTCCGGAACCGCTCTGACCGCCGTACGCTCGGCTTCGTCGCGGTCCACTTCTCGATTGTGATCGCCCTCTGGGTCCTCAATCCGAGCGGTTGGCTCGCGGTCGTTGGCGCCATCGCCCTCGCGGTCTCGTCGTACCAATGCGCGGTCATCACGCACAACACTGTGCACTGCCCATTGTTCAAGAAGCGCAGCTTGAACCGCGCCTTTCAGGTCGTCCTGACGCATACTTACGGTCACCCGGTGAGCACCTTTGTGCCGGGTCACAATTTGAGCCATCACAAGTACGTGGAGACGGCGCGCGACGTCATGCGGACGACCAAGGTGCGCTTTAACCTCAACATCCTGAACATGATCGCGTTTTACCCGACCGTGGCGCCCGCCATTTTGAAGAACGACGGGCAGTTCGCGAAGGGGATGAAGACGCGCAGCCCTCGCTGGTACCGACAGCTCATGTTGGAGACAGCGGTGCTCGTCACGACCTCGGTCGTGCTGCTCGCGATCGACCCGCTCCGCTTTGTCATCTTCTGGTTCTTGCCGCACATGTTCGGTGGCTGGGGCATCATCAGCACCAACCTCTTGCAGCACGACGGCTGTGACGTCACGCACCCCGTGAACCACAGTCGTAACTTCACGGGACGGTTCTTTAACTGGTTCTTTGTCAACAACGGCTTCCACGGGATTCACCACGAGCAGCCGACGCTGCACTGGAGTTTGGCGCGCGACGCCCACGACCGCCTCGTAAAGCCGCAGATTCACCCCAACCTGGATCAGCCCTCGATGTTCCTCTACCTGGTCAAGGCTTATGTCTATCCAGGTCGCAGGTGCATGTACGACGGGTCGCCCTACCAGGAGCAGCCGAAGCTCGATGACGTGAGCTGGATACCGAAGGTGTCCGAGCCGATGCCCGATATCTCACTCGGTGCCGAGGCCTGAGGAGCTGTGAGGGGCCGGTGAGCAGCAGGCGTATGGGTGGTTTGTGGCTCGCCGTGGCACTCTTGTTGGGGTGTGGTGGTGACTTGTCGGAGCCGCCCCAGACCCTCAGCGATACGGGGGGGGACGGCGTGATGGCGCCTGATGCTTCTGGGGGGCGTGGCGAGGGGCCGACTCTTAGGCCCGCGACCTACGAGTTGCCGAGCTTTGATGTCGGGGAGGTCGCGTTCCCCTATTGCGCGGTCGATGAGGCGCAGATCGACTCGCTCATGGAGGCGCTTGGCCGCAGAGGTCAGATCGGTCAGCACCTGATGTTCGGCGTGAACGGGAGCGGCGACAGCGTCGACACCCTGGCGCTCGAGATGCTGGAGGAGCTTCGGCCTGGTGGTGTGTTCCTGGGGCCACCGCTGGGCATCGCTGTCGGCGATCCAGCCCGGACGGCCGCGATTGTCGGGGCCGCCCAAGCGGCGTCCCTGAGCCACACGGAGGTGCCGCTCTTTGTCGCCCTCGATCAAGAGGGTGGCGCAAATTCGGTCGTGAACAGTATCACCGGGGGGACCGATACCCTTGGGGGCTTACCGACCGGCGCGACGTTGAGCGCCGAGCTCGCCTTTGATCAGTTCGATGTCATGGGTCGTGAGCTGATGACTTTGGGGTTCAATATGGCGCTCGCACCGGTATTGGACACCTTGACGAGCACCCGCAACGGGAACCTCAACACCCGGTCATTTGGCCCGGATCCCGCTCTCAACGCGATCCTGGGAGTGGCCGCGATGGCGGGCTTCCAGCGGCACGGTGTCCTCGCCGTAGGGAAGCACTTCCCTGGAGACGGCCTCTCCAGCGATAACCCGCACACCACCTTCGTCACTGTTGAGGCCCCTCGCGCGCTGCTCGAAGAGACCCTCTTCGTCCCCTTCGAGGCCGCGATTACGGCCGGGATTGATGGGATGATGACGATGCCGGCGCGCTTCTCGGCGTTGGATGATGAGCGAAGCGCAATCATCTCCCGGAAGGTCACCCATGACCTGCTCCGTCAGGACTTAGGCTTCGGTGGCCTCGTCGTCACGGATGCGCTCGGGATGGAGGGAGCGAGCTTTGGTGTGCCGGACGGGCAGAGCCCTGCGCTCACAGCGCTGCAGGCCGGCGCCGACGTGCTGCTCGAGGTTGTCCTGCCGATGGAAGAAGCTCAGGCGCTGGTGGCGGAGATCGAGGGGGCCTTAGACTCTGGGCTGCTTAGTGCTGATGAATTTGAGGTGTCCACACGACGCATCCTGGCGATGAAACAGCGCTACTGCCTCTTCGAACGCGTGACGCCTGACGCAGGGGTCCCAGAGAGCCTGGATGTGGGGCGGGGAGAGGATGCAGCGCGCATCGGAGGGTACGCCCACCAGGCGGTTGTACTGCTCCACGACACCGGCGTCTTGCCGCTCGCCGGCCAGCGCGCTCTCTATGTCGGGCCCGACACGCTCTTTCAAGACCCTGGCTCGACATGGCTAAACGTGGTCGATCAGACATTCGCGGACGCAATGCGTCGGCATGATCCCGAGGTCCTGGACGTACTTTGGACCTTGGCGCCCAACCCCTCCAGCCTGCGTGAAGAGGCTGAGTCAATGATCGCGCTGCATCACCCCGATGTGTTGGTAGTTGGCACCCTCCAAGGACGCTTCTCGTTGGAGCAGCAGCAGCTCGTGGCTTGGCTCATGGCGGTCACGGGATTACCTGTTGTGCATGTTGTCCTCGGGGTCCCTTTCGACTACCTCCAGACCCGTGACCACGTGGCGGCAGCGCTGGCCGTCATGGGGAGTCGCAGCGTGATGGTCGAGGCCGCTGCGGACGTGCTCTACGGCGTGCGTGCGGCGGAGGGCCATATGCTGTACGAACTGTTGGGCGACGCGGACAGCATCAGCGGCGCGCAGTTGTCCGAGCCGGGGCCTGATCGGTGCGTGAGTGAGGGGATCGTCTGCGGGGGCGGCGGGGTGTGCGTCGACACCGGTGTCGATTATGGCTGCGTGTGCCACCCTAACTGGCACGCGGCACACGATGGCTTGACCTGCATCGCGGACGGTCAATAGCCACGATTGCTCATCGCTCGGCGCACTAATATTTGCACTCAATGCGGTAAATGTGTTTGTGAGAGGGCCTGCCCATACAATTCACGTGACCGCGTTACTGACGCTGGCGCCGGATGTCCCGCCTCGGGATGCTCCGTATACAGTTCTAACTTCCACCATGCTGCAAGACATCGTGCGAACCCGCTTCATCACCAACTTGCTCAGGCTCTTGCTGTCGACTCTGTTCGCCACGGCCTGTGGTGTCAGCTCCGTCGGTAACAGCGAGGGTCTGGGCGTCCCCAGTGTGCCTGTGGATGTCGCGGAGGACCCAGTCGAGGACACGACACCGGGCTGCCTGACGAACGAGGACTGCCACGAACTCTTGGCCCCCTTGGCCCCTTGCGAGCAGGGTGTCTGTGATGTCGACTCGGGTACGTGCCGGCGCGAGGGCAAGGAGACAGGAGACGGCTGTGAAGACGGTAATGTCTGCACGACGAACGACACGTGCTTTGGAGGCACGTGCCTAGGTGGTGCGCCTCTGGATTGCGACGACGGCGAGCAGTGCACGGACGACAGCTGTGATGCCACGCTGGGATGTGCAAGCGCGGTGCGAGATGGCATTTGCGACGACGGCGATGCATGCACGGTCGACGAAGTCTGTGAGGAGGGGACCTGTCAGTCGGGCGTCCCTGCCGACTGCGGCGATGACAACCCTTGCACCATCGATGGCTGTGAGCTCACGACAGGGTGTACATGGACAGTGCGCCTTGGAGAAGCGTGTGACGACGGCGATGCGTGCACGACCGGTGACGTTTGTCAGATGTCGAGTTTGTGCGTCCCGTCAGGCGCTCTGGCTTGCGATGATGACAATGCCTGCACTGATGACGCATGTGACACCTTCAATGGCTGTATCAATACGCCAAATCAAGACGAGTGCGACGATGGTCAGCTATGCACCGTGGATGACACTTGCAAAGACGGGGTGTGTGTCGGCCAGGCTGACACATGCGACGACGGTAGCGAGTGCACGCTCGACAGTTGTGACCCAGTAGAGGGCTGCCTTCATCAGCCACAGTTTGGCCCATGCGATGACGACTCGCTTTGCACAGTGGAGGACTCTTGCGCGACGGGCACGTGCGTCGGGGTGCCAGATGATTGCGACGAAGGGAACGCTTGTACGGTGGACTTCTGTCACCCCGTCGACGGGTGTCAGCACACGGTCCTTGCTGGTGCGTCCTGTGAAGATGGCAACCCGTGTACGGCGCTCGATTCATGCGACGACTTCGGCGTCTGCTTACCGGGGACTTCCGCAGATTGCGACGACGGCAATCCATGTACGCACGACGCTTGTTCGGTGGAGACGGGGTGCGTGCACACCCCTACGACGAATCCGTGTGATGACCAGAACGCATGTACCGAGAATGATATGTGCCGCGATGGGCTGTGCGAGGGAGACGCGGTGATCTGCGTGGATGGTAACGATTGCACGTTGGACACCTGCAGCTTCATCACTGGGTGCGTGTACATCGACACTGAGGACCTCTGTGATGATGAGGATGCCTGCACCACCGAGGATGTGTGTGATGCCGGGAAGTGTGTCGGCATAGCGGTCGACTGTGACGATGGGCAGCCCTGCACGACGGATAGCTGTTTTGGAGAGGCTGAGTGCGATCATGTGATCCACACGGGGCCATGTGAGGACGGCAACCCATGCACCACTGGTGACGTCTGTGTGACCGGGATCTGCAACGCGGGGGGGGCGACGGACTGCGACGATGGCAACGTCTGCACGTTGGACGCCTGCACCTTTGAGACCGGTTGCGTGCACGTGGAGGCCCCCGCTTGTGCCACGCCCACAGGCTGGCTCCTCATCAATGAATTCGATTACGAGCAGGTCGGGGATGACGAAGTCGACTTCATCGAGCTGATCGCGGTCGGGGATCAAGCGGTTGAGCTAGCGCAATACCGCGTGGAGTTGGTGGACGGCGCCACTGGCTCCCCTTACGCGACCTATTTCCTCGGATCCGCACTGGACCAGGTACACCCAGGTGAGATGTTGATCCTCGGGCCGCCCGACATCGTCAATGAGCTCGAGGGGGTCGCCGCGACGCTCCTAGCGTCTGGTAATTTCCTGCAGAACGGCGGTCAGAACGGCGACGCGATTCGCTTGGTGCGTGCCTTTGGTGGTACCGAGAGCATCACGGATGCCGTGTCTTATGAAGCCCCTGTCTTCCTCGCGAATGAGGGTGAGAGCCACGTCGGGTTTGATAGTCAGTTCTCTGCGGAGCCTCAGTCGTTTCTGCGGTGCCCTGACGGCACGGACACCGACGATAACTCCCTTGATTTCTTGCTCGGCGAGCCCAGCCCCGGTCTTGAGAACGACTGCCCAGGCATCTAGCCGATTCGACTAGGGGAGCCGCTCGACCCGCGACAGGTCTCGTGCGATGTTTTTCTGGTGAGCCTCTAAGGTGCCGCCACCAATCTCCAGGAGCTTGGCGTCACGCCAGAGCCGCTCGACATCGTACTCGCCCACGTAGCCGTAGCCACCAAGGACTTGAATCGCGCGGTCTGCGACGTTCTTGGACATCGTGCTGCAGTAGAGCTTTACGGCGTCTGAGTCGACGCGGTTTCCGCCTGCGGACAAGTCGAGTGCATTGGAGACTTGATACACGTAGGAGCGACCAGCCATGTACTCGGTGTAAGACTCTGCGATGTGTCGTTGGATTTGGCCGAAGCGGTTGATGGGCTCTCCGAACGCCTTCCGGTCAACGCCGTAACGGTTCATAACTTCGACGCACCGTCGGGCGATACCGAGTCCCATTGCGGCCAGCGTCAGGCGCTCGATCTCAAGGTTCTTCATCATGTGGGCGACGGCGCTGCCCTCCTCCCCCACGCGATTGGCCACCGGGACGCGCACGCCCTCAAACACCAACTCGGCGGTCGTGGAGGCTCTCATGCCGAGCTTGTCCTCGATCTTTTGGCCGAGCTGGAAGCCGGGCATCCCCTTCTCAACGATGAACATCGAGACATCACGGGCGCCACGGTCGCCGGTCTTCGCATAGACCAAGAAGACATCGCCAAGCTCGTTGTCGGCGATCGAGCCATTGGTGATCCACATCTTGGCGCCATCGAGGACGTAGTGGTCCCCATCGCGAACCGCCCGCGTGGACATCCCGAGCACGTCGGTACCTGCGCCCGGTTCACTCATGCACATCCCGCCCACCTTGGCGCCAGAGCATGCGTCAGGTAGGAAGCGTGCGCGCTGCTCATCGTTGCCGTTTTGCGCCAAGTTATTGGCGAACAGGACAGCGTGAGCGAGGTACGCCAGCGTGAAGCCGGGATCGTAAGCAGAGAGTTCCTCATGCACGATCACAGATGCTGTGGCGTCCATCCCAGACCCACCGAAGGCCTCATCAACCGTGATGCCGAGCAAGCCCAGCTCGCCTAGTCGACGGAAAAGCGGGAGGTTAAATGACTCAGCACGGTCGTGTTCATGCGCTTGTGGGGCGACTTCGCGCTCCGAGAAGGCGCGGATCATTTCACGAAGGGCTTGGTGCTCAGGGGTGGGCGAAAACAATGTGGTCACGGGTTCCTCGGTAGCTCCGATTGGCGCCCGGAGGCTATGGTCTGTCTCGTTGAGGTGCAACGAGATTTGTTGTCCATCTGCGGGTTTTACGGGCCGTTAGCCGGGGGGCACTCGCGCGCCACGAGCGCAGCAAAGGCCGCTTGCAGGCGGGCACCAACCGGGCCTAACCCCGTCAGCACGCGGCCATCCAGTTCGACGACCGGCGCAAGGTCCTTCAGGGTGGATGAGGCGTAGAGCTCTTCAAAGGCGGTGTCTGGCCTCAAGAGGGCTTCACGCACGGAGAGGTCGATATCTGAGGCCGCCTCCATCAGCGCTGAGCGTGTCACCCCAGCCAAGATTCGGCCGTCATCTGGGGGGGTGAGTAGTTCGCCGTCGACCACTGCGAATACATTTGAGCGAGTCGCCTCGGTGATCGAGCCGTCTCTGCCCAGCCAGAACACTTCATCGACACCGGCATGCCGCACGGCGGCCTCGTTGAGAGCCCGGCTGCAGTGCTTGCTTCGCCCATCGAGCCAGGGAGGGGGCTCCCAGGTTCGGGTGGCCACACGGATCGGGGCACCCTGGCGGCTCCTGTCAAGCGGACCCACCCGCACAAGGCGCTCTCCACCGCCAGTCAGCACGATGTTGACCTTGGCGGGGGCAGAGTAGCCGTTCACTGCCATGTGCAGCTCGCCCAGCAATGCGGCCTCCCCCGGCGTGTCGATGCCGAGGGCCTCCGCGCTCCCGAGCAGGCGCCGGACGTGCTGAGGGCCACGGAAGAGCTGGCCATTAAAGGTGCGCAACGTCTCGAACACAGCCCGGCCACGCAAGAGCCCGGCGTCCTCGCCCGACACGACGTAGGCAGCCTCGGGGACCATCGCGCCATTGAGCATGTATCGGTTGCCCGTCATACCGAGTGGATAGCTGAGTTTACTTGGAGAGGCACGCCCTTTTTCTATCCCTCGGAGAGGTTAAAGAGGCGCCGCGTGTTGGCGACTGTGAGTGAGGCGATCTCACCCGATGACACGCCGCGTGACGCGGCGATCGCCGAGATCGCGAGTGGCAGATGAGCGGGCTCATTGTGGCCATGGCCCGAGGGGTCCGCAGACTGGTCCGGCGAGTCAGTCTCGGCCAGCAATCGATCGGACGGAATGACGCGACAGGCAGCACGCAGTCTCCGCGACTGAGGCCGAGCGATCGCTGTAGAGAAGGAGACGTGCGCGCCGAGGCGGACCCACTCCGTCGCGACCTCAGGGCTCCCACTGAACGCGTGGACCATCGCCCCAGCGGTCGGCAGGTTGTCAGCCTTTGCAAGCTCAAGCGCCAAGCCATGCGCCTTGACCACATGCAGCACGACGGGGAGGTCGCAGGCCCGAGCCAGCGCCAGCTGATGCCGAAAGGCACGTATTTGGCGAGGCACGCTGTCTTTGGGAACGCGGCGCCCTCGATCTAACCCGAGCTCACCCAGGCCTACAGGGTGTACGCCGTCCGTCGGTCGCAGAGCCATGTCAAGCGCGCCAAGTGCGGCGTCGAGACCCTCATCGTCGAGCTTCGCGACTGCCCACGGGTGAATTCCGAAGGTCACATGCAAATTAGGATGCGCTGCAGCGAGCTCTCGCTGACGGTCCCAGCCCTCAGGATCGACACCCGCGATAATCGCCGCTTCCACCCCCGCCTTGGATGCCCGCTCGAGCGCTTGCGAAACCTGCCCGCGAAACGCGGGGAGGTCGAGATGGCAGTGCGCGTCGATCATCCGTTAGAAGTTCGTCGCAGCGGTGGCACCCACGGCGCCATTGGGGCCGCTGGCGCCGTAACTTGAGCCCCCTACCCCGCCGAGGCCCGCGCTTCCTGGTTCGGCGACACCGTTATCTGCGACGCTGGCTCCTGGTATGGCCCCTGCGATGTACACTCCGTAGGACACGCCACCGCAGCCCCCAGCGCCGCCGGCACCGTGACCGCCGAGCCCTCCAGCGCCCCCATAGCCACCGCCAGCGCCGCAAATGTTAATGGGCCATTCGCCGGCGCCTTGCCCGCTTGCGCCGCCAGTGCCACCTTGCCCACCGGCACCCCCGAGGCCGCCTTGACCACCATTCCCGCCAGCGCCACCGCGCCCTTGATGCAGAGTGTTGCCCTTGATGTTGGGGAGCGAGGCCGGCACTGCACCGAAGCTTGCAAAGATGGCAAAGGAGCCTCCACCACTTGAGCCGCCAAGGCCGCCTCCACCGCCGCACCCTCCGGCGCCGCCTCCACCGCCGCTACCGCCTACGACCTGGCTGATGCCATCGCACCCGAGGGTGTCCACACCGCCAGCAGCACCGCCGCCACCGCCTCCACCGCCGTGCGAGCCGCTTCCGCCAGACTCGGCAGCATAAGGGACCCACAGGCCGCCAGAAGAGACCGCACCAAGCTGGCCACCACAGGCTCCGGCAGCCTGAGCGTCCACACCGCCACTCCCAGGGCCGCCATCGGCCCCCTCTGAGGCATGTGTGTAGCTCGAGCTGCAGATGTTGCATGTGCTGACGCCAACCGCGCTGTCCCAGCCAGCCTGACCACCGTCTCCCCCTGCCCCATCGCCGTCCTCACCGTGCTCCGTGGTGAGGGACGTTTGATCCGCCGTCTGCACTGCCCATGGGGCGTCAGGGCACACGCGGGTGCCACCGGTGCCACCCGAGGCAGATGCGCCTCCACAGCTCATCGCGCCACCTTGTCCGCCATCTGCATGCGATCCTGCGGAGCAGCTCGAGGTGCCAAGCCAGGTCGCCGCTGTGCCTTGCGCACCGGCAGCGCCGCTGGCGCCATCTTGCCCGGAGGCGCCACTGGCGCCATCCGCGCCATCACCAGCGATGATCACGTTCCCAGAGATGGTCAGGGCTGGGCCCGCGTCGCGGAGGTAGACCGCGTAGGATGATGCCCCAGCCGTCTCGCCTGTCGCCCCAAAGACGACGAAGCCCTCAAGGCCGGAGGCTGCAGCCGGCGCTTGGCCAACAGCGTGCCCGTTCACGGCGCCTGGGAGCCCCACTGTGCTCGTGGACGCGATGATGGCCGTTTCGTAGCCGATCGGATCACGCACGTCGAAGGTCGCGCTGTATCCGCCGTACACGCGGACGCCGTCCTTCAAACTAATGGAGCCGACGTACGCCCCCGTCGCGACGAAGACGAAGGGTACGCCCTGGTTCGAGGCCGCATCAATCGCGTTCTGAAGTGTCCGCTTTGGGGATCCGAATTGACCTGAAGCGCCGTCGTCGCCGTTTTTTGACACAAAGAGGGCCGACCCTTTTTCACCATCCACGCCATCACAGTTCTGGTCGACCCCCAGCCCCCCAGGGCCGCTTGTGTCTGGGAGGTCTTGTCCGGGCTGCGGGAGGCACTCACAGCCGTTGTCTGCGACCCCGTCGACGTCGAGCCATTCCCCCACGCAGCTATACGTGCATGCCGGAAAGCCACCACTGGTGTCGCACACTGGAGAGGCGTGCGCCTCCGCATCAAGGAGCGCCAAACAGGAGACTCCACAGCCACCACAGTGATCGACACCGTCGTAGAGCCCATCACCGTTTCGATAGTCCTCGTCGACCTGGCCGTCGCAGTCGTCGTCCACGCCATCGCAGGCCTCGTCGGGTAGCAGGCAGGCGCCCCACCCACCATCCTGGCAGGTCTCGGTGCCCGGGCACGCGTAGGCCACGTCGTCGGGGCTCGCCGGGGTCCACGTGGCGACACAGGCCCGCGACAGCCCCTGGTTGAGCGGGTTGCAGGTGCAAGAGCCCGTGAGCGGGACGCACTGCATGGTTTCTACCGCTGACTGCGCTTCGCAGCCGTAGCCTTCCGGGCAATCGGAGGTGGCCTGACAGGATTGCCCGCAATAACTGCCTTCATCACTGACGAGGCACGCCGCGCCGTCACCCAGGCATGCTTCGTCAGCATCACAGGGCTGGCATACGCTCCCTGCTTCAGGCACACACTGATATGCGTTGAGTTGCGCGTAACCGGGGAGGCACGCGACGACCTGGCATTGCGGCTGAGGTCCGCTGGTGTCGCAGGTCGTGGCGGCAGCGTTAGGGAAGCCGAAGGCGCAGCTCACGTTGCAGGCGCCGCAGTTGAGGTATGTGTCGTAGACACCGTCTTCGTTCTTGAAGTCCTCATCGGCGAGGCCATCACAGTCTTCGTCGAGGTAGTTACATGCCTCATCGGAGGGCTCAAGTGCAGTGCAGCCGGTCCACCCTGCCGAAGGGTCACATGTCTCAATGCCGAAGCACTGGCCTGCTCCTGTGGCAGTCCAGCAGGGGCGCTGTCCGCCGTCGAACTCAGCTTGGCATGAGCAGCTCCCCGTGGAGGGTAAGCACACCTCGTCTTGGCTGTCGCAATGGTACCCGCCCGGGCAGTCGGCATCGGCATCACATGCGGTCACACAGAAGGTGCCGTCATCGATCGGATGGCAGGCCCCGTCCACGCATTGTGTGTCGTCCTGACAGGGGTTACATAGCTTCGTGAAGACAGGGACGCAGATGAACACGAGGTCTGAGCCCACCCCCTGGACGCCCTTGCACTGATACCCCTCTGGACACACCTCCGAGCATGTCTTCGTGCACACCGCGCCCTCCGGGCCCTCCACGCAGTAGCCGCTCTCGCAGTCTGCGTTCTCAGTGCAGGGCGTTCCGAAGTCCCCAGCGTCACCCTCTTCCGGGGTGGTTTGGGCGTCGGGAGAGTTGGGCGCCCAGGACGAGGTCTCTGGCTCGTCCTCTTGGCTCGCATCGAGCGTGGTGGACGCGTCGACCCCCTGGCCTGTGCCCCCAGGGCCGGCTGTGGTGCAGCCGCCGAGAAGCAGCGCTAGCGTGGTCAAGACCGATAAGGTGAGCCCTTGCTTGGCGCTCAACATGGCATCTCCTTGGGTGCGTGCGAGCACCCGGGACTCTCTTCAGCACCTACCAGGGTACCTACCGACCGTATCAGCGTCCACGCTTGCCCGATCCGGCCGGGGAGCCTAGGTCTACTTCGCCGACCGAGCGTGCTACAAAGGCGGCATGGATATCCCCGGCATGCCTGTAGCGCCGAATGTGGCGCTTTGGATTGAAGGAGTTGGCGCGCAACCGTCGGACGTTGTCGCGCAGGACGCTACCGGGCGTCACTTGATGCAGGCTCTGCAGAGCCTGGGCCGATGGTCCGTCCGCGTGGCAGCGGCGCAGGACGGTGAACATTTGCCCACCCGTATCGGCATCAAGCAGGCCATACGTCGTGCCATCGCTGAGACGACAGGGCGGCTCCTCATCGCTCTTCGGGTGAAGACCATCCAGACCAAGGCCGGCCCAGCGCTTGTCACCGACCCTGAGTGGGAAGCCTTCCCAGAGGACTCCACCTTGGAGCTCGCATGGCTCCGCTCAGAGCTTCGCGACGTAGAGGCCCGCATGATCTTGCTGCTGGTCACTTTGGTGGACTCGGAGGTCCCCCAACAGACGGTGTTTGAAGCCCTTGACGTGGGGCGGCCGGATCGACTCTTGGCGGTCGTCGCGGGTGCAGGGTCGACCGCGACACTGTGCCGCGAGGTCGAGGCAGTGCTTTCTCCAACATCTGAGGTCACACTTGAGGGGCTCGCCAGCGTGATCGCTGAGGAACTCCCGACAAGCTCGGTGGCCTTGCACGGGGACTCCTTAGCACGGGTTCGACCTCCGTCAGGGATGACGATCCCGTTGGGTAAAGACGCGCTGAAAATCGAGGCGCTCGAGCCACTCGAACACAACCCTGCGCCTGCACCGCTGCTCGGGACGACGCTGCCTGGGAGGTTCAGGCTGACTCGAGAGATCGCGCGCGGTGCCCACGGTGTCGTCTACGCTGCACGCCAGCTGTCCGTGAATCGCTTGGTCGCCGTGAAGGTCCTTGACGCTCAAGCATCGAACAGTGGGCGTTACAACTCGACGAACTTCGTGGATGAGATTCAGACCATTGGTCAGCTCGATCACCCCAACGTCGTGCGCATCTATCAGGCCGACCGAACCCCAGACGGTCGCATGTTTTACGCCATGGAGTTGGTCCGCGGGCCTACCTTGGAGACGCTCCTAGACCAGCACGGTCCGCTGAGCATCGAAAGGGCCGTGGCCTTCGTGCAGCAGATCTTGTCAGGCCTTCAGGCGGCTCACCTCGCGGGCGTCGTTCATTCTGACGTGAAGCCCTCGAATATCGCGCTACAGCCCACAAATACGGATGACCTCCTGGATGCACGGGCGGTCATCTTCGACTTTGGTGTAGCGCGCCTGCGGCACAACAACCCACACCGCATTAGCGACGCCATCGGTGCGTCGATGGCCTATACAGCCCCTGAGCAGGCCTTTGATGGCAAGGTGGATGTGCGCTCGGACATCTTCGCTGTCGGGCTACTGCTTTACAGCATGATCACCGGCTGGGAGCGCGGCTCGTTGGATGAGATGTTGCCCCCCTTGACCCCCGCCACGATCCCTGACCCTCACCTCCTCAGCGTATTGCGGCGTGCATTGTCTTATGATGCGAACGAGCGCTACGAGTCGGCTGGAGAGTTCTTGGCGGGCCTCGCAGGGGGGAGCGTAAGCGCCCGTGAAGACGTCGCGATGATGCCCCCCTTTCGGTACCTCTCTCAGTTCTCGGAGGCTGATCGCGGGCGCTTCCACGGGCGCGTCCTGGCGACGGCCCAGTTTACTGATCTCGTGGTCTACAACGATGTGGTGGCTCTCGCGGGGCCCAGTGCCGCCGGGAAGACCTCCTTGGTCCGCGCTGGATTACTTCCGCGGCTGAGGAGCCTCCGCGTGCATACAGTGTACGTGCGCTGTGATGAGGATCCGGTGGCCGATGCGGCGACAGGGTTGGTTCAAGGCGAGCGTGACTTGCTGCGCGCCGTGCGGGCTTGGCGCGAAGAAGGTAGCGCCCGCGTGGTGATCCTCTTCGATGAAGTTGGGGCCTTGCTTCAGTCCGGTCGCACGGAAGCCGCGGCTGCACTGATGGATACAATCGTCGCTTGCGCCGGCGAGGAAGACGCCGGCGTGGGGTTTGTCCTTATTGTCGACGACGACGCGTTGGGGATGTTGCAGCCGTTGGTACCACGGCTGGCCAGCGCTCCGCCGTTGATGCGGCTGGGTCCACTGACGACTCGCGGTGCCGCGGAGGCCCTGCTTCGCCCACTCGAGGACCGAGATATCACCGTGGCGCCGGCTGGCCTAGAGAGGTTGATGGTCGCGCTGAGCGGCGGTGAGCCGAGCTCAGAGTGGTCTGAGGACCTCTTTGTCGATGCCGCAGAGCTTCAGCTCGTCGGGAGCCTCCTGTACGACGCCTTGCCCGCCGGGTTTACCGGGGAGATCTCTGCAGAGCAGTGTGATGCAGTGCTCCCGGTCGCGTCGCTCGTGGAGCGCTGGCTCAAGGGGAGCGTGCACCGCATTATGCGCGGGGGTGTCGGACAACGGGAGCTCGCGAGCGTCCTCCGAGCTATGGTTGGCGAGGGTGGTGAAGCCCTCGCTCGCAACGAAGCTGAGCTCGGAGACATCGAGGAGCGGTGCACCCGGGAGCTCTTGGACGAGTTGGTAGCGGAGCAGCTATTGATTCGCCGTTCACGCCCTGGCCTGCTTCCTACATGGCAGCTCGTGCACAAGCGGGCAGTCCAGGCCGTTCAAGCATGGCTGAGCGCGCTCTAGAGGCTCACTCAGCGCGGCCGGGATCGTCGTCGTCTTTATCCCGAGCCAGTCCGTCCGGTAACGCGGAGTCGACGGCTTCACGGACGCCAGCCTCTGGATCGTCTCGAAAATCGTCCAAGACCTCGAGGGCCTCTTCAGTCCCGAGAGTGACGAGCGCCCAAGCGGCGGCTGTGCGGACCTCCCCGGGCTCCTCTTGTCCCGCAATTCGCGCCCACCATGAAGTGGACATGAGGGCCTCTAAGGGCTCGACCGCTTTGGGGTCACTAGACCGCCCCAATGCGACGCAACAGTTGACACGCAGCTCCTCGCTGGTCGACTCGTCCCACAGGTAATCGCCGAGGATCCCGACTGCGCTTCGCGGGGCTACCTCGCCGACCAGCTGCACGACGCGTGCCCGAAGTCGCGGCTCACTGGAGCGCGCGAGTCTCCTTAGGATAGGTTCTGCCTCCACACGTCGCATCCGCGCGACGATGCGACCGGCGATATCGAGCACGGACGACTGTCGGTGTTGAAAAGCGCGCACGAGGACCGCCTCTGTCGCGCAGCGGACGAGCTCAGCGACCTCTAGCGCGCGTGTGACCTCTGCTTGCCCATCGAAGGGGTTCACGCGCGTCAGCAGGCGTGCCTCGAGATCGTCTAAGCTCGAGATCGCTGCGAGCTGCTCGGCGTGGATCTGTACTCTTGCGGCGTCGTTGCTCTGAAACGCCAGTTGAAAGAGCCGATCGATGGCCTCCACCCCGCACCCCTCTAGCAGGTGCAATACGAGGGCGCGACGCTTCTCATTGGGGGTCCACAAGGCGTGGAGCGCACGCTCAAAGGGCTGAGAGCGCATGAGCCGGGCGACCGCAGCTCGGCTATTGCCACGCGCCTCGTCGTCGACCTCGGGTGCGACTTGGAGCCCCTTCCCGAGCTGCCAAATGATGCGGGAGGCGGCCCTCAAGTCGCCGGCCCGGAGGTGGAGGTCGGCGACGCGCTCGGCGGTCGTGATGAGGCTCGTCAGCACATCGGGCGCTCTCTCTAATCGAAGGCGCACGGTCACGTAGTCAGTGATGTTACGAGTCAGCGCCTCAGCGACGATCCTAGAGGTGCTGTCTGTGAGGTCGCCTAGGAGGTGAAAGCTCCCGGCTCGAATGCTCGCGTCTCCGTGCTGCATGAGGAGATGGAATCGCCTCACGATGGCCGCGACCAGCTCGTCTTCCTCGTCCAGGACGAGGTCTGTGAGAAGGTCCGGCAGAGCGACTCGGAGGTCACCCTCCAATAAACTCTCGGGCTCGTCCTCTAAGACGCGCTGCAGCAAAGCTTCCCGGGTCAGCGTGCTCCACGCAGCGCGCTCCTCTTCCAGCTCCAGCTCAGGCGCGACTTGAGCGTCGGCGGCGACAAACACGTAATCATCGACGCCCACACGCTGGATCCCTTGGGCCGCCAAGCGGGTCTCCCAAGGGAGATGCTGCTCTTGGGATGCCCGCTCCGAGCCGAGGTAACGAAAGAGGCTCTCCAGTTCGACCGAATTCACCCCGGCCTTGAATGAGAGGCTCTTTGCATCGCTCCGGCTCATCACTTGATGCATCGCCTGCACAGCGGCGCCGAAGGTGCGCACATCCAGGCGCAAATCGTTGACTAGGAAGCCATCATTGGTGACCCCCATGTTGATCGCGCTCAAGTATGCGTGAGCTTGGGCGAGCGCCTTCTCAAGGCCCTCGACCGCACGCCTCACCGTCTCTGAGCCCTTCGGGTAAAGGAGCGTCGCCTCAGCCGTGCCTGCCGTGAATCGGAGGATGTCTTTGAGCAGCGGGAGGTGCTTCGCGGCTTCGCTCGCGAGGCCCTCTAGCCGAGTCGCTTGCCCGAGGGTGGCCCCCTCTCCCGTGGCTCGGTAGCGCTTGGGCACAATGCCCAGCCCCACGGCGCGGCGCTTCACTAGGAAGTCGCCCCAATCCTCCTCGCGCGGCGTGTAGCCCTTGGCGCCGAAGCGCGTGGCTCCCTCACCGAAGCTCGCGAGATCCCGTGCGGTGAGGGCCCGGGTGAATGTGACGCTGTGGACGTGTGCGCGCCGAAGGGTCTCGACGACATCGTTGCCGATCTGACCAAAGGCCTCCATCTCAAATGCGACGCCATTAAACTCCAGCGCACCGCCCCGCTCTTTGATCGTCAGGCCTTGGCTCTGCTTCATGAGGCCCTGGATCCCGTCAAGGCTCGCTTGAATGGCGTTCTGGATGAACTGGCTACCTGGTGGGTACATCTGGATGCCACGCTGGACGTTGATCAACGCCTTGAGCATGCCTGGTAGCCGCTCTGACTCCGTCGACGATAGGGGCGTCGTGAACTCAGCGATGCGAGCCTCGATATGCGGAGCGTTGTCTGTACCGGCCTGGGTGAAGTAGTCGTCTGACTCTTCAGCTCGGAACAATCGCTGAGCAGCGGCCTCTTGACGGGCCCTGGAGTGCGCAATTCGGACCTGGTCTCCTCCACGCTCGGCGTGGAAAGCGATCTCCGCAAGTGCGTCGTCCATATCGGTGACTTCGAAGTGCTCCTTTAGCTGGGAGACCTTCCCATGAACACGCCGACGCGTGGCTTCGTCGACCGAGTCGTAGGTGATCTCCCGAATCGAACGCCCGGTGAACTGGAGCCTGCCACCTTGCCCGGATGTCGCGTTGACGAAGAGCCGGTGCGCGATCGCCTGGTCAGCGATGTCGGTGGCGTGCCCCTCATTCGTGTCGAGGACACGCTGAAGAAGTCGTACGCTGAACTGGCTCCCCAGGACAGATGCGTTGGACAGTGCTGCCGACGTCTCGGGGTCCAACATCTCGATGCGCTTGCTGAGCAACTCTTGGAGGCCGTGAGGTAGGGACGCGAGCCCGGCAGTGTCTAGCCGCCATGTCGGCCCGACTTGCTGAATGAAGCCGCTCAGCGCGAGGACGATGAGGACCTCTTGGACGAACATCGGGTTCCCGCCGGTCAACCGGTGCACGAAACCTGACAGCTCCTCTGGGAAGCGATGCCCAGGGAAGCAAGCGTCGACAATGCCCGCCACTTCATCCGCGTGGAGTGGCCCCAGGGCGACGACACCGACGGTGGGCCACGAGGAGACGAAGCGCCAGAACGTCCCAAACGCTGAGCCCGCAGGTGGTGTCTCAATGGCACGCTGTGACACAGTCCCAAAGATGGGCAGCCCTGCCCCATGATCATCTTGACGATCGTGTCGAAGCAGGAAGGTCAGGACCTTCAGGGTCGCGGCATCCGCGTACTCGAGATCATCGAAGACGAGGGCGAGCTGATGTTCACGCCCGAGGTGACCGAACGCCGCCATCACTGTCGAGAAGAATTTCGACCGCCACTCTGCGCTGACCTCGGCGGTTTGTCGGGGGTCCTGGCCCTCGCTAAAGGGCGCAAACCGTCGCCCGAGGATGGCAGACGACTCCCAACCGAGCGCCTGGATGGTCGCCTTCAACACCTGTGGATGACGCGTCGCCAGTTGCCGAACCATATCGGCGAGGGGCGCGTACGGGCTCTTCTGGAGCTCAGGGCGGCATGAGGTCCAGAGCGTCAGGTCACCGCTCTCAGCCCGTTGTCGTGCGACCTCCATCACGAGCCTAGACCGTCCAAGCCCCGTAGCGCTTTGGACCAGCACGAGGGTCGTAGGTCCGCGCTCACCGAGGTGGCTCATGGCTCCGCAGCGCGCGAGGGCGTTGACTCGACCTACGAACCGTGGCGACGGGAACCCACTCAGCACCCGGCGCATATGGGGGACATCCGCAGAGATCTCGCCAGCCACGCCGACACGGTCTCGTCCACTCTGCTTTGCGGCCTCTAGGGCATCGTCTGCAGCCTCAATGAGGGCCCTGACGGTGGTCCCGTCCGCGGGGCCTTCTGTGACCCCGAGGGACATGGTGAGGGTCACACTCGCACCTTGAGTGATGTGGAAGGGCTCCTCTCCAACCTGACGTCGGATATGCTCAGCAAATCGGGCGGCCTCTTCGCGCCTCCTGCCAGGCATCAAGAGCGCAAATTCGTCCCCAGCAAAGCGCACGAGGCAGTCGTTGTTGCTTGCGAGGTTCTCGAGGCGACGTGCCAGGGCTTTAAGTAGGGCGTCTCCACCGACACGGCCGTAGGTCTCCGTCGCGCGCTTAAAATGGTCCACATCGACCAGCACCAGGCAAAAGGGGCTTCGGCCATCCGATGAGCGGCGGAGGAGGTCTTGCAGCCGAGGGGCGAGGTAACGACGGTTCGGAAGCCCGGTGAGATCGTCGCGCTGAGCGTCATCGGCGCTGGGCCAGATGCTCTCCGGTCGGTTTGTGTGGGGATGTTTGCCGCTCAATCCGGCATGACCTGCTGTCGTAAGTGCTTGAGGTTTGAAGGGTACATGCTCGGGGCCCCTCGCGCCCAGAATACACCAGCTAGGGACTTCCACTCACGCATGGCGTGTTGCAGGGATGGAGTCCACGGCGGGTTGGGTGTACACTCCGACGCTCTCTATGTGCCCCCGGGAGGCGAGGATATGAGCTTCAGTTTCGCACGTCGCATGCTCTTTACGGCAGTCATCGCCGCGGCCTTTGTGTGGCTCCCGGCTCCGGTTGAGGCGAAAGAGAAGGTCCCGAGCCGCGTGACTTGGAGCAACCGAACGATTGAGCTCAACGGCTCTATTAGCCGACAGATGATCCAGAGCGCGCAGTCTAAGCTCCTCAAGTTCGATGAGAAGAGCCATGAGCCGGTGTGGATCCGACTCAATAGCGGCGGCGGTTCGGTCGACGCAGGCTTGATCCTTATCGACACCATGCAGGCCGTGGAGAGCCCGGTCTACTGCGTCGTTGAGAGCAAAGCCTACTCAATGGCTGCTATCATTCTGACGTTTTGTGAACGCCGTTACGCGCTCGATCACGCGACGATCATGCTGCATGAAGCGTCCTATGGGACAGCGGGAGAGGACCCCAGTATTCGCTCGCGGCTCGACTTTCTGACCCGCTACTTGGACCTCCTCCACGTGGAGATCGCCAAGAAGCTGAACATGCGCGTGGACGTCTACCGCGCGAAGATCCGTGATGCATGGTGGTTGATGGCTCACGAGGCTAAGAAGGCTGGCGTGATCGATGAGGTCATCTCGCACATCGACTACGTGACCCCGGCGACTGAGCAGAGCGAGGTGAAGACGACTGTGAAGTCGAATCACACCCAGCATGAAGCCCCCGCTGCACCCAAGCAGCCACGAATTAAGAAGCGCCGATAGGGGTCCGCTGGTGAACGCCAGGCAGCTTGAGATCCGAGTGGGAGTAGGTGCGTGCGGGGTCGTGGCCCTCTTCTTTGTGCTCAGCGCTGTCTTCGGAGCGACGGAGGCCCCACCTCCGATTGCGATTCAAGTCGACTTCCCGTCTGCCTCCGGCCTGAAGGTCGGCTCCAAGGTGTGCGTCGCCGGCGTCCCAGCGGGTGAGGTGACAGGCATGTCGGCTCATGATGGTGCCTATGATGAAGCCGTAAATCGGCGAGTGTTTGTGCGCGCGGATTTGGCGATTGATCCCGAACAGGCTGCCCGGATCGGTCAGGACGGCGTGTTCACGGTCACCACGGAAGGGGTGCTCGGTGAGCGCTATGTCGAAATCACCCCGGGGGCCATAGACGCACCGCGCCTGAGGGGCGGCTTGATCCTGCCGGGTGTGCGCTCATTCCGGCAAAAGGAGCTCTCCGAGAATGCCGGTACCGTCGGTCGGATTGTGGGCCAACTGGCAAGGAAGCACGCAGCGCCGCTGGCGACCGTGGGGGCGGACGTGCGGACGGTCATGAGCCGCTCCAGCTCGGCGATGGACCGAGCCGCGCTGTTGGCTGAGGTGCAGACACCCAAGGCCGTCACGTTGCGTGAGCGCGGTGGGGAGACGGAGATCGCCGCGCGCGCCCTGGCTGACGACGTTCTTCGTACGATGGCTGCCGTGGAAGCGGCCAACCCTGTGGTCGATCTTCGCCGCGCGTCGACCGCGTTGAAGAGAGGGGGGGCAGCCGTGGATAAGGACGCTGCGGCCACGCTGGCTACGTTTGAGGGCCTCCGCGCTTCGGGTGTCGCGTTTGCGGAAGTGGTCGACGCAGGGACGTCAGCTGTGTCGAAGGCGAGCGCCCCGATCGCCGGAGATATCCGAGCACTGCGGCGACTGATTCACTCGATAGAGACATCCCTCGGCGCCTTGATGCGTGACCGGGAGTTTCTCGATGATGTCCTCGGCATGACGAAGGACGTGAAGCGGCATCCGTGGAAGATGCTGATGCGGTGGGAACAGTGACGGGCTGGATTCAGTTACACCCCTAGCAACATCCAGAGGTGTAGTGGCACTGCGGGGTTCCGCGCACCAAGATGATGCTCGAAAGGGCATCTGCCATGCGAACGGCCCCTGATGCCAAGAAGCGTGTTATAGTAGGTGGTGATGAGCGCGATTCCCAACACTCGGCCTCTTAACATGTCGCTAGACACGAACGAGGGGGGCTCGTGAGACGCCGCAAGGTCACGAGTCACGAACTCGCTGAATTACGCGCTGAGCTTGAGGCCGACTTCGAGCTTGTGGACTTCGACGTCGACGCCGGCCCCAAGATGCTCAAAGTGACGGCGCCTGCGTCCGGGCGCTCGAGCCTGGACGCTGCTCGTCAGCGCGTGACGCAGCAGCGCTACGACTCACGGGAGCGCCTCCACGGTCGGGACGGGTTGACGCTGTCGCCCGAAGCGGCAAACGCCGGTGCGCCGAAGTGGTCAGAGCTGTGGCCGTGTTCCCGTGCAATGGCGGCCTATTTCGGGCACTGCGTGCGGATGCGCAGTGTCGATGCGATCGAGCTCGGCTGTGGCTTAGGCACAGCAGGGCTCGGCGCCGCCGCGAAGGGAGCGAGGGTGCTCCTCGCTGACGCCAACGCGGATGCGCTGCGCTTCGCCAAATTCAATGCACTCCAGAATGGCTTCCCGCACATTGAGACGCGCCTCTTCGACTGGCGAGACGATAGGCTCGATGGCTATGTGGGGAGCCTAATCCTGACGGACTTGCTCTATTCAGCCGACAACTTTGAGCACGTCTTTCGGATGCTGCAAGACAACCTCTCCCCCGGACGCACTGCGTTCTTGGCGGAGCCATCACGCCCCCTAGCGGCCGACTTCTTCGCTGAGCTCCGGAAGACGGACTACCGCGTGCGGCTCGATATGGAGCGTGTGGAAGACGTGTACTCCGAGAGCTACTTCTTAGTAAACGTCTTGCGGATCAAGAAGGACTAGGCAAGGCGGCTAGTCGCTTGATGAACTCTTGGGGGAGCCCCCCCCTGCAGGTGGGCTCGCTGCCGGCGCCGATGGAGCGCTCGCTGCATTGTCGTGCGTCTTCTTTCCAGCGTAATCCGTGGCATACCAGCCGCCGCCTTTCAGCATGAAACTCGTGCGGCTGATCAGGCGCTTTAACCCCTCTCCTCCGCATTGAGGACACGTGGTCAGCGCGTCCGCGCTGATGCGCTGGATGGCCTCCATCTCATGGCTACAGAGGTCGCAGCGGTACTCATAGGTCGGCATGGATAAACTCCTCATTCGCCATCGCAAGGTCGAGCGAGTGCGGTTCAGCGTCAAAGAGGCGCGAGGCAGGGTTAAAGTACCCAAAGCGCAGATGGGGGTGCCGTCGCGAGAGCTCAGCGAGCCACTGAGCAACGCCCATGGCCTCCCCTGCCCCGCCGACCGGCGCCAGGATCTCAAGGTAGATCTCGGGGTCGATGTTGAGGTTACGGAGCTGGACCATGTCGATGTGGTCCCGGGTGATCCAAGCGCTCAAAGCCTCAAGTTCGGCGTGCGTATCCGTCACGCCGGGGAAGATGAAGTAGTTCAGCATCACATAGCCATCATGACGCTTCACGACGCGACCACTCTCCTGAACATCGTCGAAGCTGTAGCCTTTGGGCCGGTAGTAGGCCGCATAGACGTCGGGGCGTGCGCTGTTGGTTGAGATCCGGAGGGAGTTCAACCCCGCTTGGCAGAGCTCCTCGACGACATCAGGCTTCGAGGCGTTACTGTTCAGGTTGATGACCCCCTCGCTCGTCTGAGCCCGGATCGCCTCCACGGTTCGGACCAACGCGGCGCCTTCGCTGAGTGGCTCTCCCTCGCAACCCTGGCCAAAGCTCACGACGGCGTCGCAGCCTACGCGGGCGATGTGGCCCACAGCCACGGAGGCGAGTTCATCGTGGCTGGGCTCAAAGGCGATGCGATCATGGCTTGCTGGGGCTAGCTCATCGCCGGCATTTGGGTCTTGGAGCGAGATGCAGCCAACGCAATACGCATTGCATGTCGGGGCAGCGGGTAGCGGTGCTTCGAAGCGCCCGAGGAAATAGTTTTGAGCGGCACGGCAGTGATACTCAAGTGCGCACCTCGTCAGGTGCTGTAACACGCGGTTCTCAGGCTCAGCCTGCCGGCGCTCAGCGACCCCCGCTGCGACCTCTTCGATGTCAAAGCGGTAGGGGTCTTGTCGAATGTCCGGGTCCACGCGGATAGCCGCGGCGACGAGCTCGCCATCCAACACACCCACGGCAGAGTACGCATAGAGTGGCAGCCCTGGCGCATCTGCGAGCGTCTCATAGGCAGGCAGGAGGAGGCGGAGGTACGCGGGTGCAAGGAAGACGCTGGCCGCGAAGACGTCGGGCTCATCCCAGACGACAACCTCTTGAGATTCAGCGTTGAGCCCGGCAGGGCGACGACCGGGGAGCGTGAACAGGTCGCTCCCCTCTGGGAGCGGGATCACCTCATCGAGGCTCACTGGGCGCCAGCACTCTCCGTCCCAGCCGA
Organism: Myxococcota bacterium; assembly: GCA_049602155.1. GTDB lineage: Bacteria > Myxococcota_A > UBA9042 > PHBI01 > JBMYRH01 > JBMYRH01. The sequence goes on along the minus strand of JBMYRH010000006.1, from coordinate 227,820 downwards.
GCATCTCTAGCTCGGGGTGATCGTAGATGCGCCCCTCAGCGTCGCAATACGCCATCATGACGCGGCTGGTGCTTTCTGTTGGCAACCTGACTTCCTCGGCCCTTTTGCGTCGCGCTCTTACCCTGAACTGCAGGCTCTTGGCTAGCCCCGAGGCGGCTCTTCGATCGCCTTACGTGCCTCTTCAGGGAGCTCCGCGGTCATCCAGAAGTCCTCTGGTGGCGGGGTGTGAAGAGTGAGCTTGTCGCGGCCCGGCAGTGAGACGCCGAGGTCCACAGCATGAAGGCAGAGCCTCGGGGCGCGCTCAGCGCCATAGAGCCGGTCCCCCACGATGGGGGCCCCCAAGCCACTGAGGTGTGCACGCACCTGATGCATCCGGCCAGTGTGCAGCTGCGCACGGACAAGGGCTTTCCCTTCGCCTTGCCAGAGGACCTCGACATCGGTGTGGGCGGGCTTGGCCTCGGGTTCGTCGCGGGCTGCGATCCTCATGCGGCGTCCGTCCCGAGCGAGGGGCAGGCGACACTCTCCGGCACGTGGCACTCCGAGGACGACTGCGAGGTAGGCTCGCGTCACTGTGTGCTCTCGGAAGCAGGTCATCAGTTCCGCGACAGTGCCCGAGTCTCGGCCAGCGATCACGAGGCCGCTCGCCGGTGCATCCAAGCGATGAGCGAGCTGAGTGGCAGCTCCGAAGCGCTTCTGGAGTGAGACGACGAGGGTGCCAGCGTCGCCTTGGGCTGTGCCTTGCACATGTTGTCCAGCAGGCTTGTGGACCACGACAAGCGTCGAGTCCTCGTGGATGATGTGGAGGGGATAGGTGCGGCCGGCGTGACCCGCGGGGTGCCAAGTGATCGTCAGGCAATCATCGGGCGACACCTTACGTGATGCGACTTTGCAGCGGTCGAGGCCCAGGAAGACCCCTCCGTTGGCGATCGCCTTCCGGGCAAGGGTGCGAGAGACATCTTCTGACAACGCTGCCAGGGCCTTGTCGAGGCGCTCCCCCGCCAGGGCTGAGGTCACCACGACTTGACGCCGCTGTGCGCCGCCGGTGACGTCCGAGAGCTTGGGTGGGCGTGAGCGACGGGTGTCTACGGGCATATGCTGGGCTTCTCCCATGGCAGCGGGAGCTGGCAGTCACCACCCTGGCTTAAGAGCGTCTCGCAGGGCGCCTCGGAGCACAGCCGAGGGAGGTCCGGCGAAACCTCATTCTCGAAGAGCCCATCTCCTGTGAAGATGGCGTTCACGGCCCCGAGGGGGGACGGGGCGCCGAGGGTGATCTCCGCGTCTGTGGTCTGCAGAATGCCGGCCAAGGTGTCACGCTCGTCATCGCCCTCCCCTGGCGTAATAAGCCCGATGAGCTGGAAATCCTTGAGGACCACTTTGATCGTCCCTAACACCCAGACTGTGACGTCTGTGGGGACCGTCTCTAGGTCAAAGGTGCCATCGAGGTTCGGGGTGATCTCGCCCATGATCAGGACGGCCCACCCTTCATCATCGACGATGGGCGAGCGGTCGGTGGGGACTTCGCTCGTCGCGTTGCGTGCCTTGGCCTCATCGCTGAGTCGCGCGACCGTCGCGAGCATCCACGTGGTCCCTGTCTCGGGCTCCGACGCAAGATCGACCAAGAGCCGCATATACAGGGATGGGTAAATCCCTGCGATCGCCTCGTTGCCATCTGACAAGCTGGATATCAGCGTGACGACCCCGCTGTTGAGGGTCAACGGGGTGTCCCCGGGGCCTGCTTCCCCATCCTCACTGGTCACGACGTCGCCGTCCTGGCCAACGGCGTCGCCTGTGGGGCCATCTGCGGGCCAGAGCATAAGTGAGAACGCCTCAGGGACGCCGGTATCGTTCCCAGCATCATCCGTGAGCCCCGCCTCTACGACGATCCAAGCCTGCCATGAGTCCTCACTGCAGACCTCACCAGTGAAGCTCAACTTTGCGGATGTACGCTCGCTATCTAGGCACGCCTGAACCTCACCACAATCCGACATCTGTGGGCACACATCAGGGACGCAGTGATGGGTGACTGCGTCCGATGGGTCTAGCGCGAATTCGCCCTCCTCGTCGCGATTCCCCGTGCACCAGACGGACACGGCAAGCGAGGAGCTCGCCACAGGCTCGGAGAAGCTGAGTTCTACGGGGCCCGCTGTGTCGTACTGGCCGCTAGGGGCTGGCACGAGGCTGACCGAAGGCGGCGGGTCATAGGTTTCGCAGCCAAGGCCGAGGGTGGCGACTATGAGGAGGGTCCAGCGGTGGTTGTACATGGCACACCTCATAGGCTGAACATGAAGCGGGTCTCAAGCATCCAGGCGGGGACGGCGTCTCCGTTCTCATCTTGAAGCCCGGGTCCGGGGAGCAGGTAGGCGGCCTCGAGCACGGCCTGGAAGAACTGGCGGTAGCGATAGCGCACGCCGATGTCGAACTCTGTGCCCCAATAGTGCGCGGGCTTGCCGCCGTTGTAGTTGACGAGGTCGTCCTCGATCGTCTCTCCGTCTTTCCGAAGCAGCGATTGGATGGGGTCTACAGTCGCGGAGGCTGACCACGCAAAGAGCGCACCGAGCTTCACTTGGAGGCCATCGAGTGGCTCCCAGGCAATCTGGGGGAAGAGCGCGTTGACGTTTGTCACGCGCCCCTCCGTAGCGACCTCGCTGAGCGGGAAGCTGTCAGCACCGCGCTCCTTTAAAGCTTGGATGCCGATCGCGGCGGAGCGTGCGCTTTGAAAAGCCAAGACGTGCTCAAAGAGGAGCAAGCCCAGGTTGGTGTCTCGGGGCCAGGTGGTCGTGGTCTGCGCGCTTGACGGGCTCGGGTCTTCATCGCCTGACGCGTAGCCCCATTGAGCCGTGAACGTGAAGTCACTCAGCTGGTAGTCGAGGGTTAACCGTGCGCCGTAGCTGAGGATCTCTTGATCGCTCACGGCCTCACCGGTGAGCTCGGCGAACCCGGAGCTGATCTCCCGACTCTCACCCGAGATGACGCTGAACTCCGCGAACACATCGAGCTTCTCAAGGCTGAACGCTGCGCGGATGGGCAGCGCAAACACCTTGCTGCCGTAGCGTTCATCCCAACGATAGACGAGCGTGGCTGAGGCCACGATGTCATGCCAAAGCGGGCCGAGGATGGCCTCGTCGTCGCATCGCCACGCCAGCTGCATGGCCACCATGTGCATGTCGTCGGCGAAGTCTGCGAGGTCATCCTCCACAAGGAAGTCGTAGACCAACCCAAGGGTGACACCTCTCTCCATGGAACGATCAGGGATGTAGCTGTCCCCTTCGACCATCATGCGGAAGAGTTCACTGATTTTCGTGCCAAACAAGATCCGGTCAGCCGCTTGGTGGTAGGTGCTGGCGCCCCAGCGGTTCCGGTGCGAGCGGCCATCGTTGACGGCCATGGCGCCCGTCTCGGTGATGGGTTGTCGGCCAATACGCAGGATGCCGAAGGGGAACCGAACTTCGCCATAGAGGAAGTTGATTCGCAGCGGGTCAATCGAGCGCAGGATTGGGCCATAGGCCTCAGGGTCCGTCTCTCGATCAGGGTCCATCAGGCCCATCTCCCAACCCGAAAGGTTAGGCTGCTTGGAGGCGAGGCCTACCCCTGAGTTCACATGAGGCTCCGTGCCAAAGCGGCCGTTGTCGCCGAAGAGCACCCCATCCAAAATATCCGCTTGGACAAAGATGCCGCCGACCCCAGGCAGCGCAAAGGTGCTGTCTACCCGCAAGCGTTGCTCAAACCAGGAGATGGCACGCACTTCGACGCCGCTGAGGTCTAGCGGATCGATGTGGATCGCGCGCACCCGATACTCCGGGTGGATGTCTATAAACACCGCGTCGGCATCCTCGACGTCTTCGGCGTTTGGAACACGGAAGAGTCGCGGCTCAAAGGCCCCTTCGACCGCAGAGGCTGGCGTCCCATCGGCGCCCAGCACAATCAGGGCGAGCGCAACCGTGAGGGCGCCCCTCATCGTTTGACGGCGAACATGAGCCCGTCGCGGACGGTCAAAAGGGCGTGGTCGACCCGGGGGTCTGCGACGACATGCTTGTTCAGTGCGTCGATGGCCTCGGCGGACTCGTCGTCGGGGTTGAGCACCGTGCCGCTCCACAGAACGTTGTCGACGATGATGACGCCGCCCTGACGCATCTTCGGGAGTATGGCCTCCCAGTAGTTCGTATAGTTGACCTTGTCAGCGTCGATAAACGCCAAGTCGAATGGCCCGGAGATGGTCTCGAGGCTCTCGAGTGCTGGACCGAGTCGCAGTGAGATGCGCGAGCCCCAGGGCGCCTCGGCCCAATAGCGCTGAGCCATCGCTGTGGTCTCTTCATTGATGTCACAGGTGATGACCTCTCCACTCTCGACCATGCCCTCCGCGATGCAGAGTGACGAATACCCGGTGAATGTGCCGATCTCGACAGCGCGACGGGCACCGATGAGCCGCGAGACAAGCATTAAGAATCGCCCGACGAGGGTGCCCACTTGCATCTGCGGTATCTCAGCATCCCGCATTGTCTCAATACGCAGTCGCTCATAGAGCTCGGGGACAGGGCCAGTGTGCATGGCCGCGTAAGCGTCCAAGCCGTCTTTTAGCAGCGACTCCATCAGGATGACCTCCGAGTTCGGCGCAACAAGAATAGGCATAGCATGTGAAGCAGCGTGATGTGGGCAAAGAGATCGCCGATGCGCGCATAGACGGTCCCGATTGTCATCATCGGCACGTCCGCCATCAGGGTCTCAGCGTCGTCAATAGAGGACTGCTGAACGAGCCGCCCGGCCGGGTCGACGATGGTCGAGATCCCCGTGTTTGTTGAGCGCAGCAGAGGGCGATGTGTCTCAATCGCGCGCATCATGGCTAGGTTGAGGTGAAGGTACGGCTCGCTCGTCCTTCCGAACCACGCGTCGTTCGTGATGTTTAAGAGGACCTCTGGTTCGAGCCCAGCGAGGCGCCCAGCGAAGCGCGTGAGGATGTCCTCGTAGCAGATCATCAGCCCTAGCTTGTGGCCCATGAAGTCGAAGGCGCCCACATCATCACCAGCCACGAACCGACCGGCCTCCGGGATAAGCCCGTACAGCGACGGGAACACCTCACCGAACGGGATGTACTCGCCAAAAGCCAGGAGTTGGTATTTGTCGTACATCCCCCTGATGCGGCCCATCTCATCGAGCAACACAGCGGTGTTCCATACGCGTCGATTGGCGCGCCCTTCTCCCTCCGAACTCTCCCACGTAATCGCCCCGAAGATTATCGGGGTCTTAAAGCCCCGCTGCACGGCCGTTCTGACGCGATTTGAACCCGACATCTCGCCACCCGGTCGGCGTAAGAAGGCCTCGGCTTCTGGGCCCGGCGCCTCGCCTTGGATGAGGTAGCGTGTGTCCCTTGGGATAGGCCGCATGCGCACGTAGCCCAGGCTGGCCATGGAGTGCAGGGGCCCAATCCCGGGTGCGTCCACACGCTCCCAGAGGCCGACAGTCAACGTTGAGCGTATCCAGAGGCCACCGGCGCGGTCTGCGGCGAGCATGGTGCCGCGGGCGTCGGCAGTGACCGAGACGAGGTGTGACTTCGTAGGGATCGACTCCTGCACCCAAGCGCCAGACGGCTCGCGACGCAGGATAGTGCCGTGGTCTCCGACCGCGAAGACCGTCCCGTGATCGTCCACGGCCAGCGCACGCAAGGTGGTGGTGACCCCAGTCTTCTCGCGTGACCACCGCGCGCCCTTCGCGGTGAGGATGGTGCCCCCCGCTCCCGCAACCCAGACGTCGCGCGTGGCGGGATCATAGACGACGGCGTAGAGGTCACTGTCGACGTGGGTGTCGATGCGTGAGTTCGAGCGCTTCTCCAGCGCCAGTACCACGCCGGCGTCGCCGACTGCGATAGCGCGCCCACCGGTCAAGGTGGCGACGGCCCGGAGGGAGGTCGAGACCTCCGATGCGATGAGATCGAGGCCAAGTCCATCTCCGACGTACACATGACCGTGCTGCCCGACAGCCCAGACGACGGGCTGCCCCCCGTCCGCGTCTGCCTGACCACCTGATTCAGCGCCGACCGCGACCCCGAAGAGTGCGGGAGGCCCCTCCCCTTCGAGGACCTGGATGGGCACGGGTCGCGCGTGCTTGCCGTCCCAAGAGATCACGGCGCCGTTATCCCCTACTGCGAACACGGTGTCCTCTCGGGAGGCTGCGACGGCGCGGAACGGTGTGCCTACATCTGCGATTGTGGGCCCCAGGCTCCAGTCAAACCCGGCTTCGCCATGGTCTCTCCACAACGCGAGGCGCCCACTGTCCCCGATCCCCACGGCGAAGCTGTCGAGTCGCTTGCCGTAGACCGGACCGAGCGGGATGTAGCTCGACTCTGGCCATAGGATGAGTTCAGCGCCACGCTCTGCGAGGTCACGGGACATTGATTGGTGCTTAAGCAGGTTGGAGTGCAGTGTCTGGGCACGCTTATTTCGCGCCAGGCCCTTGGCCTCCTTCTCCCAAATGCCGATGTCTGCCTCGACCATCCCGATCTTCATCTTCGGGGCCCGCTCGGCGGCTTCATCCACAGCTTGAAGCCGCGTGGCACCGTAGCCGATGGCTGACACGATCAGAAGCGCGCCGACCCCGGCCTGAACGAGATAGATGTGCCTTTTAGACACGCGCTCGATGACGGTCAGCCCGAGCGCGTTGCCCACGACGACGAGGAAGCTGACGCCGTACACGCCGCCCAAGTCGGCGACTTGCACGAACCAGCGAAATGGGTGCTGTGAATTGCCGAGGTACCAGGGGAAGACCATCGGGTAGAGGTACTCGACCGCCACAAACGCACTGGCCAAGACAAGTGGGCCAGGCAGCCTCGCCTCCTTCCTACCGAGCCACACGACGACCGCTGCGAACACCGCGAACATCATCCCTTGATAAACCGCGTTGAGCAGCGTGATGGCCCAGGCGACGACCGCAGGCAGGTGGCCGAACTCCTCGAACATCCCGGACATCCACCAGAATCCACCGAAGTTGACCACCAATCCGTAGACGGCGCCGTACCAAAAGGCTCGCCGCCGAGAGACGCCACGGAGGCGCCACAGGAGCGGGATGAGGCCGACCCAGGCGAGTGGCCAGATCTCAGAGTCAGGTGTCGTCCTGAAGGGGAAGGCTACGAAGGTGAGGCAGCCGCCAAAGATGAGCCACCAGAGGTCCTGGATGGTCTGGCGCCTCCCGACGACGCGTGTCGGCGCGTCGGGGCCAACTGGGATAGAGGTCTCCGTCCGACGTCGGTTCCGGTTCCGGCCCGTCATGGGCATACGACCGTGATGGCGGCATGATCAGCGGTGAAGGTCGCCGGGAGGCGCCCAAAGACGTCTCCGTCCGCCTCGATTAGCGTCGATTCAGGCCCTGAGACCTCCACCGACTTCGCGCGGACAGTGGTGACGGAGGAGTGCACCACGTGTGAACCGTCATAGAGGTGTCGCGCGAGGCGCACGATGTCACGTCGTCGAAGGTTCCCAATGAGGACCACATCCAGCAGCCCATCATCCACCTCGGCCTCTGGGGCGACCATCATGCCGCCGCCGAAGAAGCGCCCGTTGGCGAAGGCGCCCATGACAATCGGCCCCTCATAGCGGAGTGCTCTGTCGTCGTGTGTGGTGTAGGTGAGCTCGATACCTGGGTTGCTCCAGCCCACGAGAGACCACACGGTCGCAGCAGCGTAAGCGAGCCCGCCCCCCATCGCCGAGAAACGAGAGACGGCTTCATTGGCCATACTGCTGAGCCCAAAACTGGCGATGTTGAGGTAGCGGCGCTCGACTGTGTCGCCTCCATGGCGGGCCTTGCAAGTGAGGATGCCGACATCAACACGCCGTGAGGTGTCGTTCCTCAGCGCTGTGCAGGTATCAGAGGCCGTAGCTAGGCCAATCGAGCGAACGAAGTCCGACCCGGTTCCGCCGCCAAGGGGGACCAGGCGAGAACCCGGCGCGCGCTCAAGGCCGTTAGCGTTAAACCAGCCATTGACGACCTCGTTGATGGTGCCATCACCTCCGACCACGATGATGTCGCGGGCGCCTTCGTCGAGCGCTTTCGCTGCGAGGACCTCGGCGTCACCAGGGGCCTCAGTGAAGCAGATCTCCATCTCCCCGAGGAGATCGAGCAGCTCGTGCTCGGTATGGCGAAAGGCGTCATGTCCCACGCCGCTGCCTGCCACTGGGTTGATGATCACCACCGGCAATAGTGGCTTGGGCGCCGTGCGTTTACGCCCCATCATGGCCTCGCAGGGCCTCATGGACGAGCTCCATGCCGTGCACAACTTGCAGTCGGCCGTCCGCGGCCGCTTGGAGCGAAGGCACGCATTCTGCGGCGAAGGTCGCCAGACGCTCTGCGCCCGCTTGCAATGCGAGCTGTATGACCCCCTCGGCCATGCCTTTGGAGGTCTCGAGGCAGGTCACTGGTAAGCAGCCGGTACCACCGCAACAGACGGTCTGTGCCTCTCGATGTCTCAACTCAATAGGCGGCGCGGCCAGGACGCTGCGGAGGATCTCCCGAGGGACATCCATCGTGCCAAGGTGTCGTGCAAGGTGGCAGGCGTCGTGATAGGCGACGCGACCTTCGACGGGGTAGAGGTCCACGCCTCCTACGAAGCGCAGAAGGAACTCTGAGGCATGATGAAGCTCTGCAGCGATGCGCATCCCAAAGCGCGGATACACATCTCGGAGCGTGTAGAGGGCCTCCGGAGACATCACGACCACATGGCTGGCGCCGCGGAGTGACTCCCTCACGGCGCGGGCTTGCTTGCGGAAGTCCTCGTGTAAACCCGCGCTCCAAAGGTCGTAGCCTACATCCAAGGTAGACGCCTCGCTGCAGGCGATCTCGTCGTCGTCTGCCATGCCGCAGATCTCAAGAAACTGCGCGACGAGGCGCGCATCCTGAATCAAACTCTTGTGGCCCGGGAGGAGCAGGACGGCGGGATCGCCCTGGAAGCGATCGGCGAACCCCTTACCACTGTGGCCTTGCCACCATGGGTCCCGCTCGTCTGCCCCCGGGGGCTGGAGGGCAGCCTTGGGGAACGGCAGCCGGGCGCGCTCGACCACGAAGGCCCGGGCTGCCACCATGGCCTGCTCGACGTCGTTACTGTGGTCACAGAATCGCGTGCATGCTCGGCAGCCAGCGCAGTGGTAGAAGCGCTCTGCGACGGCGTCATCGAGCCTAAGCCGGTTGGTCTGCACATGGTGTGCAAGGCTCATGAGCGCCCACGGCGTCGATGAACGCGAACCCTCGGCAGTCGCCACGGGGCAGGTGTGCTGGCACAGGCTGGGGCAGTAGGTGCAGACCGTCAGCGCGTCTTCATGTGGGCTTAATGGACTCGACTTCATGTCACTTCAGCTCGGGTTCAGGGTGCCATTCGGATCGAGGTGCGCTTTCATTCGGCGCCGGAACGGCTCCCATGGGCTCGGTGATGGTGGTCGATGGGCGTCTAGGGCGCGACGGACGCGCTCAGCCACCTCTCCGGGGACATCGGCGGCCACGCTCACCCAAGCTCCCTGTCGGCTCATGCGAACGAGCCAGAGTCCGTCTGGGACGTCATCGCCGAGCATCTCGCCGAGGGCCTCGAGTTGCCTCCAAGGCATGCCTACGACCGGCGCTCCCCACTCTCGTGCTGGCGTGAGCAACCCCTCGTGCAGGTCCCACCCTGCAGGGGGAGTCAGGCGCTTGAGTTGCGTGCTCATGAGCTCGTCGAGTGCCGTCCCGCTGACGCCGGATTGGCGCCCCCAGGGCTCGACGAGGACCAGCACCGGGAGCGAATCAGTTAGCCCTACCCTCTTCCGGCCCCAGGTCCTATCTGCGGCTGGCGTCAGGATCTCCATGGCCCGTGGAGCCATGCCCTCTTGAAACGCGTGTCTAATCGCGGCCAAGGCCTCGGAGAGTGTCCGCGCGGCGTACGGGAGGACCACACGAGCCGATGACGGATAGATGCGCAGCGTGGCTGCGTGAATGATCCCGAACTGACCACGTGAACCAAGGAATGCGCGGTCAAAGTCAGGCCCGACGGCCTTCTTTGGCGCGGTACGGCTCTGGGCCAAGGTGCCATCAGGCAACACCACCCCGAGCCCTACGACCTGATCCTCCATCGAGCCGTATGGCGGTCCCCAATGGCTGTCCAAGGTCGCCGCGAGGACAGCCCCAAGCGATTGATTTCGCCAGGCTCGCGTCGCGAACCCTGTCGTGAAGCCGCGCTCAGCGAGGACGCGATGAAGTTCACTCATCGTAATCCCGGATTGCACAGTCACAGTCCCGGAGACGATGTCTACATCCTGGACTCGCGCCATGCGCCTGCCGCGAAGGTAGATTCGGGGGCGGTTGCCACATAGGTCTGCGTCGCCGTCACGCTCAAGGCGCGTGTACACGACCGCATTTCGGCGGCTGGCCCACTGCATTAAGTCGACCAACTCTGCTTGCGTGGCAGGCTCCACGGCGAAGGCGTCGTTCGTGCCTATAAACGCCTCACCTTGGGAGGCGATTTGCTCGGCGGGGACGAAGCGTCGCAACTCGTCGAGCGTCCCTACCTGTCGAATCCGCTCGCCAGTGCTCATGCATCACCCCCTGGCTCCGGGAAGAGCTTGCCAGGGTTGAGGAGGCCATCTGCGTCCATACTCGACTTAAGAGCGCGCCATACACGAAGCATTTCCCCATGCTCCTCCACCATCCAGCCCATCTTGGAGAGGCCTACGCCGTGATGATGACTGGCGGTCGCACCGATCCCCTGGACGGCCCCAAGTGCGGCCTGCCAGATTTGGTCATAGGCCGCCTCCGACCGGCTTACATGACGCTTGTGAGCCGCAAACGTGAAGTAGATGCTGCAGCCCTCGCGGTACGCATGTGAGAAGTGTGCCATGATCAGCGCATGCGGGGTTACGGCGCGCACGACTGCGTCATACAGCGCCTCCAGTCGGTCCCAAGTGGTCGCTACCTCCATCGTGTCCACGAAGGAGCTAGATTGGTAGATGCGGCTCTGTTTAAAGCTCACTGCGTAGCGCTTGGCCAGCCAGGCCTCGCCCGGGCCTGCTCCTGCATCGCGTCCACCCGCCTCGGCTAGGATTTCCCTGCTCCGACGGACGGATCGCTGAACAGCGCGCTCGGGTCCCTCGAAGCCGATAATGAGCAGGCACGAGTTCCCGATCATGTGGGTCACTCTGTTGACCACGCCGGGGACGCTCAGTGCATAGGCGGTCCCGCGCTGCTTGAGCCGCGCGAGGAGCGAGCGCTGCTTTGCCCCATCCTCGTCTGTGTCCTGCGCCTCGGGTGGGGTGACCTTCTTGCCGAGGGCCATCACCGTGTCGAACGGATCGTAGAGGCGCAGCACCATCGGCTGAAGGCCTGCCTGCATCACCAGTCGCATCGCGTCGATCGCCTCATGAAGGTGATCGAATTTGAACCCTCGCAAAGCCCGCGCTTCGGGCTTCGGGTGAATCCGTAAGGTCGCCTCGGTGATGAAGCCCAGAGTCCCCTCAGACCCGACGATGAGTTGGGTCCAGTCGGGCTCTCCAATCGCGCGCTGCGCCGTGTCCACCTGGGTACCATCAGGGAGCACCGCACGCAGACTCATCACCATGTCTTCGATCTTTCCATATCGCGACGAATATTGCCCCGCTGATCGGGCGGCGAGCCACCCGCCGAGGGTCGAGCACATGATCGAGGAGGGGAAGTGCCCAAGGGTGAACCCTTCGGCGTTGAGGTGATCTTCAAGGTGTTGACCGTTGATGCCCGCCTGAGCCGTCACCGTATGGGAGACGTGGTCGACCTCGACGACATGCCGCATGCGCTTGACGTCGACGCTCACCCCGCCATGGACGGGGACCACGCCGCCACACACACCGGAGCCTCCTCCAAACGGAATAACGGGTACCTTATGGGTAACGCAGTAGCGCACGATTGCGCCGATCTCGTCGGTCGACTCGGGCCACACGACACAATCTGGGGGATATTGCTCGACCTCACCGACCTGCTTCCAGATCTGGGTCTTAGGCCAGAAGTCCGCTGAGTACGTCACCATATCCGGTGTCGATACGGAGACGCGCTCCCGGCTTAGCAGTTGGGTCAGGTCTGCCACGAGCTTGGCTTGCGTTGGACGAGTCATTCGGTGGCGGAGCATAGCAGGCAGCGCGCCCTCGGCAAGGGCAGAACAGAGGAGTGCCAAGCCAGGACCCGAGGTCACATGGTCTCGAACCTCCTTAGAGCTGGCGCGTACCTCTGACCTGAACCGGGGTTGCTAGGCCGAGCGTTCGCACCTCATTGCATCAGAGGCGGCGGCAAGAGGCTTTGAACGTTGGGTTACCAGTCGTGCCCTCATGGGCTCAGAGGTGCTGTAAAGGCGTGGGCATTTCCGCTACCCTGAGGGTCGGCTCATGACGGGTCTGGGGAGGCAACTCATGGTGCAAACGTCACCACGCTGGATATTAGCGAACTATCTCGCCTTTGGACTGTTTGCCCTCGGTTGCTCGGCAGGGAGCGGCGCCCTGGATGAGGTGAACCCCGATCGTATCGACGCTTCGAGTGCCGCCGGAGCGGATGTGCTTGTCGCTGACGTGTCGGCTGAGGGAGATGACAGCGCCGTGGAGATGGGCGATGTCACGCCTCTTGATGACGTAAGCGTCGGCGGGGGCGACTCGGCGGCGCCAGAGGATAGCGACGCGCTCTCTACCGAAGAGGACGACGTGGTGACCTGCAACCCCGACGAGTGCGATATCGCTGGTGACTGTTACGGGAACCAGGAAGTGAACCCAGAGGACCCGTGCCTTGCTTGCCATGTTGTCGTGGCGCGGGACGCTTGGAGCCCCACAGATGGTGGGGAGTGCGATGACGGCGACCTGTGCACGACAGGAGATACGTGTTGGGAAGGGGCCTGTGTGGGGACGTCGACTGACTGCCCCGAGACGCCTTGCGTGACGAGCACATGCGATCCAGGGACCGGACAATGCCACTCAAGCCCCAGCGATGGCAGCTGTGATGACGGCAACGCCTGCACCCTAGAGGACACATGCGAACTCGGTGTCTGCGTGGGCAGCGGCGATGTGGCCTGTGACGATCAGAACCCTTGCACAGTGGACGCGTGCGATCCGACGCTAGGTTGCATTGCGTCCAATGACGATGGCGCGGCGTGTGATGACGGCAGCCTATGCTCGGTGGGTGACGCCTGTATGGGTGGGGTTTGCACACCTGGCAACAGCGTCACCTGTGATGATGGGAGCCTCTGCACCGTAGACTTCTGTCACCCTGTCGATGGGTGTCAATACGAGAGCATCGCTGACCTCTGTACTGACGAGAACCCCTGCACAGACGCGATGTGTGATGCAGAGCTGGGCTGCGTGTTTCCATCGAACACCGAGCCGTGCGACGACGGGAGTGAGTGCTCAGTCGGCGATACCTGCACTGGAGGGGTCTGTCTTGGGCTCCCCATCGCGGTCGATGATGGGAACCCATGCACCGACGACACGTGCGTCATTGGAGTGGGGATCCTGAATACCCCCAATGGGCTCCCATGCGATGACGCAGACGCATGCAGTGTCGGGGACATCTGTGTGGCCGGGGCCTGTGAGAGCGGTGACTCGGTGCTGGACTGCGACGACGAGAATGGGTGCACGGTGGATAGCTGCGATGCGGAAGCCGGCTGCGTATATGACAACACGACAGATGGGTGTGACGACCTCTCGGAGTGCACCGACGACGACGCGTGCAGCGACGGGGAATGCGTCGGCACCCCAGTCTCCTGTGACGACGGCAACCCCTGCACGACAGATGCCTGTGTCGACGGCGAGGGGTGCCAGAACACGCTTCTTGTCTCCAACGCATGTCGCCCACAGATCGCGGTCTCTTTTCCGCCCCGTGGGGCGACCCTGGAGGCGAACAACGCTTACATTGACGTGACGGGGACGGTGAGCAGCGGGGCTGGAGACATCACAAGCGTCACCATCAATGGCGACGAAGCCACGGTAGATGGGGACTCGTTCACGGCATCGCTAGCGCCGGAGTATGGCGGGAACACCCTCGTGATTGAGGCCACAGACACGCAAGGGACGACGAGGAAGCGGGTACAAGCGTTTCACTGGGCGCCCGAGTTTATCGCCCCGGACGCCAAGGCTGAACCAGGCATCGGCATCTGGATGGCGCAGTCCACGATTGATGATGGTGACCATTCCCTGCCCCCTAACGACTTGGCGACCATCTTTGAGCTCGTCTTGGCCGGGTATCCCTTGGGTGGATTGATTAGCGGGACCGTCGCGACGACGTCGATCGGGTGGGCCGATTACGACGTCAATGTCAGCAATTTCAGCGCTGGTCCACGCAGCGTGGGGCTCGAAACTCAGAACGGCAAACTGAAGATGACGGCCGTCCTGGAAGATCTCTACGCAGACGTGAAGCTCAAGACCAACGATTGGGCCCCCGACTTCCCTGGCCACGTCGACATTAGCAAGGTCACCGTGACAGGAGACGTCCTCGTGAGCGTCGTCAACCACCAACTCGTCGCGGACCTCTCGAACATTCTTGTCGAGATCTCGGGCCTCTCCTTCACCTTCGACAGCGGCGCTGTCGATTTCTTACTGGGCTGGCTGGCCGACATCTTGACCGACGGCCTCGTGAGCGAACTTGAGGACACCTTCGCCGGAGAATTTGCGAGTCAGCTTGAACCCCTCCTCGCTGATGCCCTGGGTACCCTCGCCTTCTCAACGAGCTTTGATATGCCCTCACTGAACCCAAGTGGTGCGCCGGTCTCTGTCGCTCTGGAGACGGACTTCGGTGCGGTGTCTGTAAAGGACTCAGGCGCTGAATTTCAGCTGCGAGCGAGCGCCAGCGCTCCGGACAGCAACAGCTACGACAACCTCGGCGCAGTGGCACGCTCTGGTTGCGGAGTGAACACGCAGACCATGGCGTTGCCCAAGTCCGGGCCCTTTGAGATCGGCTTCTCCGACGACACATTCAACCTATTGCTCTACGCGGCATGGCAAGGTGGGCTGTTGGAATTCGAGGTCCCGCCTGAGATGCTCGCTGACGTGGACCTGAGTCAGTACGGGATAGGCTCCGATGCGCTCACCATCCACATGAGCGGTATGCTGGCGCCGGTGGTCACGGATTGCTCGGGCGAAGGGCTGGTCTTGCACGTCGGGGATCTCATGGTCACCGCGAACCTTGAGATCTTCGGTCAATCGATGGATGTCGAGATGTATGCGAGCTTCAGCGCTGGGGTCAGCCTCAGCGTGGCTGATGGTGTCCTCGGTATCGAGATCGAAGAGGTGCAAAACCTCGACAGCCAAATCGCGATCCTCCAGGAGGAACTCGTGGGCTCCGAGGCTGGAATCGCTGCGCTCATCGATGACAACCTCGTCCCAGCCCTGTTAGGCGCGCTTGGGGGTGGGGCCTTGGGCGGCTTCCCGCTCCCTGAGATCGCGCTGACTGACGAGATGCTCAATCTGCCTCCAGGGACGATCCCCGCGGGGACCGCGATCGGCATCAACCCTCAGTCATCCTCCCACGACGCTGGCAATGTCTTCATCTCCGGGACTTTGAAGTAATGGTTTCTCACTGCACACGGCTTCTCCTCACGGCTCTCTTTGTCACCGCTAGCATCTATGGGCTCGGTTGCAGTGCGACGACTGGCCTCCCGGACCCTCAAGAGACCGCGGCTGACGCAGACGCGGCTGGCCCTATGGGCCAAGACGATGGAGGGGGAGAGGCTGCCGGCCCCGTCGATGCCTCGGATTCCGAAGAGGAAGGGGGCGCTTCAGGCGCGGACTCCGTCGATGAGCCCGACGCAGGACTTGATGCCGTCAGCCCACCTGTCGATCTGTGTGTCGATGCGAGCTGTGATGACGGCTTGGACTGCACGATTGACGGGTGCGACCCCGAGACAGGCGCTTGCACTTGGGAGCTCAACGGTACGCATTGCTTTATCGGCGGAGCGTGCTACGCGGACGGCGACCCCCACCCCGAAGATGGGTGCCGACGCTGTGATGTCGCACTGGATGTAGGCCTTTGGTCGGCTTTGGACGCTGGCGCTGACTGTGACGACATGGACGGCTGTACGAGCGGGGATGTCTGCGTCAGCGGGGTTTGCCAGGGAGTTCCAGTCGCTTGCGATGACTCCAACGACTGCACCGCAGATAGCTGCGCGCCAAGCACCGGCTGTGTGTACGACGCCCTAGAAGATGGGCTGGCGTGCGATGATGGCGTGTTCTGTACCGTGGATGAGGTGTGCGGTGAAGGCGTCTGTGGGGCTGGGGATGCGCGGACATGCGATGATGAGGACCCCTGTACCGATGAGACCTGCGAGGGGGATGAATGTGTCCCGACCTTCAACCAAGCGATGTGCGATGACGGAGCTCCCTGTACAAGCGGCGAGTTCTGCACCGAGGGGATCTGCGGCGGTGGCGCCCCGGCCGATTGTGATGATGGGGACGTTTGCACCATTGACCTCTGCGACGAGGAGGTCGGCTGCGTCCACCTGCCTACTCAGAACGCATGTTGTACGGAAGAAGGGGGCGGCTGTGATGACGCCAACCCTTGCACAACAGCGTCTTGCGACGAGGCCACAGGGGAGTGCATCCAGTCACCGAATACCGCCGCTTGCGACGACGGCGACGCATGCACTGCAGGCGACATTTGTGCGGAGCTGACGTGTGCGGGCACTGCCCTGGACTGTGATGACGACAATCCTTGCACCGACGACCTGTGCTCTCCTGCTGATGGCTGCTTACACATTCCACAAGACGGCGCGCCGTGCGATGACCTGCTCGAGTGCAGCACAGGAGATGTCTGCAGTGGTGGAGAGTGCACCAGCGACACGAGTGAGTGCGCATGCACTCCGGAATTCGGTGACGCAGTCCGGGCGAGCTTCATCGCCATGGGGGCGACTGGCTTTCCGGGTGACGGGCTCAACTTGGATGAGGACGCCTCAACCTGCTCCCCCGAGGGAGACTGTAGCGACGGCGTCGATAACAGCCTCGCGATCCTTGCGGGGCTCGCCAACGACAGTATCGCTGAGGCGGTGGCAGGTGGAGATCTCAACTTCCTAATCGAGCTGCGGGAGACCTCACCTGGTGTGCACCTGCTCTCAGCTTTCACGGGAGAGCTGGCCCCTGGTAATCCCGACTGTGCGTTCTCCAGTGAGACGTGTGAGTGGTGGGTCGACAAGAGCTTCTTGGACAGTGAGACCTGCGTACCAATCGCAGCGCTGAACGCGACCATAGAGGGTAACTCAATCGTCGGTGGTGGCGCTGGGTCGGTCCTCCCCTTCGCGTTGCCACTTGGCGACTCATCGCTCACCGTCACGCTGACGAATCTGCAGTTCGAGGGTGAGCTGGTCTACACCGACGGGCAGATTACATCCTTCGCAGGGGTCTTTGGCGGGGCCGTGCCGAAGTCTGCGCTCGAGGCGGCCATTAACGCGGTCCCTGACGAGGACTTGCCTCTCCCCAAGTCGGCGATCCTGGGCTTTATGGGCCTGCTTGAGAACGACATCGATGCCGATGGTGATGGCACCAAAGATGCCCTGAGCTTAGGCCTTAAAGTGAGCGGCATTGATGCCGTCCTCACTGGTAGCCAATAGGGGGCAGTTAGCCGCCGCTCGGCAACAGCGCTAAACGCTCGCGAAACGCGGGCCGCGCTTCCTTAGTCACATAGAGCCTCTCTAGGCGGACGCTTTGATTATAGCGCTCAAAGAGCTGAGTGACGTCCTCAATCCTGGCGATGCTGCTCTCAGCACCCACGGAGGGCCCCATTCGAACGAGTAGCGGGTTGCTGCGCAGATGAGTGGGCGCTTGTGCATAACGGCTAAGCACTGGCTTGGCGGTCAGGAAGATGTGGGCGGTCCCGGCCTCCGTCAGTTCACGGGAGAGCTGTTCGCGTTGGCCCTCCGGCAACGGTTGCCGAAGCTCGGCCGCGAGCGCGAGGGGCTCTTGGTTCATGATGCGCTTAGCCCAGGCGTTGTCTGACGCGCGCAGCCGCCTGAGGAGCCAGGCATCATCGCAATCGACATAGGCCTCAGGGTCTGCGGGGAAGCGGGCATCGTCGCCAACCTCTCGCAGCCACTCCCGCAGCATGGCGTCATAGATGTCAGACTTCCCGTGGAAGTACACCATCTGGAACATGTGGTAGCGCGCCAGTAGGAAGTGTTCGAAGGCAGGGAGCGCCCGTATGTCGATCGCGGCGCGCCACCCAGCGTCATCCTCAAGCATGACGAGGTGGCTCATCAGCCAGTCCAGGTCATAGCGGCCATAGCTCACGCCTGCGAACGTGCTGTCACGCAGTAGGTAATCCATCCGGTCGACATCGAGTTCCCCCGAGACGAGACCATGGAGTGCTGGGCGGGCGTCACGTCCGTCGACCAGGAAGGTCTCTCGCTCGACGACCACGTCGTCGTCAATTAGCGCGGCGATATGAGCCGGGGCAATGCCACAGGCGCTCCCGGCTTCGACGAGCACAGGCGTCAGAGCACTGTCGAGGATCAACTTGGCGGTCATGTCCTCATGGCTCGCCCTCCCCGTCAGGTCGGTGACGCCGGGGGGCGCCAGAGCGGCCCTGTCTGGCAAGAGCGCCTCGGCCGCATGGCTAAGCGGAGGATGCCCAATGTCATGAAGGAGCGCCGCGAAGCGCGCCGTCTGGCGAAGCCTCAGGTAGAGCCCATCGCGTGTACGCCCTCCCCAGAGGGCATCGAAAGCTCGACCAGCCAAGTGCATCGCCCCAATGCTATGCAAATAGCGGTTATGCACGGCGCCAGGGAAGACCAACTCTGCGAACCCCAGCTGCTTGATTCGTCGCAAACGCTGAAAATGCGGCGCATCGATCACACGCAGCTCATCGTAGCCAACAGCGATAGGGCCGTGAATAGGGTCACGAAGTTCGATGGACATGCGTGCCTCCGCCGGGTGTAGGGGCGTGCGCCAGACAAGACAAAGCCGGCTCGAGGAAACGAGCCGGCTTTGTGTGTAGAGTCGCGGTGACCGAAGTCACCGCTGGAGGCGCCACCCAGACTCGAACTGGGGATAAAGGATTTGCAGTCCTCTGCCTTACCACTTGGCCATGGCGCCACAGATGAATGTGTGTACTTGCTGCCATCATCGGTGTCAACCCGATGACGACATTGTTCCCTAAAGCGCCGGTGACCTTACAAGGAGACCTGACCGAGGCGCCAAGCACCACCTGCAGCTTCGTCACGAATCAATGTGACGGGCGCAGGGCTTCGTCCTGTCGCATTCAAGAAGACCTTCATGCGCAGTTCATCTCCGCGAGGCTCTGCCGGATCAGTACGCGCAATACTAAATGAGCTGGCTTCGGTGCCGTTCAAGTACGCCATAGCGTTCTTACGCATCTGCTTCCAAGAAAATGCCTTTAGGCTGTCTAAGGCCCTCGGCGCGAAGAGCTCCTTCGGGTGCGTCAATGCGGTCAACTCGAGCCAGGCTGTCTCGGTGTCCTCCTGAAGCGCTGCCTCAAACATCCGGGCTAGCAGCGCGGAGAAGGTCGATGACGCCCCAGGGACGCCAGACACGACCTGCTCGTCGACGATGACCTCTACCGTATCCGCGTCTCGCGCGGGCGGTGACGCGGACGAAGAGCCGCTCTCAGTGGCTCGTGGCGCAGGCGTGACTGTAGCGGCCACTGTTGCCACGTCCTCCGCTACCTCGGGGGCTGAGGAGACAGGGCCTGTCTTATCGGCACCGGAGCCCTCGATGACCTCCGCGAGGCGGTTGACCGCGCTGATCAGCGTGTCCAGGCGAGCGATAATCACGTCTTGCTTGTCTTTGCCATCGGCCAAAACGCAACTCCTTGTCAGGCACACATGGGGGAGAGGGGCTTTAGTGCCGCGCGGCGCTCTTACCCTGCATGCAGTTGAGATAGTCCGCAGCGACCATCAGCTGGTTGTCGAACTTCACTGCCGGGTTGGGATCCTGGTCATGGATCACCGCGGTGGTGCCCTGCGTCGCGACGCATTTCTGTAGCTGAGCCGAGAACGCTGTGTTCGTGCTCTTCGTGTCAGCGTCCAAGGGCGCCAAGTGGTTGGAGAGGTTCTCCTCACGGAAACCGAGGGGCATATCGCCCTTGAAGTCTGGTGGGAGGAGCAAGTCTGGGCGTACCCCGACGACCTGGAGTGTGTCACCGGAGGGCCGGTAGTACCGAGCGACAGAGAGCTTGATATAGTAGTCATCTCGCAGCAGTGGCGAGAAGAGGGTCTGGACGCTCGCTTTACCAAAGGTCCGATCGCCGAGCACTACGCCACGCCCGTTGTCTTGGATCGCAGACGCGACGATCTCCGACGCGGACGCCGATCCGTCATTAACCAGCACCACGAGCGGAACGCCCCAGTATTTCTTCGGGTTGGCGCGGTAGACCTCGTCAGGCTCCCCACGGTTCTTCACGGACACGACAGTCCCCTTCTTCAGGAAGCGGTCTGCGACGTTGATGCCCTGACGGAGCAGGCCGCCGGAATTGTTGCGGAGGTCCATCACGAGGCCACGCATCACCCCACCCGGTGACTTTGCAGAAAGCTCCTCGAAGGCCGCGACCAAGGCATCCTCGGTCGTCGGCACAAAGCCATTGATTTTGATGCGGCCGAGCCCCTTGTGGCCTGGCACCATCGTAGCCTGGATGTTCGTCATCTCAATCCGCGACCGCGTGATCTTAATGGCCAGCGGCTTGGGTTCACCGACCCGCTCAACGGTGAGGACGACCTGTGTGCCCTTCGGACCGCGAATTCGGCTCACAACCTTGGGGAGCAGCTCGTCCTTGATGCTGTGACCGTCGACCTTGAGGATCATGTCTCCCGCGCGGAGGCCAGCGGCGACGGCCGGTTGCCCTTCCAGCGGGCTCTCGACGATTGTGTAATCGCTGTCTGGGCGCCGCGCCAAGATTGCCCCGATACCCTCGAAGCTCGCGTCGGTGATTTCGCGTGTCGAATCCTCCCATGCTTGTTTTGCGATGAGCGAGGAGTGTGGGTCCAGGGAGTAGAGGTACCCCTGCGTGGCGGCGACCCAAGATTTCTTGATAGACCAGGTGTTCGGGCTGCCGTCTTCGAGTTTCTCCTTACCGAGGGACTTCGCCGCGAACACCATGACGGCGTTGAAGTCATCGATACCGAACTTCGTAGCCTCCCACGCAGTCTCGAGTTCCTTGGTGCGCTCCCTGTCTTTGGCGCGCAGCTCTCGGATCTCGTCATCGCTCAACCGCTTTCGCTCTTCGTCTTTCCTCGGGACCTCCTCGAGGATCACATACTTGCTTCGCTTCGTGAGTCGATGTGCCTTGCCTTGGAGAAGGCCCTCCTCGTCGGGGTGGTCCTTGCGAGCCTTGTAAAAGCTGGCCGGGAAGAGCAAGAACGCCTTTGCCTCATCGCTGGCGAGCGCAAACGCTGCCGCTTGCGAGTAGGCGCGCGAGTCGTTGATCGACGCCTCGATATAGCGTTCTCGGACGAAGTTCCGGACCTCCTCGAAGTTGCTGCGATCGAAGTCGATGGGTGCCCAGTAGTCTTTTCGCTCCTCCTCATCCTCGGCGGCGAGCTGGAGCGCGGGAGTGGATGACCCTGTGACCGGGACGCCGACCCGGTTTGCGCTCAGCGGCACTTCATTTGTGCTGGCTAGGGCTTGTCCATGCCCGGAGCCGGACGTCGCGGTGGACTGACAGCCCAGCGCCCCGAAGGCGAGGCAGAGTGCGGCTACGTAGCTAGACAATGTACGGAGAGTCATCGTGCGTCCTTTCTCGCTCTGTTAGCGAGCATCGCCCCAAGAAGATAACCAACGCACGGCCCCCCTTACAAGGCGACCCTTCGTTAGTATTCACTGGCACCAACAGCAAGACGGCGCCAGGTGTTCCGTAAAGCCGCCCAGAACGCGTGTGTCAGGCGCCTGTGCTCCCAAAGCCCCCATCACTTCTTTCCGTAGGGGCTAGGGCACTCTCTAGGCGCAGAGAGGCTTGGGCAACGGGTGCGACGACCAGTTGGGCGATGCGATCGCCTCGTGTGACCGTGTAAGCCTCGCTGCCGAGGTTCACGAGGAGAACCTTCACTTCACCACGGTAGTCACTGTCTACGGTGCCGGGTGCATTAGCGACCGTGACTCCGTGACGCAGAGCTAATCCGCTGCGCGGCCTCACTTGCATTTCAAAGCCCTGCGGGAGCGCAAAGGCCAGGCCGGTAGAGACCGCGGCGCGGTCTCCAGGCTCAAGGACTAAGTCCTCTTCAATCGCCGCCACGACATCCATGCCAGCGGCACCAGGGGTCATGTAGGCGGGCAGCGGAAGGCCATCGTCAGCGTCCGGGCGGACGCGCAGGACGCCGACGATGGGCTCCGCGAGGTCCAACTACTCGTTCCCGCCGTCTTCAGGCTGATCCTCAAGGGCCGCACGGCGTGAGAGCTTGATCTTGCCCTGGCGGTCGATGGCGATGACGCGCACGAGCACTTCATCTCCTTCCTTGACGATGTCCTCTGTGGAGCGGACACGCTCGTGAGCGAGCTCAGAAATGTGGCAGAGCCCCTCTGTGCCTGGCGAGATAGCGATGAAGGCACCGAAGTCCACGGTCTTGACGACCTTGCCCAGGTACACCTCGCCGACCTCAGGCTCCTCTGTGTAACCACGGATGAGCTCGATCGCTTTCGCTGCAGCTGCGCCATCGACGGCAGCCACGTTCACGCGACCGGAGTCGTCGACATCGATCTCCACGCCGGTCTCGTCGACAATGCCACGAATGTGCTTGCCGCCAGGTCCGATGAGGTCGCGGATGCGGTCAGGGTTGATGATGACCGTGAAGATACGCGGCGCGTAATCCGAAAGGTCATCCGACGCCTCAGCGATGGTCTTGTCCATCTCGCCGAGGATGTGGAGGCGGCCCTCTCGAGCCTGCTCAAGGGCGCCCTCAAGGACATCCCAGCCCAGGGACTCGATCTTGATGTCCATCTGGAGTGCAGTCACGCCGTCACGGGTACCCACCACTTTGAAGTCCATGTCGCCGAGGTGATCCTCGTCGCCCAGGATGTCAGAGAGGACCGCAGTGCGAGTCCCATCCGTGATGAGCCCCATCGCAATGCCAGCGACCGCACTCTTCGTGGGCACACCAGCTTGCATGAGGGCCATCGAGGTCGCGCAGACGGTCGCCATTGACGACGAGCCATTGGACTCAAGGACCTCACTCACCACGCGAATGGTGTAGGGGAAGTCATCCGCACCAGGGACGATTGGGAGAACGCCACGACGCGCGAGCGTGCCGTGTCCGATCTCACGACGGCTCGGTCCACGTGGCATCTTGCACTCACCGACCGAGAACGCCGGGAAGTTGTAGTGAAGCAGGAAGCGCTTCTTGTACTCACCGAGGAGCGCATCAACGCGCTGCTCGTCACGCTTGGTGCCGAAGGTCACGGTCGCCAGGGCCTGAGTCTCTCCACGCGTGAAGAGGGATGAACCGTGGGTACGTGGGAGCACGTCGACCTCGGTGGCGATCTCGCGCACATCCGAGAGCCCACGTCCGTCGATGCGGCTGCCCTCAGCGAGGATGCGCTCACGCACGATCTCTGACTTCAGGTCGCTCACGATAGCGGCGATCTCACCGCCACGGTCCGCACCCTCATCACCGAGCTCGGCGATGGTGGCGGACTTGGCGTCGGCGATTGCACCGTAGCGCTCCTCCTTCGTTGGAATGAACGCTGCTTTCTGCACCAGAGGCTCAGCGATCGCGCGGACCTTGTTGATGAAGTCCGTGTCGGGCTCGGCTGGCGTCCATGGGTGCTTCTCTTTACCGGCCTTCTCTTGGAGCCGCTTGATGGCCTCAAAGACAGGCTTCATGGCCTCGTTACCGAAACGCAGCCCCTCAAGGACCTCTGCCTCGGAGAGCTCGTTCAACGCGCCCTCGACCATCACGATGCCGTCCTCACGCGCGGCGAGGAGGAGCTCACACTCACTCTCACCGAGCTGCTGGTAGCTGGGGTTTGCGACCCAGTCACCATTGAAGCGACCCACGGTGCAGCCCGCGACGGGGCCGTTCCAGGGGATGTCACTGATCATAAGCGCCGCGGAGGTGCCGATGAGGCCGACGAGGCCCGGATCAATCTCGGGGTCCGACGACATGACGGTGCCCGTCACCTGAACTTCATTCATGAAGCCCTCAGGGAAGAGCGGACGAATCGGGCGGTCGATGAGGCGGCTGTTGAGGGTCGCCTCAGTGGTGGGGCGTCCCTCGCGCTTGAAGAACCCACCGGGGATCTTGCCTGCTGCGTAGCTCTTCTCCTCAAGGTTCACCGTGAGGGGGAAGAAGTCCATACCACGGCGTGGCTTGTAGGACGTGCAGACGGCCACGAGGATGACGGTGTCGCCGAGGCTGATCAGGACGGAGCCCTGAGCCTGCTTGGCGAGGCGACCCGTCTCTAGGGTGAGTGTACGACCGCCGAATTCGACGGTCTCCTTAACAATATTCTTGAACAGACCCATTATTGGTCTCCTTCTGTGTACTTATACGGGTGCATGACCCTGCAGGCTGACGCGCATCCTTCGATAAGGACACGGCCAAGCTCCAGGGGCACAGCCCATGGGGTGTCTCGATTTAGGTCGCAGCAGACGCTGCTACTTGCGGATGCCCAGCTCACCGATGAGTGAGCGGTAGCGTCCGATGTCTTGCTTCTTCAAGTAGTTAAGAAGCCGACGACGCTGCCCGACGAGCTTCAGCAGCCCACGGCGCGACGCATGGTCGTGCTTGTGAACCTTGAAGTGCTCGGTGAGCTGCTTAATGCGGGTCGTAAGAAGCGCGACCTGGACCTCTGTCGATCCGGTGTCTGCTTCGCTGCGGCGATGCTTACTGATGAGCTCGCTCTTTTGCTCAGGCTGTAGCGCCATGAGGGTGTCTCCTACGCGTTGTTCTTCGTATCTCTCGATTTTGTGGCGCGGAAGCTAGCGACCAAGGGCCTCCTTGTCAATCAGAGAGTCAGTCTGTTTCTCAACTGTTTGAGATGTAAGGGCAAAGCCTCGTCGAACTCGCCACTCGCCTTCAGGGTTGCGGTCGACCATCGCCAAGGGGCTTCCGTCTGGATTCAGGACCATAGTGCAGGCTGCATCTCCCTGTGCTGGTAGGCGTTTGCCTTGGTGTACCAGGAGCGCGTCAGCTGCGTTTAGGGTGATGACTGGCATGTCGGGGAGTGATCGCTCTAAGGGCGTCACGGCCTCGACGGTCAGCTCCTCAAGTGCGACAGCGTCGGTGAGGCTCCATGGACCCACCGAGGTCCGCACCAGCGCAGAGAGGTGCGCCGGGACTCCGAGGGCCTCTCCGAGGTCGCGCGCGAGCGAGCGGACGTAGTACCCGCTGGCGACGTGCAGTTCGAGGGTCGCAGAGGTGGCCTCTAAGGAGTGCAGGGTGATGCTATAGCAGTGAGCGGGGCGTTCGAGCACCTCGAACTCCTCCCCGGCGCGCGCCCGGCTCATATGACTTCGCCCCCCGACCTTGAGCGCCGAATATTTGGGCGGGCGCTGGGGACGGTCACCCACAAACGTGGGCAACACATCAGCGAGGCGCGCCTCGAGGAGACCGTCGGGGACGTCCGCCTCCTCCGTCATTGCTCCCTCGGCGTCGAGGGTGTCAGTCGCGCGCCCAAAGGTCACCTCGGCGCGATACCGTTTGTCGCGCCCCTGAACCCAAGGGGTCAGCTTCGTCCCCTCGCCAAGCAGGACCAGCAGCAACCCCGAGGCCATCGGGTCAAGCGTGCCGCCATGCCCGGATTTGTGGGCACCAAGCGAGCGCTCTGCCTGACGCATCACCGTGAAAGACGTCGGACCACTGGGTTTGTGCAGCAGCGCAATGCCATGCACAGGGCCCGGAGAATGCTGCCCTCGCCTCCTCCGGCTCATGAGCCTTCAGGGCCCTCTACGTCCTCGTCGCGCTGAAGCTCAGGCAAGTTCGCCAGGACCGTCTCGACCCTCAACCCGTGATCGATTGATTCGTCGTATTTGAAGCGTAACTCAGGCGTCTGGCGCATCCGGATCTGATCACCGACCCGGCAACGCAGGAACCCAGCTGCGCGCTTAAAAGCGGCAGCGGTCTCCTCACGGTCACCGCCCATTGTCTGGTAGTAGACCCGCGCGACGGAGAGATCCCGCGTCACCTCCACGCCAGTGATGATCGCCAAGCGAAGCACCTCCTCACGTGTCTCACGCTGGACAGCCTTCGCCAACACCTCAGCGAGCTGTCGGTTCAAGCGGTCAGTTCGATGGAATGGACGCTGCTTCGCCACGCATCACCTAGATTGCAAGCTTCTGGGCGACCTCGATCTCCTCATAGCACTCGATCTCGTCGCCAACCTTTACGTCGCCGTAGTTGTGCAGCTGCGCGCCGCACTCCTTACCACGCTCGACCTCAGCCACGGAGTCCTTGAAGCGTCGAAGGGACGCGACCTTGCCCGAGTAGATGACGATCCCGTCACGGATGAGGCGCGCCAAACCATTGCGTCGAATTTTGCCCTGAAGCACAGCGCAACCGGCGATAGCGCCGCTGCCCTTGAGCTTGAAGGTGTCGCGCACCTCGGCCTTGCCGAGCACACGCTCCTCGATGACTGGCGAGAGCATGCCCTCCATGGCCGCCTTGACGTCGTCAATGGCGTCATAGATGACGGAGTAGAGCTTAATCTCAATCCCATCCTGCTCAGCGACCGCCTTTGCTTTCTTCTCTGGGCGAACGTTGAAGCCAATGACGATGGCCTGTGATGCCGCTGCAAGCGCGATGTCAGACTCGCTGATGGGGCCCACCCCGCCGTGGATAATGCGGACGTCGAGTTCCGGGTGCTCAAGCTTCTCGAATGAGCCCCGCAACGCCTCGAGTGAGCCCTGCACGTCTGACTTGATGATCAGCGCGAGGGTCTTCACCTCGCCCGTCTCAGCCATCTGCGCCAAGTCCTCAAGCGAGACACGCTTTC
Source organism: Myxococcota bacterium (assembly GCA_049602155.1). GTDB lineage: Bacteria > Myxococcota_A > UBA9042 > PHBI01 > JBMYRH01 > JBMYRH01. The sequence goes on along the minus strand of JBMYRH010000006.1, from coordinate 200,947 downwards.
GGTCGCCTGCCAAGCGACGGTCTCGATCCTTGTCATCCAAGTGGCTCACGATCTGACGCGCATCACGGTCGTCTTTCACGACGATGAAACGCTCGGATGGAGGCGGTACAGAGTTCAAGCCAAGGATCTCAAGCGGCGTCCCTGGCCCAGCGCTCTTCATCTGGCGGCCCTGGTCGTCCACGAGGGCGCGCACGCGACCCATCGCCGAACCTGACACAACGATATCACCACGCTTGATGACACCCTGCTGGACCAGCACTGTCGCCACCGGGCCGCGGCCACGGCTAAGCTCGGCCTCGATGACCACACCCTGCGCGCGACCACTGAACTCAGCTTGGAGGTCGAGGAGCTCCGCCTGAAGCGCGACGGCCTCTAGCAAATCATCGACGCCATCGCCTGTCATGGCGGAGACTTCGATGATCTGAGTGTCTCCGCCCCATGCCTCTGGGACCAAGCCGTGCTCGACCAGCTGCTGGCGAACTTTGTCCGGGTTCGCATCGGGCTTGTCGCACTTATTGATGGCCACGACGATCGGGACATCAGCAGCCTTCGAGTGGTTAATCGCCTCGATGGTCTGCGGCATGACGCCGTCGTCTGCTGCGGTCACCAAGATGACCACATCGGTGACCTGCGCGCCGCGCGCTCGCATCGCCGTAAAGGCGGCGTGACCCGGAGTGTCCAAGAAGACGAGCTTGTGCTTCTTGGACCCCACCTTCACCGGCACTTTGTACGCAGCGATGTGCTGCGTGATACCGCCGGCTTCACCCGCGGCGACGCGGCTCTTCCGGATGTGGTCGAGCAGCGAGGTCTTGCCGTGGTCGACGTGGCCCATCACCGTGATGACGGGATCACGTGGCTTCATCTCGCGCTGCTCGTCGGCGATCTCTTCGACGAAGTTGTCGATACTGAACGCCACGTTCTCCACCGTGAACTCATGCTCCTGGGCGATGAGCGTCACCGTGTCGAGGTCCAGCACGTTGTTCACCGTGACCATCTCACCCATATCCATAAGATATCGGATGATGATACCGGCCTTGATGCTGAGCTGCTGGGCGAGATCGCCCACGGTGATGGTCGCGTCCATCTTGACGACGCGCTTCGACGCCTTCGGGATGGTGATCTCAGTGGTTTGACCGACAGCGCGGCGCTTGGCACCACGGCGTGATCGAGGCCTCCTCAGATCATCGAAAGCGGCATCCTTTGTGCGGTCATAGGCGACGCGACCGCCACCCCGACGTTTACGGCCACGATCATTGCGGCCACCGGCATTGCCGAGCTTATCGCGGCGATCAGCCATGGGCAGATGCACGCCACCGGACGGCTTGCCTGGGGTCTCGACGCGCCGTCGAGGACCTCCAGCGGCGGGCTGGCGTCCTGGCGCTGCAGGGCCAGTTCGGCTCAAGTTCTGAGCCAGCGCAGGATCGATTGTTCCAACCACCTTCACGAAGCTCTGGCGGTCCTCGATCTCACCCTGGACTTGCTTGTTGACCGCCTTGCCCTGCCCGTACTTGGTGTCCTGGCGGACCTTCGCAGCGGCTGCTTTCCGTGGCGCGGGCGTGGCCTCTGGCGTAGCCGCAGCGGCAGTCTCGGCAGCCTGTGGTGCTGGTGCCTCGCTAGCGACCTCCGATGCAGCCTCTGTAGCCGGCGCGGCCTCGGGGGGCGCACTGATGGCGGGCGCCTCGGCGGCCGGAGCTGGAGTCACAGGCGCCTCGGCAGCCACTTCGGGCTCTGGCGCAGGTGCGACCTCTGCGGTCGGGGTCTCATCGACCGCTGCTGCAGACCTAGGCTCTGCGCGTCGACGGCGACGGATGACCGTCTTGCGGACGCGCTTCTCCTGCACCTCGGCGCCAGGGTTCGCCGCCAATGCCGCTTTGACTCGCTCGACGTCAGCCTCGTCCAGCTGGGCCAGGTGATTGTCCACTTCGATGCCAAGCTCACGACAGCGTGCTTCGACGTGCGTGTGCTCCAGCCCCAACTCTCGGGACAGCTCGTATACGCGTACCTTACTCATGGGCTCCCACTACGCCATCTGGCGTCATATTTTGAGGGACGGAGACCCCGTCGCTCGCGAGCCCGCGGTTCATAGCACCGGGGATCCGCAAAGTAAACTCTCGTAACCCTGCCGCAAACCAGTCTCGCCGGACCAACTTGGCCTGCGCGACGCGAGGGGCTCTCTCTAATTCTCTCTCTGCTCGCCAAAAGGCCTTGGCCAACGCGTCAGCGATGACGGCCCTATCAGTCTCTACACGACCACGAAGCGCGCGACCGAAGCTATGCTTCTTCAACGCTGCATCCAGACACTTCAACGTCGGGCACAGGTGTGCCCCTCGGCCGGGATGCCGTCGTGTGAGATCCGGCATCACCATGCCCTCTCTCTTCACGAGGCGAACAAGCTCCGACACAGGTCGGCGTGTTCGACATCCGATGCAGGAGCGCATGGGCTCCTGCGCGCTGGGCAACAACTGCGTCAAGCTAGTCTACCTTCACTACGACAGGGGTCTCTAGATTCAAGGGGCCGGGATCTTCGAGATCCGCCATCAGCTCATCGGTGTCGATGTCGTCCTCATCCACGGACTTCGCGGAGGCCTTCGGTGCTGGCTGGTCTAAGACACCCGCTGCGAGGCGAGCTACTGCCTCGTCACGGCCACCCTCCGGCCACAAGGAGTTCGTGGCACGGGCCTCTACCAAGTCCTCGCAGAGGTCTTGAATCTGCATCGCAAAGGCCTCGTCAACACCGGGCACCGAGGTCAACTCGATGGCATCTGCGTTGATGATGTTGTCGGCAGAGTGGAAGCCCAGCTTGAACATGTACTCGATGTCCTCGGCTGGGAAGGCAGCGAGTTGGTTACCCATGAACCAGCGCAGCTCGTCCTTGTATTCGGCGACCTTGGTCTCGCTCGTGATGTCGATACGCCAGCCCACGAGCTGAGAGGCCAATCGCACGTTTTGGCCCCGACGGCCGATGGCCAATGAGAGTTGGTCGTCAGGCACGATGAGCTCGATCGTCTCGTTCTTCTCATCGATGAGCACTCGGCTCACGTCCGCTGGCGCGATGGCGTTGCATACGAACTTCGCGACGTCCTCGCTGAAAGGCACGATGTCGACCTTCTCACCACGAAGCTCCTGGACGACAGCCTGCACACGGCTACCCTTCATGCCGACGCAAGCGCCGACCGGATCGACATCACCGTCACGGCTCTCGACCGCAATCTTGGTGCGCTCGCCAGGCTCGCGAGCCACGGTGACGATACGTACGACGCCCTCGTAAATCTCGGGCACCTCCATCTCGAAAAGCTTGAAGATGAGCCCAGCATCAGTACGGCTCAGCACGATCTGCGGCCCGCGCGCGTCGGCGCGAATTTCCTTCACGTAAGCTTGCACACGGTCGCCTGCACGGTAACTCTCGCGGTGCATCTGCTCACGGCTGGGCAAGATCCCCTCGGCACGACCGAGGTCGACGATGACGTGCCCGCGCTCGAAACGACGCGCGATGCCGGTCACAATCTCACCCTGGCGATCCTTGTACTCCTCAAAGATCTTGGCGCGCTCGGCCTCGCGAACTCGCTGGATGATGACCTGCTTGGCTGTCTGTGCAGCGATTCGACCGAAGGTCTGGCGTGACTGCTTGATCTTTAGGATGTCCCCGTACTTCGAGTCCTCTTCAGCAGCGCGGTCCGAGTCTGCTTCGAGGTAGAAGATCTGGAAGCCGAGTTCATCGCCGACCTCAGCCTCAGGGTCGACCTTCTTCGCCTGAGCGATAGTAATCGCGCGACCCTCGTCCTCGACCTCTTCTGCGACTTCCATGTACTGGAAGAGCTCAACTTGGCCGGTCTCTGCGTTCATGACTGCTTCGAGCTCACGCTCGCCGCCGAAGACCTTGTGAGCAGCAGTCTCAATCGCGCTCTCGATGGCTTGGACCAGGATCTCGCGAGCGATATCCTTTTCCTTCGCGACTAGGTCGAGCGTCATGTTTAAGCTATCAACATCCATGATGGCCTCTATGCTTTGGTCGAGCTAACTCGACAACGTTTGGACTCACGTACACGGCACGTGCACGGGCTTAGAACTGAACCTCCAGGCGAGCCTGGCGTATGTGGCGGTATGGGATTCGCAGCTCCGAGCCACGTATCTCAAGAGCGATCTCATCTTCTTCGGCTGTGACCAATGTGCCCTCGAAGAAGCTCTCCCCCTCGACTGGCACGCGAGTCTTGATGCGCACCCTTAGCCCGGCGGCGAGCTCAAAGTGGCGCTTGGTTTTCAAGGGGCGATCCATCCCAGGGGAGGACACCTCAAGGTTGTAGGCCGCCCGAATCACGTCTTCGACATCGAGCGTCGGACCGAGCGCCTTCGTCACCTGTACGCAATCCGCGATGCTCACGGCTGGCGGACCGGTCTCGGAGCCGTCACGCTTTGGTGGTGCATAGGTCGTCCGCCCCGGGCGGTCGATCATGACCAGCAAGCGCTTGCGACGCTTGCCGGTCCCGAGCTCGAGATCGACGAGCTCAAAGCCCTCGCGGACGACGACCTCCTCCACAACAGCGTGAAGCCGGTCAATAGTTTCGGCAATGTGTTCGTTAGACATAAAAAAAAGCGGGCTGGCGAGCCCACTTCCGTAAAGAAGCTTTGTTGTATGTGAGCGTTCAAGCAACACGTTACGGCGCCCATTTAACAGGCTTATGCGAGGCATGCAAGGACTCGATGTTTGTAGCAGCGATGCATCTCATTGACACAGGAACGCCATCGGGGGACGGTCCCTGTATGCGGGCAAGGCGCCATATCATCCAGTGGGGTGTCGCGGTCGTGGTGGCTGGCTGCTCGGTTTTCGGTGGCTTGGATGCCTTTGCTCGGCCGCCGGTCCAGACGGTGGCCACAGAGTTGCCCTCATCTCGGCTTGTCTCCGCGCGGCTTGAGTTTGCGATCGGCCATGGGGATGAGACCCGCCGCACGGCTGGCCAAAGCACCGCAACGGCATGTTGGCTTCGACGAGGACCATCCCTGGAAGTCGGGTTCTCCGAGTTGGAGGTCGCGGCACAGCGTGCGGGTATGAGCCTCACGACAGAGGTCGGATGGGCGAGCACGAGCGTTGTGCTCACTGGCCCTGCCGAGCGTGCGGCCTGGGCCGGTCACTTCTTGGCGGATCGCCTTCGGCCGGTCGCCCTGCCTGATGCTGGTGTCGATGCCTTGCAAGCCGCGGTCTGGCTAGATGCCGAGCGCAGCCTTCAAGGGATCGTCGGCCCAATGGGCAACGCGCTCAATACGGCGGTGTCGGCCGTTGAGGGTGGCCGCACTGCCTTCTCCAGCCGTGTTGCTGCGAGTCGGCTCGACGCTGACGTGTTCCGAAAGCTGGCTGTCAACGCGCTCACGCACAGGCGTGCTCGCCTTATCGTCTCTGGGCCTTCAGAGGCTACCGATGCTGCCATAAGCGCGTTCCGCGCACTGCAAGCGACACAGAGCACGCCCGATGCAGAAGCGCGGACGGCGATGTTGAGCAAATCAAGGAGGCTGCGTCACAAGGCATCCATCCAGTTAAGTCAGGGGACGGACAACCATTCCCACTTGGCAATCGCCTGGACGCTGCGGGGCTTGGCGGCGGACAGTGGGCTCACTATCGCCTCTAGGGATGCGGCCCTCCTAGCGTTACGCGCGTGGCTAAATCATCGTGGAGGGAGCTTTTTCCGGAAGGTCGTCGACGAACATGGCGCTATCCATGACCTGACGGTGTCGCTTGTTGAGCACAACGCGCCGGTGCTGATTGTCACGGGCAAGATGTCCACAGAGTCCGCGTCTGATGCGCTAAGAGAGGTCATTGAGTCGTTGGACGATGTGTTGGCCCATCACATCAGAGAGCTGGGCTGGGGGGCTCAAGTCGCGGCCGCGGAGCTGCTTGCACGCTTCGGAGATAGCGTCGGTCGAGCCCAAATGACAGCTGAGCTGTTGAGCAGTGGGAGGGCACAGGACGCGGCATCCGCTCAAGGTTGGCTCGACGCAGTGCTTGAGGAGCTGAAGGGGGGATCGGAGCGAGACCGCGCTGCCTTTGCCCGTGGCGCGCTCATCCCAGAGCGCCGTTTGATTGTGACAGCGGAGCCGGTGGAGCTCCCCCGGACGTCTCGTTTGGTGCTCGGCGCTGAGACCATGAGGGACTACCTCCGGGTACTCGTCGACCTCCAGTGTCCCGGCCCGAACTTCCCCACGTCGGTGGCCGCCCTGCTGCGTGAAAAATACGACATGACCGCGCGTCATTACGCAGATCTCACCCGTGCGGTGGCGAGAGATCGGCGCCTAATGCGTGATTTGGCGGAGGACGCAGAGTTCCGATGCCAGGAGTTGAAGAAGCTTCGGGACCTGATGAGCGCGGAACGCGTGGTTCAACTCCACGAGGCTATCGCATGTGGACCGAGTGCGTATCCAAAGGCCGCCAAGGATCGCAAAGCGCTCCGTCGGACCCTGAAGCGGTTCCGAGTCGACCGAGCTTGGTATCGTCCACTGCTCGGGATGGCGCGAGAATTTCCGGCGACGAGGACTCAGATCGAGGCGATTGATGCCCGCTGTCCGCCCGACGGAGGTGCGGAGTGACGACGCTGACCCGTGCCATTGCCCTGGTACTCGGCGGACTCTCCATTGCGGGGTGCGCATCTGTGACGCCTGACTCCGCCGTGAGAGGGTCACTTGATGCTCTGCCTCTCACGGAGCACCCTGCCCTCGCCGCCGAGCGCATGGACAATGGTGTTCGCGTCGTCCGCATACCCGCGGCGGGCGACACGTTTGAAGCCGGGATCTTGTTCAGCGGTGGCCCGCTCCTCGATCCCCCCGAGCGGCCGGGGCTCACCGAGTGGACGGTGCGCACGGCGGTCTTGGGTACCGAAGGGGATGACGTACTCGCGCCCGAGGGGCGAGCGCTTGAGCTCGGTGTGACCTTAATCCCAGTTTCCCACGGGAGCCTCTTCGGCTGGGTTGTGCAGGGCCCCAAGGTGTCCGAGTCCGCAGCTATTGCGTTACTCGCTGATCTCGCCCAGCGCCCCTCCTTTCCGGCGACAGCAATGCAGGTGCTCGGCGCTCGCGAGCGACAGCGAATCGAGGCGAGCGGCGATGAATCGCTCAACACCATGCTGGCGGTGGCCATTGGGTTCTCTCTAGGCCTGAACCGACCCCTCCACCTAGAGCCCCCGGCGACGCTCTTCGATGCCACCGTGCGCGAAGACGCTGTCCGGCACTGGCGTCGCTGGTTTCGGCCCTCGCGGGCGGTCTTCGTGACAACCGCCGAGGGCTCGCTCTCCTCGGCCTGGTCAGACTGGCGAGAGAGCGGCCCGGTTCCGACAACTCAGCCCGTCTGCACCCCCCATGGCCGAACAGCACATCACCTGCTTGATACGGGACGCGATGCGGAGGACACCATCGCACTCTTTGCCGCTGCAGTTCCGGGGCTAGGGTCTCCCTCCCGAAGGGCGCTTGGCGGCTGGTTCACGGCGTTAGCGGAGCGCCCGGCAGGCCCGGTGGCCTCGGTCGTTGGGTTGGAGCAAGCGCGGCGCGCAGCACCCAGCATTGTTGATCTCGCCACCGGACCAGGCGCCTCGATTTCTGTCGCCTTATCTGCGACCCGAGGGAGCGCTGAGCAAGCCCTTGGGGATCTCTTGCAAGTTGCTGCGCTGTGGCGACCCCCGGCACAAAGGCCGGCGGATGAAAGCGTCTCGGGGAGCTTGGATTATCTCTCGGGAGAGCGCCTAGTGCGCTCTGAGCAGCCCGTGGCGCGCTGTATATTGGCGGCGGAGGAGGCCCTGTTTGGTCGCGCATCCATGCCCACGAACAGACAAGCGTTGGTCTTAGCCCGAAGCCTCTTAGAGCCTTGGCGCTACACATTCGTGGGGCTCGGAGGGGCGCTGTTGGCCCCCCGATTAGAGGAAATCGCCCCAGTGAACCGATGGGATTCCTCTGGGCAGGCTCAGGGGGACGTCACGCGAACGCGCTGCGAACACTCGCCGGACGGTTGACGTCTGTGCGTGCGTCTGGCTATTGCTGATGGCTGTGGGAAGTGACCAAGACCAACATGTGGGCCTCGTCGGCGGCAGCATCCAGCGACGGATCGCCACCTCTCGAATCCCGCCCATCGCGCACGACTGGGTGCTTGCTCCGTATCGGCGACCCGACGATATGTCGGCTTTTACATCATTTGTGGCCTCGGCCCCGCTCGAGGTGGAGGTGGGCTTCGGACGGTCTCATCACCTTTTGGATTTAGCGCGTCAGGATCCGGACCGTAACGTCCTTGGCTTTGAGATCCGTCGTCAGTGGGTGCGCCAGGCCGCCAAAGGGGCGACGCGGGCAGAGCTTAGCAATGTCAGAGTCGTGGAGGGCGACGCCCGGCCATTCTTGGAGGCGTTGATCGCGCCCGAGAGCGTCTCTTGCGTGCACATACTTTTCCCGGACCCTTGGTGGAAGCGACGGCATCACAAGCGGCGGGTGTTCTCTCGGCCTTGGCTGGATCTTATTCACCGTATTCTGGCGCCGGGCGGGTCGCTCATCGCCAAGACGGATGTACCGGCTTATGCGGACCTGATGGTATCCTCCGTGTCGGACCACGTTGGGTTTCAGCTGACAGGCACTCACGCAGGGGATCCCCTGCTCGGGCGCGTACCTCGCTCTCATCGAGAGAAGAAGTGCGCAGACCACAATATCCCGGTATACGCCTTCCGCTATTTGAAGGAGACGACGCGATGAACGACGTTCGAACACTACCGATGACCATTGCGCTGCTCGTTGCGGCGACGGTGTTCGTCCGGATTATGTGGGGCAAGTTCCAGCTACTTTGGCTCGCATCGGGCCGAGATGACATGGACGCTTACCTTGCCCGCGTCGTCACTCAGATCCCCCAGCGCCTCTGGAACGTGCTCGTCTACTTCCTCGCTCAGAAGAAGTTTTTCAAGCCTCAAGAGCGCGCCACGGGGCTGATGCATGCGTTCATTTTCTGGGGATTTCTCATCCTCCAGATTCGCACGATCTACCTGATCTCAATTGCCTTTGTTCCCGACCTCCACCTCCCCTTCCATAACCAGTACGCGCTATTGAAAGACATCACAGAGCTCATCGTGCTCGTGATGGTGTCCTACGCGATGTACCGGCGTGTCTTCGTGAAGCCTGAGCGCCTTACCTTGAGCCTCGAGGCCGTGGCGGTCTTAGGCATGATCATGGCGCTCGTCGTGAGCGACTTCTGCTTTGATGCCAGCCTCTTCGCCTACGCTACTGCGACGAACAGCGTGACGCCGCTCCTCGCTGGTGAGATGGAGTACGCGATCATCGGCGCCGCTTTAGCGAACCTTATGGTCGACGTGGAGCCGCGGACGCTGCTGCAGATTCGCGAGGTCTCCTATTGGACACACATTTGGGTCGTCCTCACGTTCTTAAACATCTTGCCGGGCTCCAAGCACTTTCATGTCATCACCTCGGTCCTGAATGTGTTCCTAAGCGAGATTGCACTTGTCCCGCACGGCCGGATCCGAGCCATCGACAACATCGAGGAGCAAGAGCACTTCGGGGTGAGCCATGTGCTTCAATTCGATCCCAATCAGCTGTTGGACACCTACACGTGTACAGAGTGCGGTCGATGCACGGTTAACTGTCCGACCTCGTTGACCGGCAAGCCGCTGAACCCGAAGCTGCTCATCGTCGACATTCGGAATCAGCTCTACCGGCGCGAGGCTGAGCTTATCGCCAACAGCGGCCCCTCCGCCGACTATGACGGGCCGACCCTAGATGAGGCGGTCGGCTATGACCAAATCTGGGATTGTACGACTTGCCGTGCGTGCTCTGAGGCCTGCCCGGTCATGATTGAGCACGTCGACAAGATCATCGACCTGCGCCGCAACCTGACGTTGATGGAGGCGCGGTTCCCCAAGGAGCTCGGTGGGACCTTTAAGAACCTCGAGCAGAAAGGGAACCCCTGGGGCCTCCCGATGGCTGACAGGACAGCCTGGGCGGAGGGCTTGGACATTCCGCTGCTGGCCGACAACCCGGACGCGGAGTACATCTTCTGGGTGGGATGTGCTGGTGCTTACGACGACCAGCAGAAGAAGGTCTCACGGGCGCTTGTGGACATCCTCCGTGCGGCAGACATCTCATTTGCCATCTTGGGTGAGGAGGAAACCTGCACAGGAGACGCAGCCCGTCGTGCCGGCAATGAGTATCTCTTTCAGATCATGGCTGAGCAGAACATTGAGACGCTCAAAGCGCACGGCTGCCATAAGAAGAAGCTCGTGACGCACTGCCCTCACTGCTTCAACACGCTCGCCAATGAGTACCCCCACTTTGGCGGCACCTTTGAGGTCGTGCACCACAGCACCCTCATTGAGCGGCTCATCTCGGAGGGCCGCGTGACGCCACGTAGCACGCCAGAGGGCTCCAAGCAGGTCGCTTATCACGACTCCTGCTACCTGGGCCGATATAACGATGTGTATGAGCAGCCTCGTCAGGCGCTCGCTGCGATCCCGGGGCTTGAGGTCAAGGAGATGGCCCGTAACCGCTCAGCGGGCATGTGCTGTGGCGCTGGTGGCGCGCGTGTGTGGATGGAGGAGCACAACGGTGCTCGAATCAACCAGACCCGGGTCCAGCAGGCCATGGAGGTGCAGCCTGACACCATCGCGGTGGCGTGCCCCTTCTGCAAGATGATGCTTAAGGACGGCGTGAACGAGCTTCAGATCGAGGGTGTTCAAACAAAGGACATCGCAGAGCTCGTCGCCGAGAGCCTCACCTAAAGCGGTCAGCCGCTTCCATCGCGGCTGCTGCTGCAGATGCTGCATCGGTCCAGTAGGAGCAGGCTCATGCCTGCCCTACCCTTCGTGGATTACTCGCTCCGTAGGCCTCAACGCTCCGTAGGCCTCAACGCTCCGTCGCAGCCTTCGGGGCTGCTTTAGGGGGAGCCAGGCAAGCAGTTCATATTCGGTGAACCTTGCGTGTGGCACTTCACGCAGGCCCGATGGTTTCGCTTAGCCATGCCCCGACACAGCGTGGAGTTCGCAAAGCCTGGCGGATGCGGGCTAATCGCCGCCGGGCCAAAGGACCCGTTTAGGCTGTGGCATTCCAGGCAGGTTTGCTCGGTATGGCAGCTCGCACAGGCGCGAATGTTCCGTTGGGCGTGCCGCGCGTGATGGTCTGGCCCCCGCCCCGGGTAGACCCAGCCCTCAGGGTGATAGTCCACGCCCATCGTGCCGTTCGCCGACCATGCTTCACGTCCAACGCCTGCGACATTGCTCTCCCAAGATACCTGCGTTTGCTGATGACAGTTCACGCAGAAGGTCTGAATACGATGGCAGCTGTTGCAATCTGGGCTGTTCTTTCGAGCGGCAATGGGGTGCTGAAGCGTCCAGTTGTTGGGGTGATACTTCAACGGCTTCTGAACACCATTGTGACAGTCGAGACAGAACTTCGGTTTGTGGCAGTTCTCGCAATACCCATCGTTCATCTGGGCGGCCATGCGATGGTCTTTCAGGAAACTTTCGTCGTGAGCGTCCGCCATGTACCAGCCGGCGGGCTTGAGGGGGACGCCAGACGCCATCGTGTCAATTCGGCCATCGGGAAGCGTGAGGTGGCAGGTTCGGCACTCGTCGGGGGCCTGCTGGCCGTCGTGACACTCCAGACACTTGCCCATCGTAGGTAAGGCATTCTCGCGTGTCGCGAGGTCCACGTCGGCCATGTCTCCGTGGCACTCCGTGCACTGGAACCCTTTATCGATATGGACCTTGTGGTTGAACTTTAGGTGAGGCTCGGGGATGACGATACGAGCGGGTGCGACGCGCGCATGATGCGTCTCATCAAAGGCGTCAAAGCCCTCCGGGAACTCAGGGATGTAGCCAGGATGACAGATCGTGCAGGCGGCCGGCGGATCCGACTCATCCGGCTCCATCATGCCGTCATTTACGTCATGGCAATCAAAGCACGTCTCTTCGATGGGTAAGACGACATCTTTGCTCCGGACACTGGTTGTCGCCGAGTCATGGCAGTCGGTGCAATCCAGGTCCTCAGCGACGTGAATGCGATGGCTAAACCGGAACGGCAGCGTTTGGTCCGGAAAGATCTCACGACTGGGGGTGTGTTGACGCCCTACGTTTTTGGACCGCAGTGCATCTTGCCCTGCCCAAGTGAGCGGGTCGTCAGGGGAGCCCGCGTGGATGGCCATGATGGCCAGCGCTCCTTTAGCCGGCTCCGCCGGTGCCGCTTCTGATGGCTTGGCCTCCGCCGGTGCCGCTTCTGATGGCTTGGCCTCCGCCGGTGCCGCTTCTGATGGCTTGGCCTCCGCCGGTGCCGCTTCTGCGGGCTCGGCCTCCACAGGTGTCGCTTCTGCGGGCTCGGCCTCCGCCGGTGCCGTCTCGGGCGCCTCGCTAGCGGCCTCATCCGAGATTGGGGTGGGGTCCTCATCGGCGTGCACGACGGTGGACGCCACAGCGAGCGCTACAGCCGCTGCTGTGAGCCCGATAAGCACCCCTCGTGTCGCGTGTCTCATCCCCATGCGCCCTTCGCCCCTAAAGCCACAGATTGACGTCAGCCAACACAAACACCCTCAGCTGATGTTTCTGGAGGCGGTTGATGTTGTGCTCGAGCATCAATTGCAGCCCAGCACGCTTTTCAAAGAGGTAGCGTCCGCCGACTTGATAACCAAAGCTGAAGGCCCCGAGGTTCTCTTGGAGCTCATCTTGGAACAGCACGGCCGTCATGCGTCCATCGAGCTCGATCTCGCCGGGAACCACGCCCCAGCGGCCTCCCACATCCACCAGCATGCGGGAGCCTCCGTAGCCATCCTCGTAACTGAAATCACCGCTGACCCGTCCATCCATACCGAATCGGTGGTGATAGCCGGCCATCACGCCGTAAGCCATCACGGTTTCGTCCTCGTTGGCGTAGGTGGGCGGCGCATCGGCCTGACTTTGGACCTCGTTACCGAAGAGTCGAACCATCCCCCCCGCATATGCCCAGGCTTGCTCAGAGAGGTGCCATCGCACCCGCGCGTTGATGTCGTTAAGCGGGTACGCCTGGAAGACGTTGAAGATGCTGTCTGCATCAAATACAGGGACCAAGCGCACGTACTCAGCCTCTATCCCGAGGCTGTCTAGCGCCTGAACGCGGACGCCAGCTCGGATCGCGTCTGGCTGCAGCGTGTAGAGGTCATAGGAGAGAGCGCCGTTGATATGGAGGACGTCGAAAAGGCGTTGATAAAGCGCTGCGCCGATCTTCTCTTGATTGACCTTACCAAGGGGAGCCCCCTCTTCGATGCCCGAGAAGATCCTCCGGTAGGACACACGTGCACGCGTGTTCCACAGCCCAGTGGTCACCAGGGCCGCTCCTAGGACCACACGGACCTGGTCGGTGTTCTCGTGGGAGCCTTCCACGAATCGCACGCCATCGAGTTCCAGGCTTGACGCAGTGAGTGGCACATCGGGATCTCGTGCGCTTTGCGACTCCATGCCTGCGATGAGCTCCACCCCGATGTGCCACGGGGAAGAGAGTCGAACGCTCAGACCATCGAGCATCATGAAGTCGAGGGGGTCGGCGAGGAGTTGCCGGCCCAGCTTGAAGTCGAGGACGCCGAAGAGATCGCGCCCCTCGAACACAGCATGTTGAACCGTGAGGTGAGCGGTGCGGGCGTTGTTCTGGGGATCGACCTCGTCACTGGCCATGCCGAAGTCAGCATCAAAGCGCATCAGCGTTTGAATCGAGAGCTGGTGTTCGCCATCGCTCAAGAGGTCGTACGCCCCAAAGCCCACGTATTGATGAATTTGACGTCGGTTCAGGACTTCATTGTTTGCGTTGAGGAGCTGGTAGAAATCCCCGACCGTCTCCGCTTGAACGTGGAACTGTGTGGCATTCGCGGACGACGGCGTAAGCGCAATGCTGAACGTCGCCGCAAGGCAAAGACACGTCGCGCGCCGGACAGAGACTGCCAGCCCTCGTCGAAGATGATCCACGCTGCAAGGATAGGCGCTCTTAGGGGCGACAGCAACCCAACACGGCGGACGGCCTACACGTCGAATCGAAGACGGACGACGTTCACCATGGCTTCACGCACGATGCTCCCCGACATCTTGGATTCACCACGTGTCCGGTCGGGGAAGATGATCGGGACCTCTTTCACGGCAAAGCCTGCTTTGACGGCTCGGTAAGTCAGCTCGATCTGAAACGCGTAGCCGGTCGATCGCACTGCATCGAGGTCGATCGTCTCCAGAACCTTGCGTCGGAAGCACTTGAACCCGCCCGTGAGATCGTGAAAGGGCAGCCAGAGCACCAGCCGGGCATAGAGGTTACCACCTCGGCTGATAAACTCACGGCTGCGTGTCCAGCCCTCGGTCCCGCCGCCGGCGACGTAACGGGTGCCTAGCACAAGATCGGCCCCCTGAGCGGCCGCAAGAAAGTCTGCGAGGTACTTGGGTTGGTGGCTGAAGTCCGCATCCATCTCAAAGATGAACTCATAGTCGCGCTCTAGGGCCCACTTGAACCCAGCGATATAGGCGGTGCCCAAACCCAGTTTGCCAGTCCGATGCATCACATGGACTCTCTCATCCTGCGACACCAAGGTGTCGGCGAGGTCGCCTGTGCCGTCAGGAGAGCCGTCATCGACAATGAGGATGTGGACGTCGGGTTGAACGTCAAAGACAGCCTGGACAATGAGCGGGAGGTTCTCGATCTCGTTGTAGGTCGGGATGATGATCAGTGTTTGCATCAGTACGAATCCAAGTAGAACGAATCTAACAGCGCCTTGTGGCGTTCAGCGACGACCTTGCGCCGCAGGACGCGTGTTTGGGTAATCTCCCCATCCTCCGGGGTCAACTCCGAACCTAAAATTGCGAACTTTCGTATCTGCTCATGGCTCGCAACGAGTTTGTTCACACGTTCAACAGCAGCCTCCACCACTGCGTAGACCTCGGGGTGGCGTGCGAGGGCTTCATAGGACTCTTCAAGTCCATGCTCATCGGCAAAAGCCTGGAGTCCGACCTTGTCCAGGCTGAACAAGGCGGTCAGGAAGTGGCGACGGTCTCCGTGGATCAGCACCTGATCGACGAGCGCTTCATCTCGAATCGCCTTAATGATTGGCTGCGGGGCAATGGCCTTTCCGTTGGCCGTGATGATCACATCGCGTTTTCGCCCCGTGATTGTGAGGTACCCCTGGGCGTCCTCGCTCCCTAAGTCCCCGGTCCGCAGCCAGCCGTCTTCACCCAAGCGCTCAGCCGTCTCCGCGGGCTTGTTCCAGTAGCCCGGGGTCACGTGGGCCCCCCTGAGCAGGACCTCACCGTCGGCAGCAATCTGCGCCTCCATGCCAGGGAGTGGGCGACCGACCGTCCCAAGTCGGTTGTCCATCATGTGGTTGAGGTGGGTGGCGGCCGTCGTCTCCGTCATCCCATAGCCCTCAAGGATCTCGAGCCCATGTTCTCGGTAGAACTGGCCTGTGGCAGCTGTCAGCGGCGCCCCACCGGAGATGGCGAAGCGCAAGCGCCCTCCGAAGACCTCCTTCACAGGCGCCTCAACGACGCGCTCTACGAAGAGGTCTTGAAGGTCCCCCCACACGCCGCCCGGTTCCGTCGACGCTCTGCGAGATGCGGCTGTCTTTCGCCCTAAGCTCACAGCGAACCGCTCCAGAGCGGGTGCCTTGCGCTGCTCGAGCTCAAGGCGCGTCCGCACTCGCTCGAAGAGTCGAGGGACACCACAGACGAAGGTGGGCTGCAGGGAGGCACAGTCTTCGATGACGGTCCGGTAACTGCGCGCGAACGCAGTGACGAAGCATGCCTCCATCCCTACCGCCAAGCAGATGCGGGCGAACGGCTGCGCAAGCGGGAGGTACAGGATCTGAACGTCATCGGTGCCGAGGGGCAGCACATGGGCAATGGCGCGCGCCGTGGCAGCGAAATTGCGCTGCGTCAGCATGACCCCCTTGGCCAGCCCCTCCGTGCCGGGTGTGTAGTGAAGGGTGACGCAATCCGAAGCCTCGTGGCGAGCAATCCTCGCATCCAGCTCATCCCTGAGGTCTTCAAGTGAGCTCTCTCCAAGCTCTCGAAACTCATCAAAGCCGATCACCCACTCTGCATTTGAGTCACTCGTGATATCCGCAAGCGCTAGGACCCCACCGTCGACCTGGCACACCTCGCGTTCGAGGAGCACGAGGCGCTCGAGCTCCGGAAGCTGATCGCGGATGGCGAACAGCTTCGCAGCCTGCGAGGGGTCCTCCACGACCGCGAAACGCGGCGTGCAGTCGGTGAGCAGCTGTGCGCACGTGCCCGGCACTTCGGTTGGGAAGATCGGGACGGAGATCCCGCCCGCCATCATGATGGCGATGTCCATCCAAGCCCACTCCACGCGTGTTCCGGAGAGGAGGGCCACGCGATCGCCCCGGCGCACGCCGAGCCTTATAAGAGCCGTTGCTAGCGTCCTGGACCGGCGGGACCAATCCCCCCAGGTGGTCGAGACGATGAGGCCCTGATGGAGGTGTCGTGTGGCTTCGCGATCGGTGTCGCGACGCGCCCTCTCAAGGAAAAGCTCCAAGAGGGTTCTGTCTGCTGAGAGCCCGTCTACCATCAATCACCCTACGCAAGACGGGAACCATGACATGGTGTGTGGGCGTGGTCAACGCGCACTGGCGGCGGAACCCGCCGCGTTTTCTGGACGTTTGCGAGGGACTTAAGCACCATGTTCCCGATGCCTTCGAACACGAAACGTAGCCCACGCTCTCGCGCCTCCGAGGAGCGGGCTGAGCCGACGTGGCGAGCCGCTCTGCGCGCTCGCATCCGCGGCGCCGTGTGGCTGGGCTTCATCGTCGGCACCGGCGCCCTCCTGATGTTGAGTATCGCTGAAGGCGGCGCTCCATCCATGGCCTTCTTGGCTTGGGGGCCTGATAGCGGATCAGAGGTGGCGAGCGCGCGTGCGACGGCCCCTGTGCCAGTTGTGCGCTCTTTCACGAAGACCCCGCTCCATAGAGAGGCTCTGGAAGCACCGCTCAAGAGCGAGCCCGTCATCACGAACGCTTCGGGGGTGCCCGCAGAGCCCCCGGCTGTGCCGGCGGTTCCGCCCCCCTGGACTTTGCCCTCTAACGCCATCGACCCCACCCTCGCGGAGACACGAGACGGGCGCCTGGTGCAGACTCTCAGCACAGGCGAAGAGATCGAGTTCACCCTTGAGCCCGACCTGCAAGCGACCGCAAAGATGGAGCTGTCCCGTTATGGCGTGGAGCACGGCTCCATTGTAGCGATGGACCCAGTGACCGGAGAGCTGATCGCCTATGCAGAGCATGCAGAGGGCAAGCCGAACCTCCGGCACCTCGCGGTGCAAGCAAACGGCCCCGCCGCCAGTATCTTTAAGATGGTGACGGCGACTGCGCTCCTCGAAAATGGGCTGAGCCCCACCTCCGAGATTTGTACGCGCGGTGGCCTGCGCAAGTTGAGCCTTGGCCACCTCCGCCCAGACGCCGCCCGTGATACGCGCTGCGAGACCCTCAAAGAGGCCTTTGGGGCCTCCACGAACGCCGCCTTTGCACGTTGGTCGGACCAGTTGCTGGACGCGCCTAAGCTCAATGAGGTGGCGAATCGCTATCTTTTCGGGCGCCGCATCCCCTTCGTGTACGGTGTCGGGGTCAGCGCTCCGGTCATCCCCAAGGGGAGTCGGCTCGGGTTTGCGAAGGCCGCCGCGGGCTTCTCGCGGACAAGCATGAGCCCCCTACACGCAGCGATGATGGCGGGGGCCGTCGCGAATGGTGGCAAGATGATGGCTCCACGCCTCGTGCGTCGGGCGACTCGAGGTGACGAGGTGCTCTACGAGGCTGCGACAGCGGAGCTCGCCAGCGTCATGTCCGCGGAGACAGCGAGCGCCCTCACTGACGTCATGCTCTCGACAACGACGACCGGCACAGCGAAGAAATTCTTTATCAAGAACGGACGAGAGAAGATTCGTGGGGTCTCTTTTGCAGCGAAGACAGGCCACCTAAGTGGAGGAGAGGGGCTTCACGGTCACTACTCGTGGTTCGTGGCGTTTGCGCCGGCTGAGGAGCCCGAGGTGGCCGTCGCGGCACTCGTCGTGAACGGTGAAGTTTGGACGACTAAGGGGGCTGTCCTGGCGCAGCGTTTCCTGGCGAGCTACTTCAACGACAAGCGGCGGGCTGCACAGTAGCGCAGGCGCCTAGTCTTCGCCGGGACGACGTCGCACCATGGGGACATAGCGCGCGGTCGCGTCATCACGCCATGCGGCGTAGTTCAGTAAGCTCTGCTGAAGCACCTGGATAGAGCCAGCCAAGCGCGCGGAGTCGCTCCCATCATACGCGTTGATCGCGTCACGCAGCGCAGATGCGCCATCACGCACAGCCGCATTCGCTGTCGCCTCCAATCGCGGTGCGCTCTCCAGGCACGTCAGGGCCCGTCGCGCGTCATCTGGGACGAACGCAGGAGAGACCGCGGTCGCAACATCCCGCCAGCACGAGGTCGTCGCGTCGACGTCCGCCGCGCTGCCAGAGAAGAGACTCAACACCATGGCGCCGAAGGCAGCGAGGGTCAGGCCTGCAAGGGACCAGGAAGCGATCAAGACGCCCACAGCGCCTGCCTTGCCCACGGACTTCCGGGAGAAGAACCACGCCATGGCGCTCCCCGCGATGAACCCAGCGCCATGCGCCACATGATTGATGTGCGCCGACATGAAGAACCAAATGACCATGTTCAGGCCGAGGAGGCTAATGAGCTGCTGCGTCAAAGGGTGCCGGAAGTCACCATCAACAAGGCGACGACGGACCAGCACAGCGCCTATCAACCCCAATACGGCACCCGAGGCTCCACCACCTCCGATATCAAACGCGTAGGAGCCGAGGGTCCCCGCGAGGCCGCTTCCCATGGTGATGACGAACATCAGATGGCCGCCGAGGTCTTCCTCGATGAGCTGCCCAGCGAAATTAAGCATGTAGCAGTTAAACGCCACGTGCAGCAGGCCTAGGTGCAAGAAGATCGGCAGCACCAAGCGCCACCAATGCCCCGCATCGATAGCGAGGGTGTTCTGCAACCCCATACGGAAGGCGACTTCCAGGTTAGGCGTTAAGAAGTCGAAACTGACACTCGGCCCGGAGCCCCCCACGATGAGGCCTGTCGCGAAGAGGAACAGGTTCACGATGACGAAGGCTCGTGTCACCGTCAGGCCGCCCGGATCAGAGTCCCCGGCTGCCCGTGCGACGCGCTTGAACTTCACCGTCAGGGCGTCGTTATCAGCACCACAGTAAGGGCACTCACGTCCCACACCCATCAGCTTGCCGCAGTTGCCACACAGCTTTGGCCTATCGCTCAAGCCGTCACTCCGTACTTAAAGGCAGGAGCCAAACGGGGACCAGTCCGCGCAGAGACCCGGGGAGTAGTTCGGGCTAAAACCCTCTTGCATCGTGTCTGGCTGGAGTCCCTGAACTTCAGAATGCTCATTATGGAGCACGAATGGCCCGGTACCGTCGGGGTCACGGGTCCAAGAGATGCCCGAGGATGGCGTATAGTCGACGCTGTCGAGTTCGACGTCGTCAGCGTCCTCCGAACGCGCCACCAACGCGACGGTCCCGCCGTCGTTACCCATCCCGAGTGCCGTGTTCTGGATCACGATGACCTTCTCGGTCGAAGCCAGGGTCGTTTGGCCCCCGCCGAAGATCAGGATGCCCGACTGCGCGGGTAAGCACCCATCTAGGGGCTGGAACTCTCCGGCATTGCTCGTCACCCAGACGTCGCTGAGGTCTAGAGGCGCCTGAGTCACGTTGACGATTTCAACATACTCATCTTCGGTAGGCGCGTAGGAGCCAGAGGCATTGTGATCCACACCTGCTGGGTCGCTCATGATCTCGTTGATGCGCAGCTCACCGACCGCGGGGCTCTCGCCGCACGGGGGCGCCGCATCCATTTGCGCACCGGCGCTGTCGAGCGCTTCGGTGCTGCCATCTGCAGCGTCGCCATGGACCACATCAGCGTCAGCATCAGGGCCAACCTCAAGGACGCAGTCAGGAAATGGTGCCCCAGAATTACACCGCCCAGGCGTCGCAACGGTGCCGCACTGCAGTTCGTAGCGCGGAGCTTCCCCGGGGACCGTCGGCTGGTGTGCTTGTGTCAAAGCGGGCGGGCACGCCGTACCGGCTCCAAGGGCTTCGCTGTGGCGCACCATGGGCGCGGTGATGTCCAGGTCCACCTGCCGTGTCATGGACTGATCCGCGTCGCCTTCGGTCTTGGTGTAGGTCACGGAGTCTAGCTCGACGCCATTCACACCGAGGGTGACGGTGTCTCCGTTGTTGTTCAGTCCAAGATCCGGCTGTTCGAAAGCGAGCGCCCCACCGAAGTCGCCTCCGCTCACATAGGCGGCGAAGATGACTGCGGCTTGACCGGCGCCCAGACAGGTCCCGACCGGCGCTGTGAAGAAGCTCCCAGCGCTCGTTGAGGTCGTAGAGGTCACGGTGAGGGTGACGCCGTCTAACGCCAAGGTGCCCCCAGAGACGTTCACGATCTCCACGAACTCATCGTCCTTATTGTCACCGTACCCGTCTTGATTCGCGTCGATGAAATTCACCGCGGGGTCCGCGAGGATCTCGTGGATGAGGAGCTGCCCGGGCGTTGGGGTCGGTGCATCGCATGGCGCTGCCGTATCGGGTAACCACGTCGCGTCAGCACCGTCGGCGACATCTTGTACAGAAGCGTCGACGCCCGCAGAGACGCTCTCACAATTCGGGAACCCTGCGCCGTTGGCGCACACTCCCGGCGACCATGTCTCCGTAGAGACCTCCAGGTGCTGTACCCATGGGCTGTCGCTGTTGAGCTGCTCGAGGCGCGTCAGGGACTGCTGATCCCCGCCCTCGCCTCCGTACGTTAGCGTATCGACGATTTCACCGGAGATGAGGAGATCGACGACATCTCCGGTGTTGTTCAGGCCCAATCGATCCGTTGCACCGAAGTGCACGTGGGCTGCGTAAGGCTCTAAACACACAGCATCTAGGTCCACACCGGAGCCGCTGACACGAAGCTGCACGTTCAGCAAGCCAACCGGGACACTGGCCAAGTTCACGAATTCCACGAACTCGTCATCAGACGAATCGTAGAAGCCGTCCGCGTTGACGTCCACGCCACCCGGGTCAGCCAAGACCTCCACCAGCAACAGATCGCCAGCCTCGGCGGCACGGCACCCGAGGACGATGTCGTTCGCAGCCCCGGCGTCCCCCTCGCTCACGGAGGGCGCACAGAGGCCTAAGCGGCACGAGCGCCCATCAGGACAGTCTGCGTCTACGACGCATTCATCCGATTTGCAGCCCGCAACGTTCACGAGCGCAAAGATGAGCGCTAGTGTTGTCAGCAAACGATTCATTCACCGCTCCAATAGCGCTCAAGGTATCGGTAGCCGGTGAACGGGTCAACGCCGATGCGTGAGGTCATGTGTTCTCTAGGTCTCCGAACCCAGCCATTCGGCCCGCTCCTCTAGCCAGGCAGAATGCGCGCTAAGGTTGAACATCTTGGAGATTTCAACCGCTTCAGACAGCATCGCTACAGCCCGTTCCTCGTCGTTCATTTTCTTTGCGAGGCGGGCAGCCTCCACCAGCCAAGTGGCGGCCTCTAGGTGGTGCTCAGCCCGGAAATGGCGCTGTGAGAAGTACAGGGCCAGTTGAGCCGCATGATCTGTCGCCTCGACGGCGACAAGGGTGCCGACGATCTGCTTGAGTTCAGTCCCCAGCCCCCAATCTGTGTGGGATGCGATGAGCGCCTCCACGAACTCCTCGCCCTGGCTGCCAGCACCGGGCTCACCGGCGCGGCTGGACGCTACGAATGCCTGATAAAGGTAGTCCAACCTTTTCAAGGGGCGCCCTTCATTGGCGGCGAGCTCAGCGCGCTGTCGCAAGCGCTCCACCAAGAGGCGGGGATGGCCAAGCTCTGCGGCGAGGTCGCATCCTAGGGCGAGCGCTGTCCCTACAAGCCGCTTATCTCCTATTGCTTCTGCGGCCTCTAGCCCAAGGGCGAGGTAGTCATCGGCCTCCGAGAGGCGCTCGGAGCCTCGTACGTGCCAGCACAGCGAGAGGCTCGACCACACCACACCGCGTTCAAGCCCCTCCGTTTGTGCGTAACGCAGAGCCGCCTCATAAGCGCACTCGGCATCTACGGCAGAGTGCGCCCGCTGAAACGCGACCGCGCCGGCGAGCAGGAGGTGCCAAGCCGACCACGCTCTCCCCGTCGCTTGGAGCTGACCCACCACGTCTTCTATGACATTGGCGGCAGTCGGGTCGCCACCGCGCAGGGCATCCGCTGCGAGGAGGCCTTGGGCTCTGAGCGCAGTCTCACGATCGTGAGGTTCGAGGTCCGGCCTGGCAAGGGCGTCCACGGCGAGGTCCCACGCGGTGTCATCACGCTCTGCCACGGCGACTTGCGCCAACCCGACCCACGGGCTGGCGACACGGGGCGAGGCGCTGCGACCCTCTTCGTACCATTGGTGCGCTGCGTGGACCCCCTCTGCTGCGAACAGCAGATCGCCCAACTGCCCGCAGAGGAACGCCTCAAGCGCGCTCTCACCGTGCTGCTTTGCGCGCTGGCATGCCTCCAAGAGCGAGCTGGCCTCACCCGGGCGAATCGCCACGCCGAGTTGCTCGCTACACGCTGTGAGGAAGTCCGTGTTCACGCGGCGCACCACCTTGCCAAATGGTCCATCAGTCTATCACCCCTTGCGACCCTCGCGCGGAGCCTTCAGCATGGGCCATCAAAGGGAGCCCTGTGAAGTCACCTGAAGAGACCGCGACGATCCCCCACCTCCTCTTCTCCTCACTGGAGCGGTTCGGGCCGAGTCACGTCGTGCAGTGGTACGAGAATGGCGCACTCCAAACGATGTCCTGGCGGGCCTCGGTCGATCTTGTACGTCACCTCGCGGCCGGCCTTATCCGTCTTGGCGTATCTCCGGGAGCCCGGGTCGCCCTCCTCTCAGAGACCAACCGATACTGGACCGCCTGCGATCTCGCGATTCTGTCTGCCGGTGCAGCGACCGTCGGGATTTATCCATCATCGACGTCAGAGGAAGTGCTCTGGATCCTCAATGATTGCGATGCAGAGGTCGTCATTGTCGATACGGACGAGTGGGCCCTCACTCTCCATCAGGCGATTGAGGAGGGGCTAAGTCAGGTCAAGCATGTCGTGGTGATGCCCCAGCCCGGCGGCATCGAGATGCACGCGGAGGGCGTCATCCCCCTCGAGCGTATGCTGGACGCCACGAGGGCCGACTCACCAGACGGGCGAGCGGCGCTGGAGGCACGATGGACGCAGGTCACCGCCTCTGATCTCGCGACGCTCGTGTATACGTCCGGCACCACGGGGAAGCCAAAGGGTGTGGAGCTTACCCACGGGAACCTGGTGCACAATGCCCGTACAGCCGTAGAACTGTTGCCACTGGGCAGTGACGACGTCTCCATCATCTACCTGCCGCTTGCGCATGTCCTTCAGCGCGTAACCCTTTACGCAGGCCTCGTCGCGGGTGGTACCGCGGTATACGCCGAGGAACTCACGCAGCTCCCGCGATATATCCAGGAGGTTCGGCCGACCCTCTTAGCTGGCGTGCCGCGCGTGTACGAGAAGATCCACGCCAAGGTCGTGGCGCGTGTTCAGGGACAGAGTGTACGGGTGCAGAAGCTCTTTGCTTGGGCACTTGATGTGGGCGGCAGATACGCAGCGTGTCTTCGCTACAACCGGCCTGTCCCGCTTACGCTACGAGCAGAGCATCGGTTGGCTGACAAGCTGGTGCTGGCGCGCGTGCGAGCCGGGCTCGGGGGGCGTATCAAGTATATGGTGAGCGGCGCTGCGCCCATCGCCATGGAGACGCTCTGTTTTTTTCATGCCTGCGGCATCCCCATCTACGAGGGCTATGGGCTCACAGAGACGGCAGCCCCTGTCACCATGAACACCCCCAGCAAGTACCGCTTCGGCACGGTCGGACAAGCCGTGCCCTCCGCCGAGCTGCACATCGCCGAAGATGGCGAGATCCTTGTCCGTGGCCCCATGGTCTTCCGTGGCTACTGGCGGCGACCCGATGCGAATGATGAGGCCTTCGTTACCCTCGACGACACGACGTGGTTTCGAACCGGCGATATCGGCGAACTCGACAGCAGCGGTTACCTCCGAATCACCGACCGAAAAAAGAACATCATCATCACTGCGGGCGGCAAGAACATCGCGCCTCAGCCCATTGAGAACGCGCTCAGGCAAGACCCTGTGGTCGAGCACGCTTGTGTGGTGGGCGACCGACGCCCCTACTTGGTGGCACTCTTGGCGATCGATCAAGAGGCGCTGCTCGACTGGGCGTCGAGTCAAGGCGTGGCAGAGCGCAACCTAGAGGTGCTTCAAGCGCACCCTGCGCTCGCGAACCAGCTGGAGCGACATGTCCACAGCGTGAACGAGACGCTCCCACGTTACGCGACGATCAAGTACTACAGGATCGTCCCGAACGGCTACGGCGTAGCCGACGGGACGCTGACTCCGACCATGAAGCTCCGGAGGCAGCGCATCTGTGACGTCCACGCAGGGCGTATTGCGGCGATGTACGAGGGGAGCGTGCCCCCAGTCGCGAGCTAGAGGTCCGAGGCTCGGCTGACTACCCGAGCGATGAGCCCGTACTCCATCGCCTCCTCAGCGTTCATCCAGTAGTCCCGCTGGGTGTCCCGCTTGACGCGATCAAGCGGCTGAGCGGTCTCTTCGGCGAGCATCTCGTTGATCTTCGCGCGCGTCTTAAGGATCTCCTGAGCGGTGATCTCAAGATCACTGGCTGGGCCAACGATGTTGCCGGGGATGAGCGGCTGGTGAATGAGGAAGCGCGTGTTGGGCAAGGAGACGCGATCGGCCTTGTCTGCACCGAGGAGCGTGATGGTGGCGATAGAGGCTGTGAGCCCGACGCACAGGACGCGCACAGGGGCGTCGACGTAGCGCATCGTATCGTAGATCGCCATGCCGTCGTTCACCGAGCCGCCCGGGCTATTCTGGACGACAGTGATTGGCTTCTTACTGTCCTCTGAGTCGAGCAACAGCAGCGCCGACACCACCCGATTCGCCACTTCGTTGGTGACCGCACCAAACAAGTGGATCGTGCGCGAGGTGAGTAGCCGCTCGTGCAAGACTGACTGAAAACCCTTCTGGCCCGCACCGGAGTCGCCGGCGTTCAGTAAATTAGCCATCTGTGTAGTTCCTTTGTGAGGCTGCCCCATGAGGTGGGCTGAATGGACCTATCACAGCCCGTCTGGGCGAGCAATGCACCACTGCATTGACAATCCACTGTAGCGCCAGTATGTTCCGCCACCGTCCAACCACCCGGTTGGTCATTTTGGTCTTTCATATTAGTAACTTGCAACCATAACCCCGAGCCCTTTCACCATGACCCACGCCGCACCTTCTTCAGCCGCCTCCTCCGATCAACTCCCAGACGACTTCGGCGATTTCGCCGCGCTCTTGGAAGAGTACGAGGCGAATCACAGCCCCCGCGAGGGCGAAATCGTTACTGGTACGGTCATTGACCTCACCAAAGACTACGTCACGATCGACATCGGCTATAAGTCGGAGGGTCTCGTGGCGCGCGAAGAGTTCGTGGGTCCCGACGGGCAAGTCACCGTCAAGACTGGCGAGAAGGTCGACGTCTACCTCGAAGAGGCAGAGAACGAGCACGGGCAAGTTGTCCTCTCCAAGGAGAAGGCTGACAAGCTGAAGATCTGGGATGAGATCAACGGCGCTGTCGAGCGTGATGAGCTGGTCACTGGCACCATCACCGGTCGCGTGAAGGGTGGCCTCACCGTCGATATCGGCGTGAAGGCGTTCCTCCCCGGTTCGCAGATTGATCTGCGCCCCGTGCGCAACTTGGACAAGTACTTGGGCGAAACCCACGAGTTCAAGGTCATTAAGTTCAACAAGAAGCGCGGCAACATCGTGCTCAGCCGGCGTGCACTGCTTGAGCGTGAGCGCGCTGCCATCAAGTCCAAGACCCTTGAAACTCTTGAGGTCGGCATGACGATGGCCGGCATCGTGAAGAACATCACCGACTACGGTTGCTTCGTTGATCTCGGCGGGATCGATGGTCTCTTGCACATCACGGACATGTCGTGGGGCCGAATCAATCACCCCTCCGAGATGTTCGAAGTCGGCGCAGAGGTGAAGGTTGTCGTGCTTAAGTTCGACGCCGCCACGGAGCGCGTCAGCTTAGGACTCAAGCAAATCTCCGAGGACCCGTGGGTTCAGATTACGGACAAGTACCGTGCTGGCGAGCGCGTGAAGGGCAAGATCGTGAGCCTCACGGATTACGGCGCCTTCGTGGAGCTCGAGGACGGCATCGAGGGCCTTATCCACGTCAGCGAGATGAGCTGGACGAAGCGCGTCAAGCACCCATCACAGCTTGTGACGGTGGGCGACATCGTCGAGACGGTCATCTTGGACATCGACGTCGACGCCAAGCGTATCTCGCTCGGTATGAAGCAGATCGAGGCAAACCCCTGGTCGCTGCTCCAAGAGCGCTACCCCGTTGGCTCAGTGGTCCGCGGCGCGATCCGAAACATCACCAACTTCGGCCTCTTCATCGGCATCGAGGAGGGCATCGACGGCCTCATCCATGTCTCCGACCTCGCTTGGTCCTCCAAGGTCAAGAACCCCATCGAGGCTTACGAGAAGGGCCATGAGATCGAGGCAGTTGTCCTGCATATTGACGTCGAGAAAGAGCGCTTCAGCCTCGGCGTGAAGCAACTCACGATCGATCCGTGGGACAACATCGAGTCTCGCTTCAGCCTCGGCTCCGTTGTCGAGGGCGCAGTGACTAAGGTGCTCGACTTTGGCGCAATCGTGTCAATAAGCGACCACATCGAGGGCTTGGTCCACATCTCGGAGCTTGCTCACGAGAAGGTGGGTCACGTCAGCGACATCGTGAACGTAGGCGACACAGTCCGGGCCAAGGTCATCAGCCTCATCCCTGAGGAGCGGAAGATTGGCCTCTCCCTCAAGCGTCTCTCTGAGGAAGAGGCGTCGGAGGAGTACAGCGAGTACCTTAAGCAGCAGCGTGCCGAGCAGGCGACGACGTTGGGCGAGGTCCTCGGGGCACAGCTCTCCGGACTTGGTCAAATCTCCGTGGCAGCCGAGGCCGAGGAGGCACCTGCCGCAGAGGAGGCTGTTGAGGCCGCCGCTGAGGAGGCGCCCGCCGCAGAGGAGGCTGTTGAGGCCGCCGCAGAGGAAGCACCTGCCGCAGAGGAGGCTGTTGAGGCCGCCGCTGAGGAGGCACCTGCCGCAGAGGAGGCTGTTGAGGCCGCCGCTGAGGAAACCACCGAGGCTGCGGAGTAGATCGCCGCTCAGTGATGCTTTTGGCAGGGGCCCTGCCAAACTCTTTCGAATAAAATGCTTCAGCGCAGTGTCTTAATGACCGTAGCTAGTGTTGCGGGGACTGACTTTACCAGTCTCCTTGATGCAACCACGTCCGGTTGTTAGAGTAGGTATAGACACTGTGGGGCAACCCGAAGGAGGCGACCATGAGCAGGGCCCTCTGGATTCCGAATCAGGAAGAATCCCAAAGAGATAAATCACACGAGTGGGAGCGACCTTACCTCCAACTCCCCGTGCCAATGCCTCCGATGCGAGTCGAGCAGGCGCCGGTGCAGGATGAAGAGGAAGACAGTCCGCGTGTGATTATTATCGACCTGTAGGTCGGTACTCGGACAGACAGCCAACCCAGCCATAAGGGGCACCTCGATGCACACACAGGTGCGTCTCAGGTGCCCTTTGTGCATTCCGTACCCGCATGGACGGCATACTGGCCTCGACGCCCTCGTCATCGTATTGCCGGGGGCGGGGCGGTTGCTCAATCGGTGGAGGCCCGGGTCTCCCTAGGGGCCTGTGACAGAGGAACCAAAGGCATGCGTTCCACGGCCTGATAGGACCGATGGGATGTGCGCCCCGACGCGGTGGACGCCTCCGGTGAGGCTCCATTTGGACCAACTATAGACACAGGAGAACGACTTCTCGTCGGAGGGGCGCACGCGTGGGGCGTTGGCGAGCCAGTAATCGCGCGCGCAGGGCTCGAGGAGATCGTAGGCCTCCGGAGTCGCAACATCAGCGCCAACCCCAGTCTGAGTCACTGTGCCGTCCGGGGCGAGATAGAAGACGGTCGTGAGCTGAATAGCAGCTTGGCTAGGGTGACGCGCACCGACCAAGTCGAGGCAGCCCTCCATGGCTTGAATCCCAGCGCTGGGCGGTGTCAGGTCGGCGGTGCTCAAAACGTCGACACCGGCGCCTTCAGGGAAGCAAAAAACCGACTTTATCGAGCCCTGCAAGGACTCAGCTTCGGTGAGGCTAAAGGTGCCGCCCTCTCCTTCTCCTTTTCGCTCTCCATCGGCTTCAGCGGGTTGGGCGGGTTGGGCGGTATCCGTTGAGCTCTCTGAGGCCGCTTCATTTCCCCCGGTCTCCACTTCGACGGGGGCCGAGCCTGACCCCGGCTCAGCACTCCAAGGCGCCCAAGCCAATGCTCCCCCGACCAAGAGGACAGCGGGCAAGATGAGTCGGGTCCGATTCGAGCTAGGGCCTGGTTCCATCGTTCACCTCGTAAAGCGCAGCTGATGTACCTCGCAAAGCGCAGCTTATGTGTTGCGTGACCATGGGACAACGTTGCGATCCCCGATTGATATGGTGGCTGGTCACTGCCATGATGCGCCTATGCCTTGCCCTACCCCACTCCGTTTTGCGGCCTCGGTCGCCTCGCTTGTGCTCATGACGACGTGTCTTGGGTGCGATTTACCTCAAGATGCGGGTGCCAGCGATGATGCGGTGAGCTCGTCGGATGTACAGGAGACGTCCGGAGAGCCTCGGAGTTGGCGCCTCCTCAAGCTCATCGATCGTTCACCGATGGATGAGACTGGGATGCCAGGGCTGGATCTCGACGCAATTGTGCTGTCCATGGATGGTGAGTTCCTCGCTGCCGGCTGCAAGGCCGTGCCTGTGCTGTACGATAGTGATACGGAAGGGCTCTCTGAGGTGAACGAGCATGGTGATCCGACGAACGGCACGTTGAGCGCCGTTGATGGTGAGACATCAAGTGGCGGGTTCATTAGCCTAGCGAGTGGTGTCCTCACGTGTGAGCTGCCCGTGCCGATTTGGACCGGAACCATGGTCTCTGTGTTCGATGTGAGCAGTGACGGCGATGAGGCGTGGGAGGCCAGGCTGGCGGCCGATGCGGCCGGCGATTATGAGGACGCGGCGCTCGACATGTCAGGGACGGGCCAATTCACAGCTCCATGACGTCTGGTACCGGGTCCCGCTCTGTGATAGGACCCTCTCCCCAGTTCGCGGAATCCATCAACGAATGGAGCAATTATGGCGCGTCGAAAGCAGATCACATCCACCACAGTCATTGTCGCCACCGGCATCGCCCTCCTCGTGGGCTTTGTCATGGGCCGTGCGACGAGTCCCCGCAATAGTGGGGCTGAACCCGTCGAGGTCGCTTCGGCCTCCGGGGCAGCCTCGAAGACCTACGTGGAGAAGGGGCTAGACCTTGATCCATCCCCGGGGAAAGGCGCTGAGAACCCGACCATCGTTATCCACGAGATATCGGACTTTCAGTGACCGTACTGCGCTAGGGTCGGTCCGACCCTTGAAAAGATCCTGACGACCTGGCCGGACGACGTGCAGGTGGTCTTCAAGCATAACGCACTGAGCTTCCACAAGGATGCCCGACTGGCGGCCATCGCCTCCATGGCGGCCGCGCGGCAAGGGCACTTCTGGAAGTATCACGATGTCCTCTTCGCCAACATGAAGGCGCTCAAGAAGGACAACTTGGTGAAGTACGCCGAGGACCTCGGCTTGGACATGGCGAAGTTCAAGGCGGATCTTGAGGACAAGAAGCTCGCGCTGAAGGTCGACAACGATCAAGCCGCGTCGGTCGCGCTTGGTGCTACGGGCACGCCAGCATTCTTCGTCAACGGAGTGAAGCTCTCAGGTGCGAAGCCTTTCGCGGACTTCAAGGCCGAGATTGAGAAGCAGCTCGCTAAGGCAAAAGAGCTGCAAGCGAGTGGCACACCTCGTGAGAAGGTCTCCCGTGCCCTCGCGCTTCAAAGCGGCGCCACCGCGACGAACTTCGTGAAGTACATCATCGACGAGAAGCCTGCCCCGAAGCAGCCTGCCAAGAAGGCTCCACCGAAGAAGCAAGAGGACACGAAGACGGTCTGGAAGGTCCCGGTCGATCTCTCCAAAGAGGCCGTGAAGGGGCCCAAGCACGCTCAGGTGACGATCGTGGAGGTGAGCGACTTCGAGTGCCCGTTCTGCGCGAAGACGGCACCAACCTACAAGAAGATCATCGAGACCTACGGCGATAAGGTGCGTGTCTTTTTCAAGCACACCCCCCTCGCCTTCCACAAGAATGCCCCCTTGGCTCACGAGGCGTCCCTCGCCGCAGGAGCCCAGGGTAAGTTCTGGGAGATGCACGACCTCCTCTTTGAGAATCAAAAGAAGCTCCTTAGACCTGATCTTGAGGGCTACGCAGAGCAGCTCGGCCTCAACATGAGCAAGTTCAAAAAGGCGCTCGACAAGGGCACCTACAAGGGCCAGATAGCCGACGACATGGCGATGGCTGAGAAGGTGCAGGCCAAGGGCACCCCCAACCACTTCATCAATGGCCGCAAGCTCACGGGGGCCAAGCCCTTCGAGGAGTTCAAGAAGGTCATCGATGAGGAGATTAAGAAGACAGACGGAATCTTGAAGAGCGGCACGTCCCTTGAGGAGCTTTACCCCAAGCTCATCGCGAAGGGTAAGACGTTTAATCCGCTGGATTCAGTGGTGAAGAACATCGCAAACCCCGCTGATGCACCCTCCAAGGGCAGCCCCAAGGCGAACATCGTCATTACGGAGTACACGGACTATCAATGACCGTACTGCGCGCGGGTCGTCGACCCGCTTTCAAAGCTCGTAGCGAAATACCCAAAGGATGTCCGAGTCGTCGTTAAGCAGTTCCCTCTAGGGTTCCACAAGCAAGCGCAAAAGGCTGCCGAGGCAGCGCTCGCGGCACACGCTCAGGGGCGCTTTTGGGACATGAACGACATCATGTTCGAGAACATGAAGGCGCTCCATGTCGACAAGCTCGAGAAGTACGCCGAGCAAATCGGGCTCGACATGGTCCAGTTTAAGGCCGACCTGAGCAGCGGCAAGTACGCCGCTCAGGTGAAGGGAGAGATGGCAGAGGGCCAGGGAGCCGGCGTACGCGGCACCCCCTCAGTCTTCATCAATGGACGTCGTTACAAGCCCAGTGGCGGCTACAGCGTCGCCTCGATGGAGAAGGTCCTCGCCCAGGAGTTTGGGCTCAAGATCAAATAATCGAGAGGAGCGCCCTCATGCCTACGAATCGTGAACTGATCGAGGCCGCTTTCAGTGATCCCTCTCTGCGAGGGAGCGCTGAAGTCAACGCGGCGGTCGAGGACTGCATAGGTGCGCTGGATAGTGGTGAGCTGCGTGTCGCCTCTCCTCCAGAGGCGCCCAATGGCGATTGGGAGGTCCACGCCTGGGTCAAGCAGGCCGTGCTCCTCTACTTTGGTGTGGCTCAAATGGAGACTTACGAGGTCGGGCCATTCGAGTACCACGACAAGATCCCGCTCAAGACAGGGTACGCAGCTGCCGGGGTCCGTGCAGTTCCGCCGGCCACTGTGCGCCGAGGCGCATTCGTTGAGCCCGGCGCGATCCTCATGCCTTCCTATGTCAACATCGGCGCGCGCGTAGGCTCCGGGTCCATGGTCGACACCTGGGCCACGGTGGGCTCCTGTGCCCAAATCGGCAAAGGTGTTCACCTCTCGGGTGGTGTCGGGATTGGTGGGGTTCTTGAGCCCCCATCTGCGGCGCCTGTCATTATCGAGGATGGCGCCTTTGTCGGCAGCCGTTGTATCGTGGTGGAAGGGGTTCGTGTCGGCGCCGAGGCCGTCCTTGGTGCAGGCGTCGTGCTGACCGCGTCCACTCGGATCATCGACGTGACCGGCGATGAACCGCAGCACGTCCGCGGTTCAGTGCCGCCCAGAGCGGTCGTGATCCCTGGATCGGTCCCGAAAGTGTTCCCCGCAGGGACCTTCCATGTGCCTGCTGCGCTCATCATTGGTGAGCGCAAAGCGTCCACGGACAAGAAGACGAGCCTGAATGACGCACTGCGCGACTTCGGCGTCAGTGTCTAAACCGCTACTCGAAGTAACTGTCTAAGTTTGTTTCGCCCGTTGTCTTCGCCGCAGCCTCGCGAGCAGCTGTCCGACGGGCTGTGACGGCCTCTGTGGACTTACGCCACTCGATCACCAATAGATCGGAGGCGCTCACGAGGCGGCGGTCCTCCAGCCGAAGCGAATAATCCAAGCCGAGCCACTGAGCGTTGGCGAAGCTCACTGCGCCAGCCTCCTGGATTGCCGTAGGCGGCCCTTGGTCGGCACGCCACTGCGCCAAGCGTGTCTCAAAGGTGTCCGTCACCCGCAGCGGGCGTGCATATTTCCAAAGCACGCCCTCTGAGAAGAACAGGTAGTGATCCACGTTACCGTCCCGGAAGAGTAACAGTGATTCACTCGCATTCACTTCGAACTCGCCTTGAACGACGCTCGCTTCAAAGCCGGTCACCTTGCCATCAAAGCTGACGACTTTGTTGCGCAGCTCTTGCACCTCGCGGGTCATTCGGTGCTTGAGGGTGTCCCGCTCTCTTGCATCAAGTGCGGTGGCGAAGCGTGGCTCGTAGCTTTGACTTACCCGACCCTCGATCCACGTCATCGCCTCAGACATCGGTTGCCCGAATGGGACACTCAACAGCCTTGTGTCGATGAGCTCGAGGCGGATCGACGATGCCTGGACCGCCTCAGTTGTCGGTTTCCGATTCTTCTGGCGACGCTTCTTGCTCGACGCCGTGGGCGTCAGAAACGCCACGACTAAGAGTGAGATCAGCGAGATAGTGAACTTATGCTTCATGCCTATAGCCTAGTCGCCTCGAGAGAAGTGAGCAACGATGAGAGCTGAGGACCCGCTGTCGCGTTGACTAGTCGCCTCCGATTGGGGACAACCGAATGATGTTTGGACGTGAATCGATGCGTATTATTCGATCCCGTATTCGTACCGGGTCATCTGACTTCAAAAAGCGCCAGTCTGAAATGCAGGCGCTCGTGGACAAGCTCGCAGAATCGCTTGCAGAAGCCCGCGCGGGTGGAGGCGAAAAATACACAACGCGCCATGTCGCGCGCGGCAAGCTCTTGCCACGAGAGCGGATCGAGCTGCTGCTCGATCCTGGAAGCCATTTCCTTGAGCTGATGCCGCTCGCAGGGCAGACCGTTCGTGGCGTGGGGACTGGTGGTGGTGTCGTCGGTGGGGTCGGGGTCGTCGAGGGCGTCGAGTGCATGATCTCGGCCAGTGAAGCGACCATGAAGGGCGGCGCCATCAATGAGATCGGTCTACGTAAGGGGCTGCGTCTTCAGGAGATCGCTGAGCAAAGCCGAATCCCGTCGATCAACCTCACGGAGTCTGCTGGTGCAGACCTGCCCAACCAATCGAAGCTCTTCGTACCAGGCGGAAAGACGTTCCGTGAAATCACGCGCCGAAGTCGCGAGGGTGTCCCGAGTATCTGCGTCGTGTTCGGTAATGCGACGGCGGGGGGCGCCTATGTGCCGGGTATGTCTGACTACGCCATCTTCATTAAAGAACAGGCGAAGGTCTTTTTGGCTGGGCCCCCTTTGGTCAAAATGGCGACCGGTGAGGTCGTCGATGCCGAGGCGCTCGGTGGCGCAGAGATGCACGCCAGCCTCTCGGGTGTGGCGGACTACTTGGCTGAGGACGAGCGCGATGCGCTTCGAATCGCGCGACAGATCGTCGGCCACATCAATTGGGATAAGCCTGTCCGTGATGTACGGCCCTCCGAGCCGCCGGCCTATGACCCGAATGAGTTACTCGGCATCGTCTCTCCTGATGTCCGTATCCCCTTCGACCAGCGTGAAGTAATCGCGCGCATCGTGGATGGGTCGCGTTTCGCCGAGTTTAAGCCCAAATACGGGCCAACCCTCATCTGCGGCTGGGCGTATTTACACGGCCACCTCGTGGGCGTCTTAGCGAACAACGGAATCCTCTTCTCCGAGTCAGCCAATAAAGGCGCGCAATTCATCCAACTCTGCAATCAGCGCGGGGTGCCCCTGGTCTTTCTCCAGAACATCACCGGATTCATGGTGGGCCGCGAGTACGAGGAAGGCGGGATCATCAAGAACGGCGCGAAGCTCATTAACGCGGTCTCCAACAGCCAGGTCCCCATCCTGACGGTGATGACAGGGGCCAGCTATGGTGCAGGCAATTACGGCATGGCGGGCAGGGCCTTTGACCCTCGTATGCTCTTTAGCTGGCCAAACCATAAGATCGCTGTGATGGGCGGAGAGCAGCTCGCCGGTGTCCTAGAAATCATCAAGCGTGAGAGCGCTGCGCGTCGCGGCGATGACGTCGATGAGAAACAACTCGCCATGATGAAGGGCATGCTCCAGATGCAAATCGACAAGGAGTCGGACGCCTTCTTTGCCACGTCCCACTTATGGGATGACGGGATGATTGATCCTCGTCAGACCCGAGATGTCCTGGGGATCGCCTTATCGGCGACCTTAAACCGACCGATCGAGAGCTCCACTTCGTGGGGCGTGTTCCGGCACTAATGGGGAGCACGATGCCGATTCGTAAACTGCTTATTGCAAATCGTGGCGAGATCGCTCGCCGTATTATCCGGACAGCGCGGGGGATGGGGATTCAGACCGTCGCGGTTTATTCTGATGCCGATAGCGGCGCGCCGTTTGTGAGGGAGGCAGACGAGGCGGTCCGTATCGGGCCGCCCTCGCCAGCTGAGAGCTACCTGTCAGGTCCCGCGCTAATCGACGCCGCCAAGCGGACTGGGGCAGACGCGCTGCACCCTGGCTACGGCTTCCTCAGTGAGAATGGAGCGTTTGCGCGCTCTGTCATTGAGGCCGGTGTGACCTGGGTCGGGCCGGGCCCTGACGCCATTGACGCGATGGGCTCAAAGGCCGAGGCCAAAGCCCTTATGGAGGCAAGCGGGGTCCCCACAGTACCCGGCTACTCGGGAGACGACCAAAGCGTTGAGCGTTTGGAGAAGGAGGCTAAGGCTCTTGGTTACCCAATCCTCCTGAAGGCATCAGCCGGAGGGGGCGGTAAGGGGATGCGTGTCGTGCGTTCAGATGAGCATCTCACGGCGTCCATCCAGGCCGCACAACGCGAGGGGAAGGCTGCCTTTGGTGACCCACAGCTCATCATCGAACGCTATGTCGAGAAGCCACGTCACATCGAATTCCAAATCCTCGGTGACGGTCACGGCAACCTGATCCACTTGTTCGACCGAGAGTGCTCAATTCAGCGACGTCATCAGAAGATCCTGGAGGAGGCCCCCTCCCCTGGTCTGGACGCCTCACTTCGGACCACCATGGCGGACGCAGCCGTCGCAGCGGGTAAAGCGCTCTCATACACATCCGCGGGCACGGTTGAGTTCATCTTGGGCCCGGATGGGAGCTTCTACTTCCTTGAGGTCAATACGCGACTTCAGGTCGAGCATCCCGTGACTGAGCTGACGACCGGGCTTGACCTGGTCGAGCTTCAGTTGCTGGTCGCGGAGGGACACAGGCTACCCATCGACCAGGAGGACGTGGCGCTGACAGGCCATGCCATCGAGGCCCGGCTGTACGCAGAGGACCCGGCAAATGACTTCTTGCCCTGTACGGGGACACTCCTGGACTGGCACATCCCGGTCACGACTGGGGTGCGAGTCGACTCGGGTGTGATGACCGGCGGGGAGGTCAGCGTCCACTACGACCCAATGCTCGCCAAAGTCATCGCGTATGGCGCGACCCGAGAGGCGGCGACACGACGCCTCCACACGACGCTTGAACGCTCATCGTTGCTGGGCGTCGTCACGAACCGCGAGTTCCTGTGCGATGTGTTAGCGACCACGGCTTGGGCTGACGCAGAATTACACACCCATTTCATCGAGGAGCATTCGGACGAGCTTCAAGTGTCGCCAGACCTGACCCGCATCAGGGAGGCAGCTGCAGTCGCCTCCTGTCATCACATCCTTCGAGTGCAGTCCGAGCGAACGTTGCTCCCTGGGCTCGCCTATGGGTGGCGGAACAACCGCTCTAGGTCAGAACGTTACGGTTGGGTTTCGGACGCCACTGAGGCCCCCATCAACGTCCTGATTGGGGCCGACACTGACCTGAGCTGGACGGTCGATGTGGACGGCCGCGCCTGCACGCTGGAGGTCATTCAACACACTCCAGACGTGCTGATGGTGGCGCTCGACGGCATCGCCCGCCACTATCGGGTGCGTACAACCGCGACGGGAGTTTGGATCCATAACGGGACACAGACTGTGACCTTGTCCGCCGCACCCGTGTTCCCAGAGGCTGGCGCAGACGACGACACGGGGGGCTGCTTAGCCCCGATGCCAGGGAAAGTGCTCGCCATCCATGTAGCGCCTGGGGACACAGTGGATGAAGGAGACACCCTCGTCGTCCTTGAGGCGATGAAGATGGAGCACTCATTGACCGCTGCAAAGGCAGGGCAAGTGGCGGAGCTCTTGGTGGCGGTGGGGGAGCAGGTTGAGGGAGGCGCTCCTCTCGTCGTGATGGCCGAAGGAGATGCGAGCTAACCGCACGTCATGTGGAGGCGGTCCTACCTGAGGGCGGCTGCCTTCCGTACCGCCTGAGCTCCCCAGAAACTATGGGGCGCGACGCGAGCAGCGGTCCTGTATGCCTGTGCAGCCTCCCCCGCCTTGCCCAGCCCCTGAAGGGCATCTGCATACCAAGTGTGGTTGCGAGCGGTGACCGCGCCCTTTACGGGCCATTCTCCGGCTCCCTTGACCGCCTTGAGGAGGGACGCCGCTCCAGCATGGTCTCCACGACAATGCGCAAGACGGCCGCGCATCGCGCGTATGCCGGGGTGCTCATCGTGTCCGCGGACCTCCAACACACGATCGAGGCTCACGCGCGCCCACTCAAGCTGACCAAGGCACAAGTTCGCCTCTGCTTCAGCGGCCGCGGCTGCGAGGCGTGTGCTGACACGCGCGTTCGATGCCAAGGGACGATGCTCTTCGGCGGCCTCCAGAGCACGAAGGCCTAGGCCGCAAAGGGCCAAACCCTCTATCCGTCGGAGCTTGAAGTGGTCACGGAACTCCCGGAACCGGGCCTTATCGATAGAGCGCCTCACCGCGAGGTCGTAAAGCTCACCACGCCCCTCATGGACAAGGCGGTGGAGTGCACGATATCCGCCGTAGCCACGGAAGAACCCGAGGGCAAAGACACCATGAGCCACAAATACGATGGCCATGACTAAGGGGCTGGCAGGCAGCACGTCCAACCCTATCAACGCTGTCGTACCAAGCGAGGCCAAGACGGCGAGCCCAAAGAGGAAGGCTAACATCGGCTACTCGCCGCGCAGTGGTGCGACCTTGACGGGGCGCAGTGGTTGCTTTGCACAGTCACGCTCGAGCAGAGCCAACCGGGCGAGCAGCCGCGCATTCTCACGTTCTGCGACGATGGCGCGGATATACGCCTTCGTCTCGGATGCATATTTGAGGTTGTCTGCATCAGCCTCAATGCTGCGGAACATGCCGAGCGCTTGCTCGTACCGCGCCATTGAGTCGAGTGATTTTGCATAAAAGTAACGAATCTTCGCGTGGTCCAACTCACGCTGCGCCCTCTCAAAATAGGCCAACGCAGCACCGTGGTCTCCTCGTTGCTGAGCAGCGATTCCCTGGACCGTGAGGTCACGCGCTAACTCGCCGTCGCCCCCCTCCTCCGCGAGTGGCTGGCTGCTCAAACACAGCGCAAGGCAGATGACAAACGCCCTGAGCGCCTTGAGGGGGTGCGTGTTCATAAGCCCTCCATGGGATCGGTCTTCTTGGTCGACAGGTGCTTATTGAGCCCCTTAAGTGGGTTCTTTTTGTGCCCAGATGCCTTGGGCTTGATTGGCTTAGGCGTCACCTTCGCTTTCGCCTTAGCTTTTGCTTTTGTGCCTCTCCGGCGCGAGCGTTCCTTCTCCAGGGTCTCGTTGAAGACCAGCGCCTTACCCGACAAATGAGGCGCGACTGCGATGGGGATCTGCTGAATCCGATAGTCTGGTTTTTGAATCTCGAGGAGATGCTTTGCAGATTTAGCCGTACTCAATGTTGTCGCGAGTGGTGTGGTGCCCACGACCACCCCATCGAGCAGAACCTCCGCACCTTGAGGTACGCTGGTCACCATCAGGCTCACTTCCGAGGCACCGATCCGTCCTGGCGCCGGGTGAGCGCTACGAGGCGCCTTTCCCGCGCCCTGGTCGACGACGTGGTTTGAGGCCTCTCCTGGTGGCACCGTGGTCGTGGAATTGGTGGCACCCGCCTGGTCGCGAGACGCCTCACCTCCGAACTGTGACCCCATGAACGCCCAGCTGACACCGAGCGCGACGACCAGCGCCGCTACCATCATCGGAGCCCGCGAGGGGCGCACCGAATCCAGCGCTGCAGCGTCCAGGGTCGCGTCGAAGAATTCGGTCTCTACTGCACGAGCAGTGACAGTCTCTGCGTTCTGTATTGGAGAGCTGAGCGCATCGACGATGCAGGTCGCCGCGTCCTGAACATCCTGCTCAACACCTCGTGGGCTTACTACCTGCTGGCCACCAGGTGTGAGCGCGCGCAAGGTCGCCAAGACTTGCTGAGCGCTCGCTGGACGCTCATCTGGGGTCTTAGCGAGAAGACGCATTACCAGGTCTGCGAAGCCGCTCGGGACGTCCTCTGCGGCCAACGGGCGTGGGTCGGCGGGCGCATCGTGACGATGGGCGAGTGCCAACTCATGGGCGTCACCGGTAAAGGGGCGACCGCCCGTCAGCATCTCGTACAAAATCACACCGAGCGCGTAGAGGTCGCTCCGACCGTCGACCGCGAGGCCTAGCCGCTCACGGTCCGACTTCATGTACGTCTGTTCGGGGCTCATGTAGGGCGGTGTGCCGACCACCATGCGCGTGCCGGTGAGCTCCACATCGTCACCAAAATCACCGTCGTGGATGACAGCGATCCCGAAGTCTAGGACCTTCACAAGGTCATCCTGCGAGGCGCGCTCAACCAGCATGATGTTTCGAGGTTTTAGGTCGCGATGCACAATGCCGGCAGCGTGGATGGAGTCGAGCGCCGCCGCGAGCTGTTGTGAGACCACCTTGAGGATTGGCCACCGGATCGGCCTCCCAGTGAGCCTCTGTTCTAAGGCGACGCCCTCGGCAAACTCCATGACATAAAAGAGGCCATGAGTGGGATCATCGCCCACGTCCAGCACTTGGATGACGTTCTCATGAGAGACACGGCAGGCCGCGACGAGCTCCCGCAAAAACCGCGCGCTGACCTTGGGGTCCGCTGCGAAAGACTTGTGGAGCACCTTGACTGCGACCTGACGCGGCATCTTCCGATCATTCGCGAGGTAAACCGCACCAAAGCTCCCCTCGCCAATTGGGGGCTCGATGAGTTCATACCGGTCAGCCAGTGTCATGGCAGTGTGTCGGTGCTCCATGTCTATCGCCCTACATCAAAGGATGCCTATCCTGATGACGTGCGACGTGATGTCGATATTCTAAACCAAGCGCTCGGCGAGGTCAGCACCCCGAAATACTGCAGTGTTCCCTGAGGCGGGGAGCCGACCTAGTCAGAAGATTGGTTGCAGTAAACGTCGTATTCGATCTCAATTTGTGCACCGTAGTCAGGGAAACATGCTCCCTCGGTGTCGAAAACGACCGCCTTGGTCTCGCTGTTCCATTCCCAGCCAGTCGTGCACAGCACACCGTCGATGCGAACCTCAAGCGTGGCAGGGTCAGGCGGGAGCGAGGGGTAGAACTGGTCTTTGAGCCCGAAGGTTTTTTCCGCGATCTCCGCAAACTCGGCCGAGAAGTTCGAGGTGCAGAGGCTGCCGACATAGCCGTCGAACTGCTTCACGACTTCGATATAGCGAGTGCCCTTCGTTCCATACCCAGCGCCTAAGCACTGGTCGTCATGCACCAAGGCGTGGACCTTTACCCCATAGCCGGTTTGTGGATCCTTCAGGCTGGCGAAATGCTCGATGTACCAATCGGTGGTCTCGGGGCTTGAGTCCTCCTCATCGCTGATGAGCAAGAGGACGAGGTCTGCGTCTTCTCGAAGGAAGCCGAAGTTAGGACCGCGGCACAATCCCTCTTGGCACCAAAGACCGGAAGGGCAGGCGTTTGGCGCGTTGATGCACGCGATGGTCGTGGAGGCCACATTGTTCCCGCTAAAGGCCATCCAGGCGCCGTTAAGGCCCATCTCCTCCCAGTGCCCGCCAGTCCCGACGAGGAGGTTGTCCGCGAAGACGGAGGTGTCCACGGTGTCATCCACCCAGGACGGAACGCCCTTAAACCGGCCAGATACCAGCAACGGATCGGTCGTGGTGACGGCCATGTGGTAGTCCTGGCCCCAGCTCGCCGCCTCTGCGACGAGGTTCGGCAGCTCTTGCTTCAGGAGCACCTGGTCATCGGCCATGGAGCCTGAATCGTCGACCACAAAGAGCACATCGACTTTGGGCGTAGGCTCTTGCAGGAAGCTGTCTACGTGATGCTCCACGTCAATCGCGTCGCCGTTAAGGTCGACCTTCTTGTACGGCAAGTTCACTGCGTCACTCTCCACGATGATGCTGCACGAGTCCGCGCCTGCGTCGGAAGGCGTGTACAGCACCTCAACGAAGAGGGTCTGGTATCCTGGAAGCTCATAGGGAGTCTGCGGCGGATTCGAGACGGTGACCTCTCCATCGCACCCCTGGACCTCAAAGTTCGTCACAGTAGCGCTCATGGGGCCTAGGTTCGTCACTTGAACCGTAGAAGCCTCGCTCTCGCACCCCGTCCGAACCGTGCCGTAGTCGATGACACTGGGATCGACATTGATGAGCGGTAACGCGCTCTGCGCACGCAGATTGATGCCTGCAGCCCAGCCCCCAGGCGGAGCGACATACTTGAACACGTTGAGGTTCGGGTCATGCATCGTGAGCGCAATCCGCGCGTAGTAATCATCACGCCCGAGGTCCGTGTGCACCACGGGCGGTGCGGTGAAAGTGAGCTCAAAGAACACCGAGTCACCCGGGCCGACGACCTCATTGGTCGGGGGCGCGAG
Organism: Myxococcota bacterium; assembly: GCA_049602155.1. Lineage (GTDB taxonomy): Bacteria > Myxococcota_A > UBA9042 > PHBI01 > JBMYRH01 > JBMYRH01. Next base: position 159,835 of record JBMYRH010000006.1, on the reverse strand, counting down.
GGTGACCTCGAAGGGCGTGTAGGGGAAGAGCGGATCGCAGTTGAACTCCGTTCGGATCCCCCAGATGGCGCTGGTGCAGCCAATGAGGTCCCAGTCACGATACTCGCAATTGCCAGAGCCGTAATTCACGAGGTGGAGCACACCTGTCCCCGAGGTCCCGGGCTTGAAGGCGCCGAGGGATAAGATGTCTGGGACAAAGGCGGGCTCACACGTCGGCCGCTCGGAACGCCTCGCCACCACATCTAGCGGGTAAAACGGCACTAGCTTGTCGGTGGTCTCGATTAGGAGGCGCGCGAATTCCGTGCCTTCATCCCCACCGCGGTTCTCAAAGAGGACATCGAAGACCACCGAGTCCGAGGGGTTGAGTACGACTGGGAGGTTCGACACATCGAGACCAAACTCATCGCTCGTGGGCTCTTCGAGGACGGCGGAATTGATGGTGACTGGCTCGTTACCGACATTCAATACGGTCACTGCACGCTTGGCCGCGAAGCCCTCCGCGACATAGGCGAAGTCCACGACGTCGTGAGGGACCACCATGATGTCCGGCACGCCAGCCGCACCGAACAGCGGCACCTCAAGTGGGTTGTTTGCGGCATCGGTGGACTCCAGGACGAGCGTCGCGAGCGGTTCGCCATCCATAGCGTGCTCCTCGACGGGGCTGAACAGCGCGCCCATGTTGTAAACGTCACCGGGGAGCAGTTCGAGGGGGAGTGGAGGCGGGTTGGTCAAGCCGACACCCTCCATGGCGCCGTCCGCGAGGTAGAGGGACCACACGGTGAGTGGCGCGTTGCCATCATTGCGCAGCTTGATGGTCGCCAACTTCGTTCCACCCGGCTCAACCCAGCCAAACTGAACGGTGGCGGGCTCAGTGACGAGCAGGGGCGTCTCCTCCTGCCCCTCCACAGCGATCTGAAGGTTGACGTCGCTGCGGTCAGTCAGGAGCACCACAGCTCCCTTGTCATCATTCTGACCGCTCGGCTGGTACTTGAAGCCGACCGTCGCAGATGCGTTCGGCGCAATTTCGAGCCCAGTGGGGATATCCACGCTGAAGTCCCCATCCTCATCGCTCACGGTCTCGAAGCCAGTGAGCAAGGCGGGGGCCGTTCCGATATTTGTGACGACTACCGGAACGGTTTTAGGCGCACCGGCCTGGACGATGCCGAAATCGACACTCGGGGGCTCTGTCACTAACGCCGCGCGCTGTCCAGGGGTCCATACCGGGATGCGAATCTCTTGAAGGTTAGCGACGTTCAACTCGATGACGAGTTCGCCCTCATCGGGCTCGTCGTGAGCGGACGTATAAATAATCTGAATGCGCGTACGCTCACCCGGTCCGATCGAAGTAGCCTCAACAATCCCAATCGCGAGGTCCTCAGAGTTGGTCTCAAGCCGAATGCTCTCGAGGACGATCTGTCCTCCGGATCCGACATGCTCAATCGTGACCATCCGGACGGCCTCTGCATCGCGAACAACGTCCGTAAAAATCAGCCCAGTTGGCCAATAATCGACGCCAGCCTCTGCGCCGAGGGTGAAGTCGCCTTGGGAGCTACCACACGCAGAGAGCGCCACGCAGGCGATCAAACAGGTCAAGTAGCGTCGTCCGAGCGTGGACATCATAGCGGTCTCTCCTCACTGATAAACCGAAGCACCTCGGGCCTTAACAGCCTAAGCTCCACTTGGCCAAGAGCGTTTTGCACAACGAACTCGTCGGGTATGGTGTCACCATGTCGACGCACAAGCCATTGTTATCGAGCGCTTGCCACCTTCTGGCGTGGCTTCTAGTCACCCTTGTGCCGCAGCCTGCTGCAAGCAGCATGGTGTCTTTTGAGGCACAGCAGGCGTTTCTTGCAACATGGTGGCCTGCGCACGTCGTGCTCCATGTTCCGCCAGCTGAGCTAGGGGGATCGGATCAGCCAGCCGGTCACATGCACACGGTGCGCGCCATTATTCTTCGACAAGGGACCAACGTGGTGCTCGTTGCGCCGACGCTTGGCGTCGGAAAGGCGAGTGACCTCACCGTCGTGTTCGCCGATGGTCAGCGATGCCAAACGTTTTTGGACCAGGCAGCGGTAGACAAGGACGCCCCGCTGACGCGGGTCCCAATGTGCCAAACGCCGCCTACGGCTGGCTGGTCGACGCTCGAATGGGCCGAAGCGCCTGAACTCGGTGCGGGCCGTCGCGCCTGGCTCCTCGAGCAGCCCAACACTGTCCAGCCTGGGGCTCCTCCTCCGCCACCCGTCGCGATACGCACGTTCTTCGGGAAGCGTGGTCTAGCGCCCATGGATGCGTATTGGCATGTGAGCGTGAAGCGCGCCGTCGGAGCGCCGCTCCTCGACGAAGAGGGGCGGGTGCTGTGCGTCGTGTTTCGTTACCCCGCCGGTCCGGCAGGTCGCGGGCTGTGCGTGCCGCGCGAGGGCTCTTTTGTGGGGCTAGAACCGTGACCGAGGAACGACAACGACTGTTAGGGATCCTCACATCGTCCTTGTCGCTCGAGTGCGGCGCTCCCGAAGGGGCATCCGTCGCCGTGGCGTGCAGCGGTGGTGCAGACTCGGTGGCCTTGGTGAGCCTTCTCGCGGCACAACGCCATCTAAGACTGGTCGCGGTGTACTTCGTGGATCATGGCCTTCGGGACGTGACCGCGGAGGCACAGAGCGCCACCGCGGCTGCCGATCGGGCTGGCGTACCATTCCACCGGCTGACGTTGAACTTGGCGCCAGGCGGGAACCTGCAGGCGCGAGCCCGCGCTGCGCGCTACGCTGCGCTTGAGGCTGCCATCGATGAGGGCACGTTGATCGCGACGGGGCATACTCAAACCGACCAGGCTGAGACTGTGCTGCAGCGCATCATGCGAGGGGCAGGCTCTCGCGGTTTACAGGCCGTGCGTGCCAGGAGGGGCCGAATCATTCGCCCGATGCTGGGGATCACTCGGGCCGAGACGCGGGCACTCGGTGAGAGGTTCGTGGACGATCCGACGAACGCCGCCCTCTCCTTTCAGCGCAACCGGATCCGGCACACCCTTGTTCCGATATTGACCGACGAGGCCGCCGACATCGAGTCATCACTGGCGCTGATCGCGTCCCAGGCTGTGGGCGAACACGCCTTGCTAAGAGCGTGCATGGCGAAGGCGTCCCTGTCCCTTGAGGAGGTCGCCACGCTGGGCCTACCTGCGACAGAGGCTTGGCTTCGCCTCGATTGGCCGAAGGACACACCTGCGTCCCGAGAGGTCGTCCGAGGGCTCGCAATGGCGGCGGTTTCAGGCCGCGATTTTGGTCCGGCGCGCCTCAACGCGGACCGGACAGTCTCCCTTCGATCCGGCCGTGTGCACCACGAAGTGTGCCCAGACCCTCGAATGAGGGTTGTCGCACCTAGTCCCGGTGCCTATCGTCTCCTCAGCCACCGCCTCGTGATCAAACGAGGCGTGTGGCGACAACAGACAGAACAACCGATTCACACGACGTCCTTGGACGACACCACACTGATATGGCCGATCACAGCCCATCAAGAACGCACGGCTCAAGGCGTCGGCGATCAGCAAGCCTCGCAATGGGCCTTTCGCCTGACAGATGGGGCAGGCGGGCTCCTTTGGGCCTCCGGTCAGCCCATGGAAAACAACAAGTCGGGACGAGATTTACACATCGCTCTGTTTGTCTGTTAGAGCGTGTCGCAGCTTGTGACGAGCATCGCACGCAAAGTAGGCTCTCGTCGGGCGCGAAAGTGCTCACACCACGAATCGACGCGGCCAGCCCCGGCCCGTCCCCCCAGCAGGTCTCCAGTTGAAGCAAAACAAGTCATTCAAAACCCTCGCATTGTGGGTCTTCTTGGTCGTGATCTTCTTCGCGATCTACCAAACCGTCTCAACGGGCGGCACCGGACGCCAGTTGACGCTGTCCGAGTTCGTCACGAAGGCGCTGCCGGCTGCCGACGCGAACGGTGGGGCTGGGAGTGGTCCGATACAGAAGGTGGTCGTTCGCGGTGACCTGATCGAGTTCGCAGCCCAGCTGCCGGGCGATCGCTTCGAAGAGAAGCGCCAAGAGCTGGATAAAGACAGTAGCCGCGGCTCGAGCGCTGTGGTCGATGCCCCGTGGAGCCACACCTGGGGCGACATCAAGATGCCCATGGGGACCGCAAACGGCGAGACGCTGCTCGCGAGCCTCACGATGCGCGGTGTCCCCGTCCATTTCAGCGCCCCAGAGGCCAACTACACGCCCCGTGGCGAGACACGACCGTTCAGCGATCTCCTCGCGCAGCTCCGAAAGCAACGTCCCCCTACGGACGTGAAGAAGATCGTGATCCGCGGCAAGGAGATCAAGGGCGAGCTTAAGAGTGGTGAGGCTTTCGTCACGGTAGGTGAGCTTGGTGACTATCGCGCGGAGCTCATCGCGCGCGGGGTCGAGATCACGGAGGAGAACGAGGCGGCTGGCTCGCTGTGGCTCTCCATCCTCGGGACATGGCTCCCGATGATCTTCATTTTCCTCATCTTCTTCATGTTTATGCGACAGCTGCAGTCGGGTGGCGGCAAAGCGATGAGCTTCGGTAAGAGCCGTCATCGTCTCCTCAACGAGTCGACCAACAAGGTGACCTTCAAGGATGTCGCCGGCATCAAAGAGGCCAAAGACGAGCTCGAGGAGATTATTCATTTCCTCAAGGACCCCAAGAAGTTCACGCGCCTTGGCGGCAGGATCCCCAAGGGCGTGCTGCTGATGGGACCTCCCGGGACAGGGAAGACCTTGCTCGCAAAGGCCGTGGCTGGTGAGGCTGGGGTACCCTTCTTCTCGATCTCGGGTTCGGATTTTGTAGAGATGTTCGTGGGGGTGGGCGCGAGCCGTGTCCGTGACCTCTTCGAGCAAGGGAAGAAGAACGCTCCCTGCATCATCTTTATCGATGAGATGGACGCAGTCGGTCGCCAACGCGGTGCTGGCCTAGGAGGTGGGCACGACGAGCGCGAGCAGACCCTTAACCAACTCCTTGTAGAGATGGATGGGTTTGAGTCCAATGAGGGCGTCATTCTCATGGCGGCTACAAACCGCCCCGATGTCTTGGACCCTGCCCTCATGCGCCCCGGGCGCTTCGACCGACGCGTGGTCGTCAACCGTCCAGACGTAAATGGGCGCCATGAAGTGCTCAAGGTCCACGTGCGGAACAAGCGGCTCTCCTCCAACGTCGACCTCGCTGTCATCGCCCGAGGCACGCCTGGCTTCTCCGGAGCTGACCTGGAGAACTTGGTGAATGAAGCGGCGCTGCTCGCTGCGCGCGGCGACAAAGACGCGATCGAGGGCGCCGACTTAGAGGCGGCCAAGGACAAGGTGTTGATGGGGGCAGAGCGCCGCAGCGTGGTCCTGTCCGATGAGGACAAACATGTCACAGCGGTGCACGAGGCGGGCCACACGTTGGTGGCGCGTCTTGTCCCTGGCAACGACCCTGTCCACAAGGTGACCATCATCCCACGCGGCATGGCGTTGGGCGTGACTTGGACCCTCCCAGAGCAGGACCAATACAACCTATCCGAAGAGCAGGTGACTGGCCGTATCGCGATGGCGATGGGCGGTCGGGTCGCTGAGCAGCTGGTCTTCGGCCGACTCACCACGGGCGCTGGGAATGACATCGAGCAGGCCACCAAGCTTGCTCGGAAGATGGTCTGCGAGTGGGGCATGAGTCGGCTCGGTCCGATCGCCCTCGCCCGCGAGAGAGGTGACGTCTTTTTGGGTCGCGAGATCGCTCGCTCAGATGACTTCTCCGACGCGACACAGTCCGAAGCCGATCGTGAGATTCGTCGTCTCCTAGATGAGGGTCACACCTTGGCGACCACAATCGTCACCGAGCATCGCGAGACCCTTGAGCGTATCTCTGATGCGCTGCTGGAGTTTGAGAGCATCGATGGCGCCGAGGTCACTCTCCTCTTGGATGGGGAGGGGAACGACGCCGTTCAAGCGCACCGAGATGCAGCAGCCGAGGCGGCACGTACCGAACCGGTGAAGGAGCCGGTGAGGCCTCAGTCCGAGCCTGATGAAGCCCCACGTGAGCCTATTGTCACGCAGATGCCGGACCCCGAGCCAGTCTAAGCGCCAAAGGACATCGTGCGGACACGCCCCCTACCCGCCCCGCTCATGTTAGCGCGTGGCCGAAGGCTTGAGTTCGACACTCCCTTGATGATGGGAGTTGTTAATGTGACCCCCGACTCCTTCAGTGATGGTGGTCGGTTCGACACTGTCGAGCAAGCCGCGACTCATGCTCTGGCACTGGAGGCGGCTGGAGCCAAGGTTCTGGATGTGGGCGGCGAGTCGACTCGTCCAGGGAGCGCTCCGGTGTCGACCTCGGAGCAGATCAGGCGCGTATGCCCTGTCATTCAGCGCATTCGTGCTCAGTCGCAGACGGCGATCTCCATCGACACGACGGATGCTGCAGTGGCCGCAGCCGCCCTGGACGCGGGGGCTGACCTGGTGAACGACATCTCAGCCTTTCGGTTTGATGACGCTATGCTGCCATTGCTCGTCCAGCGTGGCTGCCCGGCTATCGCGATGCATACGTTGGCAGCGCCCGCGATAATGCAAGATGCGCCGTCCTACGAGGACGTGGTCCTCGAGGTCCGCGCCCACTTGACCGAGCGGGTCAGTGCTGCAGTCGAAGCCGGTGTCACGCGCAGTCAGCTACTCGTGGATCCGGGGATCGGGTTTGGGAAACTGCTTAGGCACAACTTGGCGCTACTTCGCGACCTGCAAAGCTTACGCGTGCTCGGTCTCGGGATCGTGGTCGGGACGAGCCGGAAGCGGTTCCTCGGTGAGGTGACCGGGCGACCCGTGGCCGAACGTGATCGCGCATCCGCTGCTGCAGCAGCCTTGAGCATTGCGTATGGTGCAGACTGGGTGCGCGTGCACGATGTCACCGGCTCCCTAGATGCTGTGGCGGTTGCTGCCGCTATCGATGGCGCCGGATGAGCGGCTCTGCGTTGACTTCGAGTCCACGACCGCCTAGGACACGTCATCCATTGCCACTATTGTCGACACGCCGGGGCTCATGAGTAAGGCACACACAAGACGTCTGTTTGGAACCGATGGCATCCGGGGCCGTGCCAATGAGCACCCCATGACCCCCGAGTTGGCGCTGCAATTGGGTCGCGCTGTGGCGCACGTGTTCAAGGGGGCACATCCTCGCCCTCGGATTGTCATCGGTAAGGACACACGCCTGAGTAACTATATGTTCGAGACCGCACTCCAGGCAGGGGTGTGCTCGATGGGGGTCGACGCGGTGCAGCTTGGCGTGCTGCCAACCCCCGCGATTGCCTTTTTGACCTCCGGGATGAGGGCCGACGCTGGCATCGTCATCTCAGCATCGCACAACCCATACTACGACAACGGCATCAAGTTCTTCGCAGCCGACGGATTCAAGCTCCCTGACAGCGTCGAGTATCAGATCGAGCAGCTCATCAGCGGTGGGCACCTCGATCAATACCGCGCCCGAGACAAGGCCGTGGGCCGAGCCTATCGTGTCGAAGATGCAGTCGGTAGATACTGCGTCTTCCTGAAGAGCACCTTCCCCCGGCACTTGTCTCTTAACGGGCTTCGCCTCGTGATGGACTGCGCCCATGGGGCTGGCTACAAGGTCGCCCCCGAGGTGCTGTATGAGCTGGGGGCCGATGTCACCGCCATCGGAGTGTCTCCGGATGGTGTGAACATCAATGACAACGCGGGCGCGCTCCACCCCGACGAGATGGCGAAGGTCGTCGTGGCCCAAGGGGCCCACGCGGGCATCGCCCTCGACGGTGATGCTGACCGAGTGATGCTTTGCGATGAGAATGGCAAAGTGCTCGACGGCGACACAATGCTCGCGATCCTCGCGACGCACATGCATCAACAAGGCAGGCTTGCACACAACACGGTCGTTGCGACCATCATGAGCAACCTTGGCCTTGAGCGTGCCCTAGGAGTCCATGGCATCCAGCTCGAGCGGACAGCGGTTGGCGACCGCTATGTGGTTGAGCGCATGCGCCAATCCGGCTCAAACCTGGGAGGCGAGCAGAGCGGGCACCTCCTCATGCTCGACCATACGACCACAGGGGATGGGCTCCTCATCGCTCTACAGGTCCTGGCCATCGTGGCCGAGACGGGCAAGCCCCTCTCGGAGTTGGGTGCGCTCATGCAGCGTGTTCCGCAGGTGTTGCGCTCGTTCGCCGTCAGCGCCAAGCCCGACTTGACGGGCCTTTCAAAGGTCCAGGCCGCGATCGCAGATGGAGATGCCAAGCTCGCCGGGACGGGGCGTATTGTCGTTCGGTACTCGGGCACAGAGCCCAAGTGCCGCGTCATGGTCGAGGGTGACAACGATGACGTCATCACCTCGGTCGCAGATTCTATCCAGAGCGTCATTGTCGACGCGATTGGGACCAAAACGTAGGAGTCCGTCGTGAGAACTCGACTGGGTGTGAATGTTGACCATGTCGCTACGATTCGTCAGGCACGCGAGACCCGCTACCCTGATCCCGTGACAGCGGCAGCCATCGCGGAGTTGGCTGGCGCCGACCAGATCACAGTCCACTTGCGAGAGGACCGCCGTCATATCCAGGATCGCGATCTGCGTGTCATGAAGGAGACCCTTCAAACCCGCATGAACCTGGAGATGGCCGCCACCGATGAGATGCTTGCCATCGCCCTAGAGCTGCAGCCAGAGTCGGTCACTCTTGTGCCCGAACGACGCGAGGAGCGCACCACAGAGGGTGGCCTTGATGCAATGCGCCATCAGGAGCAGCTGGCCCGCTACTGTGACGCCTTGATGACCGCGGACATCGCGACAAGCCTGTTCATCGACCCTGAACCTTCCCAGATTGAGGCCTCAGCCGCACTCGGGGTCGACATCATTGAGCTTCACACCGGCGACTATGCCGAGGCTGAGGATGATAGTGCTCGGGAGCGCGAACTTGAGCGCCTCGAGATCGCCGCGAGTCAGGCCGCAGCAGCGTCGCTCGTGGTGGCAGCCGGCCACGGCCTGGATTACGTCAACGTGCGTGATGTCGTCTCCATCAGTGACATCGAGGAGCTCAACATCGGCCACAGCATCGTCGCGCGCGCTATTTTTGTCGGTTTCGACCAAGCGATTCGCGAGATGCTCGCCCTGATGAATGAGAGCGCGTGACACGGCGCGATGAGGATGGCCTCCAATACGCGGTGACGGGGGCAGAGGCTCGTGCTCTCGATGCCTACGCGATCGACCAGCTCGGGATGCCAGGTCGCATGCTTATGGAGATGGCTGGGCAGGGCGCTGCACAGGCCATCAGGCAGCGCACTGGGGGAGTCCCTTCACGCGCTGTCGTCCTTTGCGGCCCGGGCAACAATGGTGGCGATGGCTATGTCGTGGCCCGCGCGCTGCGTGACGCCCGATGGGATGTGGTTTGCCTTGCCCTGGGCGGTCCAGGGCGCCTTTCTGGCGACGCGGCTGTGAATTTCGCGTTGTACCGCGACCTTGATGGTGCAACGCATGATTGCACAGAGCTGTCTGAAGAGGCCATCAAGGACCGACTCTCGAACAGCCCCGTTATCGTGGACGGGCTCTTCGGGACCGGCCTGTCAAGGCCGCTGAAGGGTCAGGCGGCGGCCCTAGTCTCAGCCGCTAGTCAATCTCGAGGGTCCTACCGGGTCGCGCTCGACATCCCGTCCGGGCTTTGCGCGTCCCGGGGCACAGTGCTTGGGCAAGCCTTCCAGGCTGACGTGACGATGACCTTTGGGGCGATCAAGAGTGGCTTGTGTCAGTTCCCCGGCGCTGAGTTCGTCGGCGAGTTGGTCTCCATTCCGATTGGATTGCCCTCCCAAGCTCTCGCGGAGGTCGCCCGCTCAGTGGGGGTTCTCGACGCCAAGGCGATCTCGAAGCGGCTCCCGAAGCGCAGTAAAGCTAGCCATAAGGGCACGCACGGGCGCGTGGCTGTGGTGGGCGGTTTTGGCGCCACTGAAGGAGCAGCAGTCCTGTGCGGCGTCGCGGCGCTTCGTGCCGGGGCCGGTTACGCGACATGGTTCGCCGACGCTGAGACTGGCTCGGTCCTACGTCCTCCAGAGCTGCTAAAAAAAACATGGGGCGAGCTGAACAGCTCCGATGCGCTCGTGGTGGGTCCGGGGCTTGGCCAATCGACAGAGAGCAAGAGGGCACTCAAGCGAGGCTTGGAGTCGCCTGCCCGCGTCTGTGTACTCGACGCTGACGCACTCAACTTGATGGCCCCGGCCAGCGCGACGACGTGGCCCCAATCGGCCGTCTTAACGCCCCACCCTGGAGAGGCAGCCCGACTCCTAGGGATCACGACAGCCGCCGTCCAAGGCGACCGACTCGCCGCATTAGCCGCACTGGTGAAGGCCACAGGAGCCACAGTGGTCTTGAAGGGGGCGGGTACCCTCATTGGTGCACCTGGTCGACGTACGATGATTCTACCAGGCGGGGTGCCCGCCCTCGCCGCCGCAGGGACTGGTGATGTCCTCGCCGGCGTAATCGCCGCGTTTGCCGCACAAGGCTTGTCAGCCTACGACGCCTGCCTCTGCGCGACCTGGGTGCATGCGGGTGCGGGCCTGCAGCTTGGACTGGGTCATGCGGACCGCGGCGTCTTGGCCGGGGAGCTCTCAGACGCTATCCCGGCTCAAGTCGACGCGCTCGTCCAAGGGTGGACAGCCTGAGCCAACGGCGACTTAGTCGGCGCGCTGCACCCTAGCGAACTCTCCCGTACGCGAACCCAGCCATGCCTCTCGAGCCGAGGAGGGGCGATGCGGTGAGCGCAGCTTGTCGAGGGCCTTCGCCTCGATCTGTCGGATCCGCTCGCGTGTCAGCGTGAGGTAGCGCCCAACCTCCTCGAGGGTGTAGTTCCGTCGCTCACCGATGCCGAAGCGCTTCTTCAAGATCGCCGCCTCGCGCTCTGACAGCGTGTTCAGGAGTTCACGAGTCGCCAGTCGCGTGCTCTGGCGACCTGCCACGTCCTCCGGGTTCAGGGCGTTTTCGTCGGCGAGGAAGTCTGAGAGTGAGGTGCCATCGTCGTCACCTACCGGCGTCTCAAGGCTGACCGGGGTGCGAGCGAGGCGCATCGTTCGCGTCACAACCTCCACATCGACCTCAAGCTTCAAGGCCACCTCTTCGGGGGTCGGCTTACGTCCCAGCCGATGCTCAAGCTCAACGCGCGTTCGGGTAATCCGGTTCAACGTCTCGACGAGGTGAACTGGGATCCGAATGGTGCGCCCTTGGTCTGCGAGCGCGCGTGTGATGGATTGACGAATCCACCACGTCGCGTAGGTCGAGAACTTATGACCTCGGCGATACTCAAACTTCTCTACCGCCTTCATGAGACCGATGTTGCCCTCCTGAATAAGATCCAGCAGCGGCATGGAGCGGTTGGAGTAGCGCTTGGCAATCGAGACGACCAACCGCAAGTTCGCCAGGATCATCTCGGCCCGGGCTTCCTCTGCCTTCCGTTGACCAGCCAGCAGCCTCTTGGTGGCTGCCAGGAAGCTCTCAATGGAGGTTCCGAATTCATCTTCGATTCGAGCTAGGAGCTGGATGGCATCGTCACAGCGGCGCTGGACATTGGCGCTCCGCTCGCCGGGGACGGGGATGCCCAAACGCCCTGACTCAATGAGGCCCGAGAGGTCGTCACCATTCGCGACCCGGCCCGCGATGCGACGGGCGCGCCGTGCTGCCTTCGCTTGCTTCTCTACGTGGTTTACGGCGCGACGCATGATGCGGTGGCCGAACCCAAACTCTTTGAACAAACGGAACAAGCCGTTCCGTGCTTGAATCAGCTCGGCAGCCTCTTCAGGCCCTGCAGAACGACGCCCCGCCGCTTTCGTCGCCTTCGCGCAGCGCTCCTTGGCCGCTGTGAGTTGGTCATGGAAGCGTTCTACATCTGACTCGATCGTGTCGTCGTCCATGCCGTCGCTAGGCGACTCTAAGACAGCACAGCGGTACATGATGTCCTCGCGCAATCGCCGCGATGACTCCATCAGCTCACGCTCACCGTAAGGCAGCGTGAGGAGCGCATCGAAGACCTCCCACGTGCCCTCTTCAAATGCCTGGGCTACGCGTTGCTCACCTGCTCGGTTCAGCAAACGCACCTTCCCGATCTTCGAGAGATAAGCCGTGACCGGGTCCACCATCCCGTACGGGGCAGCGACGATCGCTGACAACGCAGACACACGGCTCTCACTGCGCTTCCGAGAAGGAGCGTCGGAGGGGAGCGCGCGGCCAGAATCTTCAGAGCGGGGGGAGCTTGCTTCGAGCTGGGTCGCCATCATTGGTCTCCTTCATCACGCATGACGTGGTGCGGCACACGGCCGGCCATCGGTGGCCTCACCTTTTGCAATATCGGATCCAGGATTCGAAGCCACGGGCACGCCGTCACGCCCTCGCCTCATGTTGGTGAGTGATTTTAAGCCCTTGAAGCCCCCTTGGGGTTCAATCAGGTGGCCGGCGGGGCGCGAATTCGAGGTCCCCGCTGCTGAGCCGAGCCGTTCAGCTATGACATCCATGTCATGGCTAGACTCATGATTCCTCATTTCCTGCACATGTCGCCCGCGCAACCCGACGAGCCCCCCTTGATGGGCTCGGGCGCAAGTGTAGGATATCTGCCTTAGGAGGCCGCGATGGATCCGTTGCTGATAGCTGGACTCGTATGCGTGGGAGGCGCTGGTCTCCTACTGTTCTTTTCGAAACGCGCGACCCATCGTGCGACGCTGATGGCCACCACTGAGACGAGGAAGCTCGGTGATATCAGCGCTCTCGTTGACGAAGTACGCGCAGAGATCGGTGAGGGCAGTGAATCTGGGTACGCAGAGCATTGCGAACTCAAAGGTAAGCTTGTCGCTCCGAAGCCCGTGACGGGCGAACTCAGCGGTGAAGAGGTCGCTATCTACGAGATGGAGGTCATTCGGGTCATAGAGACCCGTCGCGAGCGCCGTGACGATGAGGGCCATGTGTCTGTGACCTGGAGTAAATCCAACGAGACGCTTAGTAGCAACCGTCGCGAGGCGGTGTTCCACCTTGATGACGGCACCGGCCGGGTACGAGTCATCCCCTCGGGTTCCGAGATGCAATTGGACACTATCGTCGACCGGTTCGAGGCGCCTAGTGCTGTGGAGCACATGGGCGGCAGCCAGCTCGCCCTTCGGGTCGGGAACTTTAACCTCGCTGTAAGTGGCGGCCACCACGGCAACCAGCGGCGCACGTTAGGCTATCGTTTTGAGGAGCGAGTTTTACCACTCGACCGCTCGGTCTACGTCCTCGGCGAGGTGGCAGACACTGCGGACGGCCTCGTGCTGCGGAAGCCCACTACGACCGAAGGACCCTACGTCGTGGCTTTGAAATCGGAGGCGGAGCTCATTCAGTTGAAGGAGTCTTCTGCCAAATGGCTCAAGATTGGCGCCATCACGTCCGTCATTACCGGGATCGCACTGGTAGTGATGGGCCTGCTCAAGTAGGCTCCGAACCATGAAAGAATTGCACCCACTGGCTCGCCTCCACAGGCCTCTCTTTGCGCACACTGCTGCGCTCCTCATCGTCAGCTTGCTCGCGCTCGGTTGCTCCGGCCCCGGGGACGACGGTGGCGATCTCGTGTCAGATGACACGTCTGTGTCGGCAATTGATGCCGAAGTTACCCCCACTGATGATGCTCAAACTCCTGCAGGGAGCGACGTCGTGGAGGAGCCCGAGCCGCTACCGGATCTACCCGACGAAGCATGCACTGCCGACGCTGATTGCGCACCGGAGGATGGTGCCCTTCCAAACTGCATGGTGGCCCAATGCACCGACGGTGAGTGTGGCTTCGGAGCTGCAGAGGACGGGGCCACTTGCGACGACGGCTCGGCGTGTACCGAAGGGGACGCCTGTGTCTCCGGTGAGTGTGTCGCTCAGGCCATGCTTTGTGACGATGACAACGCCTGCACCACAGATGGATGCGACCCGGAGGGCGGCTGCGTCCATACTTACCACCAGAAACCTTGCGACGACGGACAGGCGTGCACGGTTCAGGACCACTGCTACCTCGGAGAGTGCCTTGGGGAGTCCATCGATTGTGAAGATGGCAACGCATGCACCATCGATACCTGTGATGAAGTGGATGGATGTGTGTCGGTCAACAGCACCGAGCCATGCAATGACTTCGATGCCTGCACCAGCGGCGATATCTGTGCCAACGGAGAGTGCTTGCCAGGGGCCCCGGTGGACTGCGGCAATTCCACCGAGTGTCTGACTGCGACCTGCGACACAGCCATCGGCTGTGTGCAGACGTACATCGATGGCCCCTGCGAGGACGCCAACCTGTGCACGGAGAATGACACCTGCATGGACGGCCTGTGTGTTGGTGCCGTCGTTACCTGCGACGATGAGAATGCCTGCACTTCGGACAAGTGCGTGCCGATGTCCGGGTGCCAGTACACCAACAATGGTAACCCCTGCGACGATGGCGACTCCTGCACGCTGTCCGACACGTGCTCGGCGGGCAGCTGCCAGGCTGGCTCGCCGGATCCGCTCTGTTGTGACGACGACAGTGGATGCGACGATGGAGACCCCTGCACAGACGACGCTTGTGACAACGCTTACTGTGCCTTCACGGCGAAGGTCTGCGACGACGCGTCGGACTGCACGGCAGACTCGTGCGTCGGCGGCGACTGCGTCTTCTCGCCTTACGGCGCGTTCGGCACGGGGGCCTTGTTCTCGAACGGCTTTGAGTCCAACGCAGAGTTCTCAGAGTGGACCGTGACGACCATCTCCACGGAGACCACATGGCAGCTGGACAGCTCAAAGGCGCACACTGGCGCGAACAGCGTGTACTGCGGCAAGCTCCCCGACTATAGCTACGACTTTGGTGAGGTGGATGCGGCCTTGACCCGGTCTCTTAGCCTCCCTCCAGGGGAGTCGGCCCTTTCATTCTGGTTGATGCAGAACGTCCAGGAGTCGTCATGCACATACGACGTCGTCACGATCGAAGTGAACGGTGTCGCGCTTGAGCCCAAGATCTGCACGACGGTCGTAGCGTGGACAGAGTACACCTACGACCTAAGTGATTGGAGCGGGATGAGCGTTGAGCTCTCGATCCGGTTCGCGACGGGCGACGGGTATGCAAATGCTGGCGAAGGTGTGTGGCTCGACGATATCCAACTTGAGGCTGACACGCCCGTGGGATGCTGCTTGGGGGACATCGATTGCGCCGGAGGCACTGGCACGGGATGTCTTGCGGAGGTGTGCACTGAGCCTGCCTTTAAATGCGGAATAGCTGCGCCTGAGGTTGCCTGCGACGATGGCGATCCCTGCACCGCGGATGCATGCGGAGACGATGGCGGCTGTCTTTATGAGGCCATCCCCGATTGCGTGCCACCGTGCATCCCCGACTGCGACGCGGCCGTATGCGGTGATGATGGGTGCGGAGGCACGTGCGGCTCATGTGCCGTTGGCGAGTCGTGTTCGGCTGGGGCATGCGAGGCCGATTGCACGCCTGCCGCCGACTGCGGCGATGTCGAGTGCGGCAGTGTCGACGACGGTTGCGGTGGCACCCTGGTCTGTGGCGATTGCTCAGAAGGTTCGTCGTGTACGGAAGGCGAGTGCATCTTAGACTGCACGCCAGCTACCGAGTGTGGTGTCGTGGAGTGCGGCAGCGCCGATGACGGCTGCGGGGGCACACTCGACTGCGGGGGGTGTAGCGATGGCCAAACCTGCACGGAGGGCGAATGCGTCGACGAGTGCACGGCTATCGAGTCCTGCGAGGATATCACCTGTGGGACTCTCGATGATGGCTGCGGTGGGACTCTAGAGTGCGGCACTTGCGGAGACGGCGAGACGTGCACAGACGGCGCGTGCGTCGTCGATTGCATTCCCTTGGCCGAGTGTGGAGCCATCACATGCGGGGACGTGGCAGACGGATGCGGCGCTACACTGGACTGCGGCTCCTGCTCAGATGGCGAGACCTGCGTGGAGGGGGCATGCGAAGTCGATGCCCCGGCCCCAACATGTTCACCCACCTACGCAGACTGCACAGAGGAGGACTTCGCGAACGGCGACATGACGGCGGCTGACGGTGTCATCGCCATCGACATGGTAAACATGCAGCCTTACTCTCCAAAGTGTCTCCGGATCAGCGTGGGACAAACGGTGTCGATTGAAGCCACTGGAGGGCACCCCTTCCTGAAAGTGTGCGCTGAAGATGACGTCATGGATTCCCAAGATGGCTCAACCAGCACCGTGGAGTTCACGCTGACGACGCCCGGGTTCTATAACTACCGCTGCCTCTTCCATGGGGCCATGGTTGGTAACATCGAGGTCATCGCGCCGTAGCGTGACGACGTCAGGCCCCAGACAATCCGCCTTCCGAATGTCGGTAAGGCTCCAAAGCTCGGCAACTTGCGGTTTGCGGAGCGCCGCGACACCCCTTCCCCCTATGACCTTCTCTACGGAGTTTCCAATGCGCTTCATTGTAGTGTTCATGAGCATCGGGCTCGCCTTCACGACGCTGGGCTGTGACTCAGGTACGACCACAGACTCAGTCACCGATGGCGCTCAGCTAGCTGATGCCTCCGGAGGCGGCGACGATGTGAGCGTCATGACGCAGGATGCCGTTGCTGACCAGGCCGAAGGGGATGAAGCGGCTGCGCCGGCAGGCGACGAAGGCGGCTGTACTCCAGACTGTGCAGGGAAGACCTGCGGAGAGGACGGCTGCGGGGGAAGCTGCGGTGCTTGCTCAGCAGGTCAAGTATGTAACGGCGATGGTCAGTGTGGCGCGTTGAGTGAGTGCACGGACACCTGCGCTGGCCTCGGCTGGAACTGCGGCAGCGTCTGTGGTGAAGCCTGTGGCGTGTGTAACGAGGGCGACACATGTCAGAGCGGCACCTGTAGTTGCACTGCAAGTTGCGTGGGTGTCGAGTGCGGTGACGACGGCTGTGGTGGGACCTGTGGTATGTGCACCGACGGTACGGTGTGTGACGCTGGCGCCTGCGTTGACGGTGCGACGACTTGCGTCGCTGAGTGCAGCGGCAAAGAGTGCGGTCCAGATGGCTGCGGCGGGACGTGCGGCGACTGCCCTGCCTCCGAAGAGTGCATCTCGGGCCAGTGCCAAGGCGCTGTCACCTGCACGCCCACCTGCGCCGATAAGCAGTGCGGCGATGATGGCTGTGGCGGCTCGTGCGGTAACTGCGCCGCCGGCCAGACATGCACCCCCAGTGGTCAATGTCAGGGTGACGGTGTCGCCGGCGGAGCGTCCTGCCAGGACACGTACAACTGCATGGCGCAATGCGGGCAAGACCAAGGCTGTGCTGGCCAATGTCAGTCGCTTGCTTCAGCACAAGCGATGGCCGAGTTGCAAGCACTCGTAGGCTGCCAACAGGGCTGCACCACACAAGACATGACCTGCATCGCAGAGACATGCATTGATGAGCTCGCCGAGTGCTTCTTCGACATCCATGGGACGGCGACTTGCAACGACATGTTTGGGTGCCTGCAGACATGCGGCCAGATGGATACGGGGTGCCAAGACGGCTGCATCAACCAGGGTTCCCTCCCCGCTCAGGCCACCTTTATGGCCATCAACGTGTGCCTCTCAAATGCCTGCCCGACGCAAACGGATGCGTGCATTAACCAAGCTGCAGGCGCCGGCGGGGCCTGCGAGAGTTACGTCAACGCATGCTTCGTACCTTGACCCACTAGAGGCGCCCTTATGGCCTACTTTCAAATCCTCGGTACCGGTCCGTCGACTCCCATCACGGAGGGTACCGGTAGGAATCAGCGTCGGCGCTCGTCGGCGCTAATGAACAACATCGCCTCTTACTTGCTGATCGATGCCACACATGACTTCGAGGACCAGGCAGCCATCGCGCTGACGGTGACCGACGTGGTGGTGACGAGCGCAAGTCGTGATGCAGCTGGTGGGCTGGGCACACTAGACAAGTGGACAGACCGACCTATCACGTTGCTCGCCCCAAAGGCTCTCTGGACAGAGCTCAAGAAGAAGTATGGGCCATTTAAGAACATCACTCATGTGAACCTGAAGCCGCACAAGGCGGTCGACACGGGCGACCTCTCGGTGACAGTGTTCCCGTTAAGCGATGGGACCACCGACGGCGCCAGCTACGGCTACCGCTTCGACACCCGCCGCAAATGCGTGACCTATGCCTCCGACTTCAAGGCCATTCCCGAGGAGTCGACGAGCTACTTCGAAGACAATGACCTGCTGGTGGTTGACGGCGCTGGGTGGGACAAGGACTTACCCACGCATCGCGGCGTGCTGAATCACCTCACCGACTACGTGAGTAAGCGCAATGCCGTGCTCTTGTTCACGAACATTGGGCGCTCCGCGCCCCCGCATGCCACTGCCTCATCTGCGGTGCGGCGTGTCTACCATCGGGCCGACGTCGCTTACGACTTCATGAAGGTGCCGTTGGGCCGTTAAGAGCTGTGGCTTAGCGCCGCCCGCTGCGCTTTCCAGGTGGCTCCAGTCGGACGTCACCGCGGAAGAGCACCGCGGTTTTCCCCACACGGTGGATCAAGGCGGACCCGGTCGCCCACGCCAAGTCGGTCAGCGCCTGCCCTTTGTCGAGGTCGCTCACGCTCGTGAGCTTGACCTTCACGATACCGTGGCGGAGGAGCGCTTGCTCGGTGGCGTCGATGAGCTTCTCGCTGAGCCCTGCGCGGCCGATGAGCACCGACGCCTCAAGATCATGACCGACCTTCCGCAGGCGCTTGCGCTCCTGATTCGAGATAGGCATTGCGCGCTCCCCATGGAGCATCGTCATCGACTTGATGGATTGAGCGTCCATGGACTGGCAACGTAAGCGCGGCATCCAGAATTCGGCGACACCGTCGACGACACCTCGTGTCCCGCCGAGGGCGATGGCAACCACAGAGCCACCCGTCGAGACCATCTCAATGGCCTCGCGCGACTCGGTAGGGATGTCCCGCTTGACCCCATCGATCTGCACGATGCATCCATGGGCCCCGGAATCTTCGACGATCTCAGCGCCTGCGCTGCCAATGAGGCGCCGCAACGCTGAGTTAAGCCCGTCATTTGCGACGGCAAGCGCCACGCGGCTGCCCGCTTTGGGATCCAATGCACGCATGAGCGTCTTGGCGAGTTCCAGCATGTCGTCTCCTTGGTTCAGCGCTCGAGGGCGCGAAGGATGGCGCATCAGGCGCCATGACGCTAGGGATTGCTTACCAGCCCACAGAGAGTCTTTGCACCGAAGGCTGAGTGCGTGCGATCGTAGCGTATGGAATTGCAGCCAACGGGGTCAGAGCCGCGGCCCTCAATGTCATCGCTCAGCGGCCTCTCTAGCTCGGCCGAACACAGCGCTCGTGCCGTGCGGCAGTGGCGCCTGGATCCCAGCGGGACAGGGCTCGGCGCGGCATGAACGGTACTCTCCACGGGCTGCTCATCGACGCGGCACGCCAGCACCCGAGGCGCACGGCGATCGCCTGGAAAGACGTGGTGATCACTTATGAGGAGCTTTTGCGACACGTGAAGCAGCTTGCTCAAGCCTGGACTCTGTTGGGGCTACGCGCAGGCGATACGGTGGCTCTGGTCCAGGGACGGGGACCAGATGCGATCACTGCCCTCTACACCGCGTCCTGGCTAGGTTGCCCTTACGCGCCTCTCGACCCCTCCTGGCCGATCCGCCGGCTTCGCCAGACACTCACTACCCTACGGCCACAGGCCTGGGTGTGCACTCGCCCTCTGCGCGATGCACTCGACGGCACCGCCCTCTTCAAGGACACCCCGCCGATACAGCTCACCATGCAGGGCTCAGAGTCCGAGGCAGCGCCGCCCCCCGCAGGTGAGCCGGAAGCGCCGGCCTATATCCTCTTCACATCAGGCTCAACGGGCACGCCCAAGGGCGTGGTCCATAGCCACGCCAGTGCATTGGCCTTTGTGGACTGGGCAGTCGAAGAGGTCGGAGTCAAACCCACAGATCGGCTCGGAGGCCACGCCGCCCTCTCCTTCGACCTGTCGACGTTTGACGTGTTCGCGGCCTGTGCGGCTGGAGCGGCACTCGTCCCCATCCCGGACGCCATACGCTTTCGTGGTGCGCTCCTCGCACAGTTCATTGAGCGGGAGCAGTTGAGCGTGATGTACTCTGTCCCGACCGCATGGACCCCAGTCCTTAACGCCGGCATGTCCACCGCCCTTAGGTCGCTCCGCACGGTGCTGTTCGCAGGCGAGTCCTTCCCCTTGCCGGACTTGCGACGGCTTCGGGAGCAAGCGCCCAAGGCCCGGCTTTTGAACCTCTACGGCCCTACAGAGACCAACGTCGTGACCTGGCACGAGGTGACTGATGCTGACCTGCTGACCGGCGCCTCCTTGGATGTCATAGGCCGGCCGTGCCGAGGCGCACGGTTGATCATCGCCTCATCAGAAGGCGAAGGCGGCGAGAGGGGGGAGCTGCACATCGAGGGCCCCACCATGATGATCGGGTACCACCAGCAAGCGCCCCAAGAGGGCCCTTACGCCACCGGAGATCATGTGCGGCGTCGACCTGATGGTGCGCTCCTCTTCCGCGGGCGACGCGACGGTCAAATCAAGATCAGAGGCCATCGCCTTGAGGTGGGTGATGTGGAGGCCGCGTGCCTACGTGCAGAGCACACCTCGAGGGTCGCGGTGATCCCTGTGATGAACGGTCACCGCGTGACGGCCCTCATCGCCTACGTGAGCCCACAACAGGTAAAGCCTGAAAGCGTGCTCGCACAGTGCCGGGCCCTCCTGCCGGCATATGCTGTACCGACGAACGTCGTGTGCGTCGACGAACTGCCCCTCACACCGAACGGAAAAGTCGACCGCGATACGTTGCGGACACGGCATACGAGTTCGTGATAGGACGGGCTCGACGTGGGACGATTCAAGCATAGATACCAGCGCTGGCAGACCAAGCTGTTTCGGGCGCCCTGGTTTTCCAAGGTCTTTGTCGAGACCATGGGCTCACTCGCGAACCCCATCTATGAGTGGACGCTTGACCTCATGGGGCCTGATATCGCACAGGCAGAGCGCATCTGTGACGTGGGCTGCGGGAACGCGCTGATGTCACGTTACGTAGCGAGCACTGTCCGAGGCCGGCACTTCACCCTCGTCGACCAGAGTGCCTCGCAGCTAAGCGCTGGACGTGAAGTCATCAAGTCCATCGCTGCCCACAACGCTGTGACGAGCTATGCGCAGCCCGTGGAGGCCCTGCCCCTCGCCGATAACACCGTCGACGTTCTGTACACCACGGGCTCGATCAACCTGTGGACTGACCCCATTCTAGGGCTCCAGCAATGCCGACGCGTCGTACGTCCAGGAGGCGTCATCTGGCTCTTTGACCAAGCGCCATGTGTCACGCCGGCATTGGCATTAGACGCGCTCTTCATCAAACGGGTGTTTGGGCTGGGGATCCCCGGGTACACGATGGATCAAGTGCTGTCTTATGCCGAGCTTGCAGGGTTGCCCAACGAGCACCAAACGCACCCCAACATGTCACTCTACGGCCTTCGGTGGGCGGTCTAAGCCGACCACCACCGCGCGACGTCCTTCATTAGCCCAAGTGCATCCCCGAAGTCGCGGTTCTCAAGGCGACTCACGGCCTCTTGCGCCAAGCGCCTCGGCCGGAGGTAAAAGCGACGATAAGCAAGCGATTGCCAGCGTTTGAGCTCCGCGAGGTTCGGCCCGTCGGTGTGCGCGCCCTCCCCGCCCGTGGGCTTCACGACGAGCCCAACGTCTTGCTTCCGCCACGGGATGCCTGGCCTGTCCTCGGCGAGGTTGACCGCCACATAGTCAAAGCCAGCATCCACCAAGCCATCGACAGTGCGCGCCATCGTCGCCTCTGTCTCGCCGGGGAGCCCAAGCACGAGGTGCGCGGTCACCTCGATATCGTGCGCATGACAGGTCGCCACAAAGGCGTGATGGGCCGCGTCATCAAATGGTTTTCCGTTCTTTGTGCGGAGCGCCTCGTCCAGCGTCTCGACACCGATCTGGAGGTGTTCACAGCCCGAGGCCCGCATGGCCGCGGCCATCTCGTCGTCGAGAGGCGCCGCCGTGGCGAATGCTGCCCACGGCATGTCCAGCCCGGCATCGACCATAGCGCGTGTCCATGTCAGCAAGTGCTTACGCCGGGCGTTGATCGTCGCGTCGCGGAAATAGACCTGTCGCGCACCCTGCTGACGGGCCCGCGACAGCTCAGCGATGATTGCGTCCACCGGTCGAAGGCGGTAGCCAAGCTCCCCCACGTGGCAGTAGAGGCAATGGTAAGGGCAGCCGTATCCGCTGAGGACAGAGGCAAAGCGGGTAAAGCCGGGATAAGGTAGTCGGTACAGGTCGGTCCCGAAGAGGTTCAAATCGGGAGTAGGGTAATCCAAGGGGGCGCGCCCCATGTCCGCGAACGCCCCGGCCATCACAGCCTCCGGTGTCGCGATGCCGAGCCCCACAGGCGCGCCGGTATCAAAGGTCTTCGGGAGATGCGGTGTCGTGAAGTCCGTCAGGATCCAATCCACAAGCGGGCGGGCCTCTTCCATCGGGCCGGAACCAAACCTTAGAAAGTCACCGGAGGCCGCGATTCGAATGCGCCCCGCTGATCTGAGGTGCCTAAGGACCTGCACATCGCTCGACCAAGTGCGCTCCGAGACGAGCACGACCGCCAGGTCAAACTGAGCCGGGTCCACATCTCGCAACACCTCCAAAAGAGACATGCGCGTCGCCACCGCATCCAGCGCCGTCAGCTCCCAACCCGCCTCCCGCAAGCAGGCGGCTTGGATAAGCAAGTCTAACGGGTGCCAGAGGTACGCTGACTTTGCTTCGCTGGCACAATAGTGATCTCGAAAGACAGCAGAGGAGCTCGGAGGATTTAGAATCAGCGCGCGCATGGACTCTCCATGGCCAGACTCTAGCAGCCGGAAGCTCCCCAGGGAACGCAAACGGGGTCTCGACGCTGTGATACGTCGCCTTGAGGTCGTCTATGTCCGAAGGGGCAGTCGCCCCACCGGAGCGGAATGTCTTGTTCGCATCGCTTCCAATTCGTCGCAGTGGGGGTGTGGAGGCGTTAGTTTGCGAAGGCTGGCCTCGCGAAGCCCTGCATGGAGCACCCGGCTGAAGTCGTCACGCAGCGTCACCGGTACCGAGCCTGAGCGTCCTCTTGGCTGTGGTGCGATTGACGCGGTCCCTCCTGGCCCAACGCGTCCGTATGGCCCTGCTCAAGGCCTGCATAGTGCAACGGCTGGGCTCCATCGTACGGTGCGCCACGTCTCCGCATGCGCACGATGGGAGCGGCCCCCTTACAAATCTGAAAGGCCTGTCGCGGGGGGCTCTGATTTGCCCGAAGCCACCCTACGCCTGGTGGACGTCGCCACCGCGGAGACAGACACCCCTTGAGCCATCGGAGCTCGCGATCCCGCATCAAGGCCTAAAGCATCTTCGGACAGGATTGCCAGCGTGATAGACGGGCTCCTAGTCTTCGAGAACCGCCCACTGAACGGGTTGGGCAGCGCCCGGGCGCCAGGCTCCATCAGCGGCGGCTTCGCGTGGGCAATGAGGTCTCTTTTTATGCTCTCCTGGGTCACCTCGCCCGCGTGTCGTCGCTGAGATACCCCAGAGCGCACCGCGGGCCCCTCGACTAGGCGGTTCAACGCAGGCCCCATCGGCTCTCAGCCGCATCTCATAAACGGCTACCGAGGCTCACCAGTAGCTCCCTGAGCCAGCGGTGAGCTGGGTCGCCGTCGACGCGCCCCTGCCAATACTGCATGATGATGACCTCCGGGATGGCGATGGGCGGATCACAGATGGCCACCTCCGCTGATGCGATGCGGCGCGCCTGTCGCTCCGGCATGACACCGACGAGCCGGGTCCGTGCGGCGGTCGCCGCGACGCTCGAGAAGTTCGGGGTTTCGAGGGCCACGTGTCGCTCACGGCCCAAAGACCTGAGTGCCTTGTCGACCACGCCTTCGCCAGAGAGGGAGGGGTCGACGCGAATGTGAGGCACGGAGAGCCAGGCATCCAGTGTCAGCTCAGAGGAGAGCACTGGGTGGCTGGCGTGCGCGACCATCACGTAACGGTCCACAAAGAGTCGCTGCGACCGAAAGGAGCGCTTGAAGATCGACGCTGGCCCCTCCGCAATAAGCGGTGTCTGTGGGGCGAGGACGATGTCAGCCCATTCGAGGCCCTCCTGCGAGTAGTCGTTCCGGACCTCGACCGACGCGCGGGGCGCCAGCTCGGACAGCGCGGCGAGCAGCGCTGGGAGCACCACGATGTCACCGTAGTCCGGCACCACCACGCGCCAGCTGCGCTCGTGCTGAGCCGGGTCGAAAGGGGCCACAGGGCGCACGAGCGAGTGTGCCTGGTGCAGGGTTTCCCGCAACGGCTGCTGCAGCGCCAGAGCGCGCGGCGTCGGTACCATGGCGCGACCTGTGCGCACGAGTAGTTCATCGTCAAAGGCCGCCCTCAGTCGGGCAAGGGCCCGGCTGACGGCGGGCTGACTGAGCCCCAGGCGCCGCCCCGACTCCGTGACCGAGTGAGTCTCTAGCAGCGCGTCCAGGACGGGGAGGAGGTTGAGATCCACCGCAGCAAGTCCGCGTCGGACAGCCGCCTCTGTTTCATGCGTGTCACTCATGCACCGGATACCATATATGCATTGGACTCATGACGCACCCCCGGGTGAGGCTACCTCTATGCTTGGCTGCCTCTCCTTCTATGGAAGCGTGGCAGTCAGACTCAAGCAACCGGAAGCGCCCCAGCGAACGTAAACGGGGTCTTGCCTCTTGCTGCCAATGCCCGTGAACGTCCATACTCCTCAATCCCAGGGGGACAAACTCGATGAACAACGCCATATCGCGCTTGGCAGGCAAGCGGCGTATCAAAGTTTTATTTGTGCGACCGCCGCACCACTACTGGCCGATCATCAATCAGAGCGACAACTTCCTCATTCCCTTGAATTACCCCACGCTGGCCGGCTGGATTCGGGAGAAGCTCGATTTTGTTGATGTGGAGATCCTCGACTGCTGTGTGTCTGAGATTGGCTACGGATCTCTCAGGGCAGAGCTCCGCCGCCGAGCGCCGGATGTCGTCGCGATCGGTGAAAAGGTGGTCTATGCCCACGACGCCCTCCGTGCGTTCCGCATCGCGCGGGAGGCGCTTCCAGAGTGTGTCACGGTGGGTGGTGGGCACATCTTTACGCACGAGCCCGAATGGTCATTAAAGACCTGCCCTGAGCTGGATTATGTGATCCGCTTTGAGGGCGAGATCGCGCTGGAGCACTTCCTCCGCACAGGACGTGAGGGCGGGTCGGAAGAGGACTGCCTCAGCCTCTGCTGGCGCGATGAACAAGACGGCCCGATGCGGTTCACAAAGCTCGCACCGGCTGTCGCTAACCTAGATGACATCCCCCCGGCGGCCTTCGACCTGATGCCCGTCCAAAAGTACTCGCCGTTTGGGATGCTTTGGCCCCAAGCGGCCACAATCCAGCGGGGGCGTGGCTGCGTGGACACGTGCGCGTTTTGCTCGTGGATTGCGATGGAGAACAAGCACAAGCTAGGCGATGGCGGTATCGTCAATTCCGAGTCGTGGTATCGCACCAAGAGTGTGGAGAAGGTGCTTGAGGAGATCGACATCCTCTACCACCGCTACGGTGTCCGGTACCTGTTCTGGGTGGACGCGACCTGGAACGTCAACGACAACTGGCTCAACACGTTCTGCGATGAGATCATTCGCCGTGGCTATGACCTCGGCTGGTGGGCCTTCACCCGCTATGACTTGCTGCCTCGTCAGCATCGCAACGGGACCCTGAAGAAGATGGTCAAAGCCGGACTGCGGCATGTCCTCGTGGGCGTTGAGCGCCAAGAAGAGGGCCTCGACTTCCTCAACAAGCACCGCTACTCGGAAGACGGCGCCGTCAAAGCGTTCCACATCTTGCGAGACCATTACCCAGAGGTGTTCCGGCAAGGCACCTTCATCACGGGCATCAGGAGCGACACCGCCGAGTCCATCCGTGCACTCCTCGATCACGCGCACGCCTGCGATTTAGACTTCGCGGCGTTCCACCCTTGCACGCCCTTCCCTGGCACGCCGGTGTACGACCAGGCTAAGGCCAATGGTTGGATGGAGGAGACCGACTTCTCCAATTACGACATGTTTTACCCCATCATGCAGACGGAGCACCTGACGCGAGAGGAGGTCGCCCACTGGACGACTTGGTGTCAGAAGAACTTCGTGCAGCGCAAGCCACTGCGCTACGCGTCACGCCTCTTCTCAAAGCACAGCGTACGACGACGCTTGCACTGGTGGTTCCTGTTGGCTATTGGAAGGGTGATGGCTAACCAAGCCGTCAACCATGCACGGGGTATCGAGGACTTCCAGGGGTTCGCTGGGGTCAACAAGCTCTGGAAACCGAAGTGGTACGATAGATGAGCAAGCACAGGCCCGGCCCCGACGGCAAATGGCAGCTTGAGTGGATCGACAAAGACGCCCACGAGGGCCCAGTGTTCCGAATTGGGCCGGATGTGTATAGCAGGATCCGCCCAGGCAAACGGGTCCTAGAGAACCACGCGATTCTCTCGCCAGGGTTGAATTACCTCGACGCTGCAGTGGAGGGGTTTCGTGAGGTCGCGGAGCACTGGCAAGCTCCCGTGCTCTACATCATCCGCCCCGACGTAAAGAAGCCCCCTCCAGCGCGCTTCTTGTATGAGTGGAGCCAGCGGGCCTTTTTTGGCGGTTCCTGTGACCAGACGTTCATGCTGACTTCGAACGTCTTCACCCAGACGCTCGGTCGGTTTGTGGTCCGTAGCTTCACCGACGCCATGCCAATCGAAGCGGTCCAGGGACGCTGGGCCCTCGACCAGCGGTTAAATGAGATGGACCTAGACTGCGGCAGGGAGGACTTCAAGCTGAAGAGCCTCGCGCTCGTTCCGCAGTCCGACGTACAGCGCGGAGCATTCGGCCAACTCATGCAGCGCATCCTCCGTCGGATTAGCGGTTCGGGCCACGAGCGTTAAACTTGAGTTCGATGCGATGAGCCCCCCTAGGCACATCCACCTGCCGCTTGGCCCAGCGCGTCAATGGCCTCGCTCCATCGCTGGCCATCTCGTAGATCGATGGCGTCGCTGTAATCGTATGCGCTGTGCGCCGCCCTCCGTACCACACGAAAGCATATGGTTTGAGGAGATAGGGCCCCTCTCGCATCACGAAGGGCATATTCGTAATGTGCCTCGGCCCGGCTGGGACATCCAGTGCGGCATATTCGTGCATCGCTGCGCGGGCCACCGCGTAGCCGGAGCGCCAAACCCGCGCCTGTTGATGAGCGCTCAGGCCGCAAATGGCGACCGCGATGGCAAATAGCCCTCCGAAGCACGCACGGCGCCATGGCAGGTCCCGCACTGCGCACGACCAGCCATAGCTCACCATGACGACCAAGAATAGTCCGGGGAGGTAGAGCAAGCGCCCCCCTGCCAGGCTCGACGGCTCCCGAGCGATCCAAAGTGCGGGAAGGAGCGCCATGGAGGCCGCCAAAAGCGCCCCTATGGACGCCCGCATCGCGCCACGAAGGCCCCCCGCAACCCCCAAAAGCATGACCGCGCCATAGGCGAGATGCAGCCCATTTGCTCCGTCCGGGAGCATTGGCAGCACGAGCGACTGCAGATGGCTGCCCAAGTTCGACAACGTGCCGCTACCTAACAACAAGGCGACGACATTACCGCGGTGACCTCCTAGGGGATCACCGCCCGCAAAGGCCACCATGACGACAAACCTAAGCCCTAGATAGAGCGCAAGGGCGCTCCAAAGCACGGGCCGCAAGCGACCCGCAGACAGGCTGCGCCATTGTCCTGTCGCGCACTGGCCTCCCAAGAGGACCCCGACCCAAGCAGCAGCCGCAGTCTCTTTACACAGACAAGAGGCCAGCACTAGGAGCCCAAAAAGCACCTTGAGACCGGGTCGACCGGGCTCATTAGAGAAGCTCCAGGCCACGTGACTCGCAGCCAACATCACGCAGCAGGCCAAGAGCTCGAAGCGGCAGGACGCCCAAAAGAGAGCCTCCATGGGCCATGGAGCGAGGCAAAAGAGCCCCGCCGCCGCAGTGGCCCTCCACGGCGCCCACCCGACGCGCCAAAGCAGTGTGCCCAGCAAGCCGCTGTTGACGATGTGACAGAGCAGTCCGGCCCACGCATAGCCCCACGGCGATGACCAGCCAAAGGCCATCGCCTCAAGCGACAGCACCAGGTGGACGAGGGGCCGGAAATAATGGAAATGCGGCTGAACCGCGAGCATCCATGTGGGCAATTCAAGTGCCTGCCCCACGAGCTTGTAATCGTCGAACAGGAAGAAGTAATCATTCGCTGCCGGGGCAAGCACAAGCCCAAATACGCTCACAACGCTGACCGCCACAAGGGCGATGACCCCCCACCCTCTCCTGTCCTGTAGCTCGTCTGCCATGCGGTCATAATACATGATGAACTCCGCTGCGAGGTCCAGCTGTGCTATCGTTCGCGGATGCTGCTGTCACGCCTTGGCCACGTCCACACCTGGCTCGCTTCGGATGCCGCCTCAGGCGAGGCGTCATGACCTGGTCAGCCGCACCGCTGGACGAGACGTTACGGTCTGCGTTGCCTGCTTGGGGGGCGCTCGGTCATGCCACCACGTCCTGGGATCTCACCCTGCGACCGACCGCTCACGCTGAGCTCAGCTTAGGGCGGCTCATGGGCGGTGAGGAGCGTTGGGCGATTTCGCACAGCGATGGCCGCATTGCAGGAGCTTGGCTGTCATCGCTCCCGTGGGACACTTCGTTCTTTGGCCTCCCGATGGCGACGATAGGCCTCGAGGGTCAGCAGTGTGCGGAGGCAATCCGTATCCTCGTCCCCAAGGCGATCAACGCAGCGGCCAGGCTAGGGATCCAGCACGTCCGAGTCGCTCAAAGGGCAGGCGCCTACGAAGCCATTGAGGCGTTGCAGGCGCTGGGCTTCCGAGTTCGCTGGGTGTCGACGCAAATCACCTGTGACACACGACGGTTGCCGCAAGAGCTTGCACCCTTCCCCGCTGGGCTGACATGCGTGGACGCCACGCCAGAACATTTGGGGGAACTGGCGGCGGTGAGCCGACAAATCGGTGCGTATTGTTGGCCGGAGTATGATCCGGTGCTGCCCGAACAGGCACGGCGAGCATATGTGATGCAGCGAATCACCAACTGCATCACAACTGACTACGCGGATACCGCGGTCGTGGCTCTTTGGCGCGGACGCGTCGTCGGGTTTCACGCCAGCGCCGTCGCGACGCATGCCCTTCAGGGCTCATCCTCATCCCCGTACGCTTACGTCCGTGACACTTTCGTGTCACCCAAGGCGCCCCCCAATGTGGGGTCGCACCTCATCCGAGCTGCATTGCATGGCCAGATCGGACTGGCGCAGCAGGTGACCGGGCGGGTCCGCCTCGATGGACGCGCCATGATCAACACTGCGCTTGATTGCGGGTACCGTGTGACCGGTGACGAGATTCTCTTCTCGGCACACGTCAACGCCATTGTAGGGCAAAGCGCGTAGGGCACAGCCTTTTCTGGCCGGTGATGACCGAGGTCGGCGCCAAGGTTAAGTCAGCGCTTAAGATTACATGGCGTGCGCAATTTCGCCGTTTTAAGGTTCGGACTCGCAGCAGTTTTTGATACCTTATGAAAGCCGAGTTTTCACGTGCGCGCGTCGAGGGGGACTGTGCGGACATGATTTCTGCGCTGTTCTACGAGTGGCGCAACTGCAATGAAAGACACCCTGAGGGGGACATCATGCGAGGCCTGACCAGCATCGCCAAGTTTTCGACTGTCGTATGTGCAGCGTTTTTAATATCCGCCTGCAGCAGTACTGAGTCGACGCCAAAGCCAGAACCGCAATCCGCGGCGACCAACGATGCGACGACGGACACTACCGTCGGCGTAGCGGAGACGATGACAGCGCCGTTGGGGGCTTCGACCACCGCGCCGACTGTCTCGATCCTTTCGCCCATCAACAACAAGATCTACACACTCCCTGCCGGCTCGAGCGGTGTCGTGGTGGTCTTGGACATCGAGGTCACGAACGCAGAGGTCTCCGAGACTGGGCATCACCTGCGCTACTACCTCGACGGTGAAGAGATGGAGACGGTCACCACGGCCGACTCCTACCTGATGCTCGATGTCCCGATGGGCCGTCGGCACCTCGTCGTACGGTTGGTCACCGATGACGGCGAGATCCTCGCGGACACCCCCTCAAGCCTCGATCAAATCTATGTGCGTGTGGAAGCGGAGTGCGAC
Source organism: Myxococcota bacterium (assembly GCA_049602155.1). GTDB lineage: Bacteria > Myxococcota_A > UBA9042 > PHBI01 > JBMYRH01 > JBMYRH01. The sequence goes on along the minus strand of JBMYRH010000006.1, from coordinate 129,626 downwards.
GGTGTCGGCGGAGATGGCGAAGCTCAATGCGAGGACGGCCTCATCTGCTCGAACCAGGCGTGTGGTGCGGCTGGCACGTGCAAGTACGGGCCCGTAGGCAGCGGCTGCTGTGACAACGACCTAGAGTGCGGCTATGGCGAGTACTGCATCGATAACACCTGCGCGGAGTGCATCAGTGATGCCGACTGTGTCGACGACTCCACGTGCACGACGGACTCTTGTGGTGCAGATGGTCAATGCATCCACGAGAACACGGAAGGCTGCTGCACCCTAGATAGCGACTGCGATGATGGCCTCTACTGCACCATCGAGATCTGTGACGGGCCCACGAAGACATGCATCTACGAAGACAGCGCGCTCCCGGGTTGCTGCAACGATGTAGGGATCCCGCCGAACAACGCCGAGGAGTGCGCGCCGGACGACCTGTGTACTGCCTACATGTGCTACAAGAGCCACAGTGGCCTGCAATACTGCCGCTACGGCCCGATGATTGCTGACTGCTGCACAGAAGACAGCATGTGCAACGATGGCAATCCGTGCACCCTGGACTCTTGCGACTTTGAGAACGGTCTAGAGAACGGAGCCGGCATATGTCGGCATGACGACGACCCAGCGCTCTCCGATTGCTGTGTCCACGCCGCGGACTGCGACGATGGCGACCCATCGACTATCGACACTTGTGACAACAACACCTGTGTCCACTTCGACGATCCTGAGCACTGTGACCTCCCACAGACCAGCGCCATCGTGATTAACGAGCTGATGGTCGCCGCCGGCGCTATCCCTGACAGCACTGGCGAATACATCGAGCTTTACAACGCCTCAGACGACGTCGTCGACCTTATGGGTTGGACGCTTGAGACGTCCACGGGGAGTCACACCATCGGCCCGGACAACGTGTTCGGCTATAACTCTACGAAGGTCGTGCCGGGCGGCATCTACCTCCTCGCCCGTACGACGAACCCCGCCACGGATGGGTTCTTGAAGCCGCACTACATCTACGACGGCTTCGCTGTCGAGTTGCCGGATCCGGCCACAGGCTTGGACGGCGACTGGGTGCTGGCCTTGCGAGACTCTGCGAACGTCATCATCGACAGCGTCGTCTACAACGAGAGTTGGCCGATTATTGCGGGCCACTCAATGGAGTTGACGCACCCTTACAAGGATAACAACGACAAGGCCAACTGGGTGGCCGCCGGCCAGTCCTCGAACATCGCCTTCAATGGCTCGTACTCCTACGCGGTGAACGTCAAGGGCAGCCCGAAGCACCCCAACACTGGCGCGTACCAAGGCATCGTCGACCCGACCTGCTCAGTCTCGGAGGACCTAGGGCTTTGCGGTGTAGGCTTCTGTAACGCTGACAGCCGATGTGAAGAGGGGATGCTCGCAGATTGCTGCACCTCCAACCTGCACTGCAAAGACTTCAACCCCTGCACGGTGTCGACGTGTAACAACGACACAAACACGTGCGCTACGCCGCTTCACCTCGAAGGCTGCTGTGCGGCAGATAGCGACTGTGTCGACGACAACCCTTGTAACTTTGACCGCTGTATCGGTGGCATCTGCCGATACAGCCCCAATGTCCTCCCCAACTGTTGCACCGGCCCCGAGCACTGCGACGATGGTGACGCATGCACTGTGGACGTCTGCGATACAGGTGTCGGTGAGTGCCTGGCCCCCGAGGCCGTGGTGCTCCCCGCCGGGCAGGCCTGCTGCAACACTGAGGCTGACTGCGACGACGGGACAGCTGCCACAAACGATGTCTGCGACGACAACGTCTGCAGCAACCCGCCGGCCGAGAACTTCTGCCTCGCCACCGTCGACTGCCCTCCCGCACCCGACGATTGCAAGACTGTCGCCTGTAACCCCCTGTTGAACCTCTGCGAGTACTACGAGAAACCAGCATGCTGCGACGAAGACTCAGATTGTCCCGCACCTGAAGCTAACCCATGCCTCATCGGCACCTGCGACTTGGCTGCTAACCAGTGCGCCTTCGAGGACAACCCGGATTGCTGCCTTGGCGACGACGCCGATTGCGACGACGGTGAGCCTTGCACGAAGAACGTCTGTATCGGCAACACCTGTCACTTCCCCGATATCGAGCAGTGCTGCTTCGAGAACGTGGATTGCGACGATGGCTCACCGTGCACAGTGGATGCGTGCATTAACAACGAGTGCACCAACCAGGCGCTCCAGGCCTGCTGTAACGAAGGCCCCCCTGGCGATCCGCTCGTCCAAATGCAGTGTGGTGATCTCCCTGCAGGCAGCCCAACATGCGGGACGTGGCAGTGCACATCTTCTGGTACCTGCCAAGTCTATGATCCAGGCAACTGTTGCACGAACGATTTCGACTGTAACGACGGCTCGAGTTGCACCGCGGACATCTGCGCGGACGACAACACCTGCCGTAACTTGCCGACCTCGGGGCCCGGCTGTTGCGCCGTACATTCCGACTGCGATCCGGGTGAGTTCTGTGCCATCGACGGGACCTGCCATGACAAGAAGCCTGACGAGGAAGAGTGCGATGGAGACGTTCAATGTCAGAGCGACCAATGCTTGGCCGGTAACTCCGGTACGTGCACTACCGATGACGTGGCGACCCTCGGCACAATCGATCTCGCTGGCGTCGCGCTCGGCTGTATCGACAATTGCCTCGCTCAGAACGACGTAAGCACGTGCACAATCGGCTGCATTGAGGCTGCTGCGGGCGTGTCACTCTCCTGTGCGACTTGCCTGCAGGACGTCGCCCCGCTGGTTGTTCAGAACTGCAGTGACTCCTGCCTCAATCCAGCCGGCCCCACCGCCGCTTGTGTGCCCTGCGCCACGGAGGTGGCAGGCGCCCTCTTCCTCGATTGCACCGGGTTAGAGTCAGACGGCGTCGGGCTATGCAAACCAAAGCTTGAGCCGTTCGACTTCTGCGTGGAGGACAACCAATGCGCCAGTGGCGCCTGTGTGCCGCTCGACCTCGGCGCTATCGGCCAATCCCTCGCTGCCTTCGGAGCGTGTAACAGCGACAGCTCATGCGCTGGTGCTGCAATCGCCGCGCTAGGTTTCACGGATCCGGCGGCGCTCGCGACCACCAACGGCTGCTCTTTGGGGGAGGCCGGTGGCGCTTGCAACGTCTGCTGTGTCAACGACTCGAGCCTCGGCGCCCCATGTGACAGCGACGACTCGGACCAATGCAGTAACGGCACATGGACCTGTAATTCAGAGGCCCTCATCCAAAGCGTGGTCTCCGAGTTTACAGGGCAAGCTCTCACACCCGCGTCTTGTGTGGAGTACGTCCAGCCGACCTCCCTCGTCGTCACGACCACTCAATCCGGCTTTGGAAGCTTGGTGAAGAGCAGCCTTGATGGCGACGCCACGCAGACGCTGGTCGCCGGGATCGACCCGGACTCTGTGGTCATCGATAAGAAGCGTGGCCGGATGTTCTGGACCCATCATGACGACACGATCATGACGGCGGCGCTCGATGGGAGCGACTCAAAGGTGCTCTACGACCCCTTCGCCGCGCCTTACGGCATTGCGATCGATGTCAGCGGAGAGAAGCTCTACTGGACAAGCAAGGCCGGGAACCCCCGGGTCATGCGTGCCAACCTCGACGGCACAGACGTCGAGACCGTGGTGCCCGGACCATGCACGAACAATCAATGCCGCAGCCTTGCTTACGACCCCAACGCCGACCGTATCTACTGGGTGGAGGGCCTCGAGGGTGGCAAGCTGATGAGCGCCGGGACCACCGAAGCAGACATCGCTGCGTTCGACAACGCGCAATCGGTTCTCGTCCTTAGTGGGCGTTCGTCAGGCCTCGCCGTGGATGGGCCGAATGCCAAGCTTTATTGGACCGAGACTGGGACAGAGGCCGCACACAACGCTGTCCGTCGTGCGGACTTGGATGGCGGCAACCTGACCACCCTCTTCGATGGCAGCGATGGCCTCATCGAGCCTGGCCACATTGAGGTCGACGTCTTGGGTCAGCAGCTCTACTTCACCGACCGGACGGCCGGGAAGCTCTACACCGCGAGCGTCGACGGTGGTGCACTCGTGCTCCTCCTTGAGGGGCTCCTTGAGCCTCGTGGCGTCGCACTGGACAACCGTGTGGCGTGCACGCTGTCAGCCGCCTTTGTGCAGTGCGGTCCCGAGACCGTGACGGATCTCGTCGAGATGTGCACCGGACAAGACGACAACTGCAACGGGCAGGTGGATGAGGGCTTTAACCAGCTACAAGAGGTCTGCGGTGTCGGCCAGTGCATCGGTGGTGCCCTTGAGTGCAACGTCGCCGGTGACGGCTACACCTGCGCAACGGCACCTGGTGGTACCCAGGACAAGAGTTCAGCCGAGACCTGTGACGGCATTGACAACGATTGCAACGGCACCGCAGATGACAACCTCGCGACAGCCCCCTTTGTGCTAAAGAATGCGGGTGTCTGTGAGGGCGTGCGCCAAGTCTGCGGTGCACAAGCGGGCTGGGTGGACCCAGACTTCTCTGCTATCGCCGGCTATGAGGCTGAAGAGTTATCGTGCGATGGCATCGACAACGATTGCGACGGTGAGACCGACGAGGGCCTCGATGCCCCGCCTGCCGACAAGAGCACCGGCGTGTGCCACCAGTCCGTCAAGGTCTGCTATGGCGCAGGCGGCTGGCAGGAGCCCAACTACTTCAAGCTCACGGGATACCAGTCCGACGAGTCGAAGTGTGACGGCCTAGACAACGACTGTGACGGCACAATTGACGAGAACCTCACTGCTGAGCTCGCTGACCTTCAGAAAGGTGTGTGTGAGGGAGCCCTTGAGATCTGCGCTGGCTTCGGTGGCTGGCAGGAGCCGAACTACCACGACTACACGCCCGCGTACGAGGGCTCCCAAGAGGCCTCCTGTGATGGCGTCGACAACAACTGCTCTGGCATCGCAGATGACACATTCAAGATCGGTCAAGGTTGCGATCCTGACGGCGACGAGTGCTACAACGGCATCCGTGTCTGCAGTGATGCGGGCAACAGCTTCTCGTGCGACACCGATGTCGAGCCCTTCGAGGCCTGCGACGGCTTCGATAATGACTGTGACGGTCAGATTGATGAAGACTTCTCGGATCAATTCGGGACCGCGTGCGACAGCGACGACAGCGACCAGTGCAAAAACGGTGTACTGACCTGCATGGCCAATGGCCAACTTGGGTGTCCAGAGACCGAAGAGGGCATCGAGGAGATCTGCAACGGCGAGGACGACGACTGTGACGGCGCCATCGATGAGGATGACGTCTGCTCGGCGATGTGTCCGGTCATCATGGGTGAAGACCCGATCGTAGACTGCACGATCCTTGGCGATACCAGCCCAGCCGTTTGGGATGCTGTCGCAGTAGAGGGTGAGGTGGAGTTCCTAGCCTTCGGGACCGTCGATTTTGTGGGGACGTTGAGCAGGGAGAGCCCGGCAGCTCCGGTGACTTGGTGCATTACAGCACAGGTCACGACGTCGCTTGATTACGCAGACTTCGACATCAGCGCCACGCTTTGCAAGAACGACGCAATGGAGTTCACGGGCACGTTCGAGGGCCCGATCACCATCGACGGAGCCACTGGCAACGCGACCGGCACGTTCACCAACGCCAGCCCCTGGGAGGTGACCGCAAACATAGAGTCCCTCCCCTTCAACGACTGCCTCTCCCTGAAAGAGGTCGAGCTGTACTTCCACGAATTCCTCCCCTACGTGACGACCTCGGGCTCTATCTTCATGGACCTCCACTTCAACGAAGTGAATGGACTCCCGCTGCCCGATATCGGCGAGGTGGGCTCTGGCCTCGAGATGGACCTGGCCGCGGAATGGGACCCCACCGGGGACTACGAACTGGATGTTCAGCAGCTCTTTGGTAGCGCCTTCTTCCCGATGCCTCAGAGTGACACTTACACGGTCCAAGACATGGGGGGCGTGTTCCGTAGAACGGCCTCGGGTGGTCACGAAGTCGAGCTGAGCGGCCTTCAGGAGCGTGCATCTATCCAGTCTTGGCTGGGGATGGCCGGCGTTGAGACCACGATTCGTCTGAACGAGGACTGCCAGTACGACCTCACTTTCAGTGGCTCCTTGGACCTGGGCGTCTTCGGCTCCTTAGAGTTGATCGCGGCCTTCAGCCAGACAGCGTCTAGCCAGATGATCGGCGTCCTCACGGCGAATTTCGATGTGGACCTGCTTGGCCTCATCCAGCTGACAAACGGCAACATTCAGATCACCGTCGACGAAGACAAGATCCACGACTTCATCTGGAGCGCGGATGCCTTCATCATCGGCCTTGAGTTCTCAGTCGATGGCTGGTTCGAGGTTTCGGATGAGGGTGAACTGACACGGTCCTGCTTCAGCATTCCACAGCTGCCGCTAGGGTTCGGGAGCCTCGAACTCTTGACCGTAGAAGACCTGACGATGTGCTTCCCCTTCCAGTGCTCCGATGATGGCTTAGCCATCGGCACGTGTGATGGCGCCAAGCAACAGACCAACATCGTGTACGTCTTCGATACACACGGCGAGGGCGAGTCAGGCTCGAGCCTCCCCGTCGACGACGATGAGTTTGAGCCCTACCTAGATAACTTCTTCGCCGAGCTTGGCGTCCCCGAGGGCGGCCCCATCGAGTGGGAGTATGTCCAGCCGACATACCCGGGCGAGCCCGCGGTGGTGAAGCACAAGCGACTCGGCTACTGGGTCGCGCTGCAGGCCTCCCTCCAGCACTACGAGCGCCACCTCAACCCGGCCATCAAGCTGACGACCCCCTTCGCCCCGACGGCTCCAGGCTGCTACGACGGCGCAAACGATGCGGGCGCGGCGTGTGACTGTGACCCGGGCGCCATTCAGTACGATGCGGATCCCTCTGTGGAAGACGGCGACCTTCATGGCGCCTGCATTCAGTTCAGCCCGGCCGAGTGTGGTGCACTGGATGAATGTTGCAAGGATGGTCTGACGTGCCACAACGGGGTCTGCCTGCAGAACCCTGGTCAAACTTGGTACGCAGGCTACGACGGTAGCGACGCCGCCGGTGTCGAGCTTGGCTTCAGCCCCGACACCCCTGCCGAGTGGCCCTACTACCGAGACTACTTCCTCGGCCGCAACGTCGTGTGGTTCACGAAGCCCCTGAGCGAGCGCCCTTATGGCCCCACGGGTCGCTACCGTAACCTCGCGTTTGGCCTCCATGAGGCGATGAAGGTCCTAAAGAAGGACGAGCTCATCTACAACAGCGGCGGCACGATCGGGCAGCTCAACGGTGAGTGTCTCGATGTCGACGGACCGACAAGTGTGGGGGCCCCGGACCTGCGATGCCCTGGGTTGCCTGGCGTCGATCCCGACCTCCACTGTGTCCGCGACGTCTGCCGTGATATCGCCACCCCCGGCCCATGGGAGGCCATGGAGGGCGCTGGAGCCATCGTCCTGGTCGCGACCGGCGACGAGCAGTGTGGCGAGTTCCCTGAGTACACTGCTGACGAGGCCCGTGCGGCGGGCATCCCCGTCTACGTCATCGGCTACGACTCCTGGCACGACAACATTGAGCAACTCTCCGACATCGCGGTTAGCGGCGGACACCCGGAGGAGGAGCTCTTCCCCGGGCAGGCGCGCTACAAGCGAGCCCAGACGGTCGCAGAGCTTGAGCAGGCCCTCGCCGACGTGACCGGCGCTGCTTCCTGTAACGGCACCTTCACCGAGTACCCCGGGTGCTCGCTGACCTTCGCGGGTCGGACGACCTTCTTGCCGAGCCTCTTGGGCTCCGATGCGCCGACCTTTGACCTGGATGGGTTCTGGGTCCCCGGCAGTGACTACGCCTTGAATGTCTCGCTCGCACCAGGCACCGACTGGAGTGTGATCCCGGGCATCGGCCCCACGATCACCGAGCTTGACGGTTCGTTAAACTACGTCGCCGCAGACGACACCACGGTGCTCGATGTGACCGCCACGGCCGATGAGGTCAGCCTGCCTGGCATGACGATCAGCAATGTGGAAGTCGGCGCCCTCGTGACCGACACCGGGATCTGGCAGTACAGCCTGAAGGGCATGGCCGACATCGTGATGCTCGGTGAGGTCCAGGTCGATGGCACCATCGAGAAACTGGGCGCTAACGAGCCGATTGAGGGCTGTCTGTCCGGCACGATGCAGGACACCTTGTCCTTGCTCGGGACGGTCGACATCCACAACCTCCACCTCAGCGCATGCTTCAGCGGTGGGGATCCTGTGTCGATTGGGTTCTCTGGCGACCTCGAGACGGGGCTCTTCCCCGATATCGTGAGCGTCGAGGGTCAACTCACCCTTAGCGACCCCTGGGAGCTTGAGCTGACGCTTGAGAACGTCGACTTCGGCATCGTGAACATCTCGCTCATGAAGCTGCAAATCATGGACGGCGGCGACACGTTTGAGGTGTATGCCGAGTTCGCCATCCCCGGCCTCAACGCGCTCTTCCTGACCCTCCAGGGCTTCTACAATGGGGGTGCAGACTACAGCTTCACCCTCGCGATGCAGGAAGGCACTGAGTGGACCCCGTTAAGCTTCGCGCCCACCCTGGTATTCACGGATCTGAGCGGCACGTTTAGCAAGACGGCAGACGAAGAGGGAGTGCTCTCACAGGTCATCACCGTCTCTGGCGTCATGCCTGAGGGCTGGGAGATCATGCCAGGTGTGACTCTGCAGCCTGTCACGGTCAGTGGTGTCTATAGAGACACCTCCGGGACCATCGGTTGGGGCTTCGAGATTTGCGGCACCCTAGAGGTGGGCCCCTTAGGTGCAATTGAGGTCTGTGGTTCTCTGAACCAAGACGGCCCTGGCATGCCCATCTATGGCGAGCTAACTGGCACCGTTGCGAGCCTGGACTTCCTTGGCCTTGGCTTCCTGACGTTCACCCCCCTCGAGGTCACAGTGGCTTTCGAGGACAATGCGATCAGCGAGATTTCTCTCGGTGGCACGATGAACCTCTGGCCCGCCCTTGACGGGCTGAGCTGGTCGCTTGAGTTCACAGGCATCTACCTCCCGAAACTCAACGGCGACTACGAACTCACCCTGCACTTACCGGAACTAAACCTGGGCAACCTCACGGACCTCACCGACGTCACGCTTAGTTGGAACAGCGGTGACTCTGAGTTCACCCTCCAGGCATTAACGGAGCTAAGCCTCGGCAGTGTTAACTCCTACAACGTGTCAGGAGCGCTTAGAGCTAATGGGGACTTGGAGTTCAACCTAGGCCTCATGCCTGGCGAGGTGTGGGACGCCCTTCCGCAGTTCGGGCTCTCGTTCTCGAGCATCGAGGGCTCTATCTCACGCGTGGGAGGACAGTGGTCGGGCTTCATTCAAGCGGCGACGAACTCGCTGCTTCAACTCGTTCCTGGCTTTACATTGCAGGACGTCTTCGTTCGAGTTGAGTATGTCGACAACGCATGGGAGTCCATTGCCGTTGGCGGCACCACGAGCATCACCTTTGGTGACGTTGGCTTCACTCTGACCGTACAGGCTGCAACGAACGCCGATGGCTCCCTCACGTTCCTTGGCGTCTACAACGGCACCATGGAGCCCTTCAAGAGCATTATCGGCCCCGGCAACTTCACCTTAGAAAATGCCACCGTAACCCTCGAACTATCAAGCAGTGGCGAACTCGACTTATCCATCGCCTCGAACGCCGTGCTCAAGATGCAGGGGAAGGCATATGCGGTCTCCGTCGTGGGTGGTCTCAAGACCGAAGGGGAAACAGTCTACTACGTAGGCGGCTCCCTTGAGGCCCTCGACGTGCCGGGCCTTGGTGGCCTCACGAACGTGTTCTTTGTCCTGACCACCAAGACAATCGACCCCTTCGATATCATGGCAACGCCGGATGATCCTTCGGATGACATCCGCGCGCTCAGGGGCCTGACACTCGGTAACTATCAAGCGCCTCCAGTGTCGCTGACGCCGACATCAGAGGACCTGCTCTTCCTTATCTATGTCGACCTGTTTGACTACGACAACCTGCGGATCGAAGCGCAGATGCCGGTGGACATCACAGCGATTGCACCGGGGTCTTTCTTTGAGCAACTGGACGTGCAGCAGCTGGACCTCAAGGGCCTCTTCATCTTCATTGATGTCGCCGGCTCTAGCTTCCAAATGGGCTTTGGTGCCCTCATTCAGTTCTGGCCCGTCGATCACCCAATGTTGACCGGGCAAATGGAGCTGTTCGTTGAGATGCCAGGCCTCAGCATCGGTGGTGCAATCTGGCTGGACGGGCAGTGGCGTGAGCCCTTTGGCTTCACAGACTTTGTCGTACAGAATCCCGCCCTCGCGGTTGAATTCGAAGCAGGGGTCCCTTCGCCCACCGCTGTGGGTGCCAGCCTGGATCTCTTCTGGGTGAAGGATGGCGTGTTCCCACCCGAAGATGAGCCCATCGTCGCAAGCGGCAACATCACTCACGTTGGCGCAGGATTTTATGTGTCCGCCGCCCCCTCATTGAGCGGCCTGTGTTCACCGTGGGGTGGGTGCCTACCACTGCCAACGATGCATGCCCGGGTTGAGGCGACCAACCTGAACTTCCCGACCGACATCCTCGGCCTAAGCGTGGCTTCTCTGAACGCAACGACAAGCTTCTTCGGCGGATTCTTGCCAGAAGTGCCGATGCCCCAAGTCGACTTGAGTCCCTTCAACATTGAGGTGCACGAGCTCAAGGTTCTTGCCAACACCCACAGTCTGTCTGTCTTTGGTAACGACTATGACCCTGGATTTGAGATGCGCTTTGATGGCGACATCTTTGGGGTCAGCGTCCTGATGACTGGCTACCTTGGGCCCGAGGACCTGGAGCTCTATGCGGAGGTTGAACCTTTCGAACTCTTGGGCGTCACCTTCACAGGCAACCCCTTCGAGGGAGTCGCTAACTTAGGCGACACCGGCTACGTCCGAACACCTCATGACTCACGCTTCGTGTCGCCGACGTTCACTGTAGAGGGTCATGTCCTCAGGAACCACTGGCTGGGTGGTCCAAATGCAGGTGTCCTCGTCAAGAAGATGGACGGCAACAACGGCTTCCAAGTCTCCGTTGGTGATGTCGACGAAGAGAGCGGAAAGGGCCGCGTCGCGGTGACTATTCGCAACGGCGGCGAGACCCGCATCCTGAAGACTACCAAACACCCGGTCCCGCCCGGCGAGTCGACCCACATCGCGGTCACGTTCGATAACAGCGGCAACACGGACCCGGCCGGCCCAGGGTCTGCTTTCCCAGTCGCGGTCTACGTGGACGGTCGATGGCAGCGCCTCACCGAAGAGGGCCCGGACATCGGACCAGGCAACACCGCAGCCCCGATTTACTGGGGTAAGGGCATGGATACAATCGACGACACCCGCTTCTGGGATGTCCTCCTAGATGCGCAAGAGATCAAGGGCGGTGCACGCGTTCTTCCCAACGCAGCCTACGGCTACGAGGCCCTCATCTACCGCAACGAGTTCAACTTCGATTACCGAAGCGACTCAAACGAGGCGTACAACTATCGCCTCTACGAGACTGGCCCTCGCTTGCATGGCGCATACGAGGCCGGAGCGGAGCATGAGCTAGGCGGGAACCAGTCCCTCATGTTCAAACTTAACTGGCCCTTCTACGACCCCCTCAGCGCTGGAGTGTGGTTAAGGGCCGGGCTCTCTATCGACATCCCGCTCCTGAGCGACTTCTTGGATTGGAGCCCTCAGGCAACAGTTCAGGTTGCGATGGGCGGAGGAGAGTTCTCAGGCAGTTTCTATATCGATGAGTTCCTCATCTTGCCCATCCCCTTCCTGGGTAACTTCATCCTCTCTGGTTACGGCCAGAACATGTACCCCGGGGATTACGATGACGGCGTCTACGGCTCCTTTAACCTGACGTACTACGAGATCGCCGTGACGGCATCTGTCGGCTTCAAGGGGACGGGGGTCGACTTCGACAAGACCTTCGCAGGCGCCTACTTCAACTACTATTGCCCTGAAGACAAGTACCCGAGCTGCTCACCGTTGGTGAATCAGCTAGAGATTGGGTTCGACCTCGATCTGCTCTTCGACGTCGGCCCGCTGGGCGAGTGGGGCATCGTGGGCCACGCGCGCCTTGAGACAGAGGGCCCGCTCCTCTCGATTGAGGGTTCACTGACCATCGCAAGCCAAGAGTTGCTCAGTGGGCGACTCGAGATTGATGACCAGCACATCTACCTTGAGACGACCTTTGACCTCCCCACAGTCTTCGGGTTCGACTTCGGCGCCGTCGAGGTTAGCGCCGAGCTCGTCTATGAGCCTTTCCGCTTCTGCGTGAATGGCAGCCTAGACCTGAATGTGCCGTTCATCGACGTCAGCGTGAGCGGGACGGTGGGCACCTGCTTGGGCCACAACCCCTACTTCCTAATCGACGCCAGTGCCGCCACCGGGAACATCCTCGGATTCGCTGTTGAGGAACTCTCAGTCGTCGTCGCCATGGGCAACGTCCCGGCGGAGTACGACGTCGAAGAGGGCTTCCAGTTCGTGGGCCGCGTGAAGGCTTTGATCTTCACCTGCGAGGTCACCGGCATGATCCTCTCGAACGGCCAGTTCGAGTTCACGGGCTCCGTCGACGTGGAACTCGCGGGCATCACGCTCGCCGGCTTGGAGGTGGTGTTTAACAACAGCGGAATTCGCTGTAGCACCTTCGTGAACATCCTCGGCTCGTCGGTGTCGATCTCGGGCGAAGTGAGGAGTGACGGATATTATAGCTTCACCGGAACCGTCGATCTGAACTTCTTGGGAACGAACCTCGCGAGCGCGGCGGTCAACCTGAGTAGCAACGGGTTATGGGTCAATGCGGCGGTCGATCTCGGGATCATCTCAGGGCACCTGTACGTCCGGATTTCAGATGGCTCTTGGGAGGTCGACTTCTCCGCGACCGTCAGTATCGGCGGCTGGACCCTCGCCGGTGCATCGATCACAGGCACAGGAGCGGGCACCGTCGTCAACAACATTGAGGTGTGCGTCACGCTGCCGGACTTCGGCGCTGGCAACATCGAACTCTGTGTGACGACAGGCTCTCTGGACTTCAGCTTCTCGGCGACGGTGGACTTGAACTTCTTTGGGTTCAAGCTCTTCTCGACGACCGTCTCGCTCGACTCGTCCGGGCTCTCTCTGAGTGGCTCCATCGACGTCGTCGGGATCTTCCAGGTCATCGTGGAGGGAGAGGTCAAGACCGACCTGAGCTTCAGCCTCTCAGGCGGAGCTGCAGTCAGCGTCTTTGGGATGCCTGCGAGCGTCACAGCGGTCTTCTCAAAGGGTACGGGGCTGCTCGACTTCGGCTTAGGTGGGACCATGTCGGTCGCGGTCCTAGGCTTGACGGCTAACGGCTCCTTCTCCGTCGATACGAGCTTCAACTTCTCGTTCTCGGCGTCGGTCGCAGTCGGGGCGAGTCTGCCCGACCTGCCCTACCCGTGTATCGAGATCCAGTGCGCAGATGTCTGCGTCCCGCTCCCTTGCGTGACCGGCTGCATCACGGAGCTCTACGGCGTATGTGTCCTGCCAGCGATGGGCTTCTGCACCAGCTGCGCTGAGTTGTGCGCGCCGATCCCGACGCTCTGCTACTACGAGCTTGGTTGGGTGGGTTGCACGGCGAGCATCGCCTTTGACAATAACGGCCTCATCGATCCCATCGGGGCATCGTGTACCTTGCCACTGATCGGCACGCTCGGGGTCAGCCTGAGCGCCAGCTGCGGTAAGATCTGTGCGCAGTTCTCCTTCTTCGGGGCGAACGTCAATCTGTGCACGCCATGTCTCTGGTAGCTACGCGGAGCCTGAGGTGACTCATCCAAAGGAGGCGGCGTGTGCCGCCTCCTTTTTTTGTCGCGCCGGCGTGGGGCTGTGCGTGCCCCTAGAGAGGGCTGAATTTTGTGGATATGTGGTAAAGAGGTCCTCGTGATTCGGTGGATACCCCTCGTGACCGTCCTGTGTGCATCAGCGTGGCTCGCCTCATGTGGGAGCTGCGGCGCCCCCGGTGTTCCCCCAGTGGCACCGCTCGCGCAGGCTGAGCCGGAGTCACTCCCCGCGCTACCAAATGCGAGCGATCCTTTCGCCAAGCAGGTTAAGGGCCCTGCGCTAGCCACAGCTGCGATCCCGCTGCCCGACAAGACGCCTCTGTTGCTGAGGATGGCGTCACCTGACCGCGTCGATGAACTCATTGCGGCCTATGAGGCTGTCCGCGCGAGTGTGGGGGGAAAGGCCACAGGCTGGAAGGCAAACAGCCTGCTCGCGAAGGTGCTCCAATTCGACCCGGCGACCTGGGTGGCGCGTGACAAACCAGCGACGCTCCTGGTGGTCGACCCAACCCGCTATTTGCTCGGAGAGGTCCTTGTCCTCGGGCTGCGTGACACGGCCGCATTGATGGCAGCGCTCCCCAAGGGGACCTTTGATGCTGATGAGGTCCCCCCGAAGGGCCACACCGCGGTGTATCGTTCCAAAACCGGGAACATCTATGTCGACTTTGTCGGGCCGAACGTCGTCTTCACGAAGCACAATGACGTCTTTGCGCTCGTAAAGGCGTTCATTGAAGAGGACCTCGCGGCGTGGAAGGCACCACATGACGTGGACGTCGTGATCGATGTGACCAATATGCGCACGGCGTTTGCCGAGGAGATCGCCCTGACCCGTCAAGACCCCACGCCGAAGGGCAAGCGAGGCAGCGGGGTCCCGCTCCTCAGCAAGGCCGCGCTTCTCGGCATGGTGGACAGCCTAGATGGGATATCTGCGCAGGTGGTTTATCAAGATGGTCACTTCACCATTCAAACCTCGGCGACGCCGCGCACGGACGCGACGGGGAGCTGGGCGTGGGCTGTTCAATGGGTGAAGGCGCTCGCACAGAGGACCACCGTGCCTGTCGCTGGGCTACCGAATGGCACTTGGGCCGCCGCGAGCGTCTCAGCCGACGTGACAGGCGGTGCATTCCAAGACGAGCGAGCAAAGACCAGCGCAGCGATCAACACGCTCTATGGCGATCTGTTGGATCTGACGCCCGCCGAGCGAGAGGCCTCCGCCCCGCTCTGGGGACGTTTCGCCGACCTTGTCACGGGGGGGGCCTACGCCTTTGCCTTCGAGCAGGGCGAGGTCCCAGCTTGCGGTGCCGTCGTCATGCGTGTCGAGGACGCACATCGGGCGAGGTTCCTAACAAAGCGTCTCTTGGAGACGTTCCTGCTCCGGATCGTCCCTCGCATCCAAGATGAGGAGATCTCCCTCGCCGACATGCCATTCCCTGACGGGGACTTCCGCACAGTCGCAGACCTCTTCAAGGCCCTCAATGAGGTGTATGGCCAAGTCGGGATGGCGTTTTATGAGTCTAGCTTGGTGGAGGCGAGTGAAGACATCGCTGTCGAGGCTCTGGGCATACGCTTTGACAGCGCACAACGGGAGGAGGCGGCAAAGGCTGGCCGCTCTTCGCTGGCAGACATCATCGGGAGCAAGCTTGAACTCGCGGTCGCCTATCGCGGAAACCTCATGGCACTGGTCTTGAGTCCCGCGGCGAGCACCCAGGCGGCGCTCTTGGTGAGCGGCAGCTTTGGAGAGGGCACGGGGCCGTTCCGTGCGCCCAGGCCTGGAGAGGCAGCGTTGGCAGCCGTCGCCTTGGATCGCCTCGTCGTGAGCGTCCCCCAACTTTGGCCGAATGCGACTAACGTCTTGCCACCAGAGGCGCTACGTGGTGATGCCTCCTTGGGGCTGACGTCCAGCGGCGATGTCATCCAGGCCACGCTCTCGCTCCCCGCCAGGTCGCTCGCGGTCATTGAGGCGATAAATCAGCGTCAGCCCAAGAGGGCTGAGAAAAATGCGTCATCGCCCGCTTCACCGTGAAACCCAAATTTGGGACTTCGTAGCGCGCTCCAACACCCGAAAAATGCACGACACGTCCCCATCACGATGCTGTGAGAGGGGGGCAGGCGTGTGGTGTGGTCGAAAGGCGACAAGTTTGAGACGCCTTGTGCCTTGAACGGAGGGCTCCTTTTTTGTCTACTCGACGGGTGAACGACAGCCGTTTCGCGTGCGCTGACCAAGAGGTCCCTCATGAACTCGCAACGCCCCCAACATCCGCTGCTCTGGCAGGCCCTGACAGGCGCTCTCTGTCTGATGCTCTTCGCCTGTGGCGGCGAGACCACGGCCGACGGCCCCCTTCCGGTGGCTGGCGAGGCATGCCGTGACGGCATCATCTGCGCCGCTGGACTCGAATGCGTGAACGGTACGTGTGAGGACACCACCGTGCTCGTCGACGCATCCACCGGGGACGCAAACGCGGCGACTCCCGACGTGGCGGACCATGATGATGCGACGACTGGGCCCGATGCCGAGGACCTCGAAGACGCAGAGGCGTTGCCCGACACCACCGCCCCCGATGTCAGCGAGGACGTGACGGTTCCTGTGGATGGCGCCGAGGAGACGACCTCGGATCCAGCGGACATCGAAGCTGGTGACGCCGCCGATGGCTCAAGTGTGGAGGAGGATGCCGATTCGCCAGGGGGCCCCGATGCCGCTGAAGGCTGCACGGTCCCCATCCAATGCGCCGATGCGTTTGATGTTGTCCCAGCTTGCCAAGTGCCGACCTGTGACACGGCGACCGGGCAGTGCATCCTCGCGTCCGTGACGGATGCCACCCCTTGTGACGACGGTAACGCCTGTAGCTATAACGACGAGTGCTCTGACGGAGCGTGTGTCGGGATCGGCGCCGATTGCGAAGACGACAATCCATGCACCACCGACACCTGCACGGCGACCGGCTGTGAGAACACCCCAAAGGTCGGGACATGCGATGATGGCAACTTGTGCACTGTCGACGATTTCTGCATCGCCGGGACGTGCCTCGGTGACGCGGTCAATTGTAGCAGTGCTCCCGCCAATGAGTGCCTCGATGATGCCCAACTGCGAGCCTATGAGGCCACGGGTATTTGTGATGTGAACTCCGGCTTGTGCGATTACGCCTATCTGGACGTGACGTGCTTCGAGGGATGCGTTGACGGGGGCTGTGCGTCCGATATCTGCGAGGTCGCTGCGGCCGGCACGGCCTGTGACGACGGCCTCTCCTGCACGCTCAATGACTCATGCACCTTTGAAGGGACATGCGTCGGGATCGACCTCGACTGCTCGGAGTTTGACGGCCCCTGTCTTGACGCGACCTGTGATGGCCAAGACGGGAGTTGCAAGTCCCTCGCGCTCACCGACGGCACCCTCTGCGATGACGCGGACGCCTGCACGTTGAGTGATCATTGCGAGTCCGGCGAGTGTGTCGCGGGCTCTGTCACCCCATGCGACGATGGGAACCCGTGCACAGATGACTCGTGTGATCCGCTGACCGGCGGCTGCCTACACCTCCCGAATACGGGTTCCTGCGACGACAACGATGTCTGCACGGAGGGCGATTCGTGCTCGGGCGGCTTTTGCTTTGGCCTCGCGATTGACTGCGGCGACGATAACGAATGCACCGATGACATCTGCAACAGTGATGGTTCTTGCAGCCACATCATCAACACGGCCCCCTGCGATGACGATGACGTTTGCACAGACGCCGATGTGTGCTCGGACGGTGTGTGCGCGGGCCTTGAGATAGCCTGCGAAGACGGCAACCCATGCACCGAGGACGCCTGTGAAGCGGGCATCGGCTGCGTGGTGGTCGGTGACTCCGACATCGAGCTCCCTTGCTATTATGGAGACGAAAGCTTGATCGGCGTCGGAGCCTGCAAGGAGGGTACGCGGAGCTGCTCTGCGGGCGCCCTGGGCCCGTGCGCGAACCAAGTCCTCCCCACCGAGGAACTTTGCGATAACGAGGCGGATGACGACTGTGACGGAGAGGTCGACGAGCCCCAGTGCTCGGAGCCGCCGGTGGGCCTCGCGAATGCGATGGTTGATTGGTCGATTGTCGGGGACAGCCCAGGGATGTTGATGGGCCAATGGGCCGACCTGAACAACGGCGCGTACCAGCAGGCCGTGGGCGGCTACATGAACCGACCGCCCAACACGTCAGGGCAGGTTGAAGTGGCCCTGGGGCCCCTCAAGGCAACAGGGACGTTCTCAACGACCGCTTACCCGGCGGACTGGGTGAGCGGCATCATCCGCAACCCTGACGTCTACGCAGACGACCCCATTGTCCGCGCAGTCGTCCAAGTCCGCGATGCCCTAGGGAGGCCCTATGTGAGCCCCACCAAGGTCGAGCTGCGGCTCATGGTCCAAGGGGCCGATGACGTCGTGACCCCCTGCTATGTCGGGGCAACGTCGACCTGCGAAATCGCCGCCGCGATCCCAGACGGCTGGTTCTCGAGCGACATCCCAGTCGCTGTCTCCGCGCGCTTTGAGCTGCCCTCAGGAGAGTCGACGGGGCTGAGCACCGTCATCCTGGCGAAGAAGCCGCCCGTGGAGGCGTTGCCAGATCCCGGGGTCGTCATGACGCTCCCCCATGGCCCTCAATACGCATCTCGCACGTTCACCGTGCCGATCTTCGCGGTCGCGAGCGACTCTGTTATCGAATCCTTCGACGTCAAGGTCCCCTTCGACCCCGCCGTCTTGACGGTCAAGTCCGTCACTGTCGACCCACGGTACTCGGGGGTCAGCAATCCGAAATTTGATGAGGTCCTGATTGTCGGGGTCCGAGAGGTCGATACGCCGTTCGAGGACGCGACCGGTCAGGTCCACCTGGCCGATATCGAATTCCAGGTCCGAGCAGACGCGCCCGAGGGCGCCACCGTGCAGTTCGCGCCGACCGTCACCTCCCTCTTCGACCTGCAGAACGTTGCGCTCACGGGTCCATCTGGCGCTTACCAGGTCCACATCCAGTCTGGAGGGCCCGCGGACACCACGGGCCTCATTGAGGTCGCGACGGATCCGCTCCGGGGCATCTACGCGGTCGCGGAAAACAACGAGCTCTTCAACGTGACCGGTATCTACACCGACACGCCAACAGTCACGAGCCCTGTCCACGTGTTCGCCGTGCATGCGTATGGCCCGGATGTGAACGTGGCAGCGGCGTCGGAGTGTGCAAGCGCCTTCGACGCCAACATCAAGATGACGGCGGGCTGCGTCGCCACCCTCGACGAGACCACCACGTCCCCGACGAGCAGTGTCACTGTCACCGTCGATTACGAGGACGCGTCCACCACCCTGCCCTTCCGCGTGTGGCAGCCCGTCTACCCGGTCTCAGTCAAGGTCGACGACAACTTCCTCGAGCGCATCAGCGGCGTATTGAACGACGATTGCAGCGCCGAGCGATTCCAAGAGACCCGGGTCCACGTCGACGTCTCCTTTCGACACAGCAACACGGGCACTGATGTTGTGACGGGCCGCTTAGACGACTACATCGCGTTCTCGACCGGTAACACCAGCAACCTCATGGAGGTCGAGGGGAACACCATTCGCGGCCTCGCGAGTGGACAGGCGACCGTGAGCGCGATTGGGCCAAACGGTGCGATGGGGAGCGCGGACGTCATCATCAGTGACACCGTCACCAACGTGACCGGCATCGACGTCGTCGTGCCCACGGACATCGTGTTCGATAACTTCAGCCCAGCTCCCCCCTTCCTTCACACGGCCACATCGCTCGCACAAGCGACCTTGGTGCAGGCCTTCAACTTTGAGGGCAAAGAGGGGCCTGTCTTGGCCTATGCGACCTTTGAGGACAACCGTCGGATGCCCATCACTGCGGAGATGGGCTTAAGCGTATCGTCCTTGGCGCCAAATGCTCTCGCTGTTCTGGAGGCGCCCTATCGCGCCGTGACGCTCGACTCGGGGTCGGGCGACATGATCGATGCCCGCTGGACGGTCTGTGGAGACGAGGTCGCGAGTGGCGTCGGCTATATCGAGATGGCGCTCCCGGCACCGGTCGGCGCTGAGATCACCCTATCGACCGATGCATTAGCGCGGTCAGAGACGGACGCGGCTGCCCTCGCTGGGTTGCCGATCTGCGCAGATGTCGAAGTGACGCTCCTCTACGAGACGGGTGAGACGAAGGACTTCACCCTCGATGAGCGCACCTTCTACGACGACATCGGTGGCGACCCTTTCAACCTCTTCGAGCTCCAAGCTGTCAGCGGTCCTGACGGAAAAACGCAGGGCATCCAGGTCTGTTCCGTGGCTGGAGACAACTTCGGCGCCTTTGCGTTACTCGTCAGCTTCACTCATGCACCCGAGCTCGAGCAGTTTATCGTCCCGGTCAACATCGTGAAGGCCGAGGGGCTCGCCTTGGGTGCCTATCCGTGGCCCGCCTACCCTGGGTCGACAGACAGCTACAAGACCAACTTCGACCAGCTGGAGGCCACGGGGAGCTACCAGCAGGGGGTGCTCAGCACCATCTTGGCGCTCAGTGATGGGACGATCGTCGATGTGTCGGCCAACCCGTCGACGACGTACGGGCTGGTCCCCAACAGCGGCGTCTTCTCAATCGCCAACAGCCACATCCTCTCTGCCTCTGGCGCGGGTGCCGCTCAGGTCACGGCGACCTTCGGCGACCAGTTCTCCTCCCCGCTCGAGGTTAATGCGTCCGACGCCGGTGTTGATGTCGACTCCCTTAGCCTCGACTTCCCATCCACATTCAAAGGCGTGGCCGGTTGGGCAAAAGAGATCGTGTCAGTCACAGCGACCTTCGAGGACGGGACCGTCTTGACGGATGCCCAAGAGGTCGCAGGGCTCCTTGCGTTTGAGGTCAGTCACCCAGAGGCAATGAGCATCGCGGCCTCGGGCGAGGCCACGCTGCTCGCCAATGAACGCGTCATGGTGACGGTGACGGCCACGGCCCAGACAAGCAACACGTCGGGTGCGACTACAACGGCGTGCAACCTAGAGCCCTCAGTCGGTGACATCGACTTGGGCAATTTGTTCGGGATCGCGCACCCTGATGTCCTCCCTGGTGAGGACTTCACTATGCCGCTGCGCGTCAACACCGGGAGCCTCGCCCTCGGGGCCCTGGATGTCACCTTCGAGTATGACCCAGCGGTCATCCAGGCCGTCTCGGGTGGTCCAGGGAGCGGCTGGCCAGGCGGGCAGCTTGAGATCACTTTGAACGACCCTCCGGGCGAGGTGCACATTGTCGCAGCGGCGAGCGTCGGCTCGAACGCGAAAGGCAACGCGCTTGAGATCGCGACGATCAACTTCCAGGGGCTAAAGAGCCAAGAGACAAACCTGACCCTGATTCAGGGCAGCATCCGAAAGCTCCTCTCTAATGCCGCTGAGCCCACTGCTATTGGCCCCGCGCTCGGGATCGGTGAGACGCGAGACATCGTGGCCGGCCATGGTTGGCTCGATCCCGATTGCGCCAATGGGCTCGAACCATCTGAGATTTTAGGCAACTCCGACGGAGACTGTGAGTTCTCGGTCGCGGACGTCAGCTTCGGTCTGCATTACCTGGCTGATCTCGTCGCCGAGGGCAGCGTCTCAGCATTCCAAGAGAGCGCCCTAGACGCTGACCAAGACGGGGACGTGAACGTCGCAGATGTGGTCTACTTAATCCGTGTGCTCGCCGGAAAGTTCCGCTTCGCGACCCTCGCAGTCACCGAGAACGGCGGCCTGAGCGACACGACGACCCTTGAGGTCACGCTGCGGGACGCTGCTGGTCAAGTGTATGGAGACCAAGCCCAGGTGTGGTTGGAACTCGCGACCACCGTCAACACAGGCATGACCATCACGACAGGCACTCAGATCGCGAGCACGGACGACGGGTTCGTCGTTGAGGCCTCGTATGTCGGTGACGGGGTGTACCGCATGTCAGCCACCAACATGACGGAGGAGGAGGACATCGGCGTCGCGATGATCGTCCGCACCACGGACGGCCTCGGTGAGAGCGGGGACGATCGCGTCGTCGCCCTGCACGGCAGCTCATGGCTCAACCCTGGAGCGGACTTTGTACCCTTCGCCCCCGTGAACTTCGGTGGCAATGCAGCCCCCCTCTGCCTGCCGGGCCAGTGTGTCGACGGGAACCCCTGCACCGACGACGCTTGTGACCCTGCTGTCGGCTGTGTCTTCACCAACAACAACGACTTCTGCGACGACAATGATGAGTGCACCGAAGTGGATCGGTGCACCGATGGCACCTGCGCCGGCACCTTTATCCCGGGCTGCGGTGATGACGTCTTCTGCGGCGACGACAGCTGCGACGAGGGCGAGACCTGCAGCTCTTGCGAATACGATTGTGGTGTCTGCCCCGCAGAATGCGGTGACGGAGAGTGCTCCTGGGAAGAGGACTGCGCGAGCTGCTCCGATGACTGCGGCAGCTGCGCCGGTGAAGGTGACTGCTGCACAGCCAATGACACGCCCGGCTGCGAGGACGGGGCCATCGCCGCTCAAGTCTGCGCGATCAACCCTTACTGCTGTACAGGGAAGTGGGAAGAGAACTGCGCGATCGACGCAATCACAAACGCGGGACTGGAGTGCGAGAGCTGCGGCAACCTCAGCTGCGATGAGGGCGAGACCTGCTTGAACTGCAGCAGCGATTGCGAGTGCGAGTGCGGTGACGACCTCTGTACAGTCGACGAAGATTGCGGTTCGTGCTCCCAGGATTGTGGGGAGTGTCCGCCCGTGTGCGGCGACGGCACCTGTAACGGAACTGAGGTGTGCGACAGCTGCATCGAGGACTGCGGGGAGTGCGACCCGTTCTGTGGTGACCTGACCTGCGACGACATGGTCATGGGCGCGTGCTCGGATGATGGCTCCACGGCTTGCACGACCGACTCGGACTGCACGACCCCCGGCGCGACGTGCGACGGCTATTATCAAAAAGAAGGCTGCTGTGCGGATTGCCAGGAATGTCCGCACGATTGTGGGGGCGCTTGCGAACCCTACTGTGGTGATGACACATGCCACCTCTCGAACGGTGAGACGTGCCAGAACTGTGAACTCGATTGCGGTGAGTGTGGTGGTGATTGCTGCGTCGCGCACGACGGCATAGGCTGCGACCAGTCCGCTCATGCAGACATCGCACCGCCAGCCGCTGATGCGTTAACGACGTGTGTCTGTGAGCTCGAGCCCGAGTGTTGCACGCTTGGGTGGGGCTACCAGTGCCTGATGGCTGCAGCAATCCAGTGCGACACCCCTTGCCCCTACTGCGGTGACGACGTCTGCAGCGCCGACTTTGGCGAGGACATGACCACCTGCAAAGTCGACTGTTGCCCCAATGGGGTCTGCCCGGAATTCTGTGGCAACGGGACTTGTGGTCCGGGGGCCATCGGGACATGTAGCAACAGTGGGGATACGCCCGTGTTCTGCGTGGATGATGGCGGGTGCACTGACGGCGGCGTCTGTGACGGATTTATCGCGGCCGAGACGTGCTCTTCATGCGCCGAGGACTGCGGGCAATGCTCGTCGAGTTCGTGCTGCGCAGACGCTACAGGGTCGTGCACTCCCGGCGTGGATTGCGGCGGCTGCAATGACCCTGCGGTCATGGCTTGCGTCTGTGACGACCTCGGCCTCTCAAGCTGCTGCGGCAGCACCTGGAACGAGATCTGCGTCCAGATGGCCTTCCAGAACTGCGCCCCGACCTGCGAGGCATCCTGCGGAGACGGGATCTGCACCACGGGCCCACTGGGCACACCGGACACGCTGGGGACCTGCAGCGATGGTGCGGCCCCCCCGCAATATTGCACCGATGACACGGGGTGCTCTGGGGGGGCAACCTGCGAGGGCTTTATCCCAGGGACGCCAGCCGAGCCGCTAGAGACGTGCGTCACGTGCGAAGCCGACTGTGGCGAGTGCGTCACGGAGTGCGGCAACGACATCTGCGAGGATGGTGAGACGTGTGAGTCTTGCGGGGATGATTGTGGCCCCTGCATCGACTGCGGTGACGGCATCTGCGTCTGGCCCGAGAACTGTGATCTCTGCGAGGATGATTGCGGCGAATGTTCAGACGACTGTGAGGACGACATCTGTCAGCTGAGCGAGGACGCCTACTCGTGCCCCGCAGACTGCCTGGGCGTGCTCTGCGGTGACGGCGTGTGTGTAGGTGTGCTCGATGGCAACTCATCACCCCATGAGACGAATGAGGGCTGTCCGGAGGATTGCCCTGTCACCTGCGGAGATGGGTTCTGCGCCCCCATCGAGTCATGCCTTCTGTGCGAAGACGACTGTGGCGCCTGCCCGGACTCGGTGTGTGGCGATGGCATCTGCGCAGGCGAATCCTTTGGCGAGGGCTGCGGCGACTGCCCCGAGGACTGTTCCGTCTTATGTGTCGACGTGTGCACCGCATACGGCCCCGTGTGTTCCGGCGCGTGTGACCCCGTCGCGGAGACCACCGGCTGCGGTACCAACCTCGCCTGCGTGCCTACGGAGACCACCGAAGAGTCCGAAGCGCCAGGAGGCGGGACCGTCCCCGCTGGTACTTGGACGGTCAATGCCATCGCAACGACTGGCAACGGCATCTGTGGCATGGGCTTTGATGCAAATGCAGGGTTCGTAAGTGACGGATGCACCGTCCATGATGACTGCTGTGTGTTTAGCCCGGAGACTAACGAGACGTTCTGTGGCAAAAACAACGGTATGGGCTGCCTCAAGGTTCAGGGCATTGCGACGCCTGGCATCTGTGGCCGCGCCTGCAACCCTGAGACGGCTGAAGGGTGCGCGCCGGGGTCGCTATGCGAACTCTCGGAGTTTACCGCCGACGCCGTCGGCGTGTGTATCCCAAGTGGACAAGCCTGCGATCCCAGCAACCCAGTGGCCACTGGGTGTCCGACGAGCCACAAGAGCTGCTTGGCGCTTCGAGACGAGGTCGACGTCGGCGCGTGCTTCGAAGGGTGCAGCGCACCGAACGCGACCGCCTGCGACGGGGTAGTCTCGGGTGAGCCCGGTGACCGCTTGAGCTGCCTGCCCCGCTCGGAGGACCGCTTCCATGAGGGTACCTGCGTGGGTGGTGGCGCCAGTGGCTGCTTGGTCACCGAACCCGATCCATGCACCCCAGGCGGCGGAGACCGCTGTGCGATCCTAGGAGGCGGTGCCATGGGAGGCTACTCGTTCTACTGCACCTCTCCAGCCGGCAGCGCGAACACAGGAGATGCATGCACCCAAGATGCAGGCTGCCAACCGGGCAACCTGTGCTTCGGCGGCACCTGTCGGCCTGCGTGCTCGAGCTCAGTGAGCTGCGCAGGCGCAGGGACATGCACACCGATCGGGACTGCCTATGGGGCACCAAGTGACGCCGTCTCTGTGTGCGTGCCCTGACATACGGAATCAGAGCGTTACGCGCGAGCGTTGCGGCGCTGTGGCCGGTCGCTGCGGCGCTTCTCTGCTTTGCGTGGCTCCACGTGCTCCATACATGGCGGGTGCGTGACCAAGACCCGCTGCTCCCCATTATCGGGATGTTCCTGCCACTTCTACTCGTCGACATGGGGCTCGGAGCTCGTTTTCAAGGCTGCACCCTGAGGGCGTACTTGGGCACGCCCGCAGGGCGATGGCGAGCCCTCAAGGATGCGCTCATTTGGGTCGCGGGCTTTGGGTTCTGGGTCGTGCTCGTGGGGGACTGGTCACAAACAGCGCAATGGCTCCGCTGGTTCGGTCCCGACTTCCACCTGCAGCTCTGGTTAGTCTTCCGCGCTGAGGGCTGGTTGACTTGGTTGTCGGCTGCGCTCTGGGGCGTGGGGTACCTGCTCGCCACACAGCGCGGCCGAACCTTGCGCCTAGAGACCAGCCTTGGCCTCCCTGTCCTTCTCTGCGCTGCGCTCTTTGGTCACCTCACCTTCGGGGGCGGAATCGGGGCAGTGGATGCTGAGGCGGTCGCTGCCCAGCCTGGGGTATCTCTCGCGCTCGACCCCCGCACGTTACGGGTCGAAGGTGATGCCCCAAGCGCTCTTCAGTCTGGCGAGCTCTTGACCTGCAGTACGGCCGGCAAGGCCGTCAAGGTGACAAGAGAGGTGCCATACCGCTGGCACCCTAGAGACGTCATCGTCACGCCGGACGCCCTCGTCCTGAGCTACGGCTGCTCCTTTTGCGTGGAGACGGGGGTCACGCCAACCGTGCTCAGGGTGCCGCGTGATGGCTCCCCAGCCTCGTGCTTCCGTAGCGGGAACCTCCACCACATCGACGTGCTCGAAGAGCGGGGCCGCGTGTGGGCCGCGCCATGGACAAATCGAGACCTCTACGCGCTTCACCTCTCGGACCTGAGTGTGGCCTACACCTTGCCCTCCCCGCGACGCGGCGAGATGCGGTTCTTTCAGCCGATCCAGGTCGTCGAGGACGTCAACGGCTCAGCGCTCTACGCAGGGACCGAATTGGAGAGCACCCTCGTGCGGTTTGATTTGAACGAGCGCCGCTACGATGGCCAGTTAAAGTTGGCAGAGCTTGGCTTGGTGGCGTGGGGAGGGCCGCTCCACTTTATCGAGCAGCACCCGGTGACGCGACTGCTTTACTTCACGTCGGGGCCCGGCCATAACCTCTTCGAGGTGGACCCAGACAGCATGACTGTTCGCCGGTCGATGCCCCTGGATGATGTGGTCGGCACGGCGCTCTTGCTCGATATCGAGACGGACACCATCTATTACCAATCCGGGGTGCGTGATGCCCTCTTTGAGATCGACTTGAGCTCTTGGCAGGTGACCCGAACGTTCGACGGCGAGATCCACGCGCGCCGGCTCGCCTTGGACCGCGAACGCCAGGCGCTCTATATCCTCGGCCATTTGAGTGGACGGGTCCTTGCCGTGGACTTGAAGACGGGCGCTCGACGATGGACGCGAGAGGTCGGAGGCCGCCCGCATGGCCTCGCGCTCGACGGGAATGAACTGTGGGTGAATTCGTTTGCAGGAGTGTTCCGCTTGCACCTTCCAACCATTTGGGGAGAGCCTGGGGGCGTTCAAGGAGCCGACCGATGATTCACGTGAAGCTGGCCCTCTTCCTGTCACTCAGCCTGTGCCTGGTCGGGTGTGCGCCGAATGAGCAGACTAAGCCTGCGGAGACGCTCGAGACGCCCGCTGCGTCCGGGGAGCCCAAGGGAGCGCTCCCCGTGAGCGCCCCGCCCATGAAGAGTGCAACGCCTGCAACTGCGGCACCGGTTGCCAAGGCCGAGGTGCAAGGCGAGATCGTGCAGGCCGGAAAGAACCCGAACGGTGTCTCCATGGCGGAGTGCCGCATGGTGTGCGCGCACATCCTTCAGCTCTCGCTGAAGGCGCTCCCAGAGGACGTGCCCCCAGATATCCGAGAAGCGCACACAGCGAAACTGACGCGAGACTGCCCGCCAGGGTGCATGAGCGTCGCGACCCCCGAGAGCAACACCTGCGTCCTCAAGGCGAAGACCGCCCAAGACATGGCGGCATGCCAGCCGTGAGCGCACCGACACACATCCTGATCACCGGCGGCGCGGGCTTCATCGGGGCGAACCTCGCTGAGCGGTTCTTGTCCCTCGGACACACTGTGACTGTCATGGACGTC
Source organism: Myxococcota bacterium (assembly GCA_049602155.1). Taxonomy (GTDB): domain Bacteria; phylum Myxococcota_A; class UBA9042; order PHBI01; family JBMYRH01; genus JBMYRH01. The sequence goes on along the minus strand of JBMYRH010000006.1, from coordinate 102,314 downwards.
GCGCCCTTTGCTCGGCTGAATCGGCACGATCGGCTGACGTGCATAAAAGGGGATGTAAGCGACGAGGCGCTCGTCGACCGCCTCGTGTCAAAGGCCGGGCGAGTCGTCCATTTGGCGGCCGTTGTAGGCGTCGATGAGTACATGACCGACCCCGCGTTGGTGCTCGACGTCAACGTCTTCGGCACACGCAACGTGCTCCGCGCCTGCATGCGTCATGGCCGCCCTGTCCTCTTCACGAGCTCAAGCGAGATCTATGGGACCAACCCAGAGGTGCTTGAGGAGCGCTCACCCCGGACCTATGGAAGCTACCTGTCCCCTCGGTGGAGCTACGCCCTCAGCAAAGCTGTCGGGGAGCAGTACGCTCAGGCCTATGCTCCGCAAGGGCTTGAGCACGTCTCAATTCGGTACTTCAACATCTATGGCCCAGGGCTCGATCGGCCTGGTGAAGGTCGGGTCATCAGCAAGTTCATCGGCCACATCCAGAAGGGGACCCCGCTACCACTCGTGGATGGCGGGGACGCCGTCCGGGCGTACTGCTATGTGACGGATGCGATGGACGCGACGGCCCAGCTCGCGCTCGCCGTAGGGCAGGGCTCGACGGTCAACGGTCGTGCCTTTAACGTCGGGCGTGTCGAACCTGTCTCGGTCAAAGAGTTGGCGGAGCGAATGATCGCGTTGACTGGTCACTCTGCAGGCGTCGTCGAGGTGCCAGGCGAAGACTTCTTCGGCAAGAACTTCGAGGACATCCCGCGACGTGTCCCTGATGTGTCTGCCCTGCGTGACGCGCTGGGCTTTGAGGCCACGATCGATCTAGACGATGGACTACGCCGTACGCTGGGGGCCTTCGGTCTCCTGCGTTAGGCAGCCACCCCTCGCTAGAATCAGGTCCGGCTGCTAGGCTCGCTGGTATGGTCGATGTGGTCCTCATCAAGGCGTCTAACGTCACACCGCGAAATGCCTCAGTGGTTCCGCCGCTCGGCGTCCTCGCGCTGTCGGGCTGGCTCCGTAAACGCCTGGGTGTCCGCGTCGGTGTCATCGACACGCAAGTGGAGCCTTTGAAGACCGGGTTGGCGCGCCTGCGCGTCGCCAATGAGCCACCGCTCCTCTTCGGGGTCAGCGCGCTGACCTGGGAGAGGGAGTCGCTGGCGGACATCACTAGGACACTCAGGGCCCAGCACGCTGGTGTCCCCGTAGTCGTCGGCGGCCCTCATGCGTCGAGCTACCCTGAGTCGGTCCTCGTGCTCCCGGGCGTGGACGCCGTCGTGGAGCGGGAGGGCGAGGTCGTCTTGCAAGCCATCGTAGAGGGGCTGCAAGCCGGTGGGGACGTCCATGACATCCCTGGTGTGCATTATCTGGATGCCGACGGGCAGCACCAAAAGAACGAGCGACCGCCCTTCATCGAAGACCAAGACGACTTGCCGTTTTTGGACTTCTCAGAGGTCCCGCTGCATCGCTATCGGCAACACAAGTCATTCAGCCAGCTCGGCCCGCGCCCTACCCTCCCGCTCATGACGTCGCGGGCGTGCCCTTTCAAGTGCACCTATTGCCACCTCTTCTTTGGCAAGGGCTTCCGTCCGATGACAGCTGAGCGCGTGCTCGACGAGCTCGCCTATCAAATTAAGCGCACCGGGATTCGTGATTTTGAGATCGTCGATGACATCTTCAACTTCGACTACCGAAGAGCACGGCGGATCCTCAATGGGATCATCGAGAGAGGCATGGATGTCCGGCTCTCGTTCCCTAATGGGCTACGTGGCGACCTCCTGAAGCTCGAGGACATCGCCCTCTACCGACGTGCTGGGACGGCATCCTACGCCATCGCCATCGAGACCGTGACCGACCGAATCCAGAAGGAGATCCAAAAGGATCTGAAGCTCGACAAGATCCACGACGTCATCGCAGCGACCGCACGGGAGCGCATCTTCTCGACAGGCTTCTTCATGCTCGGGTTCCCGGGTGAGTCTCGTGCGGAGATCAAAGACACGATCGACTTCGCTGTTGCCTCGGACTTACACCTCGGGCTCTTCAACATCGTCACGCCATTCGCCGGCACTGAGATGGGTGATGAACACGCCGAGCAAGCAGCCACCGTCCTCGACAAGAACATCGGCAAAGACGCCTTCGGCCTGCCGGAGGTCAGTGACGCTACCTTGCAGAGCTTTCAGCGGGGCGCGTATCGGCGCTTTTACGGGAGCCCACGGCGCGTCGCCCGCATCCTGAGAGATCACCCTGTGCCCGCGAACCTGCCCAAGATGGGGTTCAGCTTCATGATGCACCGGGTGACTGGCTGAGCGCCTCTATCCCTGGCTTGCGCTGACGAAGCTTCAGGATCGGCCCCTCAATGAACAGCCATGAGAGCTGTGCGAGGACAAGTGTCACCAGCAGGGTCGGCAGAAACAGCTGAAAAGGTGAGCCTGAGAGCCATCTCCCCACGAGGTCCATCGCGAAGACATGATAGAGGTAGAAGGCGTAGGATCGCTGACCGAGCCACACGAGCCACGGCGTATCCAGCCACCCGAAGCGCCCTGTTGCTCTACCAGCGATGACCTGCACCAAGAGCACCGCGACGAGCCAGGGTTCCACATAGAACGCCGCCCCTTCTCGGTATCGCTCATCACCCATCAGGGGGAGGAACGCGCAGACGAGGAGCCCGACAAGCGTGGCCCAAACAGGCCATTTGCCATCGCATATGAGGCGCCACAGGCGCTGGAAGCGCCCCGAATGGAGCGACACGGCGAGGAGACACCCGACCAAGAGATGATCGGCCCGGCAGTCTAGGGCGTGATACGCCCACTCGAGATCCCCTTCCCCCCAGACTACCACTGCCCTTTGCCACCATACTCCGACGATTAGAGTGACCAGCAGCCAAGCTCTCCAACCCCTGCTCAACACAAAGCAGACCGGCCAAATGAGGTAAAACTGCTCCTCCATCGCGAGCGACCAGAAGGGGCTCAAGGTCCCATGTGTCGCGCCATGGACCGCCTGGTAGTAGTTCGAATAGTAGAGCCCGGCGCTCCAGACATGGTCGGTGCGAAGCGGGCCCGCGCTGGGTGGCACCAAGTACACGAGGACGATGATCGCGACATAGTAAGCGGGCAAAAGGCGCAGGCAGCGCCTCGCGTAGAAACGAGGAATGGAGACGCGCTTTGCCGCGTCCTCTTCCCTTAACAAGAGCCACGTGATCAGGAAGCCGCTGAGGCCGAAGAAGACGTTGAGCGCCACCCACAGAGGCAAGAGCCGCATGTGGGTCAATAAGATGGCGACAGCCGCGAGGGCTCGTATCCCGTCCAGGCCCTCCAGGCGGACCTTTGATAAGCCGCCTTGAAGAGAAGCAGGGAGCACATGGAGCGCGCCCGTCACGGTCCCTCGACACGCCGCAGCGCGACCTCTCTGAGGTAGATCCCGCAGTCGAGCCAACCTCGACGGTACCGCTCCCGTCGGTGGCGAAAGCAGGACGGACGCGATTCCACGAGCTGGTCCGTCACCGAGAATTCAACACGTAGTGGCGATGAGGCCCGCGTGCTTGGGAGCCCCAAGGGTACGTTGACGCGCTGTTTGCGCTCCGTAAGCTCCACGCGATGGGTCTCCACATGGTCCCCACTGAAGACCGAGACCTCGAGCGGGACCGACTCCTCAAACCAACGCATGACATGGAGGTCTAGCGACGCTGCTGGTCGACCTGGGCCAAAGAGCACCGCACCGCCAGGAGCCAGGCGACGGGCATGCGAGCGCACACTCCCAGGCGGTGCCATGCCCATGACCTGACGGTAGTCACCGTCCCCCACGTCCACGACGTCCTTCAGCCCGCCTTTGCCGGTGACCTGGTAGCAGCTCACGGCGACACCCGTGAACTGCAGGGGTACCACCCCGCAGGAGCTCATCCCCAGGTCGCTCATCGCCTGTTGATGGATCGTCCCGGGGCCCTCCAGCTCCCTCAACCCATAGGGCCTCTCGTCGACGTCTAAGAGCCAAACTCGCTTAACACCTTCGTGACTCAGGACTTGGTGCCATGGCAACGCGATATCACTCGTCGACAAGAGGACACGCCGTGGAGTGGCATGGTTGTGCCCCGGTAGTGAGACCCAGCGAGGTGCACCGCCGGCCTGGTACCAATCCGCCACCTGCGTCTCGGCGTGATACGCGTAGAGGAAATCGAAGAAGACATACGGACCTGTCGCGATGGCGTCCCCGTCTTTGAGTTGTGTCGACAGCTCATCGGCGACGGCCCTCATATCCGGCTTCACGACCTCCACCTTCATAGTCCACAGGTGCATGGCTTGAGCCCACAATGGAGGGCCAAGCAAGAGGCAAAGTATCGCCACCTGCGCAGCGCGGCCAAAGCCTCTGCGCTGCATGAGCGTGCTCATCAAGCCAAGCCCGCCTGCCCAGAGCACGATCAGCACCGGCACCACTGGGATGAATCGCCGAGAAGCGAAGTAGAAGAAGCCGTTGCTCGAGATGGTGAGCACACCTAAGGCGACGAAGAACCCCACAAAGAGCAGGACCCCCAAGGGCAGCACGCGACCGCTCGCCTCTCGTGCGTGCAAGGCCTTTCGGCCACCTAGAGCGCTCAAGATAAGGCCGAAGCCAGTCATGACCCCCACCGATGGGACGGCGTAGGTGCTCGCTACCCCATGCCATAGGAAGCCCGCAGCCCCTTCAAAGAAGGCCGTGAGCGCCATCGCCACGGACTCGACGGGCGGGAAGAGCGCCATGGCGTGGATCATCGGAAAGATGTGGGGGATCATGTCCCCATAGAAGAACAGCCCCGCTGACCCTAAGGCGAGCGGCACCAACGATACGGCTCCGGCGGCCACGAAACGCCAAAGGCGCGCCAACTCCTCCCCCTGTCTCCGATAGCGCCAGCCTCGCCACAGGGCATCAATTGCGAGGGGCGCGAAGAGCGCTGCTGCGCTGAAATGGGTCACAAAACCAAGCGCCAAGACCGTGACGTAGCGCCCCCACGGGCCACCCGGTTTGAGGGCATCGGAGTGGAGGAGATAGGCCGCCGCCACCCAAAGCCCGAGGAGGCTGTACGGGGTGATGGTCTGAGAGAAGTAGATATGGAATGGCGACACGGCGAGCAATGCGCCGGCCACCAGCCCCGTTGGTCGTCCATACAGCTTCGCGCCGAGCATGTAGACCAAGGGCACCGTAGCCGCGCCAGCCAACGCAGCTGGACCGCGGAGCCATGCCAGGTCATGGGCATCACCCAGAACCATCATTAAGATCAGGCGAAACAGCGGTGGATGAGGGCTCACCATATGAGGCGCCATGAGGGTCAGCAGTGAGGCGAGCCATGGATCGGTCACCATCTCTCGTGGAAACACCACCTGCAGCAGATACGTCAGCTCTTGGCTGTCGGCGGGTTGGGTCCCTAGACCCCAGAGCCGCAGCCCCAGCCCCACCAGGAAGAGCCCCACTGCATCGGTGTAGCGTCCATAGGTCAGCGGCAGCTTCGCTAAGGTCCGGCACCCGGGCGCGTAACGTCGCTTCATCCAGAGCGCCCACGCTGCACCGAGCACGGTAAACACCACGAGAACCAACCAAGGCCCCAACGTCGCAAGAGACTCAGCATCGAGGCCTGGATGGGGGAGCGCCTGCTTATCAACGAGGAAGGCATGCTCGCGGTAAGCGAGCTCCGCTGCCTCGGCAAGACCTTTCGTGCGGGAATCCCCCATCCCACGAAGGTGGTGCCTATCCCAGAGGACGTCAACTCAGGTGGGGACGTTCGTCCCCAGGAGACGGAGTGAACTGCCCCCAGGTGTCAGGGCAGTGCGCAAACTTTGCGCAGGGAAGCCCCCCGAAAGGCACGGAAAACAAACACTTGCGGCCCTCGCGCCCACACCACCCAAGAACTGGCACGGACCTTGCTTAGGTAATCGGCATGCAACAAGGACCCAAACGACGGAAGACGATCGAGTTCGAAGCTGCGCCTGGTTGGCAGGACGCGCCTCAGACCTTGAACGCCTTACCTCTGCCAGTGCCTGGTGGCGCGCCACGCCCGCACGCGAACCTAGCGCCGGGCGCAGTGACGTTCCCCGACATGGGGAGCCTCTCGTTTCGCGTGAGCACAGGTGGGGACGCAGCCGAATGGCGCGAACTCTTGCCTTACTCCGCCATGGGCTTTGTCGGGGGCTGGGTCGTCCTCGGCTTGATCACCTGGTTCCTCTAGGCACGGTGCCCTTCAATGGGCACCCGAGCCCAGCATCGCCCAGGCACCACGCAGCAATCTGTCGACCGTGATCTCTCGCCGCCAGAGATGACGTAGCACCACGCTGGGCCGCAGATAGAAGGCGCGCATCATGGAACGTTGTGCGTCCGCCAACGCACCGTCCAGTTCCCAATTGGTACCAGTGAGCATCTCGGGTGAGATCTCGGGGTCACGCCGAGCGGACGGACTCCCGGCGTACTGGGTGTATATCCCAAAGCTCGCGACATCGAGGTCGAGGGAACAAGCAAAGGACTTGGTCCGTGCCCGGTCACTCGGGGTCTCCTCGGGGAGCCCCAACACAAACAACCCGTAAGAGCGAAGCCCCACAGCCTTGAGCGTCTCCACGGCTTGTCGCGCATCATAGCCCCTGCCTTTGATCTTCCCCTGACCTTTCAGCACGACGTCGCTGTCCGTCTCGATCCCAAGGAAAACCAAGTGCATACCGGCCTCTTTTAGCGCGCGAAAGCTCTCCTCCCACACCATGTCCACACGCGTTTCGCAGAACATACGGACACGCCCGGCGAGCCCTTGGCGTGCGATCTCATCACGCAACTGCGGACCATATTCAGGCTTCAGCGGGAAGATGCTGTCGTAGAACCCAAAGTGGTCAATGCCAAGATCGGTCACGTTGCGCCGCATCTCCGAGACGACGTGCGCGATACTGCGCTTACGGACAGTGGGCCACAGGTAGTTTTGCGCGCAATAACCACACTTCCAAGGGCAGCCGCGGCTCTGTAGAACCCCAAGGGTCGGTTTGGACCGAAACAGGAGCTGCGGGCTCGCGTAATATTTCCGGTACGGGAAGAGCTCCCAAGCGGGGAAAGGTAAGCTGTCGAGGTCTTCAATCTGTCCCCGTGGAGGATATGCGCCGGGCTCACGAGCCTGCATGGCGACGCCGGGGACGACGCCGCTCCCCCCTGCGTTGACCAGCTCGACGACGGACTCCTCGCCCTCTCCCACCACCACCGCGTCGAGCTCTGGGATCTGCTTTAGGAACCACCCTGGGTATTCCGAAGGGAGCGCGTTGCCTGCGAAGAGCAGCAGAGAGGGCCGCGCCGCCTTGAGCGCCCGCGCGAGCTCCTGTGTAGCGAAGAATGCAGCCCCTAGGACACTGAACCCCACCGCGTCGGCTCCCCACCGCATGACAACCTCAACCACGCGCTCGAGCGGCTGGGGCTCCACGACGAGATCAAGGACCATCACCTGGTGGCCCGCTCGCAGGAGCGACGCCGCGATCATGGCGAGGCCACCCGGCGGTGGTGGGTACAGCACCCGCGTCATCCGCTTATTGCCAGGCCCGAGGGCTTGGCTCGGTGGGTTGATGAGGAAGACCTTCGCCATGGCTCCCGTCGAATGGCGTCATCCGGTGGCAGGCGCGCTCTGCGCTCTAGCCGTGCTCCGGAAGTATGCCACAATGCATGCGCCTCTGATACGAGGACCTGGTGTCGATCGGGCTCGCTCTGGACCCTTGCACGCTCATCGGAGAGCTCCCTGCCCTGGCGGTCGTGATCGGTGCGGCGACATCAGATGCGCAATTGGCCCCCCACGTCCCGCTCTGCGATGCGCTTTGCGCCCCCTACAACGCGCCCCAAAGGACGCCTGCCTTCCGGCACCAAGGCAACGCGGTGAGCGCAAGCCACCTCACGCCGTGATGACCCGCTCGGTTGACCTGACGAACGAAGAGATGCCCGGTGGCGTGCAGGGTTATCTGCTCTGGACGGACGATGCTCGCTCAGCTGGCATCGGGTGCCTCGTCAGCGTGGCGCCGCCCTACGCGCTCGGCGATGCGGCGCTCCCTCAAGAGGACGTCATCTGGTCTGTGCGTGGGAGAGAATGCTGAGACACGTCCGTGATCGCCTAAACCCGAGGAGCCCAGCCCTAACCGACTACTTGGCCGGTTGGACACCGGCTGCGGTGAAGGCTTGCACAAGCTCGGACGAGACCGGCATGAGCTGCCCCTTGAGGTACGCATCAAAGGCGGGGCGCTCCTCTGCCTTGAGGGCCTGCACGACGAGCGGCAGCTTGCTGCCATGTTTCTCATTGATGGCCGTGTAGTCTTGGTTGATTTTGCGCAGCTTACCCTTGTCGTTGTCGGCCGCACGGATGCGCGCGACGATCTGTCGCAAGTCCTTGGACATGGCATCGACGGCTCCCTTCGCAACGGTCATCTCTAGGGAGTCTGCGCCGCCGGTCGCGGGCACAGTCCCAGGCACCTTCGGCTGCACCGGCGAAGGTGCTCCCGCTGCCCCGGCTCCCACCGCTGCGGCCACGGGGGTCGCCTTGGGGGCTCCCGGAGCACTCGACGCCGTCATGGGCTTGGGTGCAGGCGCCGGTGCTGGCTTTTGGACGAGCTTGGTGCTGCCGTTGGGTCCGGCCCCCCCAGAGGCGAAGCCCCCTGCGCTGAAGAAGGCCTGAAGCAAGCTGTTGATCAGGGGCGAGAGCTTCTCCCGCGTGTACTCTTCGAAGGCGACGAGTTCGTCTGGCGTCAGCTTCTCAGACACGCTCTCCATCTGGCGCGTCATTGTCTTGTTGAGCTTTTGGAAGTCCGCGCCGATGGCATCGACTTTCGCTTTATCCTTCCCTGCCATCACCACTGCGGCCGTTGAGCGCTTGAGCTCTTGAGCCATCGTGTCGACCATCTTCTTCGCGTCCACCAAGCTCTGGCCATCACTCGCCGACGCCTTCCCTGCGTTTGGCAGATCTTTCAGGCGCAGATCCGAGCTGGTCTTAGGGGCCTCGGCTTTCGCAATCGCCTTGGGGGCCGGAGCAGAAGAGGCCGGGCCCGCCTTGTCAGCGGGGAGGCTCTTCGCCTGAGGCGCTGATGCCGGCTCCTTGGCCGATTCGTCACAGGCGACGCACATGGCAAGCGCGACGCACATGGCAAGCGTAAGCATTGACTGATTGGTTCGTAGCATCTCGATTCTCCGCGGTCTCAAAAGGACTATAACGGCCACCACATAAGCGCTCAATGCGGCGCACCTCACCCCCCCATACGGGCCTCGACGCCCCCTCAAGGAGAGGGCGTCGAAATGGTGCGCAGTGCGGGATTCGAACCCACGGCCTTCGGCTCCGGAGGCCGACGCTCTATCCAGCTGAGCTAACCGCGCGCAACGCCGTGTGGGTAGCACCCTGTCTTCTGGCATGTCAACGCCGAAGCGACGCCCAGCGTAGCGCAACTACGCGCCGATATCCCGGCGAGCATGAGACCCGCGGAAATGGAGCGCCTTGACCCCCGAGTAGGCAAGCGCCCGCGCCTCGGGCACCGATGCTGCGACGCCAACCACGGTGAAGGTTCGCCCTCCAGTGGTCTCTGCGCCTTCGGAGGTGACACGGAGTCCGTCCTCGAAGAGGAACAAGTCCGGGTTATCAAGGAAGACCGATTCATCCACAGAGATGGGGTCCCCCCGCACGAAACGTTCAGGATACCCTTCACATGCCACCACGACGCTGACCCTCGGCCTCGGGTCGCGAACGAGGCTCGCGACCGCAGCTTTCAGCTCGCCCTCCTGTCGACACGCCAAGAGCGCGCGATACACATCCCCACGATAGGCGCTGAGGATTGTCTGAGTCGCCGGGTCTCCAAACCTGACGTTGTAGTCCAGCGCGTACGGCTCGCCTTTCACCAGCATGAAGTCGACAAAGAAGGCCCCCCGTACAGGCGCACCTCGATCCGCCATCTCCCTCAGGGTAGGACGGAGCACCAGCGTCTCGATGCGCTTCAGCATGCTCGGGGTCACTTGAGGCGCTGGGCTGACCTGCCCCATACCACGCGTCGAGGCCCCTCGGTCCCCGTCGAGCAGGCGTGGATGATTGTGTACGTGCCCCATGATCTCTAAGTCCGTCCCGTCAGTGAGGGCGAAGACCGTGATCTCATCCCCGATCATGCGCTCTTCCACGACGATACGATCGGATTCGAGCCCGTAGACGTTATCGACCAAGACCGCCTCAAGCGCAGCCTCGACTTCCGCAAAGCGCTCGGTGACCCGCACCCCTTTCCCGTAAGCAATGCCATCCGCCTTGAAGACCCTGGCCCACCTCTGTGTACGAGCCAGATACACAGCACGCTCGGCGTTGTCGCACAGCGCAAATCGTGGCGTCGGGATGCCAAGGTGACTCATCAAGAGGCGGGCATACGCTTTCGAGCCTTCGAGCCTCGCCGCCCCACGCGTCGGGCCAAAGATCGGTAGGCCCGCCTCCTCGAAACGATCCACGATGCCGTCAACCAACGGTGTGTTCGGGCCCACGACCGTCAGATCGTAGCCCTCCATCAGCGCGTGCTCGACAAGCCCGGGGAGATCCTGAGTCGCGACTGGTGCCGTCTCGAACCCACGAGCCTCCAGGCCAGAGGTGCCTGGCGCGAAGACCACCCGACCCACCGATGGACTGCTGCGAAGTGCCTCGCCCAACGCATGGCTCCGGGCACCGCCCCCGACGATGAGCACTGATGCCTGTCCGGTCATGGGGTAATGAGAACCGACTCCTCGCTCACGGGCAAGGGGCTGGCGCTGGCAAAGCTCTGCGAGTAGCCTTCAGGCCATGTTCATCGCTCACCACCCTGCCCTCGCGTGCATCCTAGCTAGCCTCATGTGTCTTGGCTGCGGCGTCGAGGTCGTGACCAACGCGGTGCCCGACACCGCGACGTTTGGCAACGGTGGCACGCCAGACTTCGACACCGACAGCGCTCCCCCGGAGACCACAACCGATGCGGAGACGCTGCGCAGTGAGGATGATGGCAGCGCTGGGACCAACGAGGATGTGCCAGTCATCACACCGAATCCAGACGCAGATGACAGCGGTTCCGACACGACGGACATCCAAGCACCTGATACCGCAGACGACGACGCCGACGTTGGTGAATCGCCAGTCGCCCCTGACACCCTCGACGTGAGCGACGCTCCCACGTGTGTCCCCGACTGCGCCGGCGCCGAATGCGGGCCAGACGGCTGCGGCGGTGCGTGCGGAGACTGCGTCCCAGGCGAGCTTTGCTCACAGGGCACCTGCACCGAACCCGGTGTCTGCAGCCCGGCCTGTGATGGGAAGACGTGTGGCCCCGATGGATGTGGCGGGATCTGTGGCTACTGCACGTACCCCGAGGTCTGCGATCCAAGTGGACAGTGTGTCGAGGTCTGCGTCCCGAGCTGCGACGGCAAGTTCTGCGGACCCGACGGCTGTGGTGGGGCATGCGGGCTGTGCGAGGCGCCACTCCTATGTGGCGATGACGGCCTCTGTTACCAGCCGGGTTGTGTCCCCTCCTGCGTCGGGCAGGTGTGCGGGAGCGACGGGTGCGGCGGGGACTGCGGCATCTGCGCGGAGCCCAAGATCTGCCAGAATGGCTCTTGCCAGCTCGGCCCCTGTGGCACGGTCACCTCGGTGGGTGAATGCCAGGGCAACGTGGTGGTGTGGTGCTCTGAGGGCGTCTTCCTCCTTGAGGATGATTGCGACGCCTACGAAGACCACGGCTGCACCTATGACGGCTTCTCAAACAGCTACGCGTGCAAGCCTGTCGGCCCATGCACGCCAAAATGCGATGACAAGCTCTGCGGCAGCGATGCATGCGGTGGATGGTGCGGCTTATGCCCTGATGGGTGGTCGTGCCTCGCAGGCAGCTGCGCACCCGAGCAAGGCGCCGACTGTGGTGGTGAGATCACCACGCTGGGCGAATGCATCGATAACGTCCTGTGGTTCTGTTCGCTCGAGAAGCTCTACTCCGTGCAGTGCGTGGATACGGGACAGTCCTGCATGTGGGACCAATCACAAGGCAAGTACGGCTGCCTCTAGGTGGCGAGCGCGCGGCCGAGGGGCTCGCCGCGCGGGGAGGAGACCATGGCGTCTGGGGCCACATTTAAACCGGTTCGGTTCGCTGTATTGACGGTCTCCGACACACGGACCTTAGAGACTGACACCTCAGGGGCGACGCTCGTCGAGCGGATGACGGCTGCCGGACACGTCGTAAGCCAGCGACGGATCGTTGTGGATCGAGCGGGCGAGATCAACGCCGCGCTCGACGTATGGCTGGCCTCAGAGGACGTCGATGCCATCGTCTCGACTGGGGGCACGGGCCTGACAGGTCGCGACATCACAACAGACGTCTTCGAGGCCCGATATGACAAGTCCATCCCAGGCTTCGGTGAGCTCTTTCGGTGGCTCAGTTTCCGAGACATTGGGACCTCGACAATCCAATCGAGGGCGACGGCTGGCATCGCAGAGTCGACGCTGCTCTTCGCGCTTCCGGGCTCGCCTGGGGCCTGTCGCCTCGCTTGGGACGAGATCTTGCTCCACCAGTTCGACGCCACGCATCGCCCATGCAACTTCATCGGCATCATGGCGCGCTTCGACGAGTAGCGCTCAGTTGCCTTAGGCGCGCAGGAGCTCGTGCACCGGCCGCAACGCAGGGACCTCACGGCAGATCAACGAGATCGCCATCATGATCGGGACACTGAGCACGGCCCCGGAGGCTCCCCAGAGGAACGCCCAGAGGACCAGCGCGAAGAGGATGGCGAAGAAGTTCAGGTTGAGGCTGTCCCCAAAGACCTTCGGCTCGATGATGTTCCCAAAGACGGTGGGGATGACCGCCACCGAGGCGGAGGCAATTAACGCGTAACCGAGCGAGTCACCGAACTGCAGAAAGAGCATCACGACCGCAGGGATGGTCGCGAGGATGGGGCCAACCGTAGGGATGAAGTTCATTACGCAAGCGAACACCCCCCATAAGATCGCGAAGTCGGCGCCGAGAGCCGTGAGCAAAAGCCAGAAGCACAACCCAACCGCCAGCGAGAGGCCGGTCTTGAGGAGCATGTAGTGCTGGATGCCTGCGTCAATGGCGTCAATCACCCGCGCAGACGCCTTCATTCGTCCCGTGGCGTGACCGGCTGCGAGGTCGAGTCGCTCGTCAAAGCGGCGGCGACCGATAATCAAGGCCACCATCAAGAGGAGCACCAAGAGGGTGTTCGCGACAAAAGACGTCGCGGCACCTGCCCAGGACCCGACACTCCCGACCAGCGCCTGAATGGGCAACACCGCTTGCCAAAACTCCGGATCATCGACGCGCACATACGCCATCGTCCCTTCTGGGAGCGGAAGGCGGTCCACCAAGGCTTGGAGCGACGCCAGGTAGATCGGCAGGCGGCCCTGAAACTGATCCGCGGTGTGCACGATGATCTCGACCATCGACTCGATGGCCAAGAAGAGGAGCCCGACGACGAAGAGCGCCCCGAGCCAGCGCGGCACCTTGACGCGCTGAAGGAGCCGCACAATGGGCTCCGCAGCGAAGGCTGCGAAGGCCGCCAACGCAAAAGGGACGATGACGGATTGAGCAAAGTAGAGCGTGGCACCCACCGCCAAGAGCGCCAAGAGCGCCAAGAGCGAGGTGTTTACCTTGAGTAGTTGATTGTCATCCAAGAGGGTCCTCTCCTACCCCCTTGTTCTACTCCGGGCCCTCGACCCGCGCCATTTTGCGTGCCAACTGTGCGAGATCGTCGACAAAGAGGTCTTGTAGAGCGGCGGGGGCGTCCACATGGACCCAGTGCCCCGAGTCAGCAAGCACATGATAGTGCAGCCCCCCGGCGGCTCCAATGGCCCGTGCCTGAGTCTTATCGAGGGCCGTCCAGCGCCCGCCTCGACCTGCTGAGAGCAAATGAACTGCACTTGCTCGCGGCCACCTGCGCAACGTCGGCCATAAATCGATCGCGAAGTAATCCTCGATGAGGGCATCGACGGCGGAGAGATCAAAGCGCCACGCCACGCCCCCCTCGACTGCCCTCAGATTCGTCGTCATCCAGCCGCGCATTGCAGCGGAGAAGCCAGCGGCCTCGAGCGTCGCCTCAACCGCAGCGCGTGACGGGGACGGCATCGGGATGCCCTGCAAGGTCGACAGGACATGGCCGACCTCCGAGCCTGGGCCTCGAGCGCCCGCGCCGCGTAAACTAGGTGACGTATCGAGCGCCCAGACGCTCGCGACGTCCCATGCAGCTTGCTCGACAAATCGCAGCGCCACCTTCCCTCCAAAGGAATGACCAATCACCACGGCGGGCGCCACGTCGAGCCGACGACAGAGCACGTTAAGATCTTCCACGCACGCCTGAACCGTGTGCGGGCCAGTGAAGCCCCGCGACTCCCCATGATGGCGGAGATCCGGGAGCACCACTTGCCAGCCAGGCATGCGCTTGACGAGGCGCCGGCTGAAGCCATGCCAGTTCTTCCCGCTCCCTAGAATTCCATGCAAGATGAGCACGGTGCGAGCGGGCGATGAAGTGTCTCCAGACACCACACGATGATTCAACAACTCGTCCACGGGGGCACCTTGAGGCCTGTCGACCTTTGAGCGCAAGGGTCCGGTTGCTCCGCCCTAGCGATCGCGCAACACCTCGGTTAAACAGGGGGCATGAACGTACCTCATCGGGCTGGTATCACGTGCCTCTTGCTGGCGCTGTCATGGGCGTCGCCCTCGATCGCCTCAGTCTCCTGGTTCAAAGGCACGGTGGCCGAGGCCATCACCGCTGGACAACGCGACTTGCGCCCAACGCTGCTCTACTTCACTGCGGATTGGTGTCCTGCGTGTCAAACCCTGGAGAAGGAGCTGCTCGGTACGGACGATGGCCGGACAGCGACTGCACGCCACCGCGCCGTGAAGATCGACGTGGACGCGGCGGGTGGCGAGGCGCTTGTGGCGCGGTATGTGGTCCTGTCGTACCCCTCGGCCCTTGTGCTGGATAAGGGCGGGACGGAGCTCGGGCGAGTTGTCGGCTTTGACGGCAAAGAGGCGTGGACTCGAAGCCTCAGCGCAGTCACCGCATCAGCCGAGTCACTGCAGGCGCTAGAGGGTGCCGTCAAGCGCACCCCTGAGGCCCCTCAAGCTCAGCTCGCACTCGGGAGAGCGCTTCTGGAAAGGGGCCACACGGACAGAGGTGTGACAAGCCTCCAATGGGTTGCGCTGCGTTGGCCGGAATCCGACGCGGCACCGGAGGCGCTGTGGACATTGGGCCGGTATTATCATCGCGTACGCCGCGAACCCTCTGTCGCTCAGCATCTGTGGCGAGAGCTTGGCGAGCGATACCCCGAGACGTCATGGGTCTACAGCGCGTGGTCTTGGTACGGAAAGGCCCAGGCCTCTCTGGGGCGCTTAGAGCACGGCGCACGGAGCCTTGAGTGGGTCGCGCGACGCGCCCCATCTCGACTCACCCTCACTCGCATCTACGCGGGATACCTGAAGAGGCACGCGCTGAGGGCGCACTATGCGACGGGCCTCGAGCTGGTCACACAGGCCCTCGAAGTCGCGAGGCGCATGGGCGACGAGAAAGCCAAGGCTGCCCTCGAAGGCCTAGAAAAAGCCCTGCGATGACGACACCGTAACGTTGAACTCCCGCGCTCCAATCCGTACCCTCCCGGTACTCATGACGAATCAGGAGTCCCTCATGCGCGCGCTTCTCCCACGCAACATGATGGCTGCAGCGGCTCTGCTAGTCACTGTAAGCTGCAGTGGCGGTAGCGACGTGGAGGTCCCCTCCGTGCCGCTCAATGATGGGTTCGCGATGCAGGGGCGCGCCCCACAAGACGCAGGGACACCCGCGAGTGATGCCATTGAGGCGGACGGGGGTGAGAGCGTGTCGCCCTTGGACGTGACCGACTGGTCGGAACAAGGGTCCCCGACGGACACCACGAACACCCAGCAGGGTGACGCAGCGGAGGTCCCGTCCGACGGCGTGGGGCCCGCCAACGATCCAAGCTGCCCTGACTGTGGCCTCCCCTGCGATGACGACAGTGAGTGCTTGAGTGGTTGGTGCGTGGAGGGGCCAGACGGTGATATCTGCACGAAGACCTGCGAAGCGGACTGCCCCCCAGGGATGAGCTGCCAAGGGATCAACACCGGGGCGGCGGAGATCACCTACGTGTGCATCCCGGATCATGTCTTCTATTGCCGGCCTTGCGACACTCACGGCCAGTGCGCCCCTGCGCTCCTCGCAACCTCACCGCACCGCTGCATGGCACAAGACGACGGCTCGGGCTCGTTCTGCGCGACGGCCTGCGCATCCACAGCGGACTGCCCGCAGGGGGGCGTCTGCAAGGTCCTTGAGGTCGACGGCGCCTCTCTCCAGCTGTGCCAGCCAGCGGACGGGCTCTGCACATGTAACGCTGCGTCGATATCGGTCTCAGCCTCTACGGCATGTTCCGTCACTGGTGGTTTTGGGAGCTGCCAAGGCGAGCGAATGTGCACGCCTGAAGGCCTCACGGAATGCGACGCCCTCGAGTCATCCGTGGAGGTCTGTAACGACGTGGACGATGACTGTGATGGCGCGACAGACGAGGCGTTCCCGCTGCTTGGAGAGCCGTGCGACGGGGATGATGTAGACGCCTGCGTGACCGGAGAGTGGACCTGCCATGGGGGCGGCCTCATCTGTAACGAATGGAACGGCCCCACCCCAGAGCTCTGCAACGGTGTCGACGATGACTGCGATGAGATCATCGATGAGGGCTTTGAGCAGGTCGGGGAGGCCTGTGACGGTGAGGACGCGGATGCCTGCCCGGAGGGTGAATGGGTCTGCCAAGACGGCGCAGCGGTCTGCAATGACGAGAGCGCCGACACGATCGAGACGTGCAACGGCTTAGACGATGACTGCGACACCAACGTGGACGAAGCCTTCCCAGAGAGCGCGACCGCATGTGATGGAGAGGATCCGGACAGCTGTACGGACGGAGTCTACCTCTGCATGCAGGGCAGCTTGGTGTGTCAGGATGCGTCCGACGGCCTAGTGGAGCTCTGTAACGGCATCGATGACGACTGTGATGGCGCGATCGACGAGATCTTCGCGACCAAAGGGGAAGCCTGCGACGGCGATGACGATGACCTCTGCTTAGATGGCGTGTGGGCCTGCGCCAATGACACCTTGGTCTGCAACGACACCCCTGACGCTGTGGAGGAGCTCTGTAATGATGCCGACGACGACTGCGACGGCGGCATAGACGAAGGTTGGTCGAACAAGGGCACGCCATGTGACGGAGCAGACAGCGACGAGTGCCAAGACGGCGTCTACGTGTGCAATGGCACGTCGTTAGTCTGTGAGGATGGTCCAGAGTCGGGCGCAGAGCTATGCAACGCCCTAGACGACGATTGTGATGGGCTCACCGACGAGGGCCTTACGCAAGGTTGCACGACAGAGTGCGGTGCAGGAGTGGAGACCTGCTTTGAAGGGACCTGGGTTGGGTGCACGGCGGACACCCCCACATCTTGCTTCGACTACACAACGTGCACCCAATCGCCGACCTGTGGAAACACCTGCCCTGCCGCGCCCGCGGAGTCATGCGACATGATCGACAACGACTGCGATGGCATCACCGACGAAGGGCACTACGCGGACACGTCGTTTGGGGCCGATTTTCAAGATGCTTGGTCCGACATCATCACCATCATGGGGACTTACCCTGCCGACTCGAACGCGGTCGTGTCTGGCAAGATCTTGCCCCTGGGGGACATCGACTGGTTCACGATCGAGGCCACTGAGGACCTGAGCGACTTCTGCGTCACCGACGGTCAGGATGAGTCTCTCAAGGCGACCGTCTTACTCAATGCCCCTGGTGGCTCCGAGGACTACGAAGTCTGCGCATGTTGGTCGACGAACACCGCCCTGTGCGCCAACAGCGCCCAAGTCTGCGCCGTATCAAACGGCGGCAGCAACGCGACGCTCAACCTTGAATCAGACATGAACTGTGGATCCGAGGACGTGAGCTACCTGGACATCCAAGTGAAGCCACTCATCTCGCTCCTAGACTATGGGTGTGACGACTGGACTGTCTCTTGGTCAGTCACTGAATAGGCCCCGGGTGGCGTTGCCGTGACGACGTCGTCAAACTTGCTCGCGGGACCTCCGCGACGGAAGATGCGCCTGTGCCCCTGACTTGCCCTCATCGAGCCCTCTGCGGCGTCATCCTGGCCCTCGTGGCGTGTGGCCCCCCGCCGCCTTTGAGGGAAGCAGCGGAGCCACGTGTATCGCTCCCTGATGAGCCACCGCCGCGTCCTCCGGCGCCAGCTCCGGCGCCCGCACCGTCGGTCCACCCAGGGGTCCTGACCGGCGCCACCTTGGCCACGCTGCAGGTGCCAATGATCGAGCAGGGCCTGCGAGGTGCGCTACAAGCGCTCCCAACCCTACGCACGTCATCCCCTGAGCGACTTCACGCCACTTGGATGGGGATTAAGCGCGATGGGGACCTGCGGGAGCAGCACAAGCGCCTGCATGGCCAGCATGCACGGCCCTCGGGGACCACGGACCTGGTCGACCTATGGCGCTGGGAGAACAAGGGGCTGCCCCCCTTTGGCCGTCGCGATCGTGTCCGCCAGCGCACCTGGGTCACCCGCACGATGGCCGCGGTCCTGATTCGCGCTTGGGAGCTCTTCCACGCCAAACACCCCGCCGCCCGACTCACGGTGGGCGATTTAGCGCAGCCCTTCGGGGGGAACATTCTCCACAATGTGCTCGTGCGTAAGGTCGGCGGGGAAGACGCTCTCAGGCTCCTCAATCAGGCCCGATTGGAGGGTGGACGTTGGATCGTCGAGGAGCACTTGAGCGCTTCGGACTTTGGGCCAGAGATCAGCCGCTTCGAGAGCCCAGAGGATGCCGTCCTTGTGCGGCATGAGTTAACCGCGCAGCTCGACGAAGGGGGCCCGCTCGGCCTCCGCACCAGCACCATCCGCTACACCTTCCCCCGCCGCGTCACGGCCGAGGAGCAGAGCTCTGCCTTCGGCACGTTCGCAGCCATCGCCAAGCGCGGGACTCGTGTCTCCAGCGAGGTGGTCAGGCACTTCGGAGAGTCTGGGGAGACCGAGCGACGGTGGCGGGACCACTGGGTCGACAGTGCGAAGAAGCGTCAGCTCATCACCTATTCGCGGAAGCGCCAAAAGAAGCGCCTCCGAATGCGCGACGTAGAGACAGCTCGCATGGCCAAGTGGCAACAACGAAAGCCCGGAAGCTTGCCACGAGAGCAACGATGGGTGCGCGAGGCGCCGGACGCCCACGGGGACAGGGCATGGACGCGCTGGCAGGCGATGCGCGAGGCCGGCCACGTGAGCCACATGTCGGGCTCGGACGCGGACATCTCATTTGTCACGCATCGAAACACGCGTCACTTTGCGATCGACCTCTCTGTGTTCAACGCAGAGCTCACGTGGGCTTGGTTCCAGTCCGTAGAGGCGGCTGCCAAGGAGCTCGGGACGGCCATCGACGTGGTCCTCATCTCTAGGCCGATCATTCGCGCTCTAGAGCGGCACCTCTCGCCAGCTCAAGAGCGCTCCGCCCTATGGCGCAAGATGCGACGGGCGGCAGGACATGATGCGCATCATCACCTCCGGCTAGAAGCGCCGACTAAGCGCAGCGATGCCCGGGCTCGCGCCTTGCTTGAAGGGCTCGCGGAACCCTAAGCGTTGGCCACCAGGATGGCACGTGCAGCCGTGGTGCCAGAGGCGACAGTCTGCTCCAAGCCCACACCATCTAGGTAGTTCCCCGCGAGGTGGAGCCCGTGCCAAGCGCTCAGCCCTTCTCGCAGCTCAGCGATGCGTCGCCCATGTCCAGGTTGGTACTGAGGGATCGCGCGCGGCCAGCGGGCGACCTCCACGGCGTTGGGGAGCCCACGAACGCCTAGGAGCACCGCGAGCCCAGCACGCGCTTGGTCCACCAAGATACTGTCTTCGTGCTGGGCACACTCCGGGTTCCTGCTGCCCCCCATGATCACACTCAGGCTGACACAGTTGGCTGGCGCCCTGCCTTCGAAGACCGTCGATGCGAAGATGACCCCCAAGACACCGGTCTCCGAGATCTCCGACTCCTCCGAGGAACAGAGCAACCCAAACGCGTCCAGCGGATGCGCCACGGCATCTCGCCGATAGCCCAGCCCCACAGAGGCCACGTGGGGATGGGGGATGTCCTTGATGGGCGCGGCCAAAGTCGCGTCCATGCGCTCTAGGAGTGAGTGTGACACGTAGCTCGGCGTCGCGATGACCACCGCCGAGGCGTCGTAGTCCACGTGGCGCCCCCCTGCGACTGCACGGACAATCCAGCCGCCCTCTCCTTTCGTCCCGACGGGCTCGATCCCGAACACCTCGTGCCCGAAGCGCAGCCGCGTGCCGAGCTGCTTGCGGATGGTGCCGGGGAGCACCTGCAGGCCACCATCAAACGACAGGAGCCCCTTCGGCAATTCCCGCCCATCACCAGCGGCCTTGGCCTTCTTCTGGGACGCCATCATGCCGCGCACGAGGCTCCCGTGGTCACGCTCGAAGCCCACCAGCCGTGGGAACGCGTCCGCACCGAGGTGCTCCAAGCGCCCGGCATACACCCCAGTCACAAAGGGATCGGCAAAGGCGGCTGTCGCGCCGGGGCCGATACGGCGCTCAAGGAAGCCCTTTAACGTCTCATCGGGATGTGACGTACGGGCGCTCACCCAAGGCTCTCTGAGCATTCGGAGCTTACCCCCGAAACCAAGCAGCGAACTGCCCAGGAAGCTCAGCGGGCCAGAGGGCGCCTCATGAAGCGCGCCGCCACGCCAGATGAGGCGTCGATGGGCGTGCGGGTTGCTCCGCTGCACCGAGTCACGGAGCCCGACGGCGTCGATCAACTCGTTCACTGCCGGCGCACTCGCGATGACGGTCGATGGGCCACGCTCAAAGACGTGACCGCCGAGCTCGGTCGTCCCCACCACGCCACCGGCGTGGTCCGCGCGCTCCAGGACAGTGACGGGGACATTCGATTGGTGGAGCCACCACGCCGCGGTGAGCCCCGCCATCCCTGCACCGATCACTACGACGGGGAGCGGTGCGTCAGCCCCGCGCCCTTCCTGCTCACTCATGGCGCTCCGCCGAACGCGACACCTAGCTCCTGCACGGTCTCAACCAAGTGGCGCGCAGAGTCGACGTTCGCATCGGGGGTGATACCGTGACCAAAGTTCACGATGTGACCCGGTCCAGGCCCATGTGCCTCGAGGCAACGACGCACAGCGTCCTCGATGACCGCATCCGGCGCGCGCATGACCGCGGGATCGATGTTTCCTTGAATACCACGCCCAGGCCCCAGCTGCTGACGCAAGGGGCCAAGCTCGACGGTCCAATCCACGCTGACCACATCGCATGGCAAGGCGGCCGCTGAGGCGAGCAGGTGGGTGCCCTTTGTGTAGTGAATGAGCGGCACACCGCAGTCGGCCAGCTCTCGCATGATGCGGGCGGTGTAGTGACCCGAGAACGCCTCCCAGGTCGTCCGGTCAAGGAGGACGCCCCAGGTGTCGAAGATCTGGACCGCATGAACCCCTGCCTCGATTTGTCGTCGAAGATAGGCGCTGACCACCGTCGCGAGCTTGTCGAGCAAACGATGCAACGCCGCTGGCTCTGCGAACATCATGCGCTTCAGCTCATGATGGTTACGGCTCGTCCCACCCTCGATCAGGTAGCTGGCGAGCGTCCAAGGTGACCCGGAGAACCCGAGCAGCGGCAACTCTCGAGACGCGATGGCTTTGCGGATCAAGCCAATCGCCTCGTACACGTAGCCCACATCGTCCGCGACACCC
The DNA here is from genome assembly GCA_049602155.1 of Myxococcota bacterium. Lineage (GTDB taxonomy): Bacteria > Myxococcota_A > UBA9042 > PHBI01 > JBMYRH01 > JBMYRH01. Next base: position 80,563 of record JBMYRH010000006.1, on the reverse strand, counting down.
TCGACACGGAGCGCATCCACGTCGGCCGGGCAGCGTACTGGCGGGGCGATCTGCGGACCACCGTCAAACCAGACCTTCACCCCCATCGGCTCCAAGGGCACTAGGATGTCGCTGAAGAGGATCGCAGCGTCTACACCGAGCTGCTCGATGGGCATCATCGTCACTTCACACGCCAACTCGGGCGTCCGACACAGCTCCATGAAGCTCACGCGCTTGCGCACGGCTTGATAGGAGTCCATGTAGCGCCCAGCCTGCCGCATCAGCCACACGGGCGGGCGGTCAACGGGTTTGGCGTAGCAAGCATTTAGGAAACGAGTCGTAGGATTCATGTCTGCCGAGTAGCACGCACACAGGCGCTCCGTCCAGCACCTGACGTCACGCGCTTTGTCCTCTTTCTCACGCCCGGTGTACCATCGCCCGGCGAGGAGCTGAGAAGTGACGACGACCGCCGCAAAATCAGATGACTGGGTCGCGATGCAGGGCATCCTGTCACGCATCGCTATCGGGCCAGTGGGCAGCAGAGACCTGACGCGTGAGCAAGCACGTGAGGCGATGCGCTTGGCGCTGACCGGAGATGTCAGCCCCGTGCAGCAAGGGGCTTTCTTGTTGGCAGCGCGGCTCAAGCGGGAGACGACTGACGAGAACCTCGGCTTCCTCGATGCGCTGATCGCGAGCGCCAGGGTGGTGAGCGCGAAGAGCCCCGACGTGGTCAGCCTCGCCGACCCGTACAACGGATTCACTCGGACGCCGCACTTCGCCGCCCCGACCGCCGCCGTCTTAGCGGCGTGTGGTGTACCGACCTACCTCCACGGTGGGGCCGACGTCCCCCCAAAGCACGGCCTGACAGCGCGCCAAGTCTTTCAGGCTCGCGGGCAAGACGTCGGGATAGGCGCCGGACTAAAGAGTGTCGAGGCCGCGGCGTCTAAGCTTGATGAGGTCGGCGTCGCTTATGTGGACGTCGAGGACTTCTGCCCAGCCTTAGCGGCGCTCAACGAGGTGCGACGCGACATCGCCAAGCGCCCTTGCCTCGCGCTCCTCGAGAAGCTGGTCACCCCGCTCCGTGGGGCTGAGCACACCCACGTCGTGACGGGGTGGGTCCACCAAGGCTACCAAGACGAGCTCGTCGCGCTGCTCCGGGACCGAGGGGTGACCTCAGCCACGCTTGTCAAAGGCCGGGAAGGTCACGTGGACCCTGCCGTCCACAAGGACACCCTCGTCGTGGGCTACAATCGACTGGGCGAACCGCTGGACCTCATGCTGCGCCCGAAGAGCTACGGCCTCCTCCTCTCGGAGGCCCCGGACTTCGGAGCGCTGAGCGCGGAGGTCGTCGCGGACCTCTGGGATGATGCACTTCATCGGAAACGCAGACAGCTCCCTGGACAGACCGTACGCCTCTTAGCGGGCACAGTCCTCACGCAGGTAGGGAAGGCCTCCACCGTGATGCGCGGCGTAGGGATGGCGCATGAAGCCATCGTGAGTGGCCGTGCCCGTGATCTGCTGAGCGCCTTTAGCGCCTAGCCAGGCTATCCCGGTTGGCCGTTATGCTTGATCGGCAACACGAAGTGAAAGGTCCCCTCCACATCGATCCACAGCTTGTCCTCCAGCTGCGTGTCCTGAATTAAGCGTCCCTCGAAGCTCCCAGCGATGATGTCGCCCGTGTTTTGGCCCCAAGAGGTCAGCGTCACTTGACCCTCCGCCTCGTCGAAGAAGCTCTTGTACTGCATCAGCTCGACGTAGACCTCGACGCCCGGTGGTACATCACTAAAGAGGTATTCGCCTGTGCCATCAGTCTGAATCGGGAAGGAACCACTCCCGACGATCTTCCCAAAGTCCAATGTGATCGTCACAGACTGAGGCCAGGTGATCGTGTCAGTGACCGCGAACGCCACCGCGGGCGCGATATGTGCTGACCCGTAGCTGAAGGTCGTCTCTCGGAGCTCGCTGAGATCACGATCGATATCGATGACTGTGCCGTCCGGGAGGGAGACCTTCATCGTGTAGAAGCTCTTCGCTGCGTCCACTTCCCCCGGCCCAGCGTCGCCTTCTGCTTGGCCTGCATCGTCCGCCTCTGCCGCGTCACCTCCCGGTGTCGCTTGCTCACACGAGCACCCAGCGTCAACGCCCTCGAAAGGCGCGCAGGCCCCTTCCGTACACACGAGGCCGCACCCGCAGGCGTCCTCCCCTGCCGTGCACGTCTCACCCTCTACGCCGGTACCGCCGTCGCAGATGTTGGGGCATTGCCCTGCCTGCACTTCGCAGACCTCCCCGGCGGCATCCAGGTCCACGCCAGCAGTGTCGCGTTCATCTGAGCAAGCGACGAGGCCAAGCATCAGCACACCGCATAACAAGTGCATTGTTCGTGTCTGTGTCATCACGCCTTACTCCTCGCTCGGTCCGAAGACCTCTCGTCCGATGGCACCCTCGGCGACATCGGCTGGATGAAAACGCAGCGGCACGGTTTGATTCGCGAGCCACAGCGCTGCTTGATCTGAAAAGTGGTCTGAGTCCGTCAGCCCTGATTGACCACCAGGGATAATGTTTTGCCCTGAAACCTCACCTGGTTTCAAGGCGATGACCATGCGCATCACAGGGCCGCTCCCGAACTGGAAGTTCGTCCCGGAGAAGCCAGGGTTGCATGCATCCACAGAGTACTGGTCTCCATCGCGGGGGAACCAACGCAGCGCTGCTCGTGGGTCACCCGGGGTGTAATTTGTCGCTAACGGGAGGGTGTCCGTGTTGATGGCGAAGGTGTCCGTCAGGAGCGCGTAGGCCGGGTCATCCCCGAGGAAGTCCGCCAAGATGGACTCAAACCGGACTTGGTGCCGCATCCCCCAGAGCCACTCGGACATATCGTCCGTACCAAAGCCCCCCTTACCGGCCCCTGCTGGAGGCCCCTGAAGGAAGGCTAAGGCTGCATCCAGTGCGCCCATGATGACCGCGCCGCTGCGCTCGATCTCATCGGTCCCCAGGACATCGAAGAAGGCGCTCTCACCGGTGTCAGGGTTCCAGGACGCGAGGTCGCCGGGGTTCCCCTCCCCTCGCCCGCTGAGTAGCCGCTCCAGTGCGCGCACCTTCCCGCCGCTGCCCTGCCAAATGCCGGGGAGCCCTTCGTCATCAAAGACCGCCTGAAGCACGCGAGGGAACCATGCGTTGAAGATCATAGTGGCGACCGCATCCTCGCGGTGTGAGGGCTCCACCGATTGGTAGAACGTCTCCACACCGCTGCGCGCTATGTAGCCCGCGTCAGCCCATGCCCCGAGGCGTGCGCTGACCTCATCGATCGCAGCAGACCGAGAAGCATAGAGGCCGGCCAATGCCGCAGCCTCTGGCCCATCGAGGGGGTCCGCTCCACGGGCGGCGTCAATGACGTCTAAGAGCGCCTGAGTGAAGTGCTCTCCGAGGCTGGATCGGTGCTCACCCTGCAGGGCTGCCATGCCCTGCACGCTCGCACCGCCACCTTCGACCATTGCCTTGAGGCCTCGTTCGATAGCGTCCGCTCGGAACCCAACATCCCAGGGGCCGCCGAGGTAGTAGGCATCGTTGGTGAGCGACCCATCAAAGCTGAGCCCTCCAGGATCGTTATTGCCGGTCAGCACATAGCCGGACTCTGGGTTCAGTGCCTGTGGCCACGCCTCAAAGGGCACGGCACACTGCTCGAGAGCGGCTGCGCTCTCCAGGGGGTCGACCCCATTCAGCCCAACGGGCATCGTGAAGCCTGGATAGCGGGCACCGTCGAGCAGGAGCGCGGGGTTGGCTCCCTCCGCCCACGCCCCATCCACTTCGCGGTCTAGGTATCCCCGACATGGCAGGGGTTGATACCCTGTGTAGAATGCGCTCCCCGCCGAGTCGATGGCGACGAGGTTCTGGGAGTAGGCCGTCAGGCCGCGGCAGGCTTCTCTAAAGCCCTGAACATCGGTCGCCATGCCAAGCTCATCGACCGCCGACAGCAGCGTGGAGATATCGAGCCCTACGTAGTCGAAGCTCACGCCGCTGACGACGCCATCCTCATCTTCGTCGCCGCAAATCCAGGCTTGGCCCAAGAGCCACACGATCCTGGGATCACCCGAATCGAGTTCCTCCTCGGTCGGCTCCCGGCCCTCGATCGCGGTCATCCAGCGCCCACCGACGGTGACCCAGCGTGAGCCCTCCATCGTGCGGCCTTCGCTCCCGAGCAAGGGCACATCCGCGATGACATAAGACTCTTCAACGCGGGTCAGAGGCTTCCAGTCACTGCCGACGCGCGTCATGGTGGGTAGCCCTGCGTCATCGAGGGTCACCTCCTCGGCGTACCAATCCGTAATGTCACCACCGAACTGCGTCTGACTCCAGGCGACATCCCCGTTCGTCCCGATAGGCATCATCGGCAGACCTGGGATGGTGAGGCCCAGTTGATGTAGGTCCCCGCCCCCAAAAACCGACGTGTCGAGCCCGACCTGAGTCAGGATCGATGGCACCGACAGGGGTAAATGACCGTCCCCCGCCAAGATAGATGCCCCGCTATCGCTCGCCTCGGAGGTCACCGCCCAGGCATTAGAGCCAAACCCGACATCATGGTCGCGCAGCAGGCGCTTCTGAAACGCATCAAGGCGCACCGCTAGCCCCTCCAAGAGCCCCTGCGGCGGGGTGGCGACGGCAGGCACATGAGCACTCGTGAGCCCCTGGGCCGCCGTGCTCAACTGAGTCGTCTGCACGCCATTGGTGCCGAACCCCGGCGCCGAAGCGACCGGCTTAATGGGCGCCACATCCGCGTGAATATCTTTCCAAGCTCCCAGGCGTCGCAAGGACTGCAGCGCGGCACCCTCATAGTGAGACGCCATCGCAGCGACGCCATGCGCGCGCCCGACATCTCCGGTCTCAAAGCTCGACTCGTAGATGACGGCTGCCAGCATCGCAGCGACGTCTCTGCGGGTGAAGTCAGCCATCAAGTCCGATGGCGCCTCGGCGCCGAGCAATGGCGCCGCCAACGCCAGCTCACTCGGTGGCGGAAGCGTACCTTTGGTCACCTCCGCGATATAGGCGTTGATCCCAGCGGCAAAGGCGTCGACCCATTGCCCTTGGGTTTCGCTCAAGTGGGCTTCAATGCGGTCGGCGACATAGGCCATCCCGACCCCTCGCGCCTCCATGTCATTCGGGAGCGCAGGGTCACCCAGCAACTCCGTGAGGCGCCCACTCCCCAGTCGCCGGGCGAGATCGATCATGAAGAAGCGGTCCTGAGCCGTCACAAAACCGTACGCCCGAGAGAGATCCTCGCGGCCCTCTGCGTAAATGTGGGGGACCCCGGCCTCTGTCCTCACCACATGCACCTCCGCATGGAGGCCTGGGAGCACCCACCGCCGGGTCTCTTCCACCCCAAGTAGCGACGCGATGCCCTCTTCATCGGGCCCGGCGGCGCCCTCTACAACGTCAGTGACCGCAGCCGTGTCGTTCGTCGTGGAGGTGTCCCCCTGCTCTGTCACGTCCGCCCCTGCACCACCAGCGTCCATCACGTCGCCGCCATGCCCCAATTGATGCGGCTCAGCTGCGCCCTCGGCCTCATCGTCACCGCAAGCGGTGAGCATCAAGAGCCCCACAACGAAGACGTAGCGACCAAGGTTTCTGCTGCGCATCAGGGCTCCTCTGCGGCCAACCACATGCGGGCGATGGCGTCGTGCCGAGGGTTGTCCTCGGGGTCATTGGTGCAATCGTAATGTCGGCACTCGTAAGGCCGCGCTCCGTAGATGCCACACCCTTCATTCACAAAGAACGTGCATGTGCCACGCAGCACTCTGTAGAGCGCATCGACGGGCCGACCGGGCTCAATGGCGGGCTCCCCTTGCGGGCCCAGCTTCACCGGCGCGAACACGTGCACCAAGCGCCCGTCGACCTCCATACCGTCCACCACAAGGTGTGCCCGAACGAACGCATCTGGCGTCATGCCGACGAGCGCGGCGGCCTCTTCGGCCTCCCCAGGGGCAAACCAGCCGGGGCTCGAACGACAACAGACACCGCGACGCACGCAGCCGAGGCTTGGATCCGGGTGGGGGTCAGGTTCCTCAAGGTCCCAATACGGATTCTCTTCTTGAGAGGCGCCGTCGCGACGGACGATCCACTCACCAAGAGCGGCGAGGCGCGGAGCCGATGATGATGAGGTGTCACTCATGAAAGGTGACGCAACATAACGCCAGCACAAGGACCACCGCAATGCATGAGAGTGAGGGACCGTAGGCCCGTGCCTCCAGTCGATGCAAGTGGGCTGGCAGAATCGCAGGAGTGCGTTATGATAGTGACTTCTGAGCGGGTACAATTCGTAGCCATAATTTGATTGGCACCCAAGGCAGAGATGTCTTCGAAATATACATTCGAGCAGGCGCTCCAGATTTTGGAGATCGATGCCTCGGCCGGTCCGAGGAACGCCAAACGCGCGCTGATGCTCCAACTTCAACGCCATGGCCCGGAGCCGAGCGCAGAAGACTACGCGCGATTTACTCAGGCATATGAAGTCCTCGAGCACCCCTCCGCCTGGCCAGATTACGAGCCACCAGAGACCTACGACGATGACTTGGTGCCACGCACCAGGAGGCGCCTCCCGCCTGGCCATCAGCGCTCACAGCGCGAGCGCCCCGCCGCAGCGAGCCCACCACCCGCAGACCACGCCTGGTCCGAGGAGCCCGCCCAGCCAGCGAGCCGCCCGCGCTCGGCGCGACCACAAGCCCACGCACCACAGACACAAGACAACCCCTTCCTGACGGCAGAGCCTGCCCATTCCGAGGGCGCCCCAGTGAACGCTGAAGCGGCCGTCAGCGCCCTCCTCGAGGACGATGCGGTCGTCACCGTATTGGCACGACTTGAAAAGAATTACGGGTCCGTGCTCCCTCGTGACGAGCTCCTCCGGCACATGGCTCAAAGCAGTGAAGACGAGGTCACTGTCTACTTGAGCCGCCTCTTCGAAGGTGGCCACGTCATGGCCACTGGGGCCGCCGTCGCCGGATTGCTAGATTTGATGGGCGGGGAGAAGAGCTACAAGTTCCTGCACAGCCGGGGCGTCGTAAAGCTGCTGCTTGGTGTCTTCGCCAAGTGCGACACTGACGCGCGGGCGAGCAGCGTCGGGGCGTCCATCCAACGCGCCTATGACCGCTGGGCGACCGCCTCGGAGCTGAACCCGCCATCTTTAGATATCAGCACGCGGGATGCGCTTCGGATTTCCCGTTCGCTCGCCGCCTTACCCGAAGAGTTCCCCCCCGAGCTCCTCGCGGCGACGGCCCGCGCCGCACAACGCGGGGATCTCACGTTGGTACGCAGTGACTTTCAGACGTGGGTCGACGCCTACGAGGAACAAGCGGACGAGCTGAGGAGGATCCTCGCCCGCAGCGCCCCTGCCATCCTCAAGGTGGTCGCCGATCTCTTCCCGGACCGCGACAGCCAAGCAGCGCTCGGCCGCGCTACTGCAGCCAAGCACAAGAAATTCGCGATCCGGGCGCTGGTCGCGGCCTTGGTTCTCGGCGCCGCGTGGTACGCCACCCGTGAAGACGCCTTCGAGACCGCAGAGCGCAAGGTGCTCCTCGATGCAAGCCGCGACCTATGCGACTTCGCAGGGCGAGATCACGCCGTCTGTATGCTGGGTAAGCAGCTCCTTGACGCGCTCCCGACTTCGAACTGCATCGTGATCGAGCCGATCGTGCCTCAATTTGTCTCTGCGGTGCACTCGATGAAGAACAACGCCGGCCGGCTCTCATCCGCAGTGGACCTCGGCGCGGTTAACGCGGCGAAGCGAAAAGCCGATAAGCTGGTCATCGCCGCGCAAACCAAGTGCGCGGGCATCTAACTCCAAGTAGGCTCCCACACCTGACCCGCGACCAAGGCTGAGGAGCCCTTCGTTGACACCTGAGCGTACAGCTGCACCGTCCAGCCAAAAGGTCATTTTGGCCATGCTCACAGCGGTGTCCGCGATCTCCTTTGCGGCCATCTTCTTTCGGAAGACGCAGCCCACGGATCCACTGGTGGCTGCGGGGCTAAGGCTGGCTATCGCCGCTGCACTGCTCTCTCCTTGGGTGTTCCGGGCGAGGCGCAGTGGTCAGCTGTCTGGCCGCGCGATTCGACTAGGCGTGGTCGCTGGCCTCCTCTATGGCGTGCACTTTGGGTCCTGGGTCACCTCGCTGACGATGACCTCTGTCGTGTCCTCCGTGACCTTGGTCACGGCCACCCCGCTCTTCTTGGGGGTCGCCGCTCTGTTGACAGGAACGGACCGCCCGCAGCGTCGCCATTGGCTGGCCATCGTTGGCGCCCTCGTGGGGCTCTCTATCATTTCGCACCATGACCTCGGCGTGAGCGTCGATACGCTGGTGGGCGACGCGTTAGCCCTTCTCGGTGCAGCGGCTATGGCAGCGTACCTTCTCGTCAGCCGGCGCCTGGGAGAGCGCTTGGAGCCGCTTTCGTTCACGGGGGTTGCAGCCGGGACTGGCGCTGCCCTGCTCCTGGGGACGGCCTGGCTTCAGGGCATCCCGATCGAAGCGGCAAATGATGACGCGATGCTCTACATCGTACTCGCGGCGCTCGTGCCCCAGCTCATCGGGCACACGCTCCTGACCTGGTCAGTGCGCCACGTGAGGCCAACCGTCGTCGGGATGGCGACAGTGGGTGAGCCAGTGGGGGCGGCAGTCTTGGCTGCGTTCTGGCCTGGAATCGAGGAGGCAATCGCGCCCGTCATCGCGCTCGGCTGCGGCGTGACGCTGGCCTCCGTGCTTTTGGCCCTCTGGGAGCCCTCTGACGAGGCCACGCGTTGACCGCTTCGTTACGGTAAGTCACTGTGCCCCTATGGGATTCTACGACAACTTCTTGGACGACTCTCATCGCCTGATTCGCGACACGTGCCGGCGCTTCGCCGAGAAGGAGGTCGCCCCACATGCGCACGAATGGGAGGAGGCTGAGAGCTTCCCTCGAGAGATCTTTAAGAGGGCCGGCGATGCAGGGCTCCTCGGGATCGGGTTCCCAGAGGCGTGCGGAGGCTCAGGGGGAGACGCGCTCCACATGGTGATGCTCATCGAGGGCATGATGCGCGGTGGCTCGACCGGGGTCGCCGTGGGGCTGTGGTCCTGTGGCATCGCCCTCCCTCCCGTGGTCCAGTCAGGCGATGAGGCGCTGATTGAGCGCGTCGTTCGGCCGACCTTCGCCGGGGACACAATCGCGGCGCTCGGCGTGACAGAGCCAGGGACCGGCAGCGACGTCGCGGCAGTGCGCACACGCGCAGTCCGTGACGGCGATGACTACATCATCTCTGGCGCCAAGATGTTCATCACGTCCGGGGTGCGGGCTGACTTCCTCACGACCCTCGTCCGAACGGGCGACGACCCTCACGGCGGCCTCAGCTTCGTGGTCATCGAGATGGATCGCCCTGGGGTCTCGATCTCGCGCTCCTTAAAAAAGACGGGGTGGCGCGCAAGCGACACCGCTGAGATCGCCTTCGATGAGGTCCGCGTCCCGGTGAGCAACCGGTTGGGCCAGGAGGGCAGCGCCTTTGTCACCCTGATGCGCAACTTCCAGACGGAGCGCCTCGCCTTGGCAGCCTATGGGGCGGCGACGGCCGAGATCGCCCTCGAAGAAGCCAAGCGGTACGCACGCGAGCGCAGCGCGTTTGGTCGCCCCATCGCTGGGTTCCAGGTGACGCGACACAAGCTCGTGGACATGGCTACCAAGGTGATGGCCGCCAAGACCGCAGTCTACCAAGTCGCGACGCGCATGGCGGCTGGTGAGCCTTGCGTGGCTCAGGTGTCCATGGTGAAGAACCTGGCCGCGGAGACAGCCGTCTCCGTGACTTACGACGCCGTGCAGATCCACGGCGGCATGGGCTATATGCGAGAGACGCTCGTCGAGCGATTGAGCAGAGACGCGCGCCTGCTCCCGATCGGTGGCGGTACGCAGGAGATCATGAAGGAGATCGCCGCTAAAGCCCTCGGCCTTTAGCGCCCTTGGGCGCCGAAGGACGGAGGACCTAGCGCGAGATGTGCACGCCCATGTCAACGAGGCGCGTCGCGTAGCCGGCCTCATTGTCATACCAGGAGAGCACCTTGAACATTGGCCCGGTCTTCATGGTCATCAATGCGTCAATGATGGATGAATGTGTGTTCCCCAGAATGTCGCTGGAGACCAGTTCCTCAGTAGAGACCTCAAGGACCTCTGGGTAGCGCGCTTCATAGGCTCGTAGGGTCTCCAAGAGATCCGCCTCGCTGGGATCAGCGCCGAGGGTCAGCGTGAGATCGGCGATTGAGCCGGTCGGCACGGGCGTCCTCACAGCGAAACCGTCGAGCTTGCCGCTAAGCTCAGGGATCACTAACCCCACGGCCTTGGCGGCCCCCGTAGTCGTGGGCACAAGATTCAACGCCGCTGCACGGCCGCGTCGATACTTCTTGTTCGGTGAGTCAAGGAGGCCCTGCCCCATCGTGTACGCGTGAACGGTGTTGAGCATCCCGTGCTCGACACCGTAGGCCTCATGAAGCGCCTTCAGCACGGGCGCCACGCAGTTCGTGGTGCAGGACGCGTTGGAGACAACGTAGTGAGACGTCGGATCAAAATCCTGCTCATTGACGCCGAGACACAGCGTCACATCAGGGTCTTTGGCGGGGGCGCTAATGAGGACACGCTTCGCCCCGGCATCAAGGTGCAGTGCGGCGCGGTCTCGTTGGAGAAAGACGCCGGTCGCCTCTAAGACCACGTCAACCCCCAGGTCGCCCCAGCCGCATGCTCCCGGATCACGGTGCGAGGTGAACCGGATCGGGTGCTCGTCCACGAAGAGGGTCTCACCTTCGAGCCGGACATCCCCCGGGTAGCGTCCGTGCACACTGTCGCGAGAGAAGAGATATGCGAGCGCAGCGTTGTCGGCGAGGTCGTTGACCGCCACCACTTCGACATCGTCGCGAGTGAGCGCGCGCCGAAGTGCGATACGTCCGATCCGTCCGAAGCCATTTATTGCGATGCGCGTTTTGTTCATAGTTCCCGTCACCCTCAGAGAAATGATCTGCGATTCGACCCCTCACGAGGAGGCCATTCACACCCTAGCATGGGCTTGAACCCTGCGATGAACGGATCTTCCAAGCAAGTCGTTTACGCTCTCGAAATGTCCCATAACTCGGGCCATTGCAATTCCGGTCGTTGACGGGCGCCCCCTCCGCCGGTATACGCGGCCGCCAGTCACCGCTGGATCGAGTCACTAGGAGACGACGCATGGCTACCCCAGACCACAAGCTTATCCGCAACATCGGCATCAGCGCCCACATCGATTCGGGCAAGACGACGCTGACCGAGCGCATCCTCTTCTATACGGACCGCATTCATGCGATCCACGACGTCCGCGGCAAGGACGGCGTCGGCGCGAAGATGGACTCCATGGAGCTCGAGAAGGAGCGTGGCATCACGATCCAATCCGCAGCTACGCAGGTCGACTGGGACGGTCACCACGTCAACATCATCGACACCCCAGGCCACGTCGACTTCACCGTCGAGGTGGAGCGCGCGCTGCGTGTCCTTGACGGTGCAGTCCTTGTTCTGTGCGGCGTCGCTGGCGTCCAGTCGCAGTCCTACACGGTCGACCGCCAGATGCGCCGCTACAACGTGCCTCGCATCGCGTTTGTGAACAAGTTGGATCGCTCCGGCGCCAACCCGTTCAAAGTCGCTGAGCAGCTCACAGAGAAGCTCAACCACAACGCTGTGTTGATCCAGCTGCCCATCGGGCTCGAGGACGGGCATATCGGCGTCGTCGACCTCGTCGGCATGCGCGCACTCTACTGTGAGGGCGACAACGGCGAGACCATCCGTGAAGACGCCATCCCTGCAGAGCTCCAAGCTCAGGCCGATGAGTACCGTGAGATCCTGCTGGACGCTGCGTCAATGCACTGCGACGACCTCATGGAGGCGATGCTCGAAGGTGAGCCGTCCGTCGAGGTGATCCAAAGCGCCATCCGCAAGGCGACCCTGTCCCTGGAGATCACACCGGTGATGATGGGCTCGGCGTACCGCAACAAGGGCGTTCAGATGCTCTTGGACGCGGTCATCTCGTACCTGCCCAGCCCGACCGAGGTTGAGAACCACGCTCTCGACCAGGCCAACAACGAGGCACGGGTCGCGATCACCACGAACAAAGACAGCGCCCTCGTCGTCCTCGCCTTCAAGCTGGAGGACGGCCGCTACGGCCAGCTCACGTACGTACGCGTCTACGAGGGGACCCTGAAGAAGGGCGACGCCATCTTCAACGCCCGCACCGGCAAGAAGGTGAAGGTCGGCCGACTGGTCCGCATGCACTCCAATGAGATGGAGGACATCACCGAGGCCTCTGCTGGCGACATCGTCGCCCTCTTCGGTGTGGAGTGCGCCTCGGGCGACACCTTCACCGACGGCACGGTGGAGCTCTCGATGAGCCCCATGTTCGTCCCTGAGCCCGTGATCAAGATGTCGGTCACCCCGAAGGACAAAAGCGCGCTCGGTAACTTCTCCAAGGCGCTACAGCGCTTCACGAAGGAGGACCCCACCTTCCGCACCTACATGGACCGCGAGAGTGGCCAGACGATCATCTGCGGGATGGGTGAGCTTCACCTCGAGGTCTACGTCGAGCGCATGAAGCGCGAGTACCGCTGCGACGTTGAGGTCGGCAGGCCCCAAGTCGCCTACCGTGAGACGATCGCGAAGCGCGCAGACTTCAACTACCTCCACAAGAAGCAGACAGGTGGTTCCGGTCAGTTTGGCCGCATCCTCGGATACATGGAGCCCTCCCTCGAGGAGGACTTCGAGTTCGAGTGGAAGGTGACCGGCGGCAACATCCCCACCGAGTTCAAGAGCGCCATTGAGAAGGGCTTCATGAAGTGCATGGAGAAGGGTCGCCTCATCGGCTTCCCCGTCGTGAACATGAGGTTCGTCGTGGAAGACGGTGCGTCTCACGCGGTCGACTCATCCGATACGGCGTTCCAGTCAGCTGCACGTGGTGCTTTCCGCACAGCCTACCCGAAGGCCAAGCCCTCCATCCTTGAGCCAGTCATGAAGGTGGCTGTCGAGGGCCCTGGCGAGTTCCAGGGAGGTATCCTCCGGACCATCAACCAGCGCCGCGGCATGATCGTCGGTACGCAGGACGATGATGGCTTCTGCCGCGTCGAGGCTGAGGTGCCACTGGGCGAGATGTTCGGTTACTCCACAGTGCTCCGTTCGGCGACCAAGGGCCAAGCCGAGTTCACGATGGAGTTCGAGAAATACGCCACCGTCCCCTCGGAGATGGCCAAGCAGCTGCGCGAGGAATTCCAAGGCCTCATCCCCATGGACGAGGACGAGTAACGGCCTCTGAGCGGGTTCGGGTCACAGAACCGGCACAACAGATCGTTTACACGGGGTTTGCCACTCAGGTACCCTTCTGGGCCTAGCCTGGGAGGGCACCATGAAACCGTTCGCTACGTATACCGCTTTGTGCGCAGTGCTAAAGAGCGTGAAACCGCTCACAACTCTTCTCCTCGTCGCCGTCCTCACGGTCGGTTGCTCCTCTGCAAGTAACACCGACCTCACACCCGAGGGCGAGATTGGTGCAGGCGCTCTGGACGGAGAGGGCCAGGGGAACGGTACTGTGACGGGTGGCGATGATACTCCCCCCGGAGAAGGCGCCGCCGAAGCAGTCTGTGGAGATGGCGTTTGCGATCCGGGTGAGCACACCTTCAATTGCCGCCCAGACTGCGAGCCGGGGGACTACCTCCTCTGCCTCACTGGGGCATGCCCAGAGGTTGTCCAGGGGTGCAGCGCTAGCGTCGCGTGCGGTGACGCGCTCGTCTGCCTCAGCCAGTGTGACCCAGACGCTGACGACGAGGCCTCCGAGCTTTGCCGCAGCGGGTGCGCAGCGAACCTCGGCGAAGACGATGCGGCTGCCTTCCAAGCCATCCTAGGGTGCGAGAGCGACTCAGACTGCCGCCCGGACGGTCCGCCGCCCGTGGTCGAGCCCGAGGTCGACCCAACCCTGAGCTGCGAGGGCCGCTGTGGTGAACCAGCTTCGGATGAGCGCCCGTGCGCATGTGACACCAGCTGCGTCATCTTCGGCGACTGCTGTGCTGATTACGAAGCAGAGTGTGTCGATGCGGTGGCCGCCGAGTGCGGCGATGGCGCGTGCGACGACGGCGAAGATGCAGAGAGCTGCCCCGATGATTGCAACGGTGATGGCCCCCCTGTCTCCGAGTGTGGTGACGGTGCGTGTGATGACGACGAGAGCGCCGATAGCTGCCCCGATGACTGTAAGGGCGACGGACCCGCTGCTAGCGGCCTCGTCGCTTGCCTGAAGGCCGAGTGCAGCGACGAGTACGCAGCATGCCTGGAAGACGAGGGCTGCGTGGACATCCTTGACTGCATCGAGGAGTGCCCCGGCGGCGACCAGGGCTGCATCTTCGGCTGCTCTCAGCAAGGAGAGTTCTCGATCATTGCCGCCAACATGGGCTCCTGTGGCCAACAGGCGGGATGCTTCGACGACGCCCCCCCTGGCCCTTCGGCGGAGTGCGGCGACGACATCTGCCAAGAGGACATGGGAGAGAACGCGGACAACTGCCCGAAAGACTGTGGTGAGGGCCCCAAACCGCCGTCACTCAGCGAGTGCCTGGACGAGAATTGCCCGGAGGAGATGGCCGCCTGCCTCGGTGACGACACCTGCATGCAGGCCCTGGCCTGCCTAGAGGATTGCCCTGCTGGCGATCAGAACTGCCTCTTCGAGTGCTCCCAGGCGGGGGGCTTCTCGATGCCGGCAATCAACCTTGGGCTCTGCGGCCAGAACTCAGGCTGCTTCGATGCGCCTGCCCCCGGAGCCGAATGCGGAGATGGTGTCTGCCAAGGAGACATGGGAGAGAACCCAGACACCTGCCCCCAGGACTGCGGAGGCCAAGAGGGGTGCATCTGGGAGGAGTGTGGCGCAGAGCTAGGCGCCTGCCTCGAAACCCCCTCCTGCGCACAGCTCGTGGAGTGCGTCCAAAACTGCCAGTCCGACAACTGCATCCAGGGGTGCGCAAACGAGGCAGGCCAACAGGCGGTCGACCTCTACATCGCGACATCTGACTGCTACTACGCCAACTGCGAAGGGGAGCCCTTCTGCGGGGATGGCGACTGTGGGCAGGGAGAGAACGCTGACAACTGCCCTCAAGACTGCGGTGGTGGCAACCCCGGCGGTGGGGTGTCTGATTGCCTCCAAGACAACTGCGGTGAGCAGTACGCTGAGTGCGTGGGCGATGCGAGTTGCCTTGAGGCGCTCGAGTGCATTGAGGATTGCCCAGCTGGAGACCAGGGCTGCCTCTTCGGCTGCTCTCAAGTCGCCGGGTTCTCGCAGACTGCCATCAACGTGGCGCTCTGCGGCCAGGGTGCCGGGTGCTTTGAAGGCGGCGGCGGCAACGGTGGCGGTGGCGAGTGTGCCCCTGGTTGCCCCAACGACTGGATCGGCGACGATTTCTGTGACCAGCAGTGCAATGTCGCAGCATGCGGCTTTGACGACGGCGACTGTGGCCCTGATGGGCCGGGCGGAAGCGAAGGCGCCGCCTGCATTGTCGAGGCATGCAATGTAGGTAGCCAGTGCCAAAACTCGGACTCCTGCTTCGGAGCGATCGAGTGCATCGCCGGCTGCACCAACGAAGGCTGTGTCGACGACTGCGTAGAGGACATGCAGGGCGGGGGACAGAACTACATCGCCAACCAAGTCGCGCCATGCGCGTTGGAGTCTGGCTGCCTCGGAGGAGGTGGTGGCCCCGTAGATCCGCCAGACTCGGATTTAGAGGAGTGCCTCACCGACAATTGTGGTGGCCAGTGGAGCGCATGCATGGCGGATGCGGCCTGCGCGGACGCACTCCCGTGCCTCAACGCGTGCGTCGCGGGCGGCGGGACTGGGTGCACGTACCAGTGCATGCCAGACCAAGAGAATGAGGCCCTGCTTGCGCTCGGGACCTGCGGCGGACAAAACGGCTGTGGCAACATCTGCGGGGACGGCGAGTGCGATCCCGGCGAGAACGCCGACTCCTGCCCTCAGGACTGCAGTGACAACGGCGGCGGCGACAACGGCGGTGGCGACAACGGCGGTGGCGACAACCCGGGCCTTGAGTGCCTTAATGAGAACTGCCCGGGCGCTGTTGAGGACTGTACGAACAGTGACTGCTGGTCCATCTTCGACTGCTACAACACCTGCAGCGACAACGACAACGAGTGCTTCAACGCGTGCTACTTCAACGCCTCCAATGCTGCACAGAACGCCTCGCAAGAGATCGGTGCATGTTGGGAGGAGAACAGCTGTGCGAACGCAGGCGGCGGAGACAACGGCGGCGGTGGCGATGCAACTGACGAGTACTTCGAATGCCTTGAGGACGCCTGTGGTCAACAGCTCAACAGCTGCTACACCAACGGAAGCCAGACCTGCCCAGCGACCTTCAACTGCGCCGACCAGTGCATTGAAGACGGCGGCTCGGCGAACGAATGCCTGCCAAGCTGCTATGCAGAGAACAATGGCTCAAACTCCAACACAACAACGACGCTCTACGAGTGCAGCGCCGCAGCCACCTGTCACACTGACGGCGGCGGTGACAACGGCGGCGGTGACAACGGCGGCGGTGACAACGGCGGCGGTGACAACGGCGGTGACGTCACTGACTTCGTAGAGTGTGTCCAAGATGTGTGTGAAGACGAGGTGTCGGCCTGTGAGGCGAACGCGCAGTGTGCGGACGTCCTCGACTGCGCCCTCAACTGCGCAGGCGATATCAGTTGCATGATTGGCTGTGCGGGCTTCGAGGCCCTCAACAACCCGACCATCATCGACGTCGGGACATGTGCTCAATCGAGCGGTTGCTTCTAGGGAGAAGTCGCGCCAGACGAAGCGCTCAGGCGTCGCCCCAACGTGGTGGCGACGGCCTGGGCGATAGCCTGACGAAACCAGGCAGCCTCTGGCACAGCCCCGCCCAAGGAAGCTATCGAGCCCATCACGTCGGACTCGAGCCCACATGGGTTGATACGCGCGAACCAGCTCAAGTCCGGCTCAACGTTAATGGCAAACCCATGAAAGGTGACCCAGCTCCTTACGGCGACTCCTAGGGAGGCGATCTTCTTCCCTTCACACCACACGCCCGTGTACTTCGGTTTGCGCTCAGCGCTCAACCCGCACTTGGCCAAAGCTGTGATGACCGCCTCCTCCAGTTGACGGAGGACCTTATGCACGTCGCGCTCACCTCGCGCCTGGTCGAGCATGACGATCGGGTAGCCAACCAGCTGCCCGGGGCCGTGCCAGGTCACATCCCCGCCACGCTCTACCTGAACCACCGGGGTGTCTCCAGCCGCGAGGACGTTGCCTGCCGCAGTGCGCTGTCGGCCGAGGGTGAAGACAGGCTCATGCTCGACCAAAAGCAAGGTGTCCGGCCGACGCCCCTCTATCCGCTCAGCGACGAGTGCATGTTGCAAAGAGAGGGTCTCAGCGTAACCTCGCCGTCCGAGCCACTCTACGACCAGCTCAGGGAGCTCACCGTCTGCCATCGGCTAGCGCTTGCCGAGCGCGTGGATCGCGTGTCCGAGGGCAGCTGCAGAGGCCTCCATCACCGTCTCTGACAGCGTAGGGTGTGCATGAATCGTGAGCGCCAGGTCACTCGCCAAGGCCCCCATCTCGAGCGCGAGGCCGACCTCTGCGATGAGGTTGGATGCCTCTGGCCCCACGATCTGCCCACCGAGCAAGACCTCTGTGTCGGAGTCGAACACCAAGCGGACGAAACCATCTGCATCATTGAGGCTCAGCGCGCGCCCGTTCGCGGCAAAGGAGAAGCGCCCCACGGACACCTTATGACCCGCGGCCTTAGCCTCCTCCTCGGTCATGCCGACGCCAGCAATCTCCGGGTCCGTAAAGACCACGGCTGGGATCCCACGGACGTCGAAAGCCGACGCCTTACCCGCTATGACCTCAGCCGCGACCTCCCCTTCCTTGGAGCCCTTGTGGGCGAGCATGGGCTCGCCTGCGACGTCTCCAATCGCATAAATGTTCCCGACATTGGTGCGCTGTGCGCCATCCACAGTGACGATGCCTCGCGCATCAGTCGCGACACCTGCGGTCTCAAGACCGAGCCCTGAACTCATCGGTCGGCGCCCCACGGTGAGGAGGATCACGTCCGCCTCTAGGGTGCTCTCTTTGCCACTCTTGAGGTCCTCAATCGTGACAGTCACGCCGCCACCCTTCGCCTTCTTCCAGCTGGTGGCCTTGGTCTTGGTCTTCACCGCGCCGCCATGCGCCTTAAATCGGCGCTGGACGGGCCGCGAGAGATCCTTGGCGAAGCCGGGCAGGATTCGGTCTGCGAACTCCACCACCGTCACCTGGGAGCCCATCCGTTGCCAGACGCCCCCCATCTCCATGCCGATGTAGCCGCCTCCAATCACGACGATGCGCTCGGGGGCCTTGGTCCACGCGAGCGCCTCTGTCGAGCTCACGACGTGCTCGCCGTCGAGCTCGAACCCTGGGATTTCCGTAGGGACCGAGCCCGTCGCGATGACCGCATTCTCAAAAGAGACCGTGGTCGTCTCACCATCGCTGCCGGTGACATCAAGGGTGTTCGGCCCCGTGAAGGTCGCCGCACCACGGAGGATTTTGCCCCCATTGCCTTCCACCAAGTGGCCGACGCCGCTCGTGAGCTTCCCAACAATGCCCGCCTTCCAGGCGATCATCTTCTCTAGGTCGAGGGTCACAGGACCGGCGATGATGCCCATCTCCTCTGCCTCACGGATCTGATGAACCAACTTGGACGCAGTGATGAGCGCCTTGGAGGGGATACAGCCAACATTGAGACAGACGCCACCGAGGTCACGCTTCTCGACGAGCAGCGTGTCTACGCCGAGCTGAGCGAGTCGAATCGCGCAGACGTAGCCGCCCGGTCCAGCACCAATCACGACGGTATGAGTTGAGGTCTTCGCGCCCATGGAAGCGCTCCTTATCGTTCAGTGAATCTTGGGGACGCCGTAACGCTCTGCTTCTGCAGCTTGCTCCCGCAGGAACCACGTTTGTTCGGCAAACACATCCTCAAACATGCTGCTCAGCGGCGGCGCTTTAGGCGCCGACTCCACCTGAGACAGCGTCTCGCGAATCGAGAGACCAAGCTCGTCACCGAGAGCCTCGATCTCCGCCTCGGTCATGTAGCCGGCGCTCACCAAGAAGCCTTGGAATCGGGCGATTGGGCATCGCTTCTTCCACTTCTCTGTGATGGACTCATCCCGATAGCGGCTCGGATCATCGCTCGTCGAGTGCGCACCAATCCGATACGTGAGCGCCTCGATGAAGCTAGGGCCCTCCCCTGCACGTGCACGGTCCACAGCGGCCTTCGTGACCTCGTAACAGGCGAGGACATCGTTCCCATCAACCCGCACGTTCGGCATCCGGAATGCCTTGGCCTTGGCCGCGATGCTCGCCGAGGCTGTCTGCCCCATCACGGGTGTGCTGATAGCCCATTGGTTGTTCTGGCACACGAAGACGACAGGCGCCTTCATGCGCTGCGCCATATCGAGGGCAGTGTGGAAGTCCCCTTCACTGGTCCCGCCATCACCGATGTACCCCACCGATACGGCATCGGTGCCTCGAGCCTTCATCGCCATCGCGACACCGACCGCCTGCGGCAGCTGATTGCCGATGGGCGAACTCAGCGTCGCGTAGTTCTGTTCAGCCGCCCCATAATGACAAGGCATCTGCCGGCCGAAGGACTTATCGAGGCTGTTACCGAAGCACTGCGCCAAGTAATCGACCAGAGGATAGCCGCGCATCAGGGCGACCCCACCCTCTCTCAGGGCAGGGAGGACCCAATCACGAGGCTCGGTGGCGAGCCCCGTCCCGAAGACAGCCGCTTCTTGACCAGTCGCAGGTCCATAGAAGCCAATACGACCCTGCCGCTGGACAGTCAGCATGAGGTCGTCGAGCAACCGCTGTTGCAGCATCCAACGGAAGAGCGTCCGTAGCGTGTCTGGCTCAAGCCCGGCCGGCACAGACGCCTTCGCGAGCACCTCCCCCCGTTGCCCCAGAATGCGGTGCAAGCCGTCTTTGGTGACAGTGGTCACGCTAGATCATCTCCAAGAGCATCAACTCGGGGTCTTCAAGGTACCGCTTGATATGCTCGGCGAACGCCGCACCCTCATGCCCGTCGATGATCCGGTGATCGAAGCTCAGGCTGATGTTCATCATCTGACGCGCCACGATCTCGCCGTCCCGCACGACTGCACGAGGCTCCATCCTGTGGATCCCTAGGATGGCCACCTCGGGGTAGTTGATGATGGGGGTCGCGAACATGCCGCCCAGCTTTCCAAGGCTGGTGATCGTGAACGTCGAACCCCCGATCTCATGCGGCGCCAGCGTGTTGGTGCGTGCCTTGTTACCGAGGTCATTGATAGAGGCCGCAAGCTCAAGGAGCGTCAGGCGGTCTGCGTGCTTGATCGTGGGGACGGTCAGGCCTGCATCCGTCGCCGCCGCGATGCCAAGGTGACGATGATGCTTCGTCACGATCTCGCCGGCCTCATCATCCATCGACGCGTTCATCTTCGTGTGCGTGTTCAACGCTAAGAGCGCGGCCTTCGCGATGAAGGGGAGATAGTTCAGGCGGATGCCCATGGACTCCGCGACGGGCTTGAGGCGCGTCCGCGCTGCGACCAAGTTGGTGCAGTCCACATCGTCGACATACGTGAAATGGGCGGCGGTGCTCTTCGAGCGCGCCATCGCATCGTGGATTGCACGTCGGAGGCCGCGGACGCGCTGACGGTCCTCTGACTCCTCAGCGACCGGGGTGCGCACCTTGAACGCCGGCGCGGCAGCTGGCACCGGAGCCGGCGCTGCGACGGGGGCGACGGGGGCCGCGGGGGCTGCCCCAGCGCTCCCGTAGTTACGCAGGTCATCCTTCGTCACACGCCCTGCAGGGCCTGTCCCATCCACGAGGCCAATGTCGATCCCCATCTCGCGCGCCATACGGCGAGTCGCCGGGGTCGCTAAGGTCTTGCCTGGCCCCCGTGGAACGCCAGGCACTTGGGCTGCGACTGGTGCAGCAGCTGCTGGCGCTGGAGCAGCGGGAGTCGACGCTGCTGGCGCTGCAGGTGCCGGCGCAACGTCCTGAGCCGCGGGCTCTGCCGGCGCCGCAGCACCAGCGTCTCCATCCACCTCCAATACAAAGAGGGTGTCGCCGACGGGGGCGATGTCACCGGCCTGGAACGCGAGCTCGAGCACGCTTCCACCGTGGGGGCTGGAGATCACGACAGTCGCTTTGTCCGTCATCATCTCGACAACGGGTTGCTCGGCTTCAACGGCTTGGCCCGGCTCTACAAGCCAGTTGACCACTTCGCCCTCAACCATCCCCTCAGCGAGGTCTGGCAGCTTGAACTCGAAACGCATGATGGACTCCTCTCTCGGCTACTCACAGTCCGCTCTGCGTTCAGACGCAGAGACAGCTGACTCGATGACTAGTAGTTCACCGCAGACTGAACCGCGTCATAGACGCGCGCTACGGAAGGCAGATACGCAAACTCAAGGGTGTAAGGGAACGGTGTGTCGAACCCGGCGACGCGGGTCACAGGCGCCTCAAGGTGGAGGAAGCAACGCTCCTGGACCAGCGCACTGATCTCAGCCCCAAAGCCGCAGCTTCGGGGCGCCTCATGGACAATGACGCATCGCCCAGTCTGCTTAACCGACGCCTCGATGGTGTCGATATCGAGAGGCCACAATGTCCTCGGGTCGATGACCGTGCACTCGATGCCGTCACCGGCCGCGCGCTTCGCGACCTCTTCGCACAGGGGCACCATCGCACCCCACGCTATCAACGTCACGTCATCCCCCTCTCGTGCGACACGCGCCTCTCCTAAGGGGATCTCGTAGTCGTCGACAGCGACCTCACCGACGGCCCGGCGGTAAATTGGCTTCGGCTCGAGGAAGATGACCGGGTCATCATTACGGATACTGCTCAACAAGAGCCCCTTCGCATCGGCGGGCGTAGACGGGCACACCACCTTCAATCCAGGCGTGTGAATGAAGTACGCCTCAGGGCTCTGCGAATGGTAATGACCGCCTCGAATCCCACCGCCAACAGGGGTGCGGATGGTCACAGGGCAAGTGAACTGCCCGCCCGAACGGTACCGGTACTTCGCCAGCTCATTCACGATCTGATCGAAGCCGGGGTAGATGAAGTCCGAGAACTGAATCTCCGGGACGGGGCGCATCCCATAAAGCCCCATACCCACCGCTGAGCCGATGATCCCAGCTTCGTTAAGCGGCGTGTCGATGACCCGATCCTCACCGAAGCGCTCCTGTAGCCCAGCGGTCGCGCGGAACACGCCACCGAACTTCCCGATATCCTCCCCCAGCAGCACGACATCATCGTCGGACGCCATGGCGATCTCGAGTGCGCTCCGAACGGCCTCGACTAGGTTCATTTGCGTGGTCTCAGACATCGTCACTCCTCACAGGAACCATGGGCGATCTTCAAAGACCGCCTCGCGCAGCGTCTCTTCCGACACAGGGGCCGCTGCTTCCGCAGCCTCTCGTGCGGCACTCAGGGCGTTTTGGACCTCGCCACGGACCTTCACTTGAACATCGGTCGGCCAGCCACCCGCCAATTGGAGCCGCGCAGCGTCGACGGTCACCTCCGCGACTTCGCTGACTCGGGCGTCGATCAATGCGGGGCCCTCCCCATTCACGGCGCGGGTTCGCGCTGCAACGACGGCCTCAAACACCGCCTGCGCATCGTGTCCGTCGACGGTGACCACCGGTAAGCCCCAGGCCTCTGCGGCCTCCTCAAAGGGCACCTCGTCGCCGAGCAGCCCTCGAGCCACAAAGACAGTCTGAGCGCGGTAAACCGCGGCAAAGTTCAGCGCCCCATGAAGTTCGCCATTCGTCTGAGCGGCGCCACCGAAGAGGGCCAAAGATACCGCGGGCTCCCCCTTCAAACGCGCTGCGTGACCAAAGCCGGCTGCGTGCATAATGTGGGAGGCGACGTTGCCGTCTGCGAGGATGATGCGATCTGTAGCGCTCTTCACACCGCCCGGGAGCGCACGGCCCAGCGCAGGGTCACCCTCTCGACCCAGCGCTTGAAGCAGGGCGACGCCAAGGGAGAGCCCACGCGCCAACGCAGCGCTAAGGTCACGGCGTGTCCCGAAGAGAGCATCTTTGGACTCAAGCGCCAACCCTGCACCGATCATCGCCGAGCGCCCTGCGGCTGCTGGCTTTGACGACGCCAACATCCCGGCGGCTGCCATGCGTGAGAGGAGCGCATCGAGCCCCTCGGTAAGCAGAGTCAACCGCATAATATCCAAGCTTCGCGTGTGCTCAGAGGTCTTCATCCGTTGACCACCTTGCCGGCAGCTGCGTCGATGTGCGCACGAAGGTAGAACTCGGCCGCCTTGTAGGACGACCTGACCAGGGGCCCCGACGCCACGTAGGCAAAGCCCAAGGAGCGCGCCACCTCGGCATAGCGCTCGTAGACCTCTGGGGTCACGTACTCGGACACCTCAATATGCCGCCCGCTCGGCTGCAGGTACTGACCGAAGGTGATGACATCGCAGCCGGCCTCGCGGACCTCGGTCATCGCAGAGATGACCTCCTCCTCCGTTTCGCCGAGTCCACACATGATCGATGTCTTCGCGAGGATATCGCTGCCCTTTGGCCCTTTGCCTCGCCCAGCCCGCTTCACATCCCTAAGCACCTGCAGCGACTGGTCAAAGGACGCGCGAGCATCGCGGACTGCGCGGCTCAAGCGACGTACGGTCTCGACGTTATGAGCGATAACTTCGGGACCGGATGCCGCGAGGATATCGATTGCCGCCGAGTTCCCCTGGAAGTCGGGGACCAACACTTCGACCATCAAGTCCGGATCGCGCTGCTTGAGCTCCACCACGGTCTCAGCGAAATGCGCGGCGCCACCGTCGGCGAGGTCATCGCGGTTCACAGACGTCATCACGATGTAGTCGACGCCCATCGCCACCACAGCTTCCGCAGCGTTACGTGGTTCATTCGGGTCAAGGGCCGGTGGCGCCGGAGACGTCTGCACCGCGCAGAACCGACAACCGCGAGTGCATGTGCCGCCCATCAACATGATGGTGGCCGTGCCACCATCCCAGCACTCGCCAATATTCGGGCACTGCGCCTCTTGGCAGACCGTGTGGAGGTTCAAGCCCTCGAGGCGACGCTTGATCGACTCGTACCGTCCCCCCCCGGGTGCACGGACCTTCAACCACGGCGGCTTCGCCTGTCGGGGCTTCTTCCGGTTATTCAGAATCGAGAACCTGGGCATGCTGACAATCCCTCGCGTGCGGCCCGCGTGCGCGCGAGGGCTGTATAGGCCCCCAGCGCTTCCAATGTCAAAGGTCGTCGACGTCAGATGTCGCTTCCTTACGTTTCGTGCACCTCTGATGTTGACGTCTGGCCGCTACGGGTCTACCCCGTCTGTGAGCCTATTGTGTCAACGCCTCGGAGCCTGCACTGCCCAGATGCTCTTTCAAACCGCCGAGTATGGGATCTTCCTCGCCCTCGCCTTCGTTGGCTTCTGGGCGCTGGCGCGCCTCAAAGTGGCGCGCGTCATCTTCCTCTTGGTGGCGAGCTACATTTTTTACGCGGCGTCCAACCCCTGGTTCCTGACCCTCATCTTCGCCTCCACGGTCACGGACTTTGTGGCAGGTAAGCAGATGAAGAAGGCGGACGTCCCTGGCGGAGAGAAGCGCCGCAAGGCCTGGCTCATCGTCAGCCTCACCATGAACCTCGGGCTCCTTGGCGTCTTCAAATACGCCAATTTCTTCTACTCATCTGCGGTAGAGGTGGCCAATGTGTTTGGCGCGGAGCTCCTCTTCGAGCGCCTCGCCATCATGCTCCCAGCCGGGATCAGCTTCTACACCTTCCAAACGATGTCCTACTCCATCGACGTGTACCGGCGACGGATGGAGCCGGAGAGCAACTTCCTCAGGTTTGCGCTCTTTGTCGGGTATTTCCCGCAGCTGATCGCGGGCCCCATCGTGCGAGCCGTTGACTTCGTCCCGCAGCTCTCGCAGACCCCTATCTTGACCCGAAAGCAGGTCAGTCGAGCCCTGTACTTGATCGGAATTGGGCTCTTCAAGAAGGTCCTCTTCGCCGACACCCTTGGGCTCAACCTCGTCGACCCGGTCTTCAATAGCCCCGAGCAGTATACGGCGTTCGAGGCGTTGATCGCGCTCTATGCCTACACCATGCAGGTGTACCTAGACTTCAGCGCCTATTCAGATATCGCGATCGGCTCGGCGCTCCTCTTTGGCTTCAAGCTGCCGGACAATTTTGATCGGCCCTATATGGCCGTCAGCATTCAGGACTTCTGGCGCCGTTGGCATAAGACCCTCGGCAGCTGGCTCCGCGACTACCTTTACTACCCACTCGGCGGTTCCCGGCACGGTTCCCTGCGCACGTACTACAACCTCTTCATCACCTTCGTCCTGATCGGCCTCTGGCATGGCGCCGACTGGACCTTCGTCGTCTATGGCTGCCTGCACGCCTTGGCCATGTGCCTGAACCGATGGTGGCGCGTCGACGTCCACAAGCGACAGGTGATCGTCCCCAGCCGCTGGGGCCTGATTTGGCGCGTGGCGCTCACCCTGCACTTTGTCGTCCTCTGCAGGATCCTCTTCCGCTGCCAGGATTTCGCGGAAGTTGGCGCCTTCAATGACACGCTGCTCCTCGGCGCACCCGAGGGCTCAGCGTGGTACGACATACAATCAGAGCCTTGGTTGTTGGGCCTACTCCTCGTGTGTTTCGTCGTCCATTGGACGCCGCGCAAATGGATGTACGCCATCCGTGACCGGCTCGAGGCGCTCCCGCTGCCTGGGCAAGCCCTGCTCTTCGCGACCGTGGTCTTTGGCGTCATGGCCAACATGGAAATTGCCGTTCCCTTCATCTACTTCCGGTTTTAGACGTGGCGACCTTTCACGAAATTGAGATTTCGAACGATCCAGACGCCGATTGGGACGGACAGGGCCGCCCACCCGGGGTCGCTCGGGCCACCCTCTTGCTCGTCATGATCACGGCGCTCCTGCCTATCCCTTATGCGCTGAGTGAGGTGATCCCGTCACAACCGCCGTGCGCGGAGGTAGCCGACATCGAGGCCGAGAGCCCTGAGACCCCCTGCTGCGGTAAGCGCTGCGTCCTCGGCATGGACGTCGAAGAGATGGTCATCTGGCGCCCGGGAGACCCCCTCCCCTTTAGCCAGGCGTTCGGGTTCTCCGAGGAGTCCCAAGAGACGGACGCTAAGGTGGCGCGCGCCGAGGCGCTCGATGACACCGCGACGCTCGCGAAGATCGCCGCCGTCGTCGTGCAGACGCCGACACCGGTCGCCCCAGTGACTGAGGCGCCCGTAGCGTCAGCACCCGACGCCTCAGCCGACACCGACGACGCGGCAGGCGCAGCTCCCCCTTCAAGCCCTGAAAAGCCGCCTGCCCCCTCAATCTCCATCCCGCCGGCGGCCTACGAGGGCATCACCGCTGAGATTGAGGACACCAAGGGGGCGATGGCCCCCTTCTACCGAGCCCTCAAGCAGACCGCGTTGAAGAAGGGGAAGACCCGTGTCTCCCATTGGGGCGACAGCGTCATCGCTGCAGATGGCCTCACGCACATGACGCGCCGGCTCTTGCAGACCGCTTTCGGTGACGCGGGTCACGGCTTCATCATGGTGGACTCGGGCACTGAGTGGTACCGCCAAAAGGACGTGCGGTGGAAGTCACGTGGCTGGAAGACGGCCAACGTCATCAAGAAGCAGGCCCGTGACGGACACTACGGCTATGGCGGGGTATCGAGCCGCGGCTACACAGGCGCGTGGGCCACGTTTGGGACCTCGGACAAGGGCCCTGTCGGGGGCAGCGTCAGCACCTTCTATATCTACCACGCCAAGCAGCCTAAACAGGGCCAACTCGAGCTGCGGATGGATGGCGGAGAGCCCACGATGGTCGACATGACCGCCGAGACGCTGACGGACGCTGTACACGTCGTCGAGGTCCCCGATGGACCTCACAAGCTGAGGATCCGAGCCATGGGCGGCGGGGTTCGCGTCTACGGCGTCGCCATGGAGCGCGATATCCCTGGGGTGGTCTACGATGGCATCGGGATGGTCGGAGCGCGCCTGCGCCGCCTGCTTAACGCGGACCCCGACCATTGGAAGCGACAGCTGCAGGCACGGGCTCCAGACCTGGTCATCCTCATGTTCGGCGGCAACAGCTTGTCCGACAAGACGTCCATCGCGCGGTATGAGGCAGGCTATCGAGACGCCGTGAAGCGCTTCCGTGAGTCGCGGCCAGAGGCCGCTTGCCTGCTGATGTCCCCAGTCGACCACGGGGTCAAGGTCCGACGGCGTGCGAGGACGCCAGAGCGGCTCATTGAGATGATCGATGCGCAGCGCCGTGTCGCGCTTGAAGAGGGCTGTGCGTACTGGAGCGCCTACGACGCGATGGGTGGACGTGACTCCATGGCAGGCTGGGTCAGCAAAGGGCTCGCAGAGGGCGACTATGCCCACCTGACACGCCAGGGCTCGATGGTCCTAGGCGAGCTCTACTTCAAGGCGCTCATGAAGGGGTTCTCGGACTGGCTCGCGCAACCCGCCAAGGTGCCACCGGGCGATTAAGGCGCAGGGGGCGCGCTCGAATAACCGGCCATCAGGGCTTGGTGAAAGAGCCCCCCGAGGCGCTCATACCCTGCCCGAGTAAGGTGAATGTAGTCGCGCGCTGCGAGGCGTGGCTCAGAGTGGACCCAACGGAGCATACTCAGCGATCCGCCCATCGCTGCGGCCATGTCCCAATACCCGCAACCATTTCGGAGGGCGACGCGCTTCTGAGCGGCGATCAGTTGGGGCTGACGCGCGCGTGCAAAGAACTGCTGCGCTTCATCCTCAGGCCAAGGCTTCCCATCCGGACGTGAGACCCTCTCTGGTCGGTCCGAGGGGCCTATCAGTAAGCAGCTGGCTCCTGGCACAGTCGCGCGCACACGCAGAACTGCGCGCTCAATGCGCCGCTCATAGGCCGTGATTGGGTCGCGCTTATCGCCCGCGGCATTTGTCCCGTAAGCCAAGATCACAAGGTCAGGTGCGCGCCGGCGCAGATGCTCCGCAAACAGCGCAGGGTCCCAAGACAGCTGCGCCGACAGACGCGCACCGTTGATCCCCATCACGTCCATCACCACCCCTGGGACATCGCGCTCAAGAGCCATCCCGAAGAGGTGCACGCGACCGTTACCTCGCGGCTGGAGCTTCACTACATGTCGGTCGTCCTCAAGGTCAAAGCGCGTATAGCCAGGGCCCGGTCGCTTTGACTTCATCCGCACCTTCTTACGGCGCTCTCCGTCGATCGTCACCCATAAGTCACCGGCCCGCTTATGCTTCCAATAGAACAGCTCCACACTGCTCGCCAAACGGCCGAACAAACTCTTGCGAGCCGTCTCTACCTCGGACCAAGCCCGCCGATCCCGCGATGAGAAAGAGGCCCCGGCGAGCCCGTAGAGCCCGTCCTCACGCTTGTGGTTCTTGCTCACCCAGTAGGGGTCCCACCTGTCCTTTGAGAAGGAGATGTTGAGATCTCGATGGTTGTAGTCGCGCCACGGCGGCCCTGGGACGATGAACCCTGGCCCGGCATCACCAAACGTCCCTTGAAGCCGATGGCGGATGACCTTGGTGAAGAGATCTCCCGCCATGTGACTGGCGCCCCAAACGACGATCCGCGCCTTGCCCTCTTGGGCCTCAGCGCGGCGAAGGCCTCGATAAAACCCCTCAAGCGCGCGCCCACCCGGATCCGCGATCGGGACGGGGATCCCCAGCAAGGCGGCATCGACCGGCTTGGTCGGTGGGGTCACGATCGTCGCTGCCGAGGCCGGCAAGGGCGTCATCATGACGAACAGGAGCAGTGCGTGGGGGCGAATCACAAAGCGAGTATCTGGCCGGGTTGCAGAAGCGTCAAAGTACGCCCCACCCCAACGCGTGACCGCCGCGTTCACTTCCCGCGAAGGCTCAGCCGTCGCCCGCACGCACCGAGGCCAAGATGCGGGTGTATCCTTCGACGCGGGCCGCGGCGACGTCTCCAGACTCGACTGCTGCTCGGACGGCGCAGTCTGGCTCACTCTCGTGCAGGCAGTCCCGAAACTTACAGTTGGCGCGGTGGGGTGCCAGGTCGCGGAACCCGAGGGCGATCTCCGTCAACGGCATCCCGTAAAGCCCGAACGCACGGACGCCAGGGGTGTCCGCGAGGAGCGCCCCGTCCGGCCAAGGCCCGCCTATCTCATGGCAGGTGGTCACCGATGTCGTGTGCCGGCCCTTGCCCGTCATCTCGTTGGTCTCACCAACACCGAGGTCTAGCCCTGGCACGAGTTGGTTGAGGAGGGACGACTTACCCACCCCGGAATGCCCTGCAAACACGCTAAACCCGTCCGCGACATGTGCGCTCAACGCCTCTAACCCCTCGCCTGACTCAGCGCTGGTGCGAAGGATCTGATAGCCCAGCGCTTCATAGGCCCGGAGCTCGGCCTCAGCCTCGACAAGCCCATCAGCGATGTCGGTCTTGTTCAGGACCAAGGTCACGTCGATCCCCGCGGCCTCGGCCGCCACCAAGAAGCGGTCTATCAGCCCCGCGCGGGGCGGTGGGCTCACCGACACCACCACGCAGACACGATCCACATGCGCAGCCATCAATCGGCGACCACGCTCCACAGGGCGCCACAAGCAGCGCGTCCGCTCGGTCAGCTCAGAGACCACGGGGCCGTGCTTCCCAGAGGTGACGGTGACTCTATCCCCCACGGCGAGCTGACGTCGATCGCGCAGAGGGCGACAGCGGACGCGCTCTCCGCCCTCAAGTGGCAGCACAGTCGCCTTCATCCCATGGATCTCGACGACGGTCGCGGCGAACTCGCTCACGCGGCGGCTCCCCCTTCGCGTAGCCCTCGGCGAATCGCCCCAACGAGGGCTGGCCCCTGAAACACAAGGGCTGAGTAGACTTGAACAGCGCGTGCGCCGGCCGCGATCATCGCCGCAGCATCTTCTGCGCTCGCGATACCCCCTACCCCGATCACGGGCAACGCGCTCTCGCGTGCGACGAGGCGCACGACATCAAGGGCGCGAGGGAAGAGGGGCTTTCCGCTGGTCCCCCCGGCACCGACGTCCGGGATGCCATGCCGCTCTATCGTCGTATTCGTGGCAATGATACCGCTCGCTCCCTCGGACTCGGCGACGTGGACCGACTCCATGACGCCTTCATCGGCCAGATCTGGGGCGAGTTTCACGAACACGGGGACGCTGTCCGCCGCCTGAACCACCCCCGCCACGATCCCTCGAAGGTGTGCCGGGTCTTGCAGGCTACGCAGGCCTGGTGTGTTCGGTGAGCTGACGTTGACGACGAGATAATCGGACACATCTCTGAGGCGCTCTGTGCTGGTCACATAGTCCGCCACAGCGTCCTCCAAGGGGGTCACTTTTGACTTTCCAATGTTAACGCCCACCGGCACCGGCGATGTCCACCCTGATTCACGGAGCCCTCTAAGCCGCTTGGCCAACGCCTCCGACCCGTGATTATTGAACCCCATTCGATTGACGAGAGCTTCTCGTTCCGGAAAGCGAAAGAGTCTTGGCTGGGGGTTACCTGGCTGCGCAAGCGCGGTCACAGTGCCGAGCTCCACGAAGCCGAAGCCGACGCAGGGCCAGTATTGAACGAGCTCCCCGTCCTTATCTAAGCCAGCAGCTAACCCAAGGGGGTTCCCGAAGGTCAGCCCTGCGATCTCGACGGTCTCGCCGGAGGTGGGCCCACGATAGGCCCAACCGGCAGGGACGCGTGCCAGTGGGCCGAGCATTTTGAGCCCACCGACCACCAATCGGTGCGCACGCTCTGGGGATAAGCTGAAGAGCAGTGGCCGTGCTAAACCGTACATTCCATATCCCTACCGCGCCCCCGAGATCCACGCCACTTGAAACGGCAGTTGCGTCATAGTGCCTCACTTGGCTAGATCAAACTCCCTCGGATTGCAGCCCCGTCAACCACGGGCGCTGACCGAAACCATGTGCGCTGGAGTTCGTCATGCGAAGTCGCCCGTCCCTACTCACCTCTGCCCTATTCGCGACATGCCTCGCCGTTCTTACGAGCTGCAGCGGTGAGTCAGAGCCACCACCTAGCGGCGACGGCGCGAGTGATACGCCGGAAAGTTCCGACGTTGATGGCGGCGCTGCAGAGCCGCAAGACGCGCTCACACCTGAGGATATCGGGTCGCCACCGAGTGACGATGCAGATGTCGCTGGACCTGAGGGCGATGTGGCTGTCGCCGATGACACCTCGGTTCTCGAGGACGTCCCCAGCGCCCCCGACGTAGAGGGGGACCCCGCTGACGACGCTGCCTCGGATGCGAGCGCGGACAGCGACGCTCCCCCCTCGGCCGATGCCATACAAGGTGACACCGAGGACACAGGCCCGACGGTCACGGAAGGGCCATCGCCCCTGCCGGGTGAGCTGGTCATCACCGAGATCATGTTTGATCCCGTCGGGTTCTCAGATGCCAATGCGGAGTGGTTCGAGCTCACCAACACCTCGGTTCACGACGTCTCATTGGCCCATTGCCATCTGCACGACACGGGCTCGGACTCTGTCACCCTCGCCGAGGCCACGGGCACGACGCTCGTCCCCGCAGGAGCCACCTGGCTCCTCGCGAGTGGTAACGACGCGGCTCTCAACGGTGGGCTCTCACCTGACCTCGTCTACTCAAACTTCTTCCTTGGCAACACCACCGACGAAGTGATCGTGACCTGTGCAGGGCAAATGATCGACACCGTGGCTTACGACAAAGCGACATGGCCGATGGCATCAGGGCGATCGCTGAGCCTCGGCAGCAACACCGCACCAGACGCGCAGACCAATGACAATGCCGCCGCATGGTGTCGCGCATCCACGGTCTACATGGTGGATAATTTCGGCAGCCCCGGCGCCCCCAATTCGGCCTGTGCAGAGCCGGACGCGAGCGTCGACGCGTGTCGCCTCGTGAGCCCCGTAGACGCCGAGTTGCTTGTCGAGACGCCCTACATCGCCGCCGCCGTTGTCTATGATGAAGGGATCACGGATCTCAACCCATGGGTCGATGCGCACCCCGACCTCTCTGCCGAGATCGGTATCGGCCCGTGGGGTGCAGACCCCGGCACAGAGAGCGATCTCTTCACCTGGACGCCTGCAGACGGGGCGACCACATGGACAGACACCGAGAGCCCCGGCTGGGACCTCTACGAGGTGGCTCTTGTGGCGCCAGCTCCAGGTGCGTACCAGGTCGTCGCGCGTTTCTCGGTGAACGCCGGCGAGCTTTGGACGCTCTGTGACCTCACTGGTTCAGAGGACGGCTACAGCGCCGCAGAGGCCGGTCAACTCACGACAGGGCTCGATCCCTGCGACCCCAACCCGTGCACCTCGGCTCCCGAGCCCACCTGCTCGGAGGACGGCCTACACGTCGTGACCAGCCTGGCTCCAGGGAGCTGCGCTGTAGACGGACTTGAGGCAGCTTGCAGCTTCGAAGAAGAGATGCAGTCCTGTGCCGTCCTGGGCGGCACCTGCGACGGCGGTGCATGTACCGACGTCGCGGCCGTCCCAGGGCCTGGAGAGCTTGTGCTGACGGAGATTATGCCCAACCCGGCAGGCATCTCCGACAACCAAGGAGAGTGGTTCGAGCTTACCGTCTTGGCGCCCGGCCCGGTGAACCTCGAAGGTTGCGTCCTCTCAAGTGGCACCACAGAGTCACACACGATCTCTCATGGTGGAGGCCTGCTCGCCGCGCCGGGTGATGTCCTCCTCTTTACCCGGAGCTCAGACGTCGACCTCAATGGGGGCCTAGTCGGTGACTATACCTACGCCAGCCTGAGCTTAGGGAACGTTGCAGACTCTCTGCGGCTGCATTGCCAAGATGCGCTCATCGACAGCGTCACCTGGGGTGCTGACCTGGGCTTCCCGCTCGCAGCCGGAGAGTCCATGCAGCTGAGCACAGATGCCTATCAGAGCGACGCTAACGACGAAGGGAGCGTCTGGTGTGGCGCCTCCGCGGTCTACGCCGATGGAAACACAGGCACCCCCGGGGCACCGAACCCGCCCTGCCCCGTCCCAGATCCCTGCGAAGGGGTCCTCTGCGCTCAACCCCCGGACAACACCTGCCTCCTTGGGGTCGCTACGGCCTACGAGCCTATGGGAACCTGTGTGGGCGGGGAGTGCGTCTACACCGTATCCGTCCAGGAAGACTGCTCGGCGACCGGCGTGCTCTGCCAGGCAGGCACATGCCTCGACACCACCGACCCGTGCCTGCCAAACCCCTGCGTGGCTTCCTCCCCCGCAGTGTGCAATGGCGACGTCGCGTCATCGAGCGCGACTATCGGTACCTGCAGCGCAGACGCCAGCACGGGTGAAGCAGTCTGCGAGTATGCATCTCACGACATCGACTGCGCGACCCTCGGCACGACCTGCCTCGAAGGCGCCTGCGTGGGGGTAGACAGCGTCCCGACACAGGGCAGCGTCATCTTCACAGAGTTCCTGACCGCGCCGCTCCAAAGCAGCCCCTCTGTAGGGAGCTGGCTCGAGCTTCGAAACGTCACGGATGGCTGGGTTGACCTCAGCGGCTGTGTACTTGATGCAGAGGGTGCGGAGAGCGCGCCCATCGCGCCCGGAAGCCCAGCATGGATAGGGCCAGGTGCGGCCAGCCTGTTTGCCATGAGCGCGACCCCTGCGTTCAACGGCGGCCTGTACCCCGACCACGTGCTGCCCGCTTCCTTTGTGCTACCGACCGGTGGTTCAACCCTCACGCTGACCTGCCAAGACGAGCTCATCGACGCCATCAGCTACTCCGCCAAGGCATGGGGCAGTCAGAGCGGTACATCCTGGCAATTGGCCCCCGACAGCTTCGACGCCAACGCCAATGACGATCCTTCGGCTTGGTGTTTCGCGGTGTCTGATTACGGAAAGGGGGACATGGGCAGCCCAGGTGAAGCCAACCCTGCGTGTCCGCCCGTGAACGCGGTCGACTGGTGTCGCATCGAGGCGCCACTGTTGCCCGAGACCATCATGCTCGGTGATGAAGTGATCGCGAGCGTCGCCATGCGCGAGTTGCCCGCCACCAGCCTGAGCGCCGGGACCGATCCGGCCCCCGCAATCCGAACTCAGCTCGTCGCCGGACCTCAGGGTGAGGATCCCACCGTCGAACTTGCTCAATGGGCGGTCATCGAGGGCATCGCTGCTAGCGCTTGGACGGGAGAAGGCGAGCAAGTCGATATCGACAAGTACAACGGATTTTGGATCCCCCCAGACACCGGCGACCTTGCCCTCGTCATGCGCGTGACGGTGGACCAAGGGCGCACCTGGACCTACTGCGACAAGGACACCGGTGCAGAGGGCCAAGACGGCTCAGAGGACGGCTTCAGCGTTGAGGACGCGATCTTACTCACCGTCAGCCCATCTCCCTGCGAGCCCAACCCCTGCCTGGAGCCCCCCGCAGCGAGCTGCGAAGGCGACACTTTGACAAGCTACGCAGCGGTGGGCACCTGCCTCGTGCAGAACCTGGAGGCGCTCTGTGACTACGCTCCGTCCGCGCTTGACTGCAACCTCTACGGGGCGACGTGCATCGAGGGTGCCTGTGACGGCATGCCGCGCGTCCCTGAGCCTGGTGACGTGGTCATCACAGAACTCATGATAGCGCCGGAGGCGTCCAGCGACGACGGTGGAGAGTGGCTCGAGCTCTTAAACACAGCGTCAGAGGCCGTGGTCTTAGATGGCTGCACGCTCTCCGACCCCAGCGCATCGGACATCCACACCATCGATCCCCCCACCCCCTTTGTGGTTCAGCCTGGCGCGCTCGTCGTCTTCGGCCGCACTGGAAACCCCGCCGCGAACGGAGGCACCCCCGTCGACTACTTCTATGGTCAGACGTTCACCATGGACAACGACACCGACGGCGTCACGCTGACGTGCGATGGCGCGGTCATTGACGCCGTGGTCTACGACAGCCTCTTCCCGACGATCACTGGCGCGAGCATCCAGTTGGCCCCCTCATCGCAAGACGCTACAGCGAATGACGAAGCCGCATCTTGGTGCCCTTCTTACACCCCATATGGCGCCGGCGACCAAGGGACGCCAGGGGCACCCAATCTGGTGTGCCCGACCCCCACGCCCGTCGACTGGTGTCGCCTCCAGTCGCCAGCGTCGCTCCTGGAGACTGAGGGCACCTCGGTCACGGTCTATGGGCGTGTCTATCAAGCCAGCGTCACCGACGCCTCTTCAAGCGTCGATCCCGCTCCGCTGCTGATCGGCCAGCTCGGCTATGGCCCGGATGGGAGTGATCCGACCCAAGATGACGTCGACTGGACCTACTTGAGCGCTGAGCCCAACGCAGCATGGAGCGACGTCTTTGAGCCCGGAAACGATGAATACCAAGCCACCTTAATCATCCCGACCCCAGGCCAATACGACTACGCCTACCGGTTCTCGGCAGACGGCGGGCTCACGTGGACGTGGTGTGACCTCGCGCAAGGCGCCCCTGAGGCCGACGGCTCCGTGGACGGCTATCAAGTCGCGGCGAGCGGTGACCTCTATGCATCGGAGGGGCCTTGTGACCCGAACCCTTGCGTCGAGGGCGCGCCGGCGTTTTGCTCGGACGATCACTTGATCACGGAGGAGTCGCCGGGCGCGTGTACGCCGCTTGGAGACACGTTCGAGTGTGACTTCGTTGAAAGTGTCACCAACTGCGCAGCGGCCGGGGGCACCTGCGCCGAGGGGGCCTGTGTGGACATCGGCCTCCCGCCCACAGTGGGCGACCTCGTATTCACCGAGATCATGAGTAACCCCAGCGACGTATCGGACGCCAACGGAGAGTGGCTGGAGCTCACGAACGTCTCAGGCCACAAGCTGGACCTCGCCGGCTGCGCGTTGCACGGAGGAAGCTCCTCCAGCGAACTGCCGGGGATGCACTACATCTTGGAGCAGTCCGCACAGCTCGTCATGGCCCGCAACGACGATATTGCCTCCAACGGTGGCGTCATCGCCCAAGCGACCTTCTCGTTCCCCCTGACGAACTCCGAACAGTCGATGACGTTCGAGTGTGGGGACCTGCTAATCGACGCAGTGTCGTATGACGGGACTTACCCGGGGGGCGCCGGCGTCGCGATGCAGCTCGACATCGCGTCGAGCAACGCAGAGGCCAATGACCAGCCCTATAACTGGTGTGACGCGACGGAGAAGGTGTCCGCTACAGGCAGTGACCTGGGCTCGCCAGGGGCCCCAAACAGCGCGTGCCCGTACGTGGACCCTTGCCTCTTCACCACCTGCGAGGCGATCCCTGACGCCAGCTGCGAGGGCGATGTGCTGCAGATGCCAACCGGAGAGGCGACGTGCGACGAAGGGGTCTGCGACTACCCAGTCACGCTCATTGACTGCACCGAGACCGGCCAGACCTGTCTCGACGGTGCCTGCGTGACACCGACCAACGCTGTGGATTGGTGTCGCCTGCAATGGCCTCTGTCGGTGAGCGTCTACCCAGGCGAGACGACCATCGTGTACGGGCGGTACTTTGAGGCCGGCCTCACCGACCTCACGGCGAGCGTCGATGAGAGTGCGCTCGTCCAGGCGGAGATCGCCTTCGGCCCCGACGGCAGTGACCCCTCAGTCGATGACGCTGGCTGGACGCTCGCCTTCCCCGCAGACGCGAACCCCGGCTGGGATAACGCCGAGCCTGGCGTGGACGAGGTCTGGGCCGAGGTCCCATCGCCCCCCACAGGGGTCTACGATTTCGCCATGCGCATCACCGTGGACGGCGGCCACACTTGGACGTGGTGTGACACCGCGCCCGTCGCGGAGAGCAATGGCTCTGAAGATGGCTACCAGGTCGCCAATGCCGGCCACTGGGAGACCCAGAGCGACCCCTGTGAGGCGCTCGCCTGCGATGCTCCGCCAGAGAGCAGCTGCGAGGGTGACGTGCGCTACAGCTACGCGCCCACTGGGACGTGCGCTGTCGAGGCGGGGCTCGCAGAGTGCACCTACGAGGTGTCGATGCTCGATTGCGCGGCTGAAGGGCAAGCATGCGCCAACGGGGTCTGTGTCGACGTCGCGATCACCCCCATCGCGGGTGAACTCCAACTCACTGAGATGATGCTCGAGCCAAGCATGGCCGAGGCCGGGGCGGGCTGGTGGTTGGAGTATCGAAGCACCTCGGATGGCACCCTCGACCTAGAGGGCTGCGTCATCCAGGCCGGTGACCAGAGCGCTGTGCTCCCTAAACTTGAGAGCGACCTGCCGGCTGGCGGCCTCGTGGTCATCGGGAGCCAAGCGGACACCACCATCAATGGAGGCTACACCCCGGACGTCGCGCTCCCAGCGCTGATCCTGGAGAAGGTCGCCCAGACCTTATCGGTCACCTGTGACGCCATCGTCATCGACAGTGTCACCGTGGATCCTGCGCTTTGGCCCTTTACAGCAGGCGCGTCCTTGCAGCTGGGTGCAGAACACAGTGACAACGCTGACGTCGAGAGTTGGTGCAGCTCCAACACACCCTACGGCGACGGTGACTTCGGGAGCCCTGGGGTAGAGAACGAGGTGTGCGGGCCCTGATAGACACTCCGCGGTGTCTACGCGAATCCTGCGCTCACTGGTAGTGTAGAGGCCGCACGTGCGCTCGAGGGCGCCCGTGCGGTCCCGCGTTAGACGCACCCTCCTTTGGACAACCTGGCCCTTCACCCTGGACCGCTTGCCCCGTGTCACTGCTCCTCGCCACGCTCTTCATCGTTGACCTCCCGTTAGGTCCTGGGAGTGAAGCGCTCGCGCGGCAATTGGTAGCCCCCTATACACACGCTGAGGTGATCGACGACGGTCCCTGGCATCTCTGGGACATCCGCGTGCAACCCAAGGCGTTGCACTACACAGTCAGCCTGCCTCACCAGCCACCCGCGATCACCGTCCACGTCAACCTAGAGGCTGCAGCCCGTGATGCATCAGACGCCATCACCACGACCCTGCACCCTGGTGCACCGCCTGATGCCCAGCAGGCATCCAATGCGATCGCCAAGGCACTCCGCGCACGCCTCATGAGCGACATGGTTCAATTTCGCCAACGGCCGCCGCCAGCGCAGGACCACCCTGTCGACGTCCCCGCAGACGGTAAAGAGACCCTTGAACGAGCAGCTACCACCATGGAGTCGCCACCGGCGGGGACGCCAAGGTGGTTGGCAGCGCTGCTCTTGCTCGCGCTCGCATCCTCTATTGCGACCTATCGAGCCACGATCGCTCACGAGGTGCGACAGCACGCCGGGCGCGGCTGGGTGTTGGCGGGCGGAGTGGCCCTGGCGCTGGGCGCCACCCTCTTCGCGATGGACGACGTCGTGTTGCACCCCAACGCTCATGGCTGGGACACCGTGCGCTCTGTGGTCGGCTTCAACCAAACCCCGTTCCCGCTCTGGGACCGCTATGGCACCTTTGTCATCGAACTTGGCCGCCTGCTCGGACTGGGAGCCGAGCCTGGGCGCGAGACCTTCGTCGCCGCACGGCTTGCGGCGACCGTGTCTGTGATCGTGATGTACGCCCTTGGCCTTGCGCTCTTCCGGTCACGGTCAGGGGCCTTGGTGGCGGCTGGGGCCTTCGCCACGAGCCCGGCCATCCTCTTTGTGGGCCGCGGCGAGGCGCTCTCGGCGCCGGGCGTGCTGCTTATGCTCCTCGCCGCATGGCTCCTCGCCCTCGCTGCCCGAAGGCGGCACCTTGGCCTCTTGATCAGCGGCGGCATCGCGCTGGCTTGCTTGGCGAACTTTCGCCTCATGGGACCAGTGATGGCGCCGGCCGTGGGCCTGCTCGCGCTTTTACCCCACGACGCCGAACTGCCTTCACGCCCGCCAGGCACCTGGGTGCGATGGGCCATCCTGACTTGGTTCGGAGCAGCCCTCGTCGCCAGCCCTCACCTCTGGCGGATGCTCTGGATGATGACCGCCGAGCTCGGTGTGCGCCCAGAGGCGACCACCATCCCCAGGACACTGATCGACTCACCAATGTGGACACCCTTCGCATTGCTCGCCTTAGCGGTCACTGGGTTGATGAGCCTCGCTCATCGGCGTCGATGGCTCGCACTGTCGCTGAGCCTTTGGGCACTCTGTGCGGTGCTTGCGCCCGCCTCATCTTCTGCCTTCTATCAAGATCAGGCGCGCTACCAGGTCTACGTGGTCCCGGCGTTAGCGCTCTGCAGCGCTGCAGCGCTCGTGCTGCTTTGGCGACAACGACGCGCCGTCGCAGTGACAGTGACCCTCGGTTGGTTTGTCTGCTTCGCTTGGGGCCAAGAGCTCGCCGGAGAGGCGCTCGCGACCGACCAAGCCGAAGTGAGTCAACTCCGGGCGTGGCGTGCGCTGAGTCAGGACCTCCCGAAAGGCGCTTGGCTTGCAGTCCCGGTCGCGACCAACGGACGCGCACGAACCGCCTTGCCAGACGTCGAACTTCTTCACGCGCGACCTGACGTCAGGCTCGTGAACCTAGACGAAGCCAGGCAGGCCGCTGGCGCTCCGCTCTACTGGTTCGAGGGCCTCTCCTGTGCGGCACACTACCCCTCCGATCCTCCCGAGGCCGCTCGGGACTGCATCGCGGCCCGAGAGCAGGCCACACTGTCGCCTGCTCGACTTATGGCCGTCGACGCTGAATTGCCGGCTGACTTGGCCGCTCGCATCGCGTCCCCCGGACAGAGCCTGACCCCTTGGGGAGGGGATCCGACCCAATGGAACCCTCGCCCCTTTACATCAGCCCCCGTAACCATTGGGCTGTACCGCATGCACCTCGCCGACTGAAGCACAGCACAAAACGCCATGCTGCTTGACGTCACCGCGCCTTAGCCCCGATAATCCCACCTATGCACAGCCTGAGGAGGCCTAAGATGTTCGAGTGGCGACCAGCACCAAAGCCCCGTCCGAAGCCCGCGCCCAAGCCGCGCCCCTAGGACACCTGGGTTCTTAGCCCAACCTAACGATTGCAGGCGTCACCGTCCGTTAAGGATCGGGAACTTTGCTCCTGTAGTCGTAGTCCTGTGCCCGCGCTCTTCGGACGGCCACCCCTCAAAGCGCTGACGCTCGCCCGGGGGGAGCGTCTCGTTGCGTTGAAGCATCGGGTCGAGCAGGTGGGTCGGCACGACGTTCCCTAGCGCGGCCAGCATATTGCCACGCACCTTGGGGTTCTCCGCGTTCAAGTCGTTGATGAGCGCCTTCATCCGCTTCCTCTTCAGGTTCTCCTGGGAGCCACAGAGGTCGCAGGGGATGATAGGGAAAGCCATCGCCTCGGCGAAGCGGGCGATCTCCTCTTCGACGCAGTAAGCGAGCGGTCGAATCACGACATGTCGCCCGTTATCAGCCTCCAGCCGTGTCGCCATCGACTTGAGTTGGCCGGAGTAGAAGAGGTTGAGCAGGAGTGTCTCAAGCAGGTCATCGCGGTGATGCCCCATGGCCAACTTATTGGCGCCGACCTCGTCCGCTACGCGGTACAGAATCCCGCGACGTAACCGAGAGCATAGTGAGCAGTAAGTCTTCCCCTCAGGGACCTTGTCCGTGACAATCGAGTAAGTATCCTCTTCGACGATTCGATACTCGTAGCCATTAGACTCAAGCCAATCCGGCAACACATGCTCCGGGAAGTTCGGCTGCTTTTGGTCGAGGTTGACCGCGATGATCGAGAAATCGAAAGGCACCTTGCGCTGAACCTGACGCAGCAGATGCAGCATGGCGTAGCTGTCCTTGCCGCCCGACAGGCAGGCCATGATGCGATCACCCGGCTCGATGAGGCGATGGTCCAGTGAGGCCTTGGTCACCATCTGAAGTAATCGTTTCTCTAACTTTGCGCAGTCATCCATGCCGGCCCCATTAGCAGATCTCTCCCCCACCGGCACGCCTTATGCGCCATCAAAGGCATCTCGCCAAGCATGTAGTCTCTTAGCGGGGCTCGGCGCCCTACCCTTTGACTGCACCTGCGGTAAGGCCACCAGTGAGGTGCTTCTGCAGCGCGTAGAAGAGGGTCATCACCGGGAGTGAAACCAGCACCGAGGCTGCAGCGAACTTCCCCCACTCAATGGACTTCTCACCCACGTAACTGTTGACCGCGACAGGGAGCGTGAAAGCG
Source organism: Myxococcota bacterium (assembly GCA_049602155.1). GTDB lineage: Bacteria > Myxococcota_A > UBA9042 > PHBI01 > JBMYRH01 > JBMYRH01. The sequence goes on along the minus strand of JBMYRH010000006.1, from coordinate 39,499 downwards.
GTCGGTTCACTCATGAACGTGAAGGCGAGGACAAACTCATTCCAAGCTGTCATGAACGAGAAGAGGGCCGTCACGGCGACCGCGGGCATGGAGAGCGGCAGAATGATGCGCCAAAAGATAGTGAATCGCGAGGCGCCGTCCATCAGAGCGCTCTCCTCAAGCTCCCTTGGGATGGTGTCGAAGTACCCTTTAAGCATCCAAACGCAGAACGGGATGGAGGTGGTCGCGTAGACTAAGATGAGCCCCAACGGTGCATCGAGCAGACCGAGCTTCTCCAAGAGCAAGTACAGCGGGATCATCATCATGACGCCAGGGAACATCTGGCTGACCAGGAAGGCCATCAACCCGGCCTCTCTCCCGGGGAACCGGAAGCGGCTAAACGCGTAGCCCGCGGTGGTAGCGAACAGGATCCCCAAGAGCGTCGTAGCGACCGCAATCACGGCCGAATTGAGCAACTGCCGTCCAAAGAGCCAGGTCCCGTCCGCTGTCTCTTCACCGATGACCGCCCTGAAGTTATCAAGCGTCAAGGTGTCAGGGATGGGGGAGAGGTCGGCGTCGAACCCCTGCCCAGGGCTGAAGGCAATGCGCAGGACCAACAGCAAGGGGTAGAGGGTCGCGACCGTGACCACGATCAGGACCAAGTGGGTCATCGCCCTGCTGAAAGGTGTCGAGTGATCAGTCATTCGAAGGCTCCCTCTGTGGCCCGCGTCACGCGGTTAGTCATCGCACCGTAGGCGTACAGGATCACGAAGATGAGGAGCGAGTAGGCGGCTGCCAAACCGTAACGCTTAAGGACCTTGAAGGAATGATAAGCCTCGGTGATCAAAATATCCGTCTGCCCGTCCGGACCCCCGCCGCTGACCAGGTAGATGACGTTGAACATGTTGAAGGTCCAAATCGTCCCGACGATGACGGCGGGCACCAAGGCAGGCTTCAAGAGCGGTAAAGTGACATGACGAAAGGACTGGAGCCGCCCTGCTCCATCGATCCTCGCGGCCTCATAGAGCTCACGAGGGATCGCCTGCAGCGCCCCCAGACACACCACCATCATGAAGGGGAACCCGAGCCACACATTCGTCACAAGGTTCGCGGTGAAGTTCGCGAGGACACTCGTCCCGAACCAATCGATAGCGCCGACACCGAAGATCGCCAACACGGCGTTCACGGCGCCCTCATGCTCGTTGAACATGCCCTTCCAGATAAGGGCTGTGATGTAGTTCGGCACCGCCCACGGGACGATCAACAACACCCGATACAGCCAGCGCAGCTCAAGCTTCGGGCGGTTGAGGACTAAGGCCAACGCCAAACCTATCGCCACATGCAAGGTGATGTTCGTCACGGTCCACACGACGGTCACCCCAAAGGTCCACCAGAAGTTCGTGTCCGCCGTCTCCGACGTCACGAGGATCTCCCTAAAATTCTCGATCCCCACCGGGGCACCGTGGCTGTCGAAGAAGGCCAAAACAACGCCCATCGAGAAGGGGACAAAGACGAGCACCACAGTCGCTAGGACTGCAGGGAGGACATAGAGGTACGTGCTGGGCTGCTCTCGGAGCCCTCTCAAGAGATCACACACGGGCTGAAAGGCTGCCCACCCCAAGGGCATGACGAGTAGGCCCGCCATTACGGCAAAATCACCGTCACGCCCCAGCCCAAGACCGAACGCGAGCACCCCGAGCCCGCAACCGAAGGCAGCACGGCGGCGCTGAGTGGGCAGGCGACGAAAGAGCTGCACAGACGCGGCCGCGAGGCTGAGCGCCAAAAGCAATCGCCACCACGGGATCACATCTTCTCCCGAGGTCTGAAGCGCCGCTACGCGGACAAGCCCCACGGTGGCGCCATCGTCACTGCGTATCGGCGCATAAGCGGAGAGCATCAGGCTGGAGGTCTCCTGTGAGGCGGCGGCCTCGAACCTCAGCTTGTCAGGCGCGGCCTCCACGGGAGATGTCCCAAACGCAGCCATCCTCGCTTGAAGAGCTGACAGGTCTCCCTCACGCCCCCCGGGCACTTGCTGGGAGACGACACGCCGCGCGCCTCGCTCAATCCCAAAGGCATCGACCGCGCCGGCCTGCACAACGTCGACGGCCAGTGCACCAGTCTTCAAAGCCCGCGCCACCATGCCATCGGACACACTCAGCCCCTTGAGCGCAAAGCCGTCGGCCAAGGTCGCGAGGCCTTGCAGTTGGTGTGCTTGATGCTCTCGCTCGGCGAGGTAGCGGCCGAGCCCCGTGATGCAGCCGAGGAGCACCAGGGCGACCAGCGCCCCGGCGAATGCCCCTCGAGAGAGCGGCAAGGTCGCCTCGGTGGACTCCGGCACTATTGACCGCGCCTCGACACGTCGGCCTTCACCTTGTCTTGAGCCCGCTTAAGCACCTCTTCAATGGGTTTACCCGCGAACACGGCGCCGTTAATCGCGCTGTCCGCCGTGGACCAAACGAGCTGAAGCTCCGGCTGGGACGGCATCAGTACCGCGCGCTCGGCTTGTTTCTTAAACACTGCCAAGACGGGGTCCGATTTACTCGCCGCGTCGAGGGTCGCGACGTGGCAGACCGGTTGCTTCCCTGTCTCTGCGCGTGGGCGCGCCCCCTCCGGCCCTGCCAAGTAGACCGCCAGCTCGGCCGCCGCCTCTTTCACTTCACTCTTCGCCGACACGAATGCGGCCTCGATACCGAGGAAAGGCTTAGGGATCTTGCCTCCGACGGATGGGATGGGGGCGACCCCATAGTCCTTGAGCGCGACCTCTGCGCGAAACCACGGCCCGTTCAGCACAGCGATCGCTTTGCCGTCGTTGAAGAGGCTGGTCAACATGAAGCTCGACATCCCCTTGGGCACCACGCCGTGGGTCGTGTGAAGTGAACGCGCATAGGCGAGCGCAGCGGCCTGTTCGGCGGTGTCCAAGGCGGGGTCGCCAGCGGCATCAAAGACGCTCCCTCCAAACGCGTGCATCCAGGGCGCGTGGTGGTAAAGCAGGCCAGCTTCATACACCAAACCGTGGATGCCCTTTGCCTTGTTCTGCAATGGCTTCACCGCCTCGATGAGCGCCTCCATCGTCTCGGGCGCCTTCGGGAGCTTCGCCGTGTTGTAAAAGAGCGCCAATGACTTAAACGCCAGAGGCAGCCCGTAGAGGTTCTGCTGATACACGAGGGCCTTCACCGACTGCGGCAACAGCGTCTCAAGCAGCTCTGGCGGTACCCGCTTCGACAGCGGCTCTAAGAGCCCCTCCTCGACCCAAGCGCCGACCATGTTGTGTGCGAAGATGAAGAGGTCAGGCCCTTGCCCGCGGGGGATCGTGATCGCGATCTTATCGAGGTAGGGGTCGTACGGGACGGCTTGGACGCGGACCTTGATACGCGACTGCGAGGCTTGAAACCCCTTTACGGCGGCCTCTAGGGCGACCTTCTCTTGGCCACGATATGCGTGCCACATCACGACGTCTCTGACGGGCTCGGCTGCCGCCTCGGCAGCGACTTGGGCCGCAGGCTCCTCTGTGCCCTCGCCCGCCGCAGCGACCACATCGCCTTTCGGCGCCTCTGGCCCAGCGCCGCTATCGGTGGCCGGGCACCCCGACAGCGCAAAGAGACAAACGGATGACAGGGCAATTACGATCGGCCTCATGGAGCCTCCGTGGTGAGGGCGTGGCACGTCAGCGACTGACCGGCAGCATCAAACAAGTGGACTCGCGCCGGATCGACGCTCAGGTGAACCGCATCGCCCACATGGACCCGAACTGCCGGGCCGACGCGTGCCACAAGGGTGGCGTCACCCACGCTGACATAAACGAATGTCTCAGGCCCCATGGGCTCGACGACGTCGACACGCCCCTGGCCGATCCCCTCGCCTTCAGAGAGGGTTAAGTCCTGGGGGCGAACCCCAGCGCTGGTCGTCCGCGTCCAAGCAGGGTCAGGCTGGGTCAGCGCGATCACGACGTCTGCTCCCACAAACACTTGCCCCTCCTCGCGGTTTTCCACGCGACCCTCGATGAAATTCATGGAGGGGCTGCCAATGAACCCAGCGACGAAGCGGTTCGCCGGCTGGTGGTAGACCTCCATCGGCGTCCCCAGCTGCTGAAGGACGCCGACGTCCATCACAGCGATCCTGTCCGCGAGGGTCATCGCCTCGACCTGATCGTGGGTCACGTAGATCATCGTCGTCTCCAGCGAGGCGTGAAGGCGCGACAACTCCAGCCGCATCTGGACCCGCAGGCGAGCGTCTAGGTTGGAGAGTGGCTCATCAAAGAGGAACACAGAGGGCTGCCTCACGATGGCTCGGCCCATCGCGACCCTCTGACGCTGGCCACCAGAGAGCGCCTTGGGCTTCCTGTCGAGGAGGTCCGTGATGCCCAGCACCTGAGCAGCCGCGTCGACACGGGCCCTCACGTCGTCCTTCGGGGTGCGTCGGAGCTCAAGCCCGAATGCCATGTTCTGACGTACACTCATGTGCGGATAGAGCGCGTAGCTCTGAAACACCATCGCGATGTCGCGATCACGTGGGTGGACGTCATTGACTCGTCGCTGACCGATGGAGAGGGTGCCGTCGGTGACCTCCTCGAGACCCGCGATCATGCGCAGTGTCGTCGACTTACCGCAGCCGGAAGGGCCCACCAAGACGAGGAACTCCCCGTCTTTGATGTGGAGGTCCAGCGCCTTCACCGCGGTCACCCCACCGGGGTACACCTTTGCGACCTTCTCGAGTGTTACATCGGCCATCGAGGCGCATTATGCATAGGTGGGCTCCTCGCGCTATTCAGCGTTGGCTCTCCAGCGGACCAAGACCATCCCTTGGAGTGCACCAGAGACACGCTCTGCCACACCAACCTGGGCGCCCGATGCGACAAGCTGCTTCCCCATAACGAGCGTCGCGACCACACGTCCACGCGCGTCATAGCCCTCCAAAAGCACGCCAAGTTCCGGCAAGCCACCGGCGCCAGCTTGGAGGGTCACGAGGTCCTCGTTGCGATCGACGACGAGCGCCTCACTGCCGTCCCTGTCATCCAAAAGCGCCACGGGGGGCGGTGCTTTGAGCCCCCAGTTCATGGGAAGGACCGCCGAGCCCTCGCCGGTGCCCCGACGTAAGCTCCTCTCTTGAACCCCTGGCTCAGAGCAAAGTGCATCAAGGACCCGCGGATGGCCTTCACAGGCGCTGCACCCACCAAAGGTGCAGGGGGCACCATCGAGTGCCTCTTCCCAGCGATCGCAGCGCCCCGGTTTCGCGGTTACCTCACGGACAAAGGCTGTGGGGATCATCCCATCAAGCCCACTACGGAACGTGCTGCTGAACACGGTCCCTGTCACCGCGACCGCCACCCCCACTTGTTCCAAGGCTGCCCCCCTCAGTGCACCAACCGGAAAGCGGGCGTGCAGGGAGTTTTGCCGGACTCGGACGCGCCTCGGGATGAACAAGGCTCCCCCTGCTGGATGGCCCGCTAGCGCCTCTTTGAGCCGAGAAGGGATGGGGGAGAGCACCACCGCGACGTCCCAGCGCGCGCCTCCGGCCAATTGCACATTCCGCCCGGGCAGGGCCTCTGCGAAGCCACTCTCGTCGCCGCGCTCCAGATCCAGGTAGACATCCACCGTGGCGATGAAGAGGTCCTCAACTTGCTCTCTCGCCAGGTGGACGTCCCGCGCCACAGCGACCTGGCCAGCGAAGCGCGCTTCCACGTGGACCCAATCCCCGCGCCTCGATAACGTCACAGCCTGCAGATCCAGAGCCCCTTGGCGATAGACACTCCCCTGCGGGTACACGTAGGCACCCGGTCCGTAATCATCGCGTGTGGGATCGATGAGCACGCGCAGCTCGGAGGGGGACGGCGAGGACACAGCACAGCCCGCAAGCAACGCGAATATCGCACACCAGAGCGGCCCCCTCAGCACCCTCAATCCGACAGACACGTGGCGACCCTCTATGAAACTACTGCGTCCTGATGCTACACGAGGAGGGGTGTGGAAGAACATTGTCACAGCATGCACCCTCGCGGCCCTCGCGCTTCACTGCGCGGAGGCACCACCAGCGCCTCGTCCTGAGCCCACCGCTGAGCCCACCGCTGAGCCCACCGCTGAGCCCACCGCTGAGCCAAAGGCCCAAGCGGCTCCCAAAGCCCCCAAGCTGACGGACGCCGAGCGCGTAAAACGCTACCTCAGCGATCTCCGTGACAAGCAGAAATGCAATAAAGTGATGGGGTGTGAGCCCGCCATCGGTCTGGCCCAATACGGCACCAAAGCGGTCCCTGCGATCCTCACCACCCTCGGCGGACAGGCGATCGATGGCCGATATTGGCAGTTGAAGGCTTTTGATATCCTCGGTCAGCTCGGAGATACGCGCGCCACGTCCGTGCTCCAAGACGCACTGTCGCAAGCCCGATGGGAAGTGCGCTGCCGTGGCGCCCTCGCCCTGGCGCGGATCGCTGATCCAAGGAGTGCTGCCCCCGTGAGGGCGCTCCTTGCCCGTGACCTCGACGTGGCCAGCAATGCAGCGGCCCTCTTCGCCCTCGCTCGCCTCAAGCAAAGCGTCGACGGCTTGGCGGCACGTAAGCGGCTGATCGAGATCCTACCTCGTACGCAAGCAGCCCTAGGCGAACTCAACCCGGGCCACTTCGCCTTTTTGGCCGAGCTGGTTGGCGCTGCGCAGCTGCGCGAGTCACTCCAGCTGGTGCGATGGGGCGCGATGCACAAAGACCGCTTCACCCGAATGTCCTCCTTGGAGACCCTCGCGCTCCTCAAGGACCGTGAAGGCGTCCCCTACGCGGTGACGCGGCTTGATGACCCCTCCCCTGGCGTCAAGCGCCAGGCACTAAGGACGCTACGCGTGATCACTGGCAAGCGCGCCTTCACAAAGCCTGAGCATTGGAAAGACTGGTGCGAGCAAAGGCGATGCCTCGCGCCACTCAAAGCGCTTCGGGACTCAGTGCTTCCGAGGGGCCCCGTCCAGCCAAGCCGACAGGACCCCAGCACCGGCGACGTTCGTGGTGATGAAGACGATCTGCACTAAGGGGAGCATCGCGAGGAGGGTCGCCCCGGCCCCAAGGCCGAACACGAGCGCTCGACGCTTACCCACCCACTCTTCCTGCGCCTCGAGGCCCATCCCGTGGAGCTCGAAGTGGTGTGAGAGCAAGTCCCAGCCCAATGTCCGTGCGCTCAACAAGAACTGCGCGACGAGGTAGGCCACGCTCCCGATCACGGGCAGTAGGTTCAGCGGAAGCAAGAGCAAGCTGAGCCCCACAAAGCGCACCAGGCGCTTTAGGTCATAAAGCAGGCTGCTCCCCATCGAGACCGGGGTAGCCTCCACGCTTGGGCCGCCAGAGTGTGTCCGCGCTGCAGCGAACACCGGACCATGAAACGGTGGCAACACGACGCTCGCCAACAACACAAACAAGACAGGGGCGTACAAGAGCACCCCCAGCCCTAACACGAACCAGAGGACCCAGCGCAGACCGCCGCGCGCGGCATACCATGCGCTCTCGTACCAGGTTGGGTCGGCGACCTCTGCGCCATCAAACGCCCAGGCCACTCCTTGGGACGCCACCCAGGACAGGCTAGCCAGCAGCATGGCGAAGACCACGCCATTGACGAGGATAGACACCACGATTCGGCGCCGCATGCGTGGGTCTCCGAGGCTGAGCACGATTCCGTGACGCAGGGCCGCAAAGGCGTGCCTCATGGCGAGGTCTTGATTCATGCAGCAAGCATGCGCAACGCCGGGATGCCGGTCAACGCTCAGCGGGCGTTAGGGGCCTTCTGTGGGGGCACATCGATCTCGATCAAGCGATACGCATCCCGCTTGCTCTTCCCTGAGGCGCGCCGCTTTGTCGGACGTTCGGGCTTCGCCATCTTGGGTGCAACGGCCTCGGTACCTCGAGCCTTAACTCGGTGCACTTTGCCCGCCGTCACGCGCTCTGGCTTGGCGTCAGCCTCTGACCTTGAGGACACCTCAACCACGCCCTCTTCGACCTCGACCCGGGTCGCACCAGACTCCTCTAGGGCGACAGAGAACTGCGTCCCAACGACGCGCGCAACCGCGCTCTCGGTGCGGACCTCGACGCGCTCACCAGGCGCCGCCTTCGCGATATTCGCTGTGACTTCGCCCTTCCGGAGGTGCACAGCCAGGTCCGTTGGCGCCCAGCTAAGGACCTCAAGCTCACTGCTCGGCGCCAAGACCAGACGGTGCCGACCGAACGCGTCCATCACCTCAGGCTGCATCGATGACACGACGACCTGCCCTGCCTCAAAGGTCGCTGCACGGCTCTGCGCCGCCAACCCCTGGTCCGCGCTCACTGATGCACTGTTCACTTCAGTGCTCGCGAGCTCTGAGCCAGCCTCGTCGCTTTGGGGCGGGATGACAGCGCCTGGCTGAAACGACAGGAGAAGTGCACATGCTGCCGCCACCGCGGCCGCCAGCCACGCCCACTGCGTACCGCCCGAGCCCTCGATGCCCTCGTCGATGCCGGCGCGCACACGCACCCACTCTGAGGGCGACAGATCGCCACTAGCCTCAAGCGCACCGCGCGCCCGCGCCATCAACGCCTCATACGCTACGTCTGGATCTGACTGCACGTCATCTTGAGCCCCATCGGGCACTCCGTAATCACCGTTCATCGACCTGCCTCCGTGGACAGTGTGCCGTCTCGCTCGAGGCGGCTCTTGATCTCTTTGCGAGCCGCTAACAAGCGGGAACGCACTGTGTTCATTGGGATCTCAAGGACCTCGGAGACCTCTGCGGGTGAGAGACCTTGCAGCTCATGGAGCACCCACACAATCCGCTTCTTTTCACTCAACCGGTCCGCAGCTGCGTACACGAGCTCAAGGAGTTCACGGTCTTCCAGGCGAAGGTCGGGTCGAGCCCCAGAGGAGAGCCGCTCACCTTCGTCTCCTGTCGCCCCAAGCATGAGCCAGCGGCGCCGCTTCTTACGTCGGATGTGCTGCAACGACACATTCACGGCGATACGATAGACCCAGGTCGACAGCTTTGCGCGCCCCTCAAACCTCGCCAAGGAGCGGTGAACCTCGATGAAGACCAGCTGGACGACATCTTCGAGCTCGTCAGTAGGGCCAAGGACAGAGCGCACGGTGCCGAGGACACGGCCCCGTTGCTCGCGATAGAGCGCATCAAAGTCCACAGATGAATGAGCCGTTTGCGCAGGGAAGGCGGGCATTCTCTCGACAGTTGGGCATGCGACAGACAGGGGGACCTCCTGCGGGACGGGAGCCTCAGTCGTACCGCCTTGTGACGAGACCTCCTGTTGCTCTCCCTCTGTCTGTTGATCCTTCATGCGATGTTGATCAAACCATGTTCGAGAAAACGACGCGAGACAATGATTCGACGTACTGAGCCGCCTAGACTGCGTCGATAGATTGCAGCGGAGTCACTCCACACCCTATCATGCGTACCCGAGCAGGCTCTCCCCCAACCGCTCGTGGTGAGGTCGGATTGAAACAGCTCGCGCGCATCAAGGTTCTGATGGTGACAGGCCTCATGGCCCTCTCCTTGATGACGGGGTGTACCGAGCAACTGACGGACGCCATCGCAGCCCCTGTGCCTGCCCCCGCAGCGCCTACGACTGAGCAGCCAGATGCCCACACGCAGGATGCTGCGCCCGGCTCCGCCCCGGCGGACGCCAGTACGGCGGATTCATCGGGCCCCACGACGCCCCCTGAGCCGCTCGGCGACACCCTCAGCGTGCAGACCTTAGACCCGAACACCGGGCCCTCCACCGGTGGCCTGCAGGTCATCCTCACTGGGGCGGGCTTTCGGGCTGGCCTCGAGGTCTTCTTTGGTGACCTGCCCGTGTTGGACACCTTCATCCTCAACCAAGGCGCAGCCCTCGTCACCATCCCCGCACACCCTCCAGGCCTCGTCGACGTCATGTTGCGGCATCTAGACGTGGACGACGGGGAGCCTGTCGTGTCGCCGGACGCCTTTCTCTACAAGGCAGAGCTTCGGATCACTGACATCACACCTGCCGAGGGGAGCGTTGCAGGAGGCGATGACTTCACCGTCGTCGGCTCTGGGTACACGGCCGATGCGCGAGTCTTCGTGGGCGGGAGGGCTGCCCATGACCAGGTCGTGGTGGACCCTTACACCATTCAAGCCCGCACGCCCGCTTCGGCAGCCGGCCTCGCAGATGTGCATGTCGTCACCGGTCAGGGCGTCATCGCCGCCGAGGACGCCTTTCTGTTTCGCGAGGCACCGGCCATCCATGCCCTCGAGCCTCTCCGTGGACCCGCAGAGGGGGGAACCCTAGTCACCGTGTGGGGTGAGGGGCTAACGGGCGACGCAGTGGTCCGCTTCGGTGGAGCCGAGGCCGCAATCATGAACGCCTCTGCAGACGCAGACCGACTCGAGGTGATGAGCCCAGCGGGTGAGCCGGGCGAGCTCGTGGATGTCACTGTCACGACCAGCGTAGAGAGCGCTACGGCGTCCGAGGCCTGGTCCTGGGACGATCTGTCACTCGACCCTTACCTCCTCAACTGCACGCACCTCTATCCGGCGTCTGGCCCCGCGGCAGGCGGGACCATCGCTCAGCTCGCCTGTAATGGCCTTCAATATGGTGCGAACGTGGCGTTTGGTGACGTAGATGCAGACATCCTCGATGTCGATCCAGACCTGGGTTTGGTGACCGTCGAGGTGCCACCTGGGGATCCCGGCGAGGTGAGCATCGAGGTCTATCACCAGTTCGGGTCGACCACGCTCCCCATGCCCTACCTTTACGTTCCGACACCCAGCCTCACCCTCGTCGAGGTGTCTCCCATGGCCGGGCCTCTCGGCGGCGGCACGTCTGTGGTCCTCACTGGGAGCGGGTTCACCCCTGAGACCCAGGTTCGGTTCGGCTCCGAGGTCGCCGCTGACTTGACTGTGTTATCGGCGACAAGCCTCGAGGTCGACAGCCCACCAGGAGAGGCTGGGCCTATCACCGTCTCGGTGAATGAGGCCGGGCAGGAGGTCAGCTTGGTGGACGCCTTTGTGTACACCGATGGGGAGCTCGCCCTGGCGCTCGTCACCCCAAGCGATGTCGCAATCGCTGGCGGGACGCTGCTTGAGATCCTCGGGGATGGGTTCGACGACTCGACGACGCTCTCTATCGGGGGATCGCCTGCAGAGATCGTTGTTCGGGGCGGTCCGACACGCCTCTGGGCTAGAAGCCCGCTGCTGAAGGTCGGCCCACACAGCGTCACTGTGACCCGCGAAGATGCCGAGGTGTCGCGCGAGAACATGCTCACCGCCTACGACCCCAGGACCGGCTATAGCGGGACCTGGGGCGGCACAATTCAAGGGACCGTCAATGTCACAGTCTACGGCGTCCAGGGTTTCGGGCCGATCCCAGGGGCGTTTGTCTACGTGGCGGGCTCCGATGGAGAGGCGGCATCTGGCTACACCAATGAGGCAGGCCAAGTCTCCATCAGCGAGGCTTGGATCGACGGCTTAGTCGACGTGACCGCGGCCGCAGAGGGCTGGACTGCGTACACCATCGCGCGCGCCGACGCGAAGAACGTGACGGTCCTCCTGAGGCCAACGGTGCCCTCCTCAGGCTCCCCCGAGCCCATCGAGTATCCGCCGGACGCAACCCTCTCCGGCCAGGTCATCGGCCTCGACAAATACGTGGTCCCTCCCCCTGGCCTGTGTACAGAGGTCACCGCGGTCACCGGCGGGGGAGACTGCAGCCCCTGTGACTCCGAGATCGACTGCGCGCAGGACACGCACGATTGCGTCGACTTGGCCGAGCAAGGATCTCACTGCCTCCCGGGATGTAGCGTCCACACGGACTGCGCTGAGGGGTACGTGTGCGCGGGATTCGACGACGATGTCACGCGATGCATGCCCTCTCCAGGTGAGAAGATCGCGCGCTGCGGCGTGTCAGCGTCGAGCGTCTTTTCACAGGACATCTACCCACCCCTCACCGGTTGGGTCAGCGTCGGGGAGACCTACGTCGTGCCTTCCACACGCCTCGGGGAGGTCGCGGTCGTATGCTTCGGCGGCTACCGCTCTGAATCTGGCACATTCACAGCGACTGCGCTCGGCGTCCGCCGTCATGTCTACGCGATGGCGGGGGCGATCATGGATGACCTGGACGTCGTGCTCTCCCATCCACTCGATAAGGCGTTCCAGTTTCGCGTCCTGGACCCTCCGACATGGCCCGACGGCGTCCAGTCACCGCAGATCACGCTCTCGATCGACTTAGGAGCGGATGGCGCCATCCCCATGACGAGGCCCACCTATGGTGGTGCAGACGACATTTGGCGTGTCGCTCGCCAGCTGGGGGAGCTGAGCGGAGATCTCTACGACGCCTCCTACGCGGTCTATGCCCGCATCAGTGCAGAGACGCCCACCAATCAGCCGACGGCTTACACCTTTGAAGACAAGATCAAGACCCTCGTGCAGGCACAGCTACCCGCCTACGACGGCGATGAGTGGCTGCTGGAGGCGAGCAACCTCGAGCAAGACCTGTTCGCCATATGGGCCGACCCTGACTCCGAGCGAGCCACGGCGGTGGGCGCCAATGGAGCCCTGCTCTTCCACAACGGGATCAGCTGGTATGCGCAGAGCAGCGGCACACAGTCCTCTCTCAAGGCCATCGATGGTCACGCGTGGGATGACCAGTGGGTGGCCGGTGATAACGGCAGTGTCCGCCATTGGGACGGCCTCGCTTGGCTCCCAATCGAGGCGCCTGCGGACAACTATCACGCCATCGCTGTCGGCTCAGCCGGTGACGTCTGGTGTGCCGGTGACACACGCCTCCGGTACCGCGATGCAGGCGGCACATGGACCATTGAAGGGCCACCATCGCTGCAGAACATCAGGGGCCTGGCCCGGTCACCTGAAGGTCACCTGGCCGCTGTGGGCGAAGGAGGCCGAGGGTACCTCCGGACGCCAGATGGCGTGTGGTCCACGCTGACGACTGGGGTCACAACGGATCTTGTAGCGGTGAGCATCTCGCCCGAGAGCGGGGAACTGCTCGTGGTCGGGGACTCGGGAGTGATCCTCGTCGGCCACCTACATGAAGATGCGCTCAGTGGCGCGCCATTCACCACGTGGCTCGATCTGACGGCTGTCGCGCATCAGGGGTCGAATGCCATCATCGCAGGAGATGCTGGGACTGTGATCCGACGCCTAGACGGCGAGTGGTCCCTCGAGAGCATCCCCGGTTACCACACGAAGGCCTACGGCATCGCTGAGACAGCTTCCGCGGGAGTCCTGCGTGTCGTCGGCAGCGCGAGCCACATCTTGGGGCCATTCATAGGCTACCCCGTCCTCGAGGCTCCCGTGCAGGACGCCCTGACCGGTGCGCTCACCCTGAGCTGGACCTACGACTCTGGACAGCCTGCGCAATACACGCAGCTTCGTGTCTCCACGAGCAAATACGCCCCAGCGCTGTGGACGCTCATCGTCGGGCGTGGCGTGAACCATGCCACGCTCCCGGACCTTGGCCTCCTCGCTGGCCTCGAGGGCCTCGGGAGCGGCAGCCGTAGCGTCGACCTCCAGCGCGTGCGCAATGAGATCTTCGACATCGACGACTACACGTCGCGCGAGTTCAGCATCTACCGACGAGAGAGTTGGTCCCGCGACCAGCTCGAGTTCTACGCGCCCTAGCCCTAAGCCGACGCTAGCGGCGAGCCAGCATGACGTGACGGCGAGGCACCATCACGAGGAAGAGCAGGACCATCGCGAGCCAGCCTGGGCCTGAGCCCCCGCCCTGACAGCCACCCACTGTAGGCGAGCCATCGACACCGAGACCGCCGCCCGCACCTGCACCAGGCGACGAGCCGGTGCCTCCAGGTTGCTCACAGACCTCAAGGCCGGCGCCAATCGGGGTGCAATCCCAGCCGTCAGGGTCGTCATTGTTCAGGTCACCGACCTCTTTCAGGCTGACGTCGTCGACCGTCGAGTCGACTTGGACGCAGAAGCCGTCGTCATCCAACTCGGCGCACTCCACTTTGCCATCGGCTTCATCATCGTCGGCGGCATCGCTCGCGCTCTTCTCAGCGACGACAACACGGCGACCCGTGGTCGCGCTCGCCTCTTTAGTCGGCTCTTGCTCGTCGGCGATCTTACCCTCCGTGATGATAATCCCTGCCTGAGCGGGGAGCGCAAAGAGCCCCAATACCGCCAAACATGTGATCCACCACGCAATCGATTTCTTCATCTGCACTCTCCTTAGCCGCCCTACGCCTGACCACCCACGGGCCATAACGCAAAGGCTGCTGCTCCACGCCCACTGACAGGTGGCGCCGAGGCCACGAAGGCCTCCATTGACTCTACAATCTCATCGGCCACCTCGGGGTCAACGCGCATCTCGGCGACCCAAAGCTTGGCTGTGTCTGCTGTCTCTGAGCGCGAGCGTTCAATCGCTGCGCTCCGGATGACGCGGAGGACCTCTGGCACTGCATCGCAGGCGCTAGGGATGCCATCCTCGTCGAGTGAATCGGCCACTGTCGGGGGGCATGACGCCGCCACCGCGACGATCATCAAGAAGCGCTCACTCCGTGCGCTCTCAGGCCGGCTCGCCGCCTCTGCGACGGATGGAAAGAGGTCCGTCTCGGCCTGCCTCAAGAGCGCCTCAAGGTCTGCCTCGCCGCCCACATCGTACCGGACACGTGCGACGATCGGGGGTGGCCCCGCTGGATCGATCCGCTTGAAGACCAAGTCCCGCAAGTAAGAGCCCATGCCCTCTTGCCGCTGATGGCAGGCGGGCACGAGCCGGAAGCCCTCATCGTCCGACTCCACCAACCCGTAACGCACGAGCAAGTCGAGGCGAGAGGTCACCGCGGGGACCGGCTCACCGAGCCGCTCAGAGGCCACCCTCAGGCTCGTCGGTCCTGAACCAATCGCCATCAAGAGCTCCCACTCGTCGCGTAGGAGTTCCCACGCGATCTCGTCAGAGACAGGATGGGGCGATTCAGACTGGGACACCGCTACCATCGTTAGACGTCTCGCTTGAACACACGGTTGTAAAACGCCCACGCCACGCTCTTCGTTGGGCGCATGAAGCGCTCATCCCCGAAGAAGCGGCGGAACTCGGCTTGCGTGGTCGCCCCCGAGAGCGCCCAGAGCGCCGCGCGCATCACGTCCTCCGAACGATCCATGATGTTACGGTAGCTGCGCGGCACGTCATCGATATAGCCAATCACGTCCCGCAAGACCTCCGCCTGGCGGTTGACGAGCTCTGGAGGGATGCCATGTAGTTCGGCGATACGGTCCAGCGTGGAGCGATGAACGAGCGCATCAAACTGGCTGGCGACGAGCTCGGCTTGTCGCGCCTCTCGCTCCTCACGCGTCTGTCCGAACTGGGACTCCAGGTAAGGTCGCACAAGGTGACTCGTCAGCTTCAAGGGGACCTCGTCGAACAAAGAGGCCTCGAACACAAGGTCACGCACGATACCCCGGAGTCGGCGCACGCTGACGACGCCGGTGTCTTGGACCATCGTGGCGATGTCCGTCATGGCCTGCCGGCTGAACCCGCGGCAACCGTCTAACGGGCACGATTTCTCGGCTGTCGTGAAGAAGTGCGCGATCAGTTGCCACACATCCTCCTCCCGCTCATGGAGGGGCTTGACCACAATTCGGCCTTTACCGTGTGACTCAAGGGGCTTGGCAGCGGCATCTCCGCGGAGCGCGCACACCAGCGTATCTGAACGGGACTGACTCAAGATTCGGCGCAACTCCGTCTGCCCCGCCTCACCAAGCACATCCACGCGGTCCAAGACCAATGTCCCGCCCTCTAGCCCGCCAAGGGTGGCTCTGAGGCGTGGTTCAAGGGTCGCCAAGTCCGCGGCGCCGCAATCGAAGTCAGCGCGTGGCCCCTTCCGATCCAAGCACGTCCGAGCTGCCGCGTGGACCACCGAGGCGACCAAATGTCGGCCGCTACCAGGTGCGCCGACCACCTCGATCGCCTGCAACGAATCGGGCTCGATGAGCTTGACCTTTAGGTCGTGCGTCAACGACTCCCGGAAGCGCGCCCCGACGACTCCCATACGGTCTAACGTTCGGCTCAGTCTTTGATCGAGATCGTGGTGACTGACCTGATACATCCTGACTCCCTGCGGCGCGTTAATGGAGAGCGGGAGGGTGCGCCGCGAGGGAAGTCTAGGGGGGCGACTCAGCACGACGCAAGGCTGAGGCCGTTCGTTTACAAGAACAGGCGGACAGGGCGCGCACTGCGGGTCACTCTTCTCGCCCTGTAATGCGCCAACAGCGGACCAACCGGCCGTCGGGCGGGACGACGAGATCCCCCACGGGTTCGATGTCCCGTACAGTGCGCAGCGCAAAGGCTCCATCGGTCTCGGCCATCAGCTGCCCAGGCTCCGCCTCCCGAGCCAGCCAGTAGGCTTCATCGGCGTCATTATCGCACAGTAGCGCCGGCCCCTCGACTTCATCACGCAGGAAGTGACGCGCGACCAACCCGGCGCGAAGTAGCCACTGCTCCTGCGTCCGGTCAAAATGGACGCCGACCATCTTCTGCAGGACATCGGTGCACTTCGCGGCCATCAGCGCCTTACGCTCTGGCGGTTTCTCCAGATCGTAGAGCCCGAAGAAGCAACGCGCTGAGCGGACATCAGGCCGCTGGACCCACGCGCCAGCTTTGGTCACGAACTGGCACCACCGCTCGAAGACATCCACAAGGGCTGGATCCGGCGCCGTGGGGTAAAGCAACTGTTCGTCACCCTCGATCACTTCAACATGCAAGATCGCCACAGACGCCTCGCCTCGTCCGCTTAGCAGATCGGATGTTGGCATCCCGTGGACGCTCGGGAGCTGAGACGCGGGCACGGGCGGACCGGCCTTAACCGGCGGCTTAAGCAGTCGCTCCGGCCACGCTGCCTTGGGTAAGATCTGCAGCATGTTGTCCAAAAATGCGCCGACACTGCTGAGCCGATGAGGCCGTCTCTTCTTAAGGAGTTGGTCAGTCACAGACACCAGCGCACCCGGCACGCCGCTGTCCGGAGCGAGCCTCTCGGCCAAAGAAGGCGGCTTCGTGTAGAGCTGATTTCGGCACATCGTGACGGGATCATTGCCCTCAAAAGGCAGCGTCCCCGAGAGCATCTCGAAGAGCAGAACACCCAGCGCGTATAGGTCACTGCGCCCATCCAGCGGCAGCCCTTGGATCTGCTCCGGGCTCATGTATGCAGGGGTTCCACTCACCCCTGTGGAGCCAGGTGCCGGCCCACTGAAGGTGCGGTCTGCCGCGTAATAGGCGACACCGAAGTCTAAGAGTTTCACCTGCTCGGAGGGGCCCACTTCCCCGAGGAGCTGAATGTTATCTGGCTTGATGTCCCGATGGATGACGCGGCGGCCGTGTGCATGGCCGAGGGCATCCGCGAGCTCAATCGCGATGTGGAGGGCGCGCTGCCATGGCAGGCGCTGCTCACGATCCAGTGTGTCCGCGAGGCTCTCACCTGCGAGCTGCTCCATGACGATGATGTGATGACCATCATGGCTCAACCCGTAGCGAAGCACGTCCACGACGTTGGGGTGGTCCAGCAAGAGGTTCATGCGCGCTTCGCGGTAGTACCGCTCGACGGCCGGCTCATTGCTCCCAAATTCCGGGGAGAGGACCTTGACCGCCACTGGGGTGCTTCGGTCCTCCAGAGCGACCTGAAAGACGCGGCTCATGCCGCCATCCGCGATGTGGCCCAATATCTGGGCATCCATGTCTACCAAGCCGTCCAGCGTGGGGTAGCTGCTCGGCATCGGCCTCAAGGGCGTACCATCAGCCGGGCATGCGCCGTCGAGGACATACATGCGACGGCAGCTGCTGCAAAACCGGCGGGTCACTCACTCTCCTGAAGTCACGCCTTTGGGGACATGCCGCCAGAGCACCATGATCCCCGCGGCAGGTCCAGCGAGAACGAGGGCCCAGCGCATGTCGGACACGAGCGTATCCCCGATTTGAAGCTGGATCGCTAGGGCCAGGCCGTTGTGAAGTGCATGAAGGCAGATCGCGGGCCAAATACTCCGAGTCCGGACCACGAGCACCCCGAGGAGGCCCCCCATGACGAGGCTCGTCGGCAACTGCTGTGCGTTCATATGCATCAGCGCAAAGGCAGTCGCAGACAGCCCTATCGCCCACCGCGTAGAGACGACGCGACGCAACGCGCTGAGGACCACGCCCCGGAAGAGCAGCTCTTCGCACACGGCAGGCGCAACAGCGACACCTAAGTAAAGCCACGGCGCCGTCGACGGGTCCTGAGCGAGCGCTGTGATGGTCGTCACCAAGGCCTCCATCTGAGGCCCAGGCATAGGCAACAAGTCCCCTGCGAGGAAGTGCATCCCGAGCGTCGCGACGTACCAGGAGCCAAGGCCGAGGAGCACCCCCGCAGACACCCCGCCGAGCGTGGTCGAACGCAAGCTCAACGTCTCGCGCCAGTCCAAGCGCAAGAGGGCCACCATCGTGAGGGTCGGCGCTAGGAGGAGCCCCCACTGTGTCACATGGATCTGCGCCAAGAGCGGCTGACCTTGGAGCAGCACAGCCCCGTAAAAGAGCGCCATAAAGATCACCCCAACAAGGGTGACGGCCTCGCCGACCGTCGGCACACCGTGCAGCCGTGAGTTCGCAGGGCGGCGCCTGAAGATGACGGTGAGCCCAGCGTCACCCATCAGGGCCGCCTCCATCGTAAACAAGCGCGCAGCGAGCACGAGGCCCATCGCAGTCCAGGTAAGCGTCGAGATCATCACGACAGACAAAAAGCCCGCGTGGACATCTCCCAAGAGCAGGGACTTCATGGCCAGCGCGATGTTGAGGACCGGGATAGCGGCCGTCGACGCCGTCAGCGTGATCCCTGGCACCCCAGAGAGCACGAGGGGGAAGACGCAGAGCAGGTAAAGCGGGGTCAGGTAGTTTTGAGCGTCTTTGAACCCACGCGCTGTCACGGCGACCGCCATCATCACGGCGCCGAACATCATCCCGAGCAGAATCATGCACACGAATACCAGGAAGCCATTGAGTGGGGCTATCGCGAAGGAGACGTCCCCTGCGAAGGCCTCCGGGACTGGCATACTCGCTGCGACCAACGCCACGGACGCCAGGTTCGCGACGCCCGTCAACACCGACAAAGCGAGCACAGCACCGAACTTACCAGCGACGATTGACAGCGACGTCACAGGGGCGGTCAGGAGCGTCTGGAGCGTCCCTCGCTCTTTCTCGCCCGCGGTCAGATCCACCGCCGGGTAAAACGCCGCGCCGATCATCAGGAAGCTCACCAGCATCGGCAAGACCTGACCAAGGAGCCAGCCGCCCTGCCTCATTGGGGGCGCCACGTTCTGGCGCTGGACCGAGATAGGCTCGACATAGGCCAGGGTGACTCCTAGCCGCTCCAAGCGGGTGCGGCGGACCTCCTCTGCGAAGGCTTGGAGTGCATCTGCGAGGCGCGCCTCGGCGACGTGCGAGCGTTCATCGGCGCCGTCATAGTGAACGGTCACGTCGGCCTGACGTCCCGCGGCCACCTCTTCAGAGAAGCTGGTGCCCAAGACGACGCCTGCAGAGGCCTGCCCGGCCCGAACGGCGCCCTCGGCGTCCTCGACGATCAGCACGGTCGTGTCCTCGAGGCCCTCAAGCCGGGGCCGCAAACCGTGCGTCTCGTCCGGCCCACTGAGCGCTATCACCAAGGCCTCGCTGTCCAGTCGCTCCTTCTGAATCTGAGTAGCTTGGCCGACTGCCAGGAAGAGCAACGGATAGAGGACAAGGGGCAGCGCGAGCATGATGACCAGGGTCTTGCGGTCCCGTAGCGCCTCGAGCACTTCCTTCTTGAGGATGTGCCACGCCGGGTGATGCCAAGCGTTCATACCGGCCCCCCGAGGAGCGTGAAGAACCCCTGGGACAACGTCGCTGCGCCACTGGCCTCGGTGAGGGCCTCTAAGGTGCCCTCTGCGCGGACGATCCCCTCATGAAGAATGACGGCGCGATCGCAGATGAGCTCCACCTCCGCCATCACATGCGTGGAGAGAAGGACTGCCTTCCCCTCGTCGCCTGCGCGACGGAAGATCGCCAGGACGTCGCGAGCAGCCACGATGTCCAGCCCACTGGTCGGCTCATCCAAGATAAGCACCGCTGGGTCGTGCAGAAACGCTCGAGCGATGGAGACACGCTGTCGTTGCCCTGTCGACAAGGCGTCACACCGGCGTTGACGAAACGCCGTGATGCCCAGCGCCGACACTTCACGGTCGATGGCCGCGTCGATGCTCGCCTCATCCATGCCGTGGAGGCGACCAAAGTAGCGCAACACCTCCTCAGGGGTGAGGCGACCGTAGAGGCCTGTGTCACCCGTCAAATAGCCCAGCGTACGACGGACGGCCAGGGGCGCCTCGGTCACCGCGTTCCCGCCGACCCAAGCCGAGCCGTCGGTCGGCCGCAGCAAGGTCGCCAACATTCGCAGCGCGGTGGTTTTGCCGGCACCGTTAGGCCCAAGGAGCCCAACCACTTCTCCGGGGCTCACCTTCAGATCAAGGCCCGCCACAGCGACGAGGTCTCCATAGCAGCGTCGTAAGCCTTGGGCGACGATGCCTGCCTCGCTCATCCAATCCCCAGCAATTCAGGCAAGCGCTCCTCAAGTGCTATCGTGACTGACGCCTGGTCGTCACCAAATGCCACGACATCCAGCTTGCCGTGCTGAGCGAGGCACCCGACGTTGTACAAGAGGAACTCCCCCTCCCCTGTGCGCGCATCGAACAGGTGCCCGTCGAGGCGTCTGAGCACCTCATTAAACGGTATGCCGACGAGGCGCTCGGAGACCACGTCACGGGCACGATATGCGGGCCGTGCCCCATGAAAGACGCGCTCGACGAGGTGCATTGGGCTGCTCGTGCCGCCCCAACGACCGTTGCACTCTACAAGGTAAGCCGACTCACCCGCGATGATGAAGTCGAAGGAGCATCGGCCACGATAGCCGAGGTGCTGATAGAGCCGGCCGATGCGCACCGAGGCCTCGGTGAGGCGTCGGTCCCAAACCTCGCCCAAGGATGAGGGGATTGATCCGAGGAAGACCTGCTCGGCACCTACGAGGAGCTGCTCGTACACCCCCTCGACCACAGGAGCCCCGACGGACGGCGCGGGGATCCAGAGCTGGGTGGACGGCGAGCTCCACGCGTCCTCCCAAGACATGGCCAACACCTCTTCGCCAGGGATCCACTCCTTGGCTTGCAGGAACTCCTGCACCGTCCGAAGGAGGCTGCCTCGTTCCTCTCGCAGGATGCGGCCGCCCTCAAAGAGCCCATTGCCCATCGCTGAAGCACAACGGGTCATCTTCAGCGCGACCTTTTTATGGCGCAGCGCCAGGTCACACAGGGCCTCGACCAAGCCCTCAGGGGTCCGCGCCGAGCGGGTCTCGACGACAGGGGCGCCACCCAACACACCGTCATCAAGGAGCGCCGACGCTGCGCGAACGACATGCCCCTTGTGGTTCGTATAGTCGGTGACCCCTGGCTGAGGTGCGACACAGCGCACAGGCACCCCGCTTGCTCCGCTGAGGGCCTTCGCGAGCTCCCAACCGGGGGTCGAGCCCATGTAGGGGTGCAACGTCAGGCCGCCGGCACAACGAGCAGCCTCTCGGAGCCTCTCAAAGGCCTCACCGTGCTGACAAGCTAAGGCGATCTCTGAGGCCGTCTCAACAGCCTCAGCGTAGACAAACTCCGGCGAACCGAGCTGCAGGAGGTCCCTGTTATAGGGCTCGTAACCATCGACGGCTGCACACGTCGCGGCGAAGAGATCGCCATCTACGGCGCGAAGGCGCGCGCGCAGTTGGTAAAACTCAACGCCGGAGATCTCCTGCAGAAACGGAATCGAGCTGACGTCATCGAAGTGCACCACGGGCCACGGCTGATCCCGACCTGCCTCATGTGCATTCCGACCTACGGCTGCCTCAGCGGACCACGTCGACCACGCTCGCCCCTCTGCAGTCAGCGAGAGCTCGGCGTCGATGGCCGCCGCATAGGCTCGGATGCGTGCCTCTCCTGGTCCAACGTCGCTCATGCACGCCCCAACATCGTCAGGAGTCTCGTCAGTGCGTCATGCAGCTCATCCACCCCAGCATCGTTTTGGAGGTGGTGATCGGCTAACGCGATGGTCGCAGTGAGTTGCTGGGTTGTTGGATCGTCGCTCGCGAGCTCACGAGCTTCGAGCGCTTGAAACGCCTCGTAGGTCTCCGGGTCGCCAATCCGAGCGCGGGCACGGAGCCGAGTGAACCGGACCTCAGGCGACGCATCCACAGCGATGAGCACGAACCCCTGCAGCGTACGAAGGGCCTCGACCTCGGCTGGGTTCCTGATCGAGTCGACGATGTGATTGGCGCCATCTTGAAGCCGCGGCGTCAGTCTCCGCGCGAGCTCTCCAGGGCCGCCGGCACGGCGCAATTCATTGCCGAGAGCCAGCAGCGACTCACGGCTCTCGGCGACGCCACGCGCTCTCAGCTCTTCCCGCAGGATGTCCGAACAGGAGTGATACCCAAAGCCCTGCGCCTTTAGCGCCTCTGCCACCGTGCCCTTCCCTGCTGCATATTTTCCAGTCAAGCCGATCAACATGGCCCTACTCCTCGTCTGCGCTGCGGTCGATACCAAACTCTTCGTCTGCCATCTCGCCTGCCTTCTTCTTCAGCGCCTTATCGCGCGCTTTCTCAGCCTTTGCAGCTTTCTCGTCTGCGGCGTCAATGAACGCCTCTTTGTCCGCCTGAACCCGGTCGAAGAACGCATCATCGGTGAGCGCTCGCTCCTCACTGATGTCGATGATCGCGGTCCCGCCGCGCTCCTTCGGGACCCCAACCTCATCCCTCGCTTGGGCTGCCTGCATGTGGACCTCGTCGCGATATGCAGCGTCGGCATCACCGCCGGGGGCATCGCCGTCCTCCAGGCGCTCGCCATCCGTCTCTACATGCGACTGAGCGGCGGCCTCACGGGCGGCGTCACGCCAGGCCTCTTGATCAAGCTCGCCGAAGCGCACATCGATGGCACCTACGTCATCAAAGACCTCAAGCCCTGCCATCGGATGCCAGCCACGCCAAACCAAGGTGACCACAGGGGCGTCGTGCGCCTCAGCGTCAATGACCACAGTGTCGATGCGCATCAACACCGCCTGAGCGCCTTCGCCGAGATCGATAGACGCCTCTGGGTGCACCCCTGGCAAGCGGAAGAAGATCGGACCCGAGGGTGAGAAGTTGTCCAGGAAGACCTCCTCGTCGCCCTTGATAGCCTCGACCTGCATCTCTGGATGCGCCTCTTGATACCACTCGGCCCGCATCACCGGGATCTCCATCGCCTCAATCGCCTTGATGGCCTCCGCGTCAGCGGGATCCGCCGGATCGAAGGAGTCAAGAGCCGCGGCTTTCCCCTCCTCGGCCGCCGCCATGTCCCAGGGCAGGACGCCCGCGAAGCGTGCACGCGGAAACCAACCTGCACCGTAAGGGCCGAACCCCGCGACCGGTGCGATCGACTGGAGGTCCTGTGTCGTGAGGTCGTTCACAAAAGACTCTGGCGTCAGTGGCCGATCCGGGTACTCAATACAGGGGAGCTGCACCCCCTCTACAGCCTCTTTCAACGGGCTGACGCAGTAGCCACGCCCGGAGGGGTTGGCCAAGTTGGGGATCATGGGGTGCGGGCTCTCTTCCTCAGGCTCAGGCTCTGCAGCTGGGGCAACCTTGGCCTCCTCAACCCAGGCATCGTCACTGAGCGCCACTTCGTCCATGCCGTCCACGCGGGCGATCAACGTCCCGTCTCGGTCTCTCAGCTCTCGACGTCGCTTTTTGTCTGTCGCTTCGATGGCCCCCTTGAGCTCGTCCGAGGCCTCAAACTCGCTGATGTCGAGGACCGCGGTCCCGGACTCGCGGGCGGGCTCTTCAGAGACTGCCTCATCGACTTGGCTCTCTGGCGTCGGCTCAGGCGGGCGCTCTGGGACATTGTCGCCAAAGCGCATCGGCGAAGCCTCGATCAGCGCGTCAGCCTCCTCGGCCTCGAGCCGCGCCAACTCGGCATCGTCGAGGACTCGAACACCGTCCCGCGATTCGCCGTCCGCCTTGTCAAACGCCTCAGCGAACTTCTCCCTCGCCTTGTCATCGCTCATCGCAGCGAGGCCCCCAGCCTCGGCGTCCTTCTTCGCAGCCGCCTCCGCCTCGGCGGCGTCTTGCTCAGCCTTGAGTTCGGCCTCGATCTCCTGCTTACGCTCCCGCCTCGCCTCGGCCTGCTTGGCCTCCTCTTGGTGAGCCTCTGCCGCCTCTGCCAAGTGAGCGTCGATAAGCAGCGCTCCGGAACCGCCATACGCATACTCGTACGTCAGCGGCAGCGACGTAATCGTCTTCGCCTGGCCAAACTTAGGGGCGGGATATGGCTGCCGCTCGCCGTTCGCGCGCTGCTTCTTGGTCAGCTTTTTCTTTGGGGCGACCCAAGTGACCACTCGAGGACCCACGATGCGGAGGGCGCGGTCAAGCACCCCTGCGATCCGGACCCGGACATCAAAACTCCGCTTGGGCTTGCCACCTGGCGCATGGGCGTTGCCCTGGACGATGACGTCGACCCTCTCCTTTGAGAGCGCGATATCCGATGGCAGCAAGATGCTGCTCGACATCGGTGCGTCAGGGTCTCGGTGCTCTGCCGCCATCACGATTGGAGGTGGCTCTTCGTCAGCCACGCAGGTCGCCGATGACAACTCAACGACGAAGCGGCGCTTGGCGATAACCGCCACACCAAACTCGCCGTCCAGACGACGACCTGGAAGCCACAGGCCGCGAAAGCCGCTTGCCTCAAACTCAGACAACGCTCACCTCACCAAGGGACACCCTACGACCGTGCCCCAGGTGCCGTACCTTCGCAACCCTGGACCGGCGACGCGAGCGTCGTTGAGGCGCCTCAGCCGACCACGCGGCACACCCCACGAGGTCCCCATCCGCGGCACGGACGACTTCAGCCGCCGGTGATCACGTCACTGCTGCCCTTTGTCATCGAGCCCATACCACCACAGTGCTTGGTGTCATCGCCCTTACGGTGAGCCTTCTTACCGTTGATAAAGACCGTGCCCGAGCCCGTCTTGCACGTGTAGGTGTTCGGCCCACAGCACGCCATGTGCATCCCCGGATCGCCCACACGTGCCGCCGGGAGCTTATTCACAAAGACATCCGGGGACCCGCTGATGACCGGCCCCTTACAAGGGTGCGGACACGCAGGGCAGCCGTGAGCGCAGGCGTCGATATTACCGATATCACTGACGCGGGCCTGTGCAGGCATGACCCACCTCCTCAAGGACGCGACCCGAAGGCAGTATGGCGACGCCACTGCCTCGGTGTCAAAGGCACGTGGCTTAGCCGCAGAGGCCGAAGACCAGCGTGATGTCCCGAGCAGACGCCTTGCCGCAGGTGACCTTCATCTTCTTCGCGCCCATCTCGTCAAGGAGCACCTCGACGTCCTGACACTTGTAGAGGACCTGAGTCATGGTCGACATGATGTCATCGTAGCTGTGCTGGCCGCCGTTGATAAAGAAGCGCACGATGCCCTCGTTATCATCGGCCCACTTGGCGAGCGCTGCGGTGTCTTTGAGGGCGATCTCTGTGACCTTCTCGGACGCGCTAAGCTTCCCTTCCTCATCTCGGCTCAGCTTCGCGATTTTCGCGCTCTCTTTACCGACCACGAAGTAGTGGCCTGGCTCTTTACGGCCGATGGCGCTCTTCCCTGCCTTACCGAGGTACTGGCATGAGGTCTTGGAGCCACCGTTAAACGTGTAGCTGGTCGTCGTGCCTTCATCCGGAGCGGGCAACCGCACGATCACACCGTTGCGACGCAAGCTCTCATCCACGCGGCGGCGTCCAACGAGGTCGAACTGGCGCACAATCTCTGTGGAGAAGGCGCCGAAGACCTTTCCGAGGGCGCGACCAGAGACGTTGCCCGGCATCTCAAGAACGATGCGCTCGTAGTCGACGGTGTTGCCTGGGGTGTCCTTCAGCGTCTGGACGACCTTGTCAGCCTCGCTCTTCAGGTTCCCAGGGATCTTCCCAGCGAAGGACTCACTCACAGCCGTCGTGTGCAACTTCACGCCGAGCTTCTTGCTGATCTTCAAGCGAAGGCCGCCGGAGGCAGCGCGTGACGAGAGCGTTGACGGGAGGATCGGATCCTCGGTGAAGTCGGGCACCTCTTTGAGAGCCACGTCGAGCTGTGTGATGAAGCGCTTGGCGACCTCTTGCAAGGTTGGCTCTTTGTGCTTCGTCAAGAAGTCGTTGGCGGCCTGCTTTGCCCACTCCATGTAAGGTTTATTAACCGCCAAGGGGCGCATCTCGTGCACAACCTTGTTGCACTTGTCGCGAATCGACGACGCGAGGCACAAGCGTGTGATGTAAGCGCTGAAGCCCTCGCGGCTCTTCGCCGGGTAGTTGAAGGCAAGCTGCCAATAGCTGAAGATCGTCGTGAGGGACGCCCCTGAGTCACGCATCTTGAGCCAACGCGCCGTGTGCAGGAACATCAAGTCGAACGCGGCCTCTTGCATAAACGGCCGAGCTTGGAACTCCTCCTTACCAGCGTTCTCCTTCGCCAAGCGCTCACCCTCTTTGATGTACCCTTTGAGGAACTTGTCGTAGCGCTCTAGGTTCTTGCCCTTCTTCCAGTACTCCTCCGAAGCTTGAAGGAAGGCGACGCCCGCGCGAGCCGCCGGCTCACTGGGTGCCCCTTTGTAGGTGTCCATCAAGCCCTCGAGGAGCTCAATCTTAGCGGCGATGCCCTGCTTGACGACCGGCGCCGGCTCACCATCGTCGCCTGCCGCTGCGGGCGCTGCAGACTCGGGCGGCTTTGGCGCAGCGATATCAGTACGCCACTTGACCAGGGGGTTGGGGCTGCCGGCTTCCGTCTTCACGTCAGCGGCTGGGAGGGTCGCCTTCATGGCAGCGAGTCGCTCGTCTTCCACCGCCTGAACTTTACCGGCCGCTTCTGCATAGCGGCTCGTCTTGCGTTCATTCAGATCGGCTTGGAGCGGGCTATCGCTCGCGTCACATCCCATCGCCACAGTGGACAGGAGCGTGAGGGCGGCGACGGCCGCTGTCGTGCGTGTTGCGAACAACGTCATACTGATAAGCCTCAAGTTGTAGATGTCTTGTGCGTCATCGTGGCTGGGACAGCAGTCTCTGCGCACCTTGGACGCGGTCACCCGGCGCTAGGGTCGGCGCAGTATCAAAAAGACCCCTCGGAATTGTCAAGGTGAACCCGGCACTTGTCGCCGCGTCCCCACAAAGAGAGCTGCGCACAGGTACGCGAGGAAGGCCCAAGAAGGCGCACCACGGGTGCCACTACAACCCGTGATTTCATCGTCGACGGGCGGGGATGGTGTCGGACCGATCTCAGCGGCGACCTGTAAACCAAGCGCCTCTTGCAGGGCGATATTCGCCGTGTCGCAGAGCTGTGAGAGGCTGGACTCACAGGTCGGCGCGTAGTCCCAGGACTCAGGCGAGAGCCACACAGGCCACCAGCTCACGCCATCGTCATCGCTCCTCAAAACCATCGGGACACCGGCGTGATCAGCGCTGCGGGCGACCCAGAGGCTCCCGTAGGCCATCTTCACCCGATAGGTCGGCTCCGAGTGAGCCTGCGCCCAAGCTCCGTCATCACCGCGATACCACAGGCCCTCGTTGCCCGCAGCGAGCCACAGAGTTCCGTCGTCGGCCCCTGCCACCGGGCCAGGGGTCGACACCGGTGGCGCCTCACTCTCGACATCCCCCTGCGCGTCAACGCCGATCAACACGCCGTCGTCCCACATCCACAAGCGACTCGATGCATAGCCTGCATGTCTCAGCCCTTCGCTGACCTGTACAGACGCGCCTTCAGCCAAGACAAACGTCTCGCCTCCATCACTGGACCACCAGGAACGCAATTCGCCCTCATCGGTGCGCGCCCCCAGGGCCGCGTTGCCCCCGTCCCCTGCCATCGCGACGAACGACGCGTCCGTGACCGCGAGCGAGCCAGTGAGTGACGAGGTGAAGCCTCCGTCGACGGTCTCGATGATCGCGGTGCCACCGAAAGGGTCATCCACCGCAAAGACGACACGGTCTGAGCCCTCGGACGACTGGTAGTAGCCGACGACGCGCTGGCCGTCCACGGCCCCTGTTGTGCGCCTCCAGTGGCACCCCGACTCGGCGGTGAGCCACGCTCCGCTGACGCCAAGCACGACAGCGTGCGCATCACGGCCAGTCCACAGGAGAGAGTCCACCTCACCGAAGACCTCGGCGCACGAGAAGATCGCAGCGTTGTCAGCGCCAAGGAACACGCCCTCATCGAGCAGCACTCCGTGGATTGACTTGGCATCCCGAACCGCAAAGTCCTTGGGGACAAGCTGTGCCTGGACAAGCGGTGCGCCGGCGAGAAGAGCCACGCCGAGGCTCATGCAGGCTACGAGGCGAGAGGTAATCATCATGTCGAGGGAGCTACCACCTCGCGCCACACCCCGCCAGTTCGATTTCCGAGACCGTCACTCCCCCTAAGCGCGGTCAGCGACCTGTCGTGCGCGCTCGAACACCTCTTGGAGCATCGCCTCAGTGAGCCTTCCCGTGGACGTGTTCAGCTGCGACGGATGATACGAACCGATGAGGACATGCGGCAGCCCCTCTTCGACGGTCTTCAGGTGACCAAACTTGGCCCGTGGCCTAGGCAGCGACTCACCCAAATCCGCCATCACCCGGTGATAGGTCTTCCATGCGATCCCGCCAAGGGCGACGACCACTTTGACGCGGTCGAGAAGGGTAAACTCCCTCTCCAAAAACGACGCACACGACGCGAGCTCATCGGCCTTGGGCTTGTTCCCCGGCGGCACACAGCGCAAGGGCGACACGATGATACAGTCACTTAGCACGAGCCCATCATCAGAAGCCGTGCTGGTGGGCTGGTTCGCGAAGCCGGCTTGGTGCAGTGCCCTGAACAGCCAATCGCCGCTGGGGTCGCCTGTGAACATCCGCCCAGTACGATTGGCACCGTGGGCTCCGGGCGCCAACCCGAGGACGAGGACGCGCGCGTCAGCGTCACCCAGCCCCGGCACGGGCTTGCCCCAGTAGATCTCATCGCGATAGGCGCGGCGCTTCTCACGAGCGACCTGCTCGCGCCATGCCACTAACCGTGGACAGCGTCGACACGCGATTATCTCCGCGTCGATCTGACGCAGCTTGTTAGCCCGACTCATGCGTCACGGTTGCATGCCCCGCATCCGCGTGCAAAGTAGCAAGACAAGCAGGACCACCTTGTCATCGCCACGAAGAGGCCGACATGCCCACTACGTCTCTCTCCTTCCCCACCTCCATCGACTTCGGGGCCGGCGCCTTGGCGCGCCTCCCTGACCACGTGCGACGCCTCGGCACACGCGCCTTCGTCGTCACCGACCCCGGGATGGTGTCTCTCCCGGTCTACGACGCCCTCGCGAAGGTCCTCGATGACGCAGGCATCCCATGGTCGATGTCCAGCGCCATCTCGCCGAACCCCGTCGCCACAGAGTGTGAGGAGGCAGGGTCGGTGTTACGCGCATCCGGGGCTGATGTGGTGATTGGCTTCGGTGGCGGCTCCGCGATCGACGGCGCCAAGGGTGTCGCCTTGATGGCCACTCACAGCGGCAACATTGTCGACTATGACGACGCCCTTGGCGGCTACGAGCGGATCCGGGATGATGTCGCTCCTATCATCGCGATCCCTACGACGGCCGGGACCGGCTCCGAGGTAGGACGCTCCACCGTGGTCGTCGATCCTGAGACGAACCGGAAGGTCGTGATCTTCTCGCCTCACATCATGCCTCAGGTCGCCCTCATCGATCCGGAGCTGATGATGGGCATGCCACGCTGGCTCACGGCGGCGACTGGGTTTGATGCGCTCACCCACAACCTCGAGGCCCTCACGGCGACGGGCTACCATCCACCCGCTGACGGCATCGCCCTTGAGGGTGTGGCTTTGGCGCTTGAGCACCTTCAGACCGCCTGTGACTCGCCCACCGATTTGCCTGCGCGAGAGGCCATGGCCATGAGCGCTATGATGGGCGCGACGGCATTCCAGAAGGGGCTCGGGGCGGCCCACAGCCTTGCACACCCACTCGGCACACTCGCCCACGTCCACCACGGCCTCGCAAACGCTATCGTGCTGCCTTACGTGGTCGCGTTTAACCGCAGCGCTGCAGAGGACGCATATGCGCTCGTCGAGCGGCGTTGCAGCCTCACCAAGTCACTCGGTCAGACCTTAATCGATCTGAAGGCGAGCCTTGGTATCCCCGAGACGCTCAGTGACGCTGGGGTCGATCGCGGCCTCCTTGAGGCGCTGAGCGATCAAGCTATCCTGGATGGCTGTCATGCGAGCAACCCCCGGCCCTGCACGCGTGAGGACCTCCGCCAGCTGTATATCGACGCCTTCGATGGCCACGCTAAGGCTTGACAGGACCCTCCGAAGCGCATTGTCTACGCGCCGCTTACTACCCGAGGTCGCCCCATGCCGATCGAATCCCTACGCTCCTGTGAACAGCAGTTTGACACGATCCTGAAGCACGTCCGAGTGCGTCGTCTGGTCGCCGAGATACAGGCCGCAGATAAGGGATTCCACTATCGATACTTCAAAGGCTACCGCCCCGAGAAGATCGGCCGTGGCCGCATCAAAAAGATCGCGCAGAAGGAGGTCTTCAGCGGCGACGGTCACGAGCTGTTCGCCAACCTCATCATCATCCATTGGAACGAAGCCGAGCGTGCGCTCTACCAAGAGATGCTCACGCACGTCCAAGCGATCAATGAGGACGTCGAGGCGATCGAGGCGATCGAAGACGCCGACGCCCACGCCATCATCGATGACCTCTTGGAGCGTCACGACATGGCGAGCGTATACGTCTGCGTCCGCCTCAACGGCGTACGGTTCGACGAGGCCGTAATTGAGTCACGCTTGGTCCGCGGCGAGCCCGCCGGGGCGAGCTCGAGCGCCCCCGACGCTGCTGACGAGGGCACCCCCGACGCTGCTGACGAGGGCACCTCCGACTGATCTCGCAGGGCCCTCTAGTGTCCTGAGGCGCTGTGGCCGTTTGACTCAGGGAGGACTCACGGGCTCAACTGGCGGCATGGGATTGACCGTGGCGACCAGCAGTACTCTTGGCGAAGCATTGGGCGCGACCCTCCCACTGCTCCAAGACGCACAGGCGACCGCCGCGCTAGATGCCGGCACCATGGCCGGCTTCTCAGTCGATGAGCGCCTGATCGCCCTCGCACTTGAGGGCTGGCCCGAGGGCGAATTCGCCCAATGGCACGCCGTGATCGGGCTCGAACCGACGACAGCCAGTGACCCTCTTCGAGCGGTCGACTTGAGGAGCGCGACGGCTATCGCGTTGTGGCACTTGATCGAAGAGCGCTCTGACGATGAGCCCTTTGAAGCGACTCTCGCTGCGCTCCGACTTTGGTTTGAAGGGCTCTTCCCGCTCGCGTTGGCTGACCCCGACAAGGTCCTGGCGCTCCCAAACACCCAAGTGCAACGCACGCTCGGGCTCGTCCTCGGGATGATGTCATGGCGTGGGTTCAGGACCGCCAATGAGCTGGTTCGAGGCTGCCTATCCAGCCCACACAAGGTGCCCGAACTGAGGCGCGGCCTCCTGCTCGGGCTTGCCGGTGGCCTGGAGTCTAAAGTCGTGCCTGCGCTCTTGAGTGCCCTGAGAGGCAGCCTCGCCGAGCGCGACGGTTGGCGACGCGCTATCGCGCAGACCTTGCCGTGGACACACCCCAATGACTTGGGTGGGGCAGAGGTCTTCGCCCTCTCGGAGGCGCTGCTGCTCTCCTCATCCAGTCAAAGTGAGGTTACGCAGTGCATTGAGGGACTCCTCACCCACACGGCGACCCAACAAGAGGCCCAAGGCTGGCTGCTGGAGCGCTGGCTCACCTGGCCCACGCAAGTACGCGCCGAGCTCGTCACTCAAGGCCTCCTCGCCACCGACCAAGAGCGCTGCTTTAGTGATCGTTCGCCTGAGGTCCTCCTCGCCTCGATCGAGGGCTTTGAGGGCCGCCTCGGCGGCCCCACGCTCGCGCGCCTCCGTGCGCTGCTGCACCACCACTCCGGTCGCGTTCGCTCAGCGGTGTCCATCCGCTTGGCCCAAGAACGCGCACCAAGCGCCGTCGGGGAGGCAGCACCACCAGACAGCGCGCGTATCGTCGCGCTGCCCCCAGCGACCCTAGCGCGCACCACACTCGACCGCATTAGGTCGGCCTACGTACTCGACGAGCCCGAGATCATCCCAGCCCTCGCTCAGGCCGTCCCCCCAGAGGATGTCGACGCAGCGCGGGCCACCCTGAGGAGCGGCCTCTCCCTGCCTGATGTCGCCGCGCGGCGCGCTTCCGTGGAAGGTTTAGGGGTCCTCGGACTCCCTGAAGACATCCCTCACCTGCTGCGCGCGACGCGCTTAGTCAGAGGCCTTGAGACGTTGACGATCGCGGCAGTGCGAGCCATTGGCGGGGAGGTCTGCCCTGAGGAGCTAGCCGAGCTGTTCCATCGCCGACTGAAGTGGGCAGATGACGAAGCCGTCGACCACTTTGTCGCGATCGTCGGGGCCGCGTCGGAGGCTGAGCTCACCAACGCCGTGCAGACGCGTTTTTACCCTCCCGCTCGCGTGGGGGCGGCGCGCGCACTCGCCAGGCACGGGTTCCGGACCTCTATCTTCTGCCTCCGCACTCGCAGCCTTACGGACACCAATGAAGAGGCGCGGCTCGCAGCTCGCCAGGCCCTGGCGGCTCTCTCCGGTACCGACACGAGCGCCGAGTTGCTGGCTGGTTACGAGGTCCTCCACGTCCCCATCGACACCCTGGACCGAGCCTCAGAGCGCGCCCGGAAGGCCGGGCGGAAGGCCATCCCTGGGCTACGTTATTGCCTCGCGAACGGCTCTTGGCGCCGCCGCGTCGTCGCCTGTGAGGTGCTTGGGGCTGTGCCCTGTAACGAAGCCCAAGGTGTCTTGGTCGAGGCGATGCAAGATGCAGACGAGGATGTGCGCCTCGCGGCCCGCTCCGCGTTGGCAGAGCAAGGCTGGACGCCGCAGGACGATCGGACATTGACGCTGGCGGCGATCGCGGAGCGGAAATTCGATCGCCTGCTTTTAAACCCGCAGCGCGTGGACACCGAGACCCTCGAGCAGTGCCTTAGGCTCGGAGGACACATCTTCCGCACTGAGGTCGTCGGCCTCCTCAGGCAGCTGGAGGAGCTCGGGGTATGGAGGCCACCTCCTTCGCTTCTCCCAGCGCTTATCCTCGCCGGGATGGATACCGATGGAGCTCTCGAGCGTTCAGGGGGTATGGAGGCCACCCTGACAGCCGTTGATCACACCTGGCAGCTTCATCCACACCGTGCGCTCCTCGGCCTGGGGCTGACGCGCCTCTCCGCGAAAGAGCTCGCGGCGTGTGAGGCCAGCGACGAGCGCGGCTGGCGCACACGAGAAGCTGTCTGCTACGCCATGGGTCAACTCGGGGGGCACACCGCGATTGCCCATTTGCAGCACCGCGTACTGGATGCCGACGAAGATGTGCGGCTCGCCGCTCTCGACGCCCTCGTTCATATCGGCACACGAGAGGCGGCTGAAGCGTTAGCGACCGGTGCTCAGAGCCCCTTTCAAGAGGACGCCCATGGGGTCGCGGAGGGCCTCGCAGCGATCGGGGCGCCGGCACTCGATACCGTGCGGCGATTGGCGCAATCCGAGTGGTGGGAAGAGCGACGGGCCGCAGCGGTGGCGCTGCTGCGCTGGCGTGGACAGCCACAGGAGGCCGTCGACATCATCCTACCCCTCACGGTCGACTGTGAATATCGCGTCGCTGAGACAGCCCGTAAGACGCTGCTCGTTCAAGGGCTCCAGCCCTCCCGCGATGTGATGCACCAGACACTACAGCAGGCACACCCCATCACCCTCAGCGGGATCGAGCCGTGGCTTGGGCTCGATGTGGCCTATCGCTTTGAGGACTCCGCCGCGGCGAGCACCTTTGATGCTGCGCTTCAGGCGACGTCCAATGAATCGCTGGTCCACCGCATCGACCTCGCGGGCCGCCTACGTAGATACCCTCTTCGTCCATGGCTCACACAACTGGCCTCAGGTGCGGGGACGACTCATGTCGGCCTCCGACTCGCTGCGACCCAAGCGGTTCGACTCCTAGACCGTCACGAGTGCCGGCTCTGTGACGGGAGAGGATCGACCCCATGCGTCGCCTGCGCAGGAGACGGTGAGAGCCGCTGCCTGGAATGCGATGGAGAAGGGACTATGGGTACGCCGTGCCCGGAGCCCACCTGCACAGCGAATGAGCGTATGCGGGCCATCCACAGCGTGACCTGCAAGACCTGCCGTGGTCGAGGGACCGTGGTCAGGGCTTGCGACTGCGTCAACGGGTTCGTGCCCTGTGTCGTCTGTCATGGTGGAGGGCGTTCGCTGTGCCTCGGCTGCAACGGGAATGGCAAGATGCCAAGCCTTGAGCCCGAACCCACCGGAGCTAGCGATGGCTAACCCTCCATCGAGCACGGCTAGGGTGACGAAGCGGACCTTCAGCGCAGTCGCGTCATGCCTTCTGCTCCTCATGTGCATGCCAGCCTTCGGAGCGGCCCGAGGCGCGCTCACGCCGACCATGGCGCAGCTCACGGAGGCCGAGCGGGAGCTGAGCGAAGTCGAGGCGGCCTTGGAGCAACGCTACGGATACGCCGGCTCAAAGGCCACCGTCGCCGAGCACCTTGCCGGGACCCGGGCACCAGGCGCCTCCGAGCGCGTCGCTGCGCGCGTCTATGTCCTCTGGCGCAAGGTGCAACCCTTTTTCCAGCTGCACATCGCGCGCGTGGCGGCGCTCCGTGAAGCCTGGGCTGCCCAGGGCCACATCCTCGCTCATGAACGGGTATGGATAGAGAGCGCGCTGGCCTCGATGCAGTCACGAGCGCGAGCGCACCAAGCCGGGATAGATCGGATCATCAGCTTGAGCGTGGAGCGCGTGACGCTGCGCGCCGCCCTCGCGGAGGCCGAGGCCAATTTGGCTGCCACGAAGAACGCCATGTCGGGGCTGGGGAGCCAAGGCATGAGCGACCTATTGAGCACCTCTCGCCAAGCCATCTCAGACGCAACTGCGAAGCTAGAGGAAGCGACGGCGGCGATCTCAGCTCACGAGAAGACGCTCATCGCCCAAGCCCAGCACGCGTTCATCCCACGCTATGTGTCGCCCGCGGAGCGTGCGCTCCATCCGTTAACACAGGTCGACTTCGCTCCCGCGCCGCCCTCCCCCGCGAGGCCCCCCACCGCACAGGCAGCACCGCTCGCCACCTTGAGCGTTCAAATCGCCGACTCCGAGGCTGCGGTCCTCGCGCTAGAGGCCAAGGCTGACGCAGCGCGCCAGGCAGCGAAGCACCACCGTCAGGCGGCCGAGGCGTTGAGCACGGAGCTCGCGAGCGTACGGGCCCCAGTCGACCTCCCAGAGGTGCGCGCCGGGATGACAAA
Source organism: Myxococcota bacterium (assembly GCA_049602155.1). Classification (GTDB taxonomy): domain Bacteria; phylum Myxococcota_A; class UBA9042; order PHBI01; family JBMYRH01; genus JBMYRH01. The sequence goes on along the minus strand of JBMYRH010000006.1, from coordinate 4,122 downwards.
GCGGGGAGCGCTCGAAGCACGCATTAACGCACAGCGTGATGCTATCCGCGCCATCGATACCAGCAAGCCTGGTGGCTACGAGGAGGCGGAGCAGGCTGCGCAGCAGGTCATCACCCTCCAGGGCGAGCTCCCGGGGTTGGATGCCGAACTTGTTCGACTGCGCTCTAAGTCCTACCTGGAGAGCTGGCGACGCGCCACACGAACTAAGATCGCCGAGGCCCGTGCGTCTGCACAAATCCAGACCACTGAGGCCGAGCGGGCCGCACGTCAAATCGCGAAGGTCACCGCCGAGGCCATGCAGCTACGCGGAGAGCTCGTCGATGCGGCGCTTGGCCTCCAGCTGCAGGTAGCCACGAGCCTCGCTCAGTCCACCAAGGCGTTCCCAACCCTTATCGGGGTAGCGGTGACCAGGCCGACTCGCGAGGGTGACGCTGCCGTGCTTCAAGTTGAGCGCCCGACCCACAGCGCGGTCGTGGCCTCAATCATCGACATGCAAGCGGCACGTGCTGCGCTCGGACAAGCAGTCGCGACGCTGGCGAGGGCCTGGAAGGTTCAAGCGGAAGCTGACGCAGCAGCGCTCCCCCTCAACCTCGACATCAGCATCGTGGACGACGTGATCGCACGAGTTTGGAAGCGCAGCGTCGCTCGATTGGCGGTGAAGGGCCTGCGCGGCACCACTAAGCGGGTCGTCCGTAGCGCCTTCGCTTCCCCACCCGCTTCGGCATCGAGCGCACGATTGGAGCCTGATGCAGCGGCTCGCGTCCCGGCGGGTGACCTCGCCCTCGCCCTAGAGCGGTTCACTGGCGTCATGACCTCAAAGGTCACTCAAACAGGCCTCCGCAAGGCCGTGATGCGTGCTTTGAACGGCATCGAGGGGCAGCAGGTCGACATCGGCTCCAGCGAAGTTGAGGCCATCGCCCGTCGGACCACACAGCTCGCTCTCCAGCCGTTCCTCCACCTCGCTGCTGCTCAGCACAGGGCGGCGACTCGATCGACCGAGGAGGCTGGGGAGGCATCGAGCCTGCTTTGCGCCGGGGTGGCCCTCGCGATGCAAGGCAAGGCGACGACCGGGGTCCCCCTGCGAGTCGGTGACCCCGTGTCTGTGACGCTGCGCTTTGAGTCACCGCCGAGGGGTGGCTGCCCCACTGTCCGCTTGGGCAACATCCCCATCGCATCCGCAAAGAAGTCATCGCCGCGCACGTGCCATTACCCACTGATGCGGCTCGCCCCCCTGCCAAGCGGTCCCGCGACCCTGACCATTGCTTCTCAACCCTGAGTTCGCAGTGCTTGTTCGGATGAGAGAGCTGAGCTATCCAAGGGCTCCAGCAACGTGACTCCCTGAGGCTGGGAGACCCATCGCGCTGCAAGTGACTCCCAGCTCCAGGAGAGACAGCCATGCAACACGTGACGCACTGGATCGATGGGGAGCCACGCCCAGCGCGCTCCGGCGCCACCTTCGAGGACGTGGCTCCGGCGACTGGCGAAGTCGTCGCGCAGATCGCGCGTGGGGATGCCGACGACATGGCTGACGCCGTGCGCGCGGCCGGCGCTGCGCTCTCAGGCCCCTGGGGCAAGACGACACGGAGTGAGCGCGCCGACATCTTGGACAGGATCGCGGATGGGCTTGAGGCCCGCCTTGAGGAGCTCGCGAAGTTAGAGTCCGAGGACACAGGGAAGCCAGTCGGGCTCGCCACTCGCATCGACATCCCACGCGCGGTCTCCAACTTCCGTTTCTTTGCAGGAGCTATCCGTCACTCAGAGGCGCCTTGTCACCAGATGCCCGACGCACTGAACTATACGATTCGGAAGCCAGTCGGGATCGTCGGCCTCATTACGCCATGGAACCTCCCTCTCTATCTTCTCAGCTGGAAGACCGCGCCGGCGCTCGCCATGGGGAACACCATCGTCGCGAAGCCAAGTGAACTGACCCCGAGGACCGCCTCGGTCCTCGCGGAGATCACCGCCGAGGCCGGGCTGCCACCGGGGGTCTTTAACATCGTCCACGGCTTTGGTGCCGACGCAGGCCAAGCCCTCGTCGCGGACCCGGCCGTTCGCGGCATCTCGTTCACCGGCGGCACGACGACTGGCGCTCACGTCGGCGCGACCGCTGCGCCGCACTTCAAGAAGGTGAGCCTAGAGCTGGGCGGCAAGAACGCGACGGTCGTCTTCGATGACGCGGATCTCGACGCAGCGGTCGCTGGGGCCGTGCGAGCCGGATTCACGAACCAAGGTCAAGTGTGCCTCTGTGGCTCCCGTGTGCTCGTTCAGCGCGGCATCTATGATGCCTTCGTCCCCGCCTTTGTCGCAGCCGTGAAGGCATTGAAGGTCGGCGACCCTGCGGACCCCGCCACTGCAGTAGGGTCACTCGTCTCAGCTGGGCATCGAGATAAAGTTGAGAGCTACGTGGCGCTGGCGCGGGAGGAGGGCGGCACCATCGCGTGCGGAGGCGACCGCCCTGCCCTGCCTGGTGAGCTCGCCTCGGGGGCCTTCTTGAACCCGACCGTCGTGACTGGCCTTGCTCCGACGTGCCGCACCTCGACGGAGGAGATCTTCGGCCCCCTGGTGACGGTTCACCCGTTTGACACGGAGGCCGAAGCCCTGGAGATCGCCAACGGTGTGCGCTACGGCCTCGCGGCCTCCGTCTGGACCCGAGATCTGCGCAGGGCACATCGCGTGGCGCAGTCACTCGAGGCCGGGATGGTCTGGGTGAACACCTGGCTGAAGCGGGACCTCCGCGTCCCCTTTGGCGGGGTGAAGGACAGCGGCGTAGGGCGAGAAGGCGGCGCGTGGTCGCTGTCCTTCTTCAGCGAAGCGATCAACATATGTATCGACCTGACGGAGACCTCATGAGCGAGCAAGACGCCACCGACAGCGGCCTCATCCGCACCCAGGCGGCCCCCAAGCCCGTGGGGGCCTACCCCCACGCACGGCGCGTCGGGGACTTCATCTTCGTCTCAGGGATGGGGCCCCGTCAGGCCGGGACAGACGCTATCCCTGGTGGCCCCATCAAAGACGCCGATGGAAACCCTCAGGACTATGACATCGAGGCGCAAACTCGGGCTGTGATCGAGAACATCCGGGTGGTTCTCGAGGCCGCCGGCTCTTCTCTCGATCACGTCGTCGACTGCACGTCGTTCCTGGTCGATATGGATCGCGACTTCAAAGGTTATAACGCCGTGTATGCCGAGTACTTCACGGGGATACAAGCGACGCGCACCACGATTGCGATCACAGCCCTGCCGACCCCCATTGCTGTCGAGATGAAGGTCATCGCGCTGGCAAAGGATGCGGCGGCGTCTTGAGTGGCCTGATCGACATCTCCCCCGCAATCACTGCGGCCATCGCCGTGTGGCCAGGCGACGTCACGTACCAACGTGAGGTCGCCTGTGACATGCGTGACGGCGCGCATATGACCCTGAGCGCCATTCGGACCACGCTGCATGTAGGCGCCCACGCAGACGCACCAAACCACTACGCGAGAGATGGCCACGGGATCGGCACGCAAGACCTCGCACCTTACTACGGACCTTGCCAAGTCATCTCGGTCAACGTCGCAGCGGGTGCGCGCATCCAACCCGAGGATGTCACTGATGCGATTACTCAACCGCGGGTCCTCTTTTATACCGGGAGCTTCCCCAACCCCAATGCGTTCAATGAGGACTTCGCGAGCCTCTCTCCGGGGCTCGTCCACTGGCTGGACAAGAAGGGGGTGATCCTTGTCGGGATCGATACACCCTCCGTCGACCCATTCTCCAGCAAGCAACTGGAGAGCCATAACGCATTGGCGGCGACCAAGATGGCGAACCTTGAAGGCCTCGTATTGAGCGAGGTCACACCGGGCGCATACACGTTGATCGCCCTCCCCCTGCCGCTCACCGACGCCGACGCGTCCCCGGTTCGGGCGGCCTTAGCCCCTCTCCCGTAAGCCCCGTCGAGGCTGAGGGTTCCAGGTGCGGTCAGACGCGCTCTCATGGGCGTGCAAACTCCCCAGAACCATGGCTTCATGCTAGAGACACTTGCAGTTCCTAACCGCCCGCTAGACCACTTGAACACCACGTCACTTCTTCTTGTCCTCATCCTCGGGCTCAGCCAAGCTCCAGCAGAGCTGAGCGAGCGCGACGC
>JBMYRH010000005.1:208475-320521 GCA_049602155.1 Myxococcota bacterium | reverse complement strand
TCTGAACCGTGCGCACGCGTTGCGTATGTGGCCTGCGTCACGACACGCGTGCACGGGCGGGACCTGTCGCACTGATCGTTGAGAGACACGACATCCGAAGAGGTCCTGCCCCGATCGAAGCGCACCACCCGCGCCATGCCCCCAAAGTCGAGCTGTGGCCGACAAAGAGGTCTCGGGGAGGGGCGCCAGGGGTGGAGTGCCTGTCTTTCGTCGGGGCCAGCCTTGCCCGCCTGACGAGGCCGGGCTAGATCTCGGTGATGGCTACCACCAACCGCCGCAGGCTCTCCGCGATCTTCTTCTCCGACATGAAGGGGTTCTCTCGGGCGATGGACGAGGACGAAGACGCCACCCTCGACCTGCTCCGGGAACACAACCGGATCATGGACCAACAGGTCGCCGCCCATAACGGTCGGGTGGTGAAGACCGTCGGCGACGCCTACATGGTGGAGTTCGAGAGCTCGGTGGACGCGGTCGCCTGTGCGCTGGATTGTCAGCGAGCCATCGAGCGACACAACGACGGCAATGACCAGCTCATCGGGGTCCGCATCGGGGTGCACTCGGGTGACGTGGTGGTCGAAGGTGACGACGTCTTTGGCGAGGCCGTGAACATCGCCGCGCGGCTGGAGCCTCAGGCGCCCGTCGGCGGCGTCTGCATCAGCGAGGTCGTCTACACCCAGGTCAGAAAGCGCGTGCACGCGACAGGGGTGGACATGGGCAAGGTCGCCCTGAAGAACATCTCTGCGCCGATGCAGCTCTACGCGATCATGCCCGGGTCGGAGCACCTCCAGATCTCCGGTACGCCTCAAACCCGCGTAGTCACCACTGGCGGCTCGACCACCAGGTCACGGTGGGTACCTTTGGCCGTCCTCGCCGGGCTCACTTGCGCAGCCGTCGCAGTGTGGCAACTCGGTACCGTAGATGACGGCTCGGTGTCACCACAGGGTGAAGTCACCGCAGAGCCCCCTGTCGCTGACGTGCCCGCAAAGGTCGTGGCAAGAGGGCCCCAACGAGGCGGGGTCTTGCGGCTCGCCGGGCTCTATCCGTTTGCCGGTGACTGGGACCTCTACCCCCAGCAGTACCTCCCCCACCACAACCTCGTAGACGCAGTGGCCGAGAACCTCGTCTTCTGGGGAGTCGCTGGCGCGCTTCATCCCGGTCCGCTCGAGAGCTGGGAGGTCAGCCCAGACGGTCTGGCGGTGACGATGACCCTCCGTGAGGGAGCTCACTTTCACGATCACCCCTGCTTCGTCGGTGGTCGAGGTCGGCCAGCCACGTCTAAAGACCTCGCCTGGAGCCTTCTCGCCTCGAAGAAAGCAGGCTACACGTCGTTCCTATTGGACGGAGAGGCATCAGACGGAGGGCTTGACTCACGGGACCCACGGGCCCTGCGTATCACCCTTGAGCGGGCCTGGCCTTTCATGGAGCGTGAGCTGGCCGAGACACGTCTTCTGCCGGGCGACCTTGAGGGATGTCAAAGCCCATCGAGCATGAAACACCTCGTGGGGACAGGCCCATTTTACTTGGACCGCGTGACGCCGACCGGCGGCATTATCCTCAAGCGACACACTCAGTATTGGGCGCGCGATACGCAAGGGCGCGCTCTGCCCTACCTCGACGGGGTGGAGTGGGCGCCTATCACGAACGTCAGCGGCCTCATCCACGAGCTTCATGGAGGTCGCCTGGACCTCTCCCTCGCCCCTCGAGATGCGCTGGAGATGCACTGGGACGAGCCCTTCAGTCTCCGCCCACGCCTGAAAGAGGGGTATGCGGACCTGAAGATTCAAGTGGGTTATTCACCGAAGCTCGAGCACGAGAACGATGTCATCACCTTGGAGCCCATCCTGCGCGACGGCGGACCTCTCAGGTCGCGAGAGCTGCGCGTGGCGTTGGCTCAGGCGATTCGACGCTCAGAGCTTCCCCTTGGTGACCTGGACTGTACGCCTCGGACGGCTCTGCTGGACAAGTACACCCTGGGCTCGGACTCACAGTACGAGGGGCTCAAAGAGGACCCCAAGGCCGCGACGGCCAACCTGAAGAGACTGCTACCGACCTTTCACGGCGAGGTTCCGGAGATCGTCATGGGCGCCCCTGACGCTCTCCGCGCTGTCGCCGAGGCCGTCGCCACACAGGCCGGAGTCATTGGGTTACCCGTGCGGGTTGTGCCCTGGGATGGGTGGTCAGGGGCCAAAGGTGAAGAGCTTAAGGGCTCCATCGATGTGGTCCTGCGTCACCGATGGTTCAGCCGGCATGGCGCAGAGCTCTTCGGGATCGCCCTCGGGGTGATCGACGAGCGGGCCGAACATGGATGGCCCGCTGGAGGGGCGTTGGAGACCAGCGCTACACAGCTCCTCTCCAGTGGGAAACGAGAGGAGCGAGGTCGACTGTTCACACGGCTGGAGCGGACCCTCGTCGATGAGGGCTACTTCATCCCGCTCGCTGGCCCGGCGCCAAAGGATGTGGACTACCGTCTGCTATACACCGGCCGGCTTCAAGGCGCGTTCGACGAGGTGACCCACATGCTGATTCGATACCCGAGCCCACTCTTTGACCGCTGGTGGGTCCGAGAGCCGGGCGAAGAACTGCCGGTCCAGGGTCATGAATAAACCTGAGAGCATTGAGACGCGCTTCGTGCCCTCAACGATTTGTAACGCCCCTGGGTCGTGAGCCCCCTTTAGTCTCCCCCCGTGCCGCTGCGATGAGCAGCGGACGTCACCTCACCGACAGGGTTGTCGTATGCGCACCTATCCCTCGCTCTTTCACACCTTGACGGTCCTGCTGTCGCTCTTCGCCCTAGTCGCCTGCGGCGATAGTGATGCTGTAACCGACGGGGCTCCGAACGACACCGAGGAGAGCTACGAGCTGAACTGTGAGGCGCTGGCGTCCTTATTCAAGAGCGTGCCCACCGAGACCGTGTCCGACTGGACTGGCTTTTGGCTCTGCTATCAAGAGAACAGCGGGTGTTCGGGTGAGTCGTGCACCTTTGAGCCAGCCAGCTTGCCCGAATACGTGCTCTCCGGTGATTGCGCATCCGCCGGGTCCTGCACGATCGATGGCGCCACCGTCGAGGAGTGTGTCGAGGTCTCAGAGACAGGCTATTCAACCATCGACTGTGAGGCTGACGGGTCGATCACCATCACCGTCAATGGCTTGCCCGACCACGCCATCGAGAACTACGCCTCCGCGGGCTCCATCCCTCCGCTCTTGGGCTCAGGGGCCACCAACAAGAGCTACACCTTCTCCGACACCCCGGCGTTTTCCGCAGCAGGTGAAGAGCCGACTATCTTTGAGACCGCAGGCGGCGTCTACGGCATCGCGACCAATGGCGTGAGTATCTTTAATCAGTTTACGGGGCTCGGCAGCGTCGCGGTGACCGACGAGATTGTGGATGACTGCGGTGGACACCCGGCCAATGACACCTATCACTACCACGCCTTCCCGAGCTGTGGCTGGCTGACCGAGGACGCGCGCCTGGGGAGCACTGGAGCGCACTCAGGCCTCTTGGGGCTGTGGCTAGATGGCTTCCCAGTGCTGGGCCCCTATGGATTCTCCGACCCTGATGATGCAGACAGCGATGTGGTGCGCTTAGAGAGTTGCTACTCCCTGAGCGCCTGTGACGACCCGACCTCTGTCGCGTGCTACGCGTTCGACCAAGCCGCTCACGACAACGGCAGCTGCCATCTCGACCGATGCAATGGCCGGGAGACAGCTGTGCCCCCCACCTTAACGTCAGCCCTCGGCGACCGAATGTATGTCTACGCCATGACCCTGGACGCCGATGGCGCACCCGCGTTCCCATACCTGCCCTTTTGTTATCAGGGAGACACCGTCAGTGCAGAGGGCGGCAGCGGCCCCCCTAGCGGTGGTGGTCCTCCCGAGGGCAGTGGACCACCTCCAGAGCGTTAGGGCCGTCGAGGCTCAGGAGGCGCCCCTGGGCCGCTGGCGTTCGAAAGCAGCGTAGACACGCCTCGTCCGCTGCCGAGCGAGCTACTTCGAGGGCGGCGTCGTGCGCGGGAGCGCGACGTAGCGACCGTGCAAGCGCGTAGCCCCCATGCGTTCGCGCAGCGAGCCGTCCGACAAGGCCTTCGCGAGGCCCTCAAAGGCCCGGGCGCGGTCGCGACGCAGCCCTACCATCAGCTTTGGCAGACTGAAGAGCGGTATCGCGGCCAACAAGCCGTCTATGTCCTTGGTGGCGATGGCTTTGTCGAGCGCCGCCCAGAGCGAGGCCTCATCCTCGAAGCCGTCCGCTGGGAGCGGCAGGGCGACGTCGAGGGAGACGTCGAGCACGCACCGACTCTCGCAGCCGAGGACATCGCCCCAGCCCGCGTGGAAGAGCCGCGCACGGCTGGCCGGGTCGGCCGCGGCGACCGCGGCGGAGATCATCGTCACCTGGTTCCAGCTCTGAGCCGAGCAGATCGCCTCACGGGAGCGGATGGCGTCCTCGCCTCGCTCCCCCGCGCTCGTTGCCTCCACCGCCGCTCCGGAGGCACTCCGTGGACAGCGGTCCGGGCGGCTGGACGTCCACGACCAAGCGAGGGTCGCGGGCGCCGGCGGCAGAGGGCCACAAGGGGTCAGCGCCTTCTCCATTCGCATCGAGGGGAGCACATCTTCGGTGGCGAGCTCAAAGGCGCGCGCCAAATGCATACTCACGGTGGTGGGCGAGGCCGTCGCGAGCGCTGAGAGCGCCTCTGCGACTCCTTCGCGATGTCGCACGGTCCGCAGAGCTCGCCACGCGGCCTCGCGTGCCCCCTCGCGAGACGACGCAACGCCCGTGGGGGTATGATAACTGCGCATGTCACGCCTCGACCGTACTTGCTTTGTGGGGCTGGGGTCCGGCAACGCCCCCACGCACACGATGGGGCCCGCTGGGGACAGCGAGACAGCCGCTGCCTTCGGGCTCAGACTGAAGGCTACCGTAGCCTCCGTCGTGAGGCAGACCTGGAGCGCGCCTGTCGCCTTGCTGAGTGCGCCTCGGAAGGCATCTAGCCCTTCAGCGCGCCCGGCCTCGCCCAGCGCTTCGAGCGCAGCCCGCCGGCTGTCTCCAAAGGGTCGCCCACAAGCATGACGGCGCGCGCGCTCCATGGTCGCGCCCAGCTCGGCGCCGTGTGCCTCGAGCCCCGCCCAGGTCACCAACCAGCGCTTGCCCTCGGCAGGGGGGGCATCCATGGGTTCACAGGTGACCGCAGACGACCGGTACCCTGGCAGACGTATCGGATCACCGGGCTTGGCCTCTAGCCAACTCGGCCACGCGCTCGGGACCTGCCCTGCGTCCGCTGCTGGGAGGGCGCCGCCGTCACTGAAGAGGGCTATCCAGCCGGTGGCCATGTGGTGCGCCTCTGCGAGGTAGCGGGCGGTCTCGTGGGCGGCGTGCGTCGCGTCACCAGCGGTGGCTCCCCACCCAGGCACCGCCGCAGAGAAGTTGCCGGGACCATGGATGGTGACGCTGCACCGCTGGGTGGTGGCCGACACGTCATTGGAGGGCGTGGTCACGCTCGCAGAAGTTGCACCACACCCGGTAACTGCGACGGCGAAGGCCGCCAAGAGGATCGAGACGCTGCGCGGTAGTCTGGTGTTCACAAATCCCTCTCCAGGCACGGTTCGGGGGGACATCGACGGTGCCATCAACCCTGCCGTGGTGCAAAAGAGGGCCGCAAGCCCCCGTTCAGACCGCTGGAGCGCTCCTTTGGGGCCCTATCAACGCTGCTTCCTCCTGGGCGTGCTCCTCTTACGCCGGAGATCTCCGAGGCTCACCGTGGAAGCGTGTGTCACTTCGAGCGGCCCCCGATGGCAAGCAGTGCCACTTGCTCTGGGCTGCCCCTACCACCAGTTCTTCACTGGCCTGTGCGCTCGCCAGGGCAAGCGGGTATGATGTGCCTATGTCACGCACACAACTCATCCTAGCAATGACGGTTAGTGCCCTGTGGTGTGCCTGCGCCGAACCTGCGGCAGAGCTCCGAAGCTCTGGAGAGGCGTGCGCGCAGTCCGACGAATGCAGCTCAAGCCTGTGCTACGAGTCGACGTGCTTCGACCCTGCTGCTGATGAGGATGGGGACGGGCTCATCAACTCACTCGAGGCCAAGCTGCAGACCAAGGTGACCCTCCCAGACTCGGATGGGGACGGGCTCTCCGACTATGCCGAGGTCGACCAGCAATTCGATGACCCTCCGGACGCGGACGGTGACGGGAAGATCGATGCCCTGGAGAGCTTCCTCCTCGCCAGCGAGACAGACGGCGACTGCCTCGCCCCGCAATACGACCCGTTTGATAGCAAAGAGGCGCCCCAATGCTGCTGTGGAGAGAGCTGTGATGAGGCCTCCGCCGAGCTCTCGAGCTTCATCTGCGACCCTGAAACGGGGCTCCTAACCTGCGTCTTTGACGCCTCGTTTGACGCCGATGCCGACGGACTTCTGCCCGAGTGCGACGCCGACGATGACGGAGACGGCGTGGACGACAGCGAGGACTGCGCCCCCGGCAACTCCGCTCAAGCGCCGGGGCAGGGCGAGCTATGCGACGCCCTCGACAACGACTGCGATGGCGCGACAGACGAGGAGTGGCCAGAGCTCAAGATCGAGTGCCTGACAGCTCACCCCGACTGTGGCGGAACAGCCTTCTTTACCTGTAACGCAGCGCAGGACGGGGTCCTTTGCCCTATCGCGCCCGCCGAGGCCGGTTCGTTATGCGACGATGGCAACGCCGAGACCGTGGCGGATCAATGTGACGCCGCGGGCAACTGCGCGGGCGTGGTCTGTGATGATGAGCCGCCGTGCATCATCGCAGAGGTCGTCGATGGCACATGTGTCATCACGCAGGACCTCGGCACCTGCTTCATCGCCGGGGAGTGCCATGACGCCGGGACTCAGCGCGCTGACTACCCATGCAAGCGCTGCGTCCCAGAGGCCTCGTTGACCAGCTGGACCGATGCAGAGGGAGGCACGAGCTGTGACGACGGTGACCCGACCACCCTCGGGGACGTGTGCTCTGCAGACGCTATCTGCCAAGGGCTCACCTGCGACGGCGGAGGCAGCTGCACCTCCCCGACCGTGGTCGATGGCCAATGCGCATACCTCCCGAATGAGGGGGGCTGTTATATCGAGAGCGTGTGCTACACGGCGGGTGACTCAAAGCCTGGCTGGCCATGCAAGCGGTGTGAACCCACGCTCTCGCAGGACAGCTGGACTCTGAGTGACGTCGGCGCTCCTTGTGATGATGGCGACACCTGTACCCTCGGCGACGCCTGCAACGGAGACGCGACCTGCACGGGCGCAGCGAAGAGCTGCGATGACGACACCCCCTGCACCGAGGACACCTGCGACGCCCTCGATGGCTGCGTCTACACACCGCTCGCCGACTCATGTGATGACGGAGTCGCCTGTACGGTGGACGGCTGCTTCAGCGGTCAAGGCTGCACCAACGTCCCCGATGACACCACCTGTGACCAGGGCGACCCGTGCTGGAACGATGAGTGCCTCGCTGACTCGGGCTGCACCACCTCCTGGGCCCAACTCGATGGCTGCGAGTTCGACTGCACAATCACCCACGTCGATGTGGGCACAAGCCCCGCAGCGGATGGCGGCACGACCGGGTACGCCGCATTTGCTGGCGACCACGGATACGTCCTGCAGCAGTCGAGTGGGGACACAGAGTTCAGCGTGGTCGACGTGAGCGAAGCGAGCGCCCCCCAGATGGTCATGATTAAAGACGCTGCGGATGGCAGCACCGGCCAGAGCATCAACCTACCCTCGGTGAACCTCGCACGCAGAGCGCTCATCAAGCGTCCCGGGGACCCCCTCTACATCACCTCGTCGGTGGGCTTTCATGTGGTCAACGTGGACGACCCCACCGCGCCCGACGTCTTGGCCACCCACTCACCGCTCGGGACCCTCTACGGCATGGCGCACCACCCTTACGAGCCCGTTGTCTATGGCGCGGTGTACACCGGTGGCGTCTGCTCTATCGACATGGACACGCCGACCAACCCGAAGTCTCAGAACGACATGGGTGATCTGGCTGTGGAGACCTTCGATGTCGCCATTGGCGCGGGTAACCGCCTCTTCCTCGCGGGTGCCGACCTGAGCGTGCAGGCCTTTGACATCTCGTCTCCACTCGAGCCCGACTTTATCGGCTCATTGCCAGGGATCGAGTCACCGGACTCCTTCGCCGAGACGGTCGTGGCGGTGGAGGGGCCAGTCGCGGTGGTGGCGAGCAGTCACGATGGCTATCGCCTCGTCGATATCGCCGACGCCACATCGCTCGAGACGCTCGTTGAGTCGACATCACCGGCGGCAATCTATGACGTGGCGTTCTTTGAGGGCTACCTGCTCTTGGCCGCCAAGTCTGGCCTCGTCATCCTAGACATCGCCATCCCGACAGCGCCCGAGGTCGTCGCGACTGTCCCGGTGGATGGCACGCCTCGCGGTGTGCACGTCGACGGCCACCGAGTCTTCATCTCCTCGTCGACCTACTTCACGAAGGTGCTCGACCTGACCTTGCCGTGCACCGACGATAACCTCTGTACGCTGGATGGGTGCCACGTGACGCAAGCCTGCAGCGTCGTCGCCGACATCACCTGTGACGACCTCGACCCATGCACCATCGACAGCTGTGACTCAGAGACGGGCTGCCTCTTCTCCGAGGTCCCCAATTGCGATATTGGAGGCGTCGGCGGGCCCTAGACGCATGGCGGCGATCGGAATGCGCCGCGAGTGGACGCCTCAGTCCACGCAACACGGCCGCGTACGACGCGCGATGGCGTCACCTCTTACCCAGCCGACGACGACGATCTGAGGGTTCAGTGCAGCTCAGATTTTACGTGCTGAATCAGTGGGCCCATGTCACCGATGCGCTTTGACTTGAAGGTGTGCTCGTTGAAGCGAACTTCGCGCAGCGCTCGTTGCACATATCGCTCCCCCCACCACACTCACCCGCTGCGTCCTCAACACACGATTGATAGGACTCTTTGATCCCTGAAGTACAGTCCCTGTAATCCCCAGAGCAGTCCTCCTTCACGCCGTAGCCTTCAGACCGCAGGTGCCGCGCGACCTGGCTATTGTTCGACCTATTGCAATCGTTTTTAGCCTGACTACAAGCCTTCATTTCAGCGTTCTTATCGGCGCTGCAAGACTTCTTGGCGGCAGAGAGTTGACGCTTGCACTCGGTGGCCTTGGATTTTTGTGTATCGGTGCAGAGCGCCACACACATCTCGAAATCACTCTTCCCGATGTTCGCAGCTCGCACCGTGCACTGCGACCCCTCGCTGGTCACGGCTGCGATGCACTGGCTCTGCTCGTCATTCGCCTCACGTTTGCACCTCTCAGCATCAGCTTTGAGGGGCGCGATGCACGAGTTGTAGGTAGAGCCGCAGTTGTTCTCCATGCGGCCATAGCCCTTAGACGCCAAGATCCTAATCGCGAGGTTACACGCCGCCTTTTCGTCCGCGCAGGAGTTCGGGATCCGCTTGTTTTTCGCGTCCTTGAGCGCGGCTCCACACTCGCTTTTGGCGCTGCGCCCTGTGTCCTTGCACTCCTTGCTCCCAGCGCTCTGCGTCTTCTTGCACTCGGCGCGCGCAGCCTTCACGAGGGTCGCCAGCACTTTGACCTTTTGCTTCTCAACCTTTGCTTTATCAGCGCAGGCAATGCAGCTGGAGATGTAGGTCGACGCTCGGCTAAGCCAGACCTCCTTGCCATCCTTGTCAGTCCGTTTGCATTGCCAGCCCTGGTTGGGACCACAAGGGGCGATCAAGGCATCGTGCCGTGCTTTGAGCGCATCCCCCTTAGGCAGGCCGGCGTCTCCTTTGATTCGGGCGGCGAGCAATGAAACACTCTCCTCGGCCGTAAGCAGTCGCTCAACCTCTTGCCCTCGAAGCCAGCCCTGGCCCGGCTCTTTCAGGGCCGCAGGCCCCTGTTTCTCGAGTGCACCGTCCACGATCAAACGCTCATATGCGCCCGTGTCGTAAGCGGTCAGACCGGATGAATAGCGAAGGAGCGCATGCGCTGTTTGAACAGGCTCGCTTGTCACCTGGCCACAGCGCTTCACGTAGGCCGCGACCTCCTCACCGTCGAGGGCCCCAGCAATGGCCGAGAGTCGACGTCCGCAGGCCTCGCTGAGTGCCTCCGTACCAAACTTAGCCGCATCAAAGAAAGAAGCGCCGGCCTTCTCCAAGGAGGCCACGCCATCCGCCGCCATCGCGAGGCGCAACAGCGCCCTATCATGCATAAGTCGCGCTTTCTTCGCCTGATGCTTGTCGATGTCTTCACGGCCATGACGCTCCTAATGAACCACGTGCTCAGAGCCCACAGGCTCGTCCTCGTCCATAGCCACCGCAGCTGCAGTTACCGCTCGCACCACAGCACTTTTTACTGCAGCTGGCCATGCTCGCCCCGATGCCCTGGCACATCGCGTAGCTCCGCCTCTCCTGACATTTGAAGACCGCCTTCATGCACGGCTTCATGCACCGCGCTGCATTCTTGTGCAGCTTCTGGATGCGCTTCGCCTCTTTCTCAGCAGCGCGGGCTTGTCTCGCCTCTTCGCGCGCGATCCGCTTGAGCTCCTTGGCTTGCGCTGGGCACTCAGCGCGACACATGGTCTCGAGGTCACCTAGGGCCTTTGACGCCGATGCATCGGAGGAGCGCGCCGCAAGCGCACACGCTTGGAGCGCCTTCTTCTTGGACGTCGAGTAGCCCTCACTGCAGGTCGCCGTGGCGGCCTCTCGCGCCGCGTTCATCGACACCTCGATGGCCGAGGCACACTCCGACTGGCAGCGCTCCACGTCCCCCTTATCGGCTGCGCCGACCGGAGCGTCACAGGCCTTTGAGTCCCAATCAGAGGTGCATTGTCGAAGCGCTCCCTTCTGCCACTCCTGGACCCTCTTCATGCGCTGAAGCTCGCGATTCTCTGCATCTTCTGCATGCCGCCGCTCTTCGGCGGCCTGCTCCTTTTGCCGCGCCGCCTCTTCTTGAGCTTGGGCTGCTTTCGCTGCTTGCTGCTCTTGCACGTAGTCGTTGATGGCGCAACTCGCGCTCCGATATTCAACTGCGGAGCGCAGCGGTTGTCGGAGTCGGTCTAGGCCCAAACTGCCGTCTATCCCGGAGGCCAGCCGATAGTACAAAGCGAGCTTCGTCTTATAGCTCAGCGTCTGAGCACTGAGTCGCCTGACGACCGGTTGGTCATACTGCTGTTGACGCTCAATCACTGTGAGGTTGAGCGCGCGTCCGTCATCTTCCCCCGCCTCGTAGTTCGCGCAGACGACCTTGAGGGTCTTCTTGCCTGCGGCGATCGCCCGACGGTCTTTGTCTGACAGGGCGCCACGCGCTTCAGTCATCTGAGCCGACATGCAGGGTGGGGGCTCCTCGGAGAACAGAGCCGAACACTGCCCCCCCTCGCTCGTGCTCGCAGCCAGCGCCTCGTAGCACGCGAGCTTCTGCTCCCCCTGGCTGGCAGCGCAGTGCTGCTCCGGCTTCACAGGGATACCTGCGCATCCATGCGCTACAAACAGGGCTCCAAACACAAAGCAAAGTGACTGAAAACATCGCATCTCGCTGCCTCCCCGTGGGTTGGTAAGTCTTCTTGCGCCAGCTAGAGATGGGGTAGCGCAAGCCTCGTGGAAGCGAGCCGCAAACACAACGGCACACCACGACAGAGCGGCCTGGGGGTGCATAGTGGCCTCACAAGGTGCTCGCTGAGCCGTCAGAATGAGG
Organism: Myxococcota bacterium; assembly: GCA_049602155.1. Classification (GTDB taxonomy): domain Bacteria; phylum Myxococcota_A; class UBA9042; order PHBI01; family JBMYRH01; genus JBMYRH01. The sequence goes on along the minus strand of JBMYRH010000005.1, from coordinate 308,831 downwards.
GCCCTTCATCTCGTGGACCCGTGACATAGACTTACGGGCAAAGGATGATGAAACGCTGGCGCGACCCGCCGCGCACACACCTCGCCCAGGGACACGCTTTGAAACCACCAAGCAGATGGAACATTTCGACCGCCGCAGTCGTCTTAAGCCCTATGAAGGTCCTGATGCTCTTGGCTCTCTTCACCGCGCTTGGGATAGGCGGCTGCGCCTCTGCACCTCCCTTGGTTCAGCCCTCGGTGGCGCCGTGGCCGACGGCGGTCGCTGACGTGTGCCCCACCCGAACCGTGTCCCAGGAGTGCTTCCGCGGCGCCAACTTCCCCAAGGGTGCCATCAACACGGGTATGGAGCGGCTCATCGAGGCGCTTCGAACGTGCCATCGGCCAGGGGCTGAGTCGGTGCTCGTCAAGGTGACAGTCGAGACCCGCGGTGGCTCTGCGACCTGTGTCGAGCGGTCCCCTCGCGACAACGAGACCGCGCGCTGCGTCGCAGCCGTGGTGGCTCGCGACCTCCAGATCCCGGGGAGCACCCCAGACGAGACATGCAGGTTCACGTACCCGTTTCGCTTTCAGCAGCCGGACTGACGCCACGTCGAGCCGTCAGTCGGGTTTCAGCGGGTCACCGACGCTGATTTCCGGTACGCTCCCCCCGCCAAGCAGCGTGGTCCTCGCTGAGGCAGATCCGAGAGGGAGAGATGGTCATGCGACGATGGAAGACGTCTTACGTAGCGCTCTTGTGTGCTGTCCTGCTGGGCTGCGGTTCAGGCGACGACGGAGCGAGCACTGACACGCCAACCTCGGACACGGTGGTCGCCACAGACGCTGGCGACACCGCCACTGAAGCGCCGATCGAGGACACCGCCACTGAGGCGCCGGTCGAGGACACCGCCACCGAGGCGCCGGTCGAGGACACCGCCACCGAGGCGCCGGTCGAGGACACCGCCACCGAGTCCGACTCCGGGCCAGGCGAGCCGGACACCGTAGACGTCCTGGAGCCTGCCGACTGCGCCGGCGTCCCTGGCGGTGAGGCCTACGAAGACGAGTGCGGGGTCTGTGACGACGACCCTGAGAACGATGGCGCCACCTGCGTCGTGTGTGATGAGTGCGGCACCTGTGATGCCGATGAGACCAACGACTGCATGCAGGGGCTTGAGTACTACGGCACGGTCGCTCCGCAGGCGATGACGCCGGTTCCCTCCTCAGACACCTACACGCTCTTTGACCCGAACGTGACCTTTGGTGGCGGCCCTGACGGCATCGACCACGAGCCGACGGCCGAGCAAGGCGCGGGCAAGCTGATGTTCAACCGCGTCTACCGAGCCTCCAAGCACGGCGTCGACCGCTTTGAGCAGTACGGCATCTATCACTTCTGGCTCGGCTCTTATGGCAACAACTCGATTGAGGGTGGCCTGTGGGTCTGCCCGAAGGCCACCGGACCGCACTACTATCCCTCGCTGCACATCGCGGGCGTGGGAGACGCGTATCACGGCTGCAACGACGTGCAGTTCGGGAGCGGGCTCTACGAGCGCGTGCTCGGCGACCGTTGGCTGACCATGGTTCAGTTCTCCAACCAGGTGCTCTTCGTGCCAGGTGTGAACCTGGCCTTTGACAAAGACCAGCCCGACCACGCGGACGACGACGGGATCTGGGTTGGCTGGGGCTGGACGTCCCTGGAGCTCGACCACCCGAGCGACTACAAGTTCTGGCTCAGCGTCGCCGAGACCTACGACTTCCAGGGGCCCATCAACGGCTACTTGCCAGAGCACTTCAACTGGATTGACCCGGACAAGATCGCTGACGGCTCCTACGCCGAGAAGAAGGCCAATGAGGACCCCTTCGGGACCTTCGCGACTCACGGCGCAAAGCCCAACTACGGCCTCGGCAATGAGCAATACCTGAACGGCCTCGACATGGGTGACGGGCTCTTCTACGTGCCCACCCCGAAGATGCCCTCTGCGAAGGCGCGCGAGTACATCGTGGCGAACATACAGAGCGTCGACTCAGTCGACATGAGCGCCTACTCCGCGGTGCTCACCGATCCGGATTCGTCCACGCTCATCCCCTCCTCTTACAAGAAGTTCAGCGGGCTCTACCAGAGCACCCACAGCCGCCTGAAGGTGACCGAGCAGATCGACGGAGAGCAGCACATCACGATCCTCGAACCGCCATTTACAGTCGGCTACGACGACTACCGCGGCTTCATCGACTGGGACGCGTCCTTCCCCGAGGGCGTGACCGCGAACGGTGAGCAGAACGGCTACCTCTACTACCAAAAGCAGGCCGAGAAGTGGGACGTCGAGTGGGGAGCGAGCGACGACTACAAGAACCACCCGCACATCTACAAGAGCGCCATGGTCCCCTCGCCAGACGGCCTCCACCGCGTGCCCAAGGTCGAGTCGCGCTACTTCAGCTACAAAGAGCGAAACCCGACGCACCCCGAATTCGCGAACTGGGACACGACGGATATGACCCGCTACGAGGTGACGCTCCAGAACGGCTCAACCGCGACCTACGTGTGGTTCAAGTTCACCGAGCAGCCCGCGATGAAGACCGCGCAGCAGAACTGGCCCGACGTCTACACGGACGCCTATCTGGACACCCTTCAGGCCCGCATCGAGGCGCTCCACGCCAAGGTCGCCGCCCACTCCACAGTCGATCCAGGCGAGCCGGTCTTCATCAACTACCGCCACGAGGACAACTCGGATGCGCTGGATCCGAACTTGGCGCGGGTCGACCCTGGCCAGCTCGTCACGCCACCGGCGGGGATGGAGCTCGGCTACGTCCCGGTCATCATCAGCGTCTACCACCCCGAGGAGCGCAGCTTCAACGGCACGGGGTACTTCGATGCCCCAGACCCAGACTGCAGCAACGGCGCTTGGACCGACACCTACCATCCCGACATCCCGTAGGTGCATGAGATAGCTCATCGCCCAAGCACTGATGCGTTTGGGCCAAGGGCTGAGCCTCACGCGTCACCCTGAGCGCTTGAGCCCTCCTCAAGCGACCTCCCCTCGACTCTCACCCGGGTTCGCACACTGCGATTCGACACTTTGCGGTGACGGCATGGTTCCTATTTGCCGGGGGGCGTCACACGGGGTAGGACGGGCGCGACACGCTTCGCGGGCGCGTGTATATTTCCCGCGCCAGCGCGACACGAGACGTGAACACCGCAGATGAAGACCTTCGAGCCACTCGCTAACGAGCCCCCCACAGGACACGCACCGCGTGCCCTGTGGGCCGTGCTATGTGTCGCCGGTTTGCTCTGCGCTCCCGCCACCTTCGCCGATGACACGCCGCAGCAAGACGGACCGCAGCTCAGCCTTGTCGAGGCTGTGCGCAGGGCTGCAGTCGATCACCCCGATGTCCATATGCAGGCGGCGACCGTCGCAGCCGCACAGGCAGCTGTCATGCAGCGCGCCGGGGCCTTTGATGTGTATCTGACCTCATCGGTCGGTCACGATCACACCGACACCGCTTTCGACTCTCAAGAGCGCGACGCCTACCTGATCGACAGCGCCCACAACGAGCGTACACGCTGGCGTGTTGGGGCTCAGAAGCTGCTCGACTTCGGCATGTCTCTTCAGACCGTCGTCCAGGTCGAGCGCCGCGAGCAGGTGGGCATTGAGGTGTCGTTGACCGGCGAAGACGGGATCGCCAGCCTGCAGACGCTGCCCTCCGTAGGTCGAGCGCACGTCGCGCTCTCGGCGACCCAAGCCCTGCTCCGAGGGCGGGGCAGCGACACAGGCGCCGCTGCTCAAGAGGCCATCGCCGAGCTCTACGCAGAGGCCGCGACCCGTCGACTTCGGCACATCCAAACCAACCGCGCCCTCGTCGCCGTCACTGCCTACTGGGACTACGTCGCCGCGCACCGCCGCTTGGCTATATTGGGCGCCTCGGAGGCTCGAGCTAAAGCGCTGCTCGCCGAGGTCCAGCTCCTCATCGACAAAGACGAGCGCCCCGCGGCCGAGGCCGTCCACTTTAGCGCCCTCGTCGCAGACCGAGAGGCGTCACGGGCCGTGGCAGAGATCGCGGTCGTCCGTGCGCGACAAGCCCTCGGCTTGGCGATGGGGCTGCGCAACGCCGACATCATCACGCTCGCCCCTCCGGGAGATGTCCTGCCCGCCCCCGACCCCAACTGGCGCCTCCCCCCAGGTGCTCGTGACGGCCTCGTGGAGCGCGGCATGCAGGCGCGGGCAGACCTGGCTGCATCGCGCGTCGAGCTCCAGGCCGCAGAGCGCACGGTGCACGTCGCGGACCGCGCCACGGAGCCACGCCTCGACCTGCAGCTCACCTTGGGCTACTCGGGCCTAGAAGAGGCGACAGGCGCGGAGAACCTCGTCACGCCGCTGGGCGGGAGCATCGGGGGCCCTGACGTCAGCGTGGCCCTCAACTTTGAGTGGCCCGTCCAAAACCGCGCCTACGAGGGCCGATTGGCGCGTCAACGGGCGCTGCTCGAACGCGCACGCCTGGCTCAAGAGGAGCTCGAGCGGACCATTCGGTCCGAGATCGCAGCCGGGGCCGAGAGCCTGGACCTCGAGATTCGCGCTCACAACGCAGCCACAGCTTCGGTGGCGTTGCATAAGGAGACCGTGGCCAACCAGCGACGGCGACTCCGCAGCGAGCTCTCGACGGCCATCGATGTGCTCATCACCGAGGAGCGCCTGACCGGCGCCCTCCTGTCGGCGCTGTCGAGCGAATTGCGTCACGCTAGGGCCCTGGCGAACCTTCACTTTGCGGCCGCGTCACTCCTGCCAGAGGAGGGCGCCGATGCGCTGAACCTCGAGGGGCTCACCCAGCCCCCACGGACAACCAAGCCCCTGCTAGACCCTGCGACTACTGTGGACGGTAACTGAGCATGTCACGTCGTATTTACCGAAAGGTCGCCCTCGACCGCCTCGCGTCTCCTGAGCAGCTTGATAAGCTCATGGTGGTGACAGACATCCGGAGCTGGCTCGTGCTCATCGGGGTCTTCATCATCCTCGCGATGACCGTCATCTGGGGCTTCGTCGGCACCCTCCCCACGCGGGTCGGTGGGCCCGGTATCCTCGTCTGGAAAGGCGGCATGTTCGAGGTCACCGCCGTGGAGACCGGGCGCCTTATCGCGCTGGATGTGCAGATCGGAGATGAGGTCACCGCAGGTCAGGCCGTGGGCCGAATCGAGCAGCCCGAGCTCAAGGAGGCGCTCGAAGAGGCGCAAGAGGTCCTGCGTGAGATCGAGTCACGTCATGAGCTCTTGAGCCGCTTCGCAGTGCACGACCGACGCATGAACCGCGAGGCGATCATTCAGCAGCGAGCGACCCTTGAGCACGGAATTCGACTGGCGAGGGAGCGCAGAGGCTGGCTCAAGACACGGCTAGAGAGTCAGGAAGAGCTGCTCGAGCACGGGCTCATCACACGGCAAGCCCTCGCCATCACGCGACAGAGCATTTCCTCTGCCAAGAAGGAGGCCTCTCAGGCTCGGGGCATGCTGAAAGAGGTCGACGTTCGCGAGGCCGAGCTTATCCAGCGACAGGACCAAGAGACCTCACAGCGCGAGCTTGAGATCCGCGAACAGAAGCGCAAGATCGCCATGCTCGAGGAGCGCCTCGCGACCGCCACCAAGCTCGTGAGCCCTCGCGCGGGGCGGGTCGTTGAGGTGCGGAGCGCCGTCGGCCGCCTCGTGGCCCCTGGGACGCCTATCTTCAACCTCGAGCTCGGGCGCGACGTCGGCCAAGAGCTTGAGGTCCTGGTCTACATGCCCCCCAACGACGGCAAGAATGTGCAACCTGGGATGACCATCGAGGTCGCTCCCTCGACGGTCCGCCCTGAGGAGTACGGCCGCATGATGGCGGTGGTCGTCAGCGTCTCGGAGTTCCCCGCGACCCGACAAGCGTTGATGGCCGACTTAGCCAACGCCGACCTTGTGCAGCGCTTCCTCGACGAGACCGGCGGAGCCCCACTCGTCGTGCACGCCGATCTCGTGGTGACGACAGACGGCGAGGGGGAAGAGAGCTACCGGTGGACGTCCTCCAGCGGCCCCCCTACCCCAGTGCATGCGGGGACCCTGTGCACTGCCCAAGTCGTCGTGCGTGAGCAGCGCCCAGTCGAGCTGCTCGTACCTGGGATCAAGGACGCGGTGGGGCTCTAAGACGTGGGGATAAGGCAAAAGCTCTTCGGTACGCCCGTCGCTCGGGTCCCAACCGTCCTTCAGATGGAGGCAGTGGAGTGCGGTGCTGCGTCGCTCGCGATGATCCTCGCTCATTATGGCCGGTGGATCCCCCTAGAGGCCCTGCGCATCGACTGCGGGGTCTCTCGCGACGGCACCAACGCGGCCAACATCGTCAAGGCCGCCAAAGGTCATGGGCTCGAAGCGCGCGGCCTGAAGAAAGACATCGCGGCGCTCGCGGACCTGAAGCTGCCAGCCGTCCTCTTCTGGAACTTCAATCACTTTGTCGTCCTCGAGGGCTTCAGCGGCAAATACGCGCACATCAACGACCCCGCTTTCGGCCGCCGTCGCGTGGCGATGGCGGAGTTTGATGAGTCGTACACCGGCGTCGTCCTGACCTTTAAGCCTGGCGAGGACTTCCAGACCGGGGACGGCCGCCCCGGCTTCTTGCAAGCGCTGCTGTCGCGTGTGAGCGGCTCGGAGCTGGCCATCGCGTTCATCGCCTTGGTTGGCCTCGGGATGATCGTCCCCGGCCTCATCCTGCCCGTCTTTGCCCGCGTCTTCGTCGACGAGATCCTGGTCGGAGGCAACAACGAATGGCTCAGGCCACTGCTTGGCGGCATCGCGGTCACAGCGGCAATTCGCGGGATGCTCACCTGGCTCCAGGCGAAGGCACTCTTACGCCTTGGCTCGCGCATCGCGCTAAAAGAGAGCGCGCGCTTCCTTTGGCACGTCCTCAGGCTGCCCATCGACTTCTTCAATCAGCGCTCGCCAGGTGAGATCAGTGAGCGTGTGGGCTCGAACTTCCGCGTCGCACAGCTCCTCGCCGGTGACGTCGCTGGCACATTTATCAACGCCCTCTTGGTGGTCTTTTATCTCCTGCTGATGGTCCAGTATGACCTCGTGCTCACCGCGATCGGGGTCTTCTTCGCCTTCGTGAACCTCGGCGCAGTCCGACTCACGACCACGCATCGCGCCGAGCAGTCCCTGTCGCTCCTGCAGGAGTCCGGAAAGCTCTACGGCGTCGGGGTCGGCGGCCTCGGACAGATCGAGACCATCAAGGCGACGGGCTCAGAGGGAGACTTCTTCTCGCGATGGTCCGGGCAACACGCCAAGGTCATTGGCGCTCAGCAACGCATGTCGATCTCTGACCAGCTCCTCCAGACCGTCCCCTCCATGCTCGACGTCGTAGGTAACCTCGCGGTACTTTCGATCGGTGCGATGCGGGTGATGGACGGCGAGATGACGATGGGCATGCTGATCGCCTTCCAAAGCCTGCTGGCGAGCTTCATGGGCCCTGTCGCAGGGATCGTCGGGCTGGGCGCTGCGCTGCAGACCATCCGCGGCGACATGACCCGCCTGGATGACGTCTTGCGCTACGCCCCTGAGATCGACGTCCAAGGGGAGAGCACCGAGGTCGACAGAGACGCCATGCAAGGTCGCCCCGGCCTCTCCGGCCGCATCACGCTGGACGCCGTGACCTTCGGATACAACCGCCTCGCCCGACCGGTGGTGCGCCAGCTCAAGCTCGACGTCCCTCCGGGCTCTCGTGTCGCGCTGGTTGGGCCATCGGGCAGCGGTAAATCGACAGTGGCGCGTATCATCGCGGGGCTCCATACCCCGTGGTCCGGCGAGGTCTGCTTTGATGGAATCGCGAGGCAGCACATCCCTCGCGCTGTGGTCGCCTCCTCGGTCGCCGCGGTCAGCCAGGAGATCTCACTCTTCGAGGGCACCATCCGAGACAACCTGACGCTCTGGGATCCCTCAGTCCCCAACGAGGACATCATCAGGGCGGCGCGCGACGCCTGCGTCCATGAGGTCATCTCAACCCGCCCAAGTGGATACGACGCACCGGTGACCGAGGGCGGCGCCAATTTCTCCGGAGGTCAGCGTCAGCGCTTAGAGATTGCGCGCGCGCTGGTGGGTAACCCGTCGGTCCTCATCCTCGATGAGGCGACCAGCGCCCTTGACCCGCTGACGGAGCAGGCCCTGGACAAGAACCTACGCAAACGTGGCTGCACCTGCGTGGTCGTCGCGCATCGCCTCAGCACGATCCGGGACGCGGACGAGATCGTCCTGCTCGACAAAGGCAAGGTCGTCGAGCGAGGCACCCACGATGAGCTGCTCGCCAACGGCAAACGCTACGCCAAACTGATCGCGGAGTCTTGATGATGGTCAACACCACATCTTGGTCGACGCGGTTCAGAGCCCACGGAGAGGTCCGTCAGGTGGGGGGCAACCACGCCTTTGATCTCTCGCCCGGCGGCGACGTGATCGTCGTCCTGAAGGGCGCCATCGACGTCTTCGCCACAGAGCTCGGGCCAGACGGCTCCCATGGCCGGCGACACGAGCTGCTGAGGTTGGAAGCAGGTGAGTCCGCGTGGCCCTTAGCTCACGCCGAGAGCGGCGAGACCCTCGTCGCCATCCCCCTGCCCGACACTCACGTGCTGCTCCTCAAGCGCGAGGTGATGGTGGAGCTCGCTCGAGCCCCCCTCACCCGTGACGATGTCCTCCAACAGCTCGCGCGCTGGATGACCGCGATGGCGGCGACCCAGGCTGACGCCGAGGCCGCCTTGGCTGCGTCCCAAAGCAGCGGCTCGGTGAGCTGGCTCCGGGTCAGTGAGGGGATCGTCTTGATGAACGGTCAGTTCACGCTTTCCGGTTCAAACCGTTGGTGGATGGTCCCACCGACAGCCTGGTTCAAGAAGCGCTCAGGGGCACGCTTCGAGGCGACCATGGACTCCGCAGCTGTCGTCGCCGAGCCCCCTGAGCACTGGCTCGACCCCCTCCTCTCGATCGTTGATACGCTGGTGGCAGGCGCACTGACCGCCGAGCGCGAGCGCCTCCACGCCCGACTGGATGCGCGACGAGACGTCGACGCCGACCAGTGGCAACAAGCGCTCACGCGCCTCGGGACAGCCTTCGAGCCGGAAGGGGCCGCCAGCTATAACCTCGAGGACGGTCACGACGCCCTCGTCCGCGCGATGGGCATCGCCGCGAAGGCCGCCGGATGCAAGCTCACGCCACTGACCACCTCTGACGAGCTGGACCGTGGTCAGCGCGTCCGCCTGATCGCCCGCGCCTCTCGCGTCCCCGTGCGCGAGGTCGCGCTGAAGGAGACCTGGTGGCGCGATGATGCCGGCCCAATGCTCGCCTTCATCGAGGAGACTGGCGCCCCGGTAGCGCTGCTGCCGGCGGCTGGAGGCTATCGCATCATCGATCCGACTGGCGGCCCTCCTCAACGGGTCAGCGAGAGCGTTGCGTCGACCGTGTTCCCCCTCGCCTGGTCGTTCTATCGCACCTTTGAGCCGCGGCCGATCAAGCTGCTCGACCTGTGGCGCTTCGGCATCCGAAACGTCCGCAAAGAGCTCTTGACCCTCTTCGGGGTCGGCGCCCTCGCTGGGCTCGTCGCCCTCGCGATGCCTATCGCGACGGGCATCATCTTCAGCGACGTCATCCCAGGGGGACAACGCAACCAAATCATGGTGGTCGCGATGGGGCTCGGCGTCGCGGCGCTGGCAATGGCGATGTTCGGCCTGGTTCAAGGCTTCGCCATGATACGCATCGACGTCCGCTTTGGCGGCGCCGTTCAGGCGGCGATATGGCATCGGCTGCTCGCGCTGCCGGTGAGCTTTTATCGCGACTTCACCGCGGGAGACTTAGCGACCCGCGCCGGCGCAATTGACGAGATACGCGAGACCCTATCAGCCAGCACCATCTCAGCGATGGTCTCGACCATCTTCTCATCCTTCAACCTGATCTTGCTCTTCAGCTACGACCCACAGCTCGCCCTCGTCGGGCTGGGGCTCGTCGTCATCGCGCTGGCCGTCAGCGTCACGGCTGCCTTGGCTCAGCTCAGCCTCCAGCGGGAGGAGGCAAAGTGGCAGGGCAAGCTCGCCGGGCTGCTGATGCAGTTGCTTAGCGCCGTGGGGAAAGTGCGGACCGCGGGCGCCGAGCGCCGAGCCTTCGCGCAGTGGTCCACCACCTTCTCCAAGCAAGTAAGAGCCAGCGTCGAGGCGAGCCACGTCGACAACATGCTCGCCGTCTTCTCCTCGGTCTACCCGATGGTCACGATGATCACGATCTTCGGGATGGTGGCGACATCGGCGGCTGGCACCATGAACACCGGCCAGTTCTTGGCGTTCAACGCTGCCTTCTCGGCCTTCCTCGGGGCGACCCTCGAGCTGGGGAACATCGGCGTCTCAGCCATCAGCGCGCTTCCCGCCTGGGAGCGCGCCAAACCTATCCTCGACGCAGTGCCCGAGTCACACGCCTTGAAGGCCGACCCTGGCCGCCTCAAGGGAGGCATTGAGCTCCAGCGCGTATCGTTCCAATACGCGGCGGATACGCCGATGGTGTTGAGGGACATCAGCCTCGACATCAAACCTGGTGAATGCGTGGCAATCGTGGGGCCCTCTGGGAGCGGAAAGTCGACGCTGCTGAGGCTCCTGCTCGGCTTCGAAGTGCCCACCACTGGTGCTGTGTATTTTGATGGACACGATCTTGAGCGGGTGGACTTGCACGTGGTCCGGCGGCAGCTCGGGGTGGTGCTCCAGGACGGTGCCGTGATGAGCGGCGACATCTACAGCAACATCGCGGGCGCGAACCAAGTCGACCTTGAGGACGCCTGGGAGGCGGCCCGTCAGGCCGCCCTAGACGAAGAGATCCGCGCAATGCCCATGGGCATGCACACGGTGATGCCAGAGGGCGGTGGGACGCTGTCAGGTGGCCAGCGTCAGCGGCTGCTCATCGCCCGCGCGCTGGTACGGAAGCCACGCATCCTGCTCTTCGACGAGGCCACGAGCGCCCTCGATAATCAGAGCCAGGCCCAGGTCACTCGGAGCGTCGACCAGCTCAAAGCGACGCGCATCATCATCGCGCACCGGCTGACCACGATCCGACACGTCGACCGCATCCTGGTCCTGAAAGACGGCGTGCTCGTCGAGCAAGGCTCGTTCAAAGAGCTGATGACCGCGGACGGGGTGTTTGCCAAGCTCGCGCGCCGACAAATGGTGGGCTCGGAGTCGGGCATCTAGGCGAGAGGTCGAGACTCACACGGATGCACTGCATCAAGGCGGAAAACCATGAGCGACCGGGTAAAAGGGCAATACGAGGCCTACCCCTACCCTTCCCGCGTATCGAGCCCTGACGGCGAACGAGATGTCTTTGGGCCTCTCGAAGAGCTGGAGGTCCTGAACCACTTCGTGCACCAGGGTGCCCGAGATTGGGGGAAGCCACTCCGTGTCCTCGTCGCCGGGGGCGGCACCGGGGACGCTTCGACGGTGATCGGCAAGCAGATGAAGGAGCGCGGTATCCCAGGGGAGATCATCTACCTCGACCTCTCATCAGCCTCTCGAGCTATTGCGGAGAAGCGCGCGGACAACTTAGGGCTCAAGAACGTGAGCTTCCACACAGGCTCCCTGCTCGACGTCGCCTCCATGGGCTTCGGCACCTTCGACTACATCAACTGCTCCGGCGTCCTCCACCACCTGGAGAGCCCCGAAGAGGGCGTGCGTGCCTTGTCCTCTGTCCTGGCCCCAGGGGGCGCCATTGGGGCCATGGTCTATGGCGAACTGGGCCGTATCGGCGTCTACCACGCGCAGGACATGCTTCGCGCGCTGTGCGGCGACGAGGACCTCCCCACCCAAGTCGAGCTCGCCAAGCGCGCCCTATCCTCACTGCCGCATTCCAACTGGCTCGTGAAAAACAACGAACAGAAGTTCACCGAGACCTTGGACGATGTGGAGATCGTCGACCGCTACCTGCACACCTGCGATCAGGCGTATCGGGTGCCCGGGTGTGTCGCCTTGATGAAGGCCGGTGGCCTTCGAATCACGGAATTCGTCCCGACCCTCTTTTATCAGCCCGAGACGTTTATCGCCGACCCAGTCGTCCTCGCCAGGGTTCAAGCCATGGACCGATTGCAACGGTACGCCTACACCGAGCTGGCTAGCGGCCTCATCTCCACTCACAGCTTCTTCGCCGTGCGCGAAGAGGAGCCCGAGAGGGCCGCCCTGACCTTGGACGACCCGTCAGCCATCCCAGAGCTGCTCCCGATGAGCGGCGCAGGGTTAGCCAGCGTCTTGAAGCGGAACGGCGCGCTGACGTTGACCATGGGCGCCGTGACGTTCAACAAGCCGTTCCAGATGAGCGCGACCGTCGAGCGCTTTCTGCAAGGGATCGACGGCCTCACCTCGCTGGCTGAGCTCAGCGTCCAGGCCACTGGCCTTGAGACCTCACCCGAGTCCTATGCACTCTTCAAGGCCGAGATCGGGGTGCTCTTCAAGCTCCTCTCCGGGACCACAATGCTCGTCCTCCACAAGGGGGAGTAGCGCCTCTATCGGCCCTGTGCAGGCGAGAGCGCTAAGAGCTCCAACGGATGTGATCTTCCAAAGCGGACCGCTTCGGGACAGGCGGCCCTGTGATCTCGGGCACGCCTATCCAGATGAACCCGACGATCTCCTCTTGGGGAGCGTCGACGCCAAGGAGACGATAGGACTCTTCATGGGTCGTCAGCCCCCCCGTGCTCCACTTGGAGGCGTAGCCCTCCGCGTGCACCACGAGCGCCATATTCTGAATCGCACACGCGATGGCCGCGTAGTCCTCTCGCGCCTCAAAGGCGTCCTCTTTCTTGGGCTGAACAACGACGACGAGGTGCGCAGGGTTGCGCACTTTGCGCCGCATCTTCTCGATGAAAGCCGGCGTCTGCTCCTTCCCCTTCGACTTGAGCACCAAGGCGAGCTCGAACAGGGCCTCGCGGTGGACATCAGACACACGCACAAAACGCCACGGCCACGTAAAGCGGTGACAGGGCGCCATATGGGCCGCCTCCAGCGCGCGCGCGATCACCGCTTCCGGGACGGGCTCTGCCCTCCAAAGGTGAGATGTCCGGCGTGACATGATCGCATCGAAAGTATCCACGCTCTCTCCTCCCCGAGTGCGACGCTTTAGCGCGCCGTGCTCTCTTCCCCGTCGACGTCGCCAAGACGTGACCGCATGCTATTTCTGGGCTTTAGACGGCAGCATTTTTGGTGTCAAGCCAACGCCATCATCAAGGTGGCCCTAGAGCGAAAACATTCGCTCCATATTTGGCCCGTCATGTCTCCAGCCCACTGTCGTCTATCGAAACGAAGGACTGACGGTTCGCCTCTCTAACCTCTTTGCACCCCGTGGCTCGCACCACGCCCAAAGATCTTGTAGTCTTATCTCATTCCCCAAGGATGCAGGACTAAACAGTGTGTTGGCCCCCGCCAACGCACAGTACTTCTGTCACAGAACCCTTTATGTCGAATGTCATGCAGACAGCTAATGGCGAATGGCTGGTCGGCCGTGTCAACCGGGCGCGATGGCTCCAAGGTGACATTGTGCACGTGGTCCTCGGCAGCCCGGAGCATCACAAGGGGGACGTGTACGACGAGGCCGACGGGCGAGATGCCCTCTCGGTGGTCGATCAACTCGTCACCGATCATGAGCGCGTTTTTTGCCTGACCGATATTCGTGGCGTGCGAAACACCACGGCGCGTGTGCTTCGACTGCCGAGCCACCCTAAAACGACCCGCCTCGCACTCCTGATCGGTGGCCCCGTGGGTCGAATGTTGGGGAACGCTTACTTGGGGATCACCAAGCAACGTCAAGACACCAAGCTGTTCAGTGATGAACACGCTGCCATCGCTTGGCTCAGAGAAGCGAAAGACAGCGCCTCTTAGCCGGAGAACGCGCGCGCCGTGAATCAAAGCAGCACCAATGATGCGGATTCTCGTCTTCGCCGCTTGCAATCTGAGCTTGTGCGCTGCATCAGCGGCGAGCTCGACTGCCGGCTCACCGTCTCGAGCAGTGGTGACGATCTAGACGCTATCGCGACTGGCGTTAACGTCCTGCTCGATGAGGTGCAACACGCCATGGCTGAGGCCGCCGCGCGTCGACGCACTGAGCAAGTCCTGCAAAAGCAGGCCCTGCTCTTCAACTCGATCGAAGAGGGGGTCAGCGTTATTGGACCCGAGGGCCTGATCGCCGCGTGGAACCCAGCGGCACAAGGCCTCTTTGGGCTGGAACCTAGCGAGGTGATCGGCAAGCCGCCCTTTCCTATGCTCACGAGTGATCAAGCGTCTCGCACTGAGGAGGAGATCGACGCCGCGCTGGAGCTCAGAGACACGTGGAGCGGGGAAATCGAATGTATTGAAGATGACCTCAACACACGGATCTGTGAGGTCACCGTCGTCCCCATTCGAGGTGACTCAGGCGAGGGACTAGGGCGCGTCCAACTCTACCGCGACGTCACCGATAAACGCCTGATCGAGCGACGCCTGCGTCATGTAGAGCGCCTCAAGTCATTGGGGGTCCTCGCAGGCGGTATCGCCCACGACTTCAACAACCAACTCGCTGGCATTCAGGCCGCAGCCGACATGTTAATGGCGCACGTAAGTCCCCCCCCCGACCATCACCTCTCCTTTTACGTGCAAGCGATCTTACGTTCTGTGCACCGCGCCTCGGAGTTGACCAACCAGCTGCTGACCTTCGCCCGTCAGGGGCCACTTGAGCTGGCTCCAGTTAACATCGATGCAATGATTCATGAGGTGCTCGACCTCTTCAAACGCACGGTCGACAAACGCCACATCGTGCACCTCGAGCTCGCATCTCCCGGGGGATATGTCACCGGGGACGCCCCTCAGCTTCATAATGCCCTGTTGAATGTGCTGCTTAACGCTCGAGACGCCATGCCGAACGGTGGCGAACTCCACGTCTCCACCGAGCACGTGGAGAGAGAAGATGGCCCTTGCGGTGACCCTCCCTTGCCCCTCAAGGCCGGCAGCTACCTGCGCGTGTCTGTGCGCGACCAAGGCATGGGAATGACCGACACACTGAAGCGACGTATCTTCGAACCCTTCTTCACGACCAAGCCTCAAGGCAAAGGTGTGGGGATGGGGCTCTCCGCGGTGTTTGGGGTCATCAAGGGGCACCACGGGGCGCTCATGGTCACCAGCGAGCCCGGCCAGGGCAGCGTCTTCACGTTAGAACTGCCCTGCACCAGCGCCTTACCCAAGACGGCTTCGCCGACCGATCAGCCCTACGAATCGACGTCCACACTCAGTGGTAAGCACATCTTGCTCATCGACGACGAGGAGCTCGTCCTGTCTTTAGTCACCGAGTTTCTCGAATTTGAGGGAGCAAAGGTCCACGCCTATTCGGATGGACACGAGGCCCTGACGTTCTTTCAGACCGGTCTTCGCGAGATCGACGTCGTCGTACTCGACATGATCATGCCGAAGATGCACGGCCGTGATGTCTTGGTCGGGTTGCGGAAACTCGCGCCGAACCTGCCTATCATCGTCTGCTCGGGGTACAGCGATCCAGCTGATATGGAGGCGCTGAAGGAGAGCGGCGACACGACCTCCTTTGTCTCAAAACCCTACCAGCTCCATCACCTGGCGAAGACCCTCGAAGATGTGATGTCCAAAGCCTCAACCGAGAACGTCGGCGGCGACGGCTGAGTGCCACAGTCACCGAGTGCGCAGGCGCCATGGAGAGGCACAGCGCTTCGGCGTCGGCCTGCCTGTCACCAACAGCCAGGCCGGGCCCTCGACACCGCAGCCTGAGCCCGTTCCGTACGCTCCACGATGCCCTTTAAGCGCCCCGCAGGAGCCTAGCTGGGCGCCTCATCATGGACTTCAAGGATGCCGCAGTCCGCATCCAAAACCACCCATTGCCCGGTCTCGACGACCTGGGTGACGCCCCGCAGACCGACCATCGCGGGGAGCCCGAACTCCCGCGCGACGACACAGCCATGAGACACCGCGCTCCCGATCTCTGTCGCGAGCCCTGCGATCAGCGGGAAACACGGTGTCCACCCGACATCGACTACGGTCGCGATGAGGATCTCACCAGGCCGCACCTCCTGAAGCTGGTCGAGCCGAGTAACGACCCGCGCAAAGCCTTCCGCGCGCCCTGGGCTCACGGCCTTCCCAACAAACCCGCCCTCCGGCGCTTCCCCAGGGGGCAAAGGATCCTCTGGGATCCCGCGCCCTACAAAGACCTCAGGGAACCCGAGGCGGCTCTGATAGACCAGCAAGTCCCGACGCGCAGTCGTCAACGCATGGGCGTCAAGCCGCCCGTGGACAACCTCGCCGACCTCCTCGTGGCTCAGGAAGAAGATTTGGTCGACATCTGTCAGCGCTCCAGCCGCCACTAAGCGTGCACCGAGACCTCGGTATGCGGCCTTGAAGCGCGTGGTCAAAGCGACGAGCGATGACTTCGTCTCTTCGCGTTTTGCCGCGGCGCGGCGCGCACGCGCAGCCACCCAGCGCGCTGCACCACCTGCCCCCTTTGCTTCGGAGGGAGTGGACCGAACGACGGGTGGGGTCTCGGCCCTCACAGCCACTTGCACGCTCGCGATGACAGGCGTCGGGTCATAGCCCCACTCTGCCTGCCGAAGCTCGAGCTCACGCAAAGAGCGATGGCCATGCCGCCCCATATAGTCGCGCCATGCCTCACCGCTCTGTCCCACGTATGAGGAGAGCCACTCCGCCGTCTCACATGCGCTTCCCTGGGAGAGCTGCGACATCACCTCGGGATCTCGGCGAAACACCTGCGCCATCTCCCCGACCCCCGCGGCCAAATCCAAGCTCTCTACCTGCTCATCTGCGCCTGCGGTCAACAAGGCTGCGCAGAGCGCTTCGTGCGCATTGGTCGGCGGCGCCCCTCCGCTCAGGATCTCAAGGAGCGCTGGGACCAACGCGCCCGAGACCGCCGAGGATGTCATGTGGTGGTCATATGCGCGGTAGAGCACTGGAAGCTGCCCGTCGATCCACGCGAACATCTCAGCAGGCTCGTTCAGTTCAGGCACCTTAAAGGCCGCGAGATCCCTCGCCAGAGCAGCGCGATGCCTCGGGGCGCTTAACAAATATAGGCCGTATCGGACGCCATTAAGCGCACGTCGCCACCACGGCGCTGGAGAGCCGAGTTGAAGCTCTTCGAGCGGCCGTCCACACACGGCTCTGCAGAGGCGCTCGGTGTTCGATCCTGCGACGCCCAAGACCATCGCCCCAAAGGCGCTCAGGTTCAGGAAGATGTGCCCGCCAAAGGTCGCGGTAAACACCGCTCGATCCTCGATCGCGCGCCTCACCCCCACGGCCACCTGCATCGCCTGGATGCCGTAATCGATCCCGCGCACGGTCACGGACAAGGTCAGCGGTGTGACTGCCCCCGGCATCATCTCTCCGATGTTGCAGCGGGTGTAGACGTGCTCAGGGTCGACATCGACCGTGTCGGCCCCTTGCAGGGGGAGCGGCAGTGTCGTGATAGGGCGCGCTTGAAGCCACCAGAGGGTCCCGCCCTCATCGATCGCCCACTCAAGATCAATGGGCTGCCCCATCTCGGCCTCGATCCCTCTGGCGGCGAGCACCAACGCCTTTATCTGGGATGCGGTTAAGACAGGACCGGTGTCTGGTAGGGTGCGCACGAGCACCTCTCCCTCGGGGTCCGCGAGGACGTGGTCGGGGTCAACTTCGCCGCTTACAAGCGCCTCTCCAAGGCCAGGTACGGCGTCCAACACGATCCTATCCCGACGCCCTGTGGTCGGGTCGGCAGTGAAGAGCACCCCCGCCGCCGTAGGCTGAATCATCCGCTGGATGACGACCGCCATCGTATCAACAGGGCCTCCCTCCAAGCCCGCAGCGCTGTAAGCGTCTGCCCGCGCGCTCTGCACCGAGGCGAGGCACCGCTGGATCGCGGCACGCAGCGCCGCCTCACCCTGAACGTTGAGGACGCTCTCATACTGGCCAGCAAACGAGCGCTCCGCACCATCCTCTGCGGCAGATGACGACCTCACCGCCAGCGGGGCCTCACACAGCCAACTGGCTGCAGCGCCCCAATCAACGCCATCCGCCCCCTGCCCGTCGACCAAGACGTACGCCTCGGGGACATCCAGTCCGAGCGCGTGCAGCCGCGCCAAGCCTAACGCCTTCCCGCCCGCCCCGGCTTCCTCAAGGGTGGCTAAGGGGGTGCTTCGAAGCGAGAGCAGCGCGCTCACGCGGAGACCAGACGGTGGGTCTCCATCCAACCCATGATGGGTGGCCCCCCATCCGCAGGCTCGAAACGCACGAGGTTCCGGCGGTAAATGGACCGAACGCCCTCTGGGAGGCAGTGCCCGTCGTTGAGTGCGACGCCGCTGATGGGGATCACACGTCCCACGAGACCGCCCCCGTCGCTGTCGACGGCCACGGTCCCCTCAAAGGGCACTAGGACCTCAGCCTCGTCGGCATAAGTGAGCTCAAAACGGGCATCGTTGACTTGGGCCATCGCGTCTCGCAACACGTACCCGACACAGATGCGCATGGCTCCTCCGATGAGCACCTCGGTGCACTGGGCACGCAGGGTCTCACCCTCAAGGACTAAGAAGAGCCACTGCATCGCCCAATGCCGGGGCCCCCAGGAATGATCGCGCTCACCACGGCCGCGAATTGACCGCGTGACGGCGTCCAGCGTCATGACTCCCGACACGTCGCAAGGCTGCTCGTAGCGTCCGGCGTCGTAGGTCGCTCCGTCTCGCGCCTTCACCCGCCTCGCCGCCATGCCGTGTGCGGGGCCAGCCGCATCGAAGGTCAGCGCGAGCGCAAAAGCGCACGCATCGCCGGGGTCGGTCCCCTCGAGCACCCTCCCCCGTCCGCTCACTTCGAGGGTGCTTCGCGACAGCGGCGCGTCAACGCGCCAAGACAGTGAGAGCTGCTCGCTCTCGTAGGCCCAGCCCTCGTCAGACATCAACTCAAGGTCGAGGGCGGGCTCGTCAAAGCCCACCCAGCGCTCACCGTCGTAGAGATACACCCACACCCACAAATGTCCGAGCCCCGTGTGGCGGCCGATTCGGCAGTGCCCAGCCCAACCGCTCTCAGCGTCGATCCAATCGAAGAAGAGCGACTCATTCCACGCCGAGTCACCAGGGGCGTATGGATGCAACCCCTCATCGCTTAGCGCGACACCGTGGCTCGTGAGTTCTTCCTCGGTCCAGGTCCTCATGGGGCTCCCTTCGCGTGTGTGCATCTGCTCAACCGGACGCGGCCACGCTTATCACAGCTTCGGCCGAGCACAAGGCGCTCACGCCCCTACCCTATTCCCGAGTGGTCACCACGCACGGCACAAAGCTCACGGTGTGAAGAACCAGCCCTCCACCGGCGCGCTCATCCCCTTGAGCTCTAACATCCCGGCAGAACTCAACTTGGAGCGGTCTTCGAGGTGCGCGACGGCGTCTTGCCCAAGCAGGATTCTCCCAGGCCCAGCTTTGCTCTCGAGGCGCGCTGCGATGTTCACCGGCGGGCCGATGACCGTGTAATCCGATCGATTCGCTGAGCCGAAGTTCCCAACGACGACCTCCCCAGTGTTGATCCCAGTACGGGCCTGCAGTGCATGAGCCTCCCCGATGCCAGGGATTAGCGCATGGATGTCTGCAGCCAGAGCCACGGCGCGTCTGACTTGCTCGGCCGGTGGGAGAGCTTCGGGGGCACCAAACACGACCATCGCACAGTCGCCGATGAACTTATCTACGGTGGCCTCATACCGATGAGCCAGGTCCGCGACTTGGCCTAACACCTCGTTAAGGAGGTCCCCGACCTTCTCCGGGCCCAGCTGCTCAGACAACCTTGTAAAGCCACAGATGTCGGTAAACATGATCGTCACCATGCGACGCTCCGGGGCTGCATCTAGCTTCAACTCGCCAGCCGCTGCTCGGTCCACGAGCGCAGGGGGGAGATAGCGCTGAAGCACAGAGCGCGTCACATACTGGTGAAGTCGAAGCTTCTGGTTCACCGCGAAGTTGCAGAGGAGGAAGGTGACAATGCAGACAAAGACGATCGAGAAGATCGCGCGATGAGCGTTCTCGGGTTCATGCCAATAGCTGTCCACCACCGGAGCCGGCAGCAGCGGGCCGACTGGCCAAGTCCCCCACAACTCAAGCGTCGAGAAGAGTAAGAAGCTGAGGATCGCCAAGATGCACGTCGTCAGCGCCGTTCGGTAATCAAAGAGCGCGCAGTAACCTGCCACCAGCAAGATGATGTAAATCGGCGCGTAAGAGGCAAAGCTCCCGAACCCCACCATGCTCGATTGGTTGGTCCCAATCTCACAAAGGATGGCGAGCGAGTTCACTTGGTAAAGCCTCTCCCGCGAGCGCTCATTGCCGGGGCGCGTCATCTGCAGGAGCGCGACGTTCACAACAAAGTAGAGCACCATCAGCGTAAAGTGCGCCGCCCATGCACGCCACCCCGCCTCGGGGTGCCACGCATCTTCGAGGGCTCGCTGCAGGTGCAGATCCGTCATCAGCATGGCGAAGGGCAAGGCTAGGAGCAGGCGCATCTTCGCCAGGGTCCGATATCGGTCTAACGCGACGTCGCTGGGACCCGCCGGGAGGACAAGGTCTCGCCACCAGTTTCTACCCTGCGCTTCGACGGACATGACAGGGCCACCCCATAACGAGTCGTCAGCACCATAGCCACTTACCCATCTCGCTCACAACTGCAGTTCGACGGCCCACGCAGATAGAGCAGTGGGCGTGCCCCCCCGGACCGGCTATCATGGCCAGCGAATGCAAGGAGTTCAACGCCTCGGATGTCCCAATCTGCGCCTGAAACTCGGTGGGTAGCGCGCCGCACAGAGGCGCTCAAGGCCGCACTCGAAGAGCGCCTCGGGGCCGCCTTGGGGGACCTTGAGATCGCTTCGCCCCCAGCACCAAGGGGAGACGAGCCCTGGAGGCTCACCGTGAACTCGGGGGGCCTGAAGCTCCACATCCATGGTCCGTCTTATCAAGGCCCACGCTGGTTCGAGACGTCGGGGCTTGGGGTCTCCTATGGTCGCGGTGATGACGGAAGTGATCCTTACGAATCGCCGGAAAGAGCCCAGCAGCTTAAGGGACTCCGAAAGCGCCTCGAACAAGCCGATCTCTCGTGGCTCGAGGAGGACCTCAACGCCTTGTGGCGCCTAGACGGGCTGCGAGACGAGGCGCTAAGGCAGATCTCGATGGGGCGTGGTCGTCCTTACGGCATCATTCGACTTGGGTTCCGTTGCAATCAGGACTGCGCGTTCTGTTGGCAGTCACGCAGTTGGCCTGAACCCGACACAGCGACCTGCAAAGCCTGGATTGACGCTTTCGCTTCACAGGGCGTGACGAACCTCATCTTCTCGGGTGGTGAGCCCACCCTCTACAAGTCGCTCCCGGCGCTCATCACCCATGCCGCCCAAACTCACGGTATGGAGGTCGGCCTTGAGACCAACGCGATTCGATTTCGCAAGGCGAGCTACCTCAGCGATCTCATGGCGCGAGGGATGAGCAAAGCTCTCATCTCGTTGCACAGCGCCGACCCGCGAACCTCCGACAAGATGACCCGAGCCCCGGGGACCTGGGAGGGGACGGTCGCGGGCACGGAGGCCGCCCTTGAGGCCGGCTTGTTGGTCGCCCTCAACTGCGTCGTCGACCGAGACAACGTGGACACGCTCAAAGCTCACGCGGAGTTCATCGTTCGGCGCTTCGCATCACGCGCCGACGCGGCCATCCATCAAGTGATCTACTCGCACCCATCGAGCGCCTGGGATGGCGCGCACTACGCAGAGAAGCAGGTCTCATTAGAGCGCGTCCGCCCCTCTCTCCTAGCAGCCTGCACCACCCTCCTCGATGCCGGGCTAACCGTCTCAACCGGGGGCTCCTGCGGCTTCCCGCCATGCATCGTCGCAGAAGAGCCACGACTGCAGATGCACTCTAGGGCCAGCGACTTTGCCACTGCGGATCTGTCCGGGCGTGACTTCGGTGAAGCATGCAGCGACTGCGCACGCAGACCCATGTGCCTTGGTGTCCGCCGCGAATACCTCGAGCGCTTCGGTGAGCGTGGGTTACGCACCCTCGACGCTTAGAAGAAAGACCTCGCGCGAGGTCAGGGAGCCGACTCAGCCTGAGTCGCTGACCTCACGCTCAGACGAAACCTGAGCGCTCCTCGGGCTCCAGCAGCGCGCTCTCTTTGAGCCGCTTCAAGATGACACGCAGTGGTCCACTCAAAGGCCTGTACACACGAGAGACGCGGAGGTCCGTCTCCAAGCGTCCGTCGCGATACGTCGGACCGAAAGGCGACCAAAACGCCCCAGCCTTCGTAATGGTGAGCTCGGGCGGCATCTGCTCAAGCGGCGCCGTCTGCCCCATCTCCTCCACCCCTGCGCGACCGCGATCGACGACCTTACGAACCACATGGTCTTCGTCAGGGACCCCAAGACCTGCGACGAGCCTCTTGAGTCGTTGGCCCTCATCCGCGCTCTGACTCTCCAAAGTCGTCGCGATGCGCACTGTGAAGCCAAGGCCGAGGAGAGCTGGGACGGCTGCCACGACCTTCGCAAAGTTATCTGGGCCGCGCATCGCGTCATTGCTGTTGGCGTCCGGACGATCGAGAGAGAGCTGGAAGCTGATATCTCGGCCAGCCAGGTGGCGCAGCGCCTCAAGCCGCTTGGCGGAGAACAGGGTGCCGTTCGTCAGGACCGTGACCGGTAAACGCTGCGCAAGGTCATCGAGTATCTCGACAATGTCGGGGAGGAGCATCGGCTCTCCCCCCGTGACTCCAAGGCTCTCGAACCCGAGCGCGAGAGCCTCATCGGCGATGGCGATCATCTCCTCCCGACCGAGGAGACGCTGGGGGACCTTGGGTCCAGACTCCGTGAGGCAGTAACGACAGGCCAAGTTGCAGTGGTAGTTGCTGTAGAGCCAAATGCGACCCGACATGCGCCCCTCAGCCACAGCGCTGGCCAGCTCTTCACTCAGACTCAAGGGCCACCTCCTGACAGGCCCCCCCGGGACGCACCACTCTCAGCGAGGCGGCGGCTGTCCGAAGAGCACGTCTGTCGACACCCGAGTCTGCACATTTGTAGCCGTTAGGGCGAGGTGGCGGTCACCATGGTCTGGTCCCGAAGCTCCCAGCCGCGCTCAACAGCGAGATGTAAAGGGAGCGCGCGATGCACGAGGCGCGCAGTCAGCACAGGGGCTTCACACGTCGTATTGAAGCGATGCTCGGAGGTCCAGGCTCCACCTGCCGCCAACCTGTTATCGCTCGCGATATCCGTCGCAGCGTAGTGGTGCACCATGCGCGCCCCCTCCGCGCCGACCGTGACGCGCGCGAAGGCGAAGCCGGATGCCCCCGCGTGGGCGTTCGCGTCAACCAAGTACGCCACGTCTCCTGTGGGCAAGGGGCTCTCGAAGGTGATGACGCCATCCACGATGGCCTCGATGACCGACTCCCCAACGACATGCTCCACAGGCATCCCTTTCTGTGCAGAGTCGAACGTGCCATCGCCAAAGGGCCCAAAGCCCGTGTAGTCGTGATAGCCGCCAGGTCGAGTCACGACGCGGACCACCTGGCCTACCTTGGCTGCTGGCCATGTACTCCAATCGGCATCACTCGTCTTCATCGCGTAGGCACCTCCGATATCAGGGATGGCATCGCCGCCTGTCGCCGAGAGAGCCACTCCCTCGCACTCAGCCGTCACAATCAAGAGGACGGCTCGCAGCGGCTCGCCCGTGGGTACCGAATGACCGGCGCCGTTGTTGGTGACCGTCACGGACGCGCTCAGTTCACTCCCCGTCACCGACTGAGAGATGTTTAACGAGAGCGGGCTCGCCAACTTTGACCCCTCATCGCTGCGAGGCCCTGGCCAACTGTGGAGGTGAACGCTACCAGGTGGGCGCGGCCACCCGCCTGTGATCCCCGTATTATCCCCACTAAAGGCTTGAAGGTCGGCGCCATTCACGACCTCCTCTGGTGCCCCGGGCATGTGACACCCCTGGCACGAGACCACGGCCGCCAAAGCGCTCTCTGACCACTCGGTAAACGTCGACTGGATCGGCAACTTGCCCTCGGGCCACCGCGCAGCGTCGATGCTCGCTCCCGGCACGAGCACCGCCTGCTCGTGTTCGTGACAACCACCGCAGAACGATGACTGGCGAAAATGATCGCGCTGAACACAGCTCATCAACTTGTTGGCGTTGTCCGGGTTTGGGCAGAAGGTCAAAGGGTGCCACTCTCCGACCCCGGGGAACGGCGCCTCCTCGCTCGGCCGCAAGATACGAAGGCTCCCAGCGACCCCTGGGTCCAACGTAAGATCCACTGACTCCACGTGGTGACATACGTCACAGTGGGCACCCTCGTCATAGGAGCGCCCCTTCGCATCACGCAGGTCACGCCCCCCGACAGCGCCATCGATACCGGGGGCGTGACAATCCGCACAGCCCCCGGTGATGCCGTGATCCACAACCCCATCGGTGACCTTGCACCTAAAGCGTGCTTCGCCTGTGCTGGGGTGAACGTCCTCCATCCATGTCCCGCCGCGCGACGCACACGCTGCTTCAGTGTCCGTCCCCGACGCAGTGCCCTCGTAGATGTCGTGGGTCACGGGGTTCTTCGCCATCACGCGGTGCACAGAACCGCCCCAGGAGTCGGCAACCGTCAGGTGGCAATGTGCGCACTTCTCGATGACATGGCTGTGCCCCGGCTCACCCGGATCCTTGAAGACGTAGGCCTCGTTGTCCACGTTCTCAAACCGCGTCAGTTCGATCGTCACCTCAGCGGTGTCCTCAAAGAACGGGTCCTTGTAGAACACGCTCTGACCGGCGATTCGTGCGTCGGGGTGAGACGCCATGACAAAATGGTCCCCAGGAACAAAGAGATCGACTTCAATCGTCACCTTGCCCTCAGCGTCAGTCATCCAGCGCTCAGGGTTCCCCCCTTGAACCACCAAGGTCTGGGCTGCGGGCAGCCCGTCCAATGTCACCGTGACCGGCATCGGGAGACGCTCTAAGGCGACCTCGGTGTCTCCGCCGCTATCCGGCCCGTCACGCTCGACCACGTCAACCGTCTCCGCGTCTCCGCTCCCCGCCCCGTCGTCGGCCCCCTCCTCGGTCTCGGACCCCGATTCGACCGCTGCATCTTCATCAGCGTCAGTGTTCACCGCGACGTCAGGACCTGGTTCCGGCCCCTCGCCACACCCATGAATTCCACCAACGAAAAGCCCCAAAACGACGACAACCCATGCAAAAGTGGATCGCGCTAAATGGTCCATTGAGTCCACCCCGTGCCTTCAATAATTGTGGGAACTGTTCACCGGCGTTGCCTTCACATCGTCTAGAGAGGACACTATATGCTCTCCAGTAGCTACTGCTCAAACCAGCGAGACCACATGTTTCCTTTCAGGCGAACGACAGTTCAATGCTTAGCCCTTTGCCTCGGCATCGGGGTCGTGACAAGTGCGGGCTGCGATGGGGGGACTGAAGAGCCCTCGTCGGTCGAAGAGGGCCAATCCAACGCAAACGACGGTGCAACCGGAGTAAGCGATGGGCTTGGAGAGAATGATCCAGCGAGTGACGGTCAGACCGCGACGAGGATGCCCACAGACTGTGCCACAACTGCGGACGCGACTCTGCTCACCGACATGGGCGAGCTGGTCTACACCGACGCCACAGCTGTCGCGACCGCGACGCACAACCTGGGCAACGGCTGCATTACCCAAGTGAGTCTCGACATCGCTCAGGACAATGGCTGTGAACTCTCGCTGACACTGCAGACCCTAGACGGCATGTGGTCTCTCACCGGTGGCGCGTTGACTGTCGATGCGGCCTGCGGCACCGAACTCGCTGGAGCGGCAGAAGGCACCTACAGTTTGGACGTAAGCGGCTCGACCGGCGGGCTCGACGGTCAGCCAACCGTAGCGGCCCCCAGTCAGACGGGTTGTGAGGCTGGAGAGAGCTTCGACTTCACGGGGCTTGCGCTGTTTAAGGAGGGAGACACTAAAGCGCTCTCGGTGAACCTCAACGGCCTGATGCTTCGAGGCGAGGTCTTGAGCTCAGTCGGGACAGACACCGCCTGCCCAGCGGAGATCCCCTCCTGCACCGACCGAACCTGCGGCACGGACGACTACGGCAAGTCCTGTGGCAGCTGCGCTGAGGGCGAGGCCTGCTTGGACGGCGGGTGTATGGTCTGGAACTGTCCACCGGAGGGCCCCTTCGGAACGACCCCGGGCGAGAGCCTGACAAACGCCGAGCTGCGCGATTGCGACGGCAACACGGTCTGGCTTCACGAACTTTGCGGCGCCGACGCGGCGTTCTTCAATCTGTTAGCCGGCTGGTGAAGTGCTTGCGCCGATTTCATCAGTTCGATGAACGACATTTACGAGAAGCTTAACGATCCCGGCCTTGTGGCATGGGTCATCCTGATCCAAGACAGCCAGTTCAATTCGGTCACCCCCGGCTACTGCAAGCAGTACGCACAGACTCACCCCATGTCGATGCGCCTCCTCTATGATCCCAACGGAGACATCGGTGTTTACGGAGACGGTCAAGCGTCCCATGAGATCTCCATCATCAGCGACGAGAGCGGGACCATCGTGTCGAAGTTTGTCGCTGACTCTCCGCAGATGATCGAGAAGGCGCTCATCGCCGAGCTCGCTGACGTCGATGGGGCCTGCTGGGACGCCAATCAGTGCACAGACGGACAGTATTGCGTCCCGCTTCCGCACGAAGTCGAGGGGTACGAAGTGAGCGTCTGTGCCGAGCTCTGCACCGACGATTCAGGCTGCCCCGAAGGCAAATCCTGTGAGCAGCTGCAGCCAGGCAACCCCAACGGTGCCTGCCTGACCCCCGCGCAAGCGACACCGTAGAGAGGCCACGCGCTCCGCATCCCGGCTCAGGGCGCCTCTGCGGTGTCCGACTCGGTGATGCGGAAGCCTGTCACCCCCTCGAAGCGAAGCGCAGCGGACAAATGACTGCACCCATCCTTGGTCCGATTTATGTCGGCCAGATCCTCGACGATGGGGTAGATGAGCTCCGCCTCTTGGGCGGCGTTCGTCTGCAACATGTTCTCCATGACATCGTGAACATCCATGACACCCCCTAGGTGACCCGAGAAGCGCCCCTGAGCGTCGATATCAAACTCCACGTAGCCATCCTCGAGGCCGACTAAGAAGTCAGCGTTGAAGGCCTGAATCGGAAACGAGAGGTCGAAGGGGCCCGCTTTGACATGCCCATCGACGATGGAGGCCCCCTCAAACGTCACGACTGGGAACGTAGGGTCGGTTTGATAGGTCTGATCTGGGAGCAGAAAGCCCGCCACGTTCACGATCGGGACGTCGGTCGATCGAAAGAGCGTCACTGTGATGTTGTCGTCATTGACCAAATCGTCCACATCGCCAAGCTCGAGCATCACGAGCATGCGCCCCTCGTTGATACCGTCTTGCAGGAGCGCCACGATCGCCTCGCCGACCAAATTGGCGGCAAGGGTCCAGACCATGGCCATCTGGTTGTCGACCCCCTCACTGCCCTGGGGACTTATAAAGTCGCCGTGACCACAGCTCAGGGAGAGCACTCCGAGGGTCGAGGCGCACTCGGGCGAGATCCCTGCATCTTCGAGGCAGCTCGTCACGCAGCCCGACGGGTCCTCCCCCTCGAGGCACGTGTCCACGCACCCAGGCTCAAGGGCGTAGGTGTCCGCCGACAAGAGCGCACTGTCGGCCTCGTTCTCGCAAGTGCTCTGATCAGCGGGGGTCACCTCACCGTCTAGGTTCCATCCCGCCGAGACGCCGTCGACCGCGCCGTCAAAATACAGCCGCTGTAAGGCATTGAGGTGCGTCCCGCTCTCGACCGACCAGTCCTCACGGAAATAGGGGAGCTCAGGATCCTCAGTCCAATGTCGCGGCACATCAGCGGCCGGGGCCGCCGCGTTGTCGGTCACCTCCGCCTCTGTCCCGTCGGAGACGGCATCATCGATGCTGCTCTCACCGTAGCAAGCGGCCAGTGAGAGGGCGCAGAGGACCAAAAGGCTGCGTTTCCAACGTGCGCTCATGCTTCTATCTCCGCCAGACCTGACTCGGTGTACGCGTCTTCGCTGCCGTACGACGCCTGGGTCATGCCCATGGCGCGCATCAGCGTGAGTGGCACCATGCTCGCGTTCGCGCGGGTCTCAGAGCGGTGGTGGAACCCGGTCTTGAGGGCCCCTCCGCCTCGCCCTGCGACGATGATCGGATACTCATCGATCTGGTGCGTCTTGCCATACGAGACGTCCGACGTCGCCAGCAGGATCGTGTTGTCGAGCAGCGTCCCGTCACCCTCCGGCACGGCCTTCATGGCATCGATAAGGTACGCGAGGTCCTCGATCGAGTGGATGACGATTTGGTTCACCTGGGGCTGATCGCCAACCTCATCGTGGGTCAACTGGTGGTGCCCCGCCGTCATGCTCGGCCAGAGGACGTCCGAGAGGGGATCCGAGTGATACAGGCTCGCGACCCGCGTCAGATCACATGCAAGCGCCATGGTCAGCAGGTCAGAGGTCAAGCGCGCCCTCCCCTGCATGTCGGGTCGGCCGTCGAGGTCCGGGGGAGTCACCGCTTCGTCTGGCCGAGAGCAAGCCTCGTAATTCGGCGGGTCCTCTTCCATGCGCTGAAGTCGCAACTCCAGGTCACGCACCGTCGAGAGGTGCTGCTCGATGCGTTGCCGATCTGCAGCCCCCACTTTGTTCATCACCGCGTTCATGTCCTCCATGACCGCATCCAAGATGCTACGTCGGACGCCCAACCGCGGGTTGGGCTCTTGGTTCTCGCCCGGTGCGACGAAGCCCTCTCCAAAGAGCGTCTTGAAGAGCGTACCCTGGTCCGAGATCGGAGGGTTACGGAGGTCGGTTCCGACGTAGGAGAGCCCCCCCGCTCCCGGCTGAATCGCTGCCTCCACCGAGCGATAGAGCGTCTCACCGCCGAGTTCATTGGCGATCAGCTGATCGAGAGAAGGCGCCGTGAAGCTCTTGTCCTCACCTTGGAGTTTCGCCGGGAACCCCGACAGGAACCCGCATGGACCCGAGAAGTGCGCCGAGAGGTTCTGCGCCTTGACCTCGTACCCTGTGAGCACCGCGATATCCTCACGGAGGTGAGCCAGCGGAGCCAGCTGCTCACTCGGCACCCAATCCGCGCCAATGCTGGGCGACTCGATCCCCCCAGGCACCCACTTCTCTGGGAGTGTTCCGTTGCCCCAGAAGAAGAGGACGAAGCGCTTCGGGAAGATCTGGTCCGCAGCGTACGCCTTGGGCCCCACACCCATCATCGCTTCGAGCGGTGGGAGCGCCACAGAGACCGCTGCACCGTAGAACATGCCTCGCAGTAACGTGCGACGGCTCATCGGCTTGAGCTTACCCATTACTCCACCTCCTTCAGCTCACCCGCCTGCCGAAACAAGGGGCTCATCACGATGTCGAGCATCAAGGGCCTCACTTGGTTGCCCTGGGCCTCCATGCGCTCTAACAAGATCGCATGCCACTCGGATTCGTCACCGGTCTCTTCTCGGCCAGTCGCATAGCGCACCATCATCTGTAGAAAGCAGGAGAGATAATCGGGGTGATTCGCGACCGACTCAGCCAAGCCAATCGGGCCGTCAAAGTCGACCCCGTCGAGCGAGCCCGAGGCGTCGATGGTCACGCCATTATCGGTATCACGCCAGGTGCCCAGAGAGTCGTAGTTCTCCATCGCGAGCCCGATGGGATCCGTCAGCTGGTGACAGCCAGCGCAAGCCGGGTTCTCAAGGTGTTCAGCCACGCGATCACGGAGCGTCAAGGTCGTCCCCGAGGGCTCGGGGATCGAGGTGTCGACATCCACGGGTGGCTCAGGGATCGATTGGCACAGCAAGATGGTCCTCACCGCCTTCCCTCGGAGCGTCGCCGATGAGGAGACTGGGTGAGAGTGGGACCCAAGGAACGCCGCTTGCCCGAGCAACCCAGCCCGCTGACTCTCCTCCGGCAACACGACCCGAGAGAACCCTTCACCCGCGGGCGCGGGTACGCCGTAGAGCGCCGCCAGCGCGGGGCTCAAATGGGTCACGCGCGTCGTGAGCGCCTTGCGAATGTCCGCACCTGCGGTAAAGACGATGTAGTCGTAGAGCCTCAGGACCTCCTCTCGCGCCTCCTCTGCGTACGCCGGGTAGTACCTATCGAAGAGCAGCGGATCCTTGCTGGTCTTCGCGAGGCGCTTCAGGTGCAGGTACTCATGGACAAAGTTCTCAAAACCGCCGCGCGCACGAGGGTCGTCGAGGAGCCGCTCCGCCTGCGCGCGCAGCGCATCGTCGTCGCGCAGGTCACCCACCTCGGCCGCATCCAGCAGCTCTGTATCCGGAGGCGTATTCCACAAAAAGAAGCTCAACCTTGAGGCCAAGTCCACAGAGGTAAACCGGCGCTCACCCGTGGCGTCATCAAGGGCACCGAGCTCAAATCGATACAAAAACTTCGGTGACTGCAGTAGCGCCGAGATGGCGTACACGAGCCCGTCCTCCACGCTGTCGAGCGCCTCAGCGCTCGTTCGCGCCAACGCGACCAGGGCGTCGCGCTCATCGGCGTCCAACGAGCGGCGCCAAGCCAGCCGCCCCAGGCGACTCAAGATCTCGCTGAAGCACGCCTCATCTTGCGTCGAGCTTGGCGTACAGACCAGCAGCGCGTCGCGCATTGCATCGTCTGCGAGGACCTGTTGGACCAAGCCGACAGTCAATTTCTCAAGGGTCTCTACCCCTCGCGGGCTCAGGGTGCTCGTCGACGCCCCGACGCTCGCCAAGCCACCCAAGACCAGATCCGGCTCTCCAAGTGACGCGATGGTGAGTCCCTCACCAAAGAGCATCTTGAACGCGTTATCCAGCTGGACCTGGGTGAGGCGGCGAATCGAGACCGCGCCCGGCTCGGAGGCCGGAAACTCCGCAGGTGGGATCCCGTTCAACCCGCCGCCTTCCTCCTGGGAGGTCGCACCGTCAGCGGCGAGCTCGTCGAGCGGTGACGGCGCATTGAGCCGTTCACAGCCTGGTAGGAGAGCCAGAAGTGCGACAACGGTGTACACCGCGGAGCACTGAATCAATCGCTTCATGGAACCCTCGCGCAGTCAGCGGCCGCGAGCTTACCGCTCTACCGGCACCTGATGCCACGGTAAAATCACGGCGTTCGGTGGCCAAGCACCACGCAATCCCCGTCCACCAGGCGCGATTAGCGGGCATATCTCCGCCGCTGAATCGTCCATATCCGCGACGCTGGAGATTGACCGACGCGGGGGTACGCGAGCGTCACGAGAGCCTCGAAACGCATGCGCGCCCATCTCCCTTCACTCTCCGACAGACATGCGCCCTCACTGATGATGGTCGGAGCGTTTGACGGCTTGCCAACCACAGTGCAAGCTGACCTGCATGGCGATCCTTTTCAGTGCGCATACCGATGTAGGCCGGGTCAGAGAGCAGAACGAGGACAATTACCTCGTGGATCGAAAGCTCCAGCTTTACCTCGTGTGTGACGGCATGGGCGGCCACCTCAGTGGTGAGGTCGCCAGCGCAACGGCCGTGAATGTCGTTCGGGAGCAGCTGCTCGCGCGGCGTGAGGTCCTAGACGCATACGTCGATGATCCGACGCCCGAGTCCGCCTTTGCGGTGACTGAGACGTTCGCCGAAGCTGTTGAGACGGCCAGCGCACGGATCTACGAACGCGGCATGCTAAACCCCGAACAACGCGGGATGGGGACGACCCTGACCGGCCTGCTCCTCCGCGGCGAGCGCGGCTTCCTCGCGCACGTCGGCGACAGCCGTATCTATCGCACGCGCGCAGGAAAGCTTGAGCAGCTCACAGAAGATCACTCGCTGTACAACGCGATGCTCAAGAGCGGGGCAAAGCTTGAAGGTGAAGAGGCCCTGGGGCGACTAAAGAACGCCGTGACACGCGCCGTAGGCGTGCAGTCCGCCGTCGAGGTCGACACATACGAAGTCGAGCTTCAGTCCGAAGATCGCTTCCTCCTCTGCTCCGATGGCCTGACGGGCTACTTGGACGGAGATGAGCTCCGTGACGTGATGCAGGAGCCTGACAACGACCTCTTGGTGGAGCGCTTGATCGCGATCGCCAACGAGCGGGGTGGGCGCGACAACATCACCGCCGTGATCGTCGAACTCCCGCCCAACTCGCTTGAAGGGGCCTTGACCCCCAGCGATGAGGCTGAAACAGAGCTACGACGCTCGGCCCTCGGTAACGGGCTAAGCAGCGCGGATGCCCACGCGGTCCGCAAGCGTATGAAGGTCATGGAATTCTCTGCCGGCACCCGGATCTTCGAGGCGGGGACGCGAGGCCGTGAGGCATACATGGTCGTGAGCGGTGCGCTCCGGCTCACCGCCGAGGGCGTCAGCCCACGCCGGGTCGAAGTGGGCGAGGTCATCGGCGAAGACTACCTCCTCACGGGCGGCTACCACATGGCCTCTCTAGAGGTTACAGCCGAGGGGCCAGCCACCGTCGCCAGCCTCGACCGCGCAGGTTACCGCGGCTTGGCTCGGGACACGCCCGTATCGTTCGCGCGTCTGTCCTTGAACCTGGCACGTCAACTCTCCGTGCGCCTCGGCGCTGCCGCGACCGCGCTCGGAGATCCCCTGTGGCGCTACCGAGATCCGGGCGAGCCCGCGACGCTGGCGAACCGACGCACGGCGCAGACCGTTGACTTGGAGCCCGCAGAACTCGAAGAGATCGACATGCTGACCGGTTCAACATCAGCTGGTGATGCCTCGGCGCCCGTCGAGCCCCCCATGCTCCCCGATGAGGAGTTCGACATGGGTGTCGGTGTCTTGGACACCACGCCCGGGATTGACCTCAATACGCTGCGAAGTGATGACCCCGAAGGCGACCCGTCCGTATGAGAGTCCCCGGGTCGCGACCGCGACGACCTCTGCTCTGCGTCGCCCCTCTCCTCAGCGTGCTCCTGTGCAGCATCCTCGCGCTGACGAGCTGTGAAAAGAGGCCGCTTCCGCCGAACGCGGCGCCCTCCCCGCGCGCCCACCTCGTGGGAGGCACGCTCGTCTTCACTGATGACTTTGAGCGCGCAGAGCTGGGACCGAACTGGCAGACCAAGCACCCCGGTTGGGCACTCAAAGACGGCGCGCTAAATGACACCAATGCGAAGAACGTGGGCGCTTGGCTGACCCAACCACTCCCGGAGCGTGTCCGAGTCGAGTTCTCTGCCCGCAGCGAACCGCTCGAAGGAGGGAAGCCCTTCCCGGGAGACCTCAAGTGCGAGATCTTCGCGACTCAGCCAGAACATCAAGCCGGCTACGTCCTGATCAACGGAGGCTGGTCTAATCGCCTCGACGTGATCGCCCGCTTGGACGAACACGGCAAAGACCGATTGACCAAAGAGTCTGTGCGCGTGGAGCCCTCAGTGACCTACCGATGGGCGGTCGTTCGTGTCGACGATACGGTCCACTGGTTCCGAGATGGCAAGGTCGTCCTCTCCTTCGTAGACGCTGCCCCGGTCTCTGGCCGTTACTTCGGCTTTAATAACTGGGCTTCCAATGCGTTCTACGACGACTTGGCGATCTATGACCTCGATTGAGATTCGGCGCTTGTATCCTCGGAGACGAACCGTATACTCCGCGCCCGCAGTCGACGAAGGCTGCCCCCCTCTTGAGGAGAGAAGTCATGGGTAAGGGCGACAAGACCAGAAAGATGCGCCAGAAGGCCAGCCAAACTCGTATGAAGGCCCGCATCGCGCGCCAGGTCTCTGCGAAAGTGAAAGGCAAGAAGAGCCGCTAGCGACCCGCGCTTAACATCGCCCGAGAGGTACGCTCCTCGGCGATGCAGGACGTCAATAGAGCCTCCCACTTTGGGAGCACAGCGGACCACGCATAGTCACGTCCGATCCGTTGCGCCGTCTCGTGCAGCGCTCTGTGACTCACGCTGAGGGCCCGTTGAACCGCAGTCGCTAGGGCTAATGCCCCTCCTTCAGCGACCTCGAACTGGCCCAGCTCGCGAACAGCAGCCCGCACTGCGCGATTGGGACCACCCACGATCGGTACGCCGGCCACGATGGCCTGCGTCATCACGTGTGGTCGCCCCTCTGCCGGTAAGCCCGCGCCATCACGACTGGGCACGACGAGGGCGTCTGCGTGCCTCAGCAACGCACGAACCCCAGCAGGCCCCACGCCATCGTCTGGGGTCACGAACGCCCAGGCGACGTGATTCAACATCGCGGCGGCATCGCGCGCGACCCCCAGCCCCTTCCCGCGCGCATCACGCCCTACTGTCAGGACCCGCAGACGCTCCTCGAAGGCCCACGTTGTAAAACGCTCTGGCGCACTCTCATCCGTGCTCCGCGAAGCCCCGAGGGGTAAAACACCACGGGTTGGTACACGACTCACCATCTGAAACCGCTGCCCCAGGTGAGGAGCGACCGCGATCGAACCACCTAATCGGGTCACAAGGCCCCGCACAAAGCCTCTCGGTAATCGCTCGGCCAGATCGACGTCGGACCCATGCAGGACGGCGATGCAAGGTGCGCCTCCGGGAGCGGCGATCGCCGTGGGCCACCAGTTCGCAATCCAGAGCTCGGGCGCTGCCGCCGACGAGGCGGCCTGCGCAGCCCGATGTAGCCCCCCAAGGACGAGCGGCCAAACTTCGGGGCTCGACGGCAGATGATGCGCTGCGATCTGAAGGTCGGCAGCACTGATCGTCAAGCCTGGCATTGCAGGGGAGACGAGGGCCTCGCCCCGCCAAGACGGCGCGCACACGGCGACCCGGTGCCCACGGGACGCCAAGCCCGCGGCGAGGTCGGCGATAAAATGACCAGCCCAGGGACGCGCCTCAGTCGGCCAGCTCGTCGTCAACACCCCGATATTCACGGCGCTACCGTCGTCTCAGTGGGCTCGAACCCAGGCCCCCTCGTGCGCCTGTTTCGAAGCGCGGTCAACGTGGCTCGAGCCATCAGCGCACCATGTGTTCGTAGCGCTCGCATCGGCGTCAACCCCGAGTGCTCTCCTCGGTAAATCGGTGTCACCGTCACCTCACGCACCCGAGCCCCCGTCGCTGCGAGCATCAGCAGCATTGTATTCGGGTAGCCGTAACCCCGAGTCAGCGAGGTCAACGGGAGCCGCCTCAACGTGTTCGCCCCGATCACAGTAAACCCGCACTGTGCGTCGCGGACTGAATAGCCTGTCAGTAACCCTGTCCAGCGACTCAACGCCGCGTTTCCGAGCCTCCTCCACGAGGGCATACGCACCGCCACCAACGGGTGAGTCGTGCGGTCTCCTTTGACGTAGTCCGCCACACCATCAACCACCGGACCCACGAGCGACGCGAGCTCGGAAGGTGACATCTGCCCATCCCCGGCCATCACAGCCACGACCTCCGCCCCCTCCTCCAGTGCTCGGAAATACCCCGCGGTGATCGCGGCCCCTACCCCCTCGTTTTGAGAATGTTGGATCACGATCACCGATCGTTCGCTCGATCGCGCTAATTCCGCGGTCCTGTCGGTCGATCCGTCGTCCACGACGATGACCTGATCGATCCAGGAGGGGATCCCCCGCACGACCGCCGAGATATGAGCGGACTCATTAAAGGCGGGGATCACGACAAAGATTCGCTGCTCTCGAAACATCGTCCTCGTCACTCAGGGTGTGGTTCAGTCACCGGTTTAGGGGATGCCATAAGCCGCATGTTTTCGCCACCGTCGGCGGTCATCTAACGAGACCTTCGCCGCAGGATTTCAACCTGCTCCCGGTGTTCTTGCGACAATCGTCCAACCAAGGGTATGGTTCTGATGTGATCTAACAAGCCCCCCGGCTCCAAGAGCTAATGGAGTTACCATGCGCCTGCGTCAAAAGCAGTCCATCTATCGCTACGCACAGATGCTTACCCTCATCACAGCCCTCGCGCTGTGGGGTTGTGGTGAGACTGTGGATAACAACACACCGGACACCACCGGACTGATCGACACCGGCAATGTTCAGCCCGGCGACGGCTCTGGGAGCACCGATGGCGGCACGACGGGTGAAACCGACGGCGGCACGCCCACGTCCGACGTCGAAGGCGACTCCGGTCCGACGGATCAGGATGTCGACGAGACCGATCCCGATGTGGATCCGGAGCCCAGCGATGTCGACGGTGGGGGCACCACCACCGGAGATACCGACGGTGGCACGACGGGCCCTGATGAGGACACGGATGGCGGCACCACAAGCCCCGACCCGGACACCGATGCCACTGAGACCGCCGATGTCGACGGTGGGACGACCGGTCCCGATGAAGACGTCGACGGTGGGGGCTCGAGCTCCGATCCAGACGCGGACACCGAAGAAGAGGACACCGATGATGGCGGTGGCCCTGAACCCGGCCCCTGCGACGGCGTGGTCTGCAACGATCCGCCCGCCAAGAAGTGCCTCTCAGGCGACGACGGCACCCCCGTCTCGCAAATCTACGAGGCGATCGGCTCCTGTGTCCTCGACGCTGTCGGCCTCCCCATCTGTGAGTACGACATCCTCCTTGAGGAGACCTGTGACGACGAGAGCTCCTGTACGGATGACTTTTGCGAGGTCGGCGTAGGCTGCATCTTCCAACCCATCCTCCCCGCTCCGCAGGGGTGCACTGTCGCCGACGACCCCTGTATCCTCGCCAACGGTGAGACCAAGGACTGCGATGACGGCGACCCATGCACCACCGAGTACTGCGCCTTCGGCACCAACGGCACCTGCGTTTACACGCCCTACAACTGCGACGACGCCAACGCATGCACCGTCGAGAAGAACGGCGACGGGTTCGTCAACGGTTGCTCCCCTGACCCCGATAACCCCACGCAGCCTATGTGCTCGTACGACGAGGCCTTCGAAGGATGCATCGCGTGCTTCGACACCAACGCCTGCGAGGACGACAACCCCTGCACGGTGAACAGCTGCGACACCGTCGCCTTCTGGTGCGACTTCAACGAGGACACCAACTGCGACGACAACGACGAGTGCACGGTTGACACCTGCAGCCCGGACAGCGGCTGTGTCCACACCCCGATTTTCCCGTGTGGCCAATGTCAGTTCGACCTGGACTGCGACGACAACAACAGCTGTACGAACGACGCGTGCGTCATCCCCGACGGAGAAAACGCCGGTGAGTGTGAGTACGAGCCCTTCATCTGTGACGACGGCCAGCCCTGCACTGTGGACTTCTGCGACAACGAGCATGTGTGGTCCAACGGCGCTCTCGGCAAGTGCAAGACCGTCGAGAACACCTGTGAGGACCTCAACCCATGCACTATCGACTACTGCGAGGGTCAGAACGGGTGTCTGCATGATCCCAAGAACTGCAACGACAACAACCCCTTTACGATCGACCTGTGCAACCCCTCAGACGGCACATGCATCGGAAAGGTCATCGACTGCAGCGATGACGATCCCTGCACCCTGGACACCTACAACCCGGTGACCGAGGAGTGCGACCACGTCACGAACCCTTGTGATGATGGCAACGCCTGCACCGACGATGCGTGCTACGAGCTTACGGGCTCCTGCGTCCACTTGGCGGTCGCATGCAACCAGAGCGACAACCCCTGCTACGACGAGTACTGCGACCCGGATTTGGGCGGCTGCGACATCGCACAGAAGGACTGCGCCGACGAGGATGTCTGCACCAACGACTCGTGCGACGAGGGGACAGGCGACTGCTCCTCGGCACCGAAGAGCTGCAGCGCAGCCACCGCATGCGAGACCGGCACCTGCGACATCAACGGCGCATGCCAGTTCGCCGACCTCGACTGTGACGACGAGGACTGGTGCACAACGGACACATGCAACGGCGTCGTCGGCTGCCAGAACGTGGCCGTCCTGTGTGAGGACGGCGATGACTGCACCGATGACCGATGCGACTCCGAGGTCGAGGGCACGTTCATCGCAGGCACAGGCTGCTTGGATCCCATCGATGGCACCTCCTGCATCGACTACCTCCACGTCCGTGACGACGCATGCGGCAGTGCCGCAGACTGTGGCCACCTCAGCGCAGCCGACTGCGCTTCCGATGACATCTGCGCCTTCTTGGACGCTACGGAGTGCGCGAGCTCGGATGCCTGTGATGAGGGCGCGCTCTGCGCGGGCTTGAACCCGGAAGACGACTCGGTGATGGGCTACTGCATCACCCCTTGCGGCACCGTTGACGACTGTGAAGCCGGTGACATCTGCGAGAACGGAACCTGCCAGAGCGCCTCGGTCTGCATGGGCTTGGACGCCGAGGACCCCAGCGTCGTCGGTACCTGCAGCATCCCATGCGCAGCCGACGGTGACTGCGCCGGCGCAGCCATCTGCACCGACGGTGCATGTCAGGCATCATGCCTCGGCTTGGACGCCGAGGATGCGGGCGTCGAGGGCTTCTGTAACACCCCATGCGCAACCGACCATGATTGCGCCGAGGGTGACGAGTGCATCGAGGGCTCATGCCAGTTCCAGAACCTCTGCACGCTGGACGCTTGTAACCCCGACAACGGCACGTGCACATTCACGAACATCACGGACACCCAGTGCAACGACGCCTCACCCTGCACCGTGAACTCATGTAACCCGCGCACGGGCGCCTGCGTGGGCATCAACCCATGCGCAGATGAGGACCCCTGCACGTCCGATGAGTGCTCCATCGTCTACTGCATTGACGATGGTGTCGGAGGCGAGACCTGCGCTGAGGTCGACAACGGCGGTGAGCAGCAGTTCTCATGCAACGATGGCTCGGCCGTCGTCTGCGACGACGACAACAACGCGTGCACGATTGACGCCTGCGACAGCGCGACTGGCGGCTGCTACACCGAGATCGTCTGCGACGATGAGAACCCCTGCTCTGTCGACACCTGCGACCCAGACAGCGGCTGTGTCTTCGAGGGCGCCCTCTGCGACGATGGCAACGCCTGTACCAGCGATGAGTGCGTTCAGTGCGACCCCATCAACGGATGCGCTGAGGGCGAGGTCGAGGGATGCAAGAGCACACCCATCGAGTGCGAAGCACCGAATGCCTGCTCCTCCTCATTCTGCAACCCTGAGACGGGCGGCTGTGACATCGACGTCGTGGACTGCGACGACGACAACCCCTGCACCACAGACACCTGTGACGTCGGGACCGAGGACGAAGCCGGCACCGGCGAGTGTGTCTACGTATCGAAGAACTGTGATGACGCGAATGACTGCACCATCGACAGCTGCGATGCAGAGACCGGTGAGTGCATTCATGAGGACGTCGACTGTGACGATGGCAACGCCTGCACCACCGAGGAGTGCAACCTCGTCATCGGCTGCCTCTACCAGCTGACGGACTGCAGTGATGATGACTCATGCACCGACGACACATGTGACCCGGCCACAGGCTGCGCCTTTGAGGCCAAGGACTGCGAGGACGGCGACCTTTGTACAGACCAGTACTGCGACCCGACCAGCGGCCAGTGTGTTTACTCGGCAACCGACTGCGATGGCGGCGACGTCTGCACCTTGGTCAGCTGCGATCCCATCCAGGGTTGCCTGCAGGTCGGCAAATGCGACGACTTGAACGAGTGCACGACGGACTCCTGTGACATCGTCAACGGTCAATGCGGTCACACCAACGTATCCTGCTCAGACGCTGACAAGGTGGCTCAGGCCGAGGCGGATCTCGTGGCTGCTTGCCAAGCGGACTGCGTGAGCGAGGAAGCGGCCTGCAACGAGGCCTGTGAGGAGGAGGACGTGGAGTGCGCCGATGCCTGCACAGCCAACCAGGTGGCATGCGATGAGGGCTGTGACGCAGTCGCAGCCGAGGGCATCAACCTCGCATGCTCGACGCCTATCTGTAACGCTCAGGAGGGCTGTGTCTACATTCCGAAGTGCATCGACGCGACGGACTGCACGATCGACGAGTGTATTGCCGAGACCGGCAGCTGCCTCATCGAAGACAAGGACTGCGACGACGACAACCCCTGCACCATCGATGGATGTGACCTGGAGACGGGCGAGTGCACCCACGAAGAGGTCGTCTGCGAGAGTGACAGCATCTGCTTCCGCACCGAGTGCATGCCTGAGAGCGGCACCTGCGAGCAGTTCCCCGTCTGCGACGATGGTAGCCCATGCACCATCGACACGTGTGACGAGAGTTCACCGGATCCATTCGACCCGACCATCGGCACTTGTGGGAACATCCCACTGCCTTGTGACGACAACAACGTCTGCACCACCAACGGCTGTGATGGAGAGACCGGTGACTGTGTCTTCGAGCCGGTCGGCGAGGAGTTCTGTGACGATGACATCTTCTGTACCGTCGAGTACTGCGATGTCGCTATCCAGGACTGCTTCTACTACCCGAACTTCTGCGATGACGATGACGACTGCACTGCAGACTCTTGCTCCAATGAGACGTGTCAGCATCAGTTCGTATTCGGCAGCGAGGATCCGACCTGTGCGCTCCAAGAGTGCAACGCAGACAGTGACTGTGTGGACACCAACGCCTGCACCGTCGACTACTGCGACCTGACCTTGGGCCTGTGCATGCACGACGACAAGGACTGTGGCGACCTCAACGAGTGCACCCTGGACGGCTGTGACGTCGAGACGGGTGAGTGCCTGCATCAAGACATCGAGTGCCCTGACGACGACAACAAGTGCACCTTCGACAGCTGCAAAGCTGAGGTGGGCTGTAACTACGCGCCGATCTCTTGCGAGGGCGGAACGGCCTGCACCGACGGCTACTGTGACCAGCTCACGGGCGAGTGCGAGTTCGCGCCGGTCGTCTGTGACGACGACAACCCCTGCACCAATGACGCCTGTGACGTCGCCACTGGGCAGTGCGTCTTCGATGGACTCGACTGTGACGATGAGAGCATCTGCACCATCGACTCCTGTGACCCAGAGACAGTCACTTGCACCTACGAGCCCCTCGACTGCACCGCAGGCGATGCCTGTACGGTCGCGAGCTGTGACCCGGTTGAGGGTTGCATCACGGAGCTCACCAATGACTGTGACGATGGGGACCCCTGCACTCTCGAGACGTGTGATGAGAACTTGGGTTGTGTCTACACCGAGCTTTGCACCAACAGTGATGCCTGCCTCGACATCGCCTGCGACCCCGCAGTCGGTGAGTGCAGCGAGGCGCACTCAGACTGCAACGACAACGATGACTGCACGTACGATTACTGCGACCCCATCGAGGGCTGTCAGAACAACATCATCGCCGGTTGCGAGCTCGAGTGCAGCGCCGACTCAGACTGCTTGAACGGTCAGACGTGTAACGCTGACGGCCTCTGCAGTTGCTCACAGCATAGCCAGTGTGATGACGCTAATCTGTGCACCTACCACGGTTGCCAGAAACCTGCTCAAGGGCCTAACGCCGAGTTTGGGTTCTGCAAGTACGAAGACATCGATTGTGACGACCAGAACCTCTGCACGATCGACTACTGCGACCCGGCTGAGGGTTGCGTCAATAAGGTCGATGTCCTCTGCCAGGAGCCCTTCTGTGTCGTAGATGCAGACTGCGCCGCCTCGGCTCAGGAGTGCTCGGAGGCCTTCTGCTCTCCGGTCACGAACACCTGTGCGTTGGTCTCCGCGGGCAGCGATCCTTGCGACGACGGTGACCCCTGCACCTTGGACCAGTGCCAGGGTGAGGACAACGGACCAGGGCAGTGCCTCAGCGTCGAAGCTCAGCTCTTCGACGTGAACGAGCAGCCCATCATCTGTAACCCAGCGCTGTTGCCGCCTTGTGCCTTCGACGAGGACTGCCAAGGTGGTGACATCAACGACAGCATCGACAACGCATGTATGGCCTTCGGCTGTATCCCAGCAGGTGTGTGTGGCCCAGCGCTCGCCACCGACTGCGACGATGACGACCCATGCACAATCGACTTCTGCGACTTCGAGATTGGGGGATGTCAGAACAACCCAATCGATGACTGCCCGTAACCTGTGAACGGCTTGGGGTGACTGTCGTCCAGTCACCCCAAGCCCGTCCACACCCTTACGTGCTTGACGCGGCCGAGGAGTCCCCGTAAAACGCTCGCTCAGTGCTTGGGCACTGCCATTGCGAAAGTGGCGGAATTGGTAGACGCGCTAGATTCAGGTTCTAGTGGGCAATATGCCTGTGGGGGTTCGAGTCCCCCCTTTCGCACCAAGTGCCGTGACGTCTTCGTCACGGCCTTTTTTTTGTTCCTGTCCCATCGAGCCTCAGCGGAACTGTGCTAACCTACATTTGGTGATTGGTTGCAGGGCTTGATGCTCGGCCATATGTTTTGACCCTAGTGTTTTGAATGGGATTCGCCCCTTCCCGTAGTGTGCAAACCGGCCCCGTAGCCGGGAGCCTAAAGCGGGTACGTGAAACCCACCTGTTGGGTGCTGGGTTAAGCGCCTCCCGGGGGTCAGCCCGTGACCATCACCTGTCCGCGACGATTGAGCCAGCCGGCTGTGGTTTCGGCGTGCCTAATGACGTGGTGTTAAGAGCCCACTGCACTGGCGACTAATCTGAGTCACCGTCGGGTCAGGTGCGATGAGCACTTGAGCCTCCTCGATCTTGTCTCCACGCTTTCGGTACGCGAGCAGGTGGCAGTGCTCCTCGCCATCGAGGGTCTCTCCCCAAGAGGTGAGTAAGAAGGCGCCCTGTGGCCCTTGAAGGGTCGCGAGCACATAGACCTCAGTCGCACCTAAGTCGCTCAAGCGCTCCTGTACACCGCTTCGCACCTGAGGCGCAGCGGACGCCGATGGAAGGTCGAGCAACGGCAAGAGTGTCATCGGGGGTTCATTCTTGTCGCTCATAGCGATTAAGAGTGGCTCAGCATGGCCGTCTTCTTTCGCTCCGACGCGCCCCATCTCAAGGATCAGTCGGCACCGCTCACGCGGAGCAACAGCGTGAACCATGGCCTCTCGCCAAAGCGGCATGAACTGGGTACGCGTCAATCCATCGCTGGTCAGCATGACTTGCCTCCGGCATCCGCCCGTTGGGCCATTAGCGCTGCGTGTACGCGGCTAGAGAGCGGGTGGTCTAGGGCTCCAGCCAAAGCCTCAGACGCGTCAACGACGGCGTCCAATGCCACTCCGGAGTCGTACCCCAGCCCGTCAAACATGTAGAGGATGTCTTCCGTCGCGAGGTTGCCGCTCGCACCCTTCGCGAACGGGCAGCCTCCGAGACCACCAGCGCTCGCGTCATAGTGTAGGACGCCATACTCGAGCCCCGTCATGGCGTTCGCGATGGCCATCCCCCAGGTGTCGTGAAGGTGTAAAGCGATGACCTCCGTCCCCAGCTCAGGGACGACGACATCTAGGAGCTTCCGGACATCAGAGGGAGTCCCGACCCCCGTCGTATCGCCGAGGCTGACTTCGTAGCAGCCCATGTCGAGCAGCTCACGGGCCACTCGCAGCACGTCTGTGGGGTCGATCTTGCCACCGAAAGGGCACTTAAAGATCGTGCTCACGTAGCCGCGCACCGCGACCCCTGCCGCGCGGCTGGCAGCCGTCAGCTGAGCGTAACGTTCTAAGCTCTCGTCCACGGTCATACCGACGTTCGCGAGGGCGAAGCGCGATGAGACAGCGGTGAAGACCGCTATCGTGTCGCATTCGGCAGTCATTGCCCGCTCTAGGCCTCGATCGTTGGCCACGAGCCCGATGTATCGCACGCCTGCCCGTCGCGAGATGCCGTCAAAGACAGCCTCTGCGTCAGACATGGCCGGTATCCGGTCCGGCCGCACGAAGCTGCTGACCTCGATCTGGGAGTGTCCAGCGGCAGTGAGCGCGTCAACAAAGGCGATCTTTGCTGCAGTCGAGATCTCAGCCTGCTCATTCTGAAGTCCGTCTCGTGGGCCGACCTCTGTCAGACGCACACGAGTCATTCACCGACCTCGAAGTCGACCAGCGCGCTCCCAGGCGAGACCATGTCCCCGACACCCGCATGAACGGCCGTCACTTTGCCGGCGCCAGGTGCGCGAATCGCGTGCTCCATCTTCATCGCCTCGACGACGAGCAAC
Source organism: Myxococcota bacterium (assembly GCA_049602155.1). GTDB lineage: Bacteria > Myxococcota_A > UBA9042 > PHBI01 > JBMYRH01 > JBMYRH01. Next base: position 264,944 of record JBMYRH010000005.1, on the reverse strand, counting down.
ACAGCACCAGCCTCGACCGTGTCTCCGGCGGAGACGTCCACGCTGAGCACCTTGCCAGGCATTGGAGCCTCGAGTCCGCCAGCGTCATCTTCACCGGAGCTCCCAAGCTCCGCTTCCTTCACGACCCAGGTCTGGTCGCCGACGGTGATCCATCGTGTCCCAGCCTGGGAGGGATCACGGGACACGCGCGCAATCACCCTCTGACCATCGGGCATCGTGATGATGAGGCTCCCATCAGGTGCCGAGCGGCCAGTGACGTTCAGTGCCCGCTCTCCTACCGTGACCACAAAGCCGTCGTCGCGCTGAGAGTCCGCACGTGCACCAAGGACTAAAGCTTCACCGTTAACTCGCCAAGCGCCGCTCATCTTGCACCTCGCCAGCCCGTCAAACTCCGCCAAGGCGAGAAGCGGTCGGCGAGGCTGTCACCGCCTCCCTCTGCAAGGCCTCCGCCGCTGCCGTCACCGAGCAACTCGGCCAACGCCAACGCCACAAGGGCAGCATCAGAGGGAGTCTCATCCGCCGCGACACCGTCCGGGAAGTGCTCTGCGATGAAGCCCGTGTGGGTCTCCCCCGCCATAAAGGCAGGATGGCACACCAGCTTTTGAAGGAACGGCAGGTTTGTCACCACGCCGTGAATGGTCCACTCATTTAAGGCTGCTCGGAGACGCCCGATCGCTTGCGCCCTATCAGGCCCACTGACGATCAGCTTGGCGAGCATGGGATCGTAATGGTGGGAGACCTCACTGCCCTCCTCAACGCCGGCGTCATGTCGAATGCCAGGGCCGTTCGGCACCACGTAGCGTGTGAGTGTGCCGGTCGCGGGGAGAAACCCTCGACTGGCGTCCTCGGCATAGAGGCGCACCTCAATGGCGTGCCCACGAGGCTCTAGCTCCTCTTGCGTCCAGGGCAGAGGATGCCCCTGCGCCACGCTGAGTTGCGCCGCGACGAGGTCCACACCGAGCACCTCTTCCGTGACCGGGTGCTCCACCTGGAGCCGCGTGTTCATCTCAAGGAAGTAAAAGTCATTGTCCTCGGTGAGCATGAACTCGACTGTCCCCGCCCCGACATAATCCACAGCCGCCCCGGCATCGACCGCAGCCTGGCCCATTCGTTGGCGCAGCGAGTCCGCCAAGGCGGGTGATGGGCACTCCTCAAGGACCTTCTGGTGCCGCCGCTGAATCGAGCACTCGCGCTCCAGCAAGTGAACGACACTCCCGTGAGTGTCACCAAAGATCTGAACCTCGACATGACGGGGACGGAGTAAGAGCTTCTCCATGTACACAGTGTCATCAGCGAACGCAGCCGCAGCCTCGCGACGCGCACCCGCGACCGCCGCCAAGAGCGACTCCCGCTCATGAACGGCGCGCATCCCCTTGCCCCCGCCGCCCGCCGAGGCCTTCACGAGGATGGGGTAGCCGAGCGCGTCGCCAGCCGCCAAGAGCGCCTCAGGCTCCTCTGGTGCATCGGCGCCTGGGACCACAGGCACCCCCGCCGCCATCATCGCTGCGCGCGCCGCGATCTTGCTGCCCATGGCGTCGATCGCCTCAGGAGATGGGCCGATCCAGGTCAACCCTGCCTCGACGACTGCACGGGCAAAGCCGGTATTCTCACTAAGGAACCCATAGCCAGGGTGGATGGCATCGGCCCCGGCCTGCTTGGCTGCGTCGAGGATAGCCTCGACCCGCAGATAACTCGCAGAGGCCTCTGCCGGCCCAATGCACACCACATGCGTCATGACGCGTCCGTGCAGTGCATCGCGATCTGCCTCAGAGACCACAGCGACCGTCTCCATACCAAGGGCATGGCAGCTGCGCGCGATACGCACCGCGATCTCACCTCGGTTTGCGATCAAGACCCGCTTCACTTGCTCTCTCCTGGTTCTTGAGCCCATGAGGGACGACGGCGCTCTAAAAAGGCAGCCATCCCCTCTTGACCTTCTGGTGCGGCCCGAAGCTGAGCGATCAGCCGCGCCGTCGACTCGAAGGCCTCTTTCGGCTGCATTTGACCGACCATACGAGCGAGGTCTTTGCAGGCTGTCACCGCCGCAGGTGCACCTTGAAGGACCCCGTTGATCGCCTCATCGACCGCGAGATCGAGGGCCTCCTCATCGGGGACGACGTGATTCACGAGGCCGATATGCAGCGCACGAGCAGCGTCGAAACGGCTGCCTGTGACGAAGAGTTCACGGGCTGCCCCACGTCCGATCTTGGCCATCACGAAGGGGGAGATGACCGCGGGGGCGATCCCAAGGCGCACCTCCGAGAACCCGAACTTCGCGCGGGCCGCGGCGATGGGGATATCACAGCACGCGACGAGCCCTGCCCCGCCGCCGATGGCGGCGCCTTGGATGCGCCCAATCACGGGCACCCGGCATCCATCGATGCGTCGAAAGAGCCCAGCCAACTCACGTGCATCGCGCACGTTCTCGGCGTCGCTGTAGTCGGCCATCGACCGCATCCAAGCGAGGTCGGCTCCTGCGCAAAAGCTGCGCCCCTGCCCCGCCAAGACGACCACACGGCACGTGGCCTCGTCTTGAACCCACTGAAAGGCGGCGTTCAGCTCCTCGATCACACGCTGATTGAACGCATTGTGAACGTCGGGGCGGTTCATGATCACGCGGACCACGGCGCCCTCTTGGCGCACCTCTAGGTGCTCAAACTGGCCTGTAGAAGTCGTAGAGGACATCACACTGCTCACATGCGGAAGACGCCAGGGCGCCAATCAGGGATGGGCGCGTTGAGGCTCGCCGAGATCGACAACGCCAACACGTTGCGCGTATCTGCTGGATCGATGATGCCGTCGTCCCAAAGGCGCGCCGTAGCGTAGTAGGGGCTTCCTTCCCGCTCGTACTTCTCAAGGATTGGTGCCTTGTATGCGTCACGCTCAGCGTCCGACCAAGGCTGGCCACGTCGGGCGAGCTGATCTTCTTTCACGGTCGCGAGCACACCTGCAGCCTGCTCACCACCCATCACGCTGATGCGCGAGTTAGGCCACGTCCACATGAAGCGGGGATCGTAGGCGCGACCACACATGCCGTAGTTACCGGCCCCGTAGGAACCGCCGATGATGACGGTAAAGCGCGGCACATTGGCGGTCGCGACCGCGTGCACCATCTTCGCCCCGTCCTTGGCGATGCCCTTGTTCTCGTATTCACGGCCGACCATGAAGCCGGTGATGTTCTGCAAGAACACCAGCGGGATCTTCCGTTTGCAGCACAGCTCGATGAAGTGCGTCGTCTTCAGGGCTGACTCGCTGAAGAGGACGCCGTTGTTGGCGATAATCCCCACAGGGTACCCATGGATGTGGGCAAACCCACACACCACCGTCGGCGCATAGCGCGCCTTGAATTCGGCGAAGCGACTGCCATCCACAATTCGCGCTATCACCTCTCGTACGTCGTACGGGATCCGTCGGTCAGCCGGGATGACACCGTACAGTTCACTCGGATCGTAAGCCGGCGCCTCGGGGGCCTGCAGCGCCATCGTGACCCGCTTAGGCCTATTCAAGGTCGCCACAATCTGGCGCACTTGGCGCAGCGCATCTCGGTCGTCGGTCGCGAAGTGATCTGCGACGCCCGAGATCCGAGTGTGGACATCAGCGCCCCCAAGATCCTCCGCGCTGACCACTTCACCGGTCGCCGCCTTCACGAGCGGAGGTCCGCCGAGGAAGATCGTGCCTTGCTCCTTCACGATGATCGCCTCATCGCTCATGGCGGGTACATAGGCGCCACCTGCTGTGCAGGAGCCCATCACCACAGCGATCTGTGGGATGTCATGGGCGGAGAGGTTCGCTTGGTTGAAGAAGATGCGCCCGAAGTGCTCGCGGTCTGGAAAGACCTCGGCCTGAAGCGGTAAGAACGCCCCGCCAGAGTCCACCAAGTAGACGCATGGCAAGTGATTCGCCAACGCTATCTCTTGGGCACGGAGGTGCTTCTTCACCGTCACGGGGAAGTACGTCCCCCCTTTCACCGAGGCATCGTTCGCGACGATCATGCACTCGGTGCCAGAGATCATACCGACCCCTGCGACCATCCCCGCCGAGGGGGCTGAGCCGTCGTACATCTCCCACGCGGCGAGACCACCAATCTCTAAAAAAGGTGTGCCCGGGTCCAGCACGAGATCCAGCCGCTCACGCACGGGTAGCTTACCGAGTTCACGCTGGCGCGCGACCCCACGGCCTCCCTCCCGAACCTTGTTCCGGCGATCTGAGAGGTCCGTGACGAGCGCCTGCATCGCAGCGACGTTCTCGGCATAGGCGTCACCGCCACTATCCACTTGGGTCTTAAGCCGCTCCATGCCCTCTCCCTTTGAAAGCTCCAACGTCATACCAACGCCGCTCGACGGCGCGCAAGGCTCGCGCGCATCCGTGCGAGCAATATCGGATCTTGAAGGGTACCTATCGAACCGGCTAACGTCCCGGGCGACGAGGCAGAATGTGCCTCGCCCCACGAGACGGAGGACCTCATGACCACACTCAGCGATACCAACCGCGCTATTTTTGCCGAGCGACGTGCGCGCCTGGCAACCCTCATGCCCCCGGGCAGCGTGGCGCTGTTCCCCTCCGCACCGATCGCCAATCGGAACAACGACGTCGACCACGAGTATCGACAAGACAGCGATCTTTTTTACCTGACCGGGTTTGAAGAGCCCGAGTCCCTCGGCGTGTTGAAGCGCGACGATGAGGGGCACAGCTTTGAGATGGTCGTGCGCCCCAAAGACCGTGAGCGCGAGATCTGGGATGGACGCCGGGCCGGGGTTGAGGGTGCCGTCTCGGAGTACGGTGCCGACGCCGCCCGCCCTACCGCCGAGCTCGCTCAAGCGGTCGAGAGCGCGCTCTCCGGGCGGGACGTGCTCGTCTACGCCCTAGGCGCACACCCTAACGTCGATCCCCTCGTGCTGCGGCTGATGACCAAGTTTCGGGGCAAGAAGCGCAAGGTCCCATCTGGTCCCACGACGGTCCTCGACGTAGGCCCCTTGGTCCATGAGATGCGCCTCTTCAAGTCCGAGCGCGAGATCGAGCTCATGCAAGGCGCCGCGGACATCACGGTCGCGGCACATACAGCAGCGATGCGGGCCCTCAAGCCCGGCATGAACGAACGCGCGGTGCAGGCTGTCATTGAGGGCACCTTCCGCGTCATGGGCTCACCGCGAAACGGCTACCCCTGCATCGTCGCAGGCGGCACCAACGCCACGATCCTTCACTACAACGAGAACAACCAGAGCATCCCCGCAGGGGGCCTGCTCTTGATCGACGCAGGCGCCGAGGCGAACTACTACACCGCAGACGTCACGCGCACCTTCCCCGCGGATGGTCGCTTCACAGACGCGCAACGCGCCGTCTATCAGGTCGTGCTCGATGCCCAAATGGCGAGCATCGCCTGCACCCGACCGGGCTACACCGTCGATGATGTCCACCAAGCCTCTGTAAAGGCGCTCACGAAAGGCATGGTCGAGATCGGCCTCCTTGAGGGTGATGTCGACGAGCTCATCGCCAGCGACGCCTACAAGCGGTACTACATGCACGGCACCGGTCACTGGCTCGGCATGGATGTCCATGACGTCGGGGACTACAAGACGAACAACCGCTCGCGCGCGCTCGAGCCCGGCATGGTCATGACCGTCGAGCCGGGGCTCTACATCGCAGAGGATGATGACAAGGCGCCAGAGCGCTTTCGTGGCATCGGGATACGCATCGAGGACGACGTCGTCGTGACCTCAGACGCGCCGCTCGTCCTCACCGACGCCTGCCCCAAGACCGTCGATGCGATCGAAGCCACAATGGCAGAGTCGCCTCAAGCCCCTTGGTAGGGCTAAGCGCCTAACCACCGAAGCGCAGCAGCTCCACGGTCACCGCGAGGAAGACCAACGCGGCGCACGCCCACATGACGCCTCGCGCTTGGCGGATGGTCGCGCCGTAGGCGTGGTCCACCACAGGGGCGTCCGGTTCGCTCGGTTCGCCCGCGTCGTCCGAGGGGCTCTCGGTCTCAATCGCCTCTTCCTCCGCGCTCTCAAGGGCCTTTGCTGCCGCTCGTTCTGCTTTCTTGCGCTCGCGGACAACCAAGCGCCCCAGCGCCTTTTGCCCCTTCTCGAGGACATCGACCTCGAAGGCCTGCATGGGGAACGCCTCAAGGGCCTCGCCTGCTGAAGCAAACGGAGCCTCATCATCGGTAAGTTGGTCGATCCAAGCATCGACCTCGGAAGGCCAAGACTTCGCGATCTGGTTCGCTAACCGCCCCACCGCCAAGAGATCCGCGCGCTCATAATCCGCTGCACCAAAGCCAATGAGGCGTATGGAGCCATCGACGTCGATGAGGATATGAGAGCGACCGAGGCGGCCGTGAGAGGTCGGGTTGCGGCAGTTGAGCGCCGCATCTAGGGCCTCTAAAAGCTCACGGAGCACGACAACGGCACCCTCGACAGGTAGGCGCCCGCGACTGCGCTTCGCCCCGATTCGGTCCAGAGAGATCCCATCGACGAGCTCCATTGAGGCCCAGCCTCGCCCATCGACCTCGCCGTACTCACGGACCCGCACGATCGCCCGATGTGCCGCTGTATCAGAGAGGGCTACCGCCCGCTTTGTGCGCTTCTCAAACGCATCTGACTCAAGCTCATCGTGGAGTGATTCACTGCGGACGACCTTCAGCGCAAGCGACTGCTCTGTGGCCCCCGCATCTGCCGCTCGAGCGCGGTAGATCGTGGCAAATTCACCATCGGCGCATACATCGAGTAGACGCCACCTTCCGAGTCCTTGGAGTTCTCCAGCCATACCTCTTGGATCCAGTGGAATCGACAATTCGTCAAAATTCGTCGAGGCCTCTCTCACTCTCCGCTTGCTGGCTCAACGCCTCTTTCACGCGGCTCAGGAGCCTCTGCGCGACTAAGAGCGCCAACAAGATCTCCAAAATCGACCAAATCATGGCCCCGACGCGACCGACCGGTAACCCACGCCCACCGCGGGCTGGGCCCAATAACCGGACGCCGGACTCCGCACGGAACAGCCATCGCCCTGACGCGCCGCCTACGCCAGAGACCGCTACGACTTGTGCGTCGAGCGCACTGTCCGCGCCCTCGCTGTAGAAGGCCTGCTCGTCTGCACCTAAACCCGCACCCGGATCAACCCCCGCGGCGGCTTGCTGAGCCGCAGCGTAATCCTGCCGCCAGTGCGCCTGAAAGGCTGCGTCCTCCGCGCCTTGAAGCACCAGCCACCCCGAGAGCACGCCGAGGCCGGCACAGAGCCATGCCCGCGGCACGAGAGAGCCGACCGCCAATAGAGAGACTACGGAGACGACCGCCCCTGCAGTCAACCCCATCGTCAAGGCCGCGAGGCCGATGACGTAAATCTCACTGGACGCGTAACCCAGCACGGCGCCGAGGGTGGACGTCGCCACGACGGTGATCGGCAGAGGCAACCATGTGAGGAGAAGTTTCATGACATGCGGTGGAACAGCAAAGCACCGCCATCCATTTCACTCATCGCACTGGGACCATGCGACGGGCGGCGATTACGAAGTGAACATCCCAGCTGTATCCCTTCAACACAGCGCGGCGCGCCTGTCGAATCCCAGTGCCAGCGGTGCTCCGTCCCGGGAATTGGCGCCTCAACGCCAACGTCGCCACGTTCGCGTGGATCGCGCTGTCTGCGACCATCGTGACAGTCATGCGCCCACCACGCCATTGGATCGCCCGCCAGACCACGTGAGGTTTCAGCGTTCGGATCGCATCGAGCAAAGTGGCTGTCGCCTCCACATCGGCCTGCGCGAGGGCCATATCAGTCCCTGCGGGCACAGCGTCTATCGTGATCGAAGCGCCAGGCGACGGGCGTGACCATGAGAGGGACGCAACTGGGGGCGGCGGCTCACTCACGGACAGCAGCATGGCGACAGCGGTCAAGACAGTGTAGGACGTCATGCTCGCGGCGTAGCATGCTTCGCCTAATGAAGCCAAGGAGCCAACGACCATGAGCAGCCGAGCGATCCTCCTCGACATTGAAGGGACGACGACGTCCATTCGCTTCGTATACGACACGCTTTTCCCCTTCGCGCGGCAACATGTCGGCGCCTTCCTCGAAGCTGCATGGGCCGAGGACGCTGTTCAGGCCGACGTCGATGCGTTGCGCATCCAAGCGGCTCAGGATCTCGCGAGCGGGGTCACTGAGGCCCCACAAATCCCTGCGACTGGACCGGATGCTGAGCTCCGCTCAGCGACCCTCGCGAATGTCCTTTGGCAAATGGACTCCGACCGCAAAACGACAGGCCTGAAAGCACTACAGGGTAAGATCTGGCAGCATGGCTACAGCTCCGGGGAGCTCTTGGGCCACATCTATGACGACGTCGAGCCCGCGCTCCATGCCTGGCGTGACGCCGGCCTCCCCGTCTCAATCTACTCGTCTGGCAGTGTCGCGGCTCAGAAGCTCTTGTTCCGGCACTCCGAGCGGGGTGATTTAACGCCACTTCTCACGAGCTATTTCGACACGACCACCGGCCCGAAGAAAGCCGCCTCAAGCTACACAGCGATTGCTCAAGTCCTCGCCTACGAGCCGAGAGACGTGTGCTTCCTCACCGACAACATCGACGAAGCAATCGCGGCCCGCGACGCAGGCCTGCGCGCAGTGCTCTCGATTCGGCCTGGGAACGCGGTATTACCCGAGCACACGTTTGAAACGATCACCTCTTTCGACGAGCTATTTTGAGGAATGAGGGACATCGGACCCAGCTTTGACCATGGACATCGAGTTCGGTATACGGGCCTCGGATTCGCATCGCAGGGAAAGCTTGTTGGGCTCTAAAGACGTCAGGATCGTGACAGAACAGAAGCGCCTCACGGAGCAACTAGAGCGTGATCCGCTGGCCTGCGCCTACATCATCGGCCACCTTGAAGACGGCTATCAGGACTTCTGCACCTGGTACGTCGCGGGACCAGAGGATGCACCCGAGGCCATCGTGCTCATCTTCACTGGCCACAGCATGCCTGCCCTGCTCAGCCAAGGTCAGACTGGCGCGCTACAGCGGATCTTTGACGCGTTCCACGCACAGATGCCCGGCCGCTCACTCGCACAGTTGCAGCCCCACCATGTCGCCGCCGTCGACCCCTACTTCTCTACGGAGGGCCTCATCCCCATGATCCGTATGGGGCTCGCCAAGGCAGACTTCCGCCCTAAAGAAGAGGTCCCCTGGTCTATCGAGGCGCTCAGCCATCGACATACAGGGCTCATCATGGACCTCTACCAACACTATTATGCGGACAACTGGTTCGAACCTGCGCAGCTCGACTCAGGCCACTACTGCGGTATCGTCCAAGACGGTAAACTCCTCAGTGTCGCTGGCGTCCATGCGGTAAGCCCCAAAGGGAAGCTCGCGGTGCTGGGGAACATCGTCACGCACCCCGACCACCGCGGGAGAGGCCTCTCCACAGCCTGTACTAGCCACCTCTGTGAGCGGCTCTTCGCAGAAGACATCGAGGTCCTCGCCCTGAACGTCCGGCGACAAAACCGCTCGGCGGTCCGCGTCTACGAGAAGCTCGGCTTCCGCTACCACGACACCTACCTCGAAGGCCTCGTGACGCAATAGACGCCGGGCCACTCGGCCCCACTGAGCCTCACTTAAAGCTGATGCTCTTGAGGATGAGGCTCGTCGTGGTGCGCTTGAGCTTCGCTGGTGTGGTCCAGGCCGCCACGAAGGTCGTCTTTGTCAGCCGAACGGCTGCGACGTTTGTGCGCTCTCTGGCGCTCTTCATCCCATGCGTGATGGTGCGCACGTCGCGTGTCCGACCGAGGATCGTCACCGAGTCCCGCCCCAACCGCAAAGTCCCCTTGTTGGCGACACGCCGCTCAAATTCTTCGGCGTGCGTCGAGACCGCTTGCTTGACCGAGGGCGAGGTCTTCCCCCGGTAAAGGGTCATGATCAAGACCTCGTCACCATGGGTCACAGCCACGACGTTGACGCGCTCAGGCAGCTGCCGCGAGGTCACCTCTGCGCCCTTCGGGACGGAGAACTCGATCCCGGCGAGGGTCTGCAGTTCCCAGCCATCCGGGGCCGCCGTCGCGGTCGAGGACGTTGCGAGTACGAGCGTCAGCGCGATGAGAAACCGGTTCATCCGTCTTTCTCCAACAAGAACGATCCGATCGCGAGCGCATCCATGTCTGTGGTGAAGAAGCACTTCAAGGCGTCTTGCACGGTGGTCACGATCGGCTCCCCCCGGATGTTGAAGCTGGTGTTCACGAGCACGGGCACACCTGTCCGCTCCCCGAACGCCTTCACGACGTCGTAATAGGGGCCATTCGCTTCAGCCGTCACCGTCTGAACCCGCGCACCACCATCCACATGGGTCACTGAGGGGATCACGTCCACCTTGTCCGGGAGCGTGTCATACACGAGCAGCATGTACGGGGACGGGTCGTCATGATCGAAGAACTCGCCGCAGCGTGATGCCAGGACAACCGGAGCGAAGGGGCGAAACGGCTCTCGGAACTTCACACGAGCGTTCAGGACCTCTTTGGTGTCCGCTTGACGGGGGTCGGCGAGGATCGAGCGAGCCCCGAGGGCGCGAGGACCGAACTCCGCCCTCCCCTGGAACCAGCCCACGATCTTCGCATCAGCCAAGAGCTCGGCGGCCGAATCTGCGATGTCCTCAACCCGTCGGTACGCACAGCCAGAGGTCTTCAGCACCTCCTCGATGTGCGCATCGTCATACCCCGGCCCCAGGTAGTCGTTCTCGGGATGAGACACTGGCGCATCCTCGCCGAGGACGTGCGCGACATAGAGCGCCGCTCCGAGGCTCGTCCCAGCGTCCGAGGAGGCAGGCATGAAGTAGGCCTCATCAAACCCTGACTCGTACTTGATTCGAGAGTTCGCGACGCAGTTCAACATCACCCCGCCAGACAGGCAGATCCGCGTCTCACCAGTCAACGCCTTAGCTCGACGGGCGATGTGGAGCAGCAGCTCTTCTGTGACCCGCTGAAGGCCCGCTGCGATGTCCATGTGACGCTGCGTCAACGGCTCATCCGGGCGGCGCTCTGGCCCCAAGAGTGCGATGAGCTTGTCGCTGTAGCGACGTCGTCGCTGCATGTAGAAGGAGAAGTAGGAGAGGTCGAGCTCGAACCCCTCGTCGGTGAAGGTCACAAGGGAGCGAATCGCATCGTCGTACGTATCTGCGCCGTAGGACGCGAGCCCCATCACCTTGCCTTCACCGTTGTTCGCGCGGAAGCCAAGATACTGGGTGAGCGCTGCGTAGAGTGACCCCACCGAGTGCGGGAACTCAATGGTCTGAAGCGTCTCGATACCGGAGGCGTCGGCCCGCGCGATGTGCGTCGCAGCCCGCTCGCCATAGCCGTCCACGGTCACGACAGCAGCGGACTCGTATCCGGACAGGTAAAACGCCCCCGCTGCATGGCAGTTGTGATGGGTCAGGTACTCAATCTGAAGTGCGTGTCCATCCTCCAGCCAGAGGGTCTGCGCCATCCGCTCTACGCCGACGCCGTCAAAGTGGCGCATCAAGTGAACTGGCACGGCGTAAAGGTACTCGAGGTGGTCCCGAGGTACCGCGGTCATTCGGTAGTTCGAGGGCTCCGCGTGCTTACCTGGGTTCCAGAAGAACGCGACCGAGTCGATCTCTTTAAGGGTCAGTCCCCCTGCCTCGAGGCAATAACGCACCGCGCGCGCTGGAAACGCGCTGTCGTGCTTGATCCGCGAGAGGCGCTCCTCTTGCACCGCAGCGACCACGCGCCCATCGACGACCAAAGCCGCTGCCGAGTCGATGGAGAAGTTGATGCCCAGGACCTTCATATCACCTGCCTCTCATGGGACCGGTTGACGATGCCCTAGAGCCCCTATTCCGGCAAGACACCGAGCCTCCAACGGGTCGGTACGAAGACGCCATGCCCACAGAGGAGCGCTCTCTCATCCTCATCACACGGCAACTCAGCGAGGCGATAGTCAGGCCGCGTATCGTCGGTGATCAGGGCCGCCGCAGCGTCACTGACCTCCAGCAGCCTCACATCCCCATCAGCCCCGCACCAGATGACCCACGTGATGGGCTCCGCAAGACGTACCGGCTCAGCCTCGGTCACCGCATGAGATACACGTAAGACCTCGACCCCTTCGGCGACCCTCACCCTGTCCCCATCCCGCGCGGAAAAGCCCAACGTCGCCGAGATCGGATCCGCGGCAGCGACATAGGTGATCGCGGCCTCAAAGCGGGCTTGGTCTGCAGCAGCGAGGTGCGAAGTCCCCTGCAGGTGGTCTGCGAAGCGCCGCCCAAGCGCGCTGCGCTCCCAGGATTCAGGGCGCTCGCTTTCTAGGAACGCCGACACGGCGGAGTCCCGCTGTCCCCCGAGCGCCTCTAAGGCCTTCGGGCACGCGCTCTGAAGGCCCTCCAGAGCCTGCCTTACTGAGAGGCCATACCCGTGCGGGAGAGGATACCCGACAGCGAACACCTCTCGTGGATCCGGCAGAAACCAGTCCGCATGGAGCCCCTCATACTCGCGAATGACCTGCGCAACCCCCGCCTCGGAGGGCGTCTTAGAGAGCTGCACAAGCAAGCGCTCCAGCTCAGAGGCCATGTCACCCTCGGTCTCTACCCAGACCGTCATCAAGCGCATGCCAATGTCCTGGGTGATCCAACGCCAACGTCCCCCGATGAAGGGCTCTGCGACCCCCTCACCGCTTAGATACGCTGCGACCTCAAGCACGCGGGCTTCGAGGCCCTCTAGGGAGGAAAACCAGCCCTGCCCTTCTTGAAAGAAGAGCGCCACATAGCTCGCGAAGGCCGCCTCGCTTAAACGAGGTGTCTGTGCCGCCGCATACGCCAGCCCATCACTGCTGAGGTCGATGGTAGGGTGAGGATGTCGCATGGGGTGCCCGCGGCGCGCCGACTCGCGGATCGAGGCGAGCTCATCTGCCAACCACGCCCGCCCCTGAGTCCACCAACGCTCGGCATCACCGATATCGAGCGGCCCTCCACGGCCCAGCGCCTCACATGCAGGGCACGTCGGGCCACTGAGAGGCCCCTGCCCTGCGTGTGCGCGACAGCGGCGACCATCCACTTCGTCAAAGAAGTACCAAAGCGCGACGGGGAGCGCCTCGGCCAAGCGGGCTGCTAGTGCATGAAATAAGGGGCTGCCATCGGGACGCCAAGCGAACCCGACCAGGCTGTGGCATAGCTCATGTGCGGTCCACTTCGCGCGATGCGATGGGTGAAAGCTCCCCACCAATCGATCGTGACGAAAACCCTGATATTTCGACTCGGGCAACACGCCTGACGACCAGACCGGCGGCGCGCCAAGATCGGGGCGACCTTCGGGGCACCACCACGAAGGCAGGGTCATCGGGACCCTGTACTCGTAGTGCGCCATGAGCATCTCAGAGCGCGCCGCGAGCTCACCCACACGATGGGCTGCGGTGCTACGAGTGAGTTCGTATGAGGGGGCGCCCGGCACCCGCCAACTTGGACTGGAATGAGTCATCTGGTTGTCCGCTTGGTCTGCGCGAGCTAAACAATGGAGACACGAGAGGAGGCGCAGTGATGGTGGATCGGTTCCGCAGTGTGTTCAACGAGGGTCTGTTTAAAGACCAGGTCATGCTCGTCACGGGCGGTGGCACAGGCATCGGCAGATGCATCGCCCATGAGCTTGCACACCTCGGTGCGCACGTCGTCTTATCGGGTCGACGCGAGGAGCCCCTCCAGGCCGTCGCCGACGAGATAAGCGCTGTCGATGGCTCAGCCTCGATCAAGACGATCAACATTCGAGAGCAAGAGCGGGTCCACGAGGCGGTCGGCGAGATCGTCGCCGAGCACGGGCGACTCGACGCCGTCGTCAACAACGCCGGCGGTCAATTCGCCTCTCCCGCCGCGATGATCCGGCCAAAGGGGTGGCGCGCAGTGGTCGACACTAACCTCAACGGCACATGGTACGTCTGCCAAGCCGCCCACGCCCACGCGATGGGCCGGTCGGGGGGGCGCATCGTGAACATCGTCGCTGAGATGTGGAACGGCTTCCCAGGCATGGCGCACACAGGGGCCGCTCGCGCCGGTGTCGTCAACCTGACCAAGACCTTGGCGATCGAGTGGGCGGCGTCGGGCATCCGCATCAACAGTGTCGCACCGGGGACGATCTTGTCCGGGGGGCTGCACAACTATCCGCCGGCGATTCAAAAGGCGGCGGTGCGTGTCGCGAAGAAGAACCCGTCCAACCGACTGGGGACTGAGAGCGAGGTCTCCGCTGCGGTCACCTATCTGCTGAGCCCCGCAGCGGCCTATGTCACGGGTGAGACCCTCAAGGTCGATGGAGGCTCATCCCTGGCAAAGGAGCCCCTAGTGCCCCTGCTTGAGCACACCAAAAGTGGGGCCTGGGATGGCTTCCACCTCGCCGCAGATCTGCCTGCTCTATTCACCGACAGCGAAGACAAGTAACGACGAAGCGCCTGAGCCTTTACATGGCTCAAGAGCAGACGTAGGTTCCCGCCGTCTCGAGCCCTCGGAGACCCTTTTGGGCCACTACGTCATCCACACGCTCGGCTGTAAGGCGAACACTTACGACGGCCAGCTTATCGAACGCGCCCTCACGGACCGCGGTTGGTCACCTGCTGACAATGCAGCGACGCCGGATTTGATCGTGGTGAACTCCTGCACGGTGACGTCCGAGGCCGATCGACAGAGCCGAAAAACGGCGAAGCGACTCTCGCGACGCTACCCAGACGCCAAGGTCGTGATGACCGGGTGTGGCGCAGAGGTCGATCCCGAGCGTCATGCCGAGACTGAAGGGGTCGATTTGGTGATCGGCAACCAGGACAAACCCAAGCTCGTCGAGATGGTGCTCGCCGAGGTGGGTGAGTCGGAGCCTCCCACCCACGACGGCAAGATCTTAGGCGGCGCGACGGGCTACGATAAGAAGCGCGCAAAGCACCCCGAGACCCGAGCCTGGCCAACCCCGGAAGAGGCGTTCTTCACGCCCCCGGTGGATGTCGGACGGACACGGGTGTTCCTCAAAGTGCAGGAGGGCTGTGACGCCTTTTGCACCTACTGCATCATCCCCTATGCACGCGGCCCAGCCCGCCACCTGCGCCCCATCGATCTCGTCCGCCAAGTGCGAGAGGTCTGCGCTCAGGGCGCTCAGGAGGTCGTCCTCACCGGGACCGCGCTCGGGGACTATGGAGACGACTCAGGCGAGGCCTTTGACTTTGAAGACCTCGTCTCGCTCTTGCTCCGAGAGACCCCGCTAAAGCGCCTGCGGACCAGCAGTATGGATCCCCAAGAGCTCTCTCCGAGGCTCAGGGAGATGCTCGCGAATGAACCGCGCCTCTGCCCCCACGTACATGTCTCATTGCAGAGCCCCCACGACGTCATCCTCAAGCGCATGAAGCGCCGCTATTCGGCGGATGATGTCGTGACAACGCTGAGTGATCTCGGAGCGATCAGCGAGCGCATTGAGACCGAGCGTGACCTCCCTGGAGGCCTCTTCGTGGGCATGGACGTCATCTGCGGGTTCCCGGGCGAGACAGAGGCGATGCATCGATGGAGCCTTGAGCGGCTCTCCAGTCTGCCGTGGCACCGACTGCACGTCTTCCCCTACAGCGAACGAGAAGGGACCGCAGCCACCCGCCTCGACAGCCCCGTGCCGCCCGCCGAGCGAAAACGACGGGTCCACGAGTTGATGGATCTGAGCCGTGAACGACTCAGGATGCACTACACACGCGTACTCGCAGCTGGGCGCCCACTCGAGGTCTTGGTCGAGGGCGAGGCCCCCTCCGTGGAGAGCCTAGAGCCTGGTGAATGGTGCGCTGGCTACACGGCGAACTACTACCGTGTCTTTATCCCCTCCGCTCAGGTCGCGCACGCCCGTGGTCAGCACGTGACCGTCCAAGCGACAGGGCTCCGTGAGATGCGCAGCTCCGGGGAACTCTGCCTCCTCGCGACCCGTCTAGATCACTAAGACCGCGTCGTAATCCAGCGGTCTAAGACGCGATGATAGTGGTCGATAGCGACCTCACCGTTGTGGAATGCGTGGGCCTGAATGTGCCCCGCCTGTGCGCCCCGTTGGAAGCGCGCGAGGATCGCCTTGTCCTCTCTTAAGATGTAGCGCGAGGCCATCCATGTGGCCCTTGAACGCAACCACTCGATGGGGTTGGCCCCCTCTCGCCCATAAAAGCCGTAAAAGAAACGGCATCGCTGCGCGTCGATGGGCCACACTTGAAACACGGTCAGGTGGCATGGGATCAAGTTGACCAAGAAGTTCGGGAAGAAGACGTACTTCTGAAGGGCAGACATCTGCCGCGCCGTATAAGGGCCTCCGCGGCTCGTGACACGGTCGACGGCGCGTCGCCAACCATAGTCACTGATCGACAGACTGAGGCGGTAGTGATCCCCAAAGGTCACGAAGTCCGGCACATCCTCCGTCAGGGGATCGACAGAGCCGCCGTGCACCATCGGGATATGGTAGGACTCGGTCGCGTTATCCAAGACCGCTTTCCAGTTGCAGTCGAGGGCCCAAGTGACCTCTTGAATCGGGCGCATCTCCTCAAGACGGTACGGCGCGATCTCCGAGACCGTCGCCCCAAGTGAGGCTGCGAGGGGCTCCGGTGACTCCGAGAAATTCAGCCACACAAAGCCAAGGGCCTCATCCACATGGACGGGCAGCAAGCTGCGCTCTGACTTGTCGATATCGACCGAGAAGCCCTCTTGACCAGGGATGTGCTTAAGCCGCCCATCCAGCGAATATTTCCAGTCATGGTAGGGGCAACGAATGGCCTTTACGCAGCCGCTACCATCCAGCAAGCGTGTCCCGCGGTGACGACATGTGTTGTGGAAGGCGTGGAGCACTCCAGCCTTGTCACGGATGATCAAGACCGACTGCTCGAGCTCATCAAAGGTTAAATAGTCACCTCGGTTGGCGACGCGATAAGACAACCCAGCGACCAACCAAGAGCGCGCAAAGACCCGCTCACGCTCCAGCTCAAGGAACGCCGGGTCAGCGTAGCGAGCTGCCGGCGCGCTGCCTCGTCGCGATGCCCCGTCTAAGTCGACGACATCGGCTGCTGTCTTCCGTTGCTTCGCCATACCCCTCTCGTCAGCACCACGGTCAAGGCACAGGGGCGCCCTGTCAAACGTCAGGGCGCCTGCGCAGGAGCCGCCGTCGGAGCGAGCTTCCCTTCAGCTTCTGGCGCTTTTTCGGCACCCTCAGCGCCCTTGGCTGCAGGTTCAGGTGCCCCGTCCGCAGGTGCGTTCACCACGATGGTGGCCTTGTCGAAGTCAGGCTCTCCGTTCTCGTTTGGTGGCGCGACGATGTCGATCGTCGGGGTCTCTCTGTCCGGCGCTGGCCGGGTCCATTTCAAAGAATTGAGCACCAGCTCAAACCCCTGTTGACCTTGCGTAAAATCCTCCGCGGAGCCCTGCATGAGGACGGTGGCAGTACCGCCTGGGAACTCAGCGACATAGAGTTCGGCGTTCAGACTGGCTCGTCGGTCCCCTTCAATGACCGTGAAGCCTTGTTGAAGGCCATCTCGGACCTCACCCAGCAGTTGACGCTGCTTGGCTGTGCGTTCACCCGGCTCGAGCGTCTGTGAGCGCTCACTGAAGCGCCGCTCGTAGTCCTTTGTCAGGCGATCTGCCCAGTCCTCGACGCGCAACTTCATGCGCTCTTCAAAGGATTGCACCGTCACAAATGCCCCTGAAGGGGTGCGCACGGTCATCATGTAAAGCTTGGCGCCGTCCTTCGCACCAGCCTCGGCCTCTGTGAGCACCCAGTTGCCGGGGTAGTCAAAGGCGACCCCATGCTTATCGAAGCTCGCAGTCTGGCTCAGATCAGCGAACGGCTTGCTCTCACAAGCGACGAAGAACAGGGCTGCAATGATGGTCAGTGGGACGCGCATGCGACGAGTCTATGTCGTGCTTGTCGCAGGTCGCAACTCGACCGAGTGCTCATGCTCCGGATGACCCCGGTAATTGGACCTCAAACATCGTGCCCTGCCCCACTTCACTCGACACACCGATCCGCCCCTCGTGCTCCACGACGATCCGATGGCTGATGGCCAAGCCGAGCCCTGTGCCGGACGACTTCGTCGTGAAATAAGGCGTGAAGAGCTTCGCGCGGACATCGTCCGGCATGCCCGCACCGTTATCTTCGACGGTCCAGACCACTCCCTGCCCCTGAGGTGCACTCAGACGCACAAGGACATGCGCATCCTCGGAGGGCTGCAACCCGTGCGCTTCGATCGCATTCTTCACCAGGTTAGTGGCCACGGCAGTGATCTGGTCGGCGTCGATGTTGACCCAGGTCTCTTCTGGGCCATCCCACGACACGTCGATCCCAGGAGCGACCCCCTGATGTAGGACCACGACAGACCTCAAGAGACTGGAGAGATCCGTCCGCGCGAGCTGTGGCACCGGCAAGCGCGCAAAGTCTCTAAACTCCGTGACAATCCGCCCCATCCTCTCCACTTCCTCCAGGATGGTCCGAGTGGACTCTTCAAAGACCTCTTCGAAGTCGGGGTGTCGCCGTTCATGGACCTTCTGCAGGGTCTCGATCGACATCTGTATCGGGAAGAGTGGGTTCTTGATCTCATGAGCGATGCGGCGCGCGATCTCCTGCCACGCCGCGATGCGCTCAGCGTGCCTCAACCGGTCCTCAGACTCCGAGAGGTCCGCGGTCATCTGGTTGAAAGCCTCGGTGAGCATCGCCACCTCGTCGCGACCGCTGACCTCCGGTACCCGCTCATCGCGGGCCCCTGAGGCGATCGCGCCCGCCGCCGACGCCAGCCGCTCTAGCGGACGCGCCAACCGACGCGAGGTCCACCAGCCGACAAAGAGCGCGAGGAGCGCGCTCAAAAGCGCCACAGCACCGGCCATCGCCCACACTTCACGGACCGCCCGCACAAGAGGCTCACGGTCGATATAGAGGCGCAACGTCCCAATCTCTCCCCGCGACGCTCCCCCTCGCACAGGGCGCCTAACAAGCTCGTGACGCGCCTCGGATGGGGGCGTAGCCGTGTCGTACGTCGCCGCTAAGATCGTCCCACCAGGGTCTTCAAGAGCCGCAAATGTCCCCCCTGCGTATGTCGTCAGGAGCCCCTTGAGCCAGTCCGCTGAGAGGACACGTCCACCCACGATCGCCACACGATCACCTAAGACCCGGACAACTTGCAGTGTCCAAACGTCCTCCACGGTGCCGCCCGCTCCATCGATCGTGTCACGTCGAAGCTGCGCAGTCCCCGGTCGGCGACGCGCCCAGGTCACGACCGTCGGATCCGGCGCTTGTGTGCCCGTTCGATGCCCGAGCGCTAACCCACGACCGCCCTCTTCCAAGTCGTAGAGGTGCAAGGTCTCTACGTCGGCTGCGCTCACTAGGCGCTTGGCCTCTACCCCAACGTCTCTTTGCACCTGTGAGTCACTGTAGAACCGACTGTGTTCGAGCGGCTGGAGCACCGAGTTCGTCAAGAAGCGGCTGTTCGCGACGTTAGCCAACGCAGCATCGATGCGATCAATGGTCCGGCTTAGTTCTCCGCCGACGGCACGCACAGCAGCGTCGCGTTGCGCATCGTGGGCCTCCATATACATCGCCTCTGTGCGCACAGAGAGGACCCCCGTCACGACCCCTAACGGGATCCAAGAGACGGCGAGCACCACGAGAATTAGGCGTGTCTTGAGCTTCATCGTTGACGCCAACTCCATGCCAGTCCGCCGGACTGCCCCGCACCTTGAGCGAGGTGCCAGTTACGACGATGAAAGGCCGGCTTACGAAGATGGAGGACGGGGATCAGCGCTTGCTCGTCATGACGCTGCGTCAGCCACGCCTCGTGTCCCTCGCGCAGCACTCGCAACGCATCCGGCGTCGGCAGAGACGCTCTATTCGCGAGCTCAATGACCGCCTGAGAGGCGTCCAATCCGCTCCACTCCATGGTCACAAGTGCCACAGTCCATGAGTGCTCGCCGCGCGACGCGCGCTCGATGGTCAATCCCTCGACAGGCAACACTCGGGGCGCCCCTTCACAGTCCACTCTCAGCGTATCTCGCAGCACCTCTGCCAGCTCTTTAAGGTCCGCTCGACCGGCAGGGTAAGCGACCACGAGCTCGGCCAAGTCCAGGGGAGCGGTCCGCACGGCCTCTTGTCGAAGAGGCGAACCGTAGCCACTGGGAAGTGCTCCCCGGGCCCGCTCAAAAGGCGCATCGACGTGCCTCGCGAACCGCGTCTTACGGTTTAACCACGCCACACGCCGCCGAAACGCGACCCCATCACGGCCGCGCCAACGTGCATTGGGCACCGCAAAGACAGTCGACCAACCACGCGGTGAAGCGTCAGCGACTGCTCGGTTTCGTGAGCTCGCGGTCTCCGTCACATCGGCCTTCTGAAAGACGAGCGCCTCCACCGCGCGTTCGGAGGTCTGGACCCGTGTCAGCGTGACGCCGTCCAGCCAAGGTCGCCCTTGAGGGTGCCCGCGATGTGCCTCGAAGCGTAGCTCATCCTCGGTCAGCCCCACCGGACGAAACGCTCCGCAGCGGCTACCTTGATGTCGAATGGCCGCCGCCGGATGAGCAAGTAAACGACGGAGCGCGTCCTCGCCCACTCCAGAGGGCACGCGCACATTGACCACCACCGGACTCACCGCTCTGGGCATCAACAAGGCCAACGCAGTCCGCAACGGTGACGCCTCACGTCCCGCGCGCTTTAAGCTGGCGACCACGTGTCGAGCCTCGATCAAATCTCCGTTGTGAAAGCGCGCGCCTGACGCGAGGGTAAGGGTCAGTGAGTCGTCCTGCCACTGCCCCTGATCTGACGCGAGCTCTGGAGAGAGCCGCCCCGCGCGCCTCTGAAAGAGGAAGCAATCACTGACGCTATCGCGCCACATTGGCACCGCTTCCGGTGTCAGGCTCACCCGAACCACCCCTCCGTAGGGGATGCGTCCAGCCGCCTCGGCGACATCAGCCTGCACGCACAGCGTAAGGAGCGACAAAAGCGCCGACGCCTGCTTCACTTCGACACCCACGGGGTCACGAGGTGCATCCCGGCCTCAGCACCACTCCAGGTGGCGACCAGGACCTCCTGGAAGCCATCTTCGTCGAGATCTGCGGCGGTCATCGCGGTCACGGGTGCAGCGATGTCTCGCTCCCATCGTACGCGTCCACTTCGCTCCGCGCCGAGCTCGAGGAGCGTCAACCGATCTGGCGCGCCGATCGCGCTCGAGGTGTGGATCAGCTCAGGTGCACCGTTCGCGTCCAGATCACAGACCACTGCAGCGTCGCCAGCCTCGGCGATGACGAGCGGCTCTTGGTCGTCCGCTGGTGACCAGACGGTCAGGCGTTGATCAGCTGTGCTCCTTACCAAGATGGGAGACCAGCTGGGCGTCGAGGGCTGGAAGAAGGAGAAGGCTCGCACCCCGTAGAACTCTTCGTGCGCAGGCTGAAGAGCCTGCTGAACGTAACCGGCTGCGCCAGGAGCGACCAAGCCGATTGTCTCCCCAGACAAGAGCCCCCTCTCCGACATCTTGCCCCGCGTAAGCCACTCCCCTGGCCCCAGCGCGTAGAGGGGCCAGTCACCGTCTCCCGGCGCGGCGTCGAGCAAGTGCCAACGATCGCGTCCGTAGCGCCACAACGATGCTGTGGCGTGCTCGGAGGTGGCCACGAGCACCGCGCTGGTTCCATCCGACATCGTGACTTGGACGAGTCGTCCAGTGGGCTGCCTTAAGCGTGAGGGAGAGGGTTCAAGAGCGCTCAACGGGGTCTGCTGAATCACATCCAGAAGGGGTCCACGTCGTGCCTTCCCGGGCGCCCGCCATCGCGCCGTGAGCAGGCGCTCCGCCTGTAATAGGACCACTTCGCGCAGACCGTCACCGTCGAGATCCGCCTGTAGCATGTCGAGGACCGGGGCCAAGAGCAGCTCCTGCGCTGTGCGCTTAGAGATCTCGACCAGCCTCAAGCGCCTCAGGTTGACCCCGAGAGACGCTGTCTCTGCGAGGAGCCGCAGCTCAAGGTCCATCTCTGCGGTCGAGGTCGCCGTGGCGAGGACAATGCCCCCTGGGATGCGGAGCCATTCCCATACAGAGGTCGGCAACTTCACGATCGTGGCGATCGCATCGACTCGGGCTCGACGGATCGTCAACGCCACCGAGACTCGATGCGACGCAAGCCCTTGGTCTGTGCGACCACGAGTCGTGCCAACCGCCGTGCGATTGAGGGCCCCCTCCAGCGTGTCTGCGATATAGGCCCCGAACGGTGCCGGACCTCCCTTCACGGTGACATCGAGCTGGTAAACGGAGGTCGCGGGGAGCGCGCCCGGCTCGGACAGCAACCCGGACACCAAATGACTGCAGAGCCGCACCGCTGGTGAAGCCGGCGCCGGAGGCGAAGGCAGCGTAGGTGCAGCACCAAAGATGAGCAATGCGAGGGCGGTGACGGTGGTCATGGGCCCACAGTAACACGCGAGACCGCGCGCTTGTTCTAACGAAGCGACGCCTGTTGACCACTTGGGCTCATCCAGCCCCGCATGACATCCGCCCAAAGCGGTGCGGCGGTCGTGCCCCCCGATCCACTCACCAGTGGCTTATTGTCATCGTGCCCAACCCAGACTCCCGTCACGATGCTGGCCTCCCTCGCCTTTGGGACCGTGAAGCCGACAAACCAGGCATCCACGCGGCCGTTCGTCGTCCCCGTCTTGCCCGCGACCTTCAGGCCCTTGACGGCTGCACGGCGACCTGTGCCTTCGGCGACAACTCGGGTCAGCATCTGTGTCAATGACCCAGCGACGTCGCGTCGGATGGCTTGCCGCGGTGACGAACGCTCTGCGTAGACCGTCCGACCGCCAACATCCTCGACGCGGCTCACAAAGACCGGCTCGCCATGGACCCCCTGCGAGGCCAACGTGGCGTAAGCATTCGTCAATTCAAGCGGGGTCACCTCACCGCTCCCCAGCGCAGCCGTGAGGTTGGACGGGACCGCAGATCGTACGCCCGCGCGACGCATGAAGTCTGTGAAGGCCGAGATCCCGACTTTCTGAAGGACCTGCACTGCGATCACGTTGAGTGAACGCGTCAACGCGTCGCTGACACTTGTCGGCTGGTCATCGTGCTTGCCGCCCGCGTTCTTCGGACACCATGGTCGCTTTGCACCACGATAGCAGCGCGCCGAGTTCGGTAGCTCACTCTCGTCGGTCAGCAAGCCACGCTCAAGCGCCGAGCCATACACGAACGGCTTCACGGTGCTCCCCGCCTGACGATGCGCCTGGATGGCGCGGTTGAAGACGGACTCCTTGAAATTCGCACCACCGCTGATGGCACGAACCGCGTGGCTCCCAGCCTCCAGGACAACAACCGCGCCCTGAGGGGCCGACGGAGCATCGCCGAGGTGCCTCTTCACGGCCGCATCGACGCTGGCTTGGGCGTCTAGATCCAGCGTGGTGTAGACGCTAAGCCCGCCGGACATGACCACGTCGCGGCCCAACGCCTCGATGAGGCGTCTCTTGACCACATCGACGAACCAATCGGCGCTTGGTGTGCGCCGACTTCCATCCACCAGCTCGGGCCGCTCTTGCCGAAAGATCGCGGCCTCCGAGGCCTCCGTGTAGCCCTGTGACACCATACGGTCGATGATTCGGTTACGGCGCTTGAGGCACTCCTGAAGCGCGACCTTGGGGTTCAGTCGCTCGGGGGCCGGCACGAGCGCCATAAGCAGGGCCGCATCGGGGACCGTGAGCTCTGCGACGCGCTTACCAAGGTAGTAGCGTGACGCCTCAGCGATCCCCCACCGTCCATGACCGAAGTAGATCTGATTCAGATAGAGCGTCAGGATCTCGTCCTTGCTGAGGTGAGTCTCGAGCTTCCGAGCCAAGAACACCTCACGCACCTTGCGCTGCAGGGTCTTATCCGCTGTCAGGTAAAAGCTCCGCGCCAGCTGCTGGGTAATCGTGGATGCGCCCTGACTGAAGCGCTGATCTCGGAGGTTGATGAGCATGGCGCGCGCAATCCCAAGCAGATCGACACCATCGTGTGTGTAGAAGTCACCGTCCTCTGCGGCGACCGCGACTTGCCTCACGTGGTCAGGGATATCGCGCCCAGTCACGAGCGTTCTCCGCTCGCGCCACAGCTCGGCAACCAAGCGACCATCGCGGGCGAACACGCGCGTCGTCTGCAGCGCAGCCTTGCGATAATCCGTCACAGATTTGACCGGCGGTAAGTCGCCCTCGAACCACACCCCGAGCCCATGAAGCCCAATGCCGGCGAGCCCCACCAAGACAGCGAGCACGACACAGCCCCGGATGCCCCAGGAGAGCAAACGAGCGCTGACACCAGGAGTGGATTCCGTAGACCGCATGCCCCCATGGTCATGGGAGGTCTTCAGCGGGTCCAGAAACGCCCCCGGGAAACGACCGACGAGGTTGGAGCGCTCCCGTATCGCTGCGTTGCCCCAACCCATAGCGAGTGCTAGGCTACCGGCCGTACGTATCCTCCCTCGGCTCCAATATACCGCCATGTTTCAGAAACCCTCGAAGATGCCTCGGAATGCGCTGACGCTCTTAGCGACTCTCGCGCTCGCAATGACGGCCACCGAAATCCAGGCTCAGGACTATTGGCCAACCCATCAGGCCGAGTGCGAAACCAAAGCCTTTGGCGACCCAGGCAGCGCGGGGATCGCTGAGATCGACCACTGCACACGTCTCTGGTTCGCGTATGTCCCGAAGGGGGCCATCGAGGGGGAGTATGGGGACCGCGTGAGGGAGGCGGTCACGCGTCTGTATCGAGAGGGTTCGGCGAATCAAGCTCACCTTGCTCGGCAGGTGCTGGTTCGCCTTGGAGTGACCAAGCTACCCAAGCGCACCGGCCAATCAGCGCAGGTCGCCCTTGGAGAGACCGTGGAGACCCAGCGGGAAAAATGTGACGTGCCCACGCCTACGAAGAAGGTGAAGCGTACAGCGAACAAGGCCTTCAAGAAGGGGATGTCGGCCTACAAGAAAGAGAACTACAAGGCTGCATTGGGTCACTTCCAAAAGATGATCGAGATCGCCCCGGGCTGGACCAAGAGTCAATACAACGTCGCCGCGATGTACGCGATGACAGATGACGAAGCGAAGATGATCGAGCATCTCTACTGCTTGCGTGACATCGGGAACTCCGATGCGATCAAAGCGCTCTACAAATCGCGTAAAGACAGTGACTTCGCTCATATCCGGGACAGGTCAGCTGCGTTCAAGCAAGTCACAGGCTATGCCCGCATTAAGATCGGAAACTCGCTAGGGGAGTATGGAGAGGACAACGTCGACAACCTTGAGGGGATGCTCGACGCACTAGGCTACGATGAGCCCCTACTGACCGAGACTTCGCGCCCCTACAAAGAGCCTCATATTTGGTACCGCCCCGAGTCGAGGGTCGCGGCCTACATGGTGCTGAAGCTCCTCGCCCACCCCAAGACCCGCACTCACGTCATCGATTGGGAGAATGAAGACTACGACATCATCATCGCATGGGGAGACGACATCACGAAGGGCGCGGAGCCAAGGCTCTTTGTCAACGACCCCGCCGAGGCGGAGAAGACCATCTCGGACCTGCGCCGCCAACACGAGGACGCCATGCGAAGACCTGAGCAGTTCGCGCGGACCGTCGACCAGACGCTCGGTACCCCTGCGGCGATCGCCAACGACGTCACGGGTACCGTCGATCGGACAGTTGAGACGGGTAAAAAGCTCACAGACACGGTAGATAAGATCATCAATATCGCGCCCTAAGTACCGGCGCGAGACACTAGGAGACACATCAGATGACCACGCTGGCACCCCTGCCGCTTGCGTTCATTGGAGGCCTCGGCCCCGTCGAACTCATCATCATCCTCGTCATCGTCTTGCTCATCTTCGGGCCGATGAAGCTGCCGCAGATCGGTGACGCGTTGGGTAAGAGCGTCAAGTCGTTCCGCTCCGCAATCAGCGGTAAGGACGAAGAGGCGGTCGATGTCACGCCCAAACAACTCACCGAGGGCCAACAAGACGCGCAAACCGTCGATGTCGCCAATGTTGAGGAGCAGAAGACGGAGGCCTAATCGTGACCGCGCCTCGTGTCTTCAGTTCAACCACGCTTGAGTGTCCGTTAGGGCGCTTGCTCGTCGTGACTGGAGATGAGGGGCTCTGTGCCATGACCTTTGTCGGCGCAGAAGATGTCGATGCAGCACGCACTGCACTCAGTGCGAGCTTAGAGGGCGTCGTCGTCGCGGATGACCACCCGCTGCTGCATCAAGCGCGGCGACAGATCGCTGCATATTTTAACGGTAAGAGGCGGGCCTTTACCTTAGCGCTCGCACTCCAAGGGACGCCCTTCCAATGCCGAGTTTGGGATGCACTGCGTCACGTGCCGTACGGGCATACGGTCAGCTATGGAGAGATCGCCAAGCGGATAGGTCGCCCCACAGCCACTCGCGCAGTAGCGCAAGCTTGCGGTGCGAACCCGCTCCCCCTCTTTGTGCCCTGCCACCGGGTTATCGCCTCGGATGGCAGCCTCGGGGGCTTCTCTTCAGGTCTCCCGAAGAAGCGACGCCTGCTCGCACTTGAGGGACACCAGACCAGCGCCTTACCGCTCTTTAGCGTCGCAAAGCAACGAGAGGCCGCCGATGGGCGAGAGGCAATGGAAGCGCTCGTCCGTGCGCGTCTGCCGGACGCGATACAAGCCCAACTCCTCAGCGGGGACACCCTCGATGGCGGCGCTCAAGAGCGGCTCCTCATGGAGGCTATGAGTCACCTTGAGGCAGAGCACCTGGCCGCATTGGCGAGCATGCTCGCAGAGGTCGCCAAGCGAGATAACTCTGCGGGCGCTGCCATCATGACCGAAGAGCTCCTTGCACTGCTCTGCGCGCGACTCTTGGACCGCATCCCACCGCTCGGAGAGCTTCAGTGCATGCTGCATGCAGCCCTCGTCTCAAACTCTCCCTCCTACCTGCTGATGGGCCGCAGGTTCGCGTGCAGCCCCACGCTGCCGCCCTCACACCGTGCAGAACTCGAGCAACTCTACCGAAGCGTTATGGCCGGTGAGCGCCCAGTGAACCGCTCCACACGCGAAGCCACCGTCGACCTCTGGCTCGAGATGCGTCGACACGAGCGCACCGACCCCTGGGTGGCAGACCGCTGCGACAACCCTCACGAGATCTTCGCTGACGCAGGCTTGCTTTGGGAAGCCGTGCTCTCCGCTGAGCAAGCCCTCAGCGATGGGCAGGGAGACCGTCTGGAGCTGCTCAGTCGTCTAGCTGACATGTACGAGTCACTTGGAGACCTCGCGAGCGCACGAGACCACCTGCTCTCACTGCTCGCTGAGCGCCAAGACCCAGACAGGCAAGCGCAGTTGAGGCGACTTGAGGACAGGCTGGACGAGACGAGCTAGCTCGCCTGTCCGCCGCGTCACTCAGCTCCCGGAGTTGAAGACGAACGGCCACTGCACCACGCAGATGCCGCCCTCTGGCTTACGGAACCGCATACGGCGGAGCACACGAGCCACACAGTTGGAGACCTTTGAGTCGCCCAATGTGTTCGACGTCACGGAGACGCTCGTCGTCTTACCGTCCAGAGCGATCGTCCAACGCACCTGAATCTTACCCTTGAGGTTCGGCTTGAGCTGCAGACGCTTCTCGTAGCAAGCGCGGATAGCACCTGCACGGCGGCGCACCACGCTCTTGATGTGCCCCTTGGCACAGAAGCCGCGGGTCGCTCCGCTACCGACCTTGATCTTGCCGACGCGCTTCGAGCCCTTCTTACCAAGGCCGGCCTTCACGCCCATGCCACCGCCTGTGTCGATCTTGCCCATGCCGTGGATACGGCCGTAGCCGCCTTCACCACCGCCGCCGGAGCCGGTGCCCTTGAAGCCAAGTCCACCTGCGCCGTGACCGAGCACGAACTCGCTCCCCTCGCCCGCCATCGCGACGGCAATCTTGTTGGAGAAGCCATCGACATTGGAGTCGAGGATGTTGGCGATCGCTTCGCTTCCGCCGAGCTTATTGGTTGAGAGCAGGTCGTTGAGGCCGACCTTCTTGGGGTCGATCTTGTCGACCATCTTGCCCTCGTTCTTCGGGATCTTGGACTCTTTGTCTGGCTCCTCCTCGGGGTCACCAAACTTGCCCTCTTCACCCTCGGCCTTCTTCGCCGTGCTGTCGTCCTCGGCGTCGTCCTCGAGCTCTTCCTCTTCCTCGGGGTTGATGATCACGGCCTCAATGGTCGGGACCTTCTTCTTATTCATGTTCGCCTGGCGAATGGCGATCTCCTGCCACCAGTGCACTGACCAGTACATCAGCCCTAGCTGAAAGAGGAAGGAGACCAGCAGCGCTGCGGTGACCGTCTCGTCGAAAGCCAGGAGGCCTGCGCGAGCGACCTTCGTGTCGGGCTGAACGAACTGGAAGAAGATGCGGATCTCGTCGAGATGCACCATGCCCCAGTCGCCAGGGCCAACCTCGGAGAAGTTCACGCCAGTGGTGTTCTCCGTAGCATCGCGCACGAAGTCTGCGATGGGCTTCGTCTCTTGGTTGATCGTGATCTCGCCCGCGAGGTCGGAGGAGAGACCGATGCTGTATGCGCCAGCTTTTGTCGCGCGGAAGAGCGGGAACTTCTTCGGGAGCTTATCAGCCGGGATAATGAAGTCGTTGCGGAGGTCTTCACCGATGCGGAAGTCTTGCGGCTCTTGGAGCACACGCTCCTGAATCACCGTGTCACCCCAGAGCAGCGCGATGCGCAGGAACTGAGCGTTTGGATCCCAGGCGGGCTCCGCTGCCAAGACAGTCAAGGCGCCGAAGAAGCATAGGAAGGACCCCCAAGACGCGACGGTGTAGCCCGCCATCATCTCGACGACCTCGAAGGGCATCAGGACAAACGCAGAGGAGCGCGTCACGTGAGCCGCGACAAGCCAGCCAAAGAGGCTGACGCTCAGGAACAGCCCGACAGTGGCGAACTGTTTCCGCTTGCGCGTGACTAAGCCGAGGAGCCCGCACAGGAGCAAACCTGCGCCGAGTCCCAGGATGCCCTGCCCCGTTACCGGGACTTGGGCCGCCGAGGCGGTCAACTCTGCGAGTTGAAAGTGCTGCCAATCCATGACGCCAGCACCCGCTAAAATCAGGGCTGCGCCAACAAGTAGGATGATATGACCGAGCTTCATGCTTGGAAACCTTCTCTGCTCACGGTCGTGCGCGCATCATGTTTTGAGACTGCACGGCTGCTTCAGGACGGAGGGCTGGACCAGGGTGGATTCAGCCGCGGACGGCACTCTAGGCGGAGGTGAAGGAAGTTTCAAGGGCCAACACACGCACCCCCTACCGCTCCCTATGACACTGGGTGCCTCATGAAAGTTCCACACCACCCCTAAGCACCTAGTTTTACTCACGAACGGAGCTCTGCCCGTCGTCAAAAATGGGGGAACAAAGGATCGCCTTCAAGGTTCTGGCGGAGGGTATGTGGCTCAGTACGTCGCTCACAGCTAGAAAGGTGTCTTGACCGGTCCAAGAGCAGTTGCTACAAACCGCCCCCGCCTGACTGAGTCCCCGTAGCTCAGCTGGATAGAGCGACCGCCTCCTAAGCGGTAGGTCGCAGGTTCAAATCCTGCCGGGGACGGCCTTGGCCCCCTAGCATCTCAACTGCCTCACATCCCTTCTTCGGTGACCCCCATGAACCGTTCCGATCTCGTCGAATCGCTCTCCAAATCACATGATCTTCCTCGCCGCACCGCAGATGCCGTGGTGGGTCAGATTTTCGACTGCATTTCGGACGCGATCTTGAGCGACGAGCGTGTCGAGATTCGAGGGTTCGGAAGCTTCACGACTCGGCACTACGGTCCCTACACCGGCCGCAACCCGCGCACGGGTCGCCCTGTGTCCGTCGAGTCGAAGCGCCTACCTTACTTCAAGGTCGGTAAAGAGCTGCGCGAGCGCGTCGACGGCTAACCTGAGCTAACCTGACGTCGGCTTGCGTGACTGCGTCTGAGCGTTGTCGCATTCGCGATGAGCGGCTAAGCCCGACATGAGGTGCGGTTGTCAGAGCGTTTGTCCGCTTGCTATCTAATTGATGCATCGATCCTCGTCGCACACGGTGTGGTCGCTGCTTTGCTAATCGACGTCTCGCTACCGAGGAGGGGCCATGCTCTGCCAAGCCTGTGGCCATGATTGCGCCGAAACCACAACCGTCTGTCCGCAATGTGGGGCGACGATCCGGCCCGTCAGCGACGGCTCAGAGGAGCGCACGATGGCGCTCGACGCATCCGAGTTCGACCTCCCCCCAGAGGACGACGACTCCGAAGAGAAGACAGCCGCGTTTGATCCGGAGTCAATGGGACTGCTCGACGACACTCCGGCGGATAATGTCGGCGAGCAAGAGGAGAAAACAGCGGCCTTTGATCCCGAGTCCATGGGGCTGATTGAGACCCCGACACCAGCTGTTAATCCGAGTGAAGAGCGCACGGCGGCCTTCGATCCGAGCATGCTTGAGGACGTCGGCCGTCAACCAGCAGCCGCACCAGCGATCCAGCAGCCTCCACCGAGCAAGGGAGCGACTGACGCCTTTAATCCGTCGCACCTGAGCGGCGATGACTCGAGCCCTTCGGTGGACCTAGAGGAGCGAACGGTCGCGATGGATATCCCTCCAGAGTTCTTCGACGACGAGGACGAGCCCGCGCCCCCGGCCCCACCGACGCCGGCACAAGCGCCAACCGCCGCTCCGGAGCTTGAGCGCGGTAGCCCCCCCGTCGCTCGACCGAGCGGCACGCCGTCAGCCAGTCCACCAGACACTCGCTCCGCAGCCTCCAACCAGGCACGTTCATCTGGTCGCGTCCTGCCACCTACCGGTCGCTTGACCCCGCCCTCGTTGGTCTCGAGTCAAGCGAACAACGGGAGCCCTCCTACGCCCCCTTCAGGTGGTTCGTCATTACCTCTCCCCGCACTTATTGGAGCCGGTGTGGCCCTGATCCTCGGGTTGGGGGGGCTCTTATTCGCGATGTCTGGCGACGAATCGGAGGGCACCTCAAAGGTCGCGGAGAGTGCGTCTGATGACGGCGACTCTGACGACGAATCGCTCGATAACGGCGAGCTCGATATGGAGATCCCTGCGTCGGCAGAGATGTTGGTCTCAGCCAAAGTCAGCAGGCTTTGGAAGAGTTGGTTGTTCGAAGCCTTTGAGGACGCCGTGATCGCTGAGCTTGAGAGCGAAAGCGAGTACGTGACCTTCGAGGAGCTGAGCGGGGTCAAGCTGCAGCACCTCAAACGAATCGAGGTGGGCCTGGATCCCAACACGGAAGACTTTGCGCCCCTAATCCTCATCGACCTCAAGCGCTTGAAGGCAGAGAAACTGAAGACCTTCCTGGAGGGTGAATTCCAAGCCCCCTCAGTGGAGCTCGAGGGGGTCACTTTCTACAGCGAGGGTAAACACGGCCCCTTGATCGGCATCATCGGGGCCAAGCGGCTCGCCATCGGGACCGAGAGAGATCTCAAGGGTGCGCTAAAGGGCCCCTCATGGCGGAAGAACAAGCCACTAAAGGCTGCGTTTAACCTGCTGCGCGGCAAGGCGGCGATCCGAGCCGTCATCCCCGTCGAGGGCCCCCTCACGGAGGAGATCCCGCTGGACGCTATTCCGATGGGTAAAGCGGTCAAACAAGGCGATCTGCTCGCGGTCTCTCTGGACGCCGATGACGCGCTCGTCATCGAGTTGGCCTACGTCGCGACTGGCGACGACAGCGCTAAGCGCCTCGACACCATCCACACGGAGCTGAAGGGGACGCTTGAGATGGTCAAGGCTGAGCGTAAGAACCTCATCAAAGAGGTCGGGGGTGACGTGCCACCTGTCGCCATTAAGGCGGCTAACGCTGCACTCGACAGCATCGCGTTGGAGAGGAACGACGACCACGTGTTCCTCACGCTCAAGCTCCCGAGAGCAGACTTGGAGCCAGTCGTCGCGCTCGCAAAGCAGATGCTCCCCCCTGCCCCACCGAAAGCGAAGGTTCGGTCGAACCGCAAGAAGACGAAGGCCGATGAGTCCGACGATGGCGACGACGACGAGTAACCAGGGCCCGCCCGCCCGATGATTGCGTGCTGCATTGAGCGACACCGACACCTGGCCACCAGGCCCCTCGTGTACTCCCGCTCATCGAGCGAGAAGTCACGCCTCCCCGTGCGGACAGGCGGTAAGTCCATGCGCATTACGAGCCGTCACACCCGGCCATAGACGCATTAAAAACAAGCACTTGTGCGTCATGAAGGTGATTTTCTGGCTCAGGCTCTGAGCCCCCCCTACACTCCTGGGTGGGCCTGGGATGCCCGTCGCTCTTCGTGGCTTTGATGACACACAGTTGCGGCACACTCGACGCGTTAACCGCGGTGAAGATGCCTAAAGTGGGCACCTTCAGCGGCTGGCATAGGTCTTGCTGTATCCCAAGGCTCACCAGAGACCTCACTTGGAGCAGCAACGATGGAAACTCTCACGATATTTGGTGCGATTGGCGGTGGCGTTGGCGCTGCTGTGATGCTTACGCGCTTGGGAATGGGCGCGATGTTCGCCCTGATGCCGGGACGGCGCTCGTAACAGCGATCGATACGCTCAACGCAAAGGCCCCGGGATGTCTCGCACACCCCGGGGCCTTTGCGTCGGACCTATAATCGTGAGAATGAGCGCGCCACTGCTCGCTCATTCGTGCGTTGACGCGGTGCGTTAGGCTCAGTAGGCTCCCCCGTGTGGAGAGTCACACCGTCGCACCAGCCAAAGGCCCCAACCCTCCCGCAGCACAGCAGCGGCGCGACGCTGCGTTGTCACGCATGATGACCGAGCCCTTCGATCTCTTAGTGGTCGGAGGTGGCATCACCGGTGCAGGAGTCGCACGGGACGCCGCCATGCGCGGCCTCAAGGTCGCGTTGGTCGAGAGGGCCGATTACGCATTCGGGACCTCCAGCCGCTCCTCCAAGCTGGTCCATGGCGGACTGCGCTACCTGGAGAACCTCGAGTTTGGCTTGGTCTTCGAGGCCCTGAGGGAGCGCGCCGTTCAACGCCGCTTGAACCCGCACCTCGTCTGGCCTCTCCCCTTTGTCTTCCCTGTCTATAAAGGGCACCGGAATCGCCTGTGGAAGATTCGGCTGGGGCTATGGCTCTACGACCTCCTGAGCGCATTCCGGAACTACCGATGGCACCGCCGACTGAAGAAGGCGCAGACCCTTGAGCATGTCCCCTCCCTGCTGAGTGACGGGCTAATGGGCAGCGTGCGGTACTACGACTGCCGCACAGACGACGCCCGCCTGACCCTCGGGAATGTACTCGATGCGGCACGGGCTGGAGCCTGCACCGCCAATTACGTGTCCTTTGATGAGCCGCTCTATGACGGAGATCGGGTCGTGGGAGCTCAGCTAACCGACCGCCTCACCGGTGATTCGGCAGCGATGACGTGCAAACACATCGTGTTCTGCGGTGGGCCCTGGACTGACCTGCTGAAGGGTGCCCCCGGAGATGGCCACCTGTTGAGGCCCACGAAAGGCGTCCACATCGTGGTCGATCGCGAGCGCCTGCCGCTTGACGACGCGATTGTGATGAACGCGCACCAAGATGGTCGCGTGGTCTTCGCCGTCCCCTTCTTCAACGCCACATACATCGGGACGACGGACACCGACTTTGACGGAGATTTCGACTCCGTCAGGGCGACTGCAGATGACGTGAGCTACTTGCTGGAGACCGCCAACTACCACTTCCCCGGAATTGCGCTGCAAGGCGAAGACGTCTGGAGCACCTGGGCCGGTGTGCGTCCACTCATCCGAAGCGATGAAGCGAGCCCTGGCAAGACCAGCCGCGAGCACCAGCTTTACAGCGATCCGAAGGGTATCACGACCATCGCTGGAGGTAAGCTCACCACGTACCGCGCGATGGCGGAAGAGGTCGTGGACAGCGCCTTGGCCCAGCTCAAAGAAGCCCATGGCGTCACCGCAGGGCCCTGCACAACCCACCGCGTACCACTGGACCCCAACCTACCCGCTGAGATCGATCCTGTGACGGGGCCAGCCGACCCCACCCAGCGTCACCTCTGGCGACACTTTGGCAGCGGTGCAGCGTGGGTACAGGCCCGTTGGGCGTCTCACCCCGAGGAAGCATCGGTCCTCGCCGAGGGTCTCCCGTACACCTTGGCCGAGATCTCCTACACGGTGCTGCACGAACAAGCCGAGCGGCTCGAAGACGCCTTCGTGCGACGTCTGCAGCTCTTCTTCCGTGATCCTGACCAGGGCCTATCGTGCGCCGAGCGCGTCGCCCGTCACATGGCAGCATTATTGGGTCACAACGAAGCTTGGGTCGCTGCAGAAGTCGAAGCTTATTCATCGGACGTCGAGCGCAGCCGCCTCGGCGCGCACGCTCTGAGCGCACACCAACGCACCACGGACGAGGGTGTTGAAGACGGTGCAAGTGGCCAGAGGGATCGGCTTACGGCATCATAGCGGACCAACGTGCTGAAGGACGTAGGAGCCGCGCTGTTGTGAAGATGTTTCTAAGGTCGCTATTCGCCACACTGGTCTGCCTCAGCCTGACGTTGCAGGCCTGTATGCACCCTTGTGACACGCTGGAACAGCGCGTCTGCGAAGACGACATCGACAAAAAGCGCTGTGAGCTGATCCAAGAACCCGAGCGCCGTCAATTGCTCACTCGCGATACATGCAGTGGGATCCTCGAAACACTGGACGAGCGACGATGAACCCTGAGTGGGATCGGCAAGCGATCGTAGACTGGGCACTGACCTTCTTAGCCGTCATCGTCGCGGCGTCGCTCTTAGCGGACTCGGGCCCCCCCCGGAGCTCGGACCACGCGAGCATCTCTGCCGTACGAGAGCTTGAATTCCGGGCTCAAATGGAGGTGTACCCCACGTTGCGGGAGCAGATGGGCGTGGGCGAACTCGATATGCTCACCGAGGTCCTCGATGAGCTTGTTCGCTCGGATCTGACCTCCCCAGACCACCTGCTCGTCACCGGGACGCTCGCGCTCATTGTAGAGCGTGACGGCCACACACTTGAGGCACTCGATCAACTCGCTCAACGCCCTTCAGAGGCGCTTCAAACGGTCTCGAAGGCCGCCCTCCAGCTCGACGACCTCGCCAAGAAGCGCGCGGGGCCAATCGATGCGCTGAATCACGTCATTCAGCGCGCTGGCGGATCCGACTGGCTGATGCTCTCGCTGAAGGCTCTGGACGCTGAGCGTCGAGGTGAACCCTCTATCGGGAACCAAGCCAAAGAAGACGCTCAGGCCTACGCGTTCTCCTTCGTCAATTCCATCCGCAGCATCGGTGGACTCGGGTTCACGCTCTGCCTCCTCGGCTGCCTCCTGATCACCTTCTGGCCCATGGTCCGCAGGGCGCTCTCTGGCGCTGGTCTGCACGGGCTCGGTGAAGCACCGAGCCCCTTCATCATTGGCAGCACACATCGCGTGATGATCGTCTGGTTCCTCGGCCATATCGCACTGGCTGGCACCCTCTCGACAGCGGTTCTTGCGCTCGGAGGGACACCACAGTCTCAGGCCTTAAACGTCACGATGCAGAGCCTCCTCGGAGGAGGTCTAGGGCTGTGGCTCATTCAACACTGGGGGCGCCGTGACCAAGACATGGTCGTCCTGTGGATCCCACTAAGGTTGGGCTTTAGTCCGTCCTCGGGCGGGCCTCTCGGGCTGGTCGCATGGGTCATTGGAGGGCTCAGCGTAGGGCTCATCTTGGTCATCACGGGGACGCTGCTCAGCGCAGTGACGTTGGGAGAGAGCAACTCAACACAAGGCGCACTGGAGCTCTTCAGTGAGAATCGTTCCTTTGAGGTACGCGCAGCGCTCGCAGTCTCTGCGGTCGTGTTCGCCCCGATCTTCGAGGAGATCATCTTTCGAGGGTTCCTCTACCGAAACATGCGAGACATCCTCGGCAAGACGCCAGCGATGCTCCTCACGGGCTTCCTCTTCGCGCTGGTCCACCTCGACCTGAACTTGTTGTTCCCACTCACAGGGCTCGGGTTTGCTCTCTGCTTGCTCTTCGAGCGCTCGGGCTCACTCCTGGCCCCCATCCTCGTTCACGCCGCCTGGAACCTCTCCCAATTGGCCATCCTCAGTGTACTGGTGGCCGGGTGATGAGCCACGGGACACGTCACAGCTTGCCTCCTTTTCAAGCCGTGACCTCCCAAGACGGTGTCCTCTCTGTCCAGTGGGAGCCGCTCGCGTCCGAGGAGCGCGCCGCCATCGTGATAGCACTGCGCGCCATCGGCCCCGAGCTCGCCGATGACTTCTGGTCTGGGGCCCTAGACAACGATCTGATTCGCCAGCCCGTCGACGCGACCCGTACCCAAGCGACGCTCTACGTGCCAAGCGGTCGCCCGCTCTTGCTGACCCTCATCGTCAGGCGTAGCACTGATGGCCCTCGAGAGGGCCGCCCTCTGCATATCAGCCAAGACAGCGCGCCCCCCGCCACGCAGACGCTCGAGAGCCCCGTCGCCCATGCGTCCGAGGAGGGGGCCCACACGCCGCTCATCTTCGCGCACCATGCGCGCCCAGCAGGGTTTGACCAATTGGCTCGACAGCTCGCTGCCCAAGCTGGGACGCCCAACTCCATGGTCCCCCGCGCAGAGGGACCAGCCGGCGCCTTCGGGGCCAGGCAGCGATGGACCCTCACTCGGTTGACCTGGCCCGAACAAGGGTCGGCCCCCCTCGCCCTGGTCATGCGAGACACCCCCATCGAGGCGCCCACCATCGCGTCATGGGCCTCCGCCCCGCCAAACGATGCGTCTAAGTTGCCGCGCGCCGCGGATGGCCTTGTCGACGCCTCGTGCCCCCTGGATGACCTGAGGTTCTACGTCCTCATGCGTGGACCTGCGCCATGGGCCCCGGTCCCCTTGTCTCCTGTGCCGCCTCCCTTCGACGCTGCGCAGCGACCGCATATCTTAGGCGATCTTGGCGCGCGCCTCACCGAAGGTGTCGAGGGCATCGCACATCGCCTCGAACACGAAGAACTCGCGCTCAGCGATGTCGCGCCCCTCCTCACTCTTCTGCGTGGCGCTGTCGCGCTCCTGTCTTCGGATCACCCCCTCCAGCGGCGCGTGGAGCAAATCGCGACCCGATGGAAGGCAGGGCGTCGGCTATGAACCCCGAGCGAGAACGCGAACTCATCATCGCAGCGGGCCAAGCCATGCTCCCGGGCGGGACCACCCTGCCCTGCTTTGACGCGACCAGCGCAGATCGCGTCATCTCCTACTTGGCCAACGAGGGGCCGACCGCTCAAGCTGCATTTCGAGGCTTCCTGATGAGCCTCGAGGCCACGTCTCGACTCCGCTACCGGAGAGGGTTCACGGCCTCAGATGAGGCACAACGCCTCAAGGTCATGCGGCTCCTCTACGAGCAGAGCGCGGCGACGCGACTGCTCTGCAAGCTGGGGTTCGCTCCACTGAAGACCCTGCACCTCGACGATCCTCGCGTCTATCGCTCAGTCGGCTGCCAATATCGCGCGGCACCGGTCAAACGCGAGGTAGACCGTCGCACTGCCGGACAAGTCTTCAACGCAGAGAACCTGGACGGGCTCCAACAGCTTGAGGCAGACGTCGTCGTCGTCGGCTCCGGCGCAGGTGGCGCAGTCGTGGCCGCTGAGCTCGCCCGACGAGGCCGTGACGTCGTGGTCCTTGAAGCGGGCGCACACTTCGACCGGCAAGACTTCACCACGCTGAGTCGCCCGGAGATGACGCAGAGAGCCTATCGCTCCCTTGTCGAGACCACGGCGGTCGGGAACACCGTCATCCCTATCCTAGTCGGTCGTACAGTCGGAGGCTCGACCACCGTGAACTCGGGGACCTGCTTCCGCACCCCCGATGATGTGCTGCTCAACTGGGCGAATGACCGGCAGCTCACCGACCTGCACCCCAGTCGGATGGCTGAGCACTTCGAGCGTGTCGAGTCAGTCCTCCAAGTGAGTCCGGCGACTCACGAGACCCTCAATGGGTCTGCACACGTCATCGCACGGGGCTGCGACACCCTCGGCTACGCGCACGGACCGCTGCACAGAAACGCCCCTGGGTGCGACGGACAAGGCGTATGCGTTTTCGGCTGCCCGACAGACGCCAAGCAAAGTACGAACGTTAGCTATCTGCCGCGCGCGCTCCGTGCGGGTGCCCTGCTGGTCACAGGCGCCGAGGTCGACCGCATCCTCACCTCAAATGGCGCCGCCTACGGGGTGTCCGCGACAGTGCGTGGAGCATCGGGAGAAACCCATACGCTCACCGTCCGCGCACGCCGAATCGTCCTCGCTTGTGGGGCCCTTTACACCCCGGTCTTGATGATGAAGAGCGGCCTCGGGTCACAGAATCGGCACCTTGGCCGCCACCTCTCCGTACACCCAGCGACCAGCGCGTACGCAAGGATGCCCCACGAGGTGAACGGTCATCGCGGGATCCCCCAAGGCTATGCCATCGAGGAATTCCGACACGAAGGCGTCATGTTCGAGGGCGCCTTCACCCCCCTTGAGTTCTTGGCGCTAGATTTACCCTTCCTGGGCCCTCCGCTGATTGAAGCGTTAGAGGCCTACCGTCACCTCGCTGCCTTCGGGATCATGGTGAAAGACAGCGGCAACGGCCGGGTCACCTTGAATGGTCGCGGAGGACCTCGACTTTGGTACCGCCTGGGGCGACGAGAGGTCGCGGTCCTCAAGCGCGCGATGCGAGTGCTGACCGAGGTCTTCTTGGCCGCTGGGGCAGAGGCGGTCTACCTACCGCTGCGACAGCAACCCATCGTGCGCACGAAGGCGGAGGTCGCTCAACTCACGTCCCGTCGACTGCGCGCCAGAGACTTTGAGCTCACAGCGTATCACCCCTTGGGTACCGCTCGGATGGCTCGCTGCGCCTCTGAAGGCGTGGTGGACACGGACCATGAAGTCTATGGTATCCATCGGTTACATGTGGTCGATGCATCATCGGTCCCCAGCAGTCTCGGGGTGAACCCCCAAGTCACCATCATGGCGATGGCGACGCGCGCCGCGGAGCGCATCGACGATCGCCTCAACCGGAGCAACGCATGAGCACGCCAGAGTCCCCGTCAGCCATCGATGAGTTGGCAGAGCCCGAGCGCTCTTCCATCGTTGGTGGCTCCGCGCTCGTGGCGGGGCTGATGCTCGCTTCTGTGGTCGTGCAGCTCATCTTCGAGCCCTCGATCCCCGTCGATGACCGCTGGATCGCGGGCACCCTCGGGAGCCTCGTCGCCTTCGCGGCGTTTGTCTCTGCCCATCGCTTGATGAGCCCCCGCGGCGGGATGTGGCTGGACCACGCCCAAAGGCGAATCGGGATCGGCCTCACCAGCCCCAAGGATGTGTGGTGGGTACCGCTGAAGCATATCGAAGCGGTCGCCTGTGACCGCCGAGCGATCTCGAGCGATGTGGCCGATTTTGCCTGGCGCACTTATGTCCGCCTTACCAACGGGGTCGAGCTCGTGCTCGTCGAGACCCATGAAGCAGAGATCGCGCAAGCCGTCGCCGAGGAGCTTCAAGAGCGCACGGGGCTTGCCGCCTCTGAAGACGCACCAGCGCCGGTGACATACCGCTCAGATCATACGAGCTTTCGCGTCTATCGGGGCGTCGCGATGCATGGGGCTCTGAGTGTCGCCGGCTTCACGCTAACCGTGCTAGGTGGTGCCCTCTACTCGCAAGTCGAGGCAGCCCCTGCCTTCGCCTTCTTTGTCGCCCCGCTTCTTCTGTTTACGGGCCTAGCGCTGGTCGGCGTCGTCGGAGTGAAGCGCATCGCTACCGAGCACTTGGAACACAAAGGGGGGCTCTGGGTTCACGGCTTTGGCTTCGGGCCTTGGCGATGGGCAGAGCGCACGATTTCAGCGCCTCAACCCGTCTGGAGCCTCCATGTCCGCCCTGCCCGTGGCGCCCGGCTTGAGCTTGAAGGGGAGGACGGCACGCTGGTGATCGGTCACGGCGCGACGACACGCAGCCGAGCCAGCGTCGAAGCACTGACGGCGCTCCCCAACCGCTTCAGGGACGCATAGCCCACACACCGTCACTGCAGCGCGCGCGCGACTCTTCCTCCAGCTTGATGAGGTGCGCCAGGCACGATCGCTCTGCGAGTGGGTGAAGGTAGGTGGGCACATCAGGGTAGCTGCGGACCGTCATGGTGCTCAGATCGGCGGGCCCCTCCTGAAGCGCCGTCACGACACGTGTCTCTCGGCCCAGTCGATGAGAGATGTAGTGGCGCAGGTGATCGACTGGCGCGTCAATCACGCCCCCATGAGCGGGGACCAACCAAGCCGGCTCCAGCGCCGCTAACCGGTCGAGCTGAGCGATATAGGTCGCCATGTGACCGTCAGGGGGTTCGACGATGATGGTGCCCACGGCGGCCACCATATCTCCCGCGATCATCCCCCGCCGAACGGGCTCCCAAAGCACGATATGACCGGAAGCGTGACCTGGAGTGTGCAAAACACGCCACTGATCATCGGTCCGCTCGGAGCCCGACAGGGTGTCTCCCTCCACGACCAATCGATCGACAGCGAGCACCCCAGCGAGGAGGTCGCGCGTCAACGGGTGCGCCACGATCGACAAGCCCTTCGTTTCTTGGAGCCAGCGGGCCGCGCCGACATGGTCTCGATGGTGATGGGTCAGGACAACCCCTGCCAGGGTCCGCCCGAGCGCAACCTCGTGATCGAGGACCTCGGTGAGGCGCGCCCGATCCGCCTCGTGAGGAGACGCGGGATCGACGATCCATACCGCGTCATAGCCAACCAAGATCGCGTTGGTGTGCGTCGCAGGTGGAAGCGTCGGTGTGCGCAACGGCACGACCTTCACTCCAGGCATGTTCGTGATCTCAGGGGACGACTTCGCGCTCATGATCCTAACTCTGAGCAACTCCACTAGGAGTTGATATGACCGGGAACCTCATCTTGGTTGTAACAACCAGTTGACATGTACTCAATTCCCCTGCTACCTCATCGCGCCCTTAAGGAGGACTGAATCATGCGCGTCTGTGAGCTTACCGGGAAGCGACGAAACGTAGCCAATAACGTCTCGCACGCCCACAACAAGACCAAGAAGCACCAGCGCCCGAACCTTCAGTACAAGCGCATCTTCTTGGCGGATCGAAACGTCTTCATTCGTATGCGTCTGTCGACCCGAGCCATCCGCAACATCAATCGTCTCGGACTTGAGACGTACTGCAAGAAGCTCGGCCTCGACTACCAGCGCTTGGTACGCAAGAAGCTCGGCTAAGGCCTTCTCGGCCTCGGCGCTCAGTGTGTGCGCACACGGAGCCACGAGCACCTTCGGATCGCCCACGCTGCGAGCAACGCGACCAGCCCAAGCCAACCTTGGGATGGGTGGCTTGAGTTGCATCCGCCTTCGTCTACCGGCCCAGCGGTCGGTGCCTCGACGTCATCAGTCGGAACGACGGTGACGTCGTCCTCGCTTGACGCGTCAGCCTCGGTCGGCTCAGGCGCCTCTTCCGTCTCGCCCTCGGGGGCCACGACGACGTCCGAAGCCTCCACCCACACAGGGTCTTGGCCGACGATGATCTGAGCAGTCTCGTCGACGACTGGGACATATGTCTCTGTCCAGGTGACCTCGCACTCTCCTTCGTCTCCGAGTTGCGTGCATATGGACTCTGGCCAAAGCGTCAGCACGCGAAGAGAGCTCGACGCCAGCCCCGTCAAGATCACGGGCCGCTCCTCACCGGCATAGTCGGCGCCAGCCGCAGCACCGGCGAACCAGTCGAACCAGACCAACCAACCCGAGGGGAGCACCATCCCTTCGACCCCCTGTGGGGTGTCGTGGAGGGTCGTGAAGTCACTAGCGTTCACGTCGGAAAACGTGGACTGCAGCCAACGCCAGACCCCATAGGCTGGTCGAGGCTTGAGCGGGAGGATAGCGAGGTCGATCCCCGCGACGACTTCAAGCTCCAGGAGCCCCGTCGATGTCCACTCGTCCGACGACACGCCCTGCCCCGTGAGCTCGATG
The DNA here is from genome assembly GCA_049602155.1 of Myxococcota bacterium. GTDB lineage: Bacteria > Myxococcota_A > UBA9042 > PHBI01 > JBMYRH01 > JBMYRH01. The sequence continues at coordinate 223,045 of JBMYRH010000005.1, read as the reverse complement.
GGGCGCTCGTATAGCAGAGACGTGTAGCCGGCTCGCACCGCTGTCGCTGCGAGGCGAACCAGCGCCGAGGCCTGAGTCCTTTCCGAACAGCGGGCATCGTCGCAAGGCCCCCCGGCGTCGTCATTTACCGCTGAGGGCACGCTCAAGCTCCCGAGCCATCGGCTCGTATCATCCAGCCCCGCGGCGCTCAGCCAGCTGTCGAACTTCTCGACGTTGATGACTGCATTGGAGATGTCAGGGGACGTCAGCTCACCGTACACAGTGATGTTGCTCGCTGTCATAGACGCTCGCGTCGCGTCATCCAGCCCCTCAAGCCGGCTCACAAAGCGCTGTTGGCTGTCCTCGTGCACCCAAACACTGCCCAACATCACGGACATGTCACCGTCCGCAGAGTCGACGAGGCTGGAGATGGTCGCCAGCAGATCTGCATAATCGTCGTCCCCAATGTTGGTCGACTCTTCGAGGTCTCGGACCCGCTGTCCGACCTCGAGGGTCTCGAGCTGATGGGCGGCTGCCCAGGCGAGTTGGGCCTCTGAGGATGCATCCCAGTCATCGTTCGTGATGCTCCCTGAGCCGTTGATGTCCGGAAAGGACTTGTTGAGATCGAGCGGGTCGACCCCGAAGTCGAGATCACCGTCATAGCGCTCCAAGACGTCAGCAATGAAGGCATTGAAGGCCGGCTTCTCAAGCTGCGACGGCACCCCGGGCAGGGTCACGCAGAGCTCGATATCGGGGACGGACATCACCCCGACAGCGTGGTCCAGCGCGGTCCAATCAACCTCCCCGTCAGCGGGAACCTCAAGCAAGAGCGGCGTTGCGTCGCCAGTCCGAAGAACCTCGGCCCCGAGTGACACCGCCAGCACGCTGCGAGACTCGAGGTGTGATCGGCGGGCATCGAGGCTCATCGCCTCGTAGGTCTCAGCCTCTAGGCCGTGTAGGCCGCTGTAGCCAAACCTCACCGTCTGCGCCGACACCTCGGTTAAGGCCATTTGCGAGACAATTAAACCGCACAGCACCATCATGGAGCGAACCATGCACACCCTCCCTCGAATCACTTCGGATTTTCAGCGTTGGATGCTAGCACACAGGCTGTGGTGACCTCATCTCGACTCAGCGGCGCGGTTCGCGCGGCGTGCATCTCAGCCTTAGCCGTGCTGTGCATGAGCTGCGCAGGTACGGGGTACGACATCCCTGGTGCTCAGGCGCTCCCAGAGCCTGCGCCGATCTTGGCTGCGCAAGACCGTGATGCGCGCTACGCAAGAGCGAGCCTCCCGCCCGGGTTGACGGTAGAGCTCCTGTGCGCCCGCGGTCCAATGGTTCGTTCTGGGTTCGCGCGAGCACACATGGAGCCCGCAACCGACCGCATAGACGGCATCTGGATTCTACGTGGTGATCCCCTCAGCAACTCCCGAAAGGGCTTCGCTATCCCAGTCAAAGCTCCGGCAGCTGATGCGATCCCGCTGGGGACAGGGGAGCTCTTTGAGCTGCGAGCTGTGGGACGAGCCCCTGTCTTTAAACAACGCCTCCCGGAGCGCCTTCAGATCTGTCGCTGGCGCCCGGACAGCGCGCTACTAGGCCTCCTGAAGCGCTCAGAGGACGCCTCAAAGGACTCGCCCTACGAGCTTCGTGCTGCCGTCCCACAGAGCGGTATACGCGCCACCGGCGAGTTCACCGTTCACGAAGTTGAAGCCAAGACAGGCTGGTCGCGACTGCGCTTCGTCGCCCAGAACGGGCGCATCATTCGTATCCGATACGCACCGATTTTAGGGGTGTCACTGAACATCCCCAAAGAGCAGAAGCTGATCCTCCATGTCCTCCCGCCGGATCCAGTCGCGAGCCTGAGCGGACTCGCCGTCGTGATCCAGACCCTCGGAGGCGAGGTCGTCGCGGTCATCAACGGTGGCGCGACGTTACCCAGCGAGCTCCTCGATGGCCTAGAGATCAGCCCCTCAGGTCGTTTGGTTTACAGCGAGGTGAAGCAGCTCCCGAGCCTCTGCGTGACCCGCTTGGAGCACCAATCCCTGCGCATTCGCTCCTCCCAGGGCGTCGACTACGTCGCCCCTGGCACCCACAAGACACTGAAGCACCGCAAGCGCAGCTATCGCTTCGTCGCATACGACGCGGTCGTCAGGGCCATAGAAGATCCCTGCGGCCAACAAGCCCATCAGCACCTCAGCTACGTCATCGCCGAGGCCCTGGAGCCTAGATAACTGAGGGCCCCTCAGCGCGCTCACACCAACGGATGAGGCACACCGAGGTAAAGCCACCCCTCCTGAGCGCGGATATCTTCGAGGGGCTCAGACAGCGCCATCTGCGCCTCGGTCGTCGCTAACACGCAGACCCCGAGCGTCGCGCTCTGCAGCATGGGGACGTCGTGCACACTGTTCCCAAACGCGAGCGTGGGTCGCCGGTCCAGGTAGACATCGATCGCCGCCACCTTCCCCGGTCCATTCGGCATCGGCTGCACCACCGTGCCCGTCAACCGCTCACCCTCGCGCTCAAGGTCCACAGCGATGATCTTGTCTGCGCCAATACCCAGCTCACGGACCGCAGCCTCGATGACCCAGCGATTGCTCGCGCTCACGACCACCACCTCCACGCCAGCGCCATGCAGCGCGGCCACGATCTGCGCCAGCGGCGGCAACAAGCGAGGGCGATGACGTCGCCATGCCTCGACCGCGCTCTCCATCACCCGCGCCTCCGAGATACCTTCGAGGATCCGCGCTCCCCATGCATAGGCGTCGTCGACATCCGTCGCGCACCGCGCTGCATACTCCGTCAAGAGGCTCTCGTGGCCTTCGCCGGGCGCGACGAGCTGCCCATCGACGAGCACGTGCAGATGCGTCTCGCCCAGGTCATCGGCCCACAGGGTGCCATCTGCATCGAAGACCGCGAGGGGCCGTGCCGCCTGGTTCACGACCTCTTCAATACGACGCCAAGCGGCCTCCGGCACACCTTCGGGGCATGCACCAAGGCCGCCATCACCCTCACCGTTTCCCGATGCCAACATGCCCACAGTTCGCCTCCCTGACGCCCCGCGCCCTTGCGATATTTGAACCCGGCGGGTAGCGTTTGTCGTACCCCATTCATGCCCCTGCTGTCATCCTAGGACCCCCTTGCTGAAGCTCAATAGACGGACTGAGTACGCCTTGCTGGCCCTCCGATACCTGAGCTTGCCAGGGCGAGAGGTCGCGAGCGTCCGCGCGGTGGCGAACCACTACACGCTCCCGGAGCCTCTGCTCGCCAAAGTCCTCCAGCTATTGAAGCGTGGGGGCATCACCTCTGCGACCAAGGGAGCGATGGGCGGCTACACCCTAGCCCGCCCCCTCGAGGAGGTCCCTCTGATGGAGCTCCTCCAGCTCTTCGACGAGTCCACGGCCCTCGTGGGGTGCATCGAGGAGACCACCGGCTGCGACTGCCACCTGCATCCATCGTGTGAAATCAGAGACGGCATGAGCGCCCTCAACCAATTGATGACCGCTCAGTTGCGACACCTGACCGTCGCGTCATTCTTCGACGCGGGCCGCACCGCTCAAACCGCCTAGAGCGCTGCGCTCGCTCCCGCGGTGAATGTCTCTAAAGACACCCCATGGATGAGCTCCAAGTCGACGAGCCTTGTATCTGCGCGGGATCGGAGCAACCCATGACCTACTGCGCAGGCAGCGTCCGCGGCCTTTTGGAAAGTGCGCACAGCATGCCGTGCGTTGCCCGCCATCATCTGAGCTTCAGCGACTGCGAGGTGCGCTCGAACGGCCACCGTTGGGTCGACGGCGTCGGCGAGGGCCAACTCAGCGTAGCGCATCGCATCCTCAGAGAGTTCACGAGAGACCATCGCTCGGGACAAGCCGATCGCTGCGCTCGCGAGCGCCGTGCGGTCCCGACAGCGCCCCCCCGCCTCACGCATCACGCGTCGTAAAATAGCCGTACCCTCTTCAGTCTCACCTGAGCCGACGAGCGCCTCGCCGAGGCCAGCGCGTGCACGACGTGCTTCCGCGGCCAACCCAAGGGTGTTCGCCAACCGGGTCGCGGCCCGGAAGATGTCGGTCGCGTTGCAGGGTTGTTCATCATCCAACTCGACGCGACCCAGCTCGATCAGACAACGAATCGCGTCCGCGGAGCGTCCTAAGTCCCGAAAGCCATCTCGGGCTTGGCGGAGGTTCGTGCGTGTCGCCTCAGCGTCTCCATCAGCGAGCGCGATCTCCGCTCGGACTTCTTGAATCAGCGCCTCGATCGAGCGCGCAAGGCGCGCATCAAGTTGCCGGAGAGGCCGGACGACCTCTCGGGAGCGTCCGAGCAGGACCATCGCCTCATCGGAGGCGTTGCGGCGAATCGCGCATCGGCTAAGCAGCGCCGCCAGCTGAGCGTACAAGCCCGGCACTTCGTCATGTCGCAAGACGCGCCGCGCGCTCTCCAAGACGCGCTCAGCGCGGTCTCGCTCTCCAAGGTCGAGCAGCACCGAGCCGAAGCGAACCAACGCGCCGGCGTCGGACTTGGCGTGATGCACGCCCTCCCCAACGGTCTCCTCAAAGCGCTCGACTGCGCCGCCAACATCTCCGGCCAACGCTCGAAGGCGTGCCCCCTCGATGCGGAGCGCGTGAGCCTCTTGGGCATGCTGTGACCCCTCTGCGAAGCTCTCTGCGTCTTGGGCGGCCAGCGCCCAAAGCCCGAGGGACTCAACGCGCTTCACGCGCATGATGCCCGCGAAGCCCTCGTCGAGGAACGCCCAACGAAGGCGCCCTCGCATCCCATCAAAGGACTTCAGACAGCCGCTGATCCAGTGACGAAGCTCGTCCCCCAGGCCCACCTCCAAGTAGAGGCGCGCTGCGCGCACGAGCACATCATTGGCGGGCTCGGGTTGCCCAAAGAGCGCGGCAAACCATGCGGCTTTCGCCTGGTGCGGACTGGCGTCTCGCAAGAGCTGCGGCAAAAGCGTGCTGAGCACACGGCTCGCACGATTCGGACGAGCGTCTGCGGAGACACTCGCGAGTAGGCGGAGCGCGAGCGGGTTACCCGCCGCTTGAGAGACCAGCCGAGAGCGGGATTCCGGGGTGACCTCGATGAGATCGGCCAGCGCCCCCATGGCGCGACCACCCAGCGGCCTCAACTCAACCTTAGCCGCCCCGTCGAACGGGACATCAGCGTCTGACGGTGTGCTGGCGATGAAGACCCAAGGCTGCTCAGACGCGGCCTCAATGGTGTCCTCTAGGAGGCAGCGGCTCGCCTCATCGAGGAGATGGGCATCGTCGATGACAAAGGTCGTGTGTTCATCTCCGGCGTAGCGCCCCAACACCTCGGTCACGGCGTGACCGCATGACTGGGCTCCGAGTGCGTCGACCGGCGTCTCATCCAAGAGCAAAAGCGCCAGGCGATCTCGCAGATGAACAGGGAGCGTCTCTAAACAGACGCGCACATCGGCCTCGTTCGCAGTGTCGGGGATACCGAGCGCTAAACGGACTAAGCGCCCTGCACTGTGACCCGGCCAGGCCTTGGCGGCGGGTGAGACTCGGACGTAGAGGTGTCGACGGTCGTTGCAAAAGGCACGCAAGAGTGCGGTCCGCCCTATCCCTCGTGGCCCATTGACCCAGACAGCCTGAGCGCCTTCTGAGCGCGCCTGCTCGGCCAAGTTACCCAGCAACCGCAGCTCACGGCTGCGTCCATAGAAGGGCGCCTGCTCCATAACATCAGCGACGTTGGGGCCAATCGCGCTCCCGGAGATCTCGCCACCGCTTGGTAGCGACACCGCGGTGATTGGGCGTACACGGAGCTCCAGACGTTTCGCGAGCGCTGTCGGCATCGCCAACTCGCCGTAAGGCACAGCGACGGCCAACCTTCGAGCCAAGTCGATCAACGCCAGCGGACCTAGCGCGTCGTCCGTAGGCGCCACGATGCCCGCACGGATAAGCACCCCTCCGCGTCGAAGCGCGTCTCTGAGTTCGGTCGTCTTCGCGATGAGCTGCTTACCAAAGGTCGCTGTGCTCTGCTTCAAGCGAGGCACCCGCAGCGTGATGCTCGTGCCGCGCTGTGTCACGTCCCACCCTTCTTCAGTACGCGCATCAAGCCAAGGGCGGATGCACTCGTGTTTGAGCTCCTCCTGCCGGCTTGCCATCATGACGATGAAGCCCGACGAGTTGAGCTTGCCCGAGCGGGTACGGTGGCGCCCACGGGGGGCCTGAGTCTTCCCGGGGGGCTCGGATCGCACCCCTTGGATAACATCACCCAAGCGCTTCGACGCGGTCGCCAAGACTTGCGCGCGACGATCAGGGTTGGACTCAGCCAGCGCCGAGATGACGTCCGCGTCTGGCCGCGTCGGCAACGACCCGAGCGAGACCTTGCTGACTTTGGGCTGCTCACTGAGCCGGCTTGTGCCCTTGTAGAGCTTCGAGCGCTCGAGCAACGCTTTCACCTCTGCAGCGCTCAACGGGCGCTCTTTCAGGTCCTTGGACATCAAGCGGGAGACGATCGCCTCGAGGTCCTCAGGGAGATCCTCAGGGGCGAGGAAAGACGACAGCGGTGGTGGCGTATCATTCAACTGCTTCATGCAGAGGGCCACAGAATTGTCATCGTCGAACGGGCGTTCGCCGGTCAGCGCCTCATAGAGGATGATCCCCAGCGAGTAGAGGTCGGACCGCGGGTCAGGATCCTTGCCCATGATCTGCTCAGGGGACATGTACGCAGGTGTCCCGGCGATATCGACCGTCGAGAGGTGCATCCCCAAGGAGGACGACTCATCCCGCATCAACCGCGCGATACCGAAGTCGAGCACCTTGCTCCAGATGCTCCCATCCCGGCTGACGAGCTGCACATTATCGGGCTTGAGGTCGCGGTGAACGATCCGGCGGTTGTGCGCGGCGGCGAGCGCAGAGCAGATCTGCACGCCCAAGTGCACGACAGTCGACGGGTTCAGAGGCGCCCGATGGTAGATGAGATCACCGAGCGTCCACCCCTCGAGGAGTTCCATGACCATGTACAAGTGCCCCTCGCGGGAGCGCCCGAAGTCGTACACAGTGACGATGTTTGGGTGAATGAGCCGACTGGCGGACTGGGCCTCCCGAAAGAAGCGCTTCACCGCGCGAGGCTCATGGGCGTACTGAGGGTGCAGCACCTTAATAGCGACCTCGCGCTCCATAGCGCGCTGATAGGCGCGATAGACCACGCCCATGCCGCCGCTACCGACGACGCCACGCACGTCGTAACGGTCATCCAGTGTCCCCCCCGTTAAGAGGGGCGCTTTCGGTACCTCAAGCAGACCGGTCCCGTCCGACTCACAGACAATCGCATCGGCGGCGTAAGTGGCGTTACACGACGGGCACACCATCTGAAAGCCAGGTTCATTTTCGGTGGCGGCGCGGTCGACCTGAGACATCATTCCCCTTCTTACTTTCGATGCACTGCGAGGTTAGGCGTGCCCCCTAAACCTGTCGAAAAAACACCCCCGTTTCAGCGAGGGGTTTAGATCGTGCATTACCCAGCAAATCGGGGACTTCGCAGTGCCCCAATCAGGGTCAATCGCAGACAGTCTTGCGACGCGCTCCGATGGCCTGTGCGACGAGCTTGAGGTGCGCCCGCTCACGCCCCGGCGGGACAAGGATCACGACGCAGCGGTTGACCGCGCCCCCCTCGCCCCCCCACTGAACGGGCTCCTCAAAGGCGACGTTGAGCATGCGTGGTTCCGCGAGCCCCGCGAGCACCGCGTGCGGCATCGCGAACCCCCCTTCGAGCTCGGTCGAGGCCTCCTCTTCACGCGCTTGAAGTGCAGCCTCGATAGCGACAGCGTCGAGCTGAGGGCACGGCGCTGCGACCTCGCGGGCGACTTGTGCCAGGACCTCTGCACGCGATCGAGCAGTCAGTCGGAGGTCTTCACCCACCTGCGATTCGGGGCAGCTCAGGAGAGGCTTGAGCATGTAGAACTCCTCAGTAGAAGGTGCGTGATGCCTGACAGGACACACGTCCTTTAGGATAGAGTGGGGTGCGAAACTCGGAAAAAAAATGTATGCGTTCAGGCTATGAGCCCGAGCCCTCACCTCGCAGCCTTGCTCTTGACCGTGGTCGCCCTGACCCAGTGTGGAGGTGAACCCGCTCCAGCCGCCTCAGAGGCTCGCCCTCCCCTTCCTGCAGCGAAGACCGCACAGCCCGCGAGTCCCCCTCCGGAGACACTCCCGCCGCGTCGCCAAACCATGACAGCGACCGAGCGACGAGCCATCAAAGAGGCCCAGTCAAGGAGAGCTGCGCCTGCGCCCAAACGCGCCCCTCAAGACAATGAGCGCCCCACCGAGGACGTGATGGGGAGCACCGTCATCGGCGCCGCCAAAGACACGCCTGACGAGCCTGGGCTGACGCAATTCGAGCGCCGTGCTGCGATGGATGACCCGGCCGTCAATATGCCGTTAAAGGGCGCCACAGAGGGCGTCGAATCAGAGCAGGCGGCTGCTGTGCCCGCAATCGAAGCCAAGCGCACAGTGAACTCACCGCGACCAGGTGTGGAACTCCGAGGTGCTGTCGACGGCCTGAAGCTCGTGGACCTCGCGATCGCCACTGAGGTCAAACGTCGCGAGCCCACCGGTATCGACAGCCGCTTTGCCACGCTCCCTCGACGCTTTCACTGCTTCTGCGTCTTTGAGAACAGACAGCAAACGACCCAAGTGACCCATGTCTGGAAACGTGACGGACGGGTGGTCTCTCGCGTGGAGCTTGAGGTCGGCAAGAGCCCCAAGTGGCGCACTTGGTCACGTCAACGGCTGCAACCCAGCTGGACCGGTAACTGGACCTGCGAGGTGCAGTCAGCGAGTGGGCGAATCCTCGGGATCGCCTCGGCGCGAGCCGGAGACTGAGTCACGGTGTGGCCTCAGCCGCGTTGGAGCTCAGCGAGGCACCGAGCGGACACGCGATCATCCGTCACCGACCAGTCCATGGCAGACCAGCCGCGACGACGCGCTTGCCACGACAAACGCAAATCTGGTGCGACCGGTCTCGGGTGGGCGACCCGCTCCAAGAGAGGGAGGTCCGTGTTGCTGTCGGTGTAAAAGTAGCTCGCGCCGACGTCGATCCCGTGCTGACTCGCCCAGGCCTCCGCGTGCGTAATCTTGCCCGCACCATAGCAGGCCGGATGGCCGAACTTCCCAGTCAAGAGGCCCCCTTCTGAGAGATACTCAGTGGATAACGCGTCATCGAGCGCGAAGTGCTGGCGTGCCAATTCTGCCGCATAGGGCGAAGAGGAGGTGATGAGGACGAGGGGGTGCCCAAGTGCCCGATGCGCCTCCAAAAAGGGCCACGCCCCAGGCGCGGAATACTGCACGACGTCCTCGGCGAACCAGACCGCCGTCTCCTCGCGCAGCGCCTCCTCGGACGCGCCGACGACCGTGCCGAGCGCCGCGCCAAGCGCCCGCTCAATGTTCACGACTCCGAAGTAGTAGAGCCCTAAAAACCAAGCTCCTTTGGCCATATGGAGCCTCGACAGACGCCCTAGGCGGTGCTCACGCTCAATCCACGAGCGCCCCCCGTTGATTGTCACGAGGGTGCCGTCGAGATCGAAGAACGCAGCCGTGCGACCCATTAAATCTGCGCTCCGCTCAAGGGCCGCACTTCGCTGCTACAGCAGGATCATCAAGGCACACGCTGCAGATGTCGTCACAGCAATCACCGGAGTCAAAGCAGAACTCGTCGCAGAAGCACCCTTCACCAGCGCCGCCGCAAGAGTCTGTGCACGACGCGGAGCTCGAGCACTGCCCCTGATCTGTGCAGCCTTCGCCTACTCCACAGACACCACACACGCTGCCGCAACCGTCATCGCCGCACGCCTTGTCATCACAGTCCGGCTCACAAGCTTCGCACTGGCCGTCGTTGTTGCAGGTGTCAAACCCGGGGCATTCGCCGCAGCTTTGACCGCAGCCATCTGGTCCACACACCTTACCATCGCATTGCTGAATGCAAGGCTCAGTGAGGGTCATCATGTAGGTGCCGTAGAGGTCCGTGGAGTTGCTCCAACCGTCCACGACGATGAAGTAGTCCTGCCCTGCGGTCGCCGTGAAAGACAGCACTTCATCGCCCAAGATGGCGTTATCCACACCGCCTAGGCACGTGTCGTCTGCCGCATCGCACTGCTCGATGACGTAGATCGCCGCATCAAAGTCGCTCGACAGGGTGACCTCGAAGACAGCATCTGCCGGGGCTTGAAAGCGGTAGACAAGGTCTCGAGACGCGCCACCTTTACCCGCGTACGCACCCACGCACGCATCATTCACGAAGGAGAAGGCGTTGGAGGCGGCTGTCGTGTCTCCCGAGACGGTCTCACCCGCGGTGATGGTGAAGGGGTTCTCGCAGATGTTCCCCGGGATGCTCGCCGCGTCGAGGCAGAGACCATCCATGTCACAGATATCGCTGCCCTGGCACTCTCCGCACGTCGCACCACAGCCGTCTGGACCGCACTGTTTGCCCGCGCAAGCCGGGATGCACGGCTCATCAACCGTGAGCGTGTAATCCCCCTTGAAATTAGAGGAATTGCTGAATCCGTCGACGATCACGAAGACGGTCTGACCGGCGACCATCGAGACCACGACGACCTCTTCGGCGCCGTTGTAGAGGTCGGATGCGCCGTGGCAGGTGTCGTCCACGGCGAAGCAGTCATCGACGACATAGATGAGCGAGTCATACTCGCCCGCGAGGCGGAACGTGTAGGTGGCTGTAAAGGGCGCAGTGAAGCGATAGGCCACATCGCTTGAGGCCGCCCCCATGCCGTACCCTTCGCCGGGGCACGCTGTGCCGGTAAAGGAATAGTTAGCGTTAAAGTCCTCCGTCGTCCCGGTCACCACATAAGGCGCGGAGGGGATAAACAGGGGGTTGAAGCAGACATTGCCCGGCACCAAGTCATCCGCTTCACACGTCTGAGCTTCGGTGCAGGCATAGCCAGCTTGGCACGCACCACACGTGCTCCCGCAGCCATCGTCGCCACAGGTCTTTCCATCGCAACTTGGGGTGCATGGCTCACTCACGCTGAGGGTGTATTCGCCGTTCGTGTTCGAGTAATCACTCCACCCGTCCACGACCACGAAGACCGTCTCATCAGCTTGCAGTGACACGAGCACGTACTCCGTCTCGTTCACCTTGTCAGCCGCCCCTTTGCACGTCCCGCTTACGTCAGCGCAGTCACCTAGGACATAGAGCGTGGTGTCAAAATCGCCGTCCAGCCCGAAGGTGTACACGCCGGGCACCTGAGCCGTGAATTCATGGACACGGTCATTTGACATCCCACCACGTGACCCGATCGTACCGGGGCATTCGCCCCCATCAAAAGAGAAGTCGTTCGAGGCTGCCGTTGTCTCGCCGGTGACGAACAGGGGGGCGGTCTTCATCGAGACAGGGTTGTCACAGGTGTTGCCGGGCAGCTCCTCGAAAGGCAAGCACTGACCGGTCGGGTCACACCCTTCGCCCTCTCCGCATGCGCCGCAGTTCCCTCCACATCCATCACCGCCGCACACCTTGCCCTCGCAGCTGCCCACACAAGGCTCGCTGATGCTCAGTACGTAGGGGCCGACCATGTTCACAGTGGAGCTATAGCCATCAACGATGATGTAGATCACCTCGCCAGGTTGGCCCGACACAGTCACTATCTCCGTCCCCGTAGAGTCCTTCGCGCCGAAGCAGGTCTCGCTCATCGCATCGCAATCACCCACGATGTAGAGCGCGCTGTCATACTCCGCGGTCAACGAGACGGTGTAGACCCCCACGGACTGAAGCTCGAAGCGCCACACCTGCTCAAAGGAGCCCTTGCCGAGCGTGCTGCTCGTGCCTTCGCAGCCCCCCTCCAAGGGGACGTTGTAGTCGTTGCTCGCGTAAGTGGAGTCGCCCGTCACGGTGCCCGGTGCAGACCCAAATTCAAACGGGTTCACACAGGTGTTGCCCTGGATGAGCGTGTTGTCGACGCACTCTGCACCGTCCGAGGTACATGAGCTGCCGCTCTCACACTGTCCGCAGGTGCTCCCACAGGAGTCAGGCCCGCAGACCTTCCCGTCACAGACCGGGAAGCACGGCTCGGAGACATCGATCGTGTAGGGTCCTGCCAAGTTGCTCCCGTTGCTCCAACCATCGACGAAGAGGTACACGCGCTCACCCGCGACGCCCGGGAAGACCACCTCCTCCACCGCGATGCCCACATTGTCCACGGCGCCGAGGCACGTGGATCCGATGTCTTCACAGACCTCCGCCACGTACGTCAGCGAATCGAACTCACCGGTGACAGTGACGGTGTAAACGCCTGTGATCTCGGGTGTAAACGCGTAAACATGATCGTTGGAGCCCGCCCCGTAGGCCTTGTTCATGCCTGGGCATGCATCGAGCTCCGTCTGGAAGTTCGCCGTCGTCAGCTTCGTGTCACCAGTCCCCGTCCACGGCACAGCGCCGACGATCAATGGGTCACTGCAGTCTGAGCCCTGCCCGGGCTCACCGCACACCTGCCCTTCACCGCAGATAAGGCCGACCGTGCAGACGCCACAGGAGCCAGTGCATCCGTCAGAGCCGCAGTTCTTACCCTCACAATCCGGATAGCAGGGCTCACAGTCGAGGTCGTCGAAGTTGAGCGCCTCGCAGTTCAATTTCGAGTCACAGAAGTTGTCTCCGAGCCACGTGGCTGTCGTGCAGCCAAACTCGCAGTTCTCAATCTTGTCTTCGTCACAGATGACGGGGCAATCGCCCCCATCAAAGTTCTCGTTCGAGCAAGCGAAGACGTCATCGCATACACCGTTGGCCTTCAAGTTCTCGGGTGCGCATGTCTCCTCGTCACAGCCCTTGGTCCAGTTCGCGGGGCAGCAGTCTCCATTGTCCCAGTCAAACGCCTCACAATTCAGCTTCGAGTCACAGAAATCATCACCAAGCCATGTCTCGGTCGTGCAGGTGGCCTCACAGTTCTGAATCATCCCCTCGTCGCAGATGATTTCGCAGTCTCCGCCGTCATACGCCATGTCGGCGCACGAGAAGGGGGCGTCACAGGTGCCATCACCGTAGCTCTCGACGGGCGAGCACCCGCCGTCACAGTCCTGAGTCAGCCCGACTTCACAGGGGATGTCGCAGTCACCTGAGTCATACCCGTGAGATTCGCAGTTCAGCTGCTCATCACAGGTACCGTTGCCCTTCCACGCAGCGAGTGAGCACGTCCCGGAGCAGTTGATGATCTGACCCGGGGGGCACTCCTCAGGGCAGTCGCCTCCGTCGTAGAGCAAGTCGGCGCACGCCAACACTGCGTCACAATTCCCGTCGGCGTACGACACAGTCGCGACGCAGTTCTTATCGCAGTCCAACATCTCGGCCGGACCGCACGCGACACAGACCGTGCCATCCGGTGCACAGAGTTCACCCACGGCACACTCTCCGCACAATCCAGCGCACCCATCAGCGCCGCACACCTTGCCGCCACAGTCGGGTTCGCAGACAGCCTCGGCGCAGGCGCCCGAGTCGCACGAGAACCCTTCCGCGCACGCACCACAGCTCCCGCCGCAGCCGTCATCGCCACACTCGAGCCCATCACACGAGGGCGCGCAGCCCGTCACGCAGAGCCCATCGACACAGATTTGGCCGTCTCCACAAGGCTCGGTGTACGCCCATGCACCATCTGCACACACTTGAGGGAGCCCACCAAAGCACCTCACGGCACCGACGCTGTCACAAGACGCGACCGCCGCGTCCGCGACACCCGCTGAGACATCCGGAGTGAGCGACGCGTCGCTTTGCCAATCGCTGCCTGTCGCATCAGAGAGCGGGGTCGTGTCCGAACCGGTGCCCGAGGTCGTCGTGTCACCAATCACAGCGCCAGGATCGTCGCCCGAACACCCTGCGGTCACCCATATGATCGTCAAGATCGCTACACGTAACAGCTGCAACCGCATCCCTAGCCTCGTTGTCCCGAGTCAGTGCCAGCCCGACGAATCACTTCTGGCCGGTCTCGCGCCTACACAGAATCATTCAATTCCGGTCGCGCGATCAAGGACAGGTTACCTGAGCGACCGAACGGATAAAATCCCCTGCTGGTGAATACCACGATTCGGCGCGCGTCTGTTGCACATCGCACAGGGCTGAGCTAGGAGCGTTCTCCAGTGCGATTCAACCCACTTATCTGTAGAAGCCCCCTGTCGGAGGATCGAATGTTAAAGACGCGTACATCAGCCCCAGCTCGCAGCCTTGGACTGCTCTGTGGGCTCCTGCTAGCCGGTACGCTCGCGACCGGCTGCTTTGGAGGCTCGTTCGCCTTCGCTGTCATGCCAACCGCTGGTGCCCAGAAGGTCAGCTGCGCGCCAGGCCAAGTCAAAGTCAAAGGGTACTGGGATTACCAGGGCAACGACTACGTGTGGGTCATGGGCCGCTGCGTTCAGCCCAAGGGCGGCTGTAAATGGGTCCCAGGTCACTACAAGACGAAGCGTCGCGGCAACGTCAAGATCAAGACTTGGAAGGCCGGCAAATGGAACTGTGGCAAGAAGAAGCCGAAGGTCATCGTGAAGCCAAAAGCCAAGGTGCGGCCGAAGGTCGTCGTGAAGCCGAAGGTCGTCGTGAAGCCGAAGGTCGTCGTGAAGCCGAAGGTCGTCGTGAAG
>JBMYRH010000005.1:0-208375 GCA_049602155.1 Myxococcota bacterium | reverse complement strand
CCGAAGGTCAACAAGCCCAAGATTATCGTGGTCAACCCTCCTGCACCGAAGGGCAAAGTGCCCGCCGCCAAGAAGGGCAAGGTCTGGATCTCTGGCCACTACGCCTGGAACCCAAAGACCCAGAGCTACAAGTGGATCAACGGCCGCTTCAAGAAGATCAAGCCCGGTAAGCGCTGGGTCAAGGGCCGCTACAAGGTCGAGGTCCGTGGCAACTACAAGATCAAGATCTGGATCCCCGGAAGCTGGCGCTAGTCCCCTTGTCCATCGCGGGGCACAGCCCCCAGTCCCAATCGATTTTTTTATTTAGGAGCCCCAAAATGAAGCGTTTCAACGCTATCGCAGCATCCCTCTTTCTTCTCTTCGCCGTCGTCGCGACTGGCTGTGAAGTCACCGTCACTGTCGACGAGGACTCATGCTTAGGCGTCTGCCCGGAAGGCACCCAGTGCATCGACGCTGAGTGCGTTGAGGTGGTCGTCGTGGTCGAGTGTGACCCTGCCTGTGAGGCTGGTTCCACATGCATCGAAGGCATGTGCATCGCAGATGAGCCCGCCGGAATGGGCACCCTGACCCTGACCAACGACATCGACTGGTCCGACGTTCAGACGAACATTGTCTCAGTCGACGTCACCGCGGGTGACTGGTCTGTGACGACGACTGACTCAGGCATCGAGATGGGCGTCTCTTTCGCAGAGGTGCCGGCCGGTGACTACACCGTGACGGTCATGGACGACATGGACGTGAGCTACGTCATGACGCCTGTACCAGTCGAGGCGGACAGTGAGACTGAGCTCTCCGTCATGATCGTGTACGCGACCTCGGGTGCCATCAACCTGACGAACGCGATCGACAACCTCGACGGTGATGAGGTCTTCGTGGTCGGTCTCTACGCGACCAACCCTGACGAGAACGTCGTCGACTTGGCCGACGACCGGAACTGGCTTGAGGGTGCTCAGGTCGGCTACGAGCAGAGCGCTGTGGCCATCGGTGTCCCCGTCGGGAGCTACCAGCTCATCCTCAAGGACATGGACGACAACTACTACTTGAAGACCGACATCGTGGTCGACGCTGGTGCGGTCACGGACACGACCGTGACCACGGATGACCGTGATGAGGGCTTGACCCTGACGCTGAACTAGCTCCAGCACGCAGGTAAACATTACAAGGCCGGAGGGATCCTGTGATCCCCCCGGCCTTTATTTTTTATCCGCCCTCGGGCGAAAAACGACGCCCCCGCTCTTGAGGACACACCATGCAGCGCCCCCTGCAGCTCTCTACCCTCGCGCTCTGCCTGAGCCTCTCGCTCGGCTGCGGTGACACCCCGTCCGTCACGCCCCAAGGCTCGGACACCGCGACTGCGCACAGCGACGCCGGGCCCGACGACGCCCAGCCTGCGGAGGATGACGCAGCGGTTCACCTCAGCCCCGCCCCCCTCGACGCATCTGCCTCAGACGCAGGCAGCGACGCCGTGGCCAGCCCCGTGGACCCGACGCTCTACGCCGGGTTCGCCACGTCCCCTCTCCGGTTCCCAATCGGGACGGCGACGGTCGGCTATGGCCCACGGGTGGGCCCCAAGACGCCGTACGCAGAGAGCTACCCGGGCACGACGGCGCAGCACACGGAGCTGCGGGCCAAGGCGATGGTGCTGACTCAAGGTGACAGGGCGCTCGCGTTGGTGCGGACCGACACGATCGGCGTCTGGCAGGACATGGTCAGAGACGTCCAAGTGAGGCTGCGTGAGCTGGGGCACCCTGCCCTCGCCGACGGCCTGCTCGTCACCGCGACCCACACCCACCGAAGTGGTGGCCGCATCTTTGACCACTTTATCGGCGAGATAGCCGTGGGCCCGTTCATGCCTGGGTTTTACCCCCGTGTACGCGACGCCATCGTCGACGCCGTGGTCACGGCGAAAGAGACGGCGATCCCTGCACGGCTTGGCCATACGACGACACAGCTGGCGACGCTCCACAAAGACCGCCGTTGCGAAAACGGTGATGTACAAGATGACACCGTCGGGCTCATCAAGGTGGAGGCGCTCGACGGCACGCTCTTGGGTGGGGTCGTCAACTACGCAATGCACGGGACGATGCTGAGCAACAGCGAGTTTGTGCTGTCGACCGACGCACCTGGGGCGGTCGAAGACGGGCTTGAGGCCGTACTGCCCGGCGATCCAACCGTGCTCTATGTACAGAGCTGGGCCGGGGATATGGCGCCGCAAACCCCAAGCTCTCATTTCGAAGACCACGGAGACGATCTCCGGACCTCGTACGCCAACCTGCGCGCCGTCGCCGCCGAAGCCGCGGAGAAGCTCGCGCCGGCCTTCAATGCACTCAACTGCGAGCCTGAGTTGAGCGTCCATGTCGTGACCGTCGCGGTGCCCTTCAACAACGACCTGATCAACCCCGACGGGTCTTTCGAGGACTACCCGTTCGGCGGGATCTACTGCATGAATTCGAGTCAAAACTGTGGCCCGGATGCGGAGCCGCTGCAGCCCTCGCAACTGAATTGCGTCGGGATCCCAGAGGAATACACAGTCTCTTGGACCCTCATGACCGCCGCCCGCGTTGGCGGGTTAGTCCTCGTCTCTCTGCCAGGTGAGCCTGTGACAGCAGTCGGCACCGAGCTGCGGGCCAAGGCCCTTGAGGCCACGGGCCTCGACGACGTCTTTGTGGTCGGGTATGCCCAGAGTTACCTCGCGTACCTGCTCCACCCAGACGACTACTTCATGGGGGGCTATGAAGGCGCCAGCGCGCTCATGGGGCCAGGCTTTGGGCAGTACCTCATCAACAGCGGTGTCGCGGTCGCCCGGCGGCTAGTTGAGCCCGACTCCGCGCTCTTCGCTCCGCCTGCGGAGATCGAGGAGAGCACGACGCCTCTGAGCTACGACGCGCTGAGCTGGGAGGAGGCCGAGGGCGAGGCCGAGATCATCGAAGGCCCCAGCCTCATCGACGGCGTGTGGACACTCACCTGGTCCGGTGGGGACCCAGCGGTCGATGAGCCCCTCGTCGCCATCGAGCGCCAGGGCGAAGATGGCCAATGGGATCGCGCGACTTACGCCAACGACAAAGCGATCGACAGTCGCGGTCCGGAGATCGAGCTCGCCCTCGAGACCGCGCCGACCTATGCCGAGGCCATGTCCCTTGAGAGCCGCTCGTTTCTTTGGACCGCGCGCCTCCCAGCCACGTTCCGAGTGCCTGCGGCCACCTCGCTCACCGGTCGCCTGAGGTTCATCGTCACTGGGACACAGCCAAGCGCCTACACCTTCACAACTGCTGCATTCGACCGATGAGCGAGCAGGGTTCCAGGTTGCGAGAGCACGGGCCATCCGGTAGCGTTCGCGCTCTTCGAGCCCCCGAGAGGTATTTGATGAAACGACACACCTCGTTCGCGGTGGTCCTCTGCATGCTGCTCTCCGGCTGCAGCCTGCACGCGCTGACCGGCGACATGATGTCAGAGTACACGTGGTTGCACGTGAACCCGCACCTGCTGAGCTCTGAGGACACCGGGATGGCCTGTGAGACCGCGACAGGCACCAGCGGCATGCTGCTCGCCTACTCACGGGTCACAGACACGCCTCACAAGGCGGCGATTGGCGTCTACTTGACGAGCGCGGGTTGCGCCGAAGCCAAGGCCTGGGAAGCTGAACTGGAGACCCTCCGCGCGCTGCGCGCGGGTCAAAGCGAAGCCGCGATGGACGCACGCGCCCGTCAGAAGCGCGCCCTCGGACAGGCAGCGCACCGACTCTACGCCGCTTGGAATCACATGATCTCCCACTACGGTGACCCGGCCGAGGGTTGCCCGGAGTTCGAGGACGACTCCGATGAACTCGCGTGGTTTATGGGCCACCTGGCTGGCGCCTCTTCCGTCCAGCACGATCGCGCAGCTGCGGCCGTCGTGAACATCCCCCTCGACGTCCCCGTCCACGCGGCCAAGGGCATCGCGTGTCTGGATGATGCCAAATGGTTCGGCGTGCCCTCCGCACTTCAAGCCTCTGTATGGCTCAGCGTCCCCGGCGCGACCCCGGAAGGTAAAGACCCGTGGGCGACCCTCGACGAGGCCATCGCGCACGCAGATGCGTCCGGGGTCCGGATGGCCTATCTCTTGAAGATCAAGGCCGCGATGGGGGCCGGCAATGTCGCCCTCGCGAAGACGACGATAAAGGCGCTCGTCGAGGCCCAAGAGGCCACGCCCGCGGCCGAGCAATGGAATCTGCTGGACCTGACAGCCCGAGAGCAATCACTCGCCATCTCAGACCGACTCTGGACCGAAGCCACCGGACACCGCACCCCTCACCGAGGCCTGGGCCAGTTCTGGGATGACGCCAGCGACATGGTCGAGGACGACGATCTTCTAGATGACATCGACGCGGAAGAGCCCGCCGAGGAGAACAGCCCATGACGCGCACCCCTACTCTGACCTTCTTGATGGTACTGGCCGGGCTCTGCCTTGCCTCGACCGCGGCGCATGCCGGCACCAAGGCCTCCCTCTGCGTCTACGACCCAGCGGGCGCCAACGGTGACGTCTTCAACTTGATGAAGGACTACCGCGCTGCGGCCTCAGCCTGGGGCGTGGACTTCGAGCTGAAGCCCTACACCGACGAGAAGACGGCCGCCGAGGACTTCAAGGCGGGGCAGTGCAAAGCCGCCCTCATCACAGGCACCCGAGCTCGGCCCTTTCAGAAGTTCTCGTCATCCCTAGAGGCCATGGGGGCGCTGCCGACCTATGGCAACCTCAAGAGCGTCGTCTCCAGCTTGCTGAGCGCCAAAGCGGCGAAGCTCATGAAGCAGAAAGAGTACGAGGTCGCAGGCATCTGGTCTGCTGGCGCTGTATACCTTTTCGTACGCGACCGAGCGATCAACACCGCTGGCAAGCTCGCGGGGCAGCGCCTCGCGACCCTGGACTTCGACAAGGCCGCGAAGACGATGGTCCGCCAAATCGGCGCGTCGATGGTGGCGGCTGACGTGGGCACCTTTGGTGGCATGTTCAATAATGGCAGTGTGATGGCAGCGTACGCCCCGGCGACCGCGTACAAGGCGCTGGAGCTCTACAAAGGGATCGGCAACAAGGGCGGCATCATTCGCTATCCACTGGCTCAGATGACCCTGCAGCTCATCATGCGCACAGCCGACTTCCCCGAGGGCTTCGCTCAGTCGTCTCGTGACTACGCGAAGAAGACGTTCAAGGCGGGCCTCAAGGTCGTCAAGGACGCCGAGAAGCAGGTCCCGTCCAAGCACTGGATCGACATCCCGAAAGCGGACATGGACCGCTACGACGAGATGTTCTTGGACGTCCGAATCAAGCTCCGAGGCAAGGGCGTCTATCACAAGAGTGCACTGAAGCTCATGCGCAAGATCCGCTGCAAGAAAGACGGAACCCGCGCTGAGTGCGCTGAGAAGCGCGAATAGCAGTGAGCGCAGGACCTGCCTCTGGGGGGCGCCTCCGCACTTGGGGCTCAACCCTCCCCGTCGTGCTCTTGCTCGTGGCCGTCATCGGCTACGGGACCGCAGAGCTACTTCATGGCCAGCTCCTGACGCTCGGTGAACACTGGTGGCCCGAGTACCACCAGCTTCGACATGACCCAGAGGAACCCGCCTGTGACCCGGACGCGATCGCCGTAGTGGCCCCTGAGGATGACGAAGAGGAGGACCTCCTCGACGACATCCTCGAAGACGAAGACGACGAAAGCGATGACGCGTCAGGCACCGCGCCGGGCCCAAGCGAGGCCGCCCCCCCCTCACTCGAGGACGACGAAGCCGACGAGGCGCTCCTCGACGACCTCCTCGAGGACGACGAGGACGACGAGGACGACGAGGCGAGCCCCACAGGAAGACAAGACGCCGCGGCCGCCGCGAAGGTGGCCGCCGAGGCAGCGCGCGCGAAGTGCCGCGCCAAACACGCGCTCTACGCAGACATTCAGACCCGGATCACCCCCGGCGTCGTCCGCTTCCGAACCTTTGAGACCGGGGTAGCTGCTGCCGTCCACCTCGCAGTGGAACACTTCCAGCACATCCTCGTCCTCATCTTGCTGCTCTGCGCGATCACCACGACCGCCATCCGAAGCCACATCAGCCTGCGACCCGCGCGCTATCAAATCGAGGAGCGGACCAGCCAGGTCACGCAGCTCATCGCCAACCTCATGCTCGCTTACTCGGCCTACGCCAAGCGTAACGTCGATCAAGCCTCTGGCATCGCCATCGACCACGAGACGCTCCCCATCCTCTGGATGCTGGGGTTCACGGTCATGGCAGCGCTCAACGTCGGGCACCTCATAAGGCCCCCCGCCTCCCTGGAGCCCGGCGGACAAATCCGCCGCGGGCTGCTCGCGGTCCCTCTCTACACGACGATGTGCCTCATCGCCGGTGGCTACTTCCTGCTCAGTGAAGGCTACACGTCGGGGCTCTCGACCTACCTGGGTCGCCTCCCCGAGCACGCGATCTTGTACATCCACGTTGGGCTTTACGTGTGGGCCGGCATGCTGCTCAAACAGACGCGCTTGGCCACGCTCTTCTTCGACTTAATCCGCCCCTGGAAGCTCCCCCCGGAGATCCTCGCCTTCGTGGTCGTCGCCTTCGCAGCGGTCCCCACCGCCTTCAGCGGGGCCTCGGGTATCTTCGTGATCGCGGTCGGCGGTGTAATTTACCAAGAGCTTCGGCGCGCAGGCGCCAGGCGCCAGCTTGCGCTCGCAGCGACAGCCATGTCCGGGAGCTTAGGCGTCGTCTTGCGCCCCTGTCTGCTCGTCGTGATCGTCGCGTCGCTGAACCAAGAGGTGACGACCGACCAGCTCTTCCTCTGGGGCACCCGGGTCTTCATGCTCACCGCGGGCCTCTTCGCCGTCGCAGCGCTCATGGTCCGCGATGCACCGCTCACAATGGCACCGGCACGCGAAGGGCTCTCAGGCAGCGCCGCAGCGCTTCGCCCCCTGCTCCCTTACGCGATCGTGTTCGGCGTGCTGGTCATGGCGTATGCCCTGGGCCTAAACGCCCACCTGGATGAGCACTCTGCGCCCTTCATCCTGCCTGTCATCTTGATGGCGGTGCTCGTCCTCGACCGCAGCATCGCCAAGCGCTCCGCTTCAAATGAGGCTCCCGGTCGCCGCGTCACGCAGGCCATCGGTGATGCGACCCACGAGACCACCGAGCACATCGGGGCGCTCTTGACCTTGATGGGGCTCTCGATCTGCCTCGGCGGGATTGTGGAGCGCGCAGAGATCATGTCGCTGGTGCCCGCGACCTTTGGCTCAGTCTGGCTCGCGATGAGCTTGCTCGTCGTCGTCCTCGTCATCATCGGGATGACGATGGATCCCTACGGCGCCGTCATCTTGGTGTCCGCCACTATCGCGTCGGTCGCCTACAGAAACGGCATCGACCCTGTCCACTTCTGGATGGTCGTCCTCGTCGCCTTCGAGCTCGGCTACCTGACGCCGCCAGTCGCCCTTAACCACTTGCTGACACGACAAGTGGTTGGTGTGGAGGAGGCTCGACTAGCGGACCAGGAAGGCGACACCTTCTGGCGCCGTCATGAGCGCATTTTGTTGCCTGTCTGCGTGATGGCGACGGCCTTGGTCATCGTCGCTTTCGTCCCCCTGCTCCTCGCGGCGTGAGTCTGCTCACCGCCGGCGTCGCGCTCTGCGCCATCTGTCTGCTCCTCGTGCTCATCGCAGAGCAGCGCGGTGCCTCCCTTGGGGTGAAGATCGCCAAGCCCCTCGCCTCGACGGGGTTCCTGCTCGCGGCGCTAGGCGCCGGAGCGATGGACTCCGCGTATGGACAAGCCATCTTCGCAGCCTTGGTGCTCTCCTGGTTCGGCGACGTGTTCCTGATGTTCCGTGGCAGCAAGCCCTGCTTCAAGGCCGGGATCGCGGCATTCCTGCTCGGCCACGTGGGCTTTATCGTCGCCTTTATCGTCGGAGGAGTCGCCCCACTCTGGTCCGCCGGCGCGATCCTCCCCGTCATCGTTGTCGCCCTCCTCGTCTTGCGCTGGCTCCGTCCCCATGTGAGCGCCGACATGAAGGGCGCCGTCTTGGCCTACGTCGGGGTCATCAGCATCATGGTGATCGCTGCTGCGGGCACACCTGCGGCCGGCCAACCCATCACCCGCTTCATCGGCGCCTGCGCCTTCTTCTGCTCAGACCTCGCGGTGGCGAGAGAGCGCTTTGTCGCCTCCAGCTACCTGAACCGCCTGTGGGGCCTTCCGCTGTATTACGCTGCGCAGCTCACTCTAGCGCTGACCATTTAGGAGCACCTCATGCCCACCCTCATTGATAGCCCTACCCGTGTCACCGCGGTCGGCACGATGCCCAAGCTCATCGACGAATATGTCGGCCGCGTGAACAGCGGGGACGAGGGCGTCAGCATCGCCCACATGCGCTCACCCGCGGGCTGGGAAGAGCCTGGCCAGCGCCCCGCGTTTGACGAGCACACGGTCGTCCTCAAAGGGGCGCTCCACGTCGCACACGAGGGCGGCGTCATCATCGTCCGCCCGGGGCAGGCCATCACGACGCGAGCCGGCGAGTGGATTCGCTACAGCACGCCCGACGAAGATACGGCGTATATCGCCGTGTGTTTGCCGGCTTTCTCGCCCGACACAGTTCACCGAGACGCGGACGAATGACCACACATGCCATCGCGTTGAGCCCGGATCCTGAGCCCGTCTTCTCCGAAGGTCAGGTCACGATGCACTGGCACGTAGGGAGCCCCCACCCCAAGCGCAACCGTGTCGGGCTCTTAGCCCTGCCGATCCAGGGAGGCGACTACGACGTCTCCACCCACTTCGCCGAGCACTTCGCCAAGAAGGGCTTCCATGTGCTGCGCTTCGAGCGCCGGGCCGAGTGGCTCGAGCCCTCCCGTGAGATAGAGGAGCTCGGCCGCCTCGCCCTTCAATATCGCCGTGACGTCGTCCGGGGCCTGGACCAGTGGCGAAACCTCGATGAGATGACAGCGACCCGCTTTGGCCTCATGGGGATCAGCATGGGCGCCATGGTAGGGGCTGGGGTCGCTGGGACCGACCCTCGCATCGAGGCCGCAGTCTTGTGCATCGGCGGAGGCGACATGGCGGACGTCCTCATCCGTGGTCGCGACACTGAACTGGACCAATACCGCGCCGACCTCGCTGCCCGCCTTGAACTTAACGAGCCTGACCTGCTCCCGCACTTCCGTGACGCCCTCGACCCCATCGATAGCACGGTCCATGCACCCAACGTCGACGCAGCCCGAACCCTCTTCTTCGGGGCGCGCTTCGACCGCGTCGTGCCGTGGCGCAACAATCGCTTGCTATGGGACGCCCTGGGCCAACCAAAGCGGTGGATATTGCCCTGCGGCCACTACTCGTCTGTCGCCTTCGTGCCCCTCATACGCTGGCTCTCAGTCCGACATTTCGACCGTCAGCTCTGCGACGATTAGGCCCCCCTATTCGTTCCACACGTAGAGGTCACCATTGATTGAGCCGCTTACCTCACCCCCGGGGACTTGACTCGCTGCGTCGATCTCCCAAAAGGCGTTGGCAATAAAGCCCATGTGATGCGGTGACTGGTCCTGCATCTGGTTCATGTAAAGGAGCGACGCCTGACCCACCTGCCAATCGATTGGGACGGTGCTCTGCGGCACGAAGTTGTCCTTGTCTGTCTGCAGCACGAGGATGAACAGCTCGACCCCGTTGCGTCGCCCGAAGACCGGGAGGATCGCCTGGTTAATGCCCTCCCCGTCGCCGTAGCCAGCGGTCGCGCCGACTTGATCGAAGCTGAGCGTATCTCCTTTGAGGACCCCACTGAAGGTGCCTGTCCCAGCCACCATCGGGTCCATTGTGTTCAAGCTCCCCCAGCTGGTCGTGTAGCTCGCGGAGATCTCCCCCTGCTTGCTCATACAGAGCACCCCGCGAAGCGGAGGTCCCCAATCGACGCCCCCCTGGTCGAGCTCTGCTTGAATCGCCGGCCCAATTCCACCGATGTAACCCAAGAGCCCGTTCATGCTCTCGACCATCGCCTGCCCAGCGGCCGCGCTGAGGTGAGGCATCAGCCACTCAGCGCGCGCCTGAATCTGTGCAGAGAGCGCCTGTGAATCCCAGACGCTCTCCATCAGTGAGTTCAAGCGCCCGAGGTAATACAAGCGCGTCGCCGGGTTCTGGTACAGCCGCAGCGTCAAGGCGCCGGTGGTCATCACGGAGGCCGGCGGCGCCTGCTGGCCATCCTTAGGCGCCCCCAGCCCTTGAAACGTGCCGTCTGTCCCCCAGGGGATGAAGGTGAGTCGGTCACCGTCGGTGGGTCGCTCGTAGAGGTAGAAGTTGTTGGTGTTCCCTGCGTATCCATCCCAATGACCGGTGAGGACCTCCATCGCCCAGAAGGTGAAGAACTGCTCCATGTCGATGTGCGCATTGAGGGTGTCGAAGAGCGCCTCATCGCTCGCCTCAAGCGCGTCCACGACAGCCCACAGTCCGGAGGCATCATCGCTCCCCTCATTGGTCTTCTGCTCAAAGCTCGGCATCCACTCAGGGCGGAAGTCACTGAGCGTCCCCTCCCAGAGTGTCCCACTGTCGTCGGGAAAGTTCCGCCGAATGAAGGGCTTCTTCAAGCTGTCGACGTGGACGTACACACCAAGTGACTCACCGTTCACCGTGATCTTGGCCCAGTTGCACCGTGGCGCCACGAGCCCCGCGGCGCGGTAACGCTCGAAGGCAATGCACTGGCGCTGGAGCGAGGGGTCCTGCCGCGAGTTGTTGAGGGTCATCCGCTTCAGCCCCTCAAGGCGTTGATCATCGACGTACTCGTCGAACTTGATCTTCAGAGATGGCCGCTCAGTACTCATCGATCCCAGGAAGCCCTTCTTCCGTACGCCGACGTTCTCCACCACCTGACCGTCGACGCTCACCGTACCGGGGAAGTATGTAAACGGTGCCTCCCATGGCCCCTCCATGCACCCCTCACCAAAGAGGCTGAACACGGTGCGCGTCTGGCGACGCAGCACCTCCCAATCCTCGGGGTCTAAGGTCACGACCACGTCGAGCAGTCGCTCGGGGTCAAACATCGCATCGGTGAGGTCCGGCTCGGCAGGCTCATCGGGCAAGGAGGCGTCGTCTACCGGGACTGCGCCGTCCACCGTATCGGGCTCAGTCGAGGTCGTATCTTCGCCTCCTACCCAGCTGTCCACGGGTCCTTCCGAGCTATCCACTCCCCCCAAACTGTCCGTCGATGCGCCCTCTTCAGTCACGTCGCGCGTGTCCGATACCGAAGAGGCCACAGTGTCTGGCGCGCTCTCCAGAGGTGTCGTGCTGGGGCCATCGCTGCATCCAGCGACGCACACAAACATCACGCATCCGTACACAGTTCGATTCACAGGCCCCCCGAGGTCGCGCATCAACACCCTGCCTTCATACCACGATCGATGTCGGTCATCGCATACCGAGGCCATCAACAATCGTGAAAACGGACTGCCCTGTCTCCTTGAGAGAGGAGCTGCGCCGCCCCTAATCTAGCTCCTCATCAGGCATCAATTGCTCGCCACAGTGGGGACAAAAACCAAAGACATCGGTGTCCTTTCCGCGGCGCTGCTCTCGCATCTCCTCGAGGAACCCCGAGGCCAGGATGCCTGTAGGTAAAGCCACGATGACGACCCCGATCATGCAGATGCCTGCCCCCAGCACCTTCCCCATCCCCGTAATTGGAGAGACGTCGCCGTAGCCGACTGAGGTGATGGTCACCACCGCCCACCACATGCTCGCCGGGATGCTCCGGAAGGCCTCCGGTTGGGCCTCATGCTCTGCGAAGTACATGAAGCTCGCGGACAGGATGAGCACCATCACCGTGACGAAGGTCGCGATGGCGAGCTCTTCCTTCTTCCGCGCGATGACATTGGCCAGGGTCTTCACGGCGTGGGCATAGCGCCCAATCTTCAAGATGCGGACCAGACGCATCAGGCGAATAGCGCGGGCGATGCGCAGGTCCATCTGAATGAACGAGAGGAAGAACGGGGCGATCGCAACGAAGTCAATGAGCGCCATCGGGGTCTTGCTGTACTTCAGGCGCGCGATGAGGCTGCGCTCTCCAGCGTACGTTGGCAGCGCGTTAGAGACCCACACACGCAGGACATACTCGAGTGAAAAGATGAGGGTGGAGATGGTCTCGTTCACGAGGAAGAACGTCGCGTATTCGACAGCGATCTCCTGCTCGGTCTCGGCGATCACCGCGAGGACATTAAAGGCGATAAGCGTGATGATCAGCGTGTCGACGGCCTTGCTGTCGTCATCCCCCGGGTTGAGCCTGCGGAAGATCCAGTCGCGGGTAACTCGGCGCCCCTCCACGGTCCCCATTTGGCGCGCGGCTAGGGGCGTCCAAAGCAAGGACACGGTACCCGCGCAGCAAAAGGCAAGGAGGCCCCAATCAGGCGCGATCTGCACGCCAAGCGACGGCATCCAGACAAGGTAAAGCCACCAACCCAACACGCAACTGCACAGGCTTCCCAGGAGCGCGATGATGCGTCGCTGCAGCAACCAGCCGAGCACCGCGATGATGGCGGCAGCGAGCCCGAGGAGCCCCGGGTTCGTGTGGACGCCGGCGACATGCAAAAGGTCGTCCGACAACACGAGGCCCGAAAACGAAACAGACTCCGCGACATGGGTGGGCATGACCATCCATGGCAGGAAGCTTGTGACGACGGCCCCAACAGCCCCCGAGAAGCCGAGCAGCCAACGCCCGGACTGCGGCTTTACTGATGCTGGGACCTGGTTCAAGGGTTCTTCAGCCATCCGGCTGCTCCAAAATCAGGTTCTCTTGATAAGAAACGGTCACTTAGCTTCCCGAAGTCGTCAATTTCCTCGGCGTTGTCTTCCACGAGAACCAAGTCGATGTCAGGCAAGACGTGACAGAGGCACCGGCGGTTTGGCACCCTAGTAGAGATGAACAACTCGCACCTGCACCTCCTTGCGCTCTTCGGTGGAGCTCTCCTCTTCTTGGGCTGCTCGGACACCGCGGATGAGGCCACCGCCACCTCGGACGACATCGCGACGGACTCGACAGGCGACACGACCACCTCGAGCCAAGGTGACGTGGCGGTCGATGATGAGCA
Organism: Myxococcota bacterium; assembly: GCA_049602155.1. Lineage (GTDB taxonomy): Bacteria > Myxococcota_A > UBA9042 > PHBI01 > JBMYRH01 > JBMYRH01. The sequence goes on along the minus strand of JBMYRH010000005.1, from coordinate 195,329 downwards.
GACACCTGACGCCACACACAGCGCGGTTCAGGATGCCGAGGTCCCCTCCGACGATGGCGGCCCCATGCCGAGCGACGGCGACGACGGCGATGACGGTGACATCGCATCTTCTCCAGCGGACGACTCTCGGAGCGTCTGGGACCTCGGGGAGGTCACCCTGGATCCAGAGACAGGACTCTCTGAGGTGTTGACGGTTGACCTGCCGACCGATGCCGTCTCCCTCGCCATCAGCATCACAGGCTCTCCTGGGGTGTACTACGCGGTCGATGAACTCAAAGCCCCAAGCGGCGCCGAGCTGGTCTCCAGCGGCTGGTACATGAGCCCTAACAACCCTGGGGGGCACCAGCTCTGCATCCCCTGCGCGAACCGAATCTCGGCAAGCTCGGGGGCACACGCGACGCTCGTGCCGATGGCCCCCTCAGTGGACGTCGAAGCCGGCCTCTATACCTTCCGTATCGTCGCGTTTGATGTCGTGGTTGGGCAGATTTGGGATCCCCCCGAGTTCGACTTCCTCGGCGACACCGTCCAGGTGAAGCTCATCGCCAAGCACGCGTCAGGAGGCTTGCCAGCGTCAGGCACCCTGAACTTAAACCTCCACTTTACAGGCGCCGCGGGGCTGACTGCTGAAAGCGCTCCGAGCGACGCACGGATGCTTGAGGCCCTTGAGACCTTCGAGGCGGTCTACGCACAGATCGGGGTGGGGATCGGCACGATCACCTGGCGCGATATCGACGATAGCTACAGCTTCATCGACGGGATCATGGGCCCAGAGGCGGACTTCGAAGCTGCAGCTGCCCAGACGGACGGCGCTCCCCCCGGAGTCAACTTCATCTTCGTCGATGAGATCGTCGACTCAAGCAACCCGCTCGGCGGGTTTGGCGTCATCCTCGGCGTCTCAGGAGGCATCCCAGGGCCCGTCGGGCTCCAAGGGACACCGCGGTCTGCAGTGATCGTCGATGTCTCCCCCCCTGAGATGGCGGGAGACATCCCATTCGGGATCACCATGGCCCACGAGATGGGCCACTTTCTTGGGCTCTACCACTCAAGTGAGATGCCCTTCGTGAACATGCATGACCCCCTCCCGGACACTGGCGAGAACGATGTGAGCAACCTGATGTTCTTCGAGGCGAGCAACGGCGGCACGACCCTGACCGACAACCAGGGCAGCGTGATCCGCGGCAACCCTTGGGTGATGCACACCGGCGAGGAGGCACCATGAGGGGGCGATTCGTAGTGTTGGCTACATTGCTGGGGTGTCTCCTCTGGAGCGCGACGGCGATGGCGGCCCCTGCCGACCATCCGAAGGCGCTGCTGACCATGCTGCGCGCCATCGACACGATGCCGACCGCAGACTCTATCCGTGCGACGACCCGCACCCCTGAGCAGGCACTGCGTGATGTGGCAGATGATGACGTCCTCGGACAATACGTACGGCGACGCGCAACGAGCCTCCTCTCGCTCTTCCCGGGCAAGAAGGCAGCTCAGCACCTTCAAGCGCTGACCTCTTCGCGCTCCGACCGCGTCGGCTGGGTCGCGACGTACACCTTCGTCAGAATGCACAGCAAGAGCGCGGCCTCGACGGCTCGGAGCTTTGCAAAGAAGATGCTTGCATCAGGCAACGCGGGTCAAAGAGAAGCGGTCATCCGTGGACTGCGCCATGTCCCCGGACCACGCGCGGTCCGCCTGGTGACCCGGCATGCCACCCATGAGACCTCCAAGAGGGTCCTCGCAGCCATTCGGCGGTTTAAAGAAGCACGCTCCCGCTGAGCCCGACTGGAAGAGCCCGCTCACTTTCGATACACTGCGGGCCGATATTCGCGACCACGTCCCCTTTGAGGTACGCATGACGAGACGCAGCGCTGTCCACAGTCTGCTGGCCGTGACGGCTTGGCTTACACTGAGCACCATCAGCTGCGGTCAGGCGAGCCCAGGGCCCACGGAGCTGACCTTCGTCGCGCCGGACGACCCCGTCGCGTCATCTCCTGTCCTGACCCGCGCTGCCAACGGGCCTGATGCCGGAGACGACGGAGACGACGGAGACGACGGAGACGATATCTCCACCTGCGTCCCTGAGTGTAGCGGTCTGCAGTGTGGCAAAGACGGCTGCGGCGGTATCTGCGGAATATGCCCGGAGTCGCAGGCCTGTGTCGAGGGGGCCTGCATCGGTATCTGTCGGCCAAGCTGCCTGGAGAGCGACTGTGGGGATGATGGCTGCGGAGGCTCCTGCGGCACCTGTGACGTCGGAGAGTCTTGCGTCAGCGGCGACTGCTCAGATGCCTGTATACCCAACTGCAATGGGCTTAGCTGTGGGGATGATGGCTGTGGCGGAAGCTGCGGCGACTGCATCGAGACGGAATTCTGCCTCGATGGCGCCTGCGCGTCCGAGTGCACGCCAGAGTGCCAGCATCAAGACTGCGGCGACGATGGATGCGGTGGCTCGTGTGGAGAGTGCTCCCCAGGGACCCAGTGCACCGCGGCCGGGAAGTGCGTCTGCGTACCCAGCTGCGGAGATAAGCAGTGTGGTGATGATGGCTGCGGCGGGCTCTGCGGCACCTGCGCACCGCAGGATAAGTGCGCGGACGGCGCGTGCATTTGTGTCCCGGACTGTAAGGATAAAACCTGCGGACCAGATGGCTGTGATGGGTTTTGCGGCGTCTGCCCGGACGGCCTCGTCTGTAACGGTGGCGTCTGCGACACCTCGTGCACCCCGGAGTGTGGTGGCAGCGAGTGTGGAAGTGACGGATGTGACGGGATATGCGGCGCATGCCCAACCTCAGAGACCTGCATCGATGGGACCTGCGGCTGCGCGCCCAACTGCGAAGGGAAACAGTGCGGAGCCGATGGCTGTGGCGGCTCGTGTGGGTCTTGCGGTGGCCTCTCCTGCGTCGCAGGAACCTGCGAATGTCTGCCTGATTGCGACGGAGTGGTATGCGGTGACAATGGCTGTGGTGGCTCATGCGGCGTCTGCGATGCGGGCCTCGACTGCGATTCAGGCCAGTGCGTCTGTAGCCCCACCTGCGGTGACGCGGTCTGCGGTCCCGATGGCTGCGGAGGTGTCTGCGGCCTCTGCCCAGGTGGTGGTCAATGTGTCGAAGGAGAGTGCGCATGCACGCCCAACTGCGCCCCGAACCAGTGCGGACCAGACGGGTGTGGTGGCAACTGTGGCCCCTGTGATGCCGGCCTCGCATGCAAAGACGGCACCTGCCAGTGCATCCCAGATTGTGCCGGTAAGGAATGCGGTAAAGACGGCTGTGATGGCCAATGCGGCCCATGCGGAGAGTTTGAAGTTTGCATGGATAACGTGTGCGAATGCCTCCCGACCTGCGCCGGTCAGGAGTGCGGCGGTGACGGATGCGGCGGTTCGTGTGGCCTCTGTGAGGCAGGGACCTCGTGTGTCTTCGGGCAGTGCGAATGCGAGCCACAGTGCGGTGGTCTGGAATGCGGGCCTGACAATTGTGGCGGCTCCTGTGGGCTCTGTGATGTGGGCCTCACCTGCGATGCGGGCTTCTGTGTCCCACAGGGGAGTGTGTACAAGGCGGTCCTCGTCTTAGACGCCTGGGAGCTCGGGAACTCATGCAGTGAGTTCGGCTCGACTGGTGCAGACATCGACGCAGTCGAGCTCTTCAGCTGCCCCGGTCAAGACTGGAGCAACTGCCAATCGCTCGCCTTCTTTGAGGAGACTGTCGCGAGCGTCGGTACCGACGATTGCAGCAACAGTTACCAGGACCCAGAGGACGCCATCGGGGGTGTGGATGGTGACTTTATCGCTCTGCAAGGGGGCTACGTCGCTGGCGAATTCGGCAACGTGCCGTCCCTCGCGACAGGTAGCGTGATCCGGGTCCATGAATTTGGGGTCGCTTATGGAGGCAGTGACGACCCCTATGACGTCTTCTTGCTCACGGATCTCAACTGCCTCGCTACGGACGACCCCAACCTGTGCAGCGTCTACGTGGGTGCCGGGAGCGGCTTAGCAGACTTCTTAGTGCCCTGAGCCTCGCCCTGGCTCCACGCTTCCATGCTGGACAGGGGTGTCTGAACCGGGAAACACTCGCCACCGAGTCAACCGACGGGAGTCTCGCCATGAGATGCACACCTTTATTCATCCTCGCCCTCTGCCTGCTGACCGCCTGCGGTTCGGACAACAGTGACGCCCCCGAAGGCGACACCCAGCCGTCGGAGCCGACAGAGGATGTCTCGGGTGCCGAGGAGGCCGATGTCACACCTGATGAGACCGACACGACCTCCCCCACCCTCGACACCACCGGTGACGAGGACGCGGCAGACGTGCCCCCTGAAGGCCCCCCGCCCCACCCTTTCCGGTTGAGCCCAGAGGTTTCCGCGACCATCTCCCAGGCGCCTTTCCCGGCGAACTTCCGCCTCGGCGAAGACGGAAAAGTCAGCTTGCCAAGCCTTGAGTCGGACAGCCGCTTCGCCACAAGCGCCAAGCCCGAGATCCTCGCCATGCTCGACGAGATTATCAGCGCTCGACGCGGTTTTGGGCTCGCGAACCCGGTCCAGTTCTTCGCCAATGAGGCAATCGACATATCCAGCGCCGAAGGGAACGTGATCATCGCCACGCTCAGTGGACCGGAGCAAGGTCGCCTTGTCGCGACGCGCGCCGAATGGTCCGAGTCGACACAGGCCCTCGCCATCTCTCCAGCGTGGGGTGACTACATCATGGCGAGCAGCACCTACGCGGTCCTCATCACCCAGGGCATCACCACCCAGGGCGGCGAGGCGGTCTCCGCGCACCCCCACATGGCGATGCTCCTCGCTGACGCCGCACCAAGCGACGAGGCGCACGCTGCCGCCCACAGTAGCTTTGCTGCCCTGCGCGACTGGCTGGCCTCTGAAGACAGCGACGTCGAGAGCGACACCATTGTGGTCGCCACGGTCTTCACGACGGAGGACGTCATGGCCTACGGGACCTCAGTCTTCGACATGCTCGACGCCTTCACCCTTGAGCCCCCCACACGACAAGTCAGCTGGGATGTCGAGGCGAATGTCGCCATTGAAGCCCCAATCGTGGAGGGCGACGATCTGAGCACGTACTTCGGGGTCCCCGAGGCCCCGTTCCAGAATAACCCAGCCTCATGGACCACCTCCCGACGTGCGGAAGCCGCCAGTCAAACGAGCGACGGCCTCCCCTATGCCGGTGGCCAATTGCACACAGGCGTAGGCCGCGTCATCAACGGCAGCGTGCTCGCTCCGGCTCCGAACTTCCAGACCGTGGATGGGGTCGTCAGGAACCTCCCCATCTCCTGGGACGACGCCGGATCTCCGACATGGTCTATGAAGGCGATGATCCCCTTCACCCTCTACTTGTGTGACTCACACCTTGAGGCACTGAGTGACGTCCCCGTGGCCGTGTTCACCCACGGCGGGACGAGCCACCGTTCGGCTGGCGCAGCGTGGGCGCCGCTCAACTGCAAGCTCGGGATAGCGACTCTGTCCTACGACACCCTCTATCATGGCGGACGCATCATGGTCGCTGCAGATGAGGCGGGGGAGATCCTCTTGGCCGTCAACCCAGACGAAGATAACGAATACACGGGGCTCAGCATCGGCGACGAGGGCTTCGTACCAGACTACGCTGGCGACACCGGAGGGGGCCCCGAGACGGTTGGACAAATCTTCGCTCTGCCGCTGCAACTCAACCCGGAGATCGCCGAGGGCAACCTCATCATGATGGCCGGCGACACACACATGGTCACGCGCTACGTGAAAGAAGCCGATTGGAGCCAAGTCCAACCCGGCCTCTCCTTCGACGCCGAGCGCGTCATCCACGTCGGTCTCAGCTACGGCACGAGCTTCACGACGCCAGTCCTCGCGCTGACCCAAGACTACATCGCAGAGGTGTGGAGCGTCGGATCGGGGGCGATGGTCACCTCGAACCTGCTCAGCGCACCTTCAAACGCCGAGCTGGCGTCCGGGTTTGTCCGCTTCACGCTTGGGCTGCCGACCAGCGCCGATGACCTGATGGCGACTGCGTGGCTCGACCCCATCATCGGGCTGATCCAGTGGCTCTCGCAGCGCGGCGATCCCCTCGCCTATGCCCCCTATGTCCTGCGTCACCGCACGGACGGCTACGAGTTGCCCATCTTGGCCACAGGCGACTCTTGGGATGAGACGCTCTCGGCCCGCGCGCAGATGAGCTTCGGCAATGCGCTTGGGATGCCCGTCTATACGCACGGTGATGCATGGACCTTGGACCCCAGCCAGCCTGGTATCGACATGATCCAGAGCACCCCTTACGGCGACGCGCCGCTGAGCGATAACGCGACCTTCGGGGACCGCACACACACCGCAGGCATCTTCTACACGTCTGCTTCGTGTCACGCGATGCAGGTGCGCCCCATGTGCGTGAGGAACCACGAACTTCAATATCCCCCAATCGTGCCCCTTGAGAATTCGGAGGTCACCGACGAAGTGGGGCTCATTTGTGAGCTACAGAGCCAGTCACTGAGCTTCCTTTCCTCGGTAATGTCCTCCGACGGACCGACTGAGATCGTCGCACCACACGGCGACTGTGATGCGCTCTACGGACTATGAGCCGTCACCTGTGGCTGCTGGGATGCATGACGGCGACGCTCTGCGCCTGCCTGTCTCCGACCCCGGGCCTCCTGCCTGACAATGACGCTGATGACGTCCTCGTGGCCCCAGACGTTGGAGCGCCCGAGGATGCCGTGCGCCCCGAGGGCCCGGAGACCACGCTGCGCCGCGTCGGGACGCTGAACGTGCTGCGCTTCTTCGACACCACCTGTGACTCGGGGACCTGTGGTGGGGGCGCCTTTGAGCCGTCGGTCTCCCAGGATCAGTTTGATGGCAAAGTCCGCGCTATCAGCCGCGCCATTGAGGCCATGGACGTCAACTTCCTCCTCTTACAAGAGGTGGAGTCAGAGACGTGCATGCAAGCGCTCCAGGCACGCTTAGGCGACCGCTACACAGTGGCCTACTTGGCTGAGACCGGCGGGACAGCCTCGGCCGATGTAGGCGTCCTCGCAGAGGGTGAGCTCGTCGACATCGTGCTGCATCAGCAGGATCCAATCCCTCGTGCAGATGGGACGACGACCACCTTCGCCAGAGAGCTCCCCGAGGTCCATATCACCCATCAGGGACAAGACATCGTGCTCATGCCCCTTCATTTTCGCTCAAAATATAACGATGACCCGGCGCGACGCCTGGCAGAGGCCGAGGCCGCTCAGGTGATCGCCAGCGACGTCGCGACGACATATCCGCAGGCGATTGTGGTGCTGGGGGGAGACGTCAACGACGGTATCGGCTCCCCCGCCATGGTCGCGCTGGAGGCGGACGGGTTGCTCGACGGTGTGTACGACGATCTCCCCGCGCACAAGCGGTGGACCTACGACTACAACAATCAGCAGACGATGCTCGATCATCTCCTGCTCGCCCGTGACGCCACTGGCGACTGGGTGCCCGGAGAGACGAAGGTCGTCCGCGAAGATATCGTGGGCAGCTGGCCCTCCGATCATGCTGGGCTCATCGCCACTATCAGCACCCAATCTCATCGTCATGATCCGCAATGAACGCGTGCTGTGATCAGCGGCAGTCATCTTTGCCCGCGCCCGAGAGGGTCTCGCACGTGTCCAGCCCGCGACGCTATCGTCACTCAGACAGCTGAGCTGTCACTCATTGAACGGCACATTTCTCCTGACACAGCGCCCCGGAGCCGCGGTCGAAACCCAAAAGATTCGACCGGGTGCCCTGGGATCACTCTCCCAGAGGTGTATTCTGAGGGGACCCGGGTGGTTGACGGGACCACGGGCTTGGCTTGCCAGCACCGTGGTGGGGAGGAAGTTGACCACCCGGTTCCTAATTGAGGGACGACGAACCAGCGTCGAGCTCAGCCCTTGGCGGCGCCTTGGATCACGGCGCAGACTCGGTTGAGCTGTGCCTCAGTGAGCGTCGCGCCGCTAGGGAGGTTGATCCCGGTCTTGGAAGCCCAGGTCGCGTTCGGGAAGGGGCCTTGCCCCGCCGCGCTGGCCTGTAAGACAGGCTGTGTGTGCAGCGGCGTGAAGACAGGTCGCGTCTCGATCGCGTCAGCCGCCAACTCGACACGGAGCTCATGAGCCGTCATGCCGAAGACCTCGGCGTCCACGTGGATAGTGACCATCCAGTAGACATGACGGCCCTCCTCACATGGTGCCGGCAAGGTGATCCCGGGGAGGTCTGCGAGCCCGGCCGCGTAAGCCGCTGACATCCACTCATGATGCGCGACGAGCGCATCGAGGCGACCCAACTGGGCGACCCCCACCGCCGCTTGAAGCCCGCTCATGCGCACGTTGAAGGGCATATGCTCGTGCCAAAAGAAGCGCCCGGGGGCATAGCTGTAGCCGCGAAGCTCTCGCAAGAGAGCAGCGAGCTCTGGGCGCGAGGTCGTGATGGCCCCCCCGTTCCCCGTCGTCATCATCTTGTTCGAGTAAAAGCTGTGGACAGCGGCGTCACCGAAGCTTCCCACTGGACGCTCGCGCCATGAGCCACCCAGCGCTTCACAAGCGTCCTCGAGTAGAAAGAGCCCATGCCTGTCCGCGAGCACCTGAAGCGCATCCATGTCGCAGGGGTGGCCGTAGGTGTGCACACCGATAATGCCACGTGTTCGTGGTGTGATCGCCGCCTCGACCGCGTCCGGGAGCAGGTTCAGCGAAGACCTTGAGACATCCACGAAGACGGGCTTCGCGCCCGCGCGAGCGACGGTCGCTCCGACGGAGATGAAGGTCAGGGCCGGGACGATAACCTCGTCGCCGGGCCCCACGTCCAGCGCGTACATCAACAGATCGAGCGCGTGAGTGCCGCAGGTCACCGCGATGGCGTCTGTCGTCTCACAGCGCGCCGCCAAGCGCGTCTCAAACTGCGACACTGCGGGGCTCACCGACGAGACCAGCGTGCTCGCGAGCACCTCGGCGACCTCCGCCGCCTCTGCTGGTCCGATCAGAGGCTCAGCGACACGAATAATCTCCTTATCCTTCGCCACAGGTGGGTTGATCTCAGGGCGCGCGCCCTCGATCCCCTCAGCGGCTCTATTTCGCAGCCGCAGCGCAGGACGCTCAGTCATCTCATACTCCTCTCACGTGGTCCGCGTACCACCTCACGACAGGGGCTAAGCCCGCCTCAAGCGGGGTCGCCGGGACATAACCAAGCCCCCTCAGTCGCTCGATAGATGGGCATCGACGTGGCGTACTGCCCGCTCGAAGTGGTGTCGTCGCTAGGGTGACCTTTAGGTTCAGTGCGTCGCCAATGCGATGCGCGAGGTCGGCGATACGGATCTCCTCCTCCGTCCCCAAGTGGTAGATCCCACCGGGCTCCCCGCGCTCTTGAGCGAGGCGGGCCCCCGCGATGGCATCGTCGACGTGGCAAAACGCCCGCGTCTCACTGCCATCCCCTTCAATAGACAGCGTCACCTCTGCCCCCTTGGACGCCTCGGCGGCGCGCACCAAGCGCGTCGTGAGCTCCGGGATCACGTGGTCATGCCCCATATCGGGTCCGTAGACGTTGTGAGGGCGCACGATGACCACATCGAGGCCACGAGACTGCCCGATATGGAGGGCGATAAGCTCGGACGCGAGCTTCCCCCCACCGTAGCTGTAGCGCGGGTTTGTCGGGTCAGGGACGACCATCGGGACATCCTCTGGTGTGGGGATCTGCGCAGCGCGCTGGTAGACCTCGCTCGAGCTAAAGAGCACCAACCGCTGTGCACCGAGCTCGACGGCCACGTCCACGACGTTGAGCGCGCCCTTCAAGCCCACCTCCAGGACATCACCTGGCCGTTCATAGAAGTTGCGCGTCCCGTTGATCGCCGCGAGGTGCCAAATCACAGAGGCCCCGCGCGCGCTCTCTCTTACAGTGGCGAGATCACGAACGTCTCCGGTCTGAAGCTCGACCCCCTCCACCCCTCGAAGGCGAGCTGCGCGGCCACGCGCATGATTATCCAGCGAGCGGACTGAGATGCCATCGGAGGACAACGAGCGACACAAAGCCGCGCCCAAGAACCCGCAGCCGCCGGTGACAAGGTGCGTCACGGGGTGGCCGACTCTCCCACCTGATACACGATCCGCCCTCCCCCGCTGACATTCCAGAGATCAACCACCCAAGCCCCAGGCGCGCGGCCGCCCAGCTCTGCCAGGACCTCAGAGTAACCGCTGTGCGCGACCGCCACGATCACCACATCTGCGCCGGTGACCGCCTCCCGTGCGTCCCAGTTCTGAAGTGTGCCTAGGGTCGCGTCATCGATGGAGTCGCCGAGGTGATGATCACTGACCCGCACCTCCGTCGGGAGCTCTCGACTCAGATAGCGATGCAGCTTAGGCGAGAGGCTGTCCCGTGGATCGTCCGTGTCGGCCTTAAACGTCCACCCTAGGAGCGCGATCGTGCGGTCATGCACCTGCGCCCGCTCCAAGAGGCGCTCCACGAGGAAGACGGGCATGTGTTCGTTGACCTTCCAGGCCATCAGGAAGAGGTCTGGGTAGGCGCTCCACTCACTGAGCATCCCGAAGTCTTTCCGTAAGCACGAGCCCGCGGTCAGCCCTGGCTTGGGGATGTGCTCACGTGGATAATCCAGGTTCGCCATCTCTCGGATATCGTAGATGTTGGCGCCGAAGCGCTCTGCGACCAGGGTCATCTGGTTGGCGACAGCGAAATTCACGTAGCGGACCATGTTCGTAAAGAGCTTCACCAGCTCTGCGCTGACGGGGTCTGTGTGCATCACGGTCGGCGCGAGCCCGGCGAAGAGCTCTGCGCCCATCGCGTGGCTCGTCGGATCATCGGCGCCGATGATCTGTGGCAGGGTCGCGAGCTCCTCCTTGGCCTGCCCCTCCGCGATCCGCTCTGGACAAAACGCGAGCATCAGCTCTTGCCCAACCTCGAGCGAAGTGTGGCGGGCTAACCACCGACTGACGAAGGCTGTCGTCCCAGGCGATACGGTCGATCGGAGCACCAACATCTGCCCCGCACGGAGGTGGAGCACGAGGGACTCAAGGACCGCCTGCACTTGTCCAAGGTCGCTCTCAACGTGCGCGTGCAAAGGCGTGCCGACCGTGACGATGACGAAGCGCGCGCGACCGGCGACCGCCATCTCCTCGTGCACAACGAGCGAGCGCTGCGCAACAAGCGCATCGTAGCCCGGCTCTTTCCAGGGCATGCGCCCCTCGCTCACAGCCCGACGGACCGCCTCATCGCGATCGACACCGACGACCCGTCGACCCGCGTCGACGAACGAGAGCGCGAGCGGTAAACCGACACGGCCGGTCCCTACAACGCAGATGTCATAATCGAACCCGGGGCCAACCGGGCGCTCTGTGGTTCTGTGTTCCCCCATTGCGCTCAGAGTAGTGGATGCGTTCCAACGCAGGCAAGCGGCCCCGACTGTGGTAAGAGCCCATCATGGCGACTCGCCCCACAGATGGCCTCCGTCTCACCGTCGTTGTACCGACGTTGAACGAGGCCCCATGCATCGGAACCGTGCTTGAGGGGCTCCTCGAGCAAGCGGGGATCGACGAGCTCATGGTGGTCGATGGCGGATCGACAGACGGGACGATCGACATCGTCGAGGCCATGGGCGTCGCGCTCCATCGACAAAAGAGCCGTGGCCTAGGCCATGGGCTCCACGAGGCGTTCGAGATCGCCACAGGGGACGTATTGTGTGTCGTCGACGCCGACGGCTCGCACGATTGGCGTGAGATCCCCCGGATGCGCGCCATGCTCGCGGATGGGCATGACTACGTCCTCGCCAGCCGCTACGTCGGCCCTTTTCGGTTCAGAGGACCTCATCGATGGCCTTGGTCGACCTCCGAGGACGACTCCTGGCTCCACGAGTGGGGCAACCTGGGCTTCGTGGCCCTGTGTCGTGCCCTCCATGGCTTACCGCTCAGCGACGTAATGATGGGCTTCCAAATGGTCCGCCGTGAGGCCCTAGAGGCCATCGGCTTGGTGGAGCAAGGGCAGTGCTTTGACGCTGAACTCAAGATCAAGCTCCACCGCGCTGGCTATCGCCTCGGTGAGATCTCTGCGATTGAGCCGAAGCGGATCGGCGGCGAGGCCAAGCTGACCGTCTGGAAGGATGGACCAGATGTGCTCCGCGTGATCCTCAAAGAGTGGGTGCGCGGCGGGTTTCGCCGGATTCGACCGCGCTAAGTCGTCGGCTCGTAGCCCAAGTTTGGGGACAGCCAACGCTCAGCAGTCGCGACATCCCAGCCCTTCCGGCCGGCGTAGTCGGTCACTTGGTCCCGATTGACACGCCCCACACCAAAATAGGCCGCCTCGGGGTGGGCGAAGTACAATCCGCTGACGCTCGCGGCCGGCGCCATCGCGAACGATGAGGTGAGGGACACGCCGAGGCGACTCTCGGCGTCGAGGAGCTCGAAGAGCGTCGCCTTCTCCGTGTGATCGGGGCAAGCCGGGTAGCCCGGCGCCGGGCGAATCCCCTGATACTTCTCTCCGATGAGCTCATCGTTGCTCATGGACTCGTCTGGAGCGTAACCCCAGAGCTCGGTCCTGACGCGCCGATGGAGGTGCTCAGCGAAGGCCTCGGCCAATCGGTCCGCCAAGGCTTCGAGAAGGATCGCCTGGTAGTCGTCATGGCCAGCTTTGAAGGCCTCCACCCTCTCAGACACCCCATGGCCGGTGGAGACCACAAACGCCCCCAGCCAATCCGGCACCTCGGCACCGCGCGGCGCGATATAGTCAGCGAGCGAACGGTTGGGCTGCTCTCCGGACTTACGCTGCTGCTGTCGGAGCATATGGAAGGTCGCGATAGGCGTCGCACCACCGGACTCCGAGAAGCAGTGAATATCGTCACCATCTCCTTCAGCGCGAAAGAGGCCCACGACGCCGCGCGGAGTGATCCACGCTTCGTCAACGATGGTCTTCAGCATGGCTTGCGCGTCCGTATACAGCTCGCGCGCGACCTCCCCCACCACCTCGTCATCCAAGATCGCGGGGTAGCGACCAGCGAGCTCCCAGGTGCGGAAGAATGGCGTCCAATCGATAGACGCGATGAGCTCTTCTACCGAGACGTCATCGATCACGGTCACTCCGGGGCGAGCAGGCACCTTAGGCCGCCCCGCGCCTTCCCAGCTCAAGGTGGCTTTGGCCGCCTGTGCCTCGGCAAAGGTGCGCATATTTGCACCCGTCCGACCTGCCGCCCGACGCACCCGGATCGCCTCGTAGCGATCCGAGATCTCCTGTGCATAAGCTGCTTGCGCCTCGGTCTTCAGTAACTTCCCTGCCACGCCAACCGCACGGGATGCATCCAGGACATGGACGACCGGCTTGTCGTAGCGAGGGGCCACCTTGACCGCAGTGTGAACTTCAGAGGTCGTGGCGCCGCCGATCAGGAGCGGAAGCTCGAACCCAAGGCGCGTCATCTCGCTGGCGACGTGGACCATCTCATCGAGAGACGGTGTGATGAGGCCACTCAAGCCGATCAGTGAGACACCCTCCTGTTCAGCCGCGCGAAGGATCGTCTCAGCCCGCACCATCACCCCGAGGTCAATGACCTCGTAGCCGTTGCATTGCAGCACGACGCCGACGATGTTCTTCCCGATGTCGTGGACGTCGCCTTTGACAGTCGCCAGCAGGATCTTGCCCTTGCTCATCGCCCCCTGCGCGTTCTCGGCCTCTAAGAACGGGACCAAGTGTGCGACAGCTCGCTTCATGACGCGCGCCGACTTGACGACCTGAGGGAGGAACATCCGCCCTGAGCCGAAGCGATCGCCGACGACGTTCATGCCGTCCATCAGCGGCCCTTCGATGACCTCTAGGGGGCTCCCTAAGGTCACGCGTGCCTCCTCCGTGTCATCGACCACGAACGCGTCGAGGCCGTGCACGAGGGCATGGACGATGCGATCACCGACGCTCTCCTCACGCCAAGAGAGGTCCTCAGCTTGGGCCCGCTTTGCGCTCTTGGCATCAGACGCCACTTCGAGCAACCGCTCAGTCGCATCCTCACGGCGGTTCAGCACCAAGTCCTCGACGCGTTCGCGGAGGTCACTGGGGATGTCATCGTAGACGGGCAGCGCACCGGCGTTGACGATCCCCATGTCCATCCCGGCTTGGATGGCGTGATAGAGGAACACGCCGTGGATGGCCTCGCGGACCGCGTTGTTCCCTCGAAACGAGAACGAGACGTTGGACAGGCCTCCGCTGATGAGCGCGTGCGGGAGCGTCTGCTTCAACTGACGGGTCGCCTCGATGAAGTCCACAGCGTAGCTGTCATGGACCTCTATCCCCGTACCGATGGCGAAGATGTTCGGGTCGAAGATGATATCACCGGGCGAGAAGCCCACCTCCTCTGTGAGCAAGCGATAGGCGCGCTGACAAATGTCGACGCGGCGAGCCACCGTGTCCGCCTGCCCTTCTTCGTCGAAGGCCATCACGATCACGGCCGCGCCGTAGCGACGCACGAGGCGCGCGTGGTGGAGGAACTCCTCTTCGCCCTCTTTGAGGCTGATCGAGTTCACGATGCCTTTGCCCTGGATGCACTTGAGGCCAGCCTCAATGACGCTCCACTTAGAGGAGTCGATCACCACCGGGACCCGCGCGATCTCCGGCTCAGAAGCGACCAGGTTCAAGAAGGTCGTCATGGCGTGCTCTGCGTCGAGCATGCCCTCGTCCATGTTCACGTCGATGAGCTGCGCGCCACCTTTGACCTGCTGCAACGCCACCTCGAGCGCAGTCTCGTAGTCACCGTCCGTGATCAACTTCCGGAAGCGCGCAGAGCCGGTCACGTTGGTGCGCTCACCGATGTTCGCGAAGAGGCTCTCCGAGCTCAGCGAGACAGGCTCAAGCCCACTCAGTCGACAGGTTGGCGGGACCATCGGGATGGCGCGCGGCCTGCACCCCTCGACCGCGTCAGCGATCGCGCGGATGTGATCCGGCGTACTCCCGCAGCACCCTCCCACGAGGTTGAGGAGGCCTGACTCCGCCCACTCACGAATGTGCTCGGCCATCGACTCGGGGGTCTCATCATACTCCCCAAACTCATTGGGGAGCCCTGCGTTAGGGTGTGCGCTGACGTGCGTATCAGCGACCCTTGAGAGGGCCTGGACATGCTGACGCAGCTCAGCTGCCCCCAGGGCACAATTGAAGCCAACCGTCAGTGGCTCAGCGTGGGACAAAGAGTTCCAGAAGGCCTCGGAGGTCTGCCCGGACAGTGTCCGGCCGCTCGCGTCCGTGATGGTCCCGGAGATCATGATAGGGAGCGAACGCCCGACCGCCTCAAAGGTGGCAAGCACGGCGTAGATCGCCGCCTTAGCGTTCAAGGTGTCGAAGATGGTCTCGATGAGGATCGCGTCTGCGCCGCCCTCCATCAGGCCACGGGTCGCCTCCTCATACGCCTTTACCAAGGCATCAAAGGTCACGTTGCGTGCGCCGGGATCGTTCACATCCGGCGAGATCGAGGCCGTCCGGTTGGTCGGCCCGACGACCCCGGCGACAAAGCGGGGCCGCTCGGGCGTCTGAGCGGTGAAGGCGTCCGCCGCCTCCCTCGCCAGGCGCGCCGACGCCACGTTGAGCTCGTACGCGATGTGCTCGAGCTCATAGTCGGCCTGAGAGATCGTGGTCGCGTTGAACGTGTTGGTCTCGATGACGTCCGCACCGGCGGCGAGGTACGCCTCATGGATCCCCTGAATCACGTCAGGCCGCGTCAGAGAGAGCAGGTCATTGTTACCCTTCAGATCCGAGCCGTGATCAGCGAATTGCTCACCGCGATAATCAGCCTCAACCAGCCGCTCACGCTGAATCATCGTGCCCATCGCACCGTCGATGATCAGGATGCGCTGATTAAGCTGGTCACGGAGTGAACTCATAGAGCTACCTTCACCTGTTCATCGGACGTTCTGAGGCCTGGATATCAGCAGCTTGAGCGTTCACCAACATAAAGAGTCGCCTTGCCCGCAGAGGTGCCTTTGCGTCGAGCCGCGTGGTATGCAGCCCCCCTCGAGAAACGGGAGAACTCTGATGAGACTGATCAGCTTGCATGCCGCGTTTAGTGTCCCCATCTTCCTTCTCATTGGTGCCATAACCGCCTGTGGCGATAGCGGCCCGACCGAGGTGTCCGACATGCTGAGCATATCCGGCGGCGACGCTTGGATCGGATGCGACCTCGCGATCGAGCCAAGCTGCACGAGCCAGGAGAGCCCTCGCTTCAGCGTCCAGGTCGAGGCGTTCGAGATCGACCTCACTGAGGTCAACGTCAGCGATTACGTCGCCTTCCTGAACACGCATGGCAACGACTGCGGCGGCGAGGACTGCGCGGAGTCCTTCTTTGATCATAGCCCGGTCGCGGTCGAAGGTGAGCTCTGGTCAGCCAAGGCGGGCAGGGAGGCCAACCCGATGACCGCCGTCTCTTGGTACGGGGCTGACGCCTACTGCCGCGCCGCCTCAAAGCGGCTCTGCTCCGAAGTGGAGTGGGAGGTGGCCGCCCTGGGAACCTGCGAGGAGGGGAATTGCGAGCTCGACAAGCCGTTGTATCCATGGGGCGATGAGGCTCCGAGCTGCGCGCACGCTCACATGATGCAGAGCAGCAAGGGGTGCGACACGGGGGGCATGGCCGAGGTCGGGAGCTACCCTGACGGGGTGAGCCCGTATGGCGCCTACGACATGGCCGGAAACGCCTGGGAGTGGGTCGCCGACACCTGGCGTGAGGACTACAGCACTGCTTCGTCGACAAGTGCGGCCTGGGTCGATGACGCCGTGCCCTATCGGGTCGTCCGAGGGGGCGGCATGGGCAGCGGCCCCGATCGGCTGCGAGGCTCTCATCGGTTCAACGCGGGCGCGAGTGATAAGCCAGCCGAGTACGGATTCCGTTGCTGTCGCTGAGGGCCGATGCCCCCTCCCATCCACCTGTAGAGGCGCGTTTTCCGCTGGCCTCGCAACGATCAGCTGAGTAGGTTGCCGGCGCCCCTCAGCCAAGGATGGCTCCTTTGCACCGCACTTGGATCTTCTCGCTCGCTCTCCTCGTGACGTCGGCGTCTTGCACGGATGCACCGAACACCACCAAGGCGGAGCGTCAACTCCCTCTGCTCGGTGCCAATGTGGAGTCCGGCTGGTCGGGGGTCGGAGCCTTGACCTTTCAGTACCCCGGTTACGGCTACCAGGGTTCATTCTGCAGTGGTGCGCTCATCGCTCCACAATGGGTGCTCACCGCCGCACACTGCCTCGTGAGTCACGACGACTTCGAGCTCTGGCCTGAGATCGTCCAATTCTACTCCGGCCCTAATGCCAACCCCACGAGCTCCTGGGGTGGATGGCCCTCGAGCGGTGAGTTCTTCCAAGCCGATGCGTTCTTCATTCACCCCGACTACAACCCAAACGACACGGTCTCGACCCATGACATTGGTCTTTTGCACCTCTCAGAGCCCGCGGCAGGGCTTGAGATGTACCCGTACAACACGTCCGTATTGACCGGCTCGTACGTCGGCGACTCCGTGTTCTATGTGGGGTATGGCGCGACAGAGGGGTTGCAGAGCACCGGTGGCGGCATCAAGCGCTCGGCGTATGTGGACATCAGCTACGTCGACGCGACGGAGTACTACTCTGAGTATGAAGGCTCAGGGGTCTGCTTCGGTGACTCTGGTGGGCCTGGTCTGCTTCAGATCAGCGGCGAGACGCGCATCATCGGAGTCAACTCACGAGTCGGTGGCGAGGGTGGCGGGGATCCGTGCCAGGGCTCCTCCGCGCACACCCGCGTCGATCACTACGCAGGCTGGATCGCCAGCTACTTGGACGCTCCGCCGCTCAACTGCAACACCCAGCCAGACATCTGCTATTGCACAGCGGCGTGCAGCACGGCCACAGGCAGCTGCAACAATGAACTCTGCAAGACCGAGGACTGCGAAGGTGTCTACACCTGCTTGAGCGACTGTGGTGACGACTCTGGGTGCTCGGCCGACTGCTACATGGCCGGCACAGATGACGGTAAGGAAGAGCTCGACGAGCTCTTCCAATGCTACGCGCAGCACTGTGAAGCCCTCGAGGGTGACGCCTGGGTCGAGTGCGCTGGGGCTAATTGCGGTGACCAGATCGCGACCTGCTTCCCCGTCGGGACCGGCCCCATGAGCTGTGAGGAGATGTACGGCTGCATCACCGCCTGTGCATCGGGCGATAACACCTGCACCTACGCCTGCTACGAGCAAGCGACCTCTGCCGCCCAAGGTCAGTTTGACGCGATGACTCAGTGCTTCTCGGACTTCTGTGACTCAGTGAGCGACGACGCTTGGTACGCCTGCGTCGACACGAACTGTGCATCACAAGTTAACGCATGCTTCCCGCCATCAAACTGTGACATCTCTGGTGGAGACTGCGACGCCGGTGAGGCCTGCTATCCTGCCAGTGGTGGCAACACAGACTGCTTCCCCTCCAGCGGGATCGCCGTCGGCTCTCCGTGCAACGCCAACGCCGGCAGTGACCTTGAATGCGCTGACGGTGGGCTCTGCATCACGACACAAGGGTCAGCCATGTGCATGGCGATGTGCGATGGCAACGACGACTGCGGCACAGGCGACTTCTGCTTCACGCCCATCTTCCAGGACGTTGACGACATCGGCATCTGCCTCTGCATCGACGAGGACGACGACGGTTGGTGCCAAGTCGCCGACTGTGACGACCTCGACGCCGACGCAAACCCCGACGCGCAAGAGGTCTGTGGTGACGCCACCGACAACAACTGCAATGGGGCGGTGGACGAGGGCTGCGGTGCGACCGGGTGTGATGACATCGACGGCGACGGGTTCTGTCCTCCAGAGGACTGCGACGACACACGCCTCTTTGTGTACCCAGGGGCGGAGGAACTCTGTGGCGACGCCCTGGATAACGACTGTGACGGCACCGTAGATGAGGACTGCGATGGCACCTGCCCCGACGGGGATAATGACGGCGACGGCGTCTGCCTCGACTTCGACTGCAACGACAACAACGCGGCAGTGTACCCCGGGGGACCAGAGCTCTGCGACGGGGTCGACAACAACTGCGACGGCGCGACCGATGAAGGGTGCGAAGGCTGCGTAGACAGTGACTCCGACGGCTACTGCAGAGATACGACCGACTGCGACGATGAGAATGCGCTGATCAACCCATCAGGCGACGAGATCTGTGGCGACGGCGTCGACCAGGATTGTGACGGCGCCGATGCGGTCTGCCCCAACGTCAACAGGCCTGGCGGTGACGGCACCGACGGACAAGGTGAGGGCACCACTGGGGGCGTCGAGGCTGGTGGAGCGTCAGGAGACGGATCGATCGATGGAGGCGGGACCAACGCGGACGCCGGCACAGGCTGCGAAGGTGGTGGCGGCCAACCTGGGGCTCTTCTGGCGCTGCTTTGCCTCCTCTGGGCCGCGCGACCGAGGGCCCACCGGGTCGCCTAAGCGATGACCACACACCGCCATGTCTTGCTCCCGCTGCAGCGGACTCAGAGGGTCTCGCCAGTTGGGCTCCGCGGGACATTGAACTGGCTTGGCTTCTCAGGATTCGCGACGCTGGAGACCTCCGCCGAGGACGATGGCTGGACGACTCACGTCCTGGTCCCCGGTCCTTATGCACACAACCTCTTCCTCGAGGGTGAAGCGCCAGTCGGCGACCGCGCCTTCTCGAGGATGGAGGTGGCTGCAGGTGACACCCCGAAAGCAGTCCAGTGCGGCGATACGAGCGACGAGGTCTTCTTCTACATCAGCATCTCAAAGGCGGCGTACCCAGCCCTCTTGGACGAGCTCACTGAGCGCCTGCACCAAATCATGGTGGTCCGAACCGAGACCATCAGCACCCGAGAGGGCTGAGCAGCTTCAGCCCTTTGGGCGAGAGGCGTAAATCGTACGCATGGCCTGAAGCGGTGCGTCTACACCCAGGCGCGCGAAGACCTCCCTCGCCTCCTCCCTTGGGCCCGGCCATCGGGCCCAAGGTCCCAGTGGCCCATCGACCCCCATCTCCACGTCATCTTTCAAGGTCACAAGCTTCAGGGCCAGCTCGGCGTCTTCACGCCCGGCCTCAAGCTTCGCTTTCAAAGACTTGGCCCCGCGTATCTCAAGGCTCGCCACGTCATCCAAGCGCTCGTAGATCTGACCAAGTGAGCCTAGGTTGGAGACCAGCGCGCTCGCCGCCTTGGGCCCAACCCCACGCACCCCTCGCACGTTATCTGAGCTGTCCCCGACGAGGGCGAAGTAGTCGACGGCAAACGACGGCGCGACGCCGATACGCGCAGTGACCTCGGCCCCATCGATGACCTTCCGGTTATGCCAGTGATAGACGCGCACGCCAGGCGGCGCATCGTTGACGAGTTGATAAAGATCCTTATCAGGGCTTAGGAGCCAGGTGCCCCACCCTTCTCCGTGCGCCTGCCGCGCCACAGTCGCCATCAAATCATCGGCCTCAAAGCCGGGCGCACACAGCGTCGCGAATCCGAGCGCACGCACCACCTCCTGCACCAGGTCGAACTGTGGCACCAAGTCTGGTGGCGGGGCTCCCCGGTTCGCCTTGTAGGCAGGATCCAGGGTATTTCGAAAGGTGCGTTGGCCGGCGTCAAAGACCACGACGACATGTGTGGTGCGCGCGCGGCCAAGCATGTCGACGAGCGTGCGGGCGGTCCCGAGCACGGCACCGATGGGGGTCCCATCAACGGCCTCTGCGGGGCGCGCGCCATAGTAAGCGCGGAAGAGCAACGCCGTGCCGTCGATGACGACGATCTCTGGCATGTGCGTGCGGTGTTGCGTCATCCACGAAGCATAGCAGAACCGCAGTAAGGTCGGCCCGAGCGCCGAGCATCAAACACAAAAAAACCCCGAGGGTTTTACAGCGCCTTGGCGCTGCCCGCCCGGTGAACTGGCGGGCCCTCGGAGTTCGGCGGCACCTGGTTTACCCAGGCTGACCACAAGGTCGGTCTAGGAGGTGACCACCTCACCCAACACCGTGAGATACAAAGCCACAGATCACCTCCTTTTAAAGCGTGTATATGATGCGTGGAGATCCTCACCTCCACCCCGACTGCAGACCGCTCTTATCCGCGCATCGAGAGGGCTCAAGTCGACCTGGCTAGGGCCGAGCCCCTGGTTTGAATTGAAGATACCTTCGTGATGATAACGGAGCAAAAAGACCTTTCTATTCCGACCATAGAGATCTCCCTCTCACCCGCTATGCCTCATACCGAGCGCCGACGCCCCCGTTGTGGCGAGGTGCGCCGTCTAAAAGGCCTGTGATCACAACGCCCTGCTGGTACGGATTGGCATTGAGCGCCCTGCGCGCGATGATGCCCGCATGACGATCCCTCTCAGCCTCGCAGAGCGCCTCCCCAAGGGCGGCTCTGCTGATCCCGACGACCTCCTCGAGCTCTTCCTTAGCTGGACCGCTGAGCAAGGGCTCACCCTCTACCCGGCGCAAGAAGAGGCCATATTGGAGGTCATGGCGGGCAGCCACGTCATCCTCGCGACCCCTACAGGCTCGGGGAAATCACTCGTCGCTACCGCCTCTCACTTTCGCACCCTCGGGACCCGCGGTCGCGCGTTCTACACCTCCCCAATCAAGGCGTTGGTGAGCGAGAAGTTCTTCGCTTGCTGCGAGGAACTTGGGGCAGAGAACGTCGGCTTGATGACGGGCGACGCCACGGTCAACCGGGACGCCCGTATCATCTGTTGTACGGCAGAGGTGTTGGCCAGCATGGCCCTGCGCGAGGGCGAGGCCATCGACGCGGCGACAGTCGTAATGGACGAGTTCCACTTCTACGGGGATCCGGAGCGCGGCATGGCGTGGCAACTCCCGCTCCTGCTGCTCCCACACACGACGTTCCTGCTGATGAGCGCGACGCTCGGTGACACCAGCAGAGTCGAGGAAGGCCTGAAGAAGCTGACAGGGAAGGCCCCCGTCGTCGTCGCGTCAGACGAGCGCCCGGTCCCCCTAGAGTTCACCTACACCGAAGAGCCGCTTCACGAGACCATTCAAACACTAGTGACGTCGAACAAGGCCCCCGTCTACCTCGTTCACTTCACGCAGCGTGCCTGCGCCGAACAAGCTCAAGCCCTGACGAGCGTCGCCCTGCTCTCCAAAGAGGAACGCAAAGCGCTGGCCGCGGTCATCGGCGGCTTCGCGTTTGACTCTCCCTACGGCAAAGAGATCTCCCGGTACCTGCGTCATGGGGTCGGCCTGCACCACGGCGGCCTCCTGCCGAAGTACCGACTCCTCGTTGAGCGGCTGGCCCGCAAAGGCCTACTGAAGGTGATCTGCGGGACAGACACCCTCGGCGTCGGCGTCAACGTGCCCATTCGAACCGTGCTCTTCACCCAGCTCTCGAAGTTCGATGGTGAGCGTTCGCGCAACCTCCGAGTGCGTGAGTTCAAGCAGATCGCAGGTCGCGCCGGGCGGCGGGGCTTTGACGACATCGGCTACGTCGTCTGCCAGGCTCCAGCTCATGTGATCGAGAACCGCCGACTGGCAGCTAAAGCGGCCCTGCAGCGCGGAAAGAAGTTCGTGCGGGCCAAGCCCCCCAAGGGCTTTGTCCCGTGGGATGAGAAGACCTTCCAAGGGGTCATCGCGAACCCGCCTGAGCCCCTGGAGTCCACATTCCGCGTCGACCACGGCCTCTTGCTCGCCCTCCTGCAGCGCGACCCAGAGACCCTCCGCTACGAAGACGGCTACGGCATGCTCTTAGAGCTCATCGACCGGAGTCACGCATCGGACGGCGCCTCAGAGCGCCTGAGGGCGCTCGCGAAAGAGCGCCTCGATGAGCTCATTCAAGCAGGTATCGTCCACGTTGATGTGCGCCCCGACGGCAGCTCAGCGATGCATGTCGACGAGGCATTGCAGACAGACTTCAGCCTGATGCACACCCTCTCACTCTTCTTGGTGGGCGCCCTCGAGACCTTGCCCCCTGACGCGCCAACTTATGCACTCGACCTGCTCAGCTTTGTCGAGGCGACGCTCGAAAACCCTAGGGCGATCCTCTTCCAACAAGAGCGTCGGCTTAAGGACACGCTCATCGCGCAATGGAAGGCTGAAGGCGTCGAGTACGAAGAGCGCATGAAGCGCCTCGAGGAGCTCACTTGGCCCAAGCCATGCGCGGAACGCATCTACGGGCTCTATAACCTCTTCGCAGAGAGCCACCCCTGGGTCGCCGGTGAACATATCCGCCCCAAGTCCATCGCTCGGGACCTCTACGAGCGCTACATGGCCTTTGATGAGTACGTGCGAGAGCTTGGTCTACAGCGCATCGAAGGGGTGCTGCTGCGCTACCTCAACACCGCCTATAAGACCCTCCTTCAAACGGTCCCCGACACCGCAAAGACCGACGCGGTCTATGACCTCGAGGCCTTCCTACGGACCACCTTGGAGCGTGTCGACTCGAGCCTCCTCCGTGAGTGGGAGAGGATGACGAAGACAGCGGCGTCGGACACTGAGGTCGAGGCGCCAATCGACATCTCCGCCGAGCCTCGCTCTTTTCAAGCGCGCATCCGCTCCGAGCTCCACGTGCTTGTCCGCTGCCTCGCCCATGGCGACTTCGACGCCGCTGAACGGAGCGCCCGTCAGGTGGAAGACGATGCGTGGCCTGCGGCCCGCTTCCGAGATGAGGTTGAGGCCTTCACTGAAGCGCATGGTGCGCTATGCTTTAACCACGAAGCGCGCCTGACGGAGCACACGGTCATCGAGGAGACGGGCCCGCATCAATGGAGAGTCTCCCAATCCCTCCTCGGCAGCGAGGGGGTCAGCTTGGTCGCGCTCCAGGGTTTCGTCGATCTGCGCCCTGACACTAACCCCAGCGGCCCGCTCGTCGCGCTGTGGCACATCGGTTAGCCCGTCGCCCCGTCTGGCCGTCTCCACTGACGGCGACGGCGGAGCCCACGGGCAGCGATGACGGCGCAGATCACGGCGACGAGGCACAGAACCAGCCCCGTCCCTAGGTCGGGGGTCGCGCCGTCATCCAGAACACCGACCTTGGTCCCCAAGCTCACCGGGAGACCGCGGAGCACCTCGCGTTCCTCGGCCGAGAGCTCACCGAGTTCACGCCACACACCTCGGAGTTCATCGGCCTTCGCCGTCGTAGCGCGGTGCGCTGTGAGCGCCTCTTGCATCCCCGCTGGGTCACCATGAGCTGCCCACAGCGCCTCGCCCAACCTCAAGTGCTCAGCGCCTCGAGACGCCAGGACAAACCGGACGGGGGCGCTGGCCTCCTCTGCATCGGCCCTGACCGGCACATAGACCTCGGTGACGCTCTTCCCGACGGTCGCGTAGCCGGCCTCGGCCCAGCTCAACCTGCAGCCGCTCAAGCTCAGCCAGCGCGCGGATCGATGCTCAGGATCAAGATCGCCACATGCCAGACCAGTGGGTTGACGCTCAGTCAACGCCAACTCCAAGGCGGGGGCGCCCCCTAAGAGGCACAGGAAGCCTACGAGCATCGTTGAAATCGCGCGAATCACACCCACTCCTGGCACGCGCGTCACCGTCAATCAACGTCGGTGCCCTGTCAATTCAGACACAGCCGGAGTACTCATGGAGTATGCCGTCGGCTGCTCAGCTGCGCTCGGTGGATCCACGCCTAGCGCGCATTCTCTATGGATGCTTCATCGTAAGCGGCGCAGCAGGCCTGATTTACGAGGTCATCTGGTCTGCGCTCCTCAGCAACTTGGTTGGCGGTACCACCACGACGCACACCGTCGTCTTGGCCGCCTTTATGGGCGGCTTGGCGTTAGGCAATCGCTTCGGTGGCCGCTGGGCTGACACGGGTATCCTGCCGCTGAGGCTCTACGCGTACTTAGAGACCGCTGTGGGCATCCTGGGGGTACTCTCCCCCCAACTGGCCGACTTGGCGGGCGCGATCTACGTGAGCTTGGCGCCGGACCCCTCTGGGGCCTTCGTCTGGCTCGACTCTCCCCTACGCCTCGCGCTCGCGATGGCGACGATTCTCCCCGCATCGTTCGCGATGGGCGCCACGATGCCTGCGCTCGTGCGGGCGTGCACCACCCGCCTGGGAGGGCTCGGCGCGTCGGTCGGCTGGCTCTACTTCATCAACAGCGCCGGCGCGGCCGTCGGTGCCCTCATGGCCACCTTCTACGTCATCCCAAAGTTCGGTTTGGATTTGGGCCTCATCCTCGTCGGCACCTCCAACCTCCTCCTCGCGCTCCTCGCCCTCGGGCTCTCGCGACGGGTCCACGGCGAGCAGGCCTACCCCGCTGCTGACGCGCCCCATGAGCCGGGGACAACTGGCAGGCCCAGTGAGCCAGAGGACGCCCCTGCGCTGCAGCTCCACGAGCCAGCACCCGCTCGGGTGTACACGCGACCTCAGGTCCGCGCAGCCCTCGACGCCGTGTTCCTCTCGGGGATCGCGACGATGCTGATCGAGTTGGTGTGGACCCGCATCTTGGCCTTGACGATGGGAG
Organism: Myxococcota bacterium; assembly: GCA_049602155.1. Lineage (GTDB taxonomy): Bacteria > Myxococcota_A > UBA9042 > PHBI01 > JBMYRH01 > JBMYRH01. Next base: position 169,965 of record JBMYRH010000005.1, on the reverse strand, counting down.
GAAGCGCGCACGCCTTTGCCATCATGCTCGCGACGTTTATCGCAGGGATAGCCCTCGGCGGGGTCGTCGCCGCCCGAATTGCCAAGGGCGACAGAGACGTCCTCGGCCCGCTGCTGATCGCCGAAGGCATCGCCGTCTTATCCCTCGTGCTGCTCTTCCCTTGGTACGACCGCTTGCCCTTCGCTTTCCATGGAGCCGCAGCGTTGATCGCCTCGAAAGAGGCCGCCTACCCCGTGTACCTCGCGGTCTGTACTGCGATGGCCATCTTAGCGATGCTCGGCCCCACCATCGCCTTTGGGGCGACGCTGCCGCTCGCCAGCCGCGTCGTCACCTCCGCGATCGGTCAAGCCGGCCGCTCCGTAGGCGGCGTCTTCTCTACAAACACCCTAGGTAACGTGATCGGCGCCGCGGCAGGCGGCCTGACCTTGGTCCCGCTTGTCGGCTTAGAGTGGACCCTGCGTATTGGTGCGCTGCTCGTGGCGCTCGCGACCCTGCGCCTCGCCGTGGCTGTAGAGCCCGGCTCCCGCTTACGCCGCTTTGGGCTCTCCGCCTGCGGGCTCGCAGCCCTGATGACCCTCGCGGTCCCTGGCTGGGATCCGTTGCTCCTACATTCGGGCCTGTACCGCTCCCTCGAGCATGACGTCGGGAGCGTCGCGCACTTCCGTGCGACCTCGGGCAAGATCGACTTCCTCTTTGAGGAGGACGATGAAGAGGCCACCGTCTCCGTGATCGAGAATGCCAACGGCCACCGCCTGCTGCGGGTCAACGGTAAGTCAGACGCGGGCAACCACCGTGACGTGCCCACCCAAGTCCTCGTCGGCCAGCTCCCCTTCTTCTTCCACGCGGACGCCAAGCGGGTGCTCGTCGTCGGGCTAGGCAGCGGCATCACAGTGGGCGCCGTATTGGCCCACCCGGTCGAGCATGTCGATGTCATCGAGATCTCACCCGCCATCGTGAACGGCTCAAGGTACTTTGACGAGTGGAGCCATGCGCCCTTAGACGACCCCCGGGTGACGCTCCATGTCCGCGACGCCCGTAACTTCCTACGCGTGCTCCCCGAGGACGTGAAGTACGACGTCATCGTCAGCGAGCCAAGCAACCCTTGGCAGCCAGGCTCCGCCGCGCTCTTCAGCCAAGAGTATTACGAGCAACTGAAGGATCGCCTGGCGCCAGGTGGGGTCATGAGCCAATGGGTCCACACCTACGAGATGGACGAGAGCGTCCTCGACGTGATCTTGCGCACGTACGCTCAGGTCTTCGAGCGCCCCCGCATCTGGTCAGCGCGGGGCAATGATATGGTCATGGTCGCCGCGGCGACGGGCGACCTAGAGGTCGACTTTGACCGCATGGCCAAGCGCTTAGCGTTGCCCAAGGTCGCCAGCGAGATGCGTCGCGTCACGCCAGACGACCGCACGATGACCCTCGACACCTTGCTCATGCATGAGGTCATGGCGGCCCGTCAGTTCCGCGCGGTGTGGGGGAGCGCCGAGGAGCAGATCATCCACACGGACCGGATCCCTGTGCTGCAATATATCGCCCCCAAGGCGTTCTTCGTGGGCGCCAACGCCAAGGCTTTCCGACGTAGGGATGCCCGTCAGCTGCCTCGCGAGCGCGGTGACCTGCTCCTGGCTCGTCGCCTCGGCAGCGGGCCCTTACCTCTTGAGCGCTTACTTGAGGTAGACGACTACTTCGCGGCTCGAGACTTCAAGATCGACGAGGGAGTGGCCAGCGCAGTCGCCCTTCGGCTCGCAGAGCTGAGGCCTGAGAACCTCCGCCACCTCGAGCGTCTCGCGGATCTGGATCTCTTGAGCGTACCCACGGAGCGAAAGCAATGGGCGATGGCTGCCGAGCGCGTCGGCGATCTCGATAAAACCCAATGCCTGATGCTGATCGCCCAAGAACTGCGCCGCGTCACTCAGGGGACCTCGATCTTCACCAGCGTGAGCTTGGACGGCTACCTGAAGGCTCGCACGGCCTGCATCGAGCGCTTCCCAGACCTCGACGGCAGCACCTTGAGAGGGATGGACCAGCGGGCATCTCGGTACGCACCCGAAACAGGCAACTGAAGTCATGTAGACGCACCATAGGTTGCGTCTAACCCGCTGTTCCTGTTTCCTGCAGCCATGAAGCGAACACCTTACGCGCTCCTCATCTGCTGCCTCTTCCTCTTTGGGACCGCCTGCTCATCCGGGGACGGCACCAGTGACACGGACAATCAGCAACCCCCAAGCTTTGGAACGACCGACACGGGTGGTTCAACCGTTGCGACCACGACCACGGACGCCTCCAGCAGCAACGACCTCGGTGTCGATGCGGGGGCTGGTGGCGCCGCAGACGCTGTGGTGCCCGACGAGCCAGAGGACTGCCCGGTAGGGACGCACATCGGCTCAAACGGCCAGTGCACCGCCAATGTGTGCTCCGCAGACTCATCCACCTGCAGTGACACAGCGACGGTAAAAGTGTGCAACGCGGACGGCTCGGACTTTGAAGAGTTCCCCTGCCCGACCGATCAAACCTGCTACCTCGGGGCCTGCTGGGCTCCGATCTGCGAGCCGGGAGAGCAGGCACCTGTCTGTGACGGAGGCAATGTCCTTAAGTGCAATTCACTTGGCATCCAGTGGGTCCCCTACCCTTGCGGCTCCGGTGAGACCTGCATCGACGGCGAATGCAGCACTGTCCCGCCCAACATCCTCTTCCTCGTCGACACCTCCGGATCGATGAACTGGCTGCCGGACGGGACCGATCCAGAGGGCTGCTTCGGCGCCAACTGCCCCAACTGGTCAATGCCGAATTGCGACAATGGCGGAGCCGCGATGACCCGGCTGGGCAAGGTGAAGGAGGCGATCAAAGCCGTCCTCAACAGCGGGCTCGTGGGCGGCATGCGCCTTGGCTTGCAGCGCTTCGCGCAGGTCCCCTTCACGGAGCTCCTCATCCCACCCGGGTGTGCCGGTGGTTATTGGACACCAAGCAGCCAAGCGGGGCTGATGACCGGTGACATGATGAACCAGCACTTGGCACCCGCGAACGGTTGGTTCGGGCAGAACATCGACGAGATCCTCCCGGTCCCGTTCCCCGAGTCGGGCGAGACCGATCTCGCCACAATCGGGTCGTGGCTCGATAACATCGAGACTGTCTCGGACACAGGCTACTCGTGCTTTGACGCCATGGAGTGTAACGGCGGGCCTTGCCTGGGTGACGGACTCTTTGCGATGGGCTCCTGCGCCGAAGTCACCAACCCAGAGCTTCGGGCCATCGGGGGGACACCGTTGGGCAAGAGCCTCTTCTACGCCGGCGAGTACCTGAGGAACTTCGTGTTCGTCGAGGGCAAGGCCTGCGTGGTCGACAGCGAATGTGGGACCTCGACACACACCTGCGTGAACGGGCAATGCCACGATCCCATGGCCGAGTGCCGTCAGACGATAATCATCGCCTTCACCGACGGAGAGGAGACCGAGAACGTCCACGTCGACGACTTCTTCCACCCACGTGTGCAGGCGAAGCGTCTTCACTACGGATTAGGCTGTCAGAGCAACGACGACTGTCTGTCTGGTGCCACCTGTGACGGCGGTCGCTGTGTCCCGCCGGCAGACGCCGTCGATGAGAGCGCGACCATCTGTGAGACGGGTGGCACCCCGTGCACGACGACGTCGGACTGCCCGGACCCCTGCGCCAACTGGACAGGCTGTCAGGGCTACTGCACGCCTGCTCGGGTCAACGTGACCGACGGCAACGGCGCCGATCACCTCTTCGCCCAAGATGGCATGAAGCGCGCTGTGACCGTGAACGTGGTCGACGCGTCCGGGGTCTTCGGGGCCAATGAGGACATCTCTGCCTACGGCGGGGGGAAGCACTTCAGCGTTGATCTGACCGATCCAGAGGATCTCGTCTCCAGCGTCAGCGAGATCATCGGAGACACCAAGTCAGCTGGTCCCTGCGGTGGCCCCTGAGCCCCTCCCAACTCCCTCGGATCCCCCCGTCCTCACCTTTGAGCACCCCTTGGGCGCTGTTGGCTATACCGACGAAGGTGATGGGGCCCCTATCGTCTTGGTGCATGGGCTCCCTGGCTCCCATCGGGATTGGCGTTACCTGGCTGCGTGCCTCCCCGATTTTCGAGTAATTCGGCTCGATATGCCCGGGTTCGGCGACTCCCAAGGTTGTGATGCTGCGCCCAGCTTCGAGCAGCGGGCGGAGGTCATCGTGGACGCCGTCACCTCGCTCGGGCTGTCGCGCCCGCTCGTCATGGGTCACTCCATGGGAGGCCCTGTCGTCGCGATGGCCGCGAACCGGGCACCTGAGCGCTTTGCAGGTATCGGCCTGCTCGCCTCTCCGGGGCTACGACGGCATCGTCGAGCCCCAGATACGCGTGCATCCGTCGTCGCCCGCCTTGTCGCGATGCCCCTGGGCTCATGGGCATTGCGGCGCCCGTTGGCGCGTGTGTACCGCGCCGCGGGGTTCCCCGCTTCCCTCAGTCACGCGTCTCGTGTCGCCGCCCTCCGTCAAGTCGTCATGTATCGACCGCACGCAGTGGCACAAACGATGCGAGAGCTGACCCTACCCACCCTCATCGCGTATGCGGCGGATGATGACCTCGTCGAGGCCGCGATAGGTGATGAGCTCGCCAATGTCTGCCCCGATGGCCCTCGCCTGCGGTTTGCGACCGGGGGCCACAACCTCCAGAAGATGAAGTGCCGTGAGATCGCCGAGGCCATCCGAGCATGGCCTATCTGGACCTAATCATCACCGGAGAATGTGGCAGCTGGCTTGTGTTCAACTTTCGTCTGAGACTGGGCCGCAGCCTGACCTGAAATGGTGAAGGTGTCGTTGAGCTTGCGCTTGATCTTTTTGTCCGAAGGCATCAGCTCAATCGCTCGACGGAATTTCTCACGGGCCAAGCGCAGGTCATTCTTGAAGAGCTCCATGTCGCCCTGCTCAACCAAGTGCTCTGCCGCTGTTCGGACCTGATCGGGGGTCGTGATCGACTCACGGTAAGCGACTCGCTCTCGCTTAGACTTCAGGAGTTCATACGCCTCTTCGACTGCGGGGAGGATCTCACGAGACAAGGTCCGCATTAGCTCAGATGGTGCGTCGATGTACTTGAGATCAAACGACTGCAGCGAATGGTCGTAGCCCTTCTGAACCTCAACCTCTGTCGACGTCCAGTGCACATCAAGGATGTCAAACTGGTTCCCTGTGCGCAGCACATCCATCTTCTCTTGGAAGCGCTTCTCGATAGCCTCGCGTGTCTGCTCTTCCTGCTTCTTCGTCTTGAACTCAAGGCAGCCAAAATCTCGAAGGGCGAACAAGGTCGAGCACACCGTCGTCTGATCGACCGAGAGCTTCGAAAAGAGCTGACTGAGCTTCAGCTCTCCAGACTCGATGAGCTCCCAGGCTCCTTGCTGCGGCAGACTCAACCCAAAGCGGTTCAGCCAACGCCGCCCACGGTTCCTCTGCCGCACGAAGCTTCCGCTGTAAGAGTGGGACTCTACTTGGTTCTCGCGCTTGCTTCGGTTCATGTAGTGCTCGAAGCGCCCGCGGAAGAGCAACTTCACCGGATCCACGTTCGGCGCATCCGACCTCCGGACGCCCTGCCCGTCGACATACTCATACTCCGCTGTCTCGAGACCATCGATGCTCCCGATCCGGATCTTAAGCTGCGAAATCAGCGCCTGCTTCACCTGCGACTTGACGATGGTCCCTGACTCCAGGAGGACGTGCCCAATGAGCTTCTTCTCTGATTTGCTCTGATTCACGGCTCGGCTGATCTCATGCTTGCTGACGCCAAGCGTCACAAACTGAGTCCCCATCAGCGCTGCCTCATCTTCAGGGGTCTCTGCGATGTGAGTCACGCGACCCTTACGGAACGACAGGGTCGTCGTGCGAGACTCCCCCTTGATCTTGAGCGCACCAGTCGCATTGTGCCGGTACAGTTCACCGAGGACCTCGACCAGCGGGCGCTCCTTGAAGGAGCCACTCGGTGGACGAAGTGGGGTCGAGAGATCGTCCTCGATCAAGTCATCTTCATCAACGTCGTCTTGGACCGCAGCTGCAGGCGCGGGGGCGGGCTCAGGGCGAGATGGTGGCGGTGGCGCCACGGGGATGACGCGCTCAGGGGGCGGCGATACCGGGGAAGCAGGCGCAGCGTCGACCGGCTCGGGAGCGGGTGGCTCCTCTGCTGGCGTACTGACCGCAGGCGGCGGCATATCCGCTGCAGGTGATGCAGGCACAGGTGGAATGGTCTTGGCCCGCGTACGATTTGAGGGTCGCCTGAAGAGCCCGATGTCGGAGTGACTTTCAGCGCCCTCTGCGGATGGCTCACCGTCTACCTTGAGCGTAGGCGGACCAGCCGGTTCGGGCGGTGACTCAGGGACCGGTGGCGCCACGAAGTCGCTGGTCGCGACGGCCCCCCGCTGCCGCGTAGAGCTGCTCGATCCCAGCTGACTGCTTCCACGACCAATCACGCGGCTCAATGTCTGTCGTTCAGCACTCGAAGGGCGGTCTTTTCGCTCAAAGGAGGTCAGCGTCTCATACGGATCCGACCTCGGCTTACCACCACCGTCGCCGAGCAGCACCGGGATCACAGGAGCCCCAGGCGCGGCGTCCTCGGTGCCTCCTTGAGAGACCGCCAGCGACGACTCTAAGTTCGTAACTACGGCGTCCATGGTCGGCGTCGTCTTACCCCGGCCGCGACCACCCAGCGCACGACGTCGCGTGAAGATGTTGGGCATGTCCGGCTCGGCTTTGGGTGGCGCAGGCGCCACAGGCTCGGGCTCGGCTTTGGGTAGCGTAGGCGCCACAGGCTCGGGCGGTACCGGGGGTGCAGTCGCCACGGGGGCCTCCGCCACCACCGGAGCTGCCGGCGCTGCGACCACCGGGGCCGCTTCAGTGGTCTCTGCAGCGACCTCTTCAGGCGGCACCTCAGGTGCCTCCTCCGTCGCAGCCTCCTCCGCGGAGCTCGAAGCCACATCACCGACGACGTCACCGATCCCCTCGGACGCTCGGGGCAGGAGCGCTCGGATCGCGTTGACTGCGACTTGTCCGTGCACCTTGGCCAGATCTGCGGTCACCTCCGCAGCGGCCTGCTCGACAAAGCGCCAGTACCACTCGAAGAGGCGCCGTGTGCTACGTGGGTAAGGCGCCAGGTCGATAAAGATCCCGTCAGACAGGACGCGAGCCACGACCCCTCGCAGCTCAACCTCCGTCCCAAGGTAGGGCAAGCCTAGATGGACATGAAGGACAGACCGCGCGTCGACAGGCGTGCTCATTTGAATGAACAGCTCTCGGTTCTCAAGATGCGTGCGGTGCAGGTAAAGGTAGGGCATCAGCGCGTCCACGTTGACGACGACGTGCTGCAGACCACTCGCCGCCGACACGCGCCCCGCGTCCAAGGTCCCGGTGCAGGGCTGAATCTGCAGCCCTGACCAAGCATCCCCCTGACCGATATAGTCTTGGATCGCGGCGCGTAGCGCGTCCATGACCCCCTCGCAGAGGGCCACGTGAGCGTCGAGCTCAAAGCTGTCATTGCTGCCCAAGGGCTGCAGGGCGATCACGACGCCGGCGTCGCGACGCTCGGAGACCTCACCGATCAGCTGGATAGAGCGCTCCATAAAGGGTGCCGTCAGCGCAATTCGAACATGCGCTCCCTTCTCGGGTGCATCCGCCCATGGCAGCGCGACGAGACCTTGGCTTATCGCCTCTCGGTACGCGCTGACAAACAGACGGAGGTCGCTATAGGCGAGTTCCCGTTGCTCGTACTCCAACCTGTGCTTCCCATCCCTTTCTGTAGGTCACATCAGACATCACGTTGCCCTCCGGATGTCTGCGCCCACGCATCAATGGACGATGCTAGCACAGCTCGCACCACTTGATCTCCTAACGAGTAGTTTCAGCCGCTAATTCGACCTATGGCGTGCAGCTATAGGCTCCGAATACATCGCTAACCACGCTGCTCGCAGTGGCTTCGTCGATTGCCGCCAAACCGCCCGCGACGACCGTCCATCGCCCAGGATCAAAGTCGCCATGGTTAGGTCCCGTCTGGCTGTTCCGGTACGCATAACCGTCCGTGTACTCCCAAGCGGTCCCCGTCCCGTTATCGTCAACGACACCGAACACGTCGATCACAGCACCATCGCGGTAGAGCTCAATGGCGTCATTTCCATTCACGTCCATATCGCCATCCGAGTAATCAGGTGTGAACCCGAAGACGCCGTACCAGCCGTCTGGGGCCGCTCCCACGTAGATGCGCTCACCCATCGAAACACTGAGCGCGGGGAGGACAACCTCTTGCCCGTCAGAGCCGCCACCGTTGTTAGCAGAGCCGAGCCCGTAAACGCTCAGATCAGGGATGGGTGCGCAGGCGTAGAGTTCGACGCCCTTGGGGTAGCCACCGTTCAGGTCGCCATCGATGACGCCCGCGATAAGCAGAGGCTCTGAGCAGCAGGTGATCGCCTCACAGGTCACTGAGTTCACCCCATCAAGGCAGGTCTGCCCGGGGCAAAGCTCCGGATGTGAGACATGCGCGCGCCATCCAGCGGTACCCTGCGTCGCTATCAGCACCTCGGCCGCGCCCAAGGCAGCGTTGGGCGCCACATCAAGGCGCCAACCGCCCTCTCCTTCCGAGCCTGCTTCGACCAACCGAAGGCGACCATCCAAGTTCGCGATGCCGAGGTGCTGCCCAGCCTGCACAGGCAAGCAAGACGCCAACTCGACCGTCTGCTCCGTCAGGTCCGTGCCATCGAAGCTCAAGGGCCGCGCCTCAATCAAGGTCGCGGTGTCGCCATCGAGGACGTACGCCCGAACCTCCCAGTTGCTCCCGAAGCCGTCTGGGGGGCTCCCCACACGGAATGAGACCGAATCGACGCAACCATCCAGCAGCGTCTCCTCGGCGTGGACCATGACGTGCGCCGTGGATGCACCGGTAGGCGGCAACACCGCGGGCCCGATCTCAGAGTCCGTCGCGCACTCATCGATGTTGCTCTCACAGGCGTCCCCCGTGAACCCGCCGGGGCAAAGGCAATCAAAGCCATCGACCTCATCGACACACACCGCCCCGTTCTGACAGGGGGCCTCGGCACACTCGTCGATGTCCGTCTCGCAGTTCATGCCGTCATAGCCCGGTGCGCAGTTACACAGATAGCCGTCTTGGAGGTCGAGGCAGTCCCCGCCGTTCTGACAAGGCTGAGGGTCGCACTCGTTGATCTCGTGCTCGCAATCCTTGCCCTCGAAGCCAGCCTCACACTCGCAGGAGTAGTCCGCCACACCATCGACACAGGTCGAGAAGTTCTGGCACGGCTCCCCCGCACAATCGTCGATATTGAGCGCACACACTGTCCCGGTGAACCCAGTCACGCACTCACAGGCGAAGCTCGCGACGCCATCGATGCATGCTCCCCCGTTCTGACACGGCGCGCCCTCACAATCGTCGATGTTCACGTCGCACTGGTCACCCGAGAAGCCCGGCGCGCACTCGCAAAAGTACGCGTTCGGAGCGACGTCGTCGGTACACCCGGCTCCGTTCTGGCACGGCGCGCCATAGTGGACATGAGCGCGGAAAGCCACATCACCCACCGAAGGCACCCAAGTCACCGCTTGCCCCTGAGGATTCCCGACCGCGCCCTCTTGCTTCCAGTATCCAGAGCCCCCCGATTGGGTGTGCCGTAGACGAAGGTCACCATTGGTGTTCACCAGGCCGATGAAGTGCCCCGCTGCGACCGGCAAACAAGGCTCTACGGTCACGGTCTGCTCGTTAAAGAGGTTGCCGTTCAACACCACTGGGCGGCGATCTACCTGAGTCGCTTCGTTGGCATATAACGAGTAGCTGCGAACCTCGAAGCCGCTGCCACCGCCGACCGCGACGTTGCCGAAGCGCACGGTGATGGTGTCCACGCAGCCCTCGAGCTGATTTGGCTCCATCAAGATGACGCCATCGGCCGTGTTCGGCGTCACCGTTGGGAGCGCCTCTGGGCCAATGTCGTCGGCATCTAGACACTCATCGGCGTCGACCTCGCAGTCCTGACCCACAAACCCTGGGGCACAGTCACAGTGATAATCGTTGACCAGATCCACGCAATTCGCGCTGTGTTTGCAGGGCGTATCGGCACACTCATCCACGTTCGTCTCGCAGTTGGTCCCGACAAACCCTGTCACACATTCACAGGTGTAGGCGTCGACGCCGTCCACACAAACTCCGCCATTGAGGCACGGCGCACCCTCGCACTCATCCACGTCCACTTCACAGTCATCGCCCGTGTAGCCCGCAGCGCAGTGACACATATAGTCGTCGATTAAGTCCTGGCACACCGCCCCGTTCTGACACGGGTCCCCTTGGCAATCGTCAACGTTCAGTTCGCACTGGTCCCCACTGTAGCCCGCGGCGCAATCACAACTGTAGCTCGCCACGCCGTCGACACAGGCCCCTTGGTTCAGGCAGGGGTTCGCGGCGCAGTCATCAATGTTCACCTCACAGTTCGACCCCGCGAAGCCCTCCACGCATGCACAGAAGTACGTCGATGTACCGTCACTGCAGGTCCCCCCGTTCTTGCATGGGTTATCTGAGCAATCATCCACGTTGACTGCACAGGTCTCCCCCGCGAAGCCCGCCGTACAGGCGCAGAAATAACCGAGCGTCCGGTCTTCACAAGCCGCTCCATTCTGACAGGGGTTGCCGGCACAATCGTCCACGTTGGAACTGCAGGTCGGCCCCTCGAACCCGGTCTCGTCGGACTGACACTCACAGGTGAAGCTCGCGACGCCGTCTAAACACAGACCACCGTTCTCGCAGGGGTCCGGATCGCACTCGTTGATATTGTACTGGCACAGCGGCCCTTCGAACCCACTCAGACAGAGGCATTCGAAGCTCCCTGGTGAGTCCACGCAGGTGCCGCCGTTCTGGCAGGTGTTGAAGAGGCACTCATTGAAGTCCGTCTCACAGTCAAACCCGCCAAAACCCTCCAAGCAATCACAGGAGTAGCTGTTGTCGCCGTCGGTGCATGTGCCCCCGTTTTGGCACGGGCTCGGGTCACACTCGTCATCATTAATCTCGCAGTTGAAGCCTGAGAAGCCCGGCGCGCAGTTGCAGGTGTAGGCGTTCACTAGGTCGGTGCATGACCCGCTGTTTTCGCAGGGCACTGTGTGACTGACGTGGGCCTGGAAGCCCATGCGCCCCTCAAGGCGCACCAAGGTCGTCGGCTCACCATCCACGGAGTCTTCAGGAGCCGTATCCAGGGCCCAGAAGCCATCCCCAACCTCGGCGTCATGCTGCAGTCGCAGTGACCCGTTGGTGTTGACCAAGGCGACACGGTCGAACGCTGTAATCGGCACACAAGGCTCTATCGGGATCGTCACCGGTGTGTTCAGGAAGAGCGTGATTTGAGCGATCGGTTGCCGCGAACGGAGGACAGCCTCATCCGTGTAGGTGTCGACTGTGTAGGTGCGGACCTCCCAGCCGTCACCCGCGCCCGGCGGGGTGCCACCCAGGCGGTAGGTGATGGCGTCGACACAGCCCGACAAGAGCACCTCCTCCTGACTGACCGCCATCGCCTCGGCGAGCCCCCCCACCACAGGCAGGCTCCCAGGTCCAAGCTCGCTCTCCACGGCGCACTCGTCGATCTCTGTCTGACAGTTCTTGCCGTGGAACCCAGGCAAGCAGGCGCACTCGTAATCGGCGATCAGGTCCTCACAAGGGGCGCCATTCTGGCAGGGCTCAACCGCGCACTCGTCAATGTTCGTCTCACACAGGTCACCCGAGAAGCCGTCCGGGCAGAGGCACGTGAAGGCGTCGACTTGGTCTTTGCAGGCCGCGCCGTTCTGACACGGCTCCGAGGCGCAATCATCGATGTCGTTGTCGCAGGTCTCCCCGTCGTAGCCCGCCGGACATTCGCAGGTGTAGGCGTCCACACCATCCACGCAGAGCGCACCATTGGTGCAAGGTGCGTCTGCGCAATCATCAATGTTGATCTCGCAGTTGGTGCCCTCGTAGCCGAGCTCACACTCGCACGCGTACTCGGCGATGTAGTCGACGCACACACCGTGCGCGCACGGGTTGGGGTCGCATTCGTCGAGGTTGATCTCGCAATCGATCCCATCAAAGCCATCGGTACAGACGCAGGCATAGCCGTTCAGGACATCGATGCAGCCTGCTCCGTTCGCGCAGGGGTACGCGAAGTCGACCACCAGACGCAGCGCGACCTCTCCGACCTCACGCTCGAACGGATCCGCCGGTGCATCCACCTCGTCGCTGCTGGCCTCCAAGATGGACCAATAGCCCGGCCCCTCTATCTCAGCGTCGTAGGCTAAATTGGTGTCCCCGGTCGCGTTAGCGAGGGCCAAGTGATGCCCCTGAGCGACCGGTAAGCAGGGCTCCACGGTCACCACCTGCTCATTGGTCAGGTTGGGGTTGACCGTGATCGCGCGTTTGCTCTTCAGGATGACGGACTCGGCGAAGGCCTCATAGGAGCGCACCTCATAGACCGCCCCGTCCGCTGCGAGGGTCGCCAACTTGAGGGTGACCTCGGTCACACAGCCGTCATCAGCGGCCGGTCGACTGTAGAGCACCACGTCGAATGGCGACACGTTAACCTGCGGTAAGATGAGCGGACCATACGTGTACTCATCGAGGCATTCATCGGCGTCCGTCGCGCACGTCTCACCGACCATACCCGGGCTGCATAGGCACGCGAAGTCCGCGACGAGGTCCACGCACTCTGAGCCGTTGCATGGGTTCGGATCACAGTCATCGATGTCGATCTGGCAGTCTTTGCCGGTGAACCCTTCGAGGCAGTGGCACACATAGTCGTCGACGGCGTCCTGACAGCCAGAGCCATTTTCGCAGGGCTCATCCGCACAATCGTCGATGTTGGTTTCGCACTGCTTGCCCTCAAAGCCGGGCGGACAGGCGCAGAAATAGTCGAAGACGAGATCGCTGCAGATGCTTCCATTTAAGCAAGGTTCATCGGCGCACTCGTCGATGTTGACCTCGCAATCCCCCCCGGTGAACCCGTCTGCGCAGGTACACGTGTAGGCGTTGACGCCGTCATTGCAGATCGCACCGTTCTGGCAAGGAGCCGGACCACACTCATCGATGTTCGTTTCGCAGTTCGGCCCTTCAAAGCCTGGCGCACACATACAGGACGTGGCGGCTACACCGTCGACGCAAGCGCCCCCGTTGTCACAGACCGTCGGGTGCTTGAGGTTTGCGCGCCAGCCAGAGTGACCGTACTGGACCGCTTGGAGCGCCTTGATTTGCCCGTTGACCGTGCCAGCCGGGGCCATGAGCTCCCAATAGCCGTAGCCATCGCCGTCAAGGTCGCCCTCTTTCACCTTCAGCTCTGTCGCACCATGGGTGTTCGTGATCCCGAGGTGTTGGCCGGCGACCACGTCCACGCACTTGTCGAGGGTGATCGTCTGGATCCCCAGAAAGTCACCGTCGATGTCAAGCGGCTGCATCGTCACTAAAGTCGCCGCGTCGCCGTTCATCTCCAGCACTTGGAGGGCCCAATCTTTGCCCTCAAAGGTCAGGCCACTGCCTAGCGCTAATGTGACCGACTCGACACAGCCATCCAAGAGAACCGGCGTCTGGTTCACCACCAAATGCGCATCGTGGATCCCCGCCGAGGCCACCGTCTCCGGGCCCACCATGCTCGCTGTCGCACACTCGTTGACGTCGGTCTGGCAGTTCTTGCCCGTGTAGCCATCGTCACACGTGCATACGTAGTCATCGACGATGTCTGCGCAGCTCGCACCGTTCTCACAGGGGGCAAAACCACAGTTGTCGATGTCGGTCTCACACACTTCGCCGGTGAACCCGATGGCGCACTCGCAGGCAAAGTCATCGACCAAGTCCTCACACGTGCCATTGTTGAGGCACGGTGTGACGGCGCAGTCGTCCACATCAGTCTCACAGTTGTCCCCGTCGTAGCCCGGGACGCACTCACAAGTGTAGCTGTCCGCCCCGTCTTCACACCCTGCCCCGTTCTGACACTGCGGGACCTCGATGTAGGCACGCAGGCCGGGCGAACCGGTCCACGTGTTGAGGGTGGTCGTGGCTCCCAGCTCGTCGCCTGGAGGCGAGGTGAGGTAGTAGTAGCCGGTGCCCGGCTCTGCCGAGAACCCGAGGCGCGTCGGCCCACCGTCGTAGTAGAGACCAACATGCTGCCCTTCGGCGATAGGCAGACAAGGGGAGACCCCCACCATCTGGGGGGCCATGGTCGTCATACTGACCGTCAACGGCGCGCTGTCTTGGAGGGTCGCGAACCCGAAGAGCACGTCGTAGATGCGCACGTGCCAGGTCCCCGTTTGATCCTCAGGGACCGACGCCAAGTCGACCGCGATGGCTGACAGGCACCCCTCCGCCGGAGCCGACTGCGGTAAGACCACCACATGCGCAGACGACGCCGCGTCATCGATGAACTCCGCTGGCCCCAACGGGACCGCCACCGAGCAATCATCAAAGTCGATTTCGCACAGCGTCCCCTCGTAGCCCGCGGGGCAATCGCAGCTGAAGCCATCAACGTTATCGACGCAGGTGCCGCCATTTTGGCAGGGGTTCGGATCACACTCATCGAGGTCGAGCGCACACGTGACGCCCCCGTAGCCCGGGGCACATGTGCACTCGAAGCTGTCGATGTCATCAGCGCAGGTCGCCCCGTTCTTGCAGGGTGCCTCGTGCCCGAGCATCGCGCGCAGCGCCGCAGCGCCAGAGGACAACGAGAAGGCCTCCGGGGCTCCGTCGACCTCAGCGGTCGGTGAGTCGTTCAGGAAGAAGTAGCCCTCCCCGCTGGAGCTCAACGAGATCTCCGTGTCGCCCTGCGGGTTGTACAGCGCAGCAAACTGCCCCTCTTCAATCTCCAAGCAGCCGTCAAGCATCGCGGTCTGAGCCTGGCCAGTCAGCCCTGTCTCAACCTCGATGGTGGCGCTCGCGCGCAACGTGACAGCCGTGCCCTCGAGGTCATACACGTGGGCCTGCCAATCTTGTCCATTGCCCGCCGGAGAGCTCGCGAGGACAAACTCAAAGCCAATGACGCAGCCGTCGCGTGTCGCGGGCGAGCGCACCACGATGACGTCCGCGAGGGCATTTTGCCCGGTATTCGGCAGCACCACCGGCCCCAGCACCGTCTGGTCCGCGCACTCATCGACATCGATCTCGCACGTCAACCCGGCGTAACCAGAAAGGCAGGCGCACTCGAAGAGGTCGCCATCGAGCGCGCATGTGCCGTCATTGGTGCAGGGGATCTCTCCGATGCACTCTCCATTGTCACACTCACCGTTGAGGGTGCACGCGTCACCAAAATCACACACGACGCCGTCTGGACCGCAATCGGCGCCATTCTCAAGCCAAGTCTCAATCGTGGCGGCTTGCTGCGCGTTGAAGCATTGAGGCTTGCCCGAGTCGAGCTGGGGCTCCCCCGTGCACTCCGCACCGTGGTGCGTATTGCAGGTCTCGACGAGCATCAAGAAGCAGAACGAGGCGGCGTCACCTGGCGCGCAGACGTCGGATGGGGCATCGAAGGTGCCACACTTCTGTTCTAAGACCGGCTGAATGTGCGCGTTCCAGTTCGGGTTTGGGTGAACGCAACCGGCCACCGTGCACTCAAACGGAGCCGGACAGTTCGGTGTGCACACCGGGATGTCGCAGTCGTCTCCCTCAAACCCGATTGGGCAGGTGCACTCCCCCAAGAAACAGATGCCCGTTTCACAGTCCGCGTCACCCACACAGATCCCGCCAACGCCCTGCTGAACGACGCAGGTGTTGCTGACGAGGTCACAGTACTCGTCGGCTCCGCAGTTGAAATTCGAGGCACAGCAGCCTCCAGTCGTCAGCGGCAGTGTCTTACAGCTGTTCCCTACCGCGCAGAAGTTCAACGTACAGAGGTTGTCATCATCGCAGTCTTCCTGGGTGTCACAGCACCCCGCGCCGATATCGAGCTCGCAGTCGCCCTCAAGCCCAGTCCCGTCGCAGGTCCAAAGGTCGCAAGCGTCCGGCAGCGCACCACATTGAGCCTCTAGGATCCCTTGAACTGCACCGGGGGTGCAGCAGCCGTCCTGATGCTGATGGATGCAGCCCCCGAAATTACAGAGATCCACCGTGCAAGGATCGCCGTCATTGCACTCTGAGTCCGCGATACAGCAGTCCTCTACAGGACGGTGGTGACAGTTGTTGAGCGACGAGCAGAGCTCATCCGTGCATGGGTTGCCGTCATCGCAGTCTGCCGCCACGTCACAGCACCCTGCGATCTGCGTATGCACGCACTGATTGGTATCCGGCTGACAGACCGCCTGCGTGCATGCCTGCCCATCATCACTGCACTGCTCGGACGAGAGGCAACAGCCGGGGATCGGGAGGTGGTTACAGATCTGTGGCCCGACAGAGCAGCTGTCAGATGTGCAGGGGTTCCCGTCATCACAGGGGTCGGCGGCGCTCGTACAGAAGTCGGGATCGGGCGGGTACTCGCAGAGGTTCACCTCCATGTTGCAGAGATCCAGCGTGGCGGGTGAGCCGTCGTCGCAATTGGCATCAGCGGCGCAGCAATTCGGGTCCCCAGGGAGCGGAACACTGCAGGTGTTGTCGTCCGGATCACAGAGGTTGATCGTGCACACCGAGCCGTCTTCGCAATCTGAGTCCAGGTGACAACAGCCCGGCACAACTGGCTGGCTGTAACGGCAACGCGAACCGATGCAGCGATCCAAGTTGCAGGGATTCCCGTCGTCGCACTCAGAGTCGGTCAGACAGCAATTCGGCGTAGCGAGCGGCAGCGTGCATAGATTCAAGTCTTCAATGCAGGTGCGCTCCGTGCATGGGTTACCGTCCTCACAATCCTCGTCGACCTTGCAACATGATTCGCGCTGAATGAACTCGCAGGTGCCGTGCAGACTGCAGCGCCCCTCGGTGCAGATGTCCGAGCCCTCGGGGAGCTCGCATGTCTCGTCCTCAAGGCCGAGAAATCCGGACATATTGAAGAGGCGAGGCGACCCGTAGAGCTTGAAGGTCAGCGGCCCATAGACCTGGTTCTTCGCGGGGATCTCGCTTTGGCCCGCAGCACGCCAGTTATCGGGGTCATTATTGTCCGTGAACGGGTTGCGCAGCTCGACGGAGCGGCCGTCGATCACGTCCCAGTCATCGCTGTCGAAGG
Source organism: Myxococcota bacterium (assembly GCA_049602155.1). Lineage (GTDB taxonomy): Bacteria > Myxococcota_A > UBA9042 > PHBI01 > JBMYRH01 > JBMYRH01. The sequence continues at coordinate 152,842 of JBMYRH010000005.1, read as the reverse complement.
CGACCTCATCGACCAGCACGCCTTCATCATCTTTGAGGCGCAACGTCCACGCTTCAGAGGCGCCTGTCTCCGCAGGGTCCGGGAAGGTGATCGCGTCGCCGTATGCGTGATGCACCGTGAAGCCCACCTTCTCGGGATCCTTGAGTCGGCCGAAGCTCAGGTAACCGCCGGGCAGCACTTGAAGCCCCAAGTGGTTGATGGTGTAGCTCTGCCCTGTGCTCGTCTCAATGGTCCAGTTATGGACCTGCACGCCAGAGGCCGTGGGGTTGTAAATCTCAAACCACTCGCCGACGTAGTCCGGCACCGCACCGGGCGCGATCATCATCTCGTTAATGACTAGCCCGGAGGCCGTCGGTAAGAGGCAGACGCTCTCGTCGTGGATGTGCTGACACTGATGGTCTACACAGGCGTCGAGGGTGTAGGGGTCTCCGTCGTCACAGTCGCCGACATCCACACAGCACAGTGGGTCCTCGGGATCCGGCACATAGGTGCATTGACCGACCTCTTCGCCGGGCGCGACGTAGCATGAATCGATGGTGCACTGGTCGTCGTCATCGCAGTCATCAGCTGCAGTACAGCACCCGGGCGCGGGCGGCCCCATGCGGCAGAACTGGACGCCCTTCGTCACGCTTTTGTAGCACATGGTCGCGACACAGGGGTCGTCGACGGCGCAGTCCGCGTCCGTATCGCAGCAGGAGGGATCTTCGGTGGCCGTGTACGCACAGGTGCCCGCTGAGCAGGCGTCGTCCGTGCAGAACAGACCGTCGTCACAGTCCTCGGCGGTGTTACAGCAGCCCTCGATCTGCGCGTGGACACATTCAAAGGTGATGGGATCGCAGAAATCCGCCGTGCAGCTGTTCCCGTCATTGCACTGCGTATTCTGATCAGCAACGGTGCATTCCTTGCACACGTGATCCTCACAAAACGCACCACCTGGGCACTCGAGATCATGATCGCAGCAGTCGGGGAGCCCCCCGTAGGCACAGGTTTGATCCCCCAGGGTGCAGCTCTGGGTGGAACAGAAGAGCCCGTCATCGCAGGCGTCATCACTGTCGCAGGAGGCCTTCAGGAGCACGTAAATGCTGTCAGTCGCCTCGGGGTTTGTCAGGGGGGTCCCGTTCGCTTCAGAGAGCTGCACGGCGACATGCCGGCGCCCCTTCGGCAGCGCTTGAAGCGTGTACGAGGCGCTCGCCTCGGAGCCGACGATCTGTCCGTCCACAAAGATCCGGTAATAGTAGCCACCGGGGCCCAGCTGAGCGTTCTCAACGTTGACGAGGAGCCCAACGTTTGTCCCCGGTTCGACGAACGCGTAGTCCGTAAAGTTCGTCGGCGCCACGATGCTGATCGTGGGCTCATCAGCCGCCCCTAAAGTCGCTGTCGCCATCGCCGCCGGAGTCTCGGGGGTCGGCTCTGGACCGCGTTCGGTCGCGCAGGCCATGCCTAGCGTGGCCCACATACCGACCGCTATGCAGACCAGTTCCCGCCTTGTGCCGTTCATCGTGTCGTGCCCTCACAGGTGTCGCGGATGATTGTCGACAGTAACCCCAAACGTCCCCAAATGCCGAACGTAGGCGCTGCGATCAAGGAAACCGGTTTTGCCTTTGTCCCGTCAACCCTCGCGCGCGTCTGATTGAAACAACGCTGCTAAACCCGGGACAGAAGCACAGCGTGTCAACGTAGAACTGTGCCTCCGTTTGGGACCGAGTTACCCCGCACATCCAAAATGCGAGGGCCCCTTCCTCCGCAGGTCGTAACCGCGGTTGATATGAAAGAAATGTCTCGTGAAACACTGACTGCGCGCCACCTACCGCCTCTCGCCAGCTCGACTTCGGCCGGTTAGTGCCGCAGTTGGACTTGCTCCGCCTCTTTCGCTGCGGCATGCTTGCCAATGACGTGCTGTATCGAACGCCCCCGGCAGCAGCACGCGTTCTGTGTGTGCGCACCAGAGGAGCACTCCTGCGATGAACAAAGCCTTCTACGCGGTTACCACCTTAGCATTGGCACTTGTCTTCATGGGCTGCCCTGATGACGAAGAGCCAGCACCTCCCACGGGTTTTGGCGACTCTGGCTCGAACCCGGATGATCCCGAGGACACGGGCACAGATCCAACCCCGGAAGAGGACGCAGATACGTCCGATACGACCGACAACGTCGCTGAGGACGTCACGGGACCAGACCCCGAAGACGTCTCGCCCGACGGTAACGACGAGGAAGGCGACGGGGACACCACCTCGGATCCCACAGACGCAGATGTGGGCCCCGAGGGCTGCACTGCTGACGACGACTGCGCGAGCCTCAATGATTGCTGCACCGTCGGCGTCTGCACCGCAGGCGAGTGTGTGACGGAGACCCTCGAAGATTGCTGCGCCGGCTCGAACAGCGAGTGCGACGACGGCAACGGCTTAACCACAGACGTCTGCGCCGAGACGTGCGCGGCCAACGGCTGTGAGCACTACGAGGACATCTGTCCGAACGCTCCCCTCTACATCGCCAAGAACTTCGACGACGCCTCATTCCAGTTCATGACGCCGATGGATCAGCCCAAGACCGACAACGTCCGCCTTTCGCTCTCGAAGGACTCCGCGTCCAGTCCAAGCTGGTCATTGTATCTGGGCGACCCGAGCTGCAAGCACTACTACACGGGCGAGATCGACGAGGACTGCAAGCCCGTCGATCCCACAGCTCAGTCGGCTAGCCCCTTCGAGCTCATCCTCAACGTCCCACTGGCGCTCGCCCTCGAGGCAGAGAAGCCCGCCTTTTTGTCCTTCTGGATCAAGATGTCCGCTCAGCCCGCGAGCACCTACGACATCATCGGGGCTGACCCCATCACCATCGAGACTGACTGGCTCCACGCCTCCGTGCGCGTCGTCGGTGACGAGGAGTGGGAGCCCCTCTACAACTCTACAGATGCCGGCGCGCTCGGCGCTGATAATCACACTGACGGTGAGTGGGCCTTTCAGACCGTCGACCTGAGTCCTTGGGCTGGGCAGGAGGTCGAGATTGGGTTCGCCTTCACCTCCCTTGGCGGCGGGACCTACGCCCCGGAGGGTGATGACACGCCCTGGTTTGGTGTCTACCTCGACGACATCACCGTTCAGGGGAGCTGTGATGAGGCCACCTGCGCTCCCGGCATCGACGCATGCCCAGACGATGGAACCGGCTGCACGAAGAACGTCTGCACCCCCTTCTACACCGGTGGTTCGGGCGTCTGCGCCTATCAAGTCGAAGACCCAGGAGCGGCCTGCGTCCCCTGCAGTCTGCCCGAGAACTGCAGCGACGACGCCTGCTACGTCTATGAGTGCCTCGACGGCACGTGTCAGAACCTCGACGTTCAGTGCTGCTCCGAGAACTCAAGCTTCCCGGTCCTGACCGCGCCACCCGATGTCGCCTACGAGGGCTTCGAGGACGCAGACATCATCGACTGGCCCATCGAAGATCCCTACGAGGACGACAACGTCTCTTGGCAGATCGACTCTGCCGCCGCTTACCAGGGCATGTACAGCTTGTACTTCGGAGATCCCGAGACGCAGACCTACCTGACCGATCCTCCGAACCCGGCGACGGCGACGGCTTGGACGCCCTTCTTCGAGGTAGATGCCGACACGAACCGCGAGCAGGTGGCGTCGTTCTGGCTGTGGATGTCGACTGAGTTCGACGGCGCCGAGGACCCCACCTCGGAGCCGACCGTAGACTTCGTAGACGTCTTGACCATCGAGGTTCAGCGCTTCGGCAACGCGAGCAAAGAAGAGGGTTGGTCATCGACGACCATCGGCAACACGACCCGAGGCAACTGGCAACAGGTCGGCCTCGCGCTCAGTGAGTACCGTGGTGAGACCGTTCGACTTGGGTTCACCTTCAATAGTGGCGATGCGGCCGGCTCTTCGGTCGCCAATGGCTTCGGCGGCGTCCGAGTGGATGACTTGACCGTCGCCTCGGCCTGCCAGAGCGACTGCTTGAGCAGCTCGGACTGTGACGATGGTGACCAATGCACGGCCGACTGGTGTGAGCTAGGCGAGTGCGTGAACGGCGATCCAGAGCCCAACTGCTGCACCGTCGACAGCGACTGCGACGATGCCAATGAGTGCACCATCGACGCGTGCGTCGAGGGCAGCTGCCTCGTGGAGTATGACCTCCCGAAGGCCGACATCTGCTGCTCCGAGGGTGACTGGCCTGGTGAAGGCGTCGCCTCGTTCGAGGGGAGCGACGACGGCTTCGTCATGGAGACCGAGTCGGATCCTGTCGCGTGGCATGTCGCGAGCGGCAAGGCATCCAGCGGCGAATCTAGCATGAGCTTCTCGGACCCAGATTCCGGCACCTATGACTCCGGTGGCGTGTCCATCGGGCGCATGGTCAGCCCACCGATTCAGGTGCCGCCGACACCGCTCGGCAACCCGTACGCGAGCTTCTCCTTCTACATGGAGACCGAGTGGGACGATAACGCCAGCGTCGACTTCGTGACCGACATCGCGCAGGACGAGCTTCGGGTACGTGTTGTCTCAGATAAGAACGACAACGACATCCTCGACCAAGACGACGTGGAAGAGGCGGACATCGAGTGGGTCAGTCACTACACGTTGAACACGACCCGAGGCGCTTGGCTCGACACCCGCGTCGACCTCGACGCGTACCGCGGTCAGAACATCCAGCTCGTATTCGAGTTCGACACAGGGGACGATCAGAAGAACGCCTACGCCGGCCCCTTCATCGACGACGTGAGCTACGGCTCGACCTGCCTCGCGCCCGGCCAAGTCCAGTGCATCTTCGCTGGTCAATGTGTGCCACCGGACGAGTGCAAGCTCCCGACATGTGACGCAGACTTCAAGTGTGGCTTCGTCCAAAAGGATACCCCGGAGTGCTGCATCCCGACGGAGGACGAGCTCAAAGCCGACTCCTTCGAGGGCGACAGCGGATGGTCCTTCGAGTCCTGTGTCCCTGAGGGCGCAGACGCCGATGAAGCCTCCATGTGGCAGACCTCCGGTGCTGTCGCCGGGCTGACCCCGAAGGACGGCGAGGAGCTCCTCTACTTCGGTAACGGTGTGAACTACGCCAGTGAAGGCAACGGTGCCTGTGGCGTCGCCTCGGGCCCCTCGGTCTACTTGGCCGATGGCATCCCTTGGACGGTCGAGTTCTGGCTGTACCTCGACATCGAGAAGCACAGCGCGTGCCCCGATGGCGGCTTGCCTACGAGCGACTCCTTCGCGTTCCGTGTCATCGATGACACCACCGACACCGAGCTGCTCGAGTGGACGAAGTCGGAAATCCAGTGCAGCGACTACGGCAAGTGGGCCAAGCGCTCCTTCGACCTAAGCGACTTCGCCGGACAAAACGTAAGGCTTGAGTTCTCCTTCGACACGTACGACGAGATTGAGAACGAAGGCAAAGGCATCGCCGTCGACGACATCGTCTTCATCGAGGGTTGCCCAGAGTTCTAGGCCGCGGGTCAACTCAGAGCGGACGCCCTCATCATGCGGGGGCGTCCTCATCTGTTTGCCATCCACGGTGCAGCCCATAGCGTGCTGCGATGAGGGGCTCCTCCGACGCGGAGTGGTGCTCCTAGATTTCATCGACGAGGGCATCGCATTCCGTAAGGGTTGCCCTGGGTGTCAGGCCTCGCGTTGGCTCAGCGCGGACGCCCTCACGGTGGGGGGGCGTCTTCCTCGCTTTGCCCCTTCGCAGGACAGCGCGTCGCATGAATCGCGATGAGGACCTTCTCCGCCACAGAGACGCCCTCCTGGGCATCGCCGACGACGATCCCACCCCGGCGATCGTGGTAGTCCTTCAGCTCAAATTGGAGCTCTTTCAGCAGCCGGTCGACGCTGCCGCATCGCCCCTCTGCCAGGTTCTGCTGGATGATCCCTGTGAAGGCGCAAGCGGCGCTCTCTTCGTTGAGAGTTCGACAGATCTGGTCTCGAGCGTGCTGCAACTGAATCGTAGTCGGATCCGAGTCCTTCTCGCCGCCGAACACCAAGTTCGCGGCGACGGCGAGGATGCACACCACCAACCCAATCTTGGCCCATGTCGCGAGCTCGAAGTCCGGCAATGAACGTTTTTCATCGACGAGGGCGGGGTTAGGGAAGAGGTCATACACAGCCCGCGTGATGTCATGCCGGCGATCCATCAGCTTCGCCGACTCCGCCGCAGACGAGGCGTCCTTGCTGACGAAGCGCTCAATGTCAACGCGTGCGCGGTTCAAGTCCCCGCGCGCCGCCGCTTGGGCAAGCGCCAGGCGAATCGTCTTGTGCACACCTTCGGGCAGCCGGCTCAGCTCCTTAGCCCACTTGAGGCCGCGCGCCGCGGCCCCCTCATAACCGAAGCGGACTTCGCCCACCGCCGTCTTCCACTCTTCTAAGGCTGAGACAGCGCGACCAATCGTCGGGAGGTGTTTGCCTTCCGTGTCGCTCCCATAGGCGACGAGCACTAAGCGGACCGCGGTGCGAGGCTTGAGCCAGTCGACGGTCTTAAAGCGCACCATGAGGGTAAGGAGAACCCTCAAGATATCAGCCCCAGCCGCTATCTGCCCTTTCTGGAGGAGCGGCCGCACGACGGCAGCGGCCCCATCGGGTGCGCCCGCGTCAAGTGCGGCGGCCAAGTCACCGAGCTCAAAGACATCACCGTGTTCACGACCAAGGCGCTCCAAGGCGCTCGCCACGTCAGGGGTCGTCCTGACCGTCGCGAAGGGGGTCGCATCAGCCCCGGCAGCGACACCAACCTCCACAGGCGCGCCACCGCCTTGCCACACTTTGGGGTCTTGAAGGAGGTCGTAGGCCGCGTCGAGGCGCTTTCGAATGGAGGGGCTCAGCCCTGGTCCCGACATCGCATCATACGCCTCTTTGGCCCCTTTCGGACCGGCGCTCTTCTCGATCCCAAGTGTCCTCAGTGCGTCTTCGAAGCTGACCATGCTACCTGCGAGTGAATAACTGCGAACACCCTAACCCGAGGTGCATCATCGCGCACCTCTTTGCGCCAGTAGGCCGATGACAGGACGGCGTGATCCAGAGACAAAAAAAATCCGGGCAACCCAACTTCTTCGCGAAGACAAGCTGCCCGGATATTCATCTAAATGGTGGGCGATACTGGACTTGAACCAGTGACTTCCACCGTGTGAAGGTGGCACTCTACCACTGAGTTAATCGCCCTCTGAGCGGCTGATTTGTAGTCTGGCGCTCCCGCAAGTGTCAAGCAGCGCGTCGCACGGTCGTCGGGAGCAAGGGCAGGACCTGCCCGATAAGGTAAAGACTTCCGGTGACTAATAGTCCTCCGTCTGACCCGGCGCAGCGCCGAGCGTACTCAAGAGCGCTGGGGATATAGGGCTCGACAGTGAGCTTAAACCCATGACGCCGCGCCGAGAAGACGAGCGGCTCGAGAGGTGGCGGCGCCTGGTCAGGGAGGTTCGTGACAATGACGCGATCGAGCTGAGGTCCGAGCTGAGCGATCATCCCCGCGACATCTTTGTCGCCGCGCGCTGTGAAGAGCGCGACGCGGGGCCGCTCTGGTAACAGCGCCGGCACCTCCTCTGCCAAGACCGCAGCCGCCATCGGGTTGTGTGCTCCATCCAACAAGACCGTCGGCCAACGGCGCCCTAGTTGATCGATTAAGCCCGAGCGACGATCAAGCCGGCCGACGTGCCGGGCGCGCTGGATCCCCTCCGCGAGGTGAACCGCCTTGAGCACAAACCCATGATCACCAAGGACCTCCGCAGCGGCGCACGCGAGCGCGGCGTTGTCCGCCTGCAGGAGCCCCGCGATCCCTGGACGCACAGGGCCCACGCGGTGTCGCCAACCTCGATAGCGCACCCCGTGGTGCAACCACTGCTGCTGGAAATCGACACCCGCACGTCGAATCGGACATCGGTGCCTAAAGGCAGTGGGCCCCACGACAGCCCTGAAGAGCTCTGGCGCCACGTTCGTCACGACAGTGGCACCAGGCTTGATGATGCCCGCCTTCTCCGCCGCGATCTCCTCGAGGGTGTCCCCCAAGAAGCCCTGATGATCCAGACCGATTGGCGTGATCACGCTGACGAGAGGCGCCACGACAGACGTGGCATCCAACCGCCCCCCGAGGCCTACTTCCAAGATGACCAAATCGACGTCTCGAGAGCGGAAATAGCAGAGGGCTATCACCGTCATCGCCTCAAAATACGTCAGCGGAATGCCAGGGCGCCCCTCCTCTCCTTCCACAACAGGCCGCAAACGTTGAGCCCATGTCGCAAAATCACTGAGGCCTATGGTCGCCCCCCCGACTTGGATCCGCTCGGTCACGTGTACCAGGTGTGGGCTCGTGTAAAGGCCAACCCGGTACCCGCCCGCGTGCACAATAGCGGCGAGAAACGCCGCCGTGGAGCCCTTCCCGTTGGTCCCCGCGATGGTCACCGTCGGCATTCCCGCGTCCGGTGATCCCATCGCCACAAGCGCGGCACGCACACGGTCGAGCCCGAGCTGAATCCCTCGTGGACGGAGCCCCTCCAACCAAGACTCTGCCTCGCCGAAGGACCACACGCTCTTCTGGGGGGCGCTTTCCATCTCATCAGTTTAGGGCTAGCTCATGGTCCGGTCCAACAGCAGCGTTGCGCGAGGCATGATGGCTGCGTTAAGCACCTCTATGCAGGAGGCTCGGCCATGACGCTCGACGCACCACCGCGCCCCGTAGACAAGCCCACTGATGCGATGACAGAGGCTGAACTTGCGACAGCGATCCGCTACCACAATTGGCGATACTTCTCCGAGGACGCACCGGAGATCAGTGACACCCAATTCGACCTCCTGACTCGGCGACTGAAAGCCCTCGCTCCTGCACACCCTGCTCTCGCAGAGCTTACCGCCTCCGGCCAAGGCGCGAAGATCCGTCATGACACCCCCATGCTCAGCTTGGACAAGTGCTACACCGAAGAAGAGCTAGGCGGGTGGATCACCGATCGCCGCACCAGCGGAGAACCTCGACGCTTCGAAGGGGACGTCGTGGAGACCCCTAAAGTGGATGGCGTCGCTGCGTCGTTCCGTTACGACGCTATGGGGCGGCTCGTCGCGGCCGTCACTCGCGGCGACGGTACGTACGGTGAGAGCTTCCTCCCAAACGCGCGGCATATCGACGCGATCCCCAAGAGGATCCCAGACGGCCCCGCTGAGGTGCGTGGGGAGCTGTATATGAGGCTGAGCGTCTTCGAGAGCTTCCGCGCAGACTTCTCGAACCCACGCAACACAACGGCTGGCGCCATTAAGCAGAAGGACCCGCGCGGCACTGCCCGCTACCAGCTCTCGTTTTTCACCTACGATGTCCTGCAGCGCGACTTTCAGACTGAGGTCGATAAAGCGCGCTGGGTGACAGCGCAAGGGCTTGAAGCGGTCGAGAGTCGCCTCATCGATGTGTCTGAGATTCAAGCCGGATACGACGCTTGGCAGGTTCGCCGGCATGAGGTCGATTACGAGACCGACGGCGTCGTCTACAAGGTCAACCGCACTGATGAACAGCGGCGCCTCGGTGCTACAGCGCATCACCCTAGGTACGCAGTCGCCTATAAATTCCAGGGTGACAGCGGCACCACGACGGTCCGTGACATCGAGTGGTCTGTCAGTCGAACCGGCACGATCACGCCGGTAGCGATTATTGAGCCGATCGAACTCTCAGGGGCCATGGTCAGCCGCTGCTCCTTGCACAACTTGGCGATCGTCGCTGAACTGGGCATCAGCGTCGGGGCGACAGTGACGGCGATGCGCCGCGGTGGTGTCATCCCTCATATCGAAGCCGTCACAGAGCCAGGTCCGACCCCGCTGGTGATCCCCAGCGCGTGCCCGAGCTGTGGTGGTGCGACGCGTGAGATCGGCGACTTCCTCGGCTGCGCTCAGCCCCTGTCTTGCCCAGCATCGATTCGCGGCACGCTGGAGCACTTCGTGAAGGCCGTCGAGGTGGATGGGTTTGGTCCGAAGGTGATGGGCCAACTCTTGAAGAGCGGGCTCGTCAACACGCCCGCTGACCTCTATCGCTTGCGGGCCCTCGATCTCGTGAACCTAGAGCGCATGGGCGACACCCTCGCGCGGAAGCTCGTCGCGAACGTGGACGCCCGGCGAACGCTGCCGCTCGCGGTGTTCCTTCGCGCCCTCGGTATCGACGAGATCGGAAAAACAGTCGCCGGAGTACTCTCCGAGAACTTCCGGAGCCTGGCGACGCTCCGAAGCACCTCGGCCGATGCACTGCTCGCCATCGATGGCATTGGCCCGTCCATCGCAGCCTCCGTCGTCCGCGGCTTGTCAGAGCGCGCCGAGCTGATCGACCAACTCGGCGAGGTAATTGACGTTGTGGACTGGGTCCCAGAGGCCGTTGTCGACGGTGAAGGGCCACTGGCCATGAAGAGCGTCGTCTTCACCGGGGCCCTCGCGACCATCGACCGCAAGGGCGCGCAAAAGCAGGTGCGGGCGCTTGGTGGCCAAACCCCCTCAGGGGTGACCAAGGACCTCGACTACCTCGTCGTCGGGGATAAAGGCTCAGCCCTCTTGGGCCAGGGTGCAAAGAGCAGCAAGCAAAAGAAAGCCGAGCGCTACGTCACCGACGGTGCGTCGCTCCAGATCATCACGGAGACGCGCTTCCTAGAGCTTGTCGCTGAGCACATCGGCTAACGCCGCACGCAGCGTGGCCTGGTCGGTCACCTGATACGCGTGGAACCCTGCTTCGCGCGCCGCGCGTACATTCTCGGGGAGGTCATCGACGTAGCGCACCTGCCCCGGTGGCACAGGACATCGCAGTGCGGCGGCACTGAAGGCAGCAGGGTCCGGCTTCACCGCGCCAATGTCACAGGAGTACACGATGGGAGATGCCCCAGGCAGTGGCCCCAGAGCGGCCGCATGCACGGGGTCGATCGTGCTGAGTACGCCGTAAGGAAGGAGCACCTCTTCCAAGAGCCCTTGGACCCATGGACGCCAGCTGACCACAGCCCCCCAAATCTCGTGCAGGCTCTCCAGCGAGACCGACGGCCCGATGCTCTGATCCACGCGCTGTCGCATCCCCTCATCATCGACCTGCCCAAGGTCACCTAACGGCTTCGCTCCGCTGTCGTAAATTGCGGCATTGAATCTGTCGGGCGGATAGCCAGCATCAGCCCATTTGCGCTCGGCTCTGGCGACGTCCACGTCGGCCAAAACACCGCCTAAATCGAAGAGCACAAAGGTGATGTTTTGTGCCTCAAGAAGGGCTCGTGGTGGCGGGGCGAGATCGGCTGTGCTATCCAAAATTCACGGGACCTGGTTGGGGTAAGGATGCGGCGTAGTATTGAGGTCGAGCACATCCTGAAAGAAGCCGGTGATATGGCGGATGCAGCCTCTCAAAAGGTGCATACAGGCCACATCCTACTCGGCATGCTCACCAACGCGAATCGGTCGGCCAAATTGCTGACTGATTTACGCGTCTCTGCCGACCGCATCCTCGACGCTCTGACCGAGGTCAAGCGCAAGAGCCGCAAGCTCGATGAGCAAGAGGCCCTGCTCGAACTCGTCGCCGATCGTATGTACGACGCGGCGCGCCACACCGGGGCGACCCTCGTCTCTAGCCTGCACCTGATGCTCGCGCTGACCCGTGAAAAGCGCTCGGTGGCCTACCGCGTGTTCAACGCCATGGGCGTCCCACCAGCGCAAGTCCGCACCCTGGCCCTCTCCCGGATCACAGGACCAGCTCCGCGCGCCATCGCGCAAGCCGTCGATAGACGTCGGACGTTCAGCAACGAACCCGACCGGGCCATCGCTGTCGCAGAGCCTGCAAGGGACCCAGCCCCCTCCCCTGCCCCGCAGACCGCGGTCGCAGAGGCCCGTCAGAAGCCCTCGAAGCCCGCCCAACAGGAGCCCAAGGGGAGCCCCCCCGCGGTCGTCGAGATCGTGGCTGACAGTGAGCCCTCCCCCTTCGCGCTCGACGCCGAGGAGTTCCCGCTCTTAACGGGGCTGGGGAGCAACCTCTCCGCGATGGCTGCAGAGGGGCGCCTTGACCCGGTCATCGGGCGCGCGGCGCTTATCGAGAGCATGATCGACACGCTGAACAAGCGTCGAAGCAACAACCCCTGCCTCGTCGGCGAACCCGGGGTCGGTAAAACAGCCGTTGTCGAAGGCTTGGCTCTCGCGATGGTCGAGCGTGGGGAGCGCGTCACGAGCCTCCATGACAAGGTCATCATCAGCCTCGATGTCGGCTCGCTGATCGCAGGCACAGAGCTGCGTGGCGCCTTCTCACGCAGGATGGCTCAACTAAAGGAAGAGGTCAGACGGGCTTCAGGTCGGGTCATCGTCTTCATCGACGAAATTCACACCTTGGTGGGCGCCGGCGCAGGTGACGGCGCCTTGGACGCCGCCAACGACCTCAAGGCTGCCCTCGCGCGCGGTGAGTTCCCGTGCATCGGAGCCACCACCCCCCACGAGTACCACCGACACATCGAGCGCGACCCGGCCCTCGAGCGGCGCTTCCAGCCCTTGGAGGTCCCCGAGCCCAGCGAGCCCGACGCACAGCTGATCCTCCAGGGAATTCAGCCTCATTACGAGGCACACCATGGCGTGATCTACCTCCCTGAGACGATCCAGGAGGCGGTCCGCATGAGCCGCCGCTACATCGTCGACCGACGCCTGCCCGACAAGGCTATCAACCTCATCGACACCGCCGGGGCCCGCGCTGTCCGCCATGGCCAAGAGGCCGTCGAGCCCGCTCATGTCGCCGCCGTCGTCAGCGATGTCGCGAACATCCCTGTCGAGCGCCTCTTGATGACTGACGCCGAGCGCATCCTCGGGATACGCGACTACTTGGGTGAGCATGTGGTCGGCCACGCCAAGGTGCTCGACACCATCTCGGAGCTGATCCAACGCAATGGCGCAGGTTTTTCATCCAACCGGCCGATCGGCTCGTTCCTGTTCCTGGGCCCCACGGGTGTGGGTAAAACCGAGACCGCGAAGGTCCTCGCTGATTTCCTGTTCTGCTCCAAAGAGGCCATGACGCGCTTTGACATGAGTGAGTTCATGGAGCGCCACGCAGTGAGTCGACTTCTCGGAGCTGCGCCCGGCTATGTCGGGCATGAGGAGGCCGGCGCGCTCACCGCGGCGATGACGCGCAGGCCCTACCAGATCATCCTCTTCGACGAGATCGAGAAAGCTCACCCGGATGTCCTCAACATCCTGCTTCAGATCCTAGACGAGGGCCGCATCACCGACGCCAAAGGGACCACCCTTGGCTTCTCCAACTCCGTGGTCGTCATGACCAGCAACCTTGGCGCCGAGGTCCTCTCCGCACAACAACGTCGCCGCATTGGATTTGGAGACGCCACCGATCACGACGTAGAGGCGGAGAACGCGCGCGTCCTTGAGGCGGCGCGAAAAGCGCTGCTCCCCGAGCTCTGGGGCCGGATCGATGAGAAATGCGTCTTCGGAGCACTGGAACGCCGTGACATCGCACAGATCGCTCGCTTGCTCGTCCAAGAGTCTTCGTCACGCCTCGCCGCGGAGCGTCAAATCACCTACGAAGTGAATGACGATGTGCTGGACTACCTCATCGATAATGGGGGCTTTGAGCCAGCGCACGGTGCGCGACCAATGCGCCGCGCAGTCCAACGGATCTGTGAGACAGCCGTGGCTCAGGCGATCTTGAGGAGCGACGCGACTGCCGGTGACGTGTTGGTCCTCTCGGTCGAGGACGGCGCGCTCGTGGTCAACATCGCCGAGTAGCAGCTCGCAAGACCAGGGCCTCAATCAGCGCATCGAACGCGAGCCCCGACGCGGCGGCGGCCTTCGGCATGAGGCTCGCAGGAGTCAGGCCCGGCAGGGTGTTGGTCTCTAGGAGCACCGGCTGCCCCTCTGCGTTCAGCTTGAAGTCCGTGCGGCTGTAGTCGCGACACCCGAGCGCCAAGTGTGCGGTCACACCGAGCGCCTGCAGCGCCTCAGTCAAAGGGACATCAATGGGTGCAGGGCAGAGCTCATCCACGACGCTCGGATCATATTTGGTGTCGTAATCAAACCAACGGTCACCATGAGGTACAATCTCGACGACAGGCATCGGGTGCGGCTCGCCGTCCTCGCCTTCCAGCACAGCGACCGTAAACTCGCGCCCCGGTAACCACGACTCGACGAGCAACGATGTCGACGTTGCCAGCAGCGCAGGTCCACGCTGAGCGAGCTCCTCGAGGCTCTCGACGACCTCAACGCCCACGCTCGAGCCGCTCTCAGCGGTCTTCAGCACGCAAGGCATCCCGACCTGCCGCCCCACGGTATGCCAATCAATGCGTCCAAGGTCGCGGGGGAGTAGCACGGTATCCCCTGCCACGGGCAACCCTTCAGCTCGGTACACGACCTTGGCCCGCCCTTTGTCCATCGCGACCGCGGACGCCGCAACCCCCGAGCCTTGATACGGGATCCCCAGGCTCTCCAGCGTCCCCTGAATGCGCCCGTCTTCGCCGAACGCGCCGTGCATCGCGATGAAGGCGACGTCCGTCCCCCAAAGCATTGCAGCGTCTAATGCCTCGGTCACGCGACCAGTGCCCTCCGGCCAATCAGCCCCCCCATTGCGCCCGAGGGTCACGGGGAAAGCCTCGTGACCGAGCACGCGTAGCGCTTCTATGACCGCCTGGGCCGTCACCAACGAGATATCGTGCTCGCCACTTTGGCCGCCCCTCAAGACCATCACCTTCATGATGCAGCCGTCGGGTCGGTTACTGAGGAGTGCGTTCGGGCGCCGCGCATGAGCCTCTCCAATCGGGACGTCAACTCACACATCAGAGCACGAGCCGCGAGACCCCGCCAAATATCGAGGTCGGTTGACGCGCGGGCATCATGCTTGGACGATGGCAGCCCGACATCACGAGGCACTGACCATGCGACTGACAGCCAAACCCCGGACACTGCGCTTCGCCCTGGTGGCCTTTTTTGCCGCTGGAGGCTTGCTCGTTTGGGGGGAACTCGCGCCGGTCGATGGGCTGATCAGCTTTCGTGTGCCCCCAAGTATCCCGAGCTCCGATGGCGCCATACGGCGGGGCCAGATACGCGCCGTCCATGCCGTAGTCCGAGACGAGTCTGGGGAGGTCGTGGCGCGCTCAGAGCAATCTTTAGACAACGGCCTGCAAGGACCGGTCACCTCACCTGTCTTCATGCGACTGCCGCGTGGCACGTACACTGTCATCGCGACGATCACCGCCAAGAGGGGTGCCAAAGTCTCGTTGCCGGGGACTCTCTCTCTCAATGAAGAGGGCTACCATCGCGTCGAGCTGCGCCGGGCTCCGTAACGCCAAAGCGGACAAAATCCCGCCCAGAGATGTTCTGGTGTAGACTCCTGCCCCATGGAGCCCATCATCTTAAGAGGGGGCCGCAAGGTCCCCGCCGACGCAATCTCAGTCTCGTTCACACGAGATCTTGGCTCCGATTCGAGCCCAGACGCGGCACGCACGACGCCCTCGACGGTCGAGCTACGAATCGACCTTCGACGGTGGGATGCCCTCCCAAAGAAGGCCCGTGATCGGCTTTTGGCACATCCAGATCTCCGGAGAGACCACAAGGGGACAGTGCGGCTTCAGTGCGGGGAGCACGCCAGTCGAGGCATGAACCTCGACGCGGCGCGAACCTTCATGGCGCAGTGCATCGAAGAGGCCATCGACGACCGCGTGCCGGTGCCTGAAACAGACCCTGAGCCACCACGCCGGGGCGGAGCAGGGCTCATCAAGTCGAGTCGAACGAGGCGTCGTTCGAATTGAGTAAGATGAGTGACCGCGGGACCGAAATGCATGTTCGCGTCCTCCGTCTCCTTGAGCCTCTGTCGGAGGCGCTCGAAAAGGTCACTCTGATCCGAGTGCTCATCGCGACCCTGCGACATTTCCAGCAACAAAGCTGCACCGCGCGCTCCGCAGAGATCGCCTATTGGGCGATCCTCTCCAGCATTCCCTTTGGCGCACTGCTGCTGACCGGGCTTGGCC
Organism: Myxococcota bacterium; assembly: GCA_049602155.1. Taxonomy (GTDB): domain Bacteria; phylum Myxococcota_A; class UBA9042; order PHBI01; family JBMYRH01; genus JBMYRH01. The sequence continues at coordinate 136,932 of JBMYRH010000005.1, read as the reverse complement.
TCGCCGCCACGGAGCTCCTCGAGTCAGGCTGGACCCCCGAAGAGCTGCATACAGCGGTCGCCGAGGTGATCACGACCTACATGCCCACAGCCATCCCTGAGCTGGAGGCTACCCTCGCTTGGCTACTCGGTGGCAAGCAGGCGCTCGGGCTCTTCGGTGGCATCGCGTTGCTCGTGACGGCGAGCCTCGTCTTCGGCGCCGTCAGTCGCTCGTTGACCTCGATCTTCGGAGTCAAAGGGCGAGACCGCTACACCACGACCGTCCTCTTCACGATTGGTCTCTGTGCGCTCGCAATCGTCGTGATCTTGGGGCTCCCAGCGCTCTCCGCGCTCGCCCCGTACATCGCCCTGGGCCAAGGCCCTGAGATCAAGCCGCTCTGGCTGCATGGGTTAGCCGACACCATCCTTGCGCTCGCATTTATCTTTCTGCTCAGCGCCGTAGCCCGGGCCGCGGTGTCCTGGCGGCTCATGTGGACTGGGGCGCTGCTCTACGTCGCGCTCTTTGAGCTCGCCCGCGCCGGGTTCTCGCTCTACCTCGGCTCATTAAGCCGAATGCACATCGTCTATGGCTCCTTCGTGGGAGTGATGGCGCTGATCATCTGGACCTACGTCGTCGCGCTCTTGCTCCTCATCACGATGTGCCTCGTCAGGGTTCTCCATGATCGCCTCTATAAGACGCCCTTAGGGGTCCTGCTGGGGGACCGGTCACAGGGTTTGCGCTAGGTCACGCGCGGATGCTAGTGAGCCCTGGATGAGTGGCAACGACCCAGACACGCCGAGCCGGTCCCTCAGCGGCCTAGACACCCTCGTGGACCTGAAGAGCGAGGCGGCATCGAGCGTCAGCCGCATCCCCTCGATCATCTTCGACCCCAATCGATTCCGCCTCGAACGCATGTTGCAGGAGTCGCACCTTGTGTACGGCGTCCCGACGCCCTTCCTGGGTCGCGAGCAAGCACATGCCACCTTGGTCGAGAGCCTCTCGAGGGTAGAGCAGAGCGGTAGACTGCACCTCACGACGCTCACAGGCAGCCCAGGGAGTGGAAAGACGCGGCTCCTCGCCGAGGTCTTCGCGACCACAAGCGCTGTGAGCCGTGGTGTCGAGATCACCGGGGCCAGCTGCTCTGAGTCCGAAGCGGTCGATGGAATCGCAATCGTAGGGCAACTGCTCCGTAGACGCTTCGAGGTCGCTCCGCGCCTCTCGACAGAAGACGCGCTCCAGCTGGTCCGGACAGCCATCGAGCCGCTCGTCGAACCCGACTATGTCGAGATGGCCGCCAGTCAGCTCGGGTACCTCATGGGGCTTGATGTCCCTCATGTGGCCAACGAGGTCCCGAAGCCCGAGGGGCAGGAGCGCTATCAGGTCATGGCGCTGTCCACGTGCCTGAACCTCCTCGCCGTCCATGCAAGCCGCGCAACTCAAGTCCTCGTGTTTCACCGGGCGCAATTCCTGACCCAGGGCGGGAGGTCCTTTTTGGCGGGGCTCATCACCGCGCTCGCCGAGACCCCGACGCTCATCCTGCTCCTGGCCGACGGCTCGATCCAGCTGAGTGGACTCCCAGACACCATGAGCCGAGATGAGCTGGTGCTCCTCCCCCTCAAACCAGCAGAAATGGAGCACCTAGTCGGCGCCATCTTGCAGCGCCTTGGCACCCCACCGAAGGCGCTCATCTCCCACATCGTGAACCGCTCCGCGGGCAACCCCCGCCTCGTCGAAGACAACATACGCCTCTTGGTTCAGAAGGGCGTTCTGACCGTCGACGACGACCGCTGGGTCCTGTGCTCAGAGGCCCTCGATGAGGCCCTCGACCTCGCCGACACACATCAAGCGGCCTCTGCCGCCCGCATCCAGTACCTCGCGTCGGACGTGCGGCATGTGCTGTCGTTGGCGACCGTGTTCGGGGCCACTTTCTGGTTTGAGGGTGTGCTCAACCTCTTGCGCGCCTATCCAGGGAGCGCCCCCGAGGCAGACGCCCCCTGGATCACCGATCCCGTCGCCGACTGGCTTGAGCGGGTCCTTCAGGGCGCCATCGCCGATGGCTTTGTACGCTTGCATAACACCTCGTCGCTCCAAGGCGAGCGCGAGTACTCGTTCAGTGGCCCGCGGGACCGCGACATGCTCTACGAGGCGATCGCCCCCCACGAGCGCACGACTCAGCACCGCCTCGCAGGGCAATGGCTCGCTGGTCTCGGGCTAGAGCACCCCATCCCGTGGCACGGCATCGTAGCCGAGCATTGGGAGACAGGTGAACAGCCCGTCGAGGCTGCGCGCTGGTACGAGAGAGCGGCCCGGGGCGCACGCGACGTCTACGATTTGACCCACGCCAAAGCGCTCTATCAGCGCGCATTGGCCCTCGTGGATCTCGACCAAGTCCACGTCTTGTTGCCCGTCCTTGAGGGCTTCGCAGAGGTCTGCTTCACCGCCGCCGAGTTCAATGACGCGCGCCGGGCCTACCGTGCCCTCGGAGAGGCCAGCCTGCTGGTCCGAAGCCGCCGAATCGGGGCACGGGCGTGGCTGATGCAAGGGCGCGCTCATCGATGCCTGGGTGACTACAAGCGGGCACAGCTGTGCTTCCAACACGCCGAGTCACTGTGCCGCACCGACAAGGACGAAGCTGGGCTCGCGAACGCCCTCGAGCAGCGTGGCATCCTGCTGCGACTCGAGGGGGCCGATGGGGCCTGCGATATCGCCCTTGACCTCTTCCAACAGTCCCTAGAGTTGCGCCAACGGGATGGCGACGTCGGCGCCGTGGCCAAGAGCCTAGAGAACATCGCCAGTACGCACCTTCAGCAAGGGCGACTCCCCGACGCACAGAGCGGCCTTGAGCAAGCGCTCGAGCTCCGCCGCCAGCTGGGTGACATCTCAGGTCAGGCCGGTCCTCTGGGCAATATGGGCCTCGTGCGGCACGCCCAGGGGGACGTCACAGGGGCGCTCAATGCATGGCGCTCGGGCCTGTCTATTGCAGAGCAGATCGGAGACAGAGAGCTCGTAGGTATCTTCTTCAACAACATCGGAGAGGGGTACTTTGAGCTGGGTGAATACGCCCTGGCGAAGACCGCACTCACCGACGCGAGGGCCATCGCCACCGAGACTGGTGACCAGCGCACCCTCGCCGACGTCTTGCGCAACCTCGGTGCGCTCGCGCTAGCTCGGGGGGATTGGAACCGTGGCTTGGCGGCCGTGGATGAGGCCATCGGTCTCTGCCAACGGATGGGCAGCCGTCTAGGGTTGGGCCAAGCGCTCCGAACCCGCGGAGAAATCCTGGGGCATCAGCTCTATGCCGACAGCACCATGAAGGGGCGTGAGCCCCATGAAGCGACAGGCTGCTTCAAAGACGCGCTCGAGATCTTCGATGACATGGGCGACCAGATTGAGCTGGAGAAAACACTGCACTCCTACGGGCGCTTCCTCACCGACCGAGGCGTCCTGAAAGAAGCGAAGGCTGTCCTCGCCCGTGCCCACACGCTCAAGCGAGCGAGAGAGCGCTCTTAAGCCCCCCATCAGTCCGCCAAGATATGCCTCGCGATGATCAGGCGCTGGATCTGACTGGTCCCCTCGTAGATCTGCATGACCTTGGCGTCACGCATGAGCTTCTCGACCGGGTACTCCGTGTTGAAGCCATAGCCACCGAACACTTGAACGGCATCCACAGCGATCCGCATGGCTTCGTCCGAGGCAAAGCACTTCGCCATCGACGCCTCCAGCGTATTGCGGCGCCCTTGGTCGAACGTCCACGCGGAATGCCACACAAGCCACCGCGCGGCGGCGATCGACTTCGCCATGTCCGCGAGCATGAAGGACACACCTTGGAAAGAGTTAATCGGCTTACCGAAAGCCTTCCGCTCCTTGGAGTAAGCGATCGCCTCGTCCATCGCTCGGCGCGCTAAGCCGACAGCCATCGAAGCGACCGCAGGACGGGTGTGATCAAACGCCCCCATTGCGATACGAAAGCCCTTACCGACCTCCCCAATGACGTTATCATCAGGGATCGCGACGTCCTCAAAGGTGATACCGCGCGTGTCACTGGCACGCTGCCCCATGTTGCGCTCTTTCTTACCGATGATGACCCCGTCGGTCTCACGAGGGACGACGAATGCGGTCATCCCGCGATGCCCAGCCGTGGCATCGGTATACGCCAGCACCATGAACCAATCGGCCTTGGCGGCGTTCGTGATCCACATCTTCTGTCCGTTGAGCACCCAATGATCACCGCGCTTAACCGCCGTGGTCTTCAGGCCCGAGACGTCTGACCCTGCCCCGGGCTCTGTGACCGCATAGGACGCCATCATGAACTGCTCGCTCATGGGGGCGAGGAAGCGGCGCTTGAGGGCGTCACTCCCCGCTAAGATAAGCGGCGCTTCGGCCAGATTGTTGGCCTCCATCGCGGTGGCGATACCGGAGCAGCCATATGCGGTCTCCTCACCGATCAAGACGCCGCCCATCGCGCTCAACCCAAGCCCGCCCTCGGACTCCGGGATGTGCACGTTCATCAGACCATGCTCCCACGCCTTGCGGCACACGGCCTCGGGAAACTCTCCGGTCTCATCGTGATGCGCGGCGACCGGCATGATCTCCGCTCGGGTAAAGTCGCGCACCATCTCACGGAGCATCTGCTCCTCTTCCGAGAGGTTGAAATCAACCACATCGCCCCCTAATGCGACGACCCCGGGCTCTACCGAGACCGAGGTCGTAATCTGTGACAAACAAGCGCTGACCTAACGGAGCCAACTCTCCACAGCGTGTTGCTCGGTCTGCGTAAGGTGCGGCCGAATCTTCGCGGCGTCGATCGCGGCCTTCATCTTCTTGAAGGTGGCCATACCGTCCGCCTTCAGCGGGTAGCCCTCCTTCTTCATCGCCGTGTGGCACGTCTTGCACGTCACCTTCTCACCCGTGGCCTTCTTTGCCTTCTTGGTGAAGGCCTTCATCGCCTTGCTCGCGGCTTTTTGGCCCTTCTTGCATGCGTTCTTTACGAGCGCAGTCTTGAAGGTCGTCCGCTTACACTTGGCGGGTGCTTCCTCTTGCATGGTCACAGACGGCGCGGTCCGCACGCTATCATCTGCAAACGCGATCTGGGTCGTCGTCAGTGCAAGCAGCGCGACAAGCGCGGAGATGGTCAAACGCTTCATGGTTCCCTCACTCGGTGAATCGACTGGGTTGGTCCAGCTACAATCTAGGCCCGGTCATCGGGCTTCGTCAAAGGGTGCAGACGCCCTTGACCCATGATTATTCAATCTGAGGCGGATTCTGTGGCATCGGTTCCTTCAGAGAACGGGACCTTCAAGACTTCCGCCGAGGTACCAGCCTCCGTGCTCAACGCGGTGCCGACCTCTGAAAAACGACGTTTCACGACGGCCAATGCGATCGTAGCGCCCGAGGTCGGATCGACCCCAGTCGTCCCGACAACCCCGGCTTCTTTGCCCTCCGCTGTGAACAAGAGTTCACCGACCTTCGGGGTCTCGCCCGAGAGGCGTAGGCCACGAAGATGCCGATTGGGGTTTCCTCTGAAGTGCATCCGGGCGATCACCTCTTGCCCGATGTAGCAACCCTTGTTCCAAGAGATCCCGCGGATCAAATGCTCCGACTCTAGGGGGATGTTCTCTTCGTTCATGTCCACGCGATCACTCGGCACACCGTTCACGATCCTCGCCGCGTCCCAAGCCGCCTCCGGCAACGCAACTGCGCCCGCATCCTGAAGCGCGCTGACCAATGCCGCCGAATCGGCCTCCGCCACCGTAAGATCGAAGCCGATCTGCGCGAGGCGATCATCATTGCGACGGAGGCGGCAAGAGATGCCGCTCACCGACGTGTCCAACCACTGATGGACACCGAGGGTCGAGGCCGCGCCCTCACTCGCGCTGTCGAGCACCGTCGCTGCCCGCGGACCCACCAGCGCGATGACCGCCAAGCCGTCCACATCCGAGAAACGGATCATGTCCGCCACCCTGTGTTGCACCCAATGGCCCACGATGCGCTCTCGTAGTGCAGCGTCGACTTCAACCCGGATCGTCTCTGTGTCGACATCCAAGAAGAGCTGGCCGACCAATTTGCCGCCTCGGTCGACCGTCAGCCCAAATGTGCCGTGACCGGGAGACAGCTGGTTCACCTCACATGTGGTCATGTTGTGCAGGAAGCGCGCGCGGTGCCGGCCGGAGGCCTCCACATGGGCACGCCCTGGGAGCACCCGGACTCCAGCGCCTTCCTCAACCGCCTGGTGGGCAGCAGTCAAAGTGTTGTCGCCGCTCATGAGCACCTCCTTCGTCGTTGCGGAGGCCCTAGACGGAGCCCCTCACCCCACGTAAGGTGATCGGGATGTCGCGCTATGTCTACTCTCGAAGTCTGATTGACGGCCTGGCAGGCGGCACCGACCGATGTCTTGGTTGGGCGCGTGTCCAGGACGACCGCGCTGTCCCTGTGTCAGGGCCCCCCTTCGATGGTCACCCTGAGCCCTGCGGTCCCGATCGCTTGCTCGCCGAGCTCCCCCTCGATGCACCGGCCCTACCCGGCGCGAAGATCGTGTGCGCCGCGCGGAACTACCGGAAGCACGCTGAGGAGCTCTCAAACGCAGTCCCATCCGAGCCGCTGATCTTTCTGAAGCCAGCGAGCGCCCTGACCGCCCCCGACACACCGATCATGCTGCCGACGTCCCATAGTCAGCTCGTGCACCATGAGGGCGAGCTCGCCGTGGTCATCGGCCGTCGCGCACATCGCATCGCCCCGAGCGACGTCCCGGGTTACATCTTGGGCTACACCTGCTTCAATGACGTGACAGCGCGCGACCTTCAGCGGCGCGATGGCTGCTTTTCGCGGGCCAAAGGCTTCGATACATTTGCCCCGATGGGACCTTGGATTGACACAGACTTCCGGGTCGCCTCTCAGGCCCTTCGCCTTTGGGTCAATGGTGACATCCGGCAAGACGGCTCCTTGGATCAGATGCTATTTGACGTACCGACTCTGGTGAGCTGGATCAGCGAGATCATGACACTGGAGCCCGGTGATATCATCGCTACGGGAACACCCGCCGGTGTCGGCGTGTTGTCCCCTGGTGATATCGTGCGCCTCGAGATCGAGGGGCTCGGTTCCCTAAGCAACCCCGTGAGGGCGAGAGGTTGAGATGGTAGCGACACCTGCCGAAGATCAAGGCAACGTGGCGAGTGATGGCGCGCGTCTACGAGAGGCCGTCGCGTCGATCGAGCGCGCATTCGTCGGTAAACGAGAGGCGATCGAGTTTGCGCTCATCGCGATGCTCGCTCGGGGCCATGTGCTCTTCGAGGACGTCCCAGGGGTCGGGAAGACGACCTTGGCGCGCTCGGTGGCGAAGGCGATGGGCTGCTCTTTCAAGCGCATCCAGTTCACGAGTGACTTGCTCCCGGCCGACATCGTCGGCGTCACGGTCTACGATCGCGACAAAGGGCACTTTGATTTTCGGCGCGGCCCCATCTTCAGCCAGGTCGTCTTGGCCGATGAGATCAACCGCACAACTCCGCGCACGCAGAGCGCCCTGCTGGAGGCAATGAACGAGCGGCAGGTGACCGTCGATGACACCACCTACCCGCTCGAGAAGCCCTTCATGGTGATGGCGACACAGAACCCCTTGGAGTTCTCCGGGACGTATCCCCTCCCGGAGTCTCAGCTCGACCGCTTCCTGGTGCGCATCACGATCGGCTACCCCGCCCCCGAGGTAGAGCGCGAGATCATCCGCACGATGGGCAAGGTCGACATGGTCGAGCAGGTCGAGGCGATCCTCGATGGCGCCGCGATCCGCGCGATGCAAAAGCGCGTCGCCGAGGTGACCGCCACCGATCCCGTGCTGGACTACCTCAGCCGCCTCGTCGAAGAGACGCGCCGCAGCCCCTACCTCTCACTCGGCGTCTCGACCCGCGGCGCCCTCTCCTTCCACCGCGCATGCCAAGGCCACGCTTACCTCAACGGTCGCGAGCACCTGCTGCCCGACGATGTGAAGGCGCTGTTCATGCCGGTCTGCGCCCACCGCGTGATGGTCAAGAACCACCACGAGGGCCCAGCAGAGCGACGCCGTGAAGCAGACAACGTCCTTCGCGAGCTCCTGGAGACCACTCAGGTCCCACTCTAGCCCGCGGCGCATGTCTCCCCCCCTGGACCAGAGGGCGTTATCGCCCCGCGAGCTCCGTCGCCTCGGACGCTCAGTACCGCGCCGGCTTCGCCTCACGCGCCAGGGGAAGCTTCTGCTGACCGTGACCCTGATGATCGGCTTCGGCGCGGTCAACAGTGGCAACAACCTCCTCTATCTGGTCCTCGGCGTCCTCTTGTCCCTGATCATCATCAGCGGGGTCTTGAGTGAGCTCACGCTCAAAGGCATCACGGCGATACGTCATGAGCCTCCGCGCCTCTTCGCGGGCACCCCCACGCTGGTCCGAATCGACCTTCAAAACACAAAGCGGTGGTTCACATCGCTCTCGGTGGAGGTGAGCGAGCTGCTCGGCAGCGCCTCTGCGATCACCCAAAGGCGCGGCTTTATCCTCGCCTTGCCACCCGGTGAGCCCGTGATTACCCACCTGCGAGTCTCGGCCAGCGACCGCGGTGTACTCTCTACAGCGGGGCTGCGCATCGCGACGCGCTTCCCCTTCGGCTTCTTTGAGAAGTCACGCTATGTGCCCTTGGCTGGCCAATACGTCATCTACCCGGCCCTGCACTCCGCGACCGTCCCCCCCCTCCCGCCGACCATCGCTGGCAACGAAGAGGAGATGGGCCGCTCTGGTGCCGGTGATGAGTTCTACGCCCTCCGAGATGGCCACGATCGCGATGACGCACGCAACATCGCCTGGAAGGCAACCGCTCGGCGCGACAAGCTGGTCGTGCGTGAGAACCAACGGCCTGCTGCCAGGCGCTTGATCATCACAGTCGCCAATGTCCTCCCTCCGCTAAGTGGGCCAGCACGGGCCGACGCTGAGGCCTCGTTGGAAGTCGCATTCTCCCGAGCAGCGACGCTCGCCACGCTGTGTTCCGACCAAGGTTACGCAGTCGGCATCGCCACCTCAGATGGCGGCGTGGCACCGGATACGGGCCCCAACGCGCTGACCTCGATCTACGAACACCTCGCGCACCTCCCCGTCCGCACGGCCCCCGTAGGCACACCGGCCCCCTTCCACACGGACTTCCAACGCCGCAACACCCTCCGCATCGGCATCACGACGCCCGAGCAACAGGCCGCCGGCTTGGCCCCCGATGTCGACCGCATGGTCCTGGTCGACCGTGACTCGGCGACCTCGGATGAGGGTGAGAGCGTCGCCGTGGCCCCGCAGCCGACGGAGCCGACGTCATGACCTTTGACCTGGTCCACAAGTTGGTCTTGTACCTGGCCGTCGGGATTGGCCTGCTCCCCCTCGCGACGAGCGGTGAGATCGACCTCATCTTCGTCATTGGTGCCTACGGCGCGATGGCCGCCTCCTGGTTCTATGAGCCCCCCCGTCAACGCATCGAGACGCACACGCGCCGCTGGACGACCGCGACCTTAGTGGCCATGTTCGTGCTCGCCGTGCTGGGGTGGTCCAGTGGGCGCTACCTGCTCTACGCCATCTTGTTCGCCTTGCTGATGGTGGTGACACGCTTCTTCCAAAGTCGTGGCTCTCGAGACACCTTTCAGCTCTACGGCCTGAGCTTTGTAGTGATGGTCGCGGGCGCTGTGATCAACCCGAGCCTCTCCTTCATTGGGATCTTCGTCGTCTACTTGGTCCTGCTGGTGTGGGGGCTCATCCTGCTGCACTTGCAGCGCGACCTTGAGGCGCTGCAGGCCGAACAGCGCGAGGTCGGAGAGCGCGCTGCAGACCTCTTGTGGCGTGCACGAGACCTCATCACGGGCCGGTTCTTGCTCGGCTCGAGCGCCCTCGCCCTGACGATCTTCGCGTGCAGCCTCGCGATCTTCTTCTTCTTCCCGCGCCTCGGGATGGGCTTCTTCTTCAGCCAAGGCCGCGCGGGGCAGTCGGTCTCGGGCTTCGCGGATCGTATTCAACTCGGACACTTCGGGACCATCAAAGACAACATGCGCGTCGTGATGCGCGTCGAGTTTCCAGAGGATCGTGACGCCTCGGATAAAGCGCTGCGCATGCGGGGGATCTCCTTCGACAACTACGACGGACGCATGTGGACGAAGACCACTGAGGAGACCTTCGAGCTGCCGCGACAATCGCTTGGGACCTGGGCGGTCCTCGCAGACGCGACCCGGGGCGGTTATCGCCCTGGGACGGTGATCAACCAGACGGTGTACCTTGAGCCGTTAGAGATGGACCGCCGCATGGTCTTCGGCGAACCGAGCCTGCGCACCTTCAGCATCGACAACCCCGAGCTGGACCGCCTGAGGCGTAACCCGATCCGCTTCTATCAAGACAGCGCAGGGGACATCTCCGCCACAGGGCCGACGGACTCCGCCCTCCGCTATCACGTGACTTCCTCTGTCAGCGGAGCTGACTCCCAACTCCTGCGGCAAGCCGAGGGGACCATCGCCCCGCATATCGAGCGCCTCTACCTGCAGCTGCCAGGCCGCCTAGAGGCCGCGGTCAGCGCCTTGGCTCGGGAGATCACCAAGACGCAGACCTCCCCCTACGATAAAGCCAAGGCGATCGAGAACCACCTGCGCAGGGAGTACCTCTATTCGACGGAGGGTGGCCATGACGCCAGCCGCCCCCTCGAGGACTTCCTCTTCAACCGAAAGACCGGCCACTGCGAGTACTTCTCAACCGCGATGGTGATCCTCCTCCGCACACTCGGTGTCCCGGCGCGCCCCGCGAATGGCTTTTACGGCGGCGACTACAATGAATTCGGGCGCTTTTATGCAATGCGCCAGGCCGATGCGCACTCTTGGGTCGAAGCGTACTTCCCAGGGCATGGCTGGGTGACCTTCGACCCCACGCCCCCCAACGCGGTGCTCGTCCCCGGAGGAGACGGCGCCTTCAGCGCCCTCAGTGAATGGGTCGACAGCCTCCGACTTCAGTGGTTCAAATGGGTCGTCGAGTACGACCTCGAAAAGCAGCTATCCTTCTTCCGCGCCATTGGAGAGCAGCTCGGGTCGCTGCGAGACGCGCTCCCGCAACCCGAGGGGAACCCACGCCAGGCCTCATCGTGGAAGAAGGGCTTGAAGACGTGGCTCAATGATCCTTGGACGTGGGCGATGCTAGCCTCCCCCTTCCTCCTCGCACTGCTGTGGCGCTTCGGAGTCCTCCGGTGGCTTTGGCGAACCCTGACCACGCGGCGGCGGCGAGAGAGCATCCCCGGCGAGACCGGCCGCCTCTACCACGCCATGCTGCGGCTCCTCATGAAGCAAGGCATCGGGCGATTCCCACAGGAGACCCCGAGAGAGCTCGCTGAGCGCCTGGTGCGGACAGGATACCCGCGAGGCGAGGCGATCGCGCGCATCACGGCGGCCTTCGAGTCCGAACGTTACGCTGAGAAGACACCGAGCATCGAGACGCTGAGCGCGTTGGAGTCAGACCTGAGCGTCATCCGAGGCGTCTCTCGTCGCGACCTCGACGGGAGATAAGCCCCGTTAGCTGAGCTTGAGCTCATCCAGCGCGCGCTGAGCGGCTGCCTTCTCAGCGTCCTTCTTGGAGCCGCCTTCACCTCGCGCTGAGACGATGCCCGGGATCTGAACTTCGCATATGAAGTGGGCCGAGTGCGCTGGGCCCGTCATCTGCACCAAGCCGTACACGGGGGTCACCTGATGATGCGCCTGCATGTACTCTTGCAAGCGCGACTTGGGCCCCTTGGTTGGGCCGCTCATCACATGCTCGACGCGCGTCACAAAGACACGACGCACAGCAGCATTGGCCGCCAAGTATCCACCATCCAAGAAGAGCGCGCCGAGGAGCGCCTCGACCGCATCAGCGAGGTTCGACGCTCTGGCGCGACCGCCTGTGCGCTCTTCTCCCACGCCGACGCGCAGGAGTTCGCCTAGGTCGAGGGTTCGCCCGACCTCGGCGAGCGCATCCGCGTTCACGATGGCCGCGCGACGCTGCGTGAGCGCGCCTTCAGAGACGTCCGGGAAGCGCTCAAAGAGCCACTCACTCACCGCGAGCTGTAGGACCGCGTCTCCAAGAAACTCAAGGCGCTCATTGTCCAGGGCCGGCGAAGGCCCCTCGCCGCCGCCAAGCTCGTTGACGTATGAGGTGTGGGTCAGCGCGCGGTGCAAGAGGCTCGCGTCTTCAAACGTGTACCCAAGCGCTGTCTGCAGCTCGGAGTGCGACGCCTTTGAGTCCCCGTCACGCATGTCGCTCCCCGCGATGTGAATCGAGCGGACCTTCAATGGTCGCTGCGCCCAGGACTTGGTCCCCATCATAAAACGCGACCTGCTGACCAGCGCTGACGGCCATCACCGGGTTATCGAACCACACTTGTAAGCGCCCCTGATCGTCGCGCTCCACCGAGGCCGAGACCACTGAGGAGCGGTGCCGAATTCTAGCCTCGATAGGGGTCCGTTCGCTGCCTGGGACCCCGCCCAGCCATCGCTCGTCCGCTGCCCAGAGCCCGTCGACCCGCACGTCCTCCTTGGTACCAACCCGCAACGCGTTGGTCTCGGTGTCTAGCCCCACGACGTAGCGCGCCTCGGGTCCAGCGAGCCCTAATCCTCGGCGTTGACCGACTGTGTAGCGGTGCAGGCCCTTGTGTTGACCTAGGCGCAAGCCATCTAGGCTAATGATCGGCCCTGGCCCAGAGAGCGCTGCCCCAGCCGAATCCTCTAAATAAGCGGCATAGTCATCGTTGGGTACGAAGCAGATCTCCTGACTCTCTCGCTTGCCCGCGGTGGACAAACTCAATCGTTTGGCATGATCCCGGACTTCATCCTTGGTCATATCTCCCAAGGGAAACACCACCTTCATCAGGGCCTCTTGGCTCATCCCAGCCAAGAAATACGTCTGGTCCTTCGTGGCATCGACGCCGCGCCACAGGCTCACACTTCCGTCATCGGCGACTACCGTGCGTGCATAGTGACCGGTCGCCAGGTAATCCGCCCCGAGCATCTGGGCGCGCTTAAGCAGCGTCTTGAACTTCACCGTGTCGTTGCATCGTACGCAGGGGTTGGGGGTTCGACCCGCTGCATAGTCCTCCACAAATCGACTGACGACGTCCTGACGAAACGCCTCCTCGTAGTTCCCAACGTAGAACGGGATGCCGAGCTGATCAGCCACCCGCCTCGCGTCTGCGACGTCATCGAGCCCACAGCACTGCTTGCTCGCATCAGGGTCTCCGTTCCCTTGGTCATAGAGCTTCATCATGACGCCGATCACCTCGTGACCGGCCTCCACCAACAAGCCAGCGACCGTCGACGAATCGACGCCACCGCTCATCGCTACCACCACCCGTTTTGGTCCATCAGCGAGTCGCTTCATGCTGCGACCTCCCTTGCCCGTTCGATCAGTTCTGGGAGCCTCGACAGGGCCCCCTCTATGTCCCCGAGGGAGCTTGACCACCCCAGGCTGAAGCGCACCGCAGAGCGCGCGACTGAGTCTTCAATCCCCATCGCTAAGAGCACATGCGAAGGCTCAAGGCTCCCCGCTGTGCAGGCACTGCCGGCGCTCACCGAGACCCCAGCGATGTCCAGCGCCATCAGCAATGTCTCGGCCTCGACCCCCTCAAACGCTGCGCAGAGGGTGTTGGGCAGCGTGTGCTCCGGATCTCCGATGCGTATGACTCCCCCGAGGGCGTCCAAGCCGCTCCAGAGTCGATCGCGAAGCGTCGTCAAGCGTGCCCTCTCCTGGGCCAAGCCCTCACTTGCCTCCGCGCACACGGCACCGAAGCCCACCACAGCGACCACGTCCTCTGTACCGCCGCGTCGATTGCGCTCTTGATGGCCACCATGAAAGAGCGGCACCAGCTCCAGCCCCTGACGCACCCAGAGACCGCCGGCGCCCCTGGGGCCACCAAGTTTATGGGAACTCAAGGTGAGCAAATCCACTCCCCACGCGTCGACGTCCACCGGGATACGCCCCACGGCTTGCGCAGCGTCGACATGAAAGAGCGCTCCGTGCGCGTGGACGATCTCGGCGAGCTGTGGAATTGGCGCCAAGGCCCCCGTCTCATTGTTCGCGGCGATCACGCTCACGAGTCCCACGTCATCGCCGAGCACCGAGTCGAGCGCCTCAGGCGAGACCAAGCCACGAGCATCGACCGGGATGGTCAGGGCGCGCGTCGAAGGGGCCACCTCCGCGAGCCAATGCCCTGGGGCCAGGACTGATGGGTGCTCGATCGCGCTCATCGCGACGCTTGGTCGCCCCTGGCTCGCCATGGTCCATGCCGCGCCCTTTACCGCCATGTTGTTCGCCTCTGTCGCAGAGCTCGTCAACACGACCTCTCCGCGCTGAGCACCAAGGGCCTCAGCGACAGCGTCACGGGCTCGCTCCAGCAGCTTCCGCGCTGCGCGGCCCTCTAGATGCACGCTCGACGGGTTCCCGAAGTCCACGTCGGCGAGGCGGCCCATCGCCGCGCGTGCGCTCGGTCGGAGCGGCGAGGTGGCGTTGTGATCGAGGTAAATACGGCGAGGGCGAGGGTTCATGGCCGCGAGAGTGTCCACAAGCTACCTTCCGCAGGCAAGGATAAGGCGCTCTGAGTCGCTGTCAGCACCCACACTGCACGACAAGCGCTGGCCAGATTCCCGCCGCTGAGCGCTCGGCGACATCAGCAGACTTGACCGCAGTCACACCCGGGCGGTACTCCCCCTACATGTCTGACACGGTTCAACCCAAACGAAGAAAGCTCGGCGGCGCCCATTGGGCGGTGCTGACCGTGTGGGGCATCGTCACAGCGTGGCTGTTGATCGCCATGATCACCAGCGTCGTCGATGCCCTCTTCTTTGGCGACGGGCCCGCTAAGACGGAGCAAGTTGAGGCAGCGCCTGCTGAAGCGACTGGAGCACTTCAGCCTCCGACGCGCTGAGGACGAGGCGCCGGGACTCGGGGCCCTCATCATGCAGTGTGACACGAAGCGTGGAGGCGTCGAGCGCCTCCTCGACTCGATCCGCCCACTCCACGAGGACGAGATAATCGCCCGCCAAGAGATCGCGGAACCCGATCCCCTCAAGCTCATCGCCATCGGCCAGCCGATATAGGTCGAGATGAGCCACGGGGACCTGCCCGTTCTCATAGAGGTTGATCAGCGCATAAGAGGGGCTACACACCCCGTCACTCGCAGGGACCTCGAGCGCATCCGTCATCCCCCGAACGAAGACGGTCTTACCTGCGCCCAGCGGTCCGCTCAGGGCAAGGACATCGCCTGCCCCTAAGAGCTCTCGCAAGCAGAAGGCGATCTCGCGGGTGTCAGCCTCGCACCGACTTATCAGTGTAAGCTCGTGCACAGCAGCCCTAGATGAACTGGACCTCGACGACCTCGTAGTTCCGAGTGCCGCCAGGCGCCTTGAACGCGATCTCGTCGCCTTCCTCTTTCCCAATGATCGCACGGCCTAGAGGCGATGCGTAGCTGATCTTCTGCTCTCGGAGGTCAGCCTCGTCGACCCCGACGATCTGGTAGGTGACCTCCTCTTCCGTGTCGATGTTGAACAACGTCACGGTCGCCCCGAAGACGACTTTATCTCCATCCAGCGTAGACGGGTCGATGACCTCGGCGCGGCTGATCTTGTCCTCGTAGTTCCGCAGCTCGGCATCCAAGAGCCCCTGGCGCTCTTTCGCTGCGTGATACTCGGCATTCTCCGAGAGGTCGCCGTGGGCGATCGCCTCTTCGATATCTCGGACATTCTCCGGGCGCTCCACTTCCTTGATCTGCCGGACTCTGTCGCGGAGCACTCTCAGCCCGTAGGGCGTAACAACGTATCGTTCGATGCTCATGAGTGCTTTGCGTCCTGCCTGTAGAGTTCTTGCAACGGAGTGATGCTCGGTGCGGGATCCTTCGCGCGCGCGGCGATGGAGGCCACTGCGGCCCAGGCCCCTGGCACGGTCGTATGGTACGAGATCCCAGCCACAAATGCTGCACGACGCATCGTGCGAGAGTCCAAGATCGACTGCTGGCCAACGGTCGTGTTGATGATCATCGCGATCTCGTTCGACTTGATGCGGTCGACGATGTGAGGACGACCCTCCATCACTTTGTTCACGACCGTCGTCGCGACGTCGCGCTCGGCCAGGTACGCCGCTGTGCCGCGGGTGCAGCAGATCTCAAAGCCCAGGGCTGCCAGCTCACGGGCAGTAGAGAGCACCAAGGGCTTATCTTGGTCGTTCACTGAGAGGAACACGCGCCCCGAGTCTGGGAGCTCAAATCCACTCGCCAGCTGCGCCTTGCCGTAAGCGCGCTCCACCGTACGGTCGACCCCCATGACCTCTCCGGTCGACTTCATCTCAGGTCCGAGCAAGGTGTCGTTGCCAGGGAACCTGCTGAAGGGGAAGACCACCTCTTTCACAGCCACATGGTTGCGAGGTGTGATCTCGGCGGGGAGGGACATGTCGGCGAGCTTCTCACCGGCCATCACGCGCGCAGCGATCTTAGCGATCGGGATGCCAGTCGCCTTCGAGACGAAGGGCACCGTGCGCGACGCCCGAGGGTTCACCTCGATCACGTAGACGGTGCGTCCTCGGACCGCGAACTGAACGTTCATCAGCCCGACCACGCCCAGAGACAACGCCATCGCTTTGGCTTGGTCTCGGACGAGGTTGAGCACCGGATCCGGGAGGTTGTGCGGCGGTAAAGAGCAAGCGGAGTCACCGGAGTGAACACCGGCCTCCTCGATGTGCTGCATGATCCCCGCGATGACCACGTCTTGCCCGTCACAGAGGGCGTCGACATCGAGCTCGATCGCGTCCTCGAGGAACTCATCGATGAGGACAGGGTGATCCGGAGAGACCTGCACCGCGTGGGTCATATAGCGCGATAAATCGGACATCGAGAAGACGATCTCCATCGCTCGACCGCCCAGCACATAGCTGGGCCGCACGATGATCGGGAAGCCGATCCCCTCGGCGATCTCGTGCGCCTCTTCCCGCGTCCTCGCGAGGCCCGCGCGCGGCTGCTTCAGTCCAAGCTCCCTGACCATCGCCGCGAAGCGCTCTCGATCTTCAGCCCGGTCGATCGCGTCAGTCGGGGTCCCTAAAATGGGCACTCCGAGTCGCTCAAGCTCCGTCGCGAGCTTCAAGGGCGTCTGACCACCAAACTGGAGGACGACCCCGTAGGGCTTCTCCAGCTCCAGGATCGACAGGACATTCTCAAGCGTCAGCGGCTCGAAGTAGAGCCGATCAGACGTATCGTAGTCGGTCGACACTGTCTCTGGGTTGCAGTTGACCATGATGGTCTCATAGCCAGCCTCAGCCAAAGCTAAGACGCCGTGCACACAGCAGTAGTCGAACTCAATCCCCTGCCCGATGCGGTTGGGTCCGCTACCCAGAATGACGACCTTCTTTCGATCGGTGGGCTCCGCCTCACAATGAGACTCATACGTGCTGTAGAGGTAAGGCGTCAGCGCCTCAAACTCCGCAGCACAGGTGTCGACACGCTTGTAAACAGGCCGCACACCGAGTTCACGGCGGCGCTCCCGCACTTCAGCCTCAGGCACCCCGCGCAACGTGGCGATGCGTGAGTCGGAAAAGCCATTGCGCTTCCAATCTCGGAGTTGACTCTCATTCAACACATCAGCCGAGGCGATCTGCTGCTCCATCTCCACCAACTCTTTGATGTGGTGGAGGAACCAAGGATCGATCCCAGTCGCCTCTTGAGCTTCACGCACGGTCAGGCCCGCACGGAAGCCGTCAGCCACGTGCCACACCCTGTCGGGGGTCGGGCGACGCATCTCCACCACCAACGCCGCCTTAGCGTCAGGCGAGTCGACCGTGTCGACCATCGGATCCAGCCCGGAGCGACCGATCTCTAGGGAGCAGATCGCCTTCTGGAGGCTCTCCTTGAACGTCCGCCCCATCGACATCACCTCACCCACCGACTTCATTTGAGTCGTCAGAAGCGGAGGGGTCTGAGGGAATTTCTCAAAGGTGAACCGCGGGATCTTCGTGACGACGTAGTCAATCGTCGGCTCAAAGCACGCTGGGGTAGAGCCGGTGATGTCGTTTGTGATCTCATCGAGGGTGTAGCCCACCGCGAGCTTCGCGGCGATCTTGGCGATCGGGAAGCCAGTCGCCTTCGAGGCCAACGCCGAGGACCGACTGACGCGAGGGTTCATCTCCACGACAATCATGGCGCCGTCCGCTGGGTTGACGGCAAATTGGACGTTGGAGCCGCCCGTATCCACGCCGATCTCGCGCATGATGGCGAGGGCGGCGTTGCGCATCCGCTGATACTCCCTGTCGCTGAGCGTCTGAGCCGGCGCCACCGTGATGGAGTCGCCGGTGTGAACCCCCATCGGATCGAGGTTCTCAATGCTGCAGACGATCACGCAGTTGTCCGCGTTGTCGCGCATCACCTCGAGCTCGAACTCTTTCCAGCCGATGATGCTCTCCTCCACGAGGATCTCACCGACAGGCGACGCGTTAAGCCCCCACTGAATCGCCTCTTCGAATTCCTCAGCGTTGTAGGCCACGCTGCCGCCAAAGCCGCCGAGGGTGAATGACGGCCGAAGGATGATGGGGAAGGTGATGCTCAGATCTTCCACGATCTGATGCGCCTCATGTGCGCTCCGCGCATACCCTGAGCGCGTGGTCCGAAGCCCGATCGCGTCCATCGCGGCCTTGAAGGCCTCACGGTCCTCGGCTTTATGGATCGACTCCAGCGTCGCGCCAATGAGCTCACAATCGTACCGCTCAAGCGCCCCGGCCTCCGCGAGTTCAATCGCGAGGTTTAAGCCGGTCTGGCCCCCAATCGTGGGGAGGACAGCGTCGGGGCGCTCTTTGGCGATGATCTGCTCAAGCACCCCCGCCGACAGCGGCTCGATGTAGGTCGCATCGGAGAACTCGGGGTCTGTCATGATCGTGGCGGGGTTCGAATTCACCAAGATGACACGGTAACCGTCCTCTCTCAGCGCCTTGCATGCCTGTGTACCCGAGTAATCGAACTCACAGCCCTGACCGATCACGATCGGCCCAGAACCGATCAACAGGATACTCTGGATGTCCTTACGCTTCGGCATATGCAGCTCCTTTAAACCTGAGTCAGGAGTTCACGCGTGGCTAACTCGCGCGCTCACAGCAGCCATTGGCGCCGACCCGGTAGGGGTACGGCAGCAGGTCTTGTTCCTCGAATTGCTCGCGCCATGTCGCCAGCGACCAGCCCAGCTCAATAAGCTGCTCCAAGAGCACCATCTTGACCTTGGCTGACTCTTCCGAGTCCAGGAGGAGCCGCGCAGCAGGTTGCAGTGCGACATCCTCGCCGTAGGTGAGCAGCCCATCCATGGCCATGATGCGGACATCTTCATCCACATCGTTCACGAGCGCCTGAAGTCGCTCAAGCACCCTGGGGTGGGTGAAGTCACGCAAGTTGGAGACCAACTGGGTCTTCTGCTCGTTGACACGCCCCAAGCGCTCTTCCGAGCGATCCAGGGCCTTCAAAAGGAGATCGACAGCGGCGTCGATCCCCGCGATCTCGTGGAGCGCTTTGATCGGCCAATAAACGGCGTCATTGCTGTCCACGAAGCGCTCGATGGGCAGCACCGCAGAGGCCCCAGCGCGCACCAGGTACTTGTAGGCCAGCTCCTTCTCGTCCTCGTCGACGATGCTCGCCTCTGTACGAAAGGTGAAGCGCTTGAGGATACCGTAGATGGACTCGTCCGTGCCCATCTCGGCAAGCAGCTCGATCATTCGAATGCGCTCGTGCGTCTGCACGTATGCGTTCGTCAGCTTCTTGACGTAACGGTCAACCTTATTTCCACCGAACCCGAAGAATCCCATGTCGCTCCTAACGGTCGCTCGGCGCATTGCGGTACAGGGAGAAAATGCCCTGGAGTGCAGGTGCTTAAGGACCGCGCGGGCTATACCACTTGCCCCTGCACGAAGCAACGAGCGAAGGGCCCCCCCAAACCGCTCTGGTACTGCTACACTCCCAGCGCGTTACTGACCCAGTGGGAGGTCTGCTTGGCAGTCCAAATCATCCTCGCGTCACAATCTCCTCGCCGGAAAGACCTCCTGGAGCGAATGGGCTTCAGCGTCAAAGTGGTCCCAGCGAATATTGATGAGGTCCAGCTGGACGGAGAAATGGTCGAGAATTTCGTCAAACGGTTGGCTCGAGAGAAGGTCTTGGGGGTTGTCGGTCGTCTGCAGACGACCCTCTACCCGACGGACGCAGCCGGCCAACCGATCACATCCGCCGCAGGTGGCCGGCGTCACATCGAGACCCGCTGGGTGATCGGCGCGGATACCGTGGTCGTCGAGGGTGGCCATGTCCTGGGTAAGCCTGCCGACACCGCTGAGGCTGCCGCCATGCTGGCCCGACTCAGCGGGCAAAGGCATCGTGTGCTGACCGGCTTCTGCATCCATGATTTGAAGAAGAACAAAGAGGGCGTTCAAGCCGTCTCGACCGAGGTGCTCTTCAAGAGCCTCTCCACCGCCGAGATCGATAAATACATCTCTGTCGGGGAATCAATGGACAAGGCGGGCGGCTACGCCATTCAGGGCGTGGGAGCCTACATGGTCGACTCCATCACCGGCTCCTACACCAATGTCGTCGGACTCCCGATGTGCCAAGTGATCGAGATGATGGAGGAGATGGGCGCGACCGATCTCCTGCCCTACTGAGGCGACGATGACACTCACCGACCGCTACTTTGGTCTCCAAGACCGTATCGCTCTTGCCGCACAAGCCGCAGGACGTTCGCCACGCGAACTCACCGTGCTCGCTGTGTCAAAGCGTCACGCTGACGCATCGGTTCAGGCCCTCGCAGACCTCGGGCATCGAGACTTTGGAGAGAACCAAGTCCAGGCTTGGTCCGCGCGACTTGATGCCTTCCCTGCGCTGCGGTGGCACCTCGTCGGCGCACTTCAGACCAACAAGGCCACCGCCATCGAAGAGGGGCGCCCTACCCTGGTCCACACCGTCGATCGCCTGAAGCTCGTCGTGGCGCTCTCCCGTCGCTGGAATCACCCGACGCCTCTCGACGTCCTGATTCAAGTCAACGTGGATAACGAACCGCAGAAGGCCGGGTGCAGCCCTGACGGGCTAGACGCCCTCGCTGACCACGTGACTAAGAGCACGGCGCTCAGGCTCCGCGGGCTCATGTGCATCCCAAAGCCCGTCGAGGGAGGCGCTCCACGCGAGGCTTTTGCGCGCACTCGTGGGCTCTTGGAAGCGATCAGCGATCGCGTCGAGGACACGCCCATCCTCTCGATGGGGATGTCAGACGACTTCGAGGCCGCGATCGCCGAGGGCTCGACCCTGATTCGCATCGGGACAGCGCTCTTCGGGCCTCGCGCCGACTAAGCGGCGCGGCGGCCCGAGCCCCCTACTGTTGAGCCTCGTCGTAACAGTCGCTGTACTCGGTGGTGCACTGGATGCTCGACACGTCCGTCACGCACTGGTCATAGTTGTCCTCGCCCAGGCACTCACTCACGCCGCAGAGCTCAAGGCTGAGCCAGAACGCGACGCCGGCTTCCGTGCCCTGATCGAGGCACTGCCTCCGACATGCTGCGGTCGGCACACCAGTGATGATGTCCTTCGGGCACGTCGCCTCTTGCATACACTGGGTGATCTCAAAGCACATCAGCGCACCGTTTTGGCTCGCCTCACAGCTTGCGGTCTCGGGGAGGCAGTCATCCTTCTGGCATGACGCCTGAGCCTTACTCTGGGTGACATCGCATCCCTTGTCATTGAGACATGAGAGGAGCCCCTCGAGGCTCGCAGCCTCGTCCGCGTTTGCAGCCTCATAGGCGTCCGTGATGGTCACCTCGCAACCTTCAAAGTCGGCAGCCCAATCACACTCCAATGCCTGTGCCGAAGCGAACATCTCCGGGCAGGAGTATGTCTTGGCTTCGCAGAGGCCTGCAGAGCACTGCTCACCAGCTGCGCAGTCACCGCAGCTTCCGCCGCAGCCATCATCACCGCATTCAAGGTCGGTGCACTCGGGCGTACAGCAGTTGCTGCCCACGCAGGTGTCCGGAGCCGTGCAGGTGCCACAGGAGCCGCCACATCCGTCGTCCCCGCAGGTCTGTCCGTCGCATGCAGGCACGCAGGGCTCGGGCTCGGGCTCGGGCGCGGTGTCCTCCACTGCCTCTGCGTCATCGGAGGCTTCGCCAGCACCCGCATCATCCGTGGCGCCAGCGTCCTGCTCAGCGCCCGTCTCGGTGTCCGCCGTTGCAGTCGTGTCATCACCGTTAGTCTCGGCATCATCGCCGCCGCAGGCCGGCGCAA
Source organism: Myxococcota bacterium (assembly GCA_049602155.1). Lineage (GTDB taxonomy): Bacteria > Myxococcota_A > UBA9042 > PHBI01 > JBMYRH01 > JBMYRH01. The sequence goes on along the minus strand of JBMYRH010000005.1, from coordinate 114,687 downwards.
AGCAGGCCAACGCCATACCCATCAGGGCTACTTGAAGCATCCGCATGAAACTCTCCTCTTCTCTGTAAGTTCCTCACGCTGGGTGAGGCTGAAAGCTGACGTTAGGGAGCCCTCAAGCCGCGCACGACGATGCGCCCCTGAGGGTCTCTCCCAGATAACTGACGCCCCTAGGGAACGACTTGGATGTTGCCGACCATGCTGCCGTGGAACTGACACTTGTAGTTGTAGTAGCCAGGCGTGGTGAGGGTGAACTCCACATCGCTCGTCTGACCGTCTTGGCTGTCCATCACATCGTCCTCGGCGCAGACCTTCTCAAAGGGGTGGCCGGCCGTGGCACCGATAGTAACGGTCTGCCCTGCCTTGAGCCGGACGCACTTGGGCGCGTAGGGCGCCATCCCAACCATGGCGATGTCCACGGTCTCGGTCATCGCTGTCATGTCGCCCGCATCGAAGTCGGCCTCGCTGCAGTCAGCGAACGTCGCGTCGCAGACCGACGCTGGTGCATCTGCCTCACAAGTGCCTGCGTCGCAGGTCTCACCGTCGGCGCACTCGCCACAGGAGCCGCCGCAACCATCATCGCCGCAGCTCTTGCCCTCACAGTCGACATCGCACTCGACCGGGGTGCAGAGCCCCTCCAAGCAGTCGACGCCGTCGGCGCACTCGCCACAGGAGCCGCCGCAACCATCATCGCCGCAGTCTTTGCCGTCACAGGCAGGTGTACACACCTCGGAGCCGCCCATGCAGATCGAGACGGGATCGGCGCATGCGCCGTCGGGCTGAAGCGCTGCCTGGAGGCACGCCTGCTGACCGGCTGCGGTCGTCTCGTTGGCGCAAGCGTTGCTGGCGCAGAAGAGGATCGCGACCTGCTGACTGACCGCGTCCTCGGTACCCGTGGCCATGCAGTCACGAATACAACCGGACTGCTGATCCTGCGGGAGCATGTTGCAGCCTTGGTTCATGCAGGTGTCAATCTCGGCGCAGGTCTTGTCACCGTAGGTGCCACCAGAGAAGCACTCTGCGACCTCAGCTGGGCAACCGTACTCAAGGCACTGATTCTGCTGCTCGGGCGTCGGGGTCTGCCCCATGCATGTGGCCAAGCACTGCTGCCATGCGAACCAATCCGACCAGTCCTTGGGGGTCACTGCAGCCTCTTGGCAGACACCCATGTTGCCCTGTGCACAAGTCTGGAAGTTCGCCGAGTTGGGGTCACACCCCTCAACGAGGCAGGCGTTGAGCTCGAAGCAGTAGTAGGTCGTCTCATCCGCGCACGGTCCGCAGTCCTCCGTGCACGTCAAGCAGCTCTCTGTGCCGTTGCATGTGCCATCACCGCACACGGGCGTAGGCGGCGTCTCGGCGCCGACGCAGCTGGAGCCGTCGCAAGTCTCGTCGGCGGCGCAAGTGCCACAGCTACCGCCACACCCGTCGTCACCGCAGGTCTTGCCCTCACAGCTCGCTGCGCACACGCACGCGCCGGAGACGCAGTCCGAGTTCACCGAGCACGTGCCACACGCCTCACCGCACATGGTGCCGCAGGTGGCGCCCACGCTCTCGCAGGTGTCCGTGCAGTCAGCGGTCGCCACGCAGACGCCGGTCGCGTTGCACGCGTCACCAGAGCCACAGGTGCCGCAGCTTCCGCCACACCCATCGTCACCACAGGTCTTGCCCGTGCAGTTGGCCGTGCAGTCGCCTTCGTTCTCTGTGGGGTCCGTCACGCTGCCGGATGCATCGTCATCCGCGCTGCCCGTGCTGTCGTCACTGCCGACAGCGTCGGTGGCGGTGGAGTCAGCCGTCGTGTCGGCGTCACCGCAGGCTGTAAACGAGGTCACCGCGAAGGCGAGGAATACAAGACAACAGACAAAACGAAAGGGGCGCATCACGTTCTCCATAAGGCAGGGGGTCCAGACGCCAAGTGCGTTGATAAGACTGGCGACCTCGCGCATAGCCAGGCCACCGAAATAGCGGCGCGAACGGTAGGGGCTCGCCCCCCGAAGTGTCAAGGTTCGCGGAGCCGTCTGACCGCGCGTTCGTTGACTCACTCGATGACCTGTGATTTCAGGGGCATCTTCTCGGGCCGGAGTGGACCCTTTGTCGAGCACCACGCTGAGTGAACATCCCTACGCGTCATTTCTGCACACCGTGCAAAAACCCGCGCGATACACGGGCGAAGAGTACCAGTCAGTGCACAAGGACTGGGATACAACCCGCGTCCGAATCTGCATGGCGTTCCCGGATATCTACGACATCGGGATGAGCCACCTCGGCACAAAGATCATCTATGGGCTGTTGAACGACCGAGAGGAGATCGCCTGTGAGCGCTCGTTCTCTCCGTGGGTCGACATGGAGGCCGCCCTGCGGGAGCGTGACTTGCCACTGATCTCGTTAGAGTCAGCGCGCCCCCTCACCGACTTCGACGCCGTGGGGATCTCTCTACAGTACGAGATGACCTACACGAACGTGTTGAACCTCCTGGACTTGGCGGGGATCCCGTTGCGCTCTGAGGACCGCGACGAGCGCTGGCCACTCATCCTGGGAGGCGGTCCAACCTGCACGCACCCAGAGCCGATGGCCCCCTTCTTTGACGCCTTCTTGGTCGGAGACGCCGAGGAGATCCTCCCACGGACGCTCCTGAACATCGCCGATTGGCGTGATGAAGGCCTCCCCCGCCGGGAGGTCTTGACGCGCCTCGCAGCCATGGGTGGCTGGTACTGCCCCGCGCTCTACACCCTCAAAGAAGAGCCCCGAAACGATCTGCTCGTCGTCGATCCAGAGACCAGCGCAGGGCCTTATCCGGTCGAGCGCGCGCACGTCGCGGACCTGACCGCCTACCCATTCCCCACCAACACGCCCGTCCCTGCCGCCGAGGCGATCTTTGACCGCGTCTCCATGGAGATCGCGCGAGGGTGCACGGAAGGCTGTCGCTTCTGCCAAGCCGGCATGATCTACCGCCCGGTGCGAGAGCGCGACCCCGAGCAAGTCATCGACGCGGTGATGGACGCGATCGAACGAGGTGGCTACGACGAGGTCAGCCTGACGAGCCTCTCGACCGCCGACTACTCATGCATCAGCCCGCTGATCAAGACCGTCATGTCTCGACTCCGAGAGCGACGCGTGAGCCTGTCCGTGTCGTCGCTTCGCGCCTATGGCCTCTCCGGAGACCTCTTGGACGAGATCGCGAGCGTCAAGGCGACAGGGCTGACGTTCGCCCCCGAGGCAGGTACCCAGCGCATGCGTGACGTGGTGAACAAGAACATCACCGACGAAGACATCGAGACCACAGCCGAGCGAGTCTTCTCCCGTGGCTGGAAGCGCATGAAGCTCTACTTCATGATCGGGCTCCCCACCGAGGAAGACGAGGATGTCGCCGGGATCGTCCACACCTCCTCACGACTCCGTAAAATCGGACGACAGCATCACGGCAAGCGCGCCGAGGTCACCGCGAGCGCATCGAGTCACGTCCCCAAGCCGCATACGCCCTTTCAGTGGGCAGCGATGGACTCGTATGACGAGATCGTGCGCAAGCACGGTGTCCTCAAGGACATCGGTCGCCAGCACCGGATCACGGTCAAGACCCACAACCCCAAAGTCAGCTTCCTCGAGGGGATCGTGGCTCGCGGTGACCGCCGCGTGGCGGACTTGGTCGAGACCGCGTGGCGGAAAGGCTGCCGGTTCGATGGCTGGGATGAGCACCTGAACTGGGATGCGTGGCTCGAAGCGATCGAAGAGTGGGGCGTCCCCACAGACCGCTACCTCGGGACCCTCCCGCTCGACGGTGCCTTACCCTGGGACCATATCGACGTCGGGCTCGCACCAAAGTTCCTGTCGAAGGAGTGGAAGCGCGCGACAAAGGACCGCCTCTCGCCGCCGTGCAGCAAGCCCCTCGGGGAGCAGGTGCACCACACCAACATGGCCGACGCCATCGAGGACGAGCGTAAGCTGATCTGCTACCACTGCGGCGTCGCCTGTGACCTGACAGCGATGCGCGAGGAGCGCCTGACATTCCTCGAGAAGCTGGGGGCCAAAGAGCGCCCGACACCTCGCGCTGAAGACGACCTGCCCGAGTGGAAGACCGTACGGACCAACCGTTTGGGCCAAACGCTGCCGCCTAAACGCGCGGATCAGGGACAGAGCTACTCCTACAGGCTCATCTTCACGAAGCTCGCGACAACCTCCCTGACGAGTCAACTCGACCTGACGCGAAGCTTGCCTCGGATCATCCGACGAGCCGGCATGGTGCTGAAGTACAGCGAGGGCTTCTCCCCGAAGCCGCAGCTCACCTACGGCCCCGCCCTCCCGCTCGGTGTCCCAAGCCTCAGTGAGGTCGTCGACGTCATCGCCCTGACCGACATCGACCCCACGATGCTCGCCGAGCAGATCAACGCGGTCAGCGACCCTGGCCTCCGCGTCGTCGATGCAGCCCGACTGCCGGACGGCGTCCGCAGCTGCGCGCGCTCCGCCAAGCTCGCCGAGTACGTGCTCGCGTGCCCAGGCACCTGGGGTGTGGAGGAGCTCACGGCTGCCGCAGCGAGGGCGACATCAGGGGATCCTCTGATGACCATGGTCACACGCAAACGTGGTGACCGCGAGGTCAACATCCTCGCCGGCCTGCAGAGCGCTGAAGTGGACTACCCCTCTGTCCAAGAGACCCGCCTGCTGGCCCTCGGCGCCGACACCCCGCTCCTCCGGGTCAAGATCGACCTGAACGAAGGTGCGCACGTCCGTGCCGAAGAGTTGGCCTTGGCCCTGACCGGAGCCGATGAGCGACCGCAGGGCTTCATCACCGCCCGGACAGCGCTCTGGGGCCTCCACAAAGGGAAGGTCTTCGAGCTCCTCGATCCCCCGATCGTGGCGACCCCTAAGAAGGCGCCCCCCACCCCCGAGGCAGTCGCTGCGGTAGCGGCCTCCTGATCAAAGCCCTGAGCTAATCGGAAGTCGGCCACTCGGCCGGGTTCAAGACGTGGGACGGGAGCGCTGGGAGGCCCTCAGACAGCTCCTTGACCTCATGGGCCAATGCCCTCGCACGGACGACGCTCTCAAGGTTGGTGGCCAGCTGCTCTGGCCTCTCGCAGCCCATCACGATCCGCGCCACCGGCAGAGAGAGGGCGTAGGCTAAGAAGGCCGTCGCTCGGGTCACCTCCCTCGCCTCTGCCCACACATCGATTGCCTCCAGGCAAGCGCGCGCCTCGCTCAAGTGCGCTGGCAAGGACTCTGTGGCGATGAACGCGAGGCCCTGCAGAAACGCGCTCCGCACATGCACTTCGACATCGCGCTGGGCGGCGTCCTCGAAGAACCCGCAGCGCTCGAGGCGCCTGTCTAAAAGGCTCGCTGCGACCTGCATCACCGCGACGTCCGCGTCACCCAAGGCTTCCACCGCCGTCTCCGGAGAGGTCGCTGACACCCCGATAGCGCCGATCATCCCTTCATCACGGGCCGAGCGGAGGCGTCGCCACGCTGCACCCTCGGCGGCCAACCGATGCTCTGGTCGGTGCAGTAACACCACGTCGAGGCGCTCGACCTGAAGCGCCTCACGGCTGGCCCGCAAGCTCTCCTCCGTCGCCTCACGAACATCCCCCTCGCGATCACAGACACCCGGGCTGAGCTTGGTGACGACCCGGAACCCCAGCTCACGCCAACGCGACCGGCCGATGACAGCCTCAGCCGAACCGTAAGCGCGCGCGGTGTCCAAGGTGTCCACCCCCGCACGCTGCGCCATGTCGAGCATGGCCGCGACATCGGACTCCGTGGCCTGGCCCGTGTGATTCGCGATGCCGTAGGTCATGCCCCATTGAACGGTCCCGAGGGCGATCTTCGATCGAGTCGTCGTCATGACGCCCATCTTAGTCCAGCCCGAGAACACCAGCCAAAGTTGACCAACACCCAGATGAGACGGACAACAAAGGCTAGGACGCGCCTCGGATCTCTGAGCCGCGAAACGCACTCAATTGGGTGCACACCACCTCATGCAGGAGTCGAGCGTGTCGATTATCACCGACAGCACGTCCATCTTGGTCACCGGCGGGACCGGGTCTTTCGGGAAGCGCTTCATTCGCGCGCTTCTAGACGAGACGTCCGCCCGACGGGTGATCATCTTCAGCCGAGATGAACTCAAGCAGTTTGAGATGTCGAAGGATCCCGCGTTCACAGACGCCGACCGAAAGCGACTGCGCTTCTTCATCGGCGATGTCCGCGATCGAGACCGCCTCCGACAGGCCTTCTCAGACGTCGACATCGTCGTGCACGCTGCGGCCCTGAAGCAGGTCCCTGCCTGTGAGTACAACCCCTTCGAGGCCGTCAAGACGAACGTCCATGGGGCACAGAACATCATCGACTGCGCCATCAACGCAGGCGTCAAACGCGTCATTGCGCTGTCCACCGATAAGGCCTGCAACCCGATCAACCTATACGGCGCCACCAAGCTCTGTAGTGACAAGCTCTTCGTCTCCGGTAACGCGTACGCCGGTGGGCGGCAGACCCGCTTTGCGGTCGTTCGATATGGCAACGTGGTCGGCAGCCGCGGCAGCGTCATCCCCTTCTTCCTCAAGCAACGGAACACAGGTGTCCTGACGATCACGCACCCAGACATGACCCGCTTCTGGATCACCCTCGAGCAAGGGGTGCGCTTCGTCTTGAACTCACTCGAGCGAATGAAGGGCGGTGAGGTCTTCGTCCCGAAGATCCCGAGCGCCACCATCACCGACTTGGCCACCGCCATCGGCCCAGATTGCGAACAAAAGGTCATCGGCATCCGCCCGGGCGAGAAGCTCCACGAGATGATGATCTCCGCAGACGATGCGCGCCTGACCCGAGAGTTCGATGACCACTATGTCATCCAGCCCCAGTTTGGCTGGTGGGCAGAGCGTACGCGGAACGTCGCTGATGGCGGGGAAGTGCCCGAGGGCTTCGTCTACAGCTCTGAAGTCAACACGACCTGGCTGACGGTCGAAGAAATTCGAGAGATTGTGCGCCCCTTTGAGGAGGCCTCAGCGGGCCCCTCATGAGCGACATGATCCCCTACGGCGCACAGTGGCTTGACGAAGAGGACATCGCAGCGGTTGTGGAGGTCCTCCGGGGCGCGTGGCTAACCACCGGCCCGACCGTCGCCAGCTTCGAGGCCGCGCTCGCCGAGGCCTGCGGTGTCCCTCACGCCATCGCCGTGAACTCGGGCACCGCTGCTCTCCACGTGGCCTACCACGCCGCAGGGCTCGGCCCCGGTGATGAGCTCATCACAACGCCGCTCACCTTCGCAGCCACCGCGAACGCCGCGCTCTATCTCGGAGCGACTGTGCGGTTCGTCGATGTCTGCGCCGACACGGGCAACATTGACCCGGACCTCGTACGCGGCGCGGTAAGCGATACCACACGAGTGCTCGCTCCAGTCGATTACGCCGGGCACCCGGCAGACTACGATGCCCTGCGCCCTATCGCCGAGGCCTCAGGACTCACAATAGTCGCGGACGCCGCCCACTCCCTAGGTGCCCGATACCACGGCCGCCCGGTGGGCACGCTGGCGGACCTGACAGCCCTCAGCCTTCACCCCATCAAGCCGATCACGACCGGTGAGGGTGGCGCAGTCGTCACTGCCGACAGCGGGGCAGCGGAGGTCGCTCGCTCGTTCCGCTCTCACGGCTTTGTGCGCGATCCTGAGCGCATGAAGCACCGCGACGAAGGCCCCTGGTACGCCGAACAGCACGCCCTCGGCTTCAACTACCGACTCACGGACATTCAAGCGGGGCTCGGCCTCAGCCAAATCGCCAAGCTCGCGCGCTTCATCACGCGACGGCAAGAGATAGCATGCCATTACTTTGGAGCGCTCGCGGACCTCAAAGGCATCACGATCCCCACGGTCCGAGAGGGCGTCGAGTCCGGATGGCATCTCTTCACGATTCGCGTGCCCGAGGCGCGCTTCCGACGCCCACTATTCACCCGCCTGCGGGAGCTTGGTTTGGGCGTCCAAGTGCACTACTTGCCAGTCTATCGGCACCCCTACTACGAAGCGCTCGGCTACGACGCAGGCCTGTGCCCAGTCGCAGAGGATCTCTACGCACGCTCCATCACGATTCCCCTCTTCCCTCGCATGACTGACGAGATGGTCAAGCGGGTCGTTGAAGGGGTCCACCACGCCGTGAGTGACGTGCTGCCGTGAAAGTGCTCGTGCGCGCCGACGGTGGCGGTGCCGTGGGCTGGGGTCACCTCGGTCGCTGTGCGGCCCTGGCAGACGTCCTGGACGCATGTGGTGTCGACGTTCAGTGGGCATGCCGCGCATCAGACGCCGTCACACGGCTGGTGGGGCGCCCCCCAGACGTGCCCCTCCCTGGTCCGCCGACCATGGACCGGCTCCCCGCCGAGGAAGCCGACGCCTTAGCCACGGTCGCCGCTGACGCAGATTGGCTCGTCATCGACCATTACGGAGCCGACGTCCCTTATCTCGAGGCCATCCGTCGGCACACCAACGCCCGCATCTTGCTCGTCGACGATCATCAACACCGCGAGGGCGCTGATCTTCGGCTCGCGCCCACCCAATCCCCAGCACCAAACACCCTCACCGGCGCCCATTTTCAGCTGGTCCATCGCTGCTTCTCACGCGCACCACAAGGCCTCGCGCGCGAGGGCTGGCTCATCGCGCTCGGGGGGGCTGATCCTCGCGACGACATGGCGCGATGCCTGGGGGCCATCGGGGACTTGGCCCCGTTGACCGTGTTGGCCTCTGATCGCATCGCTGCGAGACAGGACCTGGACACACTGCTAGCGACGCGGAAGGGGCCCTGCACCCGCATCGCGTGGCTTGAGCCGGAGGACCTCGCGGTAACCCTCGCGACCTCCACCGCGGCGCTCGTCAGCGCGAGCACACTGGTCTGGGAAGCCATGGCCACGCGCACCCCAGTCGTCGCGCTTCAGACCGCCGACAATCAGTGTGGTGTCGTCGACACGCTGCGCTCCGTCGGCACCCCCGTCTTCACGGATGCGCTGGCTGCAGCTGAGGCGCTCCGCCTAGGGCTTGCAGCGCTGGCCCCTCCTGACGCTAGACTAGACGGCAAGGGTGCCTGGCGCGTCGCTAAAGCCATGGGCGTCGACGCGGACTGGTCACACGAATTGACCTCGGAGAGCGATTCATGAGTCGAACGATACGCATCGGCGAACGCTTGATCGGTGCTGGGCAACCGGCCTTCATCATCGCGGAGATGAGCGCCAACCACGGTGGCGACCTGTCTCGCGCCATGGAGATCGTCCGCTTGGCTGCGGAGTCGGGCGCCGACGCGATCAAGCTGCAGACCTATACGGCCGACACGATGACGCTGTCTTCCGATGCAGCCCCCTTCCGCGTCTCCGGTGGGCTCTGGGATGGCTACACGCTGTACGAGCTCTATGAAGAGGCCCACACCCCCTGGGAGTGGCATGAGGCGCTGTTCGCAGAGGCGGCCCGGCTGGGCCTGATCTGCTTCAGCTCCCCCTTTGACGCCACAGCGGTCGACTTCCTCGAGCAGTTTGCGCCGCCAGTCTATAAGCTCGCCTCCTTTGAGGTGACCGACCTCCCCCTCGTCCGCAAGATCGCGTCGACAGGCCGCCCGGTCATCATGTCGACTGGGATGGCGAACTTGGAGGAGATCACCGCCTGCGTAAACACGCTACGCGGCCATGGTTGCCCTGAGATCGCCGTACTTCGATGCGTCTCTTCGTACCCCGCTGACCCCGCCGATTTTGACCTCGCGACCATCCCCGACATCGCGTCCCGCTTCGATGTCGTCGCAGGCCTCTCCGACCACAGCATGGGGCACACGGTGGCTGTCGCGAGTGTGGCGCTGGGCGGCCATATCATCGAGAAGCACTTCATCCGCAGCCGCTCCGACGGAGGCCCTGATGCCTCATTCAGCATGGAGCCCAGCGAGTTCGCTGACCTGGTGCGCTCGGTCCGCGAGGCCGAAGCCGCCGTCGGGGGCGTACGGTACGGAGCCGGCGTCGCAGAGTCCGCGAACATCACGTTCCGGCGTTCACTCTTTGTCGCGCAAGACATGCGCGCTGGAGACGTCTTCACCTCGGAGAACGTCCGGGTGATTCGCCCAGGCCACGGACTGACTCCCGACGCGTTGGGCGCCGTCCTAGGTCGCCGCGCTGCCCAAGACATCCAGGCCGCCACCCCGCTGGCGTGGTCGCATGTGAGCGGTACCGATGAGTGAGCTGACCCTGCGCGTCGCGACGTCCGCCGACTGTCGCTTCTACTGGGAGGTCAACAACGCGCCATCTACCCGCGCCCTCTCGATCTCCTCAGAGCCGATCCCCTGGGATGACCATACAGAGTGGTTCGAGAGCCGACTGCGCGGCTCAGAGACCGTCCTTTACGTCGCTGAATTGAAAGGTCAACGGGTCGGCGTCGTGCGCTTTGACGTCACCACCAATGAGGCCACTATCAGCGTCGCCATCGCCGAGTTCCACCGTGGCAGGGGGCTGGGCCGACGTGTCATCGCTGAGGGAACTCGGACGACCCTCGCCACCGGCGATGTGGCCCATGTCATCGCGCTCATTCGCCCCGACAATATCGGCAGTGTGCGTGCCTTCAAGGCGGCTGGTTATGTCCGCGACAGCGAGACCCGTGTGGGAGACATCGAGCTCCTCCGCTACGTCGCTCGCTAAACGCGACCGCTACCAGCTCGTCCAGCCACCATCGACGACGAGGTTGTGCCCTGTGACATAGGTCGCTGCATCACTCACCAAGAAGTGGACGGCCCCTGCGACCTCAGACGGCTGGCCGATTCGACCAAGCGGGATACGCGCCTCAAGTGCCTCGATAAACCCAGCCTCCTCTTGCACAGACGGGCTTGGGCAGGCGCCGGGGGAGACCGCATTCACGCGCACCCCTGCCCCCGCCAAATGAACCGCTGCGTAGCGCGTGAACTGAATCAGCCCCGCCTTCGCTGCCCCGTACGCTGGCGGGTTGTGAAAGGCTGCATGCTCCCGGTACGCCTCGGGCTGCGGCGCCACCATGCCGTACATTGACGCCACGTTGACAATGGCGCCCCCCCGGGTCATCCGGCTCGCGACTTGATCCGTCACACGCATCACCACACCGAGTCCGCCCTCAAGTGTGTCCGTCACGGCTTGCTCATCGAGGGCGCCTAACAGCGTCGCGGAGCCACCACTATAGGCGTTATTGACCCACCCTCGCAGTGAACCAGCGGTGCTCGTCAGGTGGTCCAGCGCCGCCTCTATTTGCGACGCATCACCAATATCTGCCACGAACGGAAGGACCTCTCCTGGTCCGTCTTCTGCAGCCTCGGCCACGCGCTCAAGTGAGCCCCTAGTGCGCCCGACAGCCAGCACTGTCGCGCCCGCACGCGCCAGAGCGAGGGTCATCGCCGCCCCAAGGTGGCCACCAGCTCCGGTGACTCCAAGAGCCCGTCCGTTGAGCGCAAAGCTGTCCATCTGCCCTCTCCTCTCAGCTCGGAACACGCCGCTGCGTGATGTGTTGATTCAACTGCGCCCACTCTGGATGCGCACGCTGGATTGCGACAAGTGTACGCCAATCTGCATCGGACGGCGCGGCCGCGACGAGGCAGCGTATCAACGCCAAGTCATCGGCGGTATCGACCGTCCAGCGGAGGTCAGAGTGATCCTCCACGTCGACCACCGCTGTGTGTCGAAAGCGCTGCGGATGACGTCGAATATAGGGCGTCACATGCTCGCGCCATTCCGGGCGCTCATCGTGTCGCCACGCGTCTTCTAGCGCCGCACGCGTGAAAGCCTCCACGTCGAGGCCCTTCGGGTAGGTTGCTGGCTCAAAATTGTTCGCTGCATAGTCGCAACTGCGGTCATCCACCACGGCTGCGATGACACGATCTATCACCGCCGGCGACGTCATCGGGCAATCCGAGCAGACGCGCAGGATGACCTCTGCATCGTGCTCCTCGGCTGCCTGCCTGTAGCGCCCCAAGACGTCGTCCTCAGCGCCTCGCGTCAACAGCCATCCATTCGCCTGAGCGAGCGCTGCAATGGCGTCGTCACCTGGCGCTGTGGTGGTCGCCACCACGACGGCGTCAACACGCTCTGCGGTGCTGACGCGCCGGACGACCCGCGAGAGCATAGGCTCGCCCCCCAGCTCCTCAAAGACCTTCCGAGGGAGACGGGTCGAGCCCGTCCGCGCCTGAATGATAGCGACTGCCCGAGGGCTCAAGGGAGGAAGTCCTCGATGGCATCTTTCCAGGCGTCGCGCTGCTCAAACGCGGGGAAATGCCCTGCGCCTGGGATGGTCTGTAAGGTGATGTGCTCCGACGCTCCGGAGCCGCCCTCGGCGTACTGAGCCAGCCAAGCCTGACCAGCCTCGTCCATCGGGGCATCTTGACCCGCCAGCATCAAGGTTGGCGTCGCGATCCGCGCGTAGACCTCAGAGAGGTCGAAGTTCCCCATGGGCTCAAGCACCGAGCGCCGCGTCGACGGGTTCGTCTCCAAATGAGGCCACAGGCTCACGAGCACCCCTGGCTCGGTCACAGCGCCCGTCATCAAAGCGAGGTTCAGCCAACGGTCGTAGACATCGGGGTGGAAGCGCGGCCCCTCCACTTTGAACCACTCGAGGTCCTGCGCCCACGGCGCGGGGACGCGCGAGGCGGCGATCGCAGCGCGCGACTGAAGCCCCTGTAGGCTAGGCATCGGGTTGCCATCCAGGATCATGGTCCGGACCAACTTCGCGTGCTTGTCTGCCAGCCGCACTGCGACCATCGCGCCATAGCCATGCCCATAGACATCGACGTTCCGGAGGTTCAGGCGCGCAAGCATCGTCGCAGTCGACTGAACATCATGCTCCAACCCCATCGGGATCGTCGGGTCGCGAGGCCCCGAGGAGGCACCACGCCCTGGCAAGTCGACGTAGATGAGGAGCCGGTCCTCCGCAAGCTCATCAAGCGCGGGGCGCAAGTACTTGTGCGAGAAGTCAGGGCCATCAGGCAGCACAAGCATTGGCTCACCAGAGCCGTGTAGCCAATAGTGCATCGTCGTGCCGTCCGCGAAGGTCATGTCCCCGGCACGCAACGCCACGGGCGCCTTCGCTTCGCTGAGGTACTCCTCGCTCCATTCGACGAACTGGTCACCGAGGTCAAACGCAGGCTGGAAGGAGATGCGCCGCATCGCGTCGCGGACAGCCGAGAGCACCTCGTGCCGCGGCGTGCTGAGGTTTGGCTCGATGGTCTCAATATCCGTGGGCATCGCCATGTAGCCGAGGGCGCGCGCCACCGCCTTGCGGATGAAGTCCTTCTCGTAGTCGAGGAGGCCGATTAAGAAGGGCACGGCGCCTAAATCAGACTGCCAAATGAGGCCGTTAACGGCGCTGTAGCGGATGTCTTGATTGGGTTCGTTGGTCGCGACGTCCTTGAGGATCGGGTAGACGCGGGGATCATCCATCTGAGCGAGGACCCGGACGGCCGCCTCCCGCAGGGCATGGTCACCATTTTCGCGGGCGATCTCACGCAACGCGGTCAGGCTCTCGTCGCAGTAGAGCGCGCCCAGCAAAGAGACGAGCTGGACACGGCCTGGCGTGCCAGCCTCGGCGATCAACGCAACGACCGATGGGACAACCTCGATGGCCTGAATCTGGGCGACCGCCTGTCGCGCCGTATTCCGTACCTCACGGACGGGGTGAATAAGTAGCCCCATCAGCGGGGCGAGCGCGCTCGGCCCCGCATCGGCGAGTGCACGGACGGCGAGGGGCGTGCGCACCGGATCCCCGGTCTTGATGACAAAGAGCAGCGCAGAGATCGCGCGCTCACCCACCAAGCCCAGGCCATGCAGTGCGGCCTTCACTTCGTCTTCCTGACCGGTCGCTTGGACCAGCTCTGTGACCGCTTCATCGCTGCCAGCGATACCGATGCCCTCCAGGAGCAGCTCGCGCTCAGCGAGGTTCTCGGGACTACGGACGCGCGCGACCTCGCGGTAGCGTGTAATCAGTAAGCGCTCGACCTCTGCATCACGCCCTACGAGCTGCAGCGCCTTCGCGGTCAAGCTCCGGACGTCAGGGTCACGGAATCGAATATTCTGCGCCATGGCGATGCGCGGGTTGGCACCATCGACCGTCATCGTCCTCTCAAGCCCGACCTTCTTCAGCCCCGCGTCCCTATGAGCGAGGAGGCGCCCCAGGACCTGCGGACGGGCCTCGTCTCGTGTCTCAATGAGGAGCGCATCAGCGGCCTGCTCTTTGAGCGTGTGAGACAAGCGCGGCAAGAGAGAGCGCAGCACGCGGTCACCGGCCGCACCATAACCCGCGAGCACTGCCACAGCGCCCGCGCTGATGGCCGGGTTGGTCTTCGAATTCTTCTTCACCCATCGGCCGAGCTTCTTGGCCGCCTTTGGTCCGTAAAAGGCCAGCCCCCTGATCGCGTCGATGGCGACTGCGTCATCACTCAAGGATTTGAGCAGGAGCTTCACGGTCTTGCGGGTGGGGAATCGCCCCATCGCGGCGAGGTAAGGGCCCGAACCCACCTCGACGGGAGGGGTCTCATACAGCGCCGCTATCACCTCACGGACAGTGTCCGCGTCCCGGGCAACGAGGGCGCTCAAGACCGCATCTGCGACGGCACCGTCGGGGTGAGCGAGCCAGCGCACGAGCGCACGCGTCGCCCACGGTGTTCGATAGGAGGCGACAGCGACGACGGCGGCCATCGCGACGTGCGGTGACTCGTCTCCGAGGCACGCGATGAGATCGGGGAGCGCCCGGTCCGGGTGCATCTGCTCAATGGCGGTCACGGCGGCCTCTCGCGCCATCGCGACCGGATCCGTCATCAGGTCGAGCAAAGGGTCGATGGCATGAGGACCGAGCTTAGCCAGCTCTCGTGCGATGTTGTTGATGCGGAGCGCATCGCGCCCCGGCAGCGTCCGTAGGTCCATCGCCATCGTCTCGACGCGCTGCAAGACGCTCTCAGGTGAGAGCGCCTCTTCCGCCTCCTGACGGTCCTGCTCGGCCGCCGCACGGCGCGCCTCTTCCACCGCCGTAGAGTCCTCCGCCGCGGGCGGATCACCGCCGCGCGCAGTGGCTGCGCCCGAAGGCCACACCACGGCAAAGGCCAAACTTATTACACCGATTAACTGTCCGCGAGAGCACATCATGCCCGGTCCATCCTATGGCGAAAGCGCACCTGTCCGCCCATGCTGCCAATCTTCACCCGGCCCTACTAGACCGTCAAAACAAGGGCGCTGTTCTCTTATAGACGTGCGCGACTCAGCGCCGTAACGCCTTGGGCAGTCGACGCGGTACTGGGCCACCCACTGCGACCTCTAAATCGTACTCGTAAACGTCTGGGTGGAAGCGAACCATTCCCTCCGGGCCGACGGATGCCGTGTAGTACTCGAGGAACACGGGGATCGGCTCGTCTAGTTTGAAGACCACGGTGCGTGTACGTCGTGAGATGCGATGAAGCGCGCGGGGGTTGAAGTGCTTGTCTTGCTTCTCGTGCGCATCCGCCATGAGCGCAGTGGCGAAGTCCAACGCGTCCTGTACCCGAATACACCCGTGGCTGAGGTCGCGACGGGCGGTACGGAACAAGTAGCGGTTATTCGTGTCGTGGAGGTAGATCGCCTCGGCGTTCGGGAAGATCAGCTTCACCTCGCCGAGGGTGTTATTCGGCCCTGGGGGCTGCACATAGATGTCATGCCCGTTCTTGGACTTCTTGACGATGTAGCCTTTGCGCTCGAGGTAAGTGGGATCCTTCTCAACGCGAGGCAAGATCTCCTGCTTCACAATGCTGCCGGGGATCGTCCAGCTTGGGTTCACGATGACCTTCTTGATCTTGTCGGTCAGGAGAGGGCTCTTTTTGGGGTAGATCCGGCGTTTGTGCTTACGTGACCAGAACCACTTACCTGACCCCACGACAGTCCTCTTACGGAGCCGCTCCTCGCCTTCCGAGACGAAGCGGACCTCCTGCGCCGCGAGGTTGACCTCTACGAAGGTCCCCTCGCTGGTTCGCGCCGTCTGACGCCAACGACGGAGGTTCAGGTGCAAGCTCTCCAAGCGCTTCTCGCAAGGGATGTTCAGCTCTAACGAGACCGCCTTGTCGTACCGACCATTCGCACGGAGATGGCGTGTCGACTGATAACGCCGCACCGACTCCTTCATGACCTCGTCATAGACCCCGTTCACCTCGGTGGTGAAGAACCCCTCGACTCGGAGGCGCTCTTGGAGTGCCCGGATTGCCTCGTGGTCTTTCCAGCGCGCCCCGCGGCGATATCGGGTCACAGCGATCGCTGGCCAGCCCCCCTCTTCGCACAGCGCACCGTAGGTTTTAGCTGCGTCGAGGAGCGCCGCGTATTGGTCTGAACTCGGGAGGCGCCCTTGCAGCCATGTCTGTAGCGACTCTTCCCCCATCTCCGCTGCCGCCGTGAGGCGCGACAGTAAGGCCGAAGAGAGCACGCCCGCACGCCCCTGCCAGAGTCGATCGGGCGTGTCGTAGCGCCCATCGTCATCGCGGAGGATCATCTCAGTGCGAGGTTGATGACTCAGCTGCTGCACCAGGGTCGCCATCGCATCCGCAATACAGGCCTCTAATGCGCAACGTGCCTGACGGGCCGAGAGCCGCTCGGGACGCCCCCTGGAGCCGCCTATCCATTGGGAGACGTCCGCACCTGAGATCGCGAGCTCATCGGATTGCGCGGCCGGACCGGCGTGCGGTACGAGCAGCGCGAGGTGTTCATCGACAGCTTGGAGCTGACTAGCGAACCCCTCGACACCGTGATGTGGCGCGTCACGCAGCCAGCGAATCGCGACCTCACCTGCTGGCGAAAGCCCTGCTGGGTGTGTCCACACCACCTCAGCCCGTGATGCATAGAGTTCCGCGATGCGCGCTGTTTGGCTCACCTCCTCCGCTTGAACCTCGATGGCAGAGTGATCTGGCACCTCTGCGCTCACTCGCGTCGAGAGCAACGTCGCCGCGCAGAGCGACAGGCTGAGCCAACGGAGAGAGGTTCGCGGGGCGACACAAACCCCTGTGTTTGCGGAGTGAGGCATGAGGTCTGGGTGTAATCTCGACACGGCCCTCGGGCAAGTTTTGGCCGACTTCTTGGTCCGTCTGCGCCCAAGAACTTGCGTGGGTGCCACCCCCCGGACAACATCGCGGTATGCCCCGCTGGAGCCCCATCTTGGTCGCCCTTGTCCTCGCCCTGATCGGCGGGACCGCGGGCAATGCGTTGGGAGATAACCCGAACCTCAACCGCGGCGAGCGAGACCCGCGTAATTGGCCGACAATACAAAGGATTGTGGCTGACCGCTACGAACTCTCCGGCAAAGTGATGCCCTTGCGCGTCCACGCCAGGGCGAGCGAATATTACAACTGCGGTTACCGGCATGCGCATGGGCAGCTCATGGCCTTCACCCTCATGGGAGGACCTCTAGAGACCCTCACCGGCTACATCCAGCGGGACATTGGCCGATTGCTCGCCAAAGAGCTTGAGAAGGATCCCTGGCTCAGGATCACCGTGCAGGTTCGCTACGACCCCGCACGCTTGAGCGACGCCTGCCCCGACCAAGTCGACATCTTGAAGTGGGCCGTCGGGTGGCAATACCCCACAGGTACGCTGTCACCTGGTAAGCCTGACACCTCGTTTCAGCCCACCCGCAACCGACTTCGTGAGGTCGGTCAGGGCGATCTCTGGCGCGTCTTGAACGGCCGAAAGGCCAAGCGGCGCTATGGACGCGACGGCCAGCGGCTCCCATTCCCGACCACCGAGGGCATCATTGGGGAAGAGATCGAGCTGACAGCGGGCGCGCGCCTGAGCCGCTCGTACTCCTGCGCATTTCGCCACTCGACCCGAACTCACTATGCCCTCCGTTTGCATAACGGGGACGCGAAGTTTGTCCACGGCTACCTGCCGCGGACGGCGGCCGCCCGAAAACTTATCGACACCATCTCGCTTCACCGGGACGTCTTGGTCGAGGTCAAGGGCCGCGTTCTGCGCCAAGTGCCATCGAACTACTGCATGCCACAACTGGAAATCTTGAGTTGGCACGTGCCCCCTCCCGAGTTTGGAGAAGAATAGCGGTCGGCAGGCGCTTCTGACGCGCCGCGTCGCAATCCCTTGCCAACGGCTGGCCGCTCATCTAATCTGCCGGCGCTCTGGCGAATAGGGGCTGTCCTCGAGGGGAGAGCAGCCACCCTCATCAAGCCGAGCGAACCAAACCACCCGGCCTACCCCTTGGCCGCCCGGAAGTCGCACCACCTGACGTGGTGCGCGGCCCTCCGACGGAGCGCCGAAGAATCAGGAGAGACGATGACTGACACGCCCACCCTCGTTCGCGGCCTGGCCGGCATCCCTTGTGCCGAATCAACTGTAGCTTACATCGACGGCCAAGTCGGTAAGCTCCAGTATCGCGGTTACCGCATTGAGGATCTCGCGGCCCAGTGCTCCTTCGAAGAGGTCGTGTACCTCTTGCTCGAAGGCGATCTACCGACGGCAGACCAGCTAAGCGCCTTCGACGCGGATCTGCGAGCCAACCGTGCACTCCCGACGGGCGTCGACCAGCTCATCAAAGCCTTCCCCGCAGACGCGCACCCGATGGACGTTCTGCAGTCCGTGGTCGCTGCTATGGCAGCCTTTGTCCCCTGCAAAGATACAACCGATAGCCCAGAGCGCCGCGCTGCCGTCCGCCGCTTGATCGCGACGATGCCGACGATCATCGCAGCCTTCGCCCGCTGCCGAGCAGGGCACGAGCCCGTCGCGCCGCGCGCAGACCTGAACCACGCCGCGAACTTCCTCTACATGCTGTCCGGCGAAGAGGCGAACCCGGTCGCGGTCACCACCATGAACGCGGCCTTCGTCCTCCACGCTGAGCACACGATGAACGCCTCGACCTTCACCGCCCGGGTCGTGGGCTCGACCCTCGCTGACCCATGCTCGGTCATCGCCGGGGCGATCGGCTCGCTCTCCGGCCCGCTGCACGGCGGCGCCAACGAGCGCGTCCTGCACTTGCTCGACGAGATCGGCAGCTTGGATCAAGTCGACGAGATCATCGGCGGCAAGATCGAGCGCAAAGAGAAGATCATGGGCTTGGGCCACCGCGTCTACAAGACGAAGGATCCCCGCGCCAAGGTCCTTCAAGGCCTCGCCAAGGAGCTCTTCGAGGAGCTTGGTATCGACACCCGCTACGAGATCGCTCGGCGCATCGAGCAGATCGCCACTGAGCGCTTGGGCCACAAGGGGATCTACCCGAACGTCGATTTCTACTCCGGCATCGTCTACGCCCGGATGGGGATTGAGCGAGACCTCTTCACCCCTATCTTCGCCCTCGCCCGTGTCTCCGGCTGGCTCGCTCATTGGCAGGAGCAGCTTGAGGACAACCGCATCTTCCGGCCTTCTCAGGTCTTCGTCGGCCACGACGATCGCAACTTCGTGGCCCTCGACCAGCGCGGTTAGGTCTCTGGGCGATGCGTACGCCGCTCCAGACCATCCCCTGGGTGGCGTTGGCGTTCACCCTCCTTTGGAGCGGCTTTGTGACGGCCGCGCCCCCCGCACCCGCTGCGAAGGGCGCTAACCTCGCCATTGAGCCGCAGCCTGCCGAGCAGGCCCGTGCACGCCGGGCGCCGGACGCCGAGCCCTTGAGTGCAGCTGAGCTGGAGACCAGGGCGATCGAGCTCGGCGAGCGCAGTAATCGCGGCCGCGCCATCGAGTTTCTAGAGCGTGCCTTGAAGCTGACCCCGAAGGAAGGGCGCCTCTACCGCCTGCTCGGCGTCCTGTACCGCGATACAGGGCGCATCGCTAAGGCCGAGCGCAGCTTCCGAAAGGCGACCCGCCTTGCACCAGACGATGCCTTAGCCTGGGCGGACTTAGCCGCCGTGCTTGAGCGCTCTGGCACCCACAAAGAGGCATTGAAGGCCGCCAATCGAGCCGTAGCGCTCTCCCCGAAGGACGCCGGAATGCGGGCCGACCGCGCCATCATCCGATACCGCTTGGGCCAACTCGATGCCGCCATCGACGATGGCTCCGAGGCGCTGCGTACCCTCGACGACGCGCCCCGCTTCTCCGCCGATGTCGCGATGATGCGGCTGACACGCGGGCGCCGTGATGACGTGACAGCGGCGCTCGCTCTTTTGACGCGCGCCCGCGCCGTCCTGGCCACAGACGCCTCCATCGCGCTAGCCCATGCGCAGGCGCTCTTGGCCTCCGGCCGCTCCAAGCCCGCCCTCGAGGCCTACGCGCTGCTCTTAAAGCGCAACAGAAACCAAGCCTGGGCGAACTGGGGGCGCGGGCTCCTCGCGTGGCGCGCCAAAGATTGGGACGTCGCACGACGACACGGCCGACAAGCCCGCAAAGTGCTCCCTCACGTCTTCACCGAGAAGGGACATAACCGGCGCCAGTTCTTCGCCAAAGACGCCCTCCCCTATCTGCGCTGGCTCGACGACGAGCTCGCGGCGAAAGCACCCAAGCCCCTCATCCCAGGTGGCCCTGCCGTCTTGGAGAGCCTAAAGATTCGCGGTGACTGCGAGCGGCCCCCGCTGCGAGAGGCGCTCCACGCGGTGCTCCCCTCGCTCCGCGCGTGCTACGGCGAGCGCGCTGGGCGCATCGAGCTCCGGTTCACTGCCGGGGCGGGCAAGGCCAAAGCAGTCCGGCGCTCGGGCGTGGGGGTCAGCCGTGACGTGGACACCTGCATCCTTGGCCTCGTGCGACGCGCAGCCCTCCCCAAGCAAGCCACGTGCAGGGTAGAGGTCTCCTGGAACAGGCCGGTTCAGCCTCACAACGCGACGGTGACGCCCGCGGCGACGACGATGGTCCCGATGCCAGCACAGCTCTCGCCCGCGATGCTCAACGCGCTCGTCCCACCAGAGGCACCTCCGACCTCAAAATCTTCAAAGCATTGAACCCCGGACGTTTCGTCCCTATGCTCTCCCCAGTTCCCAATTGTGGGGGTGAACAGGTTTCGACGGGGGTGTTGAAGGTCGAGTTGCGTGTCCGGGGTCCTGCTACCCGGTTATCAATCGTAGGGTTTTTATAAACGCCAATGATAATGCGTTTGCTCTCGCTGCATAAATAGCGAGCGGCCCCCGCCCGGTTTGTTCGTGGCCAAGTGGGGATGCCGTCATTTTCGCGAACTGGTCACACTGCGGGGCTCCGACGCAAGGTGACGAGATTTTCTGGAGATCGGCCACGGATATCCCGACCGCGGGAGCTCCCACGCTTAAATTAAATCGCGGAATCTACGCACGTAGACGCTTTACTGGACCACTTCTGGACCCGGGTTCGATTCCCGGCATCTCCACCACATTTCACACAAGCCTCTGTGTCTAAAGGGTGTCCCAAACGCCAACCGGTAGTCGGGACACACCACGGACACACGAGGACTCACGCTGAGGCAGCCGCGCCCTCCCCTTCGGAGGGCCGCGAGCTAGCGTGGTGTGGATGTTAGCAGGGCTCCGGGTAAACGCCCCCGTGACGACGCTGTCTTGGTCGCAAACTGGCCTGCATGGCGTCCAATAAGGGGCAGCACTTCAAGCTGCTCGACGGGGTCATCAGGGACAACGTCCTCCATTGATGCGAGCCGCTGAGACGCCTAAACAAAGCCCTGGCTGACCATGCTCTGAGCGGTGTCCATGATGCTCTGCTCGAGGTCTCGGTAGGTGATCCCTAACGCCGTCGTCGCATGAGAGCCGTCATAATGAGGCTCGCGATCCAGGATGTCAGCGAGGACCTTCCCATCGAGCGCCTTACTGAAGAGCGCCACGAGCTTCACCATGAAGCTGGGCAGCTCACCGGTCCGGATATTGCGCTCTGGGAACGCCTTATCAAGGGAGACGGCCATGTCTTTGAGCCAGCGGTTACCATTGACGAGCACATGCCGCCCCGAGACGTCCTGACGTTGATAAGCGATAAGGTGCGCCGCGGCCACGTCGCGGGCGTCCACGATCGGCAAACAGATTCGTGGGTTCGCAGGCGCCGCGACCTTGAGGATATCCCGGACAGTGATCGGGCTCGCCCGACAGTGCCGTTTGTTGAAGACCGGCCCCATCACCATGCCCGGGTTGATGACAGCGAGGCTCCACGGGGCTGCTTCGGAGAGCTCCCATGCGAGGCGCTCAGCCTGAGTCTTGGCGTAGCCGTAAGGGTTCGTCTTCAGGGTCGCCGCGTCATTCCAATCGGCCTCGTTGAGCGCCCTGCCCTGTGCCGAACGGTAGTCCCCGACCGCTGCGATAGACGAGGTCAACACCACCCGCTGGATGCCGGCCTCAGTGGCCGCTGTGAGGACGTTTCGCGCGCCATCTATGGACGGATCGACGATTTGGCGCTGGGGATCTGGCGCCGCTAAGCGCGCCACGGCGGCGACGTGAATCAGCCCTGCTGACCCGCTTAAAGCCTCATCAAAACTCCCCGGGGTCGCGAGATCTGCCGCATGAAAGCTTAGGGCCGTCCCGTGATGCTCAGCCATCACCTTGAGGGGGCCTGTCTTCTCAGGGTCATCGGGGCTCCTGACAGCAGCCCGAACAGGGATCCCTGCCGCCAAAAAGGCGTCCACGATGTGGCTCCCAACGAAGCCGGTCGCGCCTGTGATGCATACGGGTTCAGTCACGCTTCCTCCACGCTGCCAAGGGGATGTCAGGCCAAGCGCCTGCGCCTGTAGGGCATGTTGTCGGAGAACTGAGGACCTAACGCAAGCCGTTGATCGCCTCTCGAGAGATAAAGGCGGGCCTAGTGCGCATGCCAGACAAGGGCGTCTCCCCGGGAGGTCGGCGTCCATCGACCTCAAAGAGGCGCGACTTCAACTGTCGCCGGGACAGCGCGTCATATGACGAATCAAGTGCCAGACCTTGTCCTTCGTTGGCGTCTTCGACAAGCTCCTCGCATGCCAGACCTCCACATCAAAGGCCACCGGCTGCACTACTCGGAGCGCGACGGGGACGGCCCCACGATCCTGATGCTGTGCAGCACCGGGCTCGATCCCCGGCAATGGACAGGGCTGCTGCGCAAACTGCCCCAGCGACGCGCGATCGGCCTGACCTACCTCGGCTACCCCCCGTCTGATCCGTGGAAGGGTGAAGGCCCCCCGGACATCAGCATCGACCTCCTGGCCGCAGAGCAGATGTTGGTCGCAGAGGACGCCCCAGTCGACATTCTGGGCCACTCATATGGCGGCTATTTGGGCCTGCACCTCGCGCAAAAACACCCTGACCGGGTCCGACGCATCGCCGCTCATGAGCCTACTGCATGGGGGACCCTTGCCGAGACAGGGCGGACAGACCTGATCGATGACTTCGCGCAGGTCAACGACGCCTTCTTTGGTGAGCGCACGGAGCCCGAGACCTTCCTGAGGCACTTCGTCGACTACTGGAACACCCCCGGCTTTTGGGACGCGATGCCGGAGCACCGTAAAGCGGGATGGCGGGTGCTCTACCCCAAGGTCTCCGCCGAGGCTCGGTTGCTCTGCCAAGAGACCACACCCCTCGACTTCTATCGCCACATCCGGCACCCCACGCGCCTGACATTGAGCCCCGAGACCCCACCGCATCAGTTCGCGGTGGTCACCCAGCTCGGCGAGGCCATGCCCGAAGCAGAGCTCGTCATGGTCCCTGGTGGGCATATGGGCGTCTTGACGCACCCGCAAGAGGTCTTGCCGCACCTCGCGTCGTGGCTCAGCGTCTGATCGGAGGGAATCACGATCATCTGCCAGCCGTTCCACAGGTTCGCCCAAGGGGTCTACAATGAACGTCCTTAGTGCAGCTCTCCTGGCCAGCCTCCTGCTGACGACCTCCGCCCCCTACCCCCTCGACGAGGTCTCTCGAGAGGTCCCGACGCGTGGCAAACTGCGCTGCGATCGCGACGCGCTCGTGGAGCACGCAGGCGACGCCGTGCGCTACCACAAGAAGGTCACGGTCCACCCGGCCTTCAAGGCGCGGCTTGTCCGCTTTGAAGAGGCGGTGAAAGAGGTCGCCATCGCGACCTACGGTCGCGCTCCCAAGACCATCCGACACCTTGGCACCTACAACTGCCGCCGCATCAGGAGCATGCCGCACCTGATGAGTGAACATGCCTTAGGGAACGCCATCGACGTCGCTGGCTTTGATTTCCCCGCCCTACCCAAGGGCGCAGAGGGCCCCGCCGGACTCACAAAGCGACACCGCCGGGCCTTCAAAGTGAGGATGAAGAGCCACTGGACCGCGACAGGGCGAGACGCCCGTCATGCCCGCTTCCTGCACACCCTCGCGAGGCACGTCATCGAAGCCGGCATCTTCACCGTCTTGTTGGGGCCAGCATGGCCAGGTCATGACGACCACTTCCACTTCGACATGGCGCCCTACGAGCTCGTGAAGATCTTCAAGGAGTAGCGGGCCTGGCGACCTCCCACATCGCGCAGTAACATTGTGCGGCCTCAGGACCTCCACGCGCCGTGCATCCAACTCAGCCCTTCATCGACGCCACTGCGACGCGCCACGAGCCCGCGACGCTTCGCCACCTCGGGGAGACCCACGGCCACATCCTCGTCCGAGCCACGCTGCCCGAGGAGGCGATCGACCCGGTGCGTCGGCATGTGCTCCGCGCGGCGCACGCACAAGGTCTCACCATCAGCGACGACGTGCCACGGCTCACCCTCGATGCAGTGCGCACTTGGCGAGGAGACACTGATCCGCGCTGGATCGCGCTCCAACAAGCTGTCCTCGCCACAGAAGCAGCCCACGCGCTCCCCAAGCACCCTGCCCTCTTGACCCTCATCGAGGCGCTCTACGGAGGCCCTGCCACAGCCCATTGCGGGGACATTTGCCGCCTCGGTGTCCCTGCACAGTGCGCCCCAGAGCACACCACCCCCCCGCACCAAGACCAGTACTACCTCCAAGGCTCGGAGGCCCTATGGACAGCCTGGACGCCACTGCTCGATTGCCCCCTTGAGCTCGGACCACTCGCGGTCTGGAGCGGCTCCAATCGCGATGGACTCAGAGCCCACGACTCGGGCCCCCCGGGTCGCCGTCACATCGAGCCCACAGACATCCCCTGGTGCAGTGAGGCCCTGCGGGCCGGGGACGTGGTCCTCTTTCATGGCATGACAGTCCACCGCGCGTTGCCCAACCGGACCGACGCGGACCTGCGCCTCTCCATGGACATGCGATACGCCCCCGCACCCAAGTCCGACACCACCGCGCATCGCTAAGGTCCTCTGACGCCCGTTGACGCTAGAGCTCCCCTGGGCTCGGTGGCCCCTGTCCCCAGCTGGCCGCATGCAGCCCCTGCGTATCCGTCCCCTCGCGGTGCCATGCGTCCCCTTCGCTTGGGGCCAAAGCGGTCGGCCACGCCGCGACACCGTAGGCGACGCCGTCCTCGAGGCGGTGCGCTCCGGACTCGGTCACGCGCCACAAGGCGACCCCTTCCCCTTGCCCAGAGAGGCTCCCGGAGTAGCCCCCGAAGAGCAGAGTGTCCTCTGAGACCTCGTAATACGCTCGGAAGCTGTCGACTCGCGCCCCATTGGTGGGATCCGAGGCGTCCCAAGAGAGCACCAAGGCCGTGGCCCCCGAGGGGAGCAAAGCCCCGTCCTCGAAGGTCATCTCCACACCCCCCGAGAGCGCCCATCCCCCAAGCGCCACGGGGCTATCGGTCGGGTTATGTAGCTCGATAAACTCGAGATCGTTGGTGTCCATCCCCTCGGGGAGCTCTGCCGTCGGGGTCGCCAAGATCTCGGTCAGGACCAAGGGACCGACGCGAGGATCCGCGTTCACGCCCCCGAAGGTCGGCGTCAGCAGAGGGACACAGGGGCCTTGCCCATCGGGCCACCGTCCCCACGCTTCCTCGTCACCCTGAGCCCCGTGCGTGACCTGGTCATGCAGCCGGTTCACAAAGCCCGGCTGAATCAACCACAGCGCACCTTGCCCCTTGTAGTCAGGGACGCTCACGCCCCCATCCGCGCCGACGCTCACGTACCCACCTGCAGGGACACTGAGCCCCTCGGGGAGGACCACATCATCGTACCCGGGGGGCACTCCGAGCCACCAACCACCGATCTGCGCTGCCTCATCGGTAGGGTTGTGAAGCTCCACCGTCCACGCCCCCTCGGCTCCGGAGAGCGCGGTGACCTCATTGATGACGAGGCCTTCAGAGGGCGGCCCGCCTCCCCAGCCTGGGTTCCCATGGAGTTCCTGAGAGGCCCGCCAGCTCTCGGGGGACGCTGGGTCCGAGAGCGGGAAGACGCGCTGGAGCGAGCTCCCCAGCCCGTCAGCGAGGCTCGGCCATCCCCCCTCGTCGTCATAGGTCCAAGAGGCAACGACCAAGTCCCCGAGCCTAAGCTCAAGGGTCTCGCCGCCGTTGGAGAGCTTCCCGTCGTAAGCCCCTAGGACCTCGGAGACGGCCCCGTAACGCAACTCAAACGCCTCGAGGTCGCGGACCACGACCACATAATCACCTGGCCCCACCACGGCGTCTCCATCGAAGCTCATCGTGACGGCGCCAGAGAGCTGCGCCCCACCGAGCTGCAGCGGCACCTCACCGGTGTTCTGGAATTCGATGAACTCAAAGTCGACCGCGGCATAGCCGCTCCCTACCGGTCCATCGGTCGGGTGGTACATGAGCTCCGTCAGGTGCAACGCCTCAAAGCCCGCGGTAGGGTTCTCTGCGGGCCCGGCGATGAAGACGTAGGGCGAAGACCAGTGCCCCCAGCGCCCTGTCGCGTCCAGCGCCCGTGCGCGGACGCGATAGCTCTCACCCGGCACCACGACGCCCGCTGGCAGGGTCACCTCGGGCACATTGCCGGGGTATAACTCGGACTCCCAAAGCGCGTTCATCTCCAAGTGGAGCGGCACCGTCGGGTCGAGAGAGGGGCTCCCATCGCGAGCGATCCGCCAGGCGATACCGACGATCGAATCGTCCCCCTGAGGATCCGTTACGGGCAGCCCCCCAAAGAGCAAACCGTCCGCTGGGTAGCCGTCCACGCCGAGGTACATGATGGCGGGCGTCTCGGGGATCTGCCCCCCCTCACCACCAGAGGCTTGTAGGCTATCCAGGTGCGCGCCTCGCCCCCCGGGGCCGACACTGCCTCCAGGCCAATTGCCCCCCACGAATGCAAACGCCTTGAGGTCATTGACGAGGGCCTCGAGCGACGTCGCTCCAGCGCCACCTAACCCGCTAAAGCTGCCCGCCTCTGGCGGACCGCCAGTCCAACGCTCTCGATCCGCAGCGGCGAACGCCAAGAGGGGCTGAGTGAGTCGATCTAGGAGCGGCTCGATTTGGTCTGGCTGCCAGAGCAAGTCGCGCACCTCGCGCACAACGTTGAGGTACTCGGGGTGAAGCTCCGGGGTCCCCTGGTTATCGCTGCCCCCACCGTTGGACGGAAATAGCGCGTTGTAGACCGCGTCATGCCCGTTATTCCACGAAGGACCCCAGCTCGCGTCCATGTCCCAGGGCAGCACCCAAAGGCGCCCAAACCCACTGTTGGCCGGCTCATAATCAGGGGAGAAGTAGTAGACTTGGTTCTTGTTCGCGCTCGGCCAGAAGTCGTAGTGCCGAACGGCCTCAGAGACCGCGTGGTAGGCGTACCAGTTGGAGAGGTTCACGTGGGCGCGGATGAAGTCAACCGAGCTGTTCCCTGTAAGGTTCTGCTCGATGTTGTCGTGATCACTTCCGTCAGACACCGCGTAGCGCCCCTGGTACCGCTGCTGGTCTTTACCCAAGCTCTTGGAGTCGACGAGCTTGTAGAGGTTGCCCTTGTCGAGCCCATGGCTCTCTAAGTAACGCTTATCGTATGTCTCTGTGGCTGCATGAAGCCCCCAGAAGTCCCCCATCCATGGGTCGGGGGCCTCTTGAGCACCATCTAGCACGCGGAAATGGAACCAGTGCCAGTAGGGCGCCGGTACGCCCGCGCTGCGCATCAAGTGACTGTTGATGACGCAGTTGACGTCGTAGGTCAGCGTGTTCCGGTTGTCGAAGCCTTTGCCCGTGGTCAACGTACGCCAAGGCTGACCGTAAGGGACCCCCTGCGCATCCCTAGCTTGGAAGAAATTGCCCGGGTTAAAACGGAATCGATAGCTGCGCTTCCCCGCCAACTGGTAGCGCCCGTTGCCGCCTCGGAGGCGGAACCGGATGTGATCATAGACCACACCGTCGTATACCATCGTCGCTGCCCAGTTATAGGCGAAGCGTGCCTCGTTGGGTCCTCCATTGAGCATCTTCGAGAACTGGTCGCTGCTGTTGTAGCCGACCACCTCCTCCATGTCTGTCCCACGGACGATCAGCGTGTAGATCGGCAACGTCTCAAGCACCTCCGCGGGGTGATCGCCATAGTCCGGGATGCCATCGGTCACAAAGTAGGCGAAGTTGAGCGATGGATCGTCGACATAGGGTACTGAGACGTCTTCCCCCGCCCCGTCCTCGACCTCGATACGGTAGCGCACGAGGGTGCGGTGGTTCTGCGCCGGGAGGGTCACCGACCAGTAGTTGTCCCCCGCCTCTGCGTCGCCCCCTTGACCGTCATCCGACAGGGTCACGGTCTGCCAATTCACGGGGTGAAAGAAGTCGGGGTTGGGTGACATCGGCGTGTCCGGCGCGCTCTGAAGTTCTCCTAGGGGCACTGGCTTGGCAGAGGGCAGATAGGCCCCAGGGAGGACAACCTGGTACTGCAGGCTCACCGCGACGACGCCCTGGGGATCGGTGACCTTGACCGACACCACCACCGAGTCATTGCTCCCCGGCACCTGTGGCGTGTGCCGCACCTTCCTAGACTGAGGCGGCGCGTTGAAGGTCGCGACTGAGTTGGCTTCACCCGGTGTCGGGCGAAGCGCCCCGCTGCTGTCCTTCGCCTTGGATGCACGCCAACTGCCGCCGAGGTCATTATCGAGGTCAGGCCTGAGCAGCTCCATGGACCGACCAGAGTCCTGCGCACCGACGGGCCACGGGTAGCCGACTTTAAAGTCCACTTCATCGGCGATAGCGCCGGTCTCATCTCGAAGCTCAAGGCGCTCCCCCTCGCTCGCCAGCCCCCCAAGGTAGGGCCCAAGGGCCTCGACCCCAAAGCGCGCCATGAGGGTCTCCGGCGACTCTGCGACGACCAGATACTCCCCGGGAGACAGCATCACCCCACTTGGGAATGTGAATGAGACCCCGGCTGTCAACGACCAACCCGCGAGTGAGACAGGCTCTTCTCCGAAATTGTAGAGCTCAATGAACTCGGTCGGGACCGTGTTGTTGGCGCCATCGAAGTGGACCTCTTGGATGACGATCGGTCCTTCGGCGCCCTCGCTTGGTACACACCCAGCGAGGGTCTCCCCTGTGCAGACTCCGAAGAGGCATTGGTCGTCCATGGAACAGGGGTTGTCATCGTCACACGCCAACCCGTCCGGCTGGCTTTGTGGTGCGCATTGGCCATCCACGCAGCTCCCTTGACGACACGGACCGAGGCCCGAGTCCAAGTAGGCGCAGTCCGCATCCAATGTGCAGTTCGCGACCTCCACCGTAGTCGCGTCCTCCGGCTCGCCATCACCCGCATCGGAAGAACCCCGCGAGGAGGCATCACCGCCATTCACGTCAGCAGCCGTGAGGACGTCTGGCTCTGCCTGAGCCGCATCGGCGCCTGCGTCAGCTCCACCGTCCTCATCGCCTAACGCCACGCCTGAGTGCACCTCAGTGGGCTCATCACCTCCGCTCTGGCTATCGCCACACCCCGTGTGCATCGCGACGCACGCAGTCACTACAGCGAATAATGGGTAAGGCCAACGAACCAATGGGGTCCCCGAGGACACAACAGAGGCGTCCAACATACACGAAAAAAGGAGAACACGATGCCGCATGAGGCTACGTCGGTCGCCGAAAGGAGGGCTGCCCGTCCGCCTTAGACGTCAGCGTGCTCGCGATTGCCCTGAGCGAAATAGCGCACGTGACCCACAGGCCACTGAACTTCGAAGTGATGCCTGGGGATCCGCATCACATCGGTCTTGCCTGGGATGACCGTGCCGCGATAGGCGCCAAAACAGGCTTCGTATCCGGCCTCTTCCACACACTCGAGGGCCCGTCCGCTGATGTCATCCAGCGTGCCAAACGGCCAAGAGATGGTCGGACATGGTCGCCCAAGTCGTGTCTCTAGATCATGCTTGGAGCCCGCGATCTCATCGCGAAGTACGCCATCGTCGTGCACGTGGGACAGCCGAGCATGATGGCGGGTATGCGACCCGACATCAAAGCCCGAGTCGACCAAGGACGCGACGTCATCCCAGCTCATCATCTCGATTGGGGCCTGATAATCGGCGATATCGACGGCATAGCGTCGCGCCGTCTCCAGGTCGGCCCCGATGAACCCGGTCGGGACGAAGAAGAGCGCAGGCACCTGATACTCCTTGAGGATCCGGGCAGCGTTGCTCTGATGGTTTAAGAACCCATCATCAAAGGAGAGATGAAATGTCGGCCCCGTGATGGGGATCTCCCCGGCTCGCATCGCCAGCAGTGTCGCAGTGTCGACGACGGTACCCGCTTCGCAGAGCATCTCCACTTGGCGACGAAACATCGCCTCTTGATCGTCGAACACGTAGTGGCAATAAAGGCAGCGTAGGAAGGGCTCAGTCGGCCAACTCGCGCCGAGCGCCAAGCCACTCAACACCACGCCTCGAACCGCTTGTCGCAAGTGTCCACGCCAGGATTTTGGTGCGTGCACCGCGCTGCGCCACTGGCGAACAAAGCCGCTCAAGGTGCAGCCTCCTCCGCGTGAATGATCGGACGCTTCCGGCGGCTCGGGCGCTTCAGCATCGCGGACATCACGGAGGGTCGCTGGAGTGAGCGGACCCTGGACTCGCAGTAGGCATCCCAATGTAAGCCTAGTCGAAGGCTTCCGGCGTGCTTGACCTGCGGATGCAGAGGCAACTCAGCCCCCGTCTCAAGGTGACTCAGCGCTTGGTTGAAGAGCCGGGCTCCCTCAAAGCAGATCTTCTCTTCAATACTCGCTACGACGTCTAGCGCCTCAATCGGGACACGAACCTGCCCATAAATAGCCCCGCCATCGATGGCCTTGGTGACCTGATGAACCGTGACGCCGATATTGTAGGGGTCCCAGTTGAGGAGCGCCCACTCCGTGCAGTGCGAGCCGCGATAGTAAGGGGACAGCCCTGCGTGCACGTTGAGGGTCAACGGCACGTCTTGGAGGATCTCGTCGCGGATGAGGCCGGTCCCGCGCACAAGCACCACATCCGGGCCCAGCTCATCGAGGAGAGCTTTGGCTTCAGGCGCATTGATGCTGGGGACGTGGTGAACTTGGACACCGGGCGGCAACGTCGGCCGGGGCAGCAGATCCAGGTTTCTGCGGCGTGGCCCTCCCCCGACAGACTTCACGACGAGCCTGACAAGGCGGCGGATCCCCCCGACCAATAAGTCCGCAGGCGAGCGGAGCTTAAGCCGCTTCCGGATCCGGGCCCTCAGCGAAGGTGTCGCTTCAAAGATAATCGCGTCCACCGCGTGCTGCTCATGCACCAAGCGCAGCATGCTGATGCTGTCCGGGACCTCTCGACTCAGAAAGACGATCTTCACGCTGTGGCTCTCTCCTGCTCGTTCGGAGCTCGGTGAACGGGACCATGCCGGAGCGGTCCTCGCACGGTCAAGCGCGCCATAAATCAGCGAGATCGGGACCGAGAGACCTCAACCCTTCTTCACGGTCATAGAGCCCTTCAGTCACTCGCTTGTATGGGCCCGTAGCGGCCTCCTCGACCTGAAACACACAGTCTTCTAGCAGGAACCTCGCTAAGCCCACTTCACGCCACGCGCGGTCACTCGCAACCTTGGGATGCCAGCGCAGCGCTCGCCCGCTGATAAAGGCCTTCATCCGCAGCGGCAATCCAGCTTGATACCGTGCCTTGAGCGCAAAGAGCATCCTGTCGTAGTGCACCCACCGCCGCGCATAATGCTCCCAGTCGATCATGCTGCCCCCGCCTCCACGGTGCAGCATGACGTTGCCGTCTTGACAGTCTCCATGGGTTGGCCCGATCGCCACCCGACCGACGGCAGCCCGTTCGAGTAGCACATCCAACCATCGCTCCCACGGAGATACATCGTGATCAAAGCGCGTGCTCAACGTCGTGAGGCCGACCTTCAATCGCTCGACATGCCCTTGGAAATAATCGCAGGCGTCGACCTCCTCAGCGCCGGCTTCAGTCCACTGGTCTAGGCGCTTCAGTACCTCTTCAATGGCGCTGCTCGGGTCCACACGAGCCGGGCAACGCGCCAAGCACCATCCGTCGATGACCTCTTCTTCAAACCAGGTCATTTCATCGTCATGCGCGGTGAGCGCAGGGAACGGACCAGGACCAGACGCTCGCAACTGAATCTCTCGCGTCATCAGTCCGCCATCAAATCCAGCCTTCCGATACACGCGAGACCGGCGCATTCCCAAGTCAAAGAGTCGTATGCGTTGGTTCCCCGGCAGGACGATCCGCTCTTCGGCCCGCGCGACGCCAGGTGACACGACAAAGCCAGGTTGGCTGGCAAACTTCAGAGCGGCTGGCGTCGAAAGCAAAGTCCCACCGAGGAACTGTACTGGGCGACGCCACCGACGGGACGTGTAGCGTATCGAGTCCGCCAAGAAGCGACGGACAGCGGGTCCGGCTGCGGGGTGAACGAAGGCACTGTGACGGGGCAAAAAGCGCCACGCCTGACCGCCGTCGGTGGCACTACCGAGCACCACACTCACGGGCTGACCCGCCTCCCGGCTCCAGACGGCAGCCAAGGTCTCGACGAGGATCGCGTCAAAGTCCTCTCGTCGTCGCATCTCCGAGATGTCCATAGGCCTCCTAGCGTGCGCGATTCTTCGCGGCGCGCAGCGACGTCACAGAGCTGTCTGTGAGTCTCATGTGGCGTGCATCCTACGCGAGACGAATCTTGGCAAGGCCTCGCCTTCCCGGTGTAGAAGGTATCCACGGAGGGACAACGCGATGCGAGACCACCTGGTGAGCGGAGCCTGGGAGCGGAGTGAACACTCGGAGCCGGTGTATGCCCCCTACTCCGGGGAGCTCCTCGCGGAGGTGCCGATCGCATCTCTCGATCAGCTAGAGCGCGCGACCGCGGGAGCGGAGAGGGCAGCGCGCGACGTGGCGACGCTGCCCACATGGCGACGCATGGCCATCTTGCGCGCGGTCGCGAAGGGACTAGAGGACCGGCTCGAAGCGATCGCCTCGCTCTTGTCGCAAGAAGCCGGTAAGCCTATCGACTACGCCCGCGGTGAAGTGCGGAGGGCCAGTCAGACCTTTAGCTTCGCGGCCGACGAGCTCCTCGCCGAACGGGGTGATGTCATCCCGATGGACGCGTCGACAG
Organism: Myxococcota bacterium; assembly: GCA_049602155.1. Classification (GTDB taxonomy): domain Bacteria; phylum Myxococcota_A; class UBA9042; order PHBI01; family JBMYRH01; genus JBMYRH01. The sequence goes on along the minus strand of JBMYRH010000005.1, from coordinate 81,480 downwards.
GTGGTACGGGCGTCTGGGGGCTCACGCGGCGCTTCCCGGTAGGTCCAATCCTCGCGATCACGCCCTTCAATTTCCCCCTCAACCTCGTCGCACACAAGGTCGCCCCGGCGATCGCAGCTGGCTGCCCCATCGTCCTCAAGCCGGCAAACAAGACGCCGCTCACCGCCTTTACGCTCGCTGAGATCGTCCTCGAGGCTGGCTGGCCCCCTGAGGCGCTCAGCGTCCTCAACGTCGCGGTCTCTGACGCTCATATCTTGGTCCGTGACGCCCGCTACAAAGTCCTCTCATTCACAGGCAGTGACACCGTTGGCTGGCAACTCAAGGCTCAAGCTGGTCGCAAGCGATGCCTCTTAGAACTGGGTGGAGATGCTGCTGTGGTGATCGCTGAGGACGCCGGAGACCTCGACGCGATCGCTCAGCGCTGCGCCTTCGGAGCCTTCGCGTACGCGGGACAGGTCTGCATCTCTGTGCAGCGAGTGTTGGTCCATGAATGCCACTATGAGGCCTTCTTAGAGGCGCTCATCCGAGCGACACGGGACACGGTCCGCGTGGGGCCACCGAGCGAGTCTGGCGTCATGATGAGCTGCCTCATCAACGAGAGCGCTAGCGCCAAGGTGAGCCGCATCCTCGAACAGACCGTCGCAGCCGGTGCGGTGATCCATACCGGAGGCGGTCACCTCGAGCCGACCATCCTGAGCAGTGTACCGATGGGCTCCCCCCTGGACGTCGAGGAGATCTTCGGCCCAGCGGTTCATGTCCGCTCCTTCAGCACACTCGATGACGCGATCCACGAGGTCAACCGAAGTCGCTTCGGTCTCCACACAGGCCTCTTCACTGATCACCTCGAGACGATCAACCGATGCTTCGAGTCGCTCCACGTAGGGGGCCTGATCGTCAACAACGTGCCGACCTTCAGAGTCGATCACATGCCCTACGGTGGGATCAAGGATTCCGGCTTGGGACGCGAGGGTCTGCGGCATTCATACGCCGAGTTCACCGAACCTCGACTGCTCGTACTTCCGAAGTCGAGTGCAACTCGATGATTTTTCGATTTGACAGCACGAAAACCTTCTGAGATACCACCGACTCGCTGTCACGCAGCGACGCCACGGGCGAATAGCTCAGTTGGTTAGAGCACCTCGTTTACACCGAGGGGGTCACAGGTTCGAGTCCTGTCTCGCCCATTGACAATTTGGTGAGTAATCACCTCTCGAAGCCTCCTTTGGGAGACTTCGTAAGAGGGACGGTAGTTAAGTTGGTTATAACGCCGGCCTGTCACGCCGGAGGCCGCGAGTTCGAGTCTCGTCCGTCCCGCCACTCAAAAAGGTCCGCACAGCGATGTGCGGGCCTTTTTGTTTTTCTCGCTGTGCCCGCCTCCCGAGGTGAGCCATTTTCTTTAGCACTGCGTGTCTTCAGGCTTTGACCCTCGCGCGCACAAGCGCTAGGTTCGGCGCCCTCTTGAGCCACGAAGCGGAGGCACTCAGTGAGCCGATTCCTTAACGAATGGAAGCGCACCCATAACTGCGGCGCGCTTCGACGAGATGACGTCGCAAATGACGTGGTCCTGATGGGCTGGGTACAGAACCATCGTGACCATGGTGGGTGCATCTTTGTCGATCTGCGCGATCGCTACGGCCTGACCCAGGTGAAGTTCGACCCCGCAGTGGACGTGTCGATCCACGCTGAGGCCGATCGCCTGCGCTCAGAGTGGGTCATCGCGGTCCGCGGCCGTGTGGTCGACCGTGGCGCCAACGAGAATGACAAATTGGCGACTGGCGCGATCGAGGTCGAGGCGACGCACTTGGAGATCTTCAACGCCGCCAAGACACCGCCGTTCCCTATCTCGGAGCACGTCGAGGCCGGCGAGGTGATCCGCCTGAAGCACCGCTTCCTCGATCTTCGCCGTGAGCCACTTCAGCAGTGCCTGATCCTCCGGCATGAGGTCAGCCAAGCCGCCCGCTCGTACCTCAACGACAGCGGCTTCCTTGAGCTCGAGACTCCGATCCTGACCAAGAGCACCCCTGAGGGCGCACGGGACTATTTGGTCCCCAGTCGGGTCCACCCGGGCCAGTTCTACGCGCTGCCTCAATCGCCACAGATCTTTAAGCAGCTCTTCATGGTCTCGGGCTACGACCGGTACTACCAAATCTGTCGGTGCTTCCGCGACGAGGACCTGCGCGCTGACCGCCAGCCCGAGTTCACCCAGATCGATGTGGAGATGAGCTTCGTGAGCGAAGAGGACGTCATCAGCGCCATGACGGGCCTGATCACGAACATCTTCAAGGAGACCAAGGGCATTGACGTGGGTGACGTCCCGCGCCTCCCCTACGCCGAGGCCATGGAGCGGTTCGGGATCGACCGCCCCGACATGCGCTTCGGGCTTGAGCTGAAAGACGTCGGTGACGTCGTCGTCAACAGCGACTTCCAGGTCTTCAAACGCGTCCTCGACGGCGGCGGTGTGGTCAAAGCCCTTAACGCCAAGGGCGGTGCCACCCTGAGCCGCGCGGAGATCGACAAGCTCGCTGCGGTCTGCTCGACCTATGGCGCCAAGGGTATGGCGTGGATCAAGATCCAGCCGGACCAGTGGCAAGGGCCCATCGCTAAGTTCTTCAGCGACGAGGTCAAAGCGGCGCTGACGGAGCGCTGCGAGCTGGAGCCAGGAGATCTCCTCTGCTTCATCGCCGACTCGCTCCGTGTCGCCAACGACGCGCTGGCGCACCTGCGGCTCGCAGCAGGCGCCAAGCTAGACCTCATCCCAGAGGACGAGCTCGCCTTTGTCTGGGTGACCGACTTCCCACTCTTTGAAGCCGAACCTGAAGAGGGGCGCTACTTCAGCATGCACCACCCCTTCACCAGCCCGAACCCCGAGGACTTGGGGCTCATGGACACGGATCCTGCGAAGGTCCGCTCCCTCGCCTATGACCTCGTGCTCAACGGCAACGAGCTCGGCGGCGGCTCGATCCGAATCCATGATCAAGCGATTCAGCGCAAGGTCTTCGCTCTGCTCGGTATGGAGGAGGAGGAGTACAACGCCAAGTTTGGCTTCCTGCTCGACGCCCTCAGCTACGGCACACCGCCCCACGGTGGTATCGCCTTTGGGCTCGACCGTCTGGTCATGCTCTTGGCAGGGACGGACAGCATCCGAGACGTCATCGCCTTCCCGAAGACTCAGAAGGCGACAGACTTGATGTGCAACGCGCCAAGCGACGTGGCGACGGATCAGCTCCTTGAACTTCACATTGGCGTGAAGAAACCGGCACCACCAAAAAGCTAACTCGGTTCGTAATTACGGACCGCAGCTCGGTTGTCCCGAGCACCTAGGGTGTGAAACGATGTCGTAGGGGGCACGAGGAGCGATGCTCGAGCGAATCGAGAAATACCGCATCCTAGAAGAGGTCGGGCAAGGCGGTATGAGCGTCGTCTATCGCGGCCGCGATGATGCGCTGGAGCGCGACGTCGCCGTCAAGGTGATGCACCGTCATTTGGCCCGTGATCCCGACGCGCGCAAACGCTTCAGTCGTGAGGCTAAGGCGGTCGCGAGCCTGACGCACCCGAACATCCGAGAGATCTACGACTTCTCGGCCTCTGATGACGAGCTGAACTACCTCGTCACCGAATTCGTCCACGGTGAGCCACTCTCGGCCCTGCTTCGGGAGGGCTGCGATGTGATGCCCGAGATCGGTGTCATGATCAGCATCCACACCGCTCGTGCGCTGCAACACGCCCACAACCACGGCATCATCCACCGCGACGTCAAGCCCGAGAACATCCTGGTCGGTAATGACGGCTCGGTGAAGCTGACGGACTTCGGCATCGCGCAGATCATCGGCCTCGAGTCGATGACGATCACCGGCACGCTCGTCGGCTCTCCCGCGCACATGTCACCAGAGCAGATCGACGGGCACCTCCAGCTCGACGCGCGCGCCGACATCTGGGCCCTCGGGACGGTCCTCTATGCCGCGACCACCAACGGTGCCCTGCCCTTCGACGCCGGGACCCCTCACGCGGTGCTCAAGAAGATCATCGATGGCCGATACGCTGACCCGAGACGCATCAGCGAGCATGTGGACGCTGGGCTTGCCACCATCATCAGCCGCTGCCTGATCGTCGATCGTGAAGAGCGGTACAACACCGTCTCCGAGCTCATCATCGACCTTGAGCGTTGGCTCACAGATCGCAAGATGGAGCCGACAGAGCGCGAGATCGCGGCCTGGATGGGAGATCGGGAAGGGCATCAAGGCGCCTTCGCAGTTCGGCTCGTCGAGATCCTGATGGACCGGGCTGAAGCCGACCTGAACGCTGGACTTCGACACCGCGCACTTGAGGACTTCCAGCGCGTGCTGGTGCTCGATCCGGAGCATGAAGAGGCGGCACGAGGCCTGCGTCAACTGAACCTCGGTCAGCGACGCCGACAGATCATGCGAGCCATCCTCGGGGGCCTGACCGCAGCCGGGCTGCTCGCCGTCCCCATCATGCTCTGGAGCAGTCGCCCCGTCCCTCCACCTCCGACGTCCCTCCCTGGTCGCGGACTTGAGCCCGTCTCAGTGCCGAGGGCACCGAGCTTCGAAGCACAGGCTGAGCCCACCCGTGCAGGGCTCCTCGTCGGCACCGTGTTGGGGACTTGGTCGCGGGAGATCACTGAGTCGGCGAGCAAGGATCGCGACGATCGCAAGCCGACGGTAAAAAGCGACGCCAGCGTCGAGCGCACCCGCACCGTGCCCGTCATCCTGACGGTGAAGCCCCCGGTCGCGACACTGACCGTAGACGGTAAACCCGCAAAAGCGGGCAAGACCCTCGCGCTCAAACCCGGACGCCATACAGCGACCTTAAGGCACCCTGAGTGCCCAGATTGCGGCGTCACCAAGCGGCTCTTTATCGTCAAACCAAAACCTGACGGTAAGCCAGACACCCATCATTTTAGCTTCGCGTTTCAACCTATGAAACTCCACGTAACGTGCTCAGGCGGGACTGTGGCCATCAACGGCAGGGTAGTCGGCAAGTGCGGGAAGACGTATTCTGTCCCCGTGTACTCGACGCAACCCAAGCTGGTGACCCTGTCTGTCAAGCGCCCTGATGGTTCGATTAAGCAGCGAAAGCTGACGATCCGTCGCGGCGCCACGTTCACGTGGGATGCGAATTGATCCGACGGACACTCATCGCCATCCTCGCGTGTCTCGCGCTCTTCCTTGGACCTCACGCTCAGGCCTCAGAGCCCCTTGAGATCCGCGTGCAATCAGCCACTCAAGCGTTTGAGATGCAGGACTATGATCAGGCGATCAAGCTGCTCCGACCGCTCATCGCGGAGGAGGCGATCACCGATCCCGGCGATCTGCGACTCAGCCTAGAGCGGCTGGCTGCGAGTTACTGGTTTACAGGCGCCATCGATGCAGCCCGTCTGACCTTTGGGAGCCTCCTCAAGGCGGCCCCTGATCATCCACTGGATCCGCTCTACTATCCTCCAGAGTTGATCAGCTTCTTCGAAGCAGAGAAGCAGCGACTGAAAAAGCTAGGGTTCATCGGGGGCGCCAAGCAGCCCACCATCGGAGACGGGAAAGCCCGGATGACCCTCGTGAAGACCATTATCGAGCGCCCTATGCCGACCATCGGCTACCTGATGCCCTTCGGCGTCGGTCAGTTCGCGAACGAGCAAAGCGGTAAAGGGGCGATCCTCGCTGTCCTACAAGGGATCGGGCTCGCGACGAATATCGCGGCTTGGATCACGGTCGAAGCGATGAAGCAGGAGGGGACGAACCAGATCGGGACGGGAGACGCAGGTCGGGCTGAGGTCATGGACATCCTCTGGATCATCGGGACCTCACTCTTTGCAGGCGCCTACACCTACGGCGTCGTCGATGGGTTCGTTTACCGCCCTCCTGCGGTCGAAGAGCAGCGTCGGTTCGAGTCCGTCGGACCAGACGAAGCGCGCGCGCCGGCAGGGGCGCTGCGCGTCGGACCTGGACCCGGGTTTGGCCTCGGAGTCTCAGGCAGTTTCTGAGCCATCAGACTCGTATGTTAGCCCAACTGCGCCCACGCCAGAGCATCATATAAGCGAGCGACTGAAGGCCTCGATATCCCATCTGCGCCATCCAAATGGCGAGCAGGCCGTGACCCAACACCGGTCCGACGAGGTACGCCACGGGGAGAAAGAGCCCCCACTGCAGAGACGTCGACACGATCATCACGTGACGGCTAGCCCCCGCGCCCAGCAGCGCATTTTGCAGCACAAGGCCGACGCCATCGATGGCGATGAACAACCCCACCAACTGCAATGGCCGTGTCGCTATGGCCAAGGTCTCGGGGCTCTGGATAAAGATGGCGAGAATCGATTCGGGGAGGAGCAGCATCGGCAGCCCGAGTAACGAGAGGGCGACCACGGCCACGCGCACCACGTCCCATCCCCAGGTCATCGCGTCGTCAACCTCACCACGCCCGAGGGATTGCCCCACCAACGAAGCGGCCGCTAACCCAAAGCCGACGGCGGGTAGGATTGCGACCAGCATGACGTTAATCAGCACATTGCCCGCCGCGACCTCAGCGGTCCCAACCTGGCCGATTATCCAGAAGAGCGCCGTCAGCCCGGTCGCAAAGAAGAGCATCTGAAAGCCGTTGGGCACGGAGAGCTTCAGCACCGCAGAGAGCACGGGGCGGGAGGGTCGCGCCAGGGGGATCTCCTGGCGACGTGCATGACGGGTCACTAAGAAGACGTAGTAGGCCGTGCCTAAATACGTCGAGACTGCGGTCCCGACGCCCGCTCCTGTCGCGCCCATCTCAGGCGCCCCCCAGGCCCCGAAGATAAGCATGTAGTTCAGGACGATATTGGAGGTGTGCATCAAGAGCAGGGTGCGCAAGTACACCGAGGACATGTTGATGCCATTCCAGTAGCCCCGGAAGGCAAAATTCATCCCGACCGCTGTCATCCCCAAGAGCCGCGCTTGAAGGTAAGGCACCCCCGTCGCGACCACAGCGTCATCGGGGTTTAGGAACGGGAAGAGCAAGGGCGCCAGGCTGATCAGCAGCGCTGAGAGTGGAATTGCGACCAACCCAGCCAACAGCAGCCCCGCCGTCAGCGCCTCGACCGCCGACGCCTCGCGCCCCTCGCCGAAACGTCGGGCGACCACAGCCTGGACGCCGGCGCCTAAGCCCATGACCAAGGCCTGCCCCATAAAGTTGGCGAAGGCTCCGATGCCGACCCCTGCGAGCGCGACGTCCCCAAGGGTGCCGACCATCGCTGTATCCACGAGGTTCAGTACGTTTTGGGAGATCATCCCGCCGATAATTGGGAGACCAAGTCCTAAGATGGCGAGCATGCGCTTACGTTCCACGGACGCAAACTAGGCGCCCACGCTGATCGTGTCCACGTCCATCATCGTCTCTCTTCGCGTCGACTGGTCTCCAGCAGGTGCGACTAACCAAACGCCCGAGAGTGACCTCCTGAGCCCGAATGCGACCGTTTCAAATGGGAGGGCTGCTGGCAGTTCAGTTCAAAGATGCGCGGGTTTCCTGACACCCGTCCGACCTTTACGCAGGATAGTCGCCAATGAAGCCCTACATGCTGATGCCGCTCCTCGCCGCCACGCTGGTGCACTGCAACACAGCCGGACACGTGCGCGACACGCCAACGTGCCAAGCGGCACCCCAGCGCGTGAGTCACGCACCGAGGGTCGCTGACCAACTGCGAGACCCCGCCAGTTGGATAGCACAGCTCAAGAGAGAGGACGCTGACCGTGTCTTGCTCTCACCGGCCCAAATCGAGGCGCTCAATGCACGGAACCTTGAAGCCAATCGTGCGGCCTTCCAAGACGTCCTAGACCCCGCTATCGCGGCCCCACAGCGTGTGAAGGCGGAGCTCGGCGAGCGCCTCGCATGGCTGGACGCCAAGCTTGAGAGTGGCGCTTACCACGAGGTTGTCACGGGCTCTTACTCGGAGGCGAAAGCGCGCCTCGCAGCAGCACAGGAAGTCGACGCTCTGCACATCACGGCGAAGGAAGCAGACATCCGATGTGTCCCGATGAATGAGGGCCTCTTCACTCAGCCTGTCGACACCGCATTCGACCGGAACCGTTGCTCACGGCTTCACGTCGGAGAGGTTATCCGTGTACTGCGGACCGCGGCAGACGGGGCCTGGCTCTATGTACACGCTGGCCACAGCGTCGGGTGGTTGTATCGGCCCGAGCTCTCCCCGGCGATGCAGCCGGAGTCGACCAGCGCGTATCTCGGCCGCAGCCCCCACGTGGTCGTCACCGACGACATCACCGTCGAGGGCACATCGTTTCGCATGGGGCGACGATTCCCAGGTCAGAGGACGAAAGACGGAGGCTGGGCACTCCAGGTCCCCACGGTGGACGGGACAAAGACCGTTAACGCGCCGGCTGATGCCCCCCTTCACCTCGGCGCGATGCCCCTCACTCGGGCGACTCTGTGGCGTCTTGCGATGGCGCGGCTCGGCGAGCCCTATGGTTGGGGCGGGTACCAGGGTGGGCGTGACTGCTCACGACTCTTGATGGATCTCTTCTCCGTCTTTGGTGTGCGGGTCGGTCGCCACTCCCTCGTGCAAGCTCACGCAGGGAGCGTGATCGTCGACATGAAGACGATGACATCACCTCAAAAACTCAAAGCGCTCCGTGAGGCCGCGACCTCCGGTGTGGCGCTCGTCTACATGCCTGGGCACGTCATGCTGCACTTGGGCGAGGTCGATGGGCGCCCCTACGCCCTCTCCTCTATCTCAGAATTCGTCACTCCGTGCGCGGAGGGCGACCAAGTGATGCGCTTGGATCAAGTGACAGTATCTGACTACGAGCTGGGGCGAGATACCAAACGCACCGCCTTCATCGAGCGCATCACGACGCTCTCAATCTTCGGAGGACCGCGATGACCGCCTTGACCGCGCTGGCCGTGACTCTCGCAGCGGCGCAAATGGTGACCGCCCAACCCGCGCCAGATCTCGCGACGCTTGAGACCTGCGAAGACTCGCTCGATATCGCGATCTTCGTCACGCCTCGCTATGCCCATCGCAAAGCCCCGATGCGCGCGCTGGTCGTGAGTGATGCGCCCCTCTCTGAGGTCTCAATCCTGGCGCTCGCCCCCGACGGCACCCAGTCCGAGCTCCCGATGCGCGCGTTTGGCGGCCCTCCCTACGGTTGGGTCGGCACGGTCGAGAAACCGGAGCGCGGCAAATGGCGCATCGCCGTGCACACAGACCAGGGGATCGTCGCGTGCCAAAACACGCGTGTGCGCCCTAATCCCTACGGTAATAACGAGCTGGAGGCTGAGGTCGATCCCATCTGGAAGGCCAGCATCAAGTGGGAGCGAGATACCGAGAACCTCTTCAGCCTCTGGGTCGAGTACCTCTTCTATGCCCCACCAGAGGAAGAACTGAGCTGGCGCCCTCTGCATGAAGTGCTGCGCGATAGCTCCCGCAACTTGCTCTACAATCACCTCAACCTGCGAGAGGACAGTGCGGGTAAACGCGGCCTTCGGCTCAAACCTGACTGCGCTGACCTCTCCTACACCTTGCGAGCCTACTTCGCCTGGAAGATGCGACTGCCGTTCGCCGTTCGGGGGTGCACGCGGGGGTCGTCCAAGCGCGCGCCTCGGTGCGGTGACATCAGCACCAACCGCATCCTGGCCGAAGAGCATGGACGCGTGAAAGCCTTCGAGCGCTACGCCCGTAAGCGCGTCGCGGGGACGGTCCACTCGTCCTCTGGACGCACGCTGCCCGAGGACGAGAAGAGCAACTTCTATCCCGTGGCGCTGACTCGGCAAGGTTTGCGCCCAGGGACCACCTACTTCGACCCCTATGGCCACGCGATGACCATCGCGAGCTGGTTCCCGCCCAGCGGTGATAAAGCCGGCGTGCTCGTCGCCGTAGACGCACAACCTGACGGAACTATCGGGCGGCGGATATTCTGGCGAGGATCGTTCCTCTTCCCCGAGGACGGCACCCTCAACGGTGCAGGCTTCAAGCGGTTCCGACCTGTCGTCTTCAATCGACGAACAGGCGTCGCAAGGGAGCTCTCGAATAAAGAGATCCAAGCCAGCGTGGATTACGGAGACGTCTCCCTCGAACAGTGGCAGGTCGGAAAAGACGGCTTCTACGAGGCGATGGACGCGCTGATCACCCCCAACCCTCTGCAGCCAAGCAAGGCCCTCATCGCGCAGATCGATGCACTCGAGCAGCAAGTACGCCGCCGGGTTCAATCGGTCGACAACGCCGAGCTTTGGAAGCGGCAACACAAGGGGCGCACGGTCAAGATGCCGGAGGGGAGCTCAATCTTCCTCACCGCGGGCCCATGGGAGGATTACTCGACTCCCTCCAGGGACATGCGGCTGCTTATCGCGATGGACGCCGTGCTCAACTTCCCTCGAAGGGTCCTCGACCACCCCCACCGCTTCATCCTCAACGCGGGAGAAACCCCTGAGAGCGCAGAGGCGGAGATGGAGCGCTTGATTCGTGAGATCGGAGCTCAGCGACGCTTTGATTACACCCGCTCGGACGGCAGCACATGGACCCTGTCTTTGGTGGACGTCCTAGACCGCGCCAAAGCGTTCGAGGTCTCTTACAACCCGAACGATTGTCCCGAGCGACGCTGGGCTGCACCTGAAGGGAGCGACGAGTATGCCCCGTGTCGTGACAACGCCCCCGAGGCGCAACGTGAGCGGATGGAGAGCTACCGTTCATGGTTCGCAAAGCGTGAGCGGCCGAGGAAGAAATAACGCGATGGAGTCTTAGATGGATCCGCTGTCAGTCGAGCTATGGACCGTAGTCATCGTCTCCATCTGGAGCGCCTCTCTCACGCTCGTCTTGGCAGTCGGTCGTGGACTGACACCTGGCGGCAGCGAATGGGCAGTCGGCAACCGTCACACCCATTTCGAGTTCGGACCATGGATCCAGCGCACCGAGCGCGCGCACATCACCGCGATCGAGAACCTGGCCCCCTTCGCGGCGCTTATCCTCGTCATCCATGTGACGGGCCGCTCCACGGAGACGACCGCCATCGCGTCCATGGTGTTCGCAGGCTGCCGGATCGCTCATAGCCTCAGCTACATCATCGGCCTCGTCCCTTGGAGGACGGTCTTGCACGCGATCGCCATCGGCGCCTTGTTCGCGCTCCTGACGGCCTTCTTGCCCTAGCTCCCTAGCCCAGCGACCGCCTCTCTACAGGCCGGAAGAAGGACCTTTGTAGCCTTTTGAATGGAGTCGAACTCTTGCTCTAGAAGCGCCCATTGGTCACTTGGCACGCCGCGCTTGGACTTGATGCCGAAGTAAACGTCCCGGACCAAGAACTCAACCTCTTCGTACGCAGCGCGCAGCTGAACATGGTTCTTCTTCACCCGCTTGACCATCTTGGCATCGCGTCGCGGGCTCTTCACGAGCTTCCGACAGTCTCGCGCCAACTTCTCCAGCCGCGTCATCGCCTGAGATAACTTTCGCACCTCTGCCTTCACCTCCGCCTCGTTCAAATCAGGCTCGTAGGCCTCATGAATCTCACGGATCGTCGTGAAGAAGTCAGGCTGCGTCTCCGTCATATGCTCGGCGATCGCGTCCGCAAATGGGATGTTGGCCATCCCGCGAATGTTCGCGCCGCCCTCTGTCGCGTTGATGATGGTCCGGCCGCTCATGTTGAGGTCGATCAGCGCCTCAAAGTACTCGATGTGACGCGCGAAACCTCGGTTGGTTTGGACGATCGAGCCGTCCCAACCCTCGATATCGCGCAGCTTGAACCCTGTGCTCACGCCATCACCGCGGGCGCCGCCATCAGTCAGGCGCCCTCCCGTGATCGCGGCGACCTTGCCATCCTCAGTGGTTAGGAGACGGGCATCACTGTCGATATCTGACGAGGAGTAGATGCGATCGTTCGAGTACGCCAAGTCCTGACCGATGATGACGATGGGGTCACACCCGAGGTGGTAAGCCGCTTGAAAACACGAGTGCGCCACAGAGCCCCCCCCGATGGGCAATGTCGCCTTGCCAAGGCGCTCATACAGACCGTGCTCATGAGATGAACCATCGCTGAACAGAAAGGTCCGCTCTCGCTCGATGTGCTGCATCTTTGGGTGAACCGAGAAGCGACAGAGGAGGTTCTTGAGTATGTCTGTGCCAACCCCTGCGAGATGGGTATCAGGCAAGATCGTGCTGCCATCGGTCGCCAAGAGCAGATGGGGGACGATGCCGGCCTTCTGAAAGACCCTGGCGCAGCGATTCATCGTAACGATGAGCGCTTTGTCTTTGATCTGCTCAATGAGGTGGAAGTTCTTGTCCAACGAAGGCCCCGCCGCCACGACCACGGCCGGGACACCCTGAAAGCGGTCTCGAAGCAAATCCCAGGGCGGTGAGGCGGCCAATGAGGCCATGTTTTGGACCGCTTGAGACGCCATCTTGGAGCCAAGCGCACGCATCATCTCAAGGTTGCCGCGCCAAATTGTGAAGACTCGGTCCCCCTCCCTGATCCGCTTGAGGAGGTGCGTCGACAACCCTAGGAGCTCTCGCTCTTCCTCGGTCTGGGGCTGGTAATCACGCAGTTGAGCAGTCGCCGCAGCGAGCTGAGGCCTCAGTGACGTGTTCTTCTCCACGAGCTCTTTGATGCGCTCGAACTCAAAATTGCGCTGAACTTGGACCATCTCGTCAGCCGCTTCGGCCAACTGCTCCAATATCTGCATCGTCTGGATCAGGTGGGGTATCCCGCTCACAACACTCTCCTCACACCGCCGGAACGCTTGGAGCATAGGCCGGTATCACGAGGTCAGCCAAAAGGACTGCAGGAATGGCGCACGCCCCTTCGACTCAGAGGACTTCGAGAGGCTCGATATCGGCGACAGAGACACTGATATCAACCCCATCACCGAGCAGCGATGCGAGGCGCTCGCGGAACACAGGCAGGTAGCCCCGCTCCGAGTGCGAATGATCGGTCAAGATCACCGAGGCCCCCTGGGCGACCCTGGCAAGGATGTCGTGGTGACTCATCTCGCCGGTCAAGAAGAGATCCGCCGACTGCACCCCTTCAAAGAGACCGCCACCAGCCCCAGGGCACAACGCGACCGTCCGTATCGTTGCCCCCTGCCCTTGATGGCGCTCATGCCGAGCGACGCGCAGGTGTTGGAGCCCAAGGTGCGCCTTCACGGAGGCCGCGATCTCGACCAGCGATGTCGGAGACGCCAACGACACGAGGCGTCCCACTCCGACAGCGCCGTTCTCAGCGTTCGGTTCAAGCGGGGTCGTTTGCTCCCACGCTCCCAGCCCCTGAGCGAGCCAATCGCAGACGCCGCCCTCTGCGGCATCGAGCGCGGTATGTGGCGAGTAAATCGCGATGCCCTCCGCGATCGCCCGCATCAAAGAGCGGTGAAGCGCCACCGACTGCGTCAGCCGCTTCAACCCGCCGAAGATCGGTGGATGGTACGCCACGATGAGATCAGCCCTCTGGGCCTTCGCCTCATCCAGCACCCCTTCCGTGAGATCGATGCACAGGATAATGCGCGCTACGCTGGCCTCTGAGGGCGGCTCGATGAGCAGCCCTACGTTGTCCCAGCTCGACGCATACGAAGGAGGCGCGATCTCTTCAATCGCGCCAACCACACGGGGCAGACTGAACGACGCCATGGCCTATAATTCCGGCGGCCGCCGCGGCGGATAGCCTTGGGGCGGGGGCGGCGGTAAATGTGAGGGGGTCGTCCCGTTGGGCAAATGCCCATGTTGCGCGAGGTAACGGTTGGTCTCCTCGGCGGTCTCACGGGCATTCACGACGTTCATGATGTGCGCGATCACTCCAGGGATCACCAACATCGCGTATCCAAACCAAGTGCCAAACATCCACGCGATCCCGCGCCCCACGTTCCCGGCGTACATCTGCCCCACGCCTGGCCAAAAGAAGCTGAGCAGCATGGCCAAGCTCGGGTTCTTGTACTCCGCAATCGCGAGGTTGGGGGGAGCCACGTGGTGGTGATGCACAACCACTCGCCCCCTCTTGCCCTTCGTCCGGCGAGGGGGCGCCGGTCGAACCTCTGGCATTGGAAGCCCTGCCGCTGCGTCCGAGCGCTCGTAGACGAGCGGGCCGTCATAATCATCCCAGTTCGCAGTCAACAGATCATGCGTCACAAGCCAGTTGAGCACGGCCTCGGCTTCCTCCGGATGGAGACGGTGCTCCCGGACGAGCTGCTCCTTCGTCATGGTCGGCCCGCTATGCTGGCGAAATGACGTAAGCGCAAGCTGCTCGAAGCGCTGCTCTTCTTGCTCAACGAGTTCTGCCTTGTGCTTGCCAAAGAGCCACCAACCGCTGCCTCCGGCTATCGCCAACCCCACCGGAGCTGCGATCCAAGCCAGCCCTCCCGTGGAGGCTCCAGCCAGTAACCCGCCCAAGCCCACCACAACCGGAGCCCACGCAAACCGACTGGCTGTCGTCTTGGGCTTTGATTGGATTGGTGCTGGAGGAGGAGCTTGGTACATGACTCTCGAATCGAACGGGTCTAAGCGGACCATATCACCGGATGGCTAGCGGTTGAAGTGGTGAACAGTAGGTCAACCGCCGGGCTCTCTCGGTTATTGCGTCTCCCCCCACGGCGCTCGCCTTGCTTCGTAAGGAGCGCCACCACGTATGCTAACTTGCCCGAATTTAGGTCCCATGCTAGCTAAAATGGTGACTGTGGATGTCATCCACGGCGCTTGTTTACCGCCCGCCCCTTAGGTTCTTGAAAGCAGCTCGCTACGGACTCGTTTTGTTCGTCGGCCTGGCCTTGGGCGTGGCCGTCGCAGTGCCCGGCGTCGTCGAACGCGGCGCATATCGAATCATCTCCAGCGCTGAACGTAGCCTGGACCTCTCGATCACCATCGAGCGATTCGACTGGAACCTCGACGGCCAGGTCACAATCGTTGGCCTCAAAGCGCAATCAAAGGATGCTGCCAAGAGTGATGCTCTCCTGCTTGAGGTCCCCACGCTTGACGCGGAGGTCGAGGTCCTCTGGACCCGTGCCAAGCTGCGCCTGCTCTCGGCGCGCCTTAATTCACCGGTGCTGCGTCCAACGCTCAGGCCGGACGGTTCGCACAACCTGACAGGCGTCGTCGAGCGCCTCAAAGGCCTGGTCACCGGTTCGAAGTCCAAAGCCCTCGGGGACAAGGATCAGCGTGGTCTCGGTGCTTGGATAGACCGCACCATGCCCGAACTCCAAGTGGAGGGGATGGCGCTCGACGTGCAACTCAACCACCCGGGTATTCAGTCCGCTGGGATCCCCGCGGAGTTGTACCTTAAGGGGGGGACCTTCGACGCGAGGAACACCGCCCTGCTGCGTGAAGACGACAACCTCTCCTGGACCCTCGCGTTTGAGGACAGCACCTTGGATCCAGGTCACGGCTTCGTGATCAAGGGGACGACCCCTGTGCGCGACTTTGACCCCCTCCGCGTCCCGCTCGATGTCCGGTTTGACAGGCGCATTGAGCTTGGGCTTCGCGACCGTGTCGCTGGGCTCTCTGGTCTCTCCTGGGATGGCTCCGATTTGGTCCTCGAGGGCCTCACACTGTCCCGTAACGCGGCGCTTGAAGGTGCGGAAGCAGCGAACAATGAACCTGCCCTTGAGACCGGCTCCATCACAGTCGAGCCGGACGTCGAAGCCACCATAGAAGCTGCAAAAGCAGTCTTGTCCGCCAAGGACAGAGGTTACGCCCTGACGCGGCTCTTGAAGACGATACGGCGCGTGGACATCGATCGACCTCGCTTCGTCTTCGCCCGCCGCGCTGAAGGGCACAACTTCCGCGACCTGCTGCCTAATAAGCGTGGTGGTGAGCCCCGACAAGAGGACTATGACGACCAAGCGCTTGGTCCGTTGATGAAGGCGACCCTGAGCGCGGTCGATCGTCTCGTCGCCAGCAAGCCGGACCGCGACGGCCGCAGCTTCCGCGGGTTCCTTTTGCGGGGCTTCTCACACCTCGAGCGACGCATCGCAGGGGTCAGCGCGACGGCGATACGCTTCGCCGAGTCCGTCCCCTTTCGACAAGTTCGCGTCCGCGGTGGTCACTTCGCGTGGCGTGATGAAGCCGACACAACGGCTCAGGCCCTTGAAGAGCGCTTCGAGAACTTCGACCTCGACCTCTCCCTCGGGCACGACGTCCTGACCTTTGATGCTGCCTTCCAAGTCGCCGGCGGTGGCGATGATGTGAACCGCATCACAGGCAAGGTTCAGCGCACGAGCGGGGGCGTCCAGCTCAGGGCGCGCCTCGATGGCCTCGGTCTGTCCAAGTATCGCCACGCTCTCCCCGCCAGCCTGCAAATCTCACCCACGACCCGCCTCTACAAGACCGACATGACGCTGGTCTGGTCCCCCACGACAGAGGTCGCCAGGATCGCCGGGAAGGTGGCGGTCGACGATCTCGGATTTCACTACCGTCCGCTCGCGACGCAACCTCTGGCGGGGATCGACTTCAACCTCGACTTCGAAGCCCAGCTGGATTTGGGCGCCAAGACCTTGTCCTTGAGCCAGAGCAAGCTGAAGGTTGGCGAAGTCAGCAGCGTGGTGAAGCTCGACGCTGAAGACTACGCCACGGCTCCGAAGCTCTCCGGAGTCTTTCGACTCCACCGCGCACGCGCCCAAGACGTGGTCGATGCCATCCCTACGCAGCTGATCCCACTGCTGACAGGCCTTAAAGTGAAGGGCACCTTCGCGTGGCAGCTCGACTTCTCTCTCGACACCAGTGACATGGAGTCGCTCACCTACGAAGCTTACCCGGAGCTCAACCAGTTCGAGGTCTTGGACATGGGTGAGCGGCTCAATATTGACGCGGTGCAGGGCACCTTCATGCACCAAGTCCGTGAAGCTGACGGTAAACAGGTGGAGATGCTCATCGGCCCCGACTCCCCGTCATGGGTGCCTAAAAGCGCGATCAGCAAGTACATGATCAAGGCCGTCACGACGACCGAGGACGGCAGCTTCTTCAGGCACGAGGGGTTCAGCCCCTTTGCCATCAAGCAGTCCATCATCACGAACCTCAAGAAGGGAGCCTTCGTACGAGGGGCCTCCACGATCAGTCAGCAGCTGGTCAAGAACCTCTTCCTGACACGCGAGAAGACCATCAGTCGAAAACTCCAAGAGCTCTTCATCACATGGCAGCTTGAGAGTAACCTCAGCAAGGCCCAGATCATGGAGCTGTACCTCAACGTGATCGAGTTCGGCCCGGGGATCTATGGCATCCGTCGCGCTGCACGGCACTACTTCGGGAAAAAGCCGAGCGGCTTGAGTGCGCTAGAGTCGGTCTTCCTAGCGTCCATCATCCCCAACCCCAAGCGGTACTATTATCAATACACCCGCGGCGAGGTAACCGACCGGTGGCGCCGACACCTGCGGTGGATCATGCGCGTCATGGTGGATCGAAGAAAACTGAGCGAGGCAGAATTTCTCGCAGCCGCCCCCTACTCGCCCCTCTTCCGCTCAAAGACTGTCGAAGAAGACGTAGTGGATCCTTCCATCGAGTCGCCTCCCGTGGCAGTGCCTTAGTGTGGAACATAACCTGAGCGATACTTCTCCCGGGGCCACGTTGGCCGACTTGGGCCGCTACCTGGTCGACGCGTGTCTTCGACCCTCGCAGGGCGAGCGTGTCCTCGTCCGCTGGTATCAAGGCCAGGCAGGCTTGTTTCGTGCGCTCGCTCAAGGGATGCGTGAGCGAGGGGCAGAGGTGACGGAGGTTGAGCGGGGCTCCGAGTGGTGCACAGGCCGTAGCGCCGAAGCGCTGGGCGATGATTGGCTGCCTGGCCCACAGGGTGACTTTGACCGGGTCGTGACCTGCGGCCCGCCGCCCGACGTACACCGCCCAGAAGGGATCTCAGCAGAGGCCTGGAACGACGGTCACCGCCATGGCTATGAGAACTTGGCCCGGCGGGTCCAAGCGGGCGCATTGACCGCCCTAGTCGACTGGCCGATGCGAGCGCGCGGTGGGCACTCTCGTGGTGCCGTTCGACGCCTCTACGCGGCAGCCTTAGCGATCGACTATGAGGCGCTCGCTGCCCGCAACGCTGCGCTGTGCCGACGCATGGGCACGACCAACCAAGTCCGCCTAACCTGCCCCCACGGCACCGACCTCACGCTCACGGTCGCGAACCGCCCGTGGGTGCCGGAGTCGTGTAATCACACCGATGGCTCAGTCGTGTATTTACCGGGTGGTGAAATCTACTCGGCGTGTGTCGAGACAAGCGCAGAGGGCCTAATCGTCTTCAATGACGGCCAGCATCACGGGACTGCGCACGTGTCTGGTGGCCGCGTGACACGTGTACTAAACAGCGACTGGACCATCCTTGTCGGGCACTCCGTCGGAGAGCTTGGGCTTGGCACCAACCCCAACGCACCGCGTGAGCAACTCGGCTCGGTCAGCGAGAAGGCGATCGGGACAGCGCACCTCGGGATAGGCTCGAATGATTTCCTAGGTGGCACGACCAGCGAGGGCATTCATATCGACCTGATCGTCGAAGACCCCGCGATGTGGCTCGACGGTCAACCAGTCGACCTCTCGGATATAGGGCAGCTCGGATGAACATACTCGTACTCGGCGGCACCCGCTTCATCGGCAGGGCCTTGGTCGAAGGCTTGCTCGCAGACGGACACACCGTCGCCTTGCTCCACACCGGCCACCACAACCCTTTCGGAGAGTCAGTCCAACACCTCCTGGCGGACCGACAAGACTATCGCGCCCTCCGGCGCGCGCTCCGAGGCCGACAGTTCGACATCGTCTTTGAGCACGCATACGTGCACCCGACCGGGACGCGACCCGAGGACGTGGAGGCGATGCTTGAGGCCCTCAAGGCTCCTCCACAGCGCGTCGTCTTCACGAGCTCAGCGGCGGTCTACGAGGTCGGCGCCGAGGTCGCCTCACCGATCATTGAGTCATCGCCGTACGCGACCCGAGGCGACACCTACAGCGTCCACAAGATCACGACGGAGCAGGCGCTCCTGCAGCACCACGCCGCGGGTCACTTCGAGGCCACCATCATTCGGCCGTCATTCGTCATTGGCCCATACAGCCCGGGTGAGCGCCTCGGCTTCTTCTGGGATCGCCTCCTCGCCAATCGCCCCATCGTGCTCCCCGACGAGGGGGAGACGCGGCTCCAGTTCGCCTACGTGCACGATGTCGCCGCCGCGCTCCGCTGCGCTGCGACCCATGGCCCTGCTGCCGGTCAGGCCTATAATGTGGGGTGGGAAGCGGCGATCACCCAGCGTGAGCTCATCGCCGAACTGGCGGAGATCGCCGGGGTTGATGCGACCGTCGCGCCAGTACCTCGCGCGGCGCTCTTTGACGCAGGGGCGTCCCCGTTCGATGCACCCTATTACTTCGGCGAGAGCCTTGATATCTCGGGTGTCCTTGGAGAGTTCCACCTCTCCACGGAGCGCGCGAGGCGAGCGCTGCCGATCGACCAGACACCGTGGCGTGATGCGCTCAAAGCCGCCTACCAGTGGTACAGCGAAGGCCGAGAAGATCGGCCGCCGATGGACACCGAATTTGAGGACAGGATGCTGCAAGGTGCGCGAACGATGGCGTTGGCACCCCGCGAGCGTTAGACTCCGGTCATATGGCTTCACACACCGCCAGAATTCTGCTCGCCTGCAACTTCCGATGTCCGTTCTGCTTCGCAGCTTGGCATGAAGAGGAGGAGGGGGCGCCTGTCCCACTTCAGGATGAGCTGAGCGGCACACAGTGGGACGGCTACCTCGACGCCATGCGCGCCAAGGGCAACTCGCGCCTGACCATCAGCGGCGGCGAGCCCACGATGCACCCCGAGATATTGAAGCTGATCCGAAAGGCGCGGCGCGCCGGCTACGAGGCCGTTGAGCTTCAAACCAACGGCTCGCTGCTCACCCGCGAGAACGTCCGGAAGCTCGCTAAGGCGGGGCTGACTCATGCGCTCGTGAGCATGCACAGCCACAAGCCGAAGATCTTCGATCGCATCACGGTCACCAAGGGCCTCTTCGACACCGTCGTCCAGGGCGTCAAACACTTCCTAGAGGCTGGCGTAATAGTCGACGTCAGCCACGTCGTGCTGAGCCATAACGTCGAAGATTTGGAAGGGTACGTGCAGTTCCTCGCGAGGGAATTCCCGGACCTGAACGAGGTCCACCTGCTCTCCATGCATCCCGAGGCGCGCGCAAAGAAGAACATGCACCTCTGGCCTCCGCTCCAGCTGGTCCGCGAGGTCTTGCCTCGTATGCTCGGTGAAGCCAAGCGCTTGGGCGTACACATCCGGATGGATAGCCTTGAGGGCTTCCCCATGTGCTTCGCAGTTGGCCATGAAGACCAAATGGACCTCTCGGACATCGTCGCGCCGAGCGACGTCTTCGGAGAGGAGCTGGACGCCTTTCACGTGATTCAGCAGAAGAAGGTCCAAGTCCCTGCCTGTGAAGGCTGCTTCTTTCAGCGCGCATGCTACGGCTTCTGGGAGAGCTACTTCGTAATCCACGGCACTGAGGGTATCGTGCCGACGCCCCCGAGTGAACGCCTCGAGGCGATGTACCCGCAGGTCACGGCGCGTAACGCATTACCAGTCGACCAACTCCCGCCGGAGGCGCAACTCGTGCCGGTACGCGCCCCCGAACGTCGCCACATCATCACCGATGATGACGTCGCCGCTATACCGGACGTGTGGAAGCTCCGCCGTGAGGCCGCTCAAGACGTGTAACCCTCGCGACCGCGTGGGCTGACCCAGACGTGAACGGGTCACGTCGCCGGGGCTCTCAGCCGCTCGCGAGGTAGGCGCAAGTCACCGGGTTGCTTACGCGGTGAGCGAAGCCTCAGCCCGAGAGGAGAGCGCTGTGGCTACAGTTCGGTGGAGCTGCCTGCCGAGATGACGACGCCGACGATGATGCCTGCCACTGCACCGGCTGCACCGGCCAGCAAGAGCACCGTCTTCCATGTCGAGAGGTGATCGACTTCGTAGCTCTGAAGCTCGTTAACCATCAGCAGCGTGTCGCGATCTGAGGCGACCAGCTGGCTCTCGGTCAACTTGAAGTTGTAAGGCGTGACCTGGTAGCGGCGACCACCGACCGATCGGACGTAAACAGAGGTCTGGGGATCCACACCCACCGCCTGTCCACCCACGGACTGGATGATCGTCTCCGTCGTGCTGGGCACTTGGAGCTTCGCGAACTCTTCGCGCTCGAACGTATAGGTGTTGTAGCAACCCGTCGCGGCGAGCGCGAAGAGCACTGCCATGGCGGATGCCACGAAGCGACGAACACGGGGGCGGAAGATTGGCTTGAGCATGAGGCCTCGCGTCTTGGCGGGGTTCGAACCGGCGCGCATCCTAGCAACCGCCCATAGGGTGATCAACTGCGTTTCCCTGCTTCGCTTCCTTCAGCCCACTGAGGGCGGCGCTAATACCGACAAATACGGCGTTCAGCATCACATCGGAGGCTGACTGTGATGCAGTGATTTGAGCACCGAAAGAGATCATGCCTCGACCGAAATCGAGAGCCCGAGGGGGTGCCCATCCACCTCCACAGCGACCTGAGCCCCACCCTCCGGCAAGGCCTCGACGAGCTCAAGCTGAGTCGCCAAGGTCTCCGATGCGATGGTCTCACCATGCACAGACAGTGCCTCTTTCAAGGCATCATCTCCGGTCATAGCGACGCGAATTCGCGCGGTGTACTCAAAGGCCTCGTCCTTACGAACGCCCTGAATACGGCTGATGATCTCACGAGCCAGGCCCTCCGTGATTAGCGGTGCACTCAGGGCGGTGTTGAGCACGACAACCCCGACGGAGCCGCCGGCAGCGGCGTAACCGTCCTGAGCCTGAACCTGAACCTGCAAGTGCGCATCGGTCAATGTGACCGCTTCACCATCGGACAGCGTGATCTGAACCTGCCCATCGGCAGAGAGCGCTTGCCGCAGTGCATCTCCGTCCGTCGCATCGAGGGCAGCACGCACCAGGGGCATACGCTTGCCGAAGATCGGCCCTAGCGCGCGGTAGTTCGGTTTCAAATGGAAGGCGACGCGACCAGCGGCGTCCTGCGTGAAGGTCACCTCCTTTACGTTCAGCTCCTCGGCGATCAACGCCGCATACGGGCGCAGTCGGTCCGTCAGCGCTGGCTGACCGAGGATGAGCTCGGCCTCGGCCAAGGGCTGGCGCACCTTCATCTTGTGCGTGGCGCGTGTCTGGAGACCCAAGCTGACCAAGTCACGGACAGCTGCCATCTCCTCCGATAGGCGCTCATCGATGAGCGCCTCCGTATGCGCCGGCCAGTCACACAAATGAACGCTCTCAGGGGCGCTCGGATCGACGCTCAACACGAGGTTCCGGTGCAACTGCTCAGTCAGGAACGGTACGAAAGGCGCCGCGACCTTCGCGACCGTCGTCATGACCTCGTAGAGGGTGTGATAGGCGTCCCACTTGTCTTGGGCCTCGGGCCCCTCCGCAGAGGCCCAGAAACGATCACGGCTGCGGCGCACATACCAGTTGGAGAGCGCGTCCGCGAACCGCACGAGGCGCTGCGCTGCGTCGTACAAACGATAGTCGTCCATCCACGCTGTGACGTCACGCATCGTCAGGTGCAGTTCGCTCGTAATCCACCGATCGAGCAAGCCCCGCTCGGATGGATCGCGCCGCGGTGACGTGGTCGGGTTGAAGTCATCGATGTTGGCGTAGATGACAAAGAAAGCGTAAACGTTGCGAAGCTTTACGAGGAAGTCCTGCTGCGATTGACGCACGGCTTCCGGGCTGTAGCGCGTGTTGTTCCACGGCGGATTGGCGGAGTAAAAATACCACCGCATGGCGTCTGCACCGTCGTTGTCCAAGATGGCGTCAGGGGCAGTGTAGTTGCCCTTGGACTTGCTCTCTTTGCGCCCCTTCTTGTCACAGACATGACCAAGCACGATGCAGGTCTTGTAGGGATGGGGGGCGACCTCTTCCTCATGCAAGAGGCTGCTGATCATCAAGAGGCTGTAGAACCAGCCGCGGGTCTGATCGATCGCCTCACTGATAAAGTCTGCAGGGAAGGCGTTCTGGAACTCCGACTCGCCTTGGTGCGGATAACCCCACTGCGCAAACGGCATACAGCCCGAGTCGAACCAGCAGTCAATGACCTCCGGCACCCGGTGCATGGTCCCGCCGCACTCGCTGCAAGGCATCGTCACATCGTCGATCCACGGCTTGTGCACCATGAGGTGCTCACTCAGGCTCGGATCCTCGGCCTTGGCCTCGGCGAAGGCGTCGAAGGCGTTGGGGTTCCTCGCGAGGATCTCGTCCGCGTTCTTTGGCGCGACGCGATGCTCACACGCACCGCACGTCCAAATGTTGAGCGGCGTGCCCCAGAACCGCTCACGGCTGAGCGCCCAGTCCACGTTGTTCGCCAGGAAGTCGCCAAAGCGACCGTCTTTGATGTGGCTGGGGATCCAATTGATCTCTTGGTTGTTCGCGATGGTGCGGTGGATCACGTCCGTCGTGCGGATGAACCAAGCCGGTCGGGCGTACTGGATCAACGGATCGTCATCGGCGCGCCAACAGAACGGGTAGTCATGGCGGTAGACCTCTTCCTTGAAGAGCAGCCCTCGGCCGTTCAGGTTGCGGATGATGTCGCGATCGGCCTCTTTGCAAAAGCGCCCTGCGAAGTCGGTCGCCTCCGCGCTGAACGTGCCGTCGGGCTCGATGAGCTGAAGCATCCCTATGCCCGCGTCCTTCGCCGCCTTGAAGTCGTCTTCACCAAAGGCTGGGGCCATGTGAACGACGCCCGTCCCGGAGTCGGCGGTCACGAAGTCACCGGCGATGACCTCATGATAGCGACCACCCTCGGGGGTCGCGTAGTCAAACACCGGCACATAGGCGGTCCCTACGAGCTCCGTGCCCTTCATCGTCGCCTCGATCGTGTGCTCCACCTCGCCCAAGAGCTTCTCCACGAGGGCCTCGGCGACGATCAACACTTCGTCGGCGGTGCGGACGCGCACGTAGGAGAGCTTCGGGTTCACCGCCAACGCGCAGTTGGACGGCAATGTCCACGGCGTGGTCGTCCACCCCAAGAACGAAGCCTCGGGCTCATCCCGCAACCGGAACCGCACCGTGACCGAGGGGTCATCGACAGTCTTGTAGCCCTGCCCTACCTCACCAGAAGACAGCGCCGTGCCGCCCTGAGGCCACCACCACACGACCTTGTGCCCTTGGTAGAGCAGCCCCTTCTCGAAGAGGGTCGACAGCGCCCACCAGACCGACTCCACATAAGGCTTGTGAAAGGTGACGTAGGCCGAGTCGAGATCGACCCAGAACCCGATGCGCTCGGTCAAATCACGCCACACATCGGTGTAGCGAAAGACGGACTCGATGCACTTCTTCGTGAAGGCCTCCACGCCGTACGCCTGGATCTCGCCTTTGCCGTGAATGCCGAGCTCTTTCTCAACCTCAACCTCGACGGGGAGCCCATGGGTGTCCCAGCCCGCTTTTCGATCGACGAGGTAGCCGCGCATCGTCTTGTAGCGTGGGAAGAGGTCCTTGATCACGCGGGTTAGCACATGGCCGTTGTGAGGTGTCCCGTTCGCGGTGGGCGGCCCCTCGTAGAACACGAAGCGGGGGGCACCCTCGCGCAGTGTCAGAGATTTTTTGAAGATGCCCGATTCACGCCAAAACGCGAGGACCTCTTGCTCACCTGCTGGAAAGTCGATCTTCTGTGGAACGGGCTCGAACATCTGGACCCCCGGGGATCGGTCACGACACCTGCGCGCGCCCTAAGTCCACTGATAGACGAGAGGGCGACATTCGCGACGCGTCGCGAGGATAGCGCCGTCCGCCAGCGCGTCAACGACGTTGCTGTCATGACTCTCTCACTTGCCCCCACACAGGGCGCGGCGTATAGACTGACCACCTGAATGGGGGAGTGATGACAGCCGATCTGGATCTCGCCAGCCTGATCCGACTCGACAAAGTCGAGCCAGGATTCGCCGCGCCTTTTAACCACCGCATCGTTGACGGTGCCGTGCTGATCACCAACGACCTGGGTGACCATTGTTTCCTGGAGCCCACGGACTTCCGTCGGTTTATCGAAGGTGACCTGACCCCCGAAGAGCCGCTCTACACGACGCTGAAAGAACGCAGCTTCATCGCGAGCGAACTCAACATCCCCCAGCTTGTCGAGCGCTATCAGCGCAAGAAGGGCTTCCTCGCGTACGGCCCCACGCTCCACGCATTCGTGCTCACCGAGCGCTGCAACCACGGGTGCCAGTACTGCCACTCCTCCGTGGTCGGGATGCAACGCACCGACACTGACATGACGATCGAGGTAGCCACCAAGGCCGTCGACTTCGCGCTTCAGACCTCAAGCCCGTGGCTGACGATCGAATTCCAGGGAGGCGAACCGACCGCCAACTGGGAGACGCTCAAGCACGTCGTCAACTACGCCCAAGAGCGGAACCAAGAGGTGAAGAAGGAGCTCAGCTTCGCGCTGGTGACGAATTTCAGCCTCCTCGACGACGAGAAGCTCGACTTCTTGGTCGCGAACCGCGTGCAGATATGCGGCAGCCTGGATGGACCCGAAGACCTCCACAACAAGATCCGCATCTACAAGGACGGCAATTCGTACCAGAACACCGTGAAGTGGATCGGCAAGATCAACCAGCGATACATCGACATGGGCCTCGACCCAAGCCTCTACCGGGTCGAGTGCCTCCCGACGATCACGCGGGACTCCCTGCACCGATGGAAGGAGATCGTCGACACCTATATTAGCCTCGGCTGCCGTGCGATCTTCCTGAGGAAGCTTGATCCATTTGGCTTCGCCGCGGCGACAGCACGCAAGCTCGGCTACTCGATGGACGACTACATCCAGTTCTACATCGACGCGCTGGAGTACATCCTTGAGCTGAATAAGCAGGGCGTCGAGGTCATGGAGCGCCACGCCGCGATCATGCTCGCGAAGATCCTCAACGACGAGGAGCCCAACTACCTCGACCTCCGCACCCCGGGTGGGGCCGTCATCGGGCAGGTCGGCTACCACCCCGATGGTCGCATCTTCTCCAGCGATGAAGGGCGGATGGTCGCCGCCATGGGTGACGACATCTTCCACGTCGGCAACGTGGGGACGACCAGCTATGACGAGATGATGCGTGAGGACACCGTGCGCGCGCTCGTGCTCGCCAGCACCAATGACAGCCAGCCTGGCTGCGTGTCATGCACTTATAAGATGTATTGCGGCCAGCAGCCTGAGTACAACTACAAGACTCAGGGCACGATCTTTGGGCGCATGGTGGACTCTGTGTGGTGTCGCAAGCACAAGAACATCTTCGACCACCTCATGACGAAGGTGCACCAAGCCGACCCCGCCGAGATGGCCATCTTTGAGCGGTGGACGACGAACCGTCGCATGGATCACTTCGTCCAGGACACCGAGTAGCAGCGCTCAATCTGCAGCGTCGACGAGCTCATCAGGTTCGCACTTAAACGCCGGAGTCATCACCTCGTAGAGCTGCTCTTTCATGCTCTCTGGGTTGTCACTGAAGACCTCGACCAGCTCTCCGCCCCCCCAGCGCGCTATCGTCGCGTTGGGGTTGGCCGTGCTCGATTGATTGGGCCTCAAGTTCACGACCGTCGTCCTGATGCTGATCGGGCTCCCATCGGGTCGTGATAACGCGTCGAAGCCGCTCCCTGGCAAGAACGGCGCGCCGCTGATGCTGTCCCCCGGCGGGACGCAATACCCCACGTCGAAAGAGACGACACAGGTCGCGCCGCCACGACAGTCGCTGTCTTCTTCACAGTGCAACCCAAAGGCGAGGCGCTTCGCCTGAGCCTGAGGACCAAAGAATTCGTCTTTGCCCTGGAAGAGGTTCTCCTCCCCGTCAGTGAAGAGCACGATCTGGCTCTCCCGACACCCCGCGTAAGGATCGCGACACGCTCCACTTTCACAGACGTAGCCCGCCGACGGGCAATCGGCGTCATTCACACAAGGCTTCCCGTCGATCAGCACGGAGCGCCGAAAGTACTCCCCCGCGTAGAAGAGGCTCTTTCCGAGCGGAGTGTTGCCCCCCATCCGCAGCTCGGGCTCCTCGTGTAGAAAGCAGCGGTTTGTCTGACTCTCCGGATCCATCCGGCAGCCGCTGAACGCACAATCTTCGTGCCGTTCACAGGTCTGGGTTGTCGCCTGAAGGCGCTCCTCGAAGTCCAGCCAACGCAGCAGCTGCTCGGTGTTATCGAGGCTCAGGCTCGTCGCAAATGGGGCAACGAGCACCTCGTCACGATGCTCGGAGAACCATGAGACCAGCTCGGTGTCGATGGTCCCGTCGTCGCCGCTCATCATGTCGGTGTCCGCGGAGATGTAGTAGCCCGTCACACAGGTGGGGACGCGCCCCGCATGAGGCCGCTGCGGGAAGCGCTGCAGCGCAAAGTGCGAGAACTCACCGACAGCCTCCACGATGTTCTCGGCGAAGATCGTCTTCGCGAGATCGAAGCGCGTCATCGGCAACGCATCGGACTCACAGCTCGGGTACACATACGCGCTGTCCTCGGGGTATCCGCTCCCCTCACTGAACTCGAACATCGACGTCGAGGTGTCGAAGATCAGCAAGACATTGTGGCGAATCGGCTCGCAGGTCCCTCCGGCGCACGCCCACCCTGGTCCGCACAGCTCCGCGTCAAACGCGGTCCCATAACCGTTGCACTCCTCGGCGACGGTCGGTGACACGCAGCGCGTCAATCCGGGGGTACACAGCGCATACTCGCAGGTCGCGCTGGTGGCATCATCGGGCACGCATACGTGCAATGGGGCACAGGGCATCGCCTCAAAGAAGCCGCCGCTTAGATCACCCGCGCCCTCGCTGACGGGCCGCTCACAGCGCTCGCGCTGCCCCTCGGCGTCGCAGCGCACAATGTCGGTCACGCACGCCACACACATCCGCGCCGTCGTCTCACAAAAGAGCCCCTCGGCGCAGCCTGTCTCCTCTGCAGCCGGATCACACTCCGGCACAAACGGCTGTCGCGCAGACACGTCCGTCTCCCCCGCGTCGGGGACCACCGTGTCGCTCAAGGCGTTCGGGTCGAATGCCACCACAGGCGTCGCGCAGTCGATCCAAATCGTCGCGCAGAGCGCGAGCGCGATGGTCCATCGACAGCTCACCCTTCAAGCCAACCCGCGATGTCGAGAGACTGTCCATTGTGGGCTTGGGAGAGGGCCTGGGTGAGGGCAATGAACCCCTTCGCCGTCCTCAGGGGCGTCTGATGTTCAGAGACATCGTCAGTCCCTAGTGCGGTCTTCAGCATGTCCGTCTGCACCATCCCGGGGGCGACTGCGACGCTCACGACACCGTCTGATCCGTGCTCCTCGGCCAGGACCTTCATCATCCCCTCGACCGCGTGCTTGGACGCACAATAAGCCCCGTAACCAGGCAACCCGAAGCGCCCCAATCCACTGGTCAGCCACATCACCGCGCCGCGCCCGCGCTCAATCATCCCCGGCACTGTCGATTGGAGCAGGCCAAGCTGAGCGGTCACGTTGATCGCCATGACGTCGCCAAACTCTGCAATGTCAGCCTCTAAGAGCGGGCCCATCGTGTTGATCACCCCAGCGTTGAGGATGAGGAGGTCGACCCCACCGTGAGGTGCTGCGGCCTCCGTGATTCGCGTCGCCAATTCACCATCACGGACGTCACCCCAGGCGGCCAATACCCGCTCACCAGCCTCCGTGGCGATCTCCCGGGCCTGGGCCTCCGTTCGGGCGTGCGCTATCACGGTCGAGCCCGAGGCAGCGAAGGCGTCCACAAGAGCGCGCCCGAGCCCGCGGCGACAGCCGGTGATGGCGACAACAGGGTGAGCAGGCAGGATCGATGAGGTCATTAGGGGGCTCCTGGGCCGGACACGCATGGAAAGTGAGCGGTTAGCCTGGACCGAAGTCGTCGGCGGGGAGAAGATACCCGCCGACGTGAAGGAAACACACCCCTATGACAGCTTCTTCCCAGTCTATCGAGCAACCGAACGCCACCCAACTCGAACGCGCCGTTAGTCACCTGATCCGGCTCGTCGACGCGCAGAGCCTCTCAGGCGAAGAAGCGCCAGCGGTCGCAGAGGCAGAACGTATCGCAGCGGAACTCGGCCTTCAGAGCGAGCGAATGCCCGTCGCAGAGGGGCGTGAGAACCTGCTCGTCGGAGATCCGTCCCCTCGGGTGATCCTCTGCACGCACCTCGACACCGTGCCGCCCTTTATCCCAGCGCGCCGAGACGCGACGCACGTCCACGGCCGTGGCTCAGCCGACGCCAAAGGAGTGGCAATCGCTATGGTCTACGCGCTCGCGGCGCTCAAGGCCATCGACCAAGACTCCGGGATCGCTTGCTTGCTCGTCGTGGGGGAGGAGACCGATCATGCCGGCGCCAAAGCCGCCGCGAAGTCCCGCCTGCGCCCCACCCATATCGTGCTCGGTGAGCCCTGTGGATTGGTCCCCGCCCGCGCACAAAAGGGCCTGCTAAAGCTCACCTTGTCTGCGAGCGGGACCGCGGGGCACAGCGCCTATCCGGAGCTCGGGGCCTCTGCGATCCACAGGATGCTGGAGGGGCTCCAAGCCCTACGAGCGGCGCCCTTGCCCTCGGATGATGAGCTGGGGGAGACGACCCTCAACGTCGGACAGATCTCGGGCGGTATGGCCGCCAATGTGATCGCACGAGACGCTAGCGCCCTCATCTTGATCCGCTGCGCTGCACCGGTCGACGCGATCCTGAACGAGGTCCACTCCCGCCTTCCAGAGGGAGTGACCGCGGTCGAGATTGGGCGTGCTGAGCCCGTCGGCTTTAGCTGCGCGGGGCAGCCTGGCGGCCCCACTGTCCCCTTCAACACAGACGCGCACACCCTCGCTCCGCTCGGCGCCGAGATGCTCCTCATGGGGCCCGGCGATATGCGCTGCGCCCACGCGGCAGCCGAGCGGCTCTCGTTTACGGATCTCTCGGACGGGATCCGAGCCTATGCTCAGCTCGCATCGCGCCTCGCGCGGACCGCAGCCGTCTCACCGAGCTGATGTCGATCAGAACCGGCCGATAAACTCGCGCGCGAAGGCAAGCGCTCCCTATAATCCGCGCGTGACACGCCTCGCGCCATGCCCCCGTCTTTGGGTCTCACTCTCGCTCGCCTGCTCGCTCCTCGTGGTCGGCTGTGTCGACTCCAACATCGTTGGACGCATCGGTCCGTCAGACGCAGAGGAGACCACAGACGTCGAGGGGGACGCCTCTGAGCTCTCCGACACCATCGATGACGCTAGCTTGGGAGACATCGGCCTGACAGACACAGCGGTTGATGGAGGCGCCCCGAGTGACACTGAAACGAGTTCAGACGCCGACATCGACGCCGCTAGCGATATCGTCCTAAGCGACGCTCAAGATGACGCCGACGGTCTGGACACGAGCGAACCCTCAGACGTGCCCGACGGCGACACCGGCGCCGGCAACGCTGACACGGCTGATACCCTCGACGGGGGCGATACCGATGACGATGACGCCGACGACGGGGCAGCAGAGCTGACGCCCTGCGACACAGTCGTGGACTGCCCCTTGGCCGATCACGTGTGCTACAGCACGAGCTGCGAAGAGGGCCTCTGCCAAAGCCTCGAGGTCCCAGGGTTCGACAGCTGCTGCCTGACGTCCCAGGGGTGCGATGACGACCGGGCGTGCACCATCGACACCTGCATCGACAACGTCTGCACCCATGTCCCGTTCAGCAACACGTGCTGCGACAGCGCCGCCGATTGCCCCAGTGACGATCCCTGCACTGTCCACACCTGCGAAGCCTTCGCCTGCATTCCAGCGAACGTTGTGGGCTGCTGCCAGAGCGCGATCGAATGCGATGACAACGACCCATGCACTGATGACACCTGTGACGGGAGCTGTGTCCACACGCCAAACGGGGCCTGCTGTGACGGCGACAGTGACTGCGAGACGTCGGCCAGCTGCGTGACGGGAGAGTGCCAGGCAGGGCTTTGTGTCTTCAGCTCCACGGTGAACTGCTGCACTGGCGACAGTGACTGCCCGGCCTCCGAGGCCACCTGCTCCACCGCCGCTTGCGAGGCGGGGGTCTGCGTCGTCAACCAAACCCCGGGGTGCTGCAGCAGCCCAGCAGACTGCGGCGACGACCTTGACCCGTGCACTACCCCCGTCTGCAACTTGGCTGACGGCGCGTGCACCTTGGTCACCACACCGGGGTGCTGCAACACCGCATCCGACTGCCCCCCGAGTGACGACCTTTGCCTTGAGGCGACCTGCGTCGATAACAGCTGTGACACCCTGCCCAGCGGCGCATGCTGCGGAGTCGCCTCAGACTGTGTCGACGACGGCGACCCGTGCACCTTCGCCCAGTGTGTCGGGCAACTCTGCTTGCACTTCCCCGAGGCGGACTGCTGTGTCTCCGCCGCGGAGTGCCCGGACGACGACGACCCTTGCACCACACCGCTCTGCCTGAACAACGGGTGCACCATGGCCTCGGTGCCTGGGTGCTGCTCTGAGCAGACGGCCTGCGCCGACGACGGCAACCCCTGCACCACCTCACCGTGCACCGACAACATCTGTGAGGTCGTGACCGAACCGGGTTGCTGCGTTGAAGCGAGTGACTGTGCCGACGACGGGGACCTCTGCACAGGGACCCTGTGTGTCGACAATCAGTGCATTAACCAGCCGCTCACCGGCTGCTGTAATCAAGCCTCCGACTGCCCCACAGCGAATGAACCGTGTGTCGTGACGACCTGCGACGCCAACCAGCAATGCCAAGCCGCGCCGGTCGCCGATCCTCTGTGCTGCACGAGCAGTACAGAATGCAACGACAGCCAGCCCTGCACCCTCGACACCTGCGACGACAACGTCTGCACCCACAGCCCTGTCGCGGGCTGCTGCGTCTCTGTGACCGACTGTCCGGATGACGGTGATCCGTGCACGACAAGCAGCTGCGAGGGGGGGAACTGCATCGAAGAGCTCATCCCCGATTGTTGCGAGGCACACACCGACTGTGACCCGAGCGGTGACCCCTGCGTGTCGGTCTTCTGCGTGGACAATGCTTGCATCTCGAACCTCCAGCCCAACTGCTGCTTCGACCCGGTCAACTGCCCCGACGACGGTGATCCATGCACCGAGTCGGTCTGTGATGGTCTCGTGTGCGGCACCGTAGCGGTCGCTGGGTGCTGCAATGACGCCAACGACTGCAGTGATGACGGTGACATCTGTACCGAGACCTTCTGTCGACCAGACAACACCTGTGGCCACGCAGACATCGCCCTCTGCTGCGAGGGTGTGAGCGACTGCGTCGACGACGGAGACCCATGCACGGACGTCACCTGCGACGCTAACCAGTGCGGTGCACCGGCGATCCCGAACTGCTGCGAGTTCGCCGTGGACTGCACTCCGAGCCCGGAGCCGTGCATCAACACGACGTGTCTCCCCAACAACAACTGCTTCGATGAGGTGATCCCGGGGTGCTGCACAGACGTCGAGGACTGCCTGGATGATGGCCTCTTTTGCACGGAGACGACCTGCACGCCGGCGGGCTTCTGCGATCACCCCGAGATCACCAACTGCTGTACTCAAGCATCAGACTGCGCTGACGACGGTGACCCATGCACGGACGCGCTCTGCAATGGCCTCAGCCAGTGCGAACACCTCGCAAACGGAAGCTGCTGCACCATCGATGCCGATTGTGATGACGGGAACCCGTGCACGGACTCGCCCTGCGTAGCGGGCCAATGTGAGACAAGCCCCATCCCTAACTGCTGCACGGACGCCGGAGACTGCGGCGACGATGGCGACCCATGCACGGCCGCCAGCTGCGATGCCCTGAACTGCCAACACGACCCGATCGCCGGGTGCTGTTCAGACGCGGGGCAGTGCCCCGAAGACGGCGACATTTGCACGGCCGCCACATGCACCCTGGGGGCCTGTGTCCAAACGGCCGTCTCGGGGTGCTGCAACGATGTCTCGGACTGCAACGACGACGGCGACCCATGCACCACAGCAGCGTGCAACGTCGCGAATCAATGTGAGCAGCTTGTGGACCCGAACTGCTGTAGTTCGGGAGCCGACTGCCCGGATGACATCGGCAACGTGTGCACGGTCCCCGCGTGCACTGGGAACATCTGCGGGTTCATCACCCCCGACCCCAACTGCTGCCTCGACAGCACCCAGTGTCACGACGGAGACGAGTGCACCTTTGATGTCTGCAGCAACAATCAGTGCATCAACATCGAGCTCGCACCGGGAGTCTGCTGCTCTGCGAACTCAGATTGTGATGATGCCAAGGTCTGCACCACCGACCTCTGCGTGAACAACATCTGCACGAACCCGCAGATCGCCGACTGCTGCGGGACAGACTCGGACTGCGACGACGGAGACGACTGCACCTTTGATAAGTGCTTCGACATCCCAGGTGGCTCTGACTGCCTGAACTTACCGCTGAGCCTCCCAGGCTGCCCCTAGAGAGGCTTCGGGGGCCCGAGGCCTATTCGGCGACGAGGAGCGCGGCCACGTACTCTTCAGCCTCTACGAGCATCTCTCGATAGACATCGGCGTCGACCATCTCACGGGCGCCCTGAAGCGCCGTCTCCAGCGTCTGGACGTAGGGAGACTGCAGTCGATGAAAGAGATCCCGCGCGATACCAAAGGAGCGGACGGCGTCTGCGAAGTGGAACATCTCCTTACGGACCAAGCCGATCTGCGCCTGCGTCACAGCGATCCCTGGCGTATCTAGGAGCTGCTCTTCGAGCTCGAACGCCTTCTCATAGGCTTCGAGCGCCTCCTCCATGTTGTTCTGTCGGAACTCGAGGTTCCCCATCTCGTGATAGGCGCTCGCGAGCCCACCGTCATCGCCGAGCTCCTCCTTCAAGACCAAGCTCTGGCGCAGCACGCTCAGGGCGTCGTTATAGCGCCCCTTGAGCGCATGGACACGCGACTGATGATGCAGGCTGCGTGATAACGCGAACTGGTCACCGTTCTCCCGCTCAATGTCTGCCGCGCGCTCATAGAGCCCGTTCGCCTGATTATACTCTTGGCGCTGCTCGAGGATGATCCCGATGCGTCGATAGCCCGAGGCAGTGCGCAGCTGATCGCCGGCCTCCTCATCTCTGCGGAGCGCGCGATCGAAGAACGAGAAGGCCCCGTCTAGGTCGCCATGCATGAAGCGCAGGTACCCGATGAGGTTGCAGCAGTCCGATACACCTGCGTCGTCCCCGAGCTGCTCATACACGTTAATGGCCTGCTCGTACCATTCGAGCGCCACCGTGTGGTCAAAGCGGAGCTCCGAGGCGCGCCCGAGGAGAACAAAGCACTCCGCGGTCGCCGGCCCGTTCGAGGCAGTCCGGAAGCGCTTCGCCGCTTTGGCGAGACCCTGACGGGCGTACTCTGTCTGATGCTGATCGAGCAGCGCACGGCACTTGTCGATGAGGGCTCCACCCTCGTCGTCGGTACCCGCCAAGTCACGCCCCCACCGGCGCCCCGCCGGGGGATCTGCGTCCAAAATGTACCGTGGGATCTCGTCGCCTTCTCGAAACGGTGCGCCCGCCCAGGGGGCGCTCATCGCCTCATCACTTAGGGGGTCATCCCCGTCGACGACGGGGTCGCCGTGGCCCCCGGCACGCAGTGCTTGAGCCGCGGAGATCTTCCCGCCGACCCCGGACACACCGCCGCCGGCGACGTTGACGCCACCACCACGTCGCGCCACTGCCGCCCGCTGGCGGGCAGGGGTCCGGCTGCCGATAACCGCCGGGACGAAGGAGCTCTCTGCGCTCGAGACCGGCCAACCCACGAACTTGTCCCGTGTGCTCCAGAAGCTTGGCGCGTGTCGACTCACGTCCTTGATCTCATCAAGGGTCAGGATCATGACCATCAAAAACGGCGCCGGCTCATAGCGCTTCTCAGCCACCAGGAGGAGCTCAATGAAGCGCTTGAGGACCCGACCGTCGCGCCCCTTCGGCAACCCGTAGACGAGGAACGCGGGCCCCTCGGCGGTCGCGTAGTGCAGGACGTACCCGAGCAGATCCGGTGGCTCAAGCTGCGCCGCAGGAAGTGACTTCCATGCAAACGGCGCCTCCGAGCGGATCAGGCTCTCTCGAGCGTGATCCACCTCGCGCGCACCCGTACAACGAATGACAGCGAGGCACCGCTTCTGATTCGAGAGCGCGTCATTCAAGGCGCCGCTTATTTCTGCGACGACCTGCTCGGCGGTGGGACCTTCTTTGGGCTCCGACATCAGCTGGTTTCCCGGATTGAGGAGAAGACGGACCTATGAAGGATAGCTCAGGTCCCCTAGCACTGCTACTCTTTCGCCATGAGGCCGCCCCGGTTCAAACACCTCCCCGCCACACTTGGCGCGTGCACCGTGATGCTCATCACGCTGCTCTGTTCGCCTCACTGCGTCGCCCCGCCAAGTACCGAGGCAGGTAAAACGCGCGCAGAGGTCGACGTCGATGAAGCCTCTCCCAACCGTGCTGTTGCGCCGCGGGCGCCCTCCCCTACTGCGGCTCATAATGGTGACGGAAAGGCCGATCCCGCTAAGACGGAGAGCAAAGCACGTCTGCCGCGTTACCAGGGTGAGATGATCGAGGGGGCCTCCGCCCTGTACAGCGGTGACTTTCAGCGGGCACAAGCGCATTACCTTCGGGCGATGGAGCTTCGTCCCGGGAAGATGGCGCCCGCCCTCGGCGCGCTGCGCACGATGCTGATCCAGGACGAGGCAAAGGCGCGACAGCACACGGAGGCCATCGTACGAGAGCGGCTGGCTGACTTGGAGGCCATCCCCGAGGCTGAAGGGGCCGCTCATCTGCTGTCGGCGCGCCTCGCGATCGCGCTACAGCGCCCCGGCGCGGCGCTCGACGCCGCGAGGTTGGCCGTCGAGCACATGCCGACCCATGGCGTCGCGTGGCGTGTGCTCGGTGAAGCCGCCATGCTCGCCGAGCAGTGGGGGCGCGCGCAGACCTCGCTCCGACGCGCCGCTGATCTCGGGCTCAACGCCAAAGCCGGCACCTGGGAGCGGCTCGCCGATGTCCTCGATGAGCTCAGTGAACTGGAGGGCGCCGAGCGATCTGCGCGACGTGCCCTAGAGCTGACGGGGAGCGATCGCCACGCGAGACGGCGACGCCTCAATCAACTGGCTGCGATCCTCAAACATCGAGGGAAGCTGGATGAGAGCAGCGCGCTCCTCTCTGAAGCCGCAAACTTGGGGCCGAGCGATCCCGCCGTCTTGCACAACATGGCCACCCTCGCCGAGGCCAAGGGAGAGCATGATGACGCCATCCTGCTCTACCTCCGTGCCCTAGAGCAGGGCGCCAACCCGATGAGCAGCTGGCGTTATGGCCATCTGTTACTGAAGCTCGACCGCCCTCAAGAGGCGCTCGAAGCGTTCACCGTCGCGGCGGCTCAACTCGACAGATGGACCTGGCCACGATCAACACGCTGGTGGCCTGCCTTCGAGGTTGGCAAGATGTACGCGAAGAACGGCCATGAGAAAGCAGCCGTCACCTGGTTCGAAGATGCGCTGAGAGAGGCGAGCGCCCCGAGCGACGTGCGCTCCGTCAGGAGCTGGCTCTCCTTCAGCCGAGTGAAGTCCGGCGTCTACACCCCCAAGCCCGAGGAGCCATGAGCGACCCCAACACACAGAACAACTGGCAAGGGACGGACAACTACATCGCCTCTCAGGACCTGATGCGCATCGTCGATGTCGCTGTGGCCTTGAGCCGCCCGCTCCTCATCAAAGGAGAGCCTGGGACCGGTAAGACCCTGCTCGCCCACTCTATCGCCGAGGCCTACGACATGGAGCTGCTCACGTGGCACGTCAAGTCGACCACCAAGGCGCGTGATGGGCTGTACGTGTACGACGCGGTTCAGCGGCTTTACGACAGTCGGTTTCAGGACCGTGATGTCTCGGATATCCGGCAGTACATCCGAATGGGGCCCCTCGGTCAGGCCTTCCGCTCAGAGAAGCGGGTCGTCTTGCTCATCGACGAGATCGACAAAGCCGACGTCGAATTCCCCAACGATCTGCTCCACGAGATCGACGCGATGAGCTTCACCGTCTCAGAGACCGGTGAACGTGTGACTGCGAAAGAACGTCCCATCGTGATCATCACCTCGAACAGCGAAAAAGAGCTCCCAGACGCCTTCCTTCGCCGCGCGGTCTTCCACTACATCTCGTTCCCAGACCAGAGCCTGATGCGAGACATCGTCAACGTGCACTTCCCCGACTTGGGGGAGGCGCTGCTTCAGCGCTCTTTGGAGTCCTTCTACGCCCTCCGTGGCGTCGATGGACTCCGGAAGCGGCCCTCGACAAGCGAGCTCATCGACTGGATCGCCGCGCTCGTCGCGACGGGCGTCGAGCCCGACAGCCTCCAGGGCCCCAGCGGACAGCTCCCTTACCTCGGAGCCCTGCTAAAGCGAGAACAAGACTTGGCGATCGCGCTGAGGAGACAACGCTGAGCCCCGCGAAGCCCATGCTCTTCGGCGACCTCTTCTTCAGCTTGCGGACCGCAGGACTGAAGGTCGGCCTCTCCGAGTGGATGACCCTGATGGAGGCGCTCTCGAAGCGCGTTATCGCCCCGGATTTGGTGGACTTCTATCGGGTCGCGCGCGCCGTCTTGGTCAAGCATGAGTCATCCTTCGACATCTATGACCAGGTGTTCGCGGCGGTCTTCCGTGATGGCGAGATGCCGGCTGCGGTGGCTGATGAGCTGCTGAAGTGGTTGGAAGATCCACGCCCACTCCCACAGCTCACCGCGGAAGAGCTCGACGCACTTGAGCAGCTCCCTTTGGACCGCCTACGTGAGCTCTTCGAGGAGCGGATGAAGGAGCAAAATGAGCGCCACGATGGCGGAAGTCGCTGGGTAGGTACGGGAGGCACGTCCCCCTTTGGCCATGGCGGTCGGAACCCGGCAGGCGTCCGCGTCGGTGGTGCCGGCGGGGGGCGCTCCGCCGTTCAAATCGCAACTGAGCGGCGGTTTCGCGACTACCGCGATGATCGGGTCCTCGACACACGCGACCTGGCCGTGGCGTTGAAGAAGCTCCGCCGCCTGGGCCGAGAGGATGTTGAACCCGAGCTCGACATCGACGCGTCCATTGACGCGACCTGTCGCAACGCTGGAGATCTGACCCTGGCCTTCGAGCCGCCACGAAAGAACCAAGCGCGTGTCTTGTTGCTCATGGACGTGGGTGGCTCGATGGACCCCCACGCCCACCGCGTCGAGCGGCTCTTCTCCGCCGCGAGCGGCTTGGGCCATTGGCGCGCTTTTGAGTCCCTCTGCTTCCACAACTGCCCCTATGAGAACCTCTGGTCCAGTGCCTGGCACAACGAGACCAAGCCCACCGCGGACATCCTCACGGAGCTGCCCCCTGAGACCTTCCTGGTCATCGTCGGTGACGCCTCTATGGCGCCAAGCGAGCTGACGGACTCGGGGGGCGCCATCGACTATTGGCACCGTAACGAGACCCCGGGGCTTGTCTGGCTGCACCGCATGCGCTCTCGATTCAAGCGCGCAATTTGGCTCAACCCCCTGCCCTCCCGCTGGTGGAACGGCTACAGCACCGACCTGATCCGAATGCTCTTCCCCATGTTCCCTCTGACCGTCGCCGGGTTAGAGGACGCCGTCGATGTCTTGGTCAAAGGAAAGCCTGACCCCATCCCTGAGCTCGATCCGCGATGGTTTCGATGAGGGAAACATCCCAGGGCTCTAGGTGTTGTATGCTCGTCAAGATTCGACGCTAAAGGACGTATTCATGCACTCGCTTC
Organism: Myxococcota bacterium; assembly: GCA_049602155.1. Classification (GTDB taxonomy): domain Bacteria; phylum Myxococcota_A; class UBA9042; order PHBI01; family JBMYRH01; genus JBMYRH01. The sequence continues at coordinate 42,819 of JBMYRH010000005.1, read as the reverse complement.
GTACCATCATAGTCGCATTGGTCCCCTTCACCCTGCTGCTCGGGGGCCAGGCCTTCGGCCAGGGTGAGGCGATCGCAGCCGAAGAGACCAGCCTCGCGTTGATGCTGCTCTTCGCATACATCGGCGGGCTGATCCTCAACATCATGCCCTGCGTCCTCCCCGTCCTCTCCATCAAGGCCCTGGGCCTGGTGCAACAAGCTGAAGAGGGCCGAAAAGCCGTCTTGCTCCATGGCATCGCCTACGCCGTCGGGGTCTTGGTGTCCTTTGGCGTCATGGCCGGCTTGGTCATCGGCCTTCAGGCGTCTGGCAAGCTCGTCGGGTGGGGCTTCCAGCTCCAAAGTCCACTCTTTGTCGCCATTCTTGGCGGCCTGACCTTTGGCTTCGGGTTGAGCCTCTTTGGGGTCTTCGAAGTCGCGATGCCAGGTGCCTCCAAGCTTGGGCAACTCGAGGCCAAGAAGCATGGCCCGAGCGGATCCTTTGTCAGTGGCGTCTTCGCCGTGGTCCTCGCGACCCCTTGCACGGCGCCCTTCATGGCCCCAGCGCTTGGCTTCGCGATGAGTCAGCCGCCCACCATTCTCTTCCTGTTCCTCGAGGTCATTGGCCTTGGGCTCGCTACCCCGTTCCTGCTCTTGGGCATCTTCCCGGCCTGGGTAAAGCTCGTCCCGAAGCCCGGCGCATGGATGGAGACCTTCAAGAAGGTGATGGGCTTCCTCCTCGTCGGTACCACGGTCTGGCTCATCGACATCCTCAGTCATCAGGTCACGATGGGGGCGGTCATCGACTACCTCATCTTCCTCACCGTCCTCTCCATCGCTGCGTGGGTCTATGGGCACTGGGGAGGGCTCATGCAGGAGCAGAAGACGCGGATCGCGGCCTTCATTGTCTCGATCGCGATGATCGGCGGAGCGTCGCAGACGTTCCTCGGCTTGGAGAAGCGCACTGGGAGCGTCGCCAAGGTCGCGAAAGCAGGCGATATCGTGTGGAAGGACTTCGCGACCAACGACGTCCGCGCCATGGCCAAGGCTGGCAAAACCGTCTTCATCGACTTCACAGCCGAGTGGTGCGTCACCTGTAAGGCGTTTGAGAAGACGGTCATCAACACCGACGAAATCAAGGCGGCCTTCGCGGAGGGCTGCGTAGAGACGGTGAAAGCCGACTACACAAACGAAGACGAAGAGATCACCAAGTGGCTCAAGAAGTACAACCGACCCGGTGTCCCGATGTACCTGATCATCCCGGCGGGTAAACCTGACGGCGTAATCACCCTGCCCGATCTGCTGACGCAGTCAGCTATCTTGGAGGGTCTGAAGAAGTCAGGCGGCTCCGAGGGTTGCAGCTAGCGCCATGCGAGCCATTGTCATCGAAGGAGTCGGTGGCCCCGAAGTGCTGGCGCTGCGGCAAGTGGCTGACCCGGCGCCGGGTCCAAACGAACTCCTCGTAGGGGTGCACGCGTCGGCTCTGAACCGGGCCGACCTTCTGCAATGCCGCGGGCTCTATCCTGCGCCCCCCGGCGCTCCAAAGGACATCCCGGGGCTTGAGTACGCTGGAGAGGTGCTCGAGACAGGCGCCGCCGTCACCCAGTGGTCCAAAGGGGACCGCGTCATGGGGATCGTCGGAGGAGGCGCCGCCGCCGAGCGCCTCTGTGTTCACGAAGATGAAGCGCTCCCTACGCCAGCCGGGCTGACCTCCACACAAGCAGCGGCGATCCCAGAAGCGTTTATGACTGCCTACGACGCGGCGGTCCTTCAGGGGGGCCTCAGCGCCAATCAGTGGGTCTCCGTCAACGCGGTCGGCAGCGGCGTGGGCACCGCGCTCGTGCAAATCGCTCGCCACCTCGGTGCACACAGCGTGGGCTCGAGTCGCACGGAGGCCAAGCTGGAGGTCGCACGGCGCTTGGGCCTCACAGAGGCTGTCTTGGGCGCTAGCCCTGAGCTCGCCGCAGCCACACTGCAAGCGACCGAACAGCGTGGCGCACACGTCGTCGTTGATCTGGTCGGAGGCGCCGGCCTATCGCCCTTAGTCGGCGCATTACAACGGTGTGGCACGTTGATCTTAGTGGGCCTCCTCGGGGGGCTCGCCGCGGAGATCCCGTTGGCCCGAGTGCTGACGAAGCGCCTGCGCATCCAAGGGACGGTGCTGCGCAGCCGCAGCCATGAGGAGAAGCGTGAGCTCGCCCTCTCTTTTCGCCGTGAGCTGCTCTCAGCCTTCGACGGACCGAGCCCCGCTCTGGCGCCCCTGATCGACCGCGTGATCCCGTGGCAAAACGTGGCTACAGGCCATGAGGCGCTCGAACAGAACGCGACCACCGGCAAGATCGTCTTGGAGCACGTCGACTGAGCGGACCGGTTTTCTTGCTCGTCTGGGGGACTGCGCCTATCAACGAGGCATGCTCCCTTGGATGACCGCAGCCCTCTTGGTCGCGGCTCTCCCGATGGGTCCTCGTGCCCCCCATCATGAGAGTCAGCTCCTCTACTCGACCCAACTCCGCTTTACCGAAGCGGCAGAGCCCATCGTCACGGTCGGCTTAATGGAGGGGCAGGATGAGGTGGAGCTCACATCACCTGCAGGCCTACGTGTGCACTTGTCAGGGCCCGCGCGCACGTCGCTGAACCTGGGGTTAGGCGCCTCGGTTCACATGCGCATCGAGGACGGCGTCCCAGGTGAACTTCATTACAGAGTCGCAGTCGGAGCCCTCGGCGGTGGTGACCTTGCCGGGATTCGAGACGCCATCAAGCGCTGGAAGACCGCCGGTGTGGACGTCGAGAGCCTCGAACTCGGCGGGATCGTCGGGTTCCCTGGGCGGCTCTTAGATAACCGTCGGGTCCTCTTGGTCGAGCGCGGCTACCACAGCGACCAGCAAGCCGCCGCAGCCCGTGCCCAGACCCTTAGCGAGTCTCGCGGTGCCGACAAACCCCCGTGGGTGTTCGCGGACTCCGTCAAGCGGGCATCGGGGACGATCGTCGCGACGGTTCGGGGCAGCGGGATGACGTTGTCACAAGACGACCTCCTCTCCTTCGAGGCCGCTGACGGTGGACCAATCACGGTCCGGCGCGTCACGTATGGCCACGGTACAAATAACACTGGGTTCGAAGACCGCCGATACCGTGGTGAGATCCTCGTCGCGGTGGATCCGAGCGCCAGGTTGACGGTGGTCAACCGCCTGCCTATGGAGCAAATGCTACGCGGCATCGTGCCCTCCGAGATCTTCCCCTCGGCACCTAAAAAGGCCCTGGAGGCTCAGGCGATCACCGCGCGCTCCGAGCTCTTGGCCAAGCTCGGCGTACAAAACCGCGCCTACCCCTACCTCGTCTGCTCCACCGTCCAATGTCAGGTCTACGGCGGTATGGATAAAGAGAAACCGCAAACGGACGAGGCGATCGAGCGCACCCGAGGCAAGATGCTCTTCGACCAAGATGGCCACTTGGTGGACGCCGTCTACCATGCGTGCAGCGGCGGCCACACAGAGCATAACGAGTATGTCTGGCCAGGCTCACCAGAGCCCCTGCTTCGCGGGAAACTCGACGCACCGGGTGGCACCCGGGCCCCATGGCCCGCCGGGCAGATCCCGAGCGAGGTCGAGCTGCGTGGGTTCCTCAGCAGCCCTCCAAAGGTGTACTCCGCAACGCGCGGCATCCCCAACCGCGTCCTGCGCTGGACGCGCGAGCTGACCCCCCATGACCTAGACACCTTCGTGAACGCCCGCTACCCCATCGGACACGTGACCTCGATCGAGGTCGTCAGCCGCGGCGTCAGTGGTCGCGTCCGACACGTCCGCTTCGTCGGCGAGCATGGCGATGCCGATGTCCACGGTGAGCTGCGCGTTCGACGCCTCTTGGGCAACCTCCGGAGCGGCATGTTCGTCATCGATGCCTTAGACGACGTCTGGCTCTTCACCGGAGGCGGATACGGGCATGGCGTAGGCATGTCGCAGTACGGTGCAATCGGCATGGCCGAGCGCGGTAAGAGCGCGACACAGATCCTGCGCCATTACTACAGCGGCGCCGAGGTAGGGACCGTCTACTGAACCGCTTTGAGCGTCGAGCTCAGCGTGTTCGGGACGCCCAAGCGCTGTGCAAGGTGCGCGAGCTCCTTCTCTAGCCCCGGCAGGCCGCGCTCCCGCGCAACAGTCTGGAATCGGGGGCGCCAAATCTGCACAAGGCTCGCGCCGTCCGTGATGACGTCCCACACACGCCACGCGAGGTCGTGCTTGACCAGCCTGAGCGCGATCTCCAGCTCTCGCTCCTTCAGCCTCTCTCTGAGCGTCAGGCGCGCCCTCGCCTCTTCACAAGGAGCAACAACGTTCACATCAGCCACGCTCATCTCATAGCGGAGGGGGGCCCGGAGTGCACGTGAGACACGGTTGCGGAGCAACGTGCCGAGCACCCGTTGCCAGCGCATCTTCTGCTCATCCGTGGCTATCTCCCAGCTCCCACGAAGCAGCTCTGCCGCGAAACGATGAGGGGCGATGTTCGCCACGATCAACGACGAGGTCTTTTCGTCCCTCAATGTCACCCCAACGGCACCAGGCAACGCATTCCGATGCACCGAGCGGAGAGACCGGAAGGTCTGGTTAACCCGCTCGGAGACCGCGACCGTCTGACCTGGACACTCCCCACCCGACTCAGCGAGACCAGGCGATGCTGCCGCGCAAAGAAAGACGACAAGGAGCGACCCTATTCGCACTCGTGCAGTCCGATCTTGGCAAAAATAGAACATGTTCACCCCGCATCGTAACCGAGCAGCCTGACGAACAACAGATTCGGTCCCGACATGAAGGCAAACGAGCCCCTACCGACGGCCGATTCAGACCCGATTGGGCCGAAGCTAGAAGCACCACCTCCTTCGTGCCACAGCCGCGCGCCTCGACAGCGCACGGCCAGGGCGCTACGATCGGCACCTCATGGCTTCGACTGGCGAACCGGTGCCGGCTGTTGATCACACGAACAGTCCGCCCAACGATGAGGAGGAGGTCCGCGAGGCCCTGCTCGCGGGCGCACGCGCTCCGTGCCAGGCTGCGCCACCGAAACGCTTCAGCGACCTCCCTGAGCGGCGGCTGAAGGTCGCCAGCCGCATGCTCAAGCGCCCGGGGACCATCCATCGAATGATGTGGGGGTGGCTCTTTCGACGTGTCGCCTTCGATGAGCGCCATATCGACCGGCTCCATGAGGCCCACCGCACGGGCGATGTGGTGCTGGTCATGCACCACCACAGCCTCCTGGACTACCTCTACTTCAACTACGCGTTTCTGCGCTTCGGTCTGCCGCTCGTCTACTTCGCGAACCACATCACGATGCAGTGGTTCAAGCCGGCTTGGAAGCTCGTCTTCTCATTATTCGGCAGGCTCATCCGAAGACGCCCCGCGAGCCTGACCGACCCCGAAGTGCTGGCCTATGGGCTCGAGCGCGGACGGCCGGCCCTGCTCTTCGTCAAGCGCCGGGGGCTCTGGCCGTGGTCTCCTGAGCAACCCGACGACGCGCTCCTCGAGGTCGTCCTCACCGCGCAGTTGGAGCGCGAGACCGCCGTCGCCGGTTCGGATGACCAGGTCGCGCGGCCGATCTTCCTCATCCCGCAATTGCTCGTGTGGAGCCAAAACCCCAACCGCTACAAGCGAACTCTAAGCGACATGGTCTTCGGTGATCCCGAAGCGCCAGGGCGACTGCGGAAGGGGATCAACTTCCTCATCAACCGTCGCCGCGCCTTCGTCCAGCTCGGGGATCCCATCAACGTCTCCGAGTTCCTCGCGAACGAGTCACCGGCCCTCGGCACTCAAGCCCTCGCCGCCAAGCTGCGGTACGAGATCATGCAGCGCATGCAGCGCGAAGAGCGCGTGATCAAGGGCCCTATCCTGAAGGACGCGCGGCGCATACGACAGGAGATCCTACGCACCCCCGAGATGACTCAAGAGATCCGGCGATTGGCAGAGAAGGACGGTGTGGCCACCGAGGTCGTTGAGTCCCGCGTCCAAAAGTACCTCCAGGAGATGGGGGCCGACTTCTCGATGTCCTACATCGAGATGATGCTGCTTATCCTGACCGTGACCTTTGAGCGCATGTACAGCGAGATTGTCGCTGACCTCGATGGCTTGGAGCGCGTGCGTGAGGCAGGCCGCGAGGCCCCCTTGGTGCTGCTGCCATGCCACAGGAGCCACGTCGACTACCTGGTCATCAGTTACCTCTTCTACGTCAACGGCCTCATCTGCCCGCACATCGCCGCGGGTCAGAACCTCAATTTCTTCCCCCTCGGGCACATCTTCCGACGCTGCGGTGCCTTCTTCCTACGCCGCAGCTTTAAAACGGAGAGCGAGGCCTATCGAATGACCTTCCGAGAGTACGTTCGGAAGCTCGTCCGTGAGGGCTATTGGTTGGAGTTCTTCCCGGAAGGCGGGCGCTCGCGGACGGGTAAAATGCTGCCACCAAAGCTCGGCGTCCTCGGCACCATCATCGACTCGATCCGAACCGGCTCTGCTCCCGATGTGCGGCTCGTCCCTATCTACGTCGGCTACGAGCGAGTGATCGAGGAGCGCGCCTACAAGCAAGAGCTCACAGGGGCGTCAAAGAAGCGTGAGAACATCACGGGCCTCCTCAAGACCACGCAAGTGCTTTGGTCCAAGTTTGGGCGACTCTACGTCTCGTTTGCCGAACCATTCAGCGTCAAAGAGGCCATCGATGAGGCCGGAGTAGGCGACCTCGAGGCCGATGACCCACGCTACAAAGCGTTCGTACGGCGGATGGGCTATCGCGTCCTGAGCGGCATCCAAGACGTCGCGCTCGTGACCCCGAGCGCGCTCACCGCCCTCGCGCTGCTGATGCACCCCACTCGAGGGGTCCATCGCGAGAACCTGCTCAGGAAGGTGGGGTTCCTCCTCAACATCGCATGCCACAAAGGCGCCCCCCTCTCGAAGACCATCGAGCATGCGTTGAAGATCAACCGACCCGAGGTCGCCACAGCTGTCGCGGAGGCGGAGGAGGCCGGTCAGCCCTCTCACCCCCTCGCGCTCGGAGAGGCGAGCGACGTCGCGCTGGCGCGCGGCGTGGCGGTCCAGGACGCCGTAGACGAAGTGCTCTCCCGCTACGAGACCGAGAAGTTCGTCACAGTCCACAACTTCGAGAAGGGCAACGTCTACACCTTGGCTGACGACCAACGGATGAACCTGGAGTTCTACAAGAACAACATCGTTCACCTCTTCATCCCTGAGGCGATCTTGGCGGCCGCCTTGCGCTCCCAAGGCGCCGGAAAACAAGCCACAGAGGCTGCACTCCGTGAGGCTGCCTCGTTCCTCTCCCAGACCTTGAAGTACGACTTCGTCTACGACCCGGCGATGACCTTCGACGAGCAGTTTGACCGTAGCCTCGCGGCCTTTGAAAACGCGGGCCTAATCGACCGGCGACAGGGGCTCGATGCAGAGGGTCCTGGCCTCATCCGGGCCACCAGCGACCCGCGGGGACAGACGGTCCTCGCGGGGCTCCACCAGATCCTTCAGCCCTGGTTGGAGTCCTACTGGATCCTCGCCTCAACGATCGACGAGAGCCTGACGGAAGAGATCAGCCAGAAGGAATTCTTCCGAACTGCACAGACCAACGCTCAGCGACGCTTTCAGGTGGGCGACATCCGCTGCCCAGAGTCCGCAAGCTCAGTCACCTTCAAGCACGCGCTCGACGCCTACGTGGAGATGGATCTCGTGAGTCGACGCAAGAAGGGGCGGGACACGCTCCTCGTGCAACTGCCCGCGCGGCGAGACGACGCGACGGCGGGGGTCATCGCGTCCCGGCTCAGCACCTACTTCAGCCGTTAGAGGTCGCGCGCCATGCGCGCCATCCCCTCAGCCAGGTCGACCGCGGGCTCATAGCCCAGCGCCTCCCGCGCCCCCTTGATGCTGTAGGACGACCGGCGCAGCAGATACCGCGCGGCCGTCTCCCCAAAGGGCGGGGTAAACGGGAGCCAACGACTTGCGCGGTCAAGCGCCGCGCCGAGGCGCGTCGCGACTCCACCGGGGAGCGACCAAGGGGAAAGGTTGACCCGCCCCGCGACGGCCAGACGCTCGAAGTACTCCCGAAACGTCGTGCCGTCCACGCCATCGGTGATGTGGAATACACGCCCATCGATGTCTGGTTTCTCCAAGCAGAGCAGCAATCCATCGATGAGGTTATCAATCCAGCAATGCACCATCAGGCCATGGCCACTGCCGACGAGCAAAGGCATCCCCTGGCGCATCATCTCAAGGGGGCGTTGGACCCAAGGTTGACTCCCCAAGCCGTAAACGTCCCCAGGTCGCACCACGACCGCGGGCACTCTCCCGGCGGCCCAGGCGTCCCGCACACGCCGTTCGCTCACGGCCTTGGTGTCCATGTAGGCAGCGCCAGTGTAGGGCTGGAGCGGTGTCCGCTCATCACATTGGGCTGGCGAATCGAGGCCCAACACGACGATCGAGGAGACGTGCACCAGGCGCTCTACGTCACAGGCTTCGCACGCAGCCACGATGTGATCCGTCCCCGTCACGTTCACGGCCTGAAAGAGCTTTGGGTCACCACGGTCGTCGACGATCGCTGCGGTGTGGACGACGCGACGAGGCCTGAGGCGCTCAAAGGCTGCGCGCACCTGTCCACCGTCAGTGATGTCGACCGACACGGTCGGGACCTGACCTGGTGTCACGTCAAGACCAGCGACAGTAGCCCCTTCACGCTGCAGGCGCGCAGCCAGCGCCGAGCCCACAAAGCCCGACGAGCCGGTGACAAGCACATCAACAGGTCCGTGAACGTCGCTCATACCCGCATCATGCGCCTGGACGGGTCCATGAACAAGCGGACGTTGTCCCCGTGCGCGGGGGGACGTAGGCTAGCCCCATGATTCCGGAACCCCAAAGCTCCGCGCGCCTGACGGTCGCGAATCGAAGGCGCGGTGGATGGCCCCTCACGCTGCTGAGGACGCTATGCATCGGCGCCACCGTCGCGTGCCTAGGGGCTGGGGTCGGCGTGGGCGCCCTCTATACGTATTTTGCGCGTGATCTTCCGCGTCTGGATGACTTCGACTCCTTGGTCCGCCCCGGCGTCACCCGCTTCGAGGCCGCCGATGGACAGCTCGTCGGAGAGTGGTCTCAGCAGCGCCGTATCCAGCTGCGCTGGGACGAGCTGCCGCGCAATTTGGTGCTCGCGTTCTTGGCGGCAGAGGACTCTCGCTTCTTCTCCCACTCAGGGGTCGACCTCAAGGGCGTCGTCCGTGCGATGATCACCAACCTACAGGCAGGCTCCATCCAGCAGGGCGCGAGCACGATCACCCAGCAGCTCGCGAAGACGCTCGTAGGCAACGAGCGCTCCTACGCCCGAAAGGTCCGCGAGGCGATCCTCGCGCGGCGACTCGAGGACCTCTACAGCAAACAACAGATCCTGACGTGGTACCTCAACGCCATCTTCCTCGGACATGGCTCGTACGGGGTGCAAGCGGCCGCCCAGAACTACTTCAGGAAAGACGCCTGGGACCTGAACTTGGCCGAGATGGCCATCCTGGGTGGCACACCACAGTCGCCAAGCTTGGTGAACCCCGCAAAGAACCTCTCGGCAGCACGGGAGCGCATGGCCCACGTCCTGCTCAACATGCGACGCAACGGCTGGATTGACGAGGCGCAGCAGCAAGCCGCGCTCGCGACAACGCTCAAGGTGTACCCAATCCAAGATCGACTGGGGGATCACATCCCTCAGTACACAGAGCATGTCCGGAAGCAGGTCGCGACGTCCTACGGAAAGACACAGACCGGGCGCCCTTGGCTCGATCACGGGCTGACCGTGTCCATGGCCGTCGAATCGGCCCACCAACGTGAAGCGAGCGAGGCACTGTCCGAGGGGCTGGAGGACCTTGCGCGACGCCAAGGCTACCCAGGCCCCCTCGCGCGGCTGGACCGCGAGGTCTTCTTTGAGCGCACCGCGCGCTACCTCGCAGACGATGGTGTCCGCGTGGGTCGCCGCTTGCTCGCTCGAGTCACCCGGGTCACCGACCAAAGCGCTGTATGTGAACTGGGCCCGAAGACACGGGGCTACATTCCGCTTAGCACGACGAAGTGGGCTGGACGCTACAAGGGGTTCCCAAAAGACCGAAAGGGCCGCGTAAAGCGCGACGGGAAGGCCTCATTTAAGCCCCGCCTGAAAGACATGCGGAAAGCCTTCAAGGTCGGCGACGTCCTCTTGGTCGAGGTCGACAGCGTCGGAGCCGAACGCACACAGCTGCGGCTCGTCCCGATCCCATTGATGGAGGGCGCGCTCGTCTCGTACCCGACCATCACCGGCGGTGTCGAGGCGATGGTCGGGGCGTGGGACTTCGACCGCTCCCAAGTGAACCGTGCCTTCGCTGTCCGACAGACAGGCTCGACGATGAAGCCCATCGTCTACGGTAAGGCCTATGACCTCGGGCTCCGTCCGTCGGAGCTCTTCAGCGGCGCCCCCTTCCGCGAGGGCCGCTACAACCCCACCGGCGCGCGGACGAAGAAGGACATGCTGGTCTGGAATGCCCTGAGTCGCTCAGAGAACGCGGTCAGCTTGCGTGTCCTCCGGTGGGTGCTCGACCACACGCCACTAAAGGACTACCAAGCCTGGGGAGAAGCCCTTGGGCTGCCGCGTCCTCTGCAAGGGAACATCTCCGAGGTCCTCGGCGGGGATCAGACGGCATTCGGGATGGCACACGCCTTTGGAGTCTTCGCGTTGCGTGGTGTCGAACCGGCGATGCACCTGATCAGAAAGATCTCGGATCGCGACGGCAAGGTGCTTGAGCGACACATCGAGCCCAGTGACCCCTACGCATCCTTCGGGGACACGATCCTCGCGCTGTGGGACGACGACCTCGACCCGCGCCAACGGATCCTCAAAGAGGAGACCGCGTACCTGGTGACCGCCAACCTGCGCCAAGCCGTCGAGAGAGGGACCGCGAAGCGCGCGAAGTCGCTCCACCAGAGCGTGGCAGGGAAAACAGGTACCCTCCCGTATGACGTTTGGTTCGATGGGTTCTCCAATGAACGCGTGGCGGTCGCTTGGATCGGAGCGGATCGCCGAGAGCGGCCCCTAGGCCTCTCGGTGAAGGTCAACAAGGTCTACGGGGCGGACACCGCGCTCCCGGTCTTCGTCTCATTTATGGAGCGCATGGATCGCGGCCGACCCAGTTTGGCCGTGGACGAAAAGCCGCCCAAAGCGATCCGTCACCTGCGCATCGACCCCGACACCGGCCTCCTCGCGACTGAGGGAGGCCAAGCCATTCCGCACCGTAAAGGGTTTGAACCCACCGAGTTCAGCTTCGAGCCCGGCGGGTCGCAGAACATCCATGAAGCAGAGACTGAGTTCTGAGAACCATCGTGTGGTCTTGCCGATGACCCGGCCCCGCGCCTATCATCGTCGACCGACTGACCGGGAGATAGCGCGCACATGTTCGGCCTTGGAACTTGGGAGATCCTCCTGATCCTCATCGCAGCGCTTGTATTCATTGGACCATCCAAGTTGCCTTCGCTGGCCCGGACAATGGGCAAGGGCATGCGTGATGTCCGCCGCGCGATGGCTGGCTTTGAGGACGAAGTCCGCCAAGCTTCGACCATCCCAGACGCTCCCGAGCGCCCGACCCCATCCCACGCTGCAGAAGAGGACCGAGTACCTCGGGCCGATCCGACCACCGTCAACGCGGAGCCCGCAAGTGAGCCCCCGCCCAGCGATGAACCGATGACCGATGAGGAGTCACCCGACTCGGAGGCCGACAGCCGACATGTCTGATGGCGCCGTCATGACCTTCCAGGAGCACTTGATTGAGCTCCGTAGCCGCATCGTGCGGGTGGCCTTGGCCCTCGTCCTCGGGTTCTTCGTGTGTTGGTCATTCCGAGTCGAGCTCTTCGACCTCTTGGCGGGCCCCATTAGTCGCGCTCTGGCCGATAACGGCATCTATCAGTACCAAGCGATTCAGGTCACTGAGAGCATCATCGTCTACCTGAAGACGTCATTCGTCTTCTCCGTGCTGCTCACCAGCCCATACACCTTCTACCAATTCTGGTCCTTCATCAGCCCGGCGATGCAAGCGCAGGAGAAGGAATTCATCATCCCGGTGACCGCCTTCACCGTGATCTTCTTCCTCATCGGCGCGGCGTTCTCGTACCAGGTGATCCTGCCCTTTGTGACCGACTGGTTGACCAAGCTCTCCCTCGAAGGCGGTCAGGTCGAGGTGATGGTCACCCTCCAGAACGCGTACTCAACCTCCTTCGTCTTCCTCTTGATGTTTGGGCTCGTGTTCGAGCTTCCGCTGGTCATCTTCTTCCTCTCTCTCTTTCAGATCGTCACGGCGCGCGGGCTCATCGGCTTCTTCCGTTACTTCGTCGTATTGAGCGTGATCATCGGCGCCATCTTGACGCCCCCTGACCCCATCAGTCAGGCCCTGATGGCCATCCCACTCAACATCCTCTACGCCTTCGGCATCTTGATCGCATGGGGTGTCGAGCGCTCTCGTGAGAACGCCGCCGAGGGGGAGACCCCCAACGCGGGCTTAACGCTGATGCGCCTGATGGGCTCATCCCTGCTCCTCCTCACTATCGCAGGCGGGTTGATCGGGCTCTTCATCGAGAGCCTGCCCCAGCGAGACCTCGTCCACTCCCTCCCCATCGAGGCCCGCTACGCCATCGGCGGCAACCCTTCAGTCCTCGCATCCGAGGCCGCCGTTCAGGAGGCCATGCGGGACACCACCACGCTCGGGGCATGGGGTGAGGCGCTGTCGAGCGCAGGGATCGACCCTGCGACCTGCCGCGAGGCGGCCGTCGTGGGGATGCAAGGCGACACCAGCGCACTGATCTTACGAGCCAGCGGGCTTGGAGCCCGCGCAGGCGCTGTCGAGGGCCTGAGTGCCGCGACCCTCGACGAAGAGACCATCGCGATTGGCGATGAAGCCGCCGTCGAGGCGCTGCGCCAGACAGCGCTCGGTGAACGTGACGCTCTCGTACCCACCGAGGAGGAAGGGCGCCTCCTCACACAGCTTCGGACCACAGGCCCCCTCTGGGTGTGGCTGCCCACCGACGAGGCGCGCCCAACGACCTTGACCGATCCCGTCGTCGCGAAGCACGCAGCGGCCGTCGGTGGCTCCATCCACCTCGGGGAGACCCCTCGCCTCTCGTTCTTCACCCACGCGGCTGGCCGTGAGAGCGCTGACGCCCTCGAAGCTCAGCTCGGGGCGCTAGGGCGCGTCGTCAGCGCCATGAGCTCAAGCAGCGACAGCGCCGCCCTCCTCGGGGTGCTATCCGACCTGACAGCGGAGCTGGAGCAACACGCCGTAGGGTCCCGCAAGGCACGCTTCACGGCCATCTCAGACCGACTGACGGCCCTAAAGAAGCCTGATCAAACTCGCGGCTCGGCGTGGCTCGCCCCCCTCAAGCTGAGCACGACCGGCTGGTCGCTCCGCCGTGACGACCGGAGGTTGGTGCTCACGTCATCGCTCGACAGCGACGCCCTGCGTGGTGTGTTTGCGCGGGCCCTTGCCCTGCTTGAGTAACGCGAGGCGCGGCGATGATCGTCTTCACCCAAGCTGACGGTCATATTTGGGTCGAGACACGCCGCGAAGGCATGTTGGCGCCAGTGGGGCATGACCTCCGGCTCGAGGCTCAAGCCTTTCGTGTCCAGGTCACGCCTGACCTGACCTCGGTCACTGCCACGATACAAGCCGCGAGCGTCACGGTGCGCGCCGCCCTGATGGGCGTTCAAGAGCACGCGAGCGCCCTGGGCCGCCTCGAGCGGGGTCGTATCAACCGCACGATCGCGAAGGACGTGCTCAAGAGCCGTGAATTCTCCACCATCACGTTCTCAAGCGACAGCCTCTCCGAGGCTGAGGCCGGATACGCCCTCACTGGTCAGCTCACGCTGCGGGGGGTGAGCCGCTCGGTCATGACCACCGCCTTCCGGGAAGGCTCGCGGCTCCATGCGCGGCTCCCCCTGAGGCTCTCAGCCTTCGGGCTCCGGCCCGTGACCGCGTTCATGGGTGCCCTCCGCGTAAGCGACGAGCTCTGCGTCGTGATCGACTTACCGGACAGCAGCTAAAGGACGATGGTCTCGCGGTGAGCCCCGAAGACCTTTCGAAGGGTCCCGGCGATCTCACCCAGCGTGCAGCGCACGCGCACGGCATGCACGATGAGTGGCATCAGGTTCTCATCGGTATCCGCGGCCGCCGTGAGCGCCTGAAGCGCTTGGTCCGCCGCAGCTGAGTCGCGGCGCGCGCGCAGCTCCCGGACGCGCTCGATCTGGCGTCGCTCGCTGTCTGGATCGAGCTTCATGACCTCGGCTCGACCCTCCTCCTCGACCTGGTTCACGTTGACCCCGACGACCTCGAGCTCTCCGGAGTCGACGTCCTTCTGGTAGCGATACGCCGTGTCCAAGATCTGCTTCTGAATCCAGCCCTTCTCGATGGCTCGCACCACGCCTCCGAGGGCGTCTACGCGCTCGATCAAGGCCGTCGCTGAGGCCTCGATATGGTCCGTCAGCGCCTCGATCACGTGGCTCCCGCCGAGGGGATCCACGAAGTCTGCGACCCCGGACTCACTGGCGATGACCTGCTGCGTTCGAAGCGCGATCTGTGCCGCATGCTCAGTCGGCAAGCCAAGCGCCTCGTCCAAGCTGTTCGTGTGCAGGGACTGCGTACCACCAAGGACCGCAGCCAAGGCCTGAACGGTGACGCGGATCACGTTGTTATCGGGCTGCTGCGCGGTAAGCGTGCAGCCTGCGGTCTGAGTGTGAAACCGAAGCCGAAGGTTCTTATCATCGCACTCTGGGTAGCGGGCCTTAAGGAGCCGTGCCCAGAGGCGCCGAGCGGCCCTGAACTTGGCGACCTCTTCGAGGAAGCCGTTGTGCACATTGAAGAAGAACGCCAAGCGCCCTGCGAAGGCGTTGATGTCCAGGCCCGCCTTCACGGCCGCGTCGACGTACGCGAGCCCATTCGCCAGGGTGAACGCGACCTCTTGGACCGCATCACAGCCCGCCTCGCGGATGTGGTACCCGGAGATGGAGATCGTGTTCCAGCGCGGCAGCACGTCTTTGCAGTACGCGAAGACATCCGTGATCAGCCGGAGGCTGGGCTCGGGCGGATAAATGTACGTACCTCTCGCGATGTACTCCTTGAGGACATCGTTCTGAATAGTGCCCCGGAGCGCAGCCGGATCGATCCCTTGCTCCTCCGCGGCCACTTGATAGAGCGCCAAGAGGATCGGGGCGGTCGCGTTGATCGTCATGGAGGTTGAGACGCGATCCAGTGGGATCCCGTTCATCAAGACCAGCATGTCCTCGATGGAGTCGATGGCCACTCCGACCTTGCCGACCTCGCCTGCAGCCAATGGAGCGTCTGAGTCCAGCCCCATCTGCGTCGGCAAGTCGAAGGCGACCGAGAGCCCTGTGCCACCTGCCGCCAAGAGCATCTTGTAGCGCTCGTTGGATTCGGCTGCGGTGCCAAAGCCCGCGTACTGCCGCATCGTCCAGAGGCGACCGCGGTACATGGACGCCTGTACACCACTCGTGAACGGAAACTGTCCTGGCAGGCCGACCTCACTCAAGTGTCGCTCTCGCGCCTCGGGGGCCCTCGGGAGGTAGACCGGGTCAACCTCTGTCCCGTCCGACAACGGGAAGCTCTCTTTGCGAATGTAGCCCTTGGCCTTGGCGGGCTCGAGCTGCTGGGTTTTCCAGGCCTCGAGCGCCTGCTCTAGGGCATCAGCCATCTCCGATCTCCATCAACACGACGTCAGCCTCGACCGACTGGCCTGCGCTAACGTGGATCGCTGTCACGACCCCCTCACGCCCCGCCTTGACCTCGTTCTCCATCTTCATGGCCTCGATGATCAGCACCGGTTGGCCTTGCTCGACGGCGTCTCCGACTGCGACCATCGCCTTAATGACCTTACCGGGCATCGAGACTGTGACCTCGCCAGAGTCTTGACCCATCGCGCCATCGCCCATCCAAGCATCTCGCTCTGAGATCGCTTGAACCTCGACCCGATGGTCACCGGTCGTCATCACGCGGCTACCTTTACCGACTGGAACCAAGCGCCCCTCGACGCTTCGACCGTCGGGCAAGGTCAGCTGAAAGCCGCCGTCGCTGCCACCACCATCGAGGCGTTGAAACGTCACCTCTCGCGGCTCTGCATCCTCGACTTCGATGCGGGCACGGATGGCACCCTCAGCGTCCTCCAAGATCTCGACAGCCGCCTCTTCTCCGTCGATCCAAGTCAGATATCGTGCGCTCATCAGGATCCCCTCGTCAGTTGGCGTCGTAGGCCATCATAGGCCCAGGTGCTGAACCCTTGGCTGGTCACTCCGTCCCCAGAGCCGCCTGCCGCAGGGCGCTGCGCTTGATCAGCCGCTTGTTGGTCAAGCGCTGCCAAGACCCGCGCCACGTCCATGACCTCTTGCGTGCGCTCCGGCCGCGTGAGCGGCGGGATCTCGGTCAAGATCGCGGTCGTGTAGCCACCGGCCAAGAAAGCTTCGCACTGCAAAACGTGGCGCAGCAAAGGGAGGTTCGTCGCGATCCCAGCGACCTCGTACTCCCCAAGCGCGACCCGGGCGCGCCGAATCGCTTGAGCGCGATCCTCTCCTCGGATGATCAACTTCGCGACCATCGGGTCATACAAGCTCGATACCTCTTGCCCAGCCTCGACCCCATCATCGATGCGGACCCCAGGCCCTGCCGGCGTGCGGTAGACCTCAAGGCGCCCCGGAGAGGGCCGGTAGTTCTCGTAGGGATCCTCGGCATAAAGGCGAAGCTCGATGGCGTGGAAATCCGCCTTGAGCTCCTCTTGAGACCATGGGAGTGGGTGCCCGGAGACGACCAAAAGCTGTGCGTCGACGAGGTCGACCGCGAAGGCCTCCTCTGTGGCGCAGTGCTCGACTTGAAGTCGCGTGTTCATCTCCAAGAAGTAGAAGTTCTCGTGCGCGTCGACCAAGCACTCGACGGTGCCGGCGCCGACGTAACCCACGGCGCGAGCGGCCTTCACAGCCATCTCACCCATCGCCACGCGCGTCGCGTCGGAGAGGCAAGTCGCCGGGGCCTCCTCAATCACCTTCTGGTGACGGCGTTGAACCGAACACTCTCGGTCACCCACGTAGACGGCGTTTCCATGGCCATCCGCCATGATCTGAACCTCGATGTGTCGTGGTCCAACGATCGCCTTCTCGATGTAGACGGCGTCGTCTGCGAAGGACGACAGGGCTTCACGCCGCGCGGCCTCGAAGGCCTCGACGAGCTCTCCGGGGGCTTCGACGATGCGCATGCCCTTGCCGCCGCCGCCGGCGGCCGCCTTGAGCATCACAGGGAAGCCAATCTCTTGAGCCACGCGCAGCAGCTCATCCGGATCGGACATCGGCTCGGCTGTGCCCGGGACCACGGACACTCCCGCGGCGATCATGGTGCGCCGCGCGAGCGTCTTCTCGCCCATCAAGCGCATCGCCTCCGCGGACGGCCCGATGAAGCGCACCCCAGCCGCCTCGCATTCCTCTCGGAAGGCGGCGTTCTCACTGAGGAACCCGTACCCCGGGTGGAGCGCATCAGCGCCGCTCTTTTTCGCCACCTCGAGCACCTTCTCGCCAACGAGATAGCTCTCTCGCGACGGGGCCGGCCCGATGCAGTAGGCCTCGTTGGCCATCCGCACATGCTTAGCGTTGCGATCCGCCTCAGAGAAGACTGCGACTGTCCGGATGCCTCGAGCCCGACAGGCCCGGATCACGCGACATGCAATCTCTCCGCGATTGGCGATCAGGACCTTCTTAACCAGGTCTATCTGCTCGGTCACGCGTCACCTCCAAGTGTGGCGGTCGCATACCCCAGCGACGGGGGGCTCGCAAGCGTCGGTTCGATTGTCTGTCGTGCCATGAGGCGTGCCTGGACCTCAGAAGGGTGCTACCGTTCGCCGCCGTGAACGCTGACACACCGACCCAAGACGCCGATCAAGACCTCCTGATGCGACCCCATTTGGTGGTCCACCCCTCAGGGGAGATCTACATCAAATCGTCGCGCACCCGCCGGCGCTTCCACCGCCTGCTCGCGGATCACGTTCGGACCTGTCTGACACGCTCAGCGCCACAGACACGGCTCATCGATCGCAAGCAGAACCTGCGGGTGGTCGGGGAAGACCTCGATGCGGCGAGCCAGGCCCTCTCTCGGGTCTTTGGCGTGCACCGGGTCACGATGGTCCACCCCATCCAAATCGAGGACCTCGACAGCCTCGCCGACACCGTCGGGGCCCTCGCCATAGAGAGTGTCCGAGGCCGCACGTTCGCGGTGCGGGTGAGGCGCAAAGGGACGCACACTTGGAGCTCACTCGACGCGAGCCTCGCGATCGCGAGGCGCCTGTTCGACGTCGCTCGGGGGGTCGACCTGACCAACCCCGAGCGGACCGTGAAGATCGAAGTGCGGCAAGACATCGCGTACCTCGTCACCGAGCAGTGGGACGGTCCTCGTGGTCTGCCATCCGGGGGCCAAGAGCGCTCCCTCTCCCTCATCTCTGGGGGCTTCGACTCCCCCGTCGCGACGTGGATGATGATGCGTCGCGGCAGCCAAGTGGACTTCATCCACTTCACGCTTGAGTGCTCTCAGAGCGAGCATGCCCTCGGCGTCGCCCACGCGCTCCGTGAACAATGGGGCTCCGGACCCAGCCCAATCTTCTGGCGCGTCGACTTCCAGCCCGCGCGAGAGGCGCTCCTAGAATTTGTCGAGTCCCGCTACAGGCAAGTCGTCCTAAAGCAGCTGATGATCGCCACCGCCGATGCCCTCGCAGATCGCCTCGGGATACACGCCCTCATCACGGGTGACTCTGTCGGCCAAGTCTCCAGTCAAACGCTCAGCCACTTGGCGGCCATCGATCGCTACGCCAACCGCTCGGTCATTCGACCACTCGCCGGCATGCTGAAAGAGGAGATCATCGATTGGTCACGGCGTATCGGCACCGCGTCGATCTCTGAGCGCGCCAAGGAGGTCTGCGACCTTTCGGATGGCCCCGTGGCCGTCTTCGCGCGCTGGGCGCGGCTCGAAGAGGCCCACAAGTGCCTGCCCCCCGAGATCATCAGCGAAGCGCTGAGTCACCTAGACGCCGTCGCGCTCGATGATTGGATGCCCGGGCTCCCCTTCGTGAAGGTGATCTCCGAGGCCCCCTCGGATCGCCCTACCGTGACAGCGGATATGGTGAACGACACCGAGGGCCCCATCGCCGTCACAGGGCGACACGCTGCACGCGCAGCCTCGCGTCTCACGACGGAGGGTCGGGATGTCCTGATCGTCCTCCGCCCCGACAAGACCGTCCCGTTTGAGATCTCCGCGTGAGGGCGTTCGCCCTCATCGGGTGCGCTGCGCTCCTCCTGACAGGCAGCTGCAAGCCACCCGAAGCGACACAAGACGGCGCCCCCGCAGTGACGGCGACGGAGAGCCCCGCGCCAGTCCGCACGGTGCGGCTCCCTCAACTATCCCCAGGCCCGAAGGCGCAACGCCCTGTCGATACGGTGCGCTGGGCCGTCCCCCTCGACGCCACGAGCCCCAGCCGCGGCAACTTGGACACGCCGCTCGTGACGATCGTCTTATTCGAAGACCTCTCGAGCCCCTTCAGCCGCCACCTCCACCCGACCTTGAACGCCCTCATGGCTGCGTCACCTGGCGACGTCCGCCTGAGCTACCGGCACCTCCCGCTGCCCCATAATCCCCAGGCTCTTCCCGCTGCCAACGCGGCCCATTGCGCCCACGAGCAGGGCCGTTTTTGGGAGATGCGCGATGCACTCTTCCGAGGAGAGCGTGCTGATCTAGCAGCGTTGCCGGCCGAGCTGGGCCTCGACCTCCCGAGTTTTCATGCTTGCCTCACTGGCCCTAGCCCCAAGCGTAGAGTCGCTGCCGACGCCCTCGCTGCGCGACGCGCGACTGTAGGCGGCACCCCCGTCCTCTTCGTCAACGGACGAAAGTCCGCGGGCGCCATCTCCCTCGAAGGTCTGACGGCGTTGGTCGAAGAGGAACGTGCCGCAGCGAAGGCGCGCGTGGCCAGCCAAGCCAAGTCCCAGGACAAAAAAGCTGTCTACGAGATGATCATGAAGAGCGGTCGCGCACGGAGCCCGCTCGCGCCGGTCCCAACGCCCATCGCGGAGGCCCCGCTCACGACGATCGGAGGAGAGGAGGGCCTCATCAGCATCAAAGCCTGGCTGGACCTCTCTTTGGAGCCCCATCGGCAGAGCCTAAAAGCGCTGATCAGCACTGCGCGCGCGATCCCCACGATCGCGCTCGAGCTCTTCCCCGCAAAGCCCAGTCACGCGTCGGATTCAAGCGCATGGAGCCGTCGACTTTGGTGCGCCAAAGCACAGGACAAGCTGTGGCCGATGTTAGAGGCTGCTGCGGCCGCGACGCGGCACACCCATGGCCACCCCACCGAGCGCGTCGTCGCAGATGCCGAACCCCACCACGGCGAGGACGCCCTGGAAGAGGTCTCACGTATCGCCGGAGTCGACCCGACACGGTGCGCAGAGCTCCCCCTTCAGGCGGCCACCTTCAAGGGCCCCACATGGCTCATCAACGGGCGGCGCTATGATGGCTCCCTCGGCTGGGGCCCCCACGCGCTGAGGCGCCTCGTCGCGATGGTGTCGACCGCGCCCTGAGGTCCCGCGTAAAGGGCGAAATCATTTGCTTTACAGGGATCTAGCATCTATACGGTCGCCAGGTCGTCGGGCGGCGGCCTGATACCCAAATCCGCGCAGGCGCGCTGCAGGACGACGGGGATCACCCCAATAATCGAACCAGGAGTTCGCTCTACATGGACGGCGATCTAGGCGGCAATCCCGCCAGTATCCGTCCGTGATGTCGCCCCGCGTGTGACCTCTCCGGAGGTTGTCAGAGGGGCCCCATCACGGAGCATCCCAAGACAACCAGACTGGAGGTCAGACGATGACCACTCTAGTGACACGTGCGCGGCTGCTCAGCACCGTGCTTCGGACGGGAGATGTGCGACGTATCTGTCGCATCATCGGTCGGTTCGAGGCCCGTGAGTTGACACACCTCTTGGCCGCGCTTGACCAGCTCGATCTGAGACGCATGGCCAACGCGCTGTGCGACGCTGAGGTCGTGGATCACACTGTCAGCTCGCTCGATATCGACGCCCTCGCGCGCCTGATGCTCGCCGCGCGCCCTGACGACCTGCGCGCCTTGCTCACCGCGCTCGCGTTCGGCGAGCAGAGTCGGGCAACGTCAGCCTTGCTCGCTTTGCCAGCCGAGGCACGCCTCTTGGCGCTCGAGCAGCTCGAGGTGAACGTCCGCAAGACGCTGATCCGCGCACTCCCTCGGCGCGCGCGACCCAAAACGTCTGATGACGGCCTCGGGGCCGCGTTGCGACTTCGACGCCTATTCGCCTAGGACGTCGACGCCACAGCGGCGCAAGAGCCCGAGCAATTTCATCATCGGCAGCCCGACGATGGCGGTATCATCCGCCATCTCGGGATCGGCCTCAATACGCTCGAAGAGCGCGATGCCACGCTGCTCCAGCTTGTACGAGCCAGCGCAGTCTACCGGGTTATCGTGAGCCACGTAGCGCTCGAGTGCGGGCTGCGCGAGGTCACGCATAAGGAGCGTGTGCACGTCGACGTCCGCCACCGTCTCACCGGTACGCGTATCGTGGACTGCAACCCCTGTGATCAGGCGATGGGCTCGTCCACTGAGCATCATCAGCTGCTCCACAGCGCGTGCTGGTGTCCCGGGTTTGCCCAGGATCTGACCATCGACATCGACTACCTGGTCTGATCCGATGACAAGCGCATCCTCAATGTCCACAGCTTCAGCTTTCGCGACCGAGAGCACGAGGGCCATCTCACGGGCTGGGAGATCACGGTAAGCGCCTTCATCCACCCCGGGGGCATGCACCTCATAGGGCACATCGAGTCGGTCGAGGAGGGCACGACGATAAGGGCTGGTGCTGGCGAGGATGAGACGGCGCATGCCCCCATCTTGCCACAGTCAGCCCGGAGACGTTGGACGGGTCAGTCTGGGGGGGTGTAACTTGGCCACCACGACGGAGGATGCATGGCTGACGAGACACCTCGCTACGACATCTTGATGGTCCCCCCCCAGCGAAAGATGAGGGTGGGGACGGGCGCCGCAGATGCGCTCATCCGCTACCTCGCGACCACACGTGTCGCAGTCCCGACCGACGAGGCGGTCGCCCACGAGTGGGCGGAAGTGTACTCAGAGGCTGGCCCCAGCGCGCACGACGCGTTCGTACGGAAGGGCGAGTTTCAAAGTGACGATGCCATCTTTCACGAGTGCATCGTCCGGTTCGGGAGCCAAGCCGTCGCGCCTGGATACGGGGCAAACACCGACGGCGTCTTCTTCTATCTGGAATTCCGCGGCTGCACCTTCGAGCGCACCTCGGGGCGCTTCCTCGTCAAAATCAAAGACATCCTGCGTTTCCAACCGGACGTTTTTGTGCGCCCTCATGAAGGGCCGCGCGCGCACGCCACAGTGCCCGAGGACGAGAAGCCTAAGGATATGCGGCTCAAGCGCCGCACACTCGGTGGCCCCGCGGGGACGCACGTTGAGGAATTCTGATTGAGTCGAGTTGTCGTGTTGAGCGACGCTGAGGGGCAGGATCCGGAGCCCAAGAGGCGACGAACCAGGCACTGTGAAGAGGGTGAAGACGGTATGAGGTCATCAGTTATTCGCGTCATGCTCATCGCATGCGTCGCGCTCGCGACGATCCACTGCGGTGGAGACACACCCCCACCCGAGCCCGCTGACACAGCGTCCTCCCCGGCTGATGACGTCCAAACGGAGCCAGCGCCCCCGGAGGACACCTCGACGCCCTCCGACAGCGTCACGCCCCTCGATGATGCCACGACGTCACCTGAGGACACGGAGCCCCCGCCCTCAGACGTTGTCGAGGCCACTGAAGACACCCCAGGGCCCACCGACACCTCCGAGACCGAGGACATCGCACCTACAGACGTGGAGATCGTGCCCCCTGACGTGCCTACAACAGACGTGGAAGACGAGAGCGACGCCGATGCCGCTCCCGAGGTCCCTGAGTGTGTGGAGGCGAGCGACTGCATCGAGGCCCTAGCGAGCGCATCACCGTGTGACGTCGTCCTCTGCGAGGGGGGCAATTGCGCCGTAAGCGCGGCCGCGGACGGTACGTCATGCGATGACGCCGATGCGTGCTCGGTAGATGACCAGTGCACCGCAGGTACATGCGCTGGGGTTCCCTTGGACTGCGCAACGCTGAACAGCGCGTGCACCACCGGGAGCTGTGACGCGGACACAGGCAGCTGCGTCGCGCTCGCGATGGACGACGGCACAGCGTGTGACGATGCGAACAGCTGCAGCGAGAACGACAGCTGTCAGGCCGGTGTGTGCGCAGGCACCCCCATGGACTGCTCCTCCGCGGTCACAGCCTGCACCGACGCTGTCTGCGATCTGGAGACCGGGAGCTGCGTCCCCGTGTGGAAAGCCGAAGGGACCGCCTGTGATGACGGCGATCTCTGCACCGATGGGGACGCATGCACCGGAGGGGCTTGCGTCGCCTCCCCGGTCGTGTGTGAACCCCAAGACGACGGACCTTGCCAAGTGCGCACCTGTGACGGTGAGACTGGCGCCTGTGTCCCCGTCGCCGAAGAGGACGGCGCCGAGTGTGACGATGGGGCCGCATGCACTTACGGAGACACCTGCAGCGGAGGCAGCTGCTCGGGCACCCTGATCGACTGCGGCTTTTTGGACGAGGGCTGCCGCGTCGGAGCGTGCCAAGAGCCACTCGGCAACTGCCTCCAGCTCGACGCTGATCCTGGCACCGTGTGTGATGATGGAGACTCGTGCACCGGCGACGACCAATGCAACGCAGGCGAGTGCGAGGGGAGCCCACTGGACTGCAGTGCCTTAGACGCCCCCTGCTTCGTGGGGCAATGCTCGCCTATCACCGGCGAATGTAACGCAGTGCCTCAGCTGTCCCTCACCGCCTGCGACGACGGTGACCCTTGTACGACGCAAGACATCTGCCTCCAGGGCACGTGTCAGGGGACGACCCTCGACTGCGCGCTCCCCGACGCACCGTGCCAAGACGGTGCGTGTGACCCCGAGACCGGCAGCTGCGTGACGAGCTTCGCCCCAGAGGGCGAGAGCTGTGACGATGGCCTGCTCTGTACCGAAGGGGATCACTGTGAAGCGGGTGATTGCGTGGGCGACGGCCCCGACTGCAGTGACCTCGACGATGGCTGCATGATGGGGGTCTGTGACGACGACACCGGCGGCTGCAAACAAGTCCCGGTCATGGACGGCAATGCCTGTGATGATGGCCTCTTCTGCACCGTGGAAGATACCTGCAGTGCGGGTGTCTGCGGCGGTGCCCCGCGCGTCTGCGAGGACGCAGGCCCCTGCGACCTCGGCGTCTGTGACGACACCACCGACAGCTGCGGTACAGCGATCTCCATGGATGGCGTCCCCTGCGAGGACGGCGACCCATGTACAGAAGACGACGCGTGCCTCGCTGGCTACTGCATCGCCGTGCCACGAGACTGCACTCACTTAGACCAAGCCTGCGCCGTCGGGACTTGTGACTCCGAGGTAGGCGAATGCATCGCAGAGACCGTGGGGGATGGCACGCTCTGCTCCGATGACGACCCTTGTACGATCGCTGACACCTGCTCCAACGGCACCTGCTCAGGCAGTGCGCTCGACTGTTCGAGCCTCGAGGGTCCCTGCAACACGGCGGCCTGTGACTCTGGGACCGGAGCCTGCGTGAAGACCGCGAAGAATGAGTTTATGGCCTGCGACGACACCTCAAAGTGCACCTACAACGATCGATGCACAGCTGGCGTCTGCCAGGGGACCCCCTACGACTGCTCTAGCCTTGAGACGCCCTGTCGGTCGGCCACGTGCGATCCAGACACGGGCGCCTGCGCGACCACGAACCTCCCGGATGAGTCGCTCTGCGACGACGATGATGCGTGCACCACAGCCGGCACATGCAACTCTGGGTACTGTCAAACAGCCACCATCTCCTGCGACGGCTTTGGTGACATCTGCAACATCGGGAAGTGCGACTCAGACACCGGCCAGTGCTACTCCGATCCCAAGCCGGACGGGGCAGGCTGTGGCACCAATAACCCCTGCATCTTCGGCACCACCTGCCAAGGCGGTGTCTGCTCTGGCACCGAGAAGGACTGCAGTGACTTCGGAGGCCCGTGCTCAGACGGCTACTGTAACCCTGCAAACGGCTTCTGTACCTCTCAGCTCTTCGAGGACGGCACGAGCTGTGATGACGGGCAGTCGTGCACCGGACCCGACGCCTGCCTCTCCGGGAACTGCACGGGCACATTCGACCTGGCCACTCCGGGCTGCGACCACCCCTGCGCGACCCCCATTATCGTCGATCAAGACATCAGCCAGCCTGGGGTTCAATTGCCGTTCCTGTACTCGGATACGACCGCTGGAGGGACCGATGACGTGGACACCCAAGGCTGCGCCTCGGACATCGTCTATGGTCAAGGCAGCCCCGACCTCATCTTCCAATTCGATGTGCCCGCGGACGGCACCTACCAGTTCCGGCTCGCGGACACCTCCTTCTATGGAGACGACTCGCTCAACGGTGTGCTCTCGATTCACTACGGCGCATGCCCAAGCATGCCAGGCGCGTTCTGCGATGCCTTGGTCACCGTCGAGGGCGACACGGGCAGTGACGCGCTCTCACGGGTGCTGAGTGAAGGCTCTGTCGTTTACTTGGTCGTGGATGGCGCCACGGCGGAGGACGCGGGGATCTTCAGCTTGCGCGTCGAGGGCGTGCCGACCTCTGAGACCGCCTGCGACGACAACTTCGATGATGAAAACGATGGCCTCACCGACTGCGATGACCCCGACTGTGATGATGACTTCCAATGTCTACCGCCAATCCCAGACGGAGCGCTCGCTTTCACCGAAGTGATGATGCACCCGGCGAGCCCCCTCAGCAGTCCACAAGCGGAGTGGCTTGAGGTCAGGAACGTCACCGACTCAAACATCGCGCTCGCGAACCTGTGGCTCACCATGCGGTCTTGGAGCGTCGATGACACGGAGCCCCCGAGCCCGACATCGCTCCACATGCTGACCCAAGGCACGGCCTACACGCAGCAGTACACCTTGCTCTCCCGGGCACCAGCGGGAGCAGACAATGGTACGGTCGAGACCTCAGCGCTCTACACCCTCGAGGCGCTGAGCCACACAGACAATATCCGTCTGCAGATCATTCGACCGGGTTGGAATGGGATCGGGGATCCCCCTGCGAACTACATCATCGATGACGTCACGTTCCCACCGAACCCCGAGTCGGTGGCTGGACGCAGTTGGCAGCTCTCGATTCAGGCCACGAGCAGCGAGCCCGGCGCCCTGAACGATGTGCCTTCGAACTGGTGTCAAACCCCGGCGTATACCGAGCTTTCCTACACCGCGGGCAACTACGGCACCCCGGTAGGCGGCGGTGAGGGTGGCACATCGGGCACCCTCAACGGCAACAACATCAGCTGTGATTAACGCGCCGACATCACCGTTCAAGCCCCTCTCTCTGACCGAGCAAGCGGCACGCGCAGCCCCTTGAACCCCCATCAGATTCAACGCCTCCCGAGGCGCCCTGGACCACGCCCCTAGACCACCTTTGTCTCAGGGCCACGACAAGAGGACCTATGTCAGCTCACCGGACCTTACCTCGCCTCCCCTTCGCGATGCTGTTGGTGCTCACATTGGCGGCGTGCGCATCCGACGACGGTGCATCGACCGATGAGGCCGACTCAAGCTCGACCGCCACCGACGTTCAGCTCGCCTCCGATGGCGAAGCGCCTCCCGACGACACCGCCAGCGATGACCCCGATGAGGGAGACGCACTCGCGCCACCTCCAACCGACACGCCCGAGGCGGACAGCGCGCCCCCCCTGGAAGACGGCCAATCGACGACGCCTGACATCGAAGTAGGACCAGACGACGCGGCTGTGGCACCCGATGACGCGGACATGATCGAAGACGATGTCGAACCAGGCTGCCAGGTGAACGCCGACTGCGAGGACTTGGCGGCCGACATGCCCTGTCATATCTCGGTGTGCGAGTTCGGCGACTGCCTCATCGTGCAACTCGGCGACAACATCGCCTGTGACGATGGCAACCCGTGCACGATGGACGACCTATGCACCGCAGGGGTCTGCGACGGCGTAGAGGACCTCGAGGCCGACGGGTGCGCCAGCGTCACGGCGTGTACCGACGCCACGCCCATCACCACCCTCCCCTTCACCAGCGCCGCTACCACCATCGGAGGGGCCGGGTTCTATACCGCGACGGACTGCGTGGGCTCGGGAGACGGCAAGGGTGGGGCCTCCAACGACATGCTCTATCAATTCACGCCAGGCGAGGCAGGGATCTTCACCTTCGCGCTCACGGACCTCAGCGGCGATCCAGAGGGGCTAGACGCCGTCCTATACCTCGTTGAGGGATGCCCAGCGCTGTCGACGAGCATCTGCCTGGCAGCCCAAGACATCTGGTACAAGCACGGCAAAGAGGAGATCACGGTAACCCTCGAGGCGGGCGTGTCGCTCTTCGTCGTTGTCGACGGCCACTCCTCAAGCGAGAACGTCGAGGGCAATTTCGAACTCGTCGTGACTCAGCAAGAGCCCCCTGAAGCCGACTGTGCCGACAGCATTGATGATGACGGTGATGGGGTCACAGACTGCGCCGACCCAGGCTGCGCTGAGGACGCGAGCTGCCTCGCGAGCACACCCGGAGCGCTGTGCTCGTCGCCCATCCAAATCGACGCCCTGCCCTTCCTCCACACGGGCACAACCGAGGGTATGGGCAACGAGACCTCTGTCGCCGAAGCGACGTGCCCCGACGGGACCGACCTTGAAGAGGCCACCCTCGACGCCCTCGGTGAGGGCTCTGACGACGTCTTCTTCGCCTTCACGCCAGCTGCGGATGGTGCCTTCCTCATCTCTTTGGACACTGAGTCCGAGGGCGACGACTTCGAGAACCTCGTGATGAGCATCTACCAGGGGGCATGTCCGACCGGGCTCGAGACCGACCTCTGTATCGGTGGAGACAACGCCATCAGCGATGGTGGAGAGCTGCTCGTGATGGAGCTCGTCGGCGGGACGCCCTACATCATCGTGCTCGATGGCTGGGACAACGACTTCGACGTCAATGGCGGCTACACATTGCGGGTAGAGGAGATGGCAAATGTCCCGGTAGGGGCGCTCGCTATCACGGAGGTCATGGGCAACCCAGAGGGTGACATCTCCGACGGCAACGCCGAGTGGCTAGAGATCCGCAATACGACAGACAGCGAGCAATCCCTCAAAGGCCTTGGGGTGACCTACAGGAGCTGGAACAACGGTGCGACGATGCCCCTGGAGCCCTCGAACACCTTCATCATCGAAGACGACGTCTCGGTCGCCCCTGGCGCGACCGTGATCTTGGCCAAGAGCGTCGACAATGCCCTCAACGGCGGCCTGGATGCGGTCGCAGCCTACGGCGCCATCGGGCTCACCAACAACGGGGCTAAGTCGATCTCCCTGCAACTGGTTAAGGCGGGCTGGAACGGAGACGGAGAGCCACCTGAGCCCCTGATCATCGACGCACTATCGCTCCCCGCGGGCACCTTCAGCGGGGCGGGTAAGGCGGCCTCTTTCCAGCTCGATGAAGCCAGGGCGTCCAACCCTGATGCCGCGAAGATGAATGATTGGGCCTACCGCTGGTGCCACACTCCGAGCGACGCCACGACACCGTACTTCGGCGCCAACTATGGCTCTCCTGGCCTCCCCAACGGCCTCTGCGAAGGCGCCGATGGCCCACCACCGATGCACTATGAAGAGGACATCAAGCCGATCTTCGAGATGCGCTGCCTCGGCTGTCACACGGGCAATGGCTGCTCAGGTGGGGGCTGCTGGGATGACTACGATGACCTGATGCTCGACTCGTACTACTGCCCGGGGAAGACAAAAGGCGAGTGCACGGCGGTACGCATCCATGACGGCTCAATGCCCCAGGGAAGCGGCTGCTCGGGCGATCCTGAGGCTGACGCAGAGAAAGAGGGCTGCCTGACCGCGGACGAGCAGCAGTACATCGACTGGTGGATTGAAGGCGGCATGCAGCTCTAGCGGGCGACGGCCCCCGAGAGCTGCACCCCGGCGCGCTAGGGTTGCCCCAAGATCAGGCACTCACCCGGAGTCGGATCCTGAGCGACCACCCATGAAGATGGGTCCACCCTCAACAGGCTGTTGCCCGACCCAGAGGCTCCAACATGCGCCTCTGGCACCGTGCCGCCCGGCCCCAAGAGTCCGTTCTCATTGGCGTCGCCATAGATGACGGCGTCAACGGGAGCCGAGGACGCAGTGATGTCATCGGCGGCGAGGTTGAAGAGCGCCACGCCGTCCGCTTTCGCGCCGGAGTTTTGAAGGTCGGGATCAAAGTCCGACGCGAAGTAGATGTCTGGCGCTCCGTTCTTGGATTCGCTGGTCGGTCCACCGACCACCACACAAGACCACGGGCCAATCTCGCCCTCCAGTTGATACGTCCCCGTGGTGTAGTCGGTCCCACCATATCCTAGCGACCAGCCGTTGAGATCAATGTCCTCGGCCGTCCCGTTGTAGAGCTTCACCCACTCGTAACCGCTGTCCGAGCCCGAGACATCGTAGAGCACCTCCGAGAGCAGGAGCCCTGTGGTTAAGATCTCACTCACCTCGATCACCGCCTGAGCCTGCACTGGCCCGACACTCGCGGTAAGCGTCGTCGTGCCCGACAGCGCCCCAGCGACTATCGTGATGTCCGCTTCGAAGGATCCCGGCGCCACAGTGACGCTCTCTGGCGCCGTGACCAGGCCCCCCTCCACGCTGAGCTCGACGACTTGCCCAGCCGCACCGGCTGGCAAGTCGAGGATGACCTTCAGGGTCATTTCGCTGTCTACCGGCAAGATGATCTCGGCCGGCTCGAGCCCCGCAGGGGTCGGGACCTCAGACGCTGAGATCACCGTGACTGTCTGCGCCAGTTGTATGTCACCATAGGACGCCGTGAGGACGACGTCGACACCACCAGCGATGGCCTCAAGCGTCACAGTCGCGCTGTAGTCCCCCGCTGGGATCGTCACACCGCCGCCAACGACGCTGAGGTACTCAGGCGACGGGCTAGAGATGGCCACAAAGGTGTCCTCGGCCGCCGGGCCATTGAGAGAGACCTCAAGTGACGGTGAAGTCTCGCCGGTCGTGTCCTCCCAGATGTACGTCGCGTTCGGACCAAAGCCGACCAGCTCCGGGTCACCGAAGACGTAATCATTAATGTCGCGGGGGTTCAGCTTGTTTCGGTTCCAGCTCAGTCGAACAGTCCCGACCAACGCCGCGAAGACCTGCCCCTCCATCGGCGCAGGCTCGAGCAAGTACATGAGATCGTCGACGGGCAGCCCGCCCGTCACCTCAAACTCGCCCTCGACGACCTCACCAGAGGAGCCCGTGGGAGCCGTATTGGTCACCGCCACACCTTCGACGCGCACCAAGCTGGCCTCCAGAGCCTCGGCCAAGGTGCCTCCAATCATGATCTCCTCCGGGGTCACGAGGACCGCTGCGGGCACCTCGTTGCCTGACGAGAGCACCTCGACCGTGCTCGCGGCGACCTGGATCTGACCGTAGAACTCATTGACGACGCCGCCGACGGAGACCCTGTCACCGGGGACAGGCATCGACGCCTCGGGGAAGTACACATAGGTCGATGCGTACTCGGCACCGTCGTACGCATCGGACTCGGGGTCGACCGTGATGAAGAGCCCGTTGTACGCGACCGCCGTCACCAAGGCGTCGAGGATCGCCACGCTCGTACCGACGCCCTTGTCGCCCGCCTTGATGCTGTAAATCGAGGTCGGGCAGCCCGTCCCGCCGGGGTTCCAATAGTTGGGGCACTCGTCGCATGCGTCGCCAGCACCGTCGTCGTCACCATCCGCCTGGTCCGGGTTAGGGGTCCCTGGGCAGTTGTCTGACGCGTTGATCAGGCCGTCGGAGTCCACGTCGGTGGGGTCGACCGACGAGCACGCTGTTGTGTCCGGGTCGAAGGGGCATGGGTCACAGGCGTCGCCAGCCCCGTCTCCATCGACATCGGGTTGCGAGAAGCCGTCCACTGGCCGCGGTGGGTTAAAGACATCATCGCAATTGTCATCCACAGCTGAGAGCCCATCACCATCGGGGTCGTCCGCCGTCGCGATGCCGTTATACTCGTCGGGTCGCAGCGGGTGGCAGCTCGGTTCGTCCACTGGCTCACCGCAGAAGTGCAACCCGTACGTGTACTGGCTCATCTGCGACTCGAGGGTCCCTATCTCCATACCGATCTCTCGGGGCGTACAAAGCGACTTGGCGCGCCCACAGACGTCCACGGCCTCACAGTCACCCGCCTGTACGAGGCTCTCCATGGTCCCTGCGTCTCCGTAGAGTGCCACTCCGCCGCGCAATACCAGGACGACATCCGTGGGCTCGGCCTCAAGGATCGCCGTGTAACCGCTGCGCTCTGAGGCGTCCCAGATCGCGATATCAGCCTGCTTGCCCATCACGAGGCTGCCCAGCTGATCTTGAAAGCCCAGGACCTCGGCAGCCGCTGACGTCGCCATCTCGACGAGCTGGGCGTCGCTGAAGTACCCGTTCCAATAGTTAGTGTTCCAGTTCGCGGCGCACTGAAGCTCCCTCAGCATGTGCACTGAGCCGGTAGCAGTCCAGTCCGTGCCGAGGGCGACCAGCACCCCGAGGCGATCGTACACGGGGGCGTCCGCCGTCATCCCGTAGAGATCGGTGTTCGACCGAGGCGACCACACGAGCGCTGCGCCCTCCCCCGCCATCAGGCCGATGTCTGCCGTCTGAGTGCCCACGCCGTGAATATAGGCCGCCGTGTGGAAGAGGAGATCCTCAGAGCCCTCTCCGACACCGCTCATGCAGACAAACTCGTTGCGCGCCTCGGCGTTGATGCCCTCGGCCACATGCGGCACGTAGGCGACGGCCTCGGAGGCGTAATCGGGGTTATCAAACTTGTAGCTCCCGCATCCGCTGGATGAGAGAGAGCCATCTGAGTCACCCAACGGGAATGTCGAGTAATCCGCAGCACCGTGACTAAGGCCCTCAAGCAGGTTGGGCTTATCAAGGTTCCGCAAGAACCCGCCCTCTCCACCAGAGCCAAACAAGCTCGTCGTCCCAGCCATGACCTGTCGAATCTCTCCCCAGGCATCCCCCTTATCGTGATCATTGCTGAACGCGGAGAGCTTCGTCTTTCCGTTCAGGCCTTTGCGCCACTCGTGGCGGTGGTCATAGCGCTCATCGCCATGCTTCGCTGGCTTCATCTCGGTGAAGCTGATGTGGTCGTGAGCGTTGATGAGCCCTGGAGAGATGAGGCCCTCCGCGCAGGTGATGCGCGTCGCCCCGGAGGCGTCTGGCTCATCCGCGCAGTCACAGCCTGCACAGGCGATGACCCCTGCAGGGGAGACCAACACTTGCCCCCCTTCGAGGATGCCCGAGGGGAGCAACAGGTCGCCCTCGAGGAGAACAAAGGCAGACGTGCCGGCGGTCACGTCACAGACACCGCTCGCGGAGGGCGTCAGCGCCCCACCACAGCTGGTCACCTCTGGCTCTGGCTCGGTCGTGTCCTCCGTCGTCGTCGTGTCCTCTGGTCCAGGCTCGTCAGCGTCCTGTGAGGTCACGCTGTCGGCGCTGCCCCCCGCGCTGTCCTGCGCACCAGACGTCGTGTCGCTCCCCGTGCTCCCCTGCGTCGAGTCCTCAGAGACGACTGCGCCATCTGCCTCAGCGCCGGTCGAGGTGTCGTCATTAGGTGAAGACGCATCATCTGTGCCGCATGCGGACACGGTCAGGAGCGCTAGAGATAGGGCTGGGATCAGCAGGCGAGTCATGGGTTCCTCCTCGGACGGCGGACTATAACCACTCAGAGGCCATGACTGAAGCACCGTCCGCGTAAGGTTCAGCGCACAGGCACCGAGAGGACCCTAACAGGGCTCCCTGGTCTAAGCTTTAGGTGCGCCTGAGCGGACCCATTTCGCACCGCGATCTCAAGCCATCCGTCGCTGCCGATGAGCGCCAGGGCGACGCCAGGAGAGACCTCTCCGTAAGTGCGTGAGATGGGGAGCGTGACCCCACCGACTTCGACCGCCACCGGTCCCGCTGGGAGGTCTGCACGCCGCAGATTGGTCAACGCGTTACCGAAGTGGTCGAGCGTCACGACCTCGCCGAGGCGTGCGCCATCGTCGCCCGCCTGCACCTTGGGGAGGCACTCGAGCGTCGGCGTCCACGGGATCCCCGTAGCCTCACACGCTAAAAGATCGGCGGCGAGCGCAGCCCCGGTTGGGGCGAAGACATCACGTCCGTCAAAGGTCGTCGACGTCGAGGGCCTCAAGTACGCGTGCTCGGTGATGCGGTGACAGCTGTCCACGCCACCTAGGCGCTCGGCGACTGGACCAAAGAGGCCATTGTCCGGCCCCACGAAGACATGACCACCAGAGGAGAGGACGATCGCGGCCCGTTCGGTCCCCACCCCGGGGTCCACGACGACGACATGAACCGTCCCAGCGGGGAAGCGCGGCGCAGCGCTCGCGATGACTCTCGCTGCGTGGGCCACATCTTGAGCGGGCAGGTCGTGCGCGATGTCGATCAACGAGAGGCGCGACGCGATACAGATCACCACGCCCTTCATCTCGCCGACATAGCCGTCGCGACCTCCGAAGTCAGAGGTCAGGGTGAGGAAGCCGTTGGGCCGAAACACCACGCCCCCGCTAGAGCAGTACGCCCGCTACGCCGCCGGTCATCATCGCGGCGATGGTCCCGCCGATCATCGCGCGGAACCCGAGGCGCGCGAGGTCGCTGCGGCGCTCTGGGGCGATGCCACCGATACCGCCGATTTGAATCCCAATGCTGGCGAAATTCGCGAAGCCACAGAGGGCATATGATGAGATAATCGCGGAGCGCTCACTCAATGCCTCGGCCCCGAGCTGGATCTCGCGAAGGTGCGTAAACGCGATGAGCTCGGTGAGGATGATCTTCTCCCCGAGGAGCGTGCCGACGGTCATGGCCTCATGCCATGGGATCCCCATCAGGAGCGCCAGCGGGAAGAAGAGATAACCGCAGAGTCCTTGGAGGCTGAGCTCAAGGCCAACCAAGCCACCGAGCATCCCAAGGAGCCCATTCACCATGGCGATGATCGCGACAAAGACGATCAACATCGCGCCAATGTTGAGGGCCAACCGCAACCCCTCAAGGGTGCCTCGAGAGATGGCGTCGATGCCGTTGATGTCCATCTTCTCGTAGTTCAGTTCGATCTCGCCTGTCGTCACCGGGACCTCGGTCTCGGGGACCATGATCTTGGCGATAGCCAGCGCCGCAGGCGCGCTGATGATGCTGGCAGTCACGAGGTGTCCAGCGATGCCCGGGACGTCTGAGAGGAAGCCGACATAGATGGCCATCACCCCACCGGCGACGGTCGCGAAGCCTCCGACCATGACTGCGTTCAGCTCGCTGTCAGTCATCTTGCCGACGAAGGGTCGGATGACGAGCGGCGCCTCGGTCTGACCGACAAAGATGTTCGCCGCCGCAGAGAGGCTCTCTGCGCCGCTGACACGCATCGTCTTCTGCATCAGCTTGGCGAAGGCGGTGACCAAGCGCTGCATGACGCCGTAGTGGTAGAGCAGCGCCATCAACGCCGAGAAGAAGATGACTGACGGCAGCACCCAAAACGCGATGGTCTTGAGCGGCGGGGAGATCGTCCCGATATACATCTTGTCCTCGAACCCGTTCTCGCCCATCGACGAGATCTGGTGAGGTTCGATGGTCTGGAAGAGGAAGTCCGCGCCGGCCTCGGAGAAAGACAGCAGGCCACGCACGCCGCTGTCGACGCCCGAGAAGAGCGCCTGACCAAAGTCGGGGAGGAGGATGGCCGATGCGATGCCCAACTGCAGCGCTAAGCCCCAACCGACGGTGTGCCAATTGACCGCACGGCGATTCGTCGACAAGGCCCACGCCAATGCGACGAAGCCCAGAAGACCTAATAACGAAAAGAGGCGTTCCATCGCTGGAGTTGTAGCATGGCGGTTAGAGGGACGCCAAAATGGCCCGGCCCCCACACGCCATCACGAGCTTCTGGCGCCTGAGCGCGTGAGCGGTATCATCACGGTGCACCCCACTCGGAGTCCTGATGCGTCCGGCCTCGCTGCTCATCCTCTGCGCCTCTTTGATCTCTGCCGCTTGCAGCGATGAACTGCTCGACCGTGAGACGGCGGAGCTCGCGGTCGATCAGGCGAGCATCGCGGTGCAGTGTCAGCTGATCACGTCGAGCCTAGCCGACATCGCATCGACGACCCCCGGCGGCGCCACAGCCGAGGCTCGCGCTGAGGCCCTCGCGACCGGGACCAGCAAGCTCCTGGATTGCGGCGTCGTCGAAGCCCAGGGGAGCGCTGTTCGCATCGCCTTTAGCGGCCTAGGTTGTCTCGTCAATAACCAGCGACTCTGGGGGGAAGTTCTCATCGACGTCGCAGAGATGCCTCACCAAGCGCAGCTGACCCTCTCTGAGGTGACCGACAGCGGCCTGAGCATCACCGGCCAAACCATCTTGGCCCTGAGCGACGGGCTACGCACGGTGACCGATCAAGCCACTGTGACGCTGAATAACGCGGATGCCACGAGCTACGTTTACCTCGACCACCGCACGGAGAGCGTCACCGCATCGGGGATCACAGTCGACTCTGGGTCACGCTGCTCAACGCTCGCATCGTCGACAGCTGAATGCACCTTCTCGAGCTCAGGCACCGCAGTGTGTGCCGAACCAGAGGGCGATTGTCAGACGGTCACGAGCCAAGGAGCCGTCCTCCTGCGAGGTTGGGACGTCGCCACCGACGCCGCGCAATCGGCACCACCGCACACCGTTGGGCTTCGGATGCGTACGCGCGCCGTAGAGCTCGCCTACACCCTCTCAAGCTCCGCGATTGAGGCGATGAATGGCACCCCACAAAGCGCTGACGACGTCGACGTCACCATCGACACGACCGTCCGAGAGATTCTCAAGACCCCCTCGGACATGGTCGGTACAGACAGCGACTTAGAGCCCAGCTACGCCTACGAGATCGGTGACGCTCTGACCACGTTCACCTTCCAGGTCATCTTCCCGTAGGGCGCCGCTCAGCGCAGGATCAGACGCTAATCAGCAGAGAGCTTCTGAAGGTTCAGCCCGGCCATGTAGCCGTATGAGACGTCGCGATCAAAGCCGTAAGCGACCACACCGATCGGTTGGTCCGAGTCGACCCGGTGCACACCGTCTCCCAGCTTGATGCGACCGACCTTGTAGCCGGAGTCCCCTATCGGCGTGAAGTACCCCTCACTGATAGCGACGTCGTCCATGGTCACGGTCGCCGCCGCGGGGGCGACGATGTTCACGTAGTCCTCGACGTATTTATCCGGGGTCAGGAAGACATATTCGCTGCGATATTGCTCGGCAGGCGCGTGGAGAATCAGTGCGGGGTCCCCAACTGGAGCGCAGTAGCAGTTATCGGCAGCGAAGCAGGCACACGTGTGTCCCGTCGGGCAGCCCACGTTGCTACCGTTCACTTCACAAGCCGGCGCCATGCAGATGGTCGGCATGCACCAGCAGCCGTCTACGTTGCCGTTGACGACCACGTCGATGCAGGCGCAGCTCTGTCCGGGCACGCCCCCACACTCGCCCTCGGAACCTTGGGTATTGCACTGACTCGGCAAGCAGGGGCTGGTTCCATCATCGAGCACAAGCCCGAGGTCACACTGATAACCGACGGCACAATCATTCGAGCTAAAGCAGGACTCCCCAAACCCTCCGGCCTCACCCACAGCGGTGCAGGTGTACTCGGGATGACACTGCGACGTGTCAGTGCAGAAGTCGCCGAACTGAAGCACCAGCGCCTCGCGGGCGCTCGGCAAAACCTGCGCGACGCCGATCGGCTTATCACCTGTGATGACGAAGTCTTGGTCAGAGACCACTTGGATCCACTGGCCCGCTTGAAGCGTCTGAGATGCCTGGTTCGTCAACGTGAACGAGACCGTGGTGTTGTCTTCGGCGGCCATGATGCGCCAGTAGTCCTTCTCCACTCCTCGCGGATAGGCCTTCGTCGCGATGTACGTCGTCCCCCATGTCGACGTCGGGAACATCTGCTGTTCCAGGTGGTCTGCGCAACACCGCTCGCTAGTCACGGAAGCCTCGTGCCCTCCGAAGACGGCGACCGGCTTGTCCGCGGTCACGAGCGTCCCGGTGAGGTCACCACCATCACTGTCGGTCTTGATGTTCAGGACTTGAAAAGGCTCAAGCTGATATGTGTAGGTTTGCCCAGGCTGCATCACTGGGAGGCCATCGCCCGCCAGGGTCAAGGTGGTCGGCGTGATGGTCACGACGGTGCTCGACTGCGCCGCGAGGACCGTCATCGTTCCCCGATAGGGGATCGTGCACGCTTGTCCCCCCGCGCCGTCATCCAAGCACGACCCGCCGGAGTACTGCCCACACGCGAGGCTACAGTTCTCACCTGGGTTAATGGTCGGTCCTCCGCCCTGAAGCTGCGGCATGCTGAAGACGCGATAGGTCTTCCCGTAGGTGTTGACCGGCAAGAGGAGCGACGCATCATTGGAGAAGACGTCCACGTTATCTAGCGGATTGAACTGGTAAGCGATGATCTGATTGGTCGCCTGGATGTGGTAGCCAAACCACCCCAGCTTCGCGCCCTCCGGCTGACGGCTCGGCAGGTCAAAGATCCGGAGCTCACCGGGCAAGACCTCGAGCTCAATCACCGTCTCTTCTGGCAACCCGCTCCCGTCCTGCTTACTGATCGTCACCATCGACGGCGTGTCCGACAGATTCGAGACGATCACTGCATACGGACTGTCTTGCGCTGCGTAGTGATTGTCCAAATCGACCGCCCAGTACTCACACCCACTGTTAGAATTGTTGAACTTGGGATCGCCACCGCACGCCGACGCGCAATAGCCCGGGTCAAAACAGACGATGCCTTGCTCGGCACAATTGTACTTCTGCTGCCACTTCCCGGTCTCCGTGCACTCCTCGACAATGTTCCCGTTGCAACGGAGGCTGAAGGGCTTGCACATCAAGCACTCGCCTTGCCAGCAGACCAAGTCATCTGCGCACAACGGCGTACACTCGACACAAGCGCCGTCCTCGCATAGCCCACTCGCGCAGGGAGAGGGGTCCCAACCGACCCCATCCGGGCGGCACGTCAACAAGTTCGCGCCGTTACAAGAGGTCTCGCCGGGCGTACACTGCTTCGATTGGCAGCCGCCATTCGTGCACATCTCGTCCGATGCGCAGTCGCCGTCCACCAGGCACTCAAGGCAAATGTTGGTGCTCGTGCTGCACCGATCCGCCTCACCAGTACAGTGACTATCGTCAATGCACTCGACACATTTCCCGCCCAAGCAATAGGGCCGCCATGCATCGCAATCGACGTCGGTGGAGCAGGGTAATGTTCCGGTCGGGCCCGGGCCAAGGGCGTCAGCCCCGCCGGATGAGCTGCCGGTATCAGAGGCAAAGACAGGCCCTGCGCCATTGCCGTTGCTCCCGTCTTGCTCCCCCGGCGAACCAGTCCCAAAGCTCGGCGTCTGCCCAGGCTCTCCATCGCTGCCGGTCGCCGCCACACCAGAGTCAGCGGTGCAGCCGACCGGGCCCACGACACACGCGACGAGGGTGAACCCGAGGATGCAACCGCGGAGGCATCGGACGAGCGACGATGTAGACCAGCGAACCATGAGTTCCTTGCGGCAGCAGGAGCCCGTTAAATATCATCCCCAGGCCTCCCGCTTCAAGCGGAGGGCGTGGCCATCATCGACTCGCCTTGAGCTTCAACAGCGTCTGCGCAGCAGCGCGCTTCGCGTCTCCAGGACCAGATCCACTCTCAGCGATCTTGCGGAGCAGCGCCTCCGCCTCCTGACCGCGCGCTGTCCCTATCCCCGACCACGCCACGCCACGAAGCGCTTTAAAGGCCTCGTAGCGCCAGAGTGCACTCGAGGACGCCGTCGCATAGGAGGCCAATGACTTTAATGACTTAGACGTGTCAAACGTCTTGCGGACGCGCTTCAACTCCGCCGAGTATTCCCCGAGAATACGACGCACCGCTCGCATGTCCTTAGCGGTCCCACGTCCCTCGGTTCTTGAATCATCGACCGGCAGCATCAGCATGCCCCCCAAGGCATCGCGCGTGATCCTCAGGCCACTGCTGAGCTCGTCCAGGGTCCTCGCTGAGTCCGCGATCAAGGCGCCATAGCGGAGCATTCGAACAGCGGCCTCTGAAGCCTCAGGTAGCTCGCCACGAGCGAGCGCGACCACGATGTCACCCGCCAAGAGTTTACCGAGGAGCCCAAAGGTCGGCCCGAGGTTAATTCCCCCTGCCAACGGCCCTCCTAGCGGGGTGTCTCCTGCGCGGCGCAGCGACGCACCAACCACCGCACTGCGCAGCGGTGCATGCGCATCGATGCGGCGCAGGAGTCGCTTGCCACCCTTCGCCCCATCGCGCCCATCAGCGAGCACGGCGCTCCAGCGCTTCGAGAGACGAGGGATGACCGCGTCAATTCGTGACCGCTGTGATGCTAGGCGCTCAATCGCCTCTAGGAAGGCGCCGCTGTCCGCCTCGGGCACCGTCGCCGCGCCAACTAGGCTGACCACCTGGGGCATCACCGGCACGCCACGCTCCATAAATGCTCGGACTTCAGCATCCCCCAGCGCGGCTTTAGGGGCGGCTGCACTGGCCAGCGCACTGACCTGTAGCGTGACCGTCAGCACCACGACGAGGTGGATGAAGCGAGGCAATGACGTCCGACTGTGAGTGAGCATCTTGACCCTCTTACCACGTTTTTTGGACAGCCCGCATCGCCCGTACAACGCTAGCTCTGTTCGGACTGTCTTGGGGAGGATGGGAGGAGCTTAGGTATGAGTGCCTCGATCCCAGACACACAGGTCACCACCCATGCTGCCCTTGACGCAGACACTGCGACCCAAGATGAAGGCAAAGTGGTCCAGCTGCCCCTCGACGAGGCAGCCCGCCGACGACAGGATGTCTTCCGCGTCAATCGGGACCTGCGCCGGCAGCTGGCGTTGCTGAGTCAGCATTACGCTGAGGACACCGTGAAGATGCACGAGGCACTTCAAACAGCGACGTCGGAGGTCCAGCGCGCGACCCGCGAAGTTCAACACCAACGCTGCCACTCGGCGAACGTTGAAGCGCGGCTCTTTTCAATGCACGGCGATCTCCAGTTCGTTCGAGAGCGCCTCTCGCATGAGCGTCGGCGTGCGGCTCGCTTAGCCGAGATCGCGAGGCTCCCTTGGTGGGCCTTCGCGCGACGACGTTGGTCCCTGGCCTCGATGGTGATCGACGACGCGAACTAATCGCGCCCGCAGGCTCACGCTAAGCTGGTGTCAGCGTCGTAGAGCAGGCGCTGGAGCATAAAGATCGAGACAGCCCTCTGCTGCTCCTCCGACAGACGCGTGAATGACAGCGACATGTCGTACTCCGTCTCCGGAGGCCCCTCTTCGTCAGGCTCAACACGCACCACGGCGACACGCGCGTCGATGGTCTCCATCGTCGTCACGTCATCATCACCGTTCACGGGGATCTGCATCGACACCTCGAAGCGCGTAAAGAGCTCCAAGTAGCGGTCAAAGCGTATCCGCACTCCACCGAGACCGATATTGGTCACGACCGCGGACACGGGCGGACGTTTGGGGTCCAACGCCATGTCGATCGGGAACTCAACCGCTACCCGAGAATGCAGGCGGCGCTCAGTGTGAGGACGTCGGGTCCAGTTGAAGCTAGTGCGCCGCTTGGCGGCCATGGGCACGGTCTCCTTGACAAGCAAAACTCACCATACCACGAACGAACGGGTCCGTGGTGTTCATGCCACACGAAGCCAATTCACACCTACCCAGAGGCCCCGACAGACTGCCCTAGTGAAGCGCCTCAACGATGACGTCTTCGCCCAGTTCACGCTGAAGAAAACTCTTCAGCCGCTTCTTGATACGAAGCTCCAGCTGGCGAATACGCTCCTTTGAGACACCGTATTCATCGCCCAGATCTTCCAAGCGATCCGGATCTTGAGCCTGTAAGCGGCGATCCCAGATCGCTTGATCTCGCTCATCAAGCTGCTCGCGAAAGGTCTGAAACGCAGCGCGCAAGATACCCTGAATCTCTCCGCCGCTGGTCATCTCTTCGGGATCGCGATCGTCGGGATCGGTCAGGATGTCACCGCGTGAGTGCGCATCGTCATCGCCAAACATCGGCACGTCGAGGCTGATCGCCCGTTGATCCAAGATCGGGGCGAGCTCTTCCACGTCCTTGGCGTCAACCCCGACGCGCTCGGCGATGCGCTTCGGCGTGGGCTCAAGTCCCTCTTGCAGAAGCGCGCGCCTCTCGCGCTCCAATCTCCAAAAGAGCTTGCGGGCTGCGCGCGAGCCGGCGTGGATCAGGTGCTTATTCTCCTGAATGAAGGCCAGGATGCGTGCTCGGATCCAAAACCGGGCATAGCTCGGGAACGGCACCCCTCGGTCCGTATCGAACTTTCGGATGGCCTCGGCGAGCCCCACGTTACCCTCGGCGATGAGATCCATCACGTCGGCCCACTGTCGCCTGAACTGAAATGCGATCTTCACGACCAGCCGCAAATTCGAAGCGACCAATCGCGCAGCAGCGTCGGGATCTCCTGTTTGCTGGTAACGGGAGGCCAACTCCGCCTGGACATCCATCGGCAAGATCTCAACGTCCTTCAACCGCGCGAGGTAGACGTTGAGGGCCGTCATCTCCTCGGGGAGCTTGCTTTGATACGGGACAGGGAGTGTGCCCTTGCGCTTCTTTGACGACGGCATCTCCGTGAACTCAACGTCCAACCCGTCCGTCAACGCCTCGACGTCCACGTCGTCGTCATCATCCACCAACAATGCTCTCGTCGAGGCCTCCTCGACGAGGACCTCGACCGTGACGTCCTCCTCATCAGTCGATGCGGGGGATCCAGCAGAGGGGTTGGGGTTGGCGGGCGTGATCATGGCTCCCTTGGGTGACGCGTACGAGACGATAAGCCCCAACATGGGGTCAGCCAAGGGGCAATCCCACAGAACCACCCTCTTCTTGAGTGCGCGGCGCTACGGCTCCCGGATGAACACCAGTGCCCGACGCACTGGGAGGTTCGGCGAATTGAGCCTCCCAGCCCCCACGGCCATCACCCTACCATCTGAGGCACCCCAAACGTCGCTCAGGGTGGCGCTGGCCCCTCCATTGTTGAGGAGAGTGTGGCTGCTCCAAGAGGCCGCCTGGGTCGCTTGGGACTGCTGAGAGAAGCTCCAAAGCTCTAACCCTGTGCCCCCCGAGGGGTGTTCAGCCGAGATCAACACGGCGTCGCTCCCCGCCCAGACCCCGGTGAGGTGACGGTCACTCAAGCCCGTCACTAACCCTGAGAGCTCATTCGACCAGGATCCGGTATTGCTGCTGTTTGAGCAGTCTGCCGGGCATCGATAGCTGTCCTCACCGAGTGCAACCTCACACGCACCGTTGCCGCATGCAGGGTGACGGTGCCTCATGTGGCCATTGGTCCCGACCACCAAGAACTGTCCCTCTCCATATCCAGCCACGTCTCGAAGCACTTGAGGCTGTGCTCCGGGATCATAGAACCCGGTGCTCCAATCATCGAGCCCTGTGCTGCTCTCGACCACGTCGTTGTAATAAGAGTCAGGTCCCGCAGGCATGTTATTTCCAGAGACGACGAGGGCGTCTAAACAGTCGGCTCCACAGTCGTCGGAGAGGGCGGCGACGCCGCCCGGCAATGCGGCGTCGTTATAGGGCCACTGAAG
>JBMYRH010000004.1:235813-357198 GCA_049602155.1 Myxococcota bacterium | reverse complement strand
GAGCGCAATCACCGCGATTGACAGCGCCCTCGAGATCCTCTCGACGGACCGCGCAGAGATTGGCTCGACGATCAACACGCTCAACGTGGCGGTCGATGGGCTCGCGTCAAGCATTGAGAACTACGGCACTGCGATGAGCCAAATCAAGGACACCGACATGGCGGACGAGTCGTCAGCCTTCTCGAAGTCCAACGTGCTCCAGCAGGCAGGTGTGGCCATGTTGAGTCAGGCCAACCAGACGCCGAACTTGGTTATGAGGCTGCTCGGGTAGGGCGGCGGTAGGCTGGACCGGGGGCGAAGCCCTTAAAAACGGATTCGCTTCCGGTCCTATTTTCCCCGTGTCCATTAGGAAATATTGAGGTTATCCCAATCTCCCTACCGTACCTAGCGTGATGCTAGCCCCTGTCCCGGTGGCAGCATCCCGACGGCCTAGCCGGCGACTCTGATTTAGAGTCGCCGGCTTTTTCAATTCTCAGGCGCCTTGCTGACCAACGACCACAGGTCTTAGGCTGGGCTGATGGCAGACGACGCATGGACGCAAGATGAACTCTTCGAAGGGGGTGAGCCCTCTCCTGAGTTTATTGCCGAACTCGAGCGCCTCTCCCTGTTGGTCGTTGTGGGGCGCGATGCCCACGGACGCCCCCTCTACGCGCGGGAGTCTCGAGAGGAGCTTGAGAAGGTCCTCGGGCTCGTCGAGCTTGGGTACCAGCCGGAGGACATCGCAGCGATTGCGACGCGAGTAGGGCTACCCGTGAGGCGGCGTGGGCGTTTTCACAGGCCCCCGGTATACCTGAGCCGTATTGAACTCGCGCAGCGAGCCGATGTCCCTGCCGAGCAGCTCGACGCATGGGTGACGCAGGGCCACATCGTCCCAAGCTTGAAGCGACAGGGAGCAGGAGACCTCTATCCGGTTGACGCGGTGACGCGCTTGCAGCGGCTGTGGGATTTGAAGTTGTTAGGGGTCAACACGACCGAGCTCGAGACTTGGGTGATGGCGCTTGATTATCTCGACACGCGCCGTGCGCCCAGCACCCTGAGTCAAGAAGAGGAGGATGCCGTGGAGCGCGCGCTAAACACGCTGCAGGGTCGCCTCGAGTTGCTGTCGAAGACCACACGCCGCTGGACGCGATTGTTGAGCACGATGAAGCGACGCCTTG
This sequence comes from Myxococcota bacterium, assembly GCA_049602155.1. Classification (GTDB taxonomy): domain Bacteria; phylum Myxococcota_A; class UBA9042; order PHBI01; family JBMYRH01; genus JBMYRH01. The sequence continues at coordinate 356,041 of JBMYRH010000004.1, read as the reverse complement.
GGAAGTTAAGACGCGGCTCGCAGCGCGCGCGGAGTACGCGACGCCTCCGGACCCGTACGCGCCGTTAAGTCCTTAAACCATTCAGGACGGCGACGGCGCGCGAGATGTCCCCGCCAGGGGCGACGACTTGGATGCCCTGCACCATCGGCGCAATCTGACGGATGAGGTCGACGGCGATCGCCACGCCCTCCTCGGACTCACGACCGTCGGCTTCCGCTTGGCTCATCCTCGCGATGAGCTCGGGTGGTACCGGGACTGAGGCTGCTCGTTGCTCGAAGAATTCGGTCTCTCGTGCGGACCGCAAAGGCCAAATAGTGGCGATGACGGGCAGGGCTGTGCCGTCGACATGGTCCAAGAGTGAGGCTAAGGCCACGGGGTCGAACACGGGCGCAGTGACGCCGAATTCCGCACCAGCGTCGGTCTTCCAGCCGAGGCGAGAGATTTCTCGGGTCTTGTCGAACGCAGTTGGATCGAGCCTGACTCCGACGTGCAACCCCGTGGGTTTACCGATGGGGTTGCCGCCAATGTCTTCGCCATGGTTCAGGCGGTCCGCCAGGTTGACGGCGCCGATGGAGTCGACCTCAAGTTCGGGCCAAGCGTCTTGCTCGGCACCTGCAGTGAGGGGGCTGCCCGTCACGAGGACGATGTTGGTGATACCTGTCGAGAAGTGACCAAGGAGCTCGGTCTGCATGCGGACCAAGCGCCGACCACGGCAGCTGTAGTACACCACAGCTTCAATGCCGGCCTGTACGCTGACCTGGGCCATCGCTGCGGGTGGGAGATGGGCCCGAGAGGTGGAGCCCTCTGCGAAGCTTACAAAGCTCGCCCCACCCAGGGCAGCCTTTCGTACCGCCTGAATGACGTCAGCGCTGTCCCAGCCTAGGGGGGCAGGGATGCCCACCCCTCGGACGAATTCACCGCGGGCTAAGGTGCTCGCGAGGACCGACTTTTGAGCCCTCTCGACCGCCTCCGCGGCGGGGACCGTGGCGTGCTCACGGGCGATCATTAACCCTCGTGCATCGATCTCTGACGGGGGTTCGCCGAGGGTGGCTCGCATCGCTCGGATATGCTCGGGCGTCGTCCCGCAACATCCGCCGATAAGGCGCGCGCCGTTTCGCACAGCGCGTCGCGACCAAGCGACGAGGTACTCGGGCGTCGCGAGGTACATGTTGCGGCCCCCGATGCTGCGTGGTTGACCAGCGTTGGGTTGACCGACGAGGGGGAGTGTTGTGGCTTCTTGCATGTCGAGCAAGGCGTCCAAACCAGCGAGCGGCTCACTGCAGTTGACCCCAACCACGTCGGCCCCCGCAGCCTCAAGTCGGCGCGCCACTTCGTCAGCAGGGACGCCCTCGCGGGTGAGTCCACCGCTCGCGACCGTGATCTGCGCGACCAGCGGGATCGCCGTGACGGACTTCGCCGCGGCGAGGGCCTCCTCCAGCTCAGGTAGGTGACTAAATGTCTCCAGGATCAGCAGGTCCACGCCTGCTTCGCAGAGCGCCTTTGCCTGCTCGGCGAAGACAGCGCGGGCCTCGGACGTCGCGATCTTCCCAAAGGGCTCGATACGGACACCCAGCGGCCCCATCGCGCCGGCGACCCATGCCCGCCCATCTGAAGCCTCACGCGCAATCTGGACGGCGGCTTTGTTGATCTCTGAGACCTGCTCGCCCAGGCCAAAGGGTTGGAGGCGGAAGCGGTTGGCGCTGAAAGTGTTGGTCTCAATGATGTCGGCGCCAGCCTCGACGTACGCAGTGTGGACCTCGCGCACCAAGCCTGGCTCGGTGAGGTTTAGCTCCTCGAAGGCCCGGTTTACGAAGACCCCGCGTTGGTAGAACATTGTCCCCATCGCGCCATCGAAGAGCGCGACGCCCTCCCCGTTGAGGAAGTCTCGGAAGGCACCTCGACCCGGAGAAAAGTCTTGGGGTTCGGCTGTGCTGGGTGGATTCATCGTGCCGGGCTCCGTGCACATGGACAAACTGGCGCTATCCTAAGGGTAGATCGCCGTCAAGGCCCAGTGACACTCGGAACCGTGGTATGGACCATGCGGTCGCGTAAGGAGGCTCTCATGCAACGCTCTTGTATCGCTTGGATAACCGTCGTTGGACTCGCCGTCGCGCTCGCGATGTCGACGCCGTCGTGTGGGGCCGATGTCGATCCATGCCTCGATGGTCTTCAAAATGGTTCAGAGTCTGATGTTGACTGTGGGGGAAGTTGCCCAGAGCGGTGCGCGCTGACGGCGAACTGCTTGGCCGTCGAGGACTGCCTCTCTGGGTGCTGCAACGCCTCTGGCTTGTGTGACTCTGACAGCGACGCCGATGGGGTCTGCGATTCCGACCAATGTGATCCGCAGTGCCAACAGCGGGCATGTGGCGATGACGGTTGTGGTGGCCTTTGCGGTGAGTGCGGCGACTACGAGAGTTGCACCGCCGAAGGGCTGTGTCAGATCCCCAGCCTCTCGGACTGGGGGGCGGAGGTCACCCGCTTTCCCTTCCTCGATGATCAGACCTTCGAGGGCGACATCGCTGACGGCGCTGCGGCCGATGTCGATTGGGGGGATGAGCCACTAGTCTCCTGTTGGACCTTCGTGATGGGTAAATACTTCTCAGGCAACCAGGTCTTCTATGCGATGGATAAATTGCTGCAGAAGTCGAGCCAGCTGGAGATCACCGTGACCCCTGAAGCGGGTGTCGACCTCAACGTCTATGCGTTCGCGCTTGAGCCCGGTGTCTTTTACATGCCACCCGCTGTCCCTGCCGTCAGCGATTGCACGTACTCCAAGGTCGGCGACGCAGGAGAGCCTGAGTCGGTGTACCTCCAGAACTTACAGGCGCCGCTTCAATGGCTGATCGCCGTCGTCGGACCTGAGGGAGCAACGGACGGAGCGTTTACTCTGACGATTGATCGGACGGATGTGCTCCCGTAAGTGCGTTGGCCAACGCTGCTTGAGCTGAGTTGGGCAGCGATGCCTCCAAGGCTGGATAAAGGAAGCGCTCTTCACGCAGCGTGTGATGTTCGAGGATGTTTCGGACACGCAAGAGGGCGCCAAGCTGCGTGATCATGACGCGCCGTTTGTCTGTCGTCGCGTCGCGGATCATGGCGATGGCGCTCACAGCCGCTCGTATGACTTTTTCAAGGGAGACATGGTCGGCTTCGAAGAGCTCCAGGCCTTGGCCCCGAGGGCGCGGTCCGAGGTCTTCATACCTCGGAAAGATCTCAGCCTCTTCAAACCGCGCATGGCGCTCAAACGCCGCTAGGAAGCGATCCCAGGCCGCGGTTGCGTGCGCGTCATTAAGCGCCGTGATCCCCTCTAGGAAGCTGAGGAGGGCGTCCTCGATCTCCGCATGGACACGCGCATTGGCCGCTGTCAGTGCCCCGTGGGGGCTCGGTTCGTCGCTCACCAGGGTCTCCTGCGCTGGAACGCAATCCCGTTTTCTGCCAAGTTAAATGCTCAGTAGCAAGGGGTGTGTGGTTGAGAGCGTACCGCACGAACTCCCCCCGAAGGTACTGGTGTCGCGAGCACTGAGGTGAGCTGTTGCCAGAGTTGAAGACAACATGTTGAGCGCCGCGCACGCACGCGCTCTCGCCGTGTGGCTCCTCAGCGGAGCCTGCCTATGGGCCTGTGGCACAGCGACCGAAGCGCCCGATGGGTGGGCGCCCACGACGGACGGTGCGAGCAATGACCCGCTGATCACTCCGGATCCAGACACGACGACGGGGCCCACGGGGTGCACGAGCGATGAAGGGTGCGTGGTGGAGCTGTCTGACACGCTTGCCGCTTGCCAGACGGCACGCTGCGGAGATGATGGCACCTGCTTCGCGGTGGTAGCCGAGGATGGTGCCGCGTGTGATGACCAAGCGCCTTGCACCCAGGACGACGTATGCTCGGCCGGTGTGTGCGCCGGTGTGGTGCGGAGCTGTGATGACGGTAACCCTTGTACTCAGGACTCATGTGACCCCAAAGAGGGCGACGAGCCCTGCGTGCACGTCGTCATGGAGGGGAGCTGCGATGACGAGGACTACTGCACGGTCGACGATGCCTGCGTAGACGGTGCCTGTGTCGGAACCATGACCGACTGCAGTGCGCTGGACCAAGCGTGTGTCGCGGGCGCCTGTGATCCCAGTAACGGGGCGTGCATCAGCGCCGTGTTTGAGGACGGAGTGGCTTGCGATGACGGTGAGGCGTGCACATCGGGAGATCAATGTGTGGCGGGGGCATGCGTCGCCGAGCCGGTGACGTGCGCCGCGCTGGATACGACGTGCGCGAGCTATGGCTGTGAGGCCGAGACCGGCGAGTGCGTGGTGAAGGCGACCTACGATGAGGTGGCCTGTGATGACGGCGACCCGTGCACAGACTTCGACGCTTGCGCGGAGGGTGTCTGTGTGAGCGGACAGGAGCTTAACTGCAGTCAGCTTGACGACCCCTGCAACCTTGGAGCGTGCGTCGAGGGGGCCTGTGTCGCTCAGGCGCTCCCTGTGGGGACCTCCTGTGAAGACGGCGACATGTGCACGAAGGGAGATCTTTGTGCTGAAGGGCTCTGCGTCAGCGGAGAACTTGAGCTCTGCGATGATGGCCAGGCCTGTAACGGCGTCGAGTTCTGTGACGGCGAGACCGGTCAGTGTCTCCAGGGCGAGGCCAAGGTCTGCGATGATGGCAACCCTTGCAACGGCGTCGAGTCGTGTGACGGTGTGACGGGGGAGTGCACGAGCACCGCGCCCATCGTGTGTGACGACGCCGATCCCTGTAACGGCTTCGAGTCCTGCGATAGTCAGACCGGGGCCTGTATCCCGGGAGACCCGATCGTCTGCGACGACGGCAACCCCTGTGACGGTGTCGAGACTTGCGAAGTTGGGACGGGGGCCTGCCTGGCCGGTGAGCCTCCCGCCTGCGACGATGCGGACCCATGCAACGGCATTGAGAGCTGCGACGCCGTGACCGGAGCGTGCCTGGCTGGTGAGGCCGTCGTCTGCGATGACGCGCTACCGTGTAACGGCCTCGAGACCTGTGATGCGGCCACCGGTGAGTGCCTCTCTGGCGAACCGGTCTCCTGCGACGATGGCGACGCTTGCAATGGCCTTGAGGCATGCGACGCCGCGACGGGCGAGTGCTTTAGCGGCGCCGCACCTGTGTGTGATGACGGTGACCTCTGTAACGGCGTCGAGGGCTGCGATCCCGCGACCGGGGCGTGCCTCCCTGGAGACGCGCCAGCGTGTGACGACGGCGACCTCTGTAACGGCGTGGAGTCCTGTGACGTGGCGACGGGCGAGTGTTTAGCGGGCGATCCAGTGCTCTGCGACGACGGGCAGGCTTGCAATGGGGTCGAGAGCTGTCACGCCGCGACTGGAGGCTGCCTCCCCGGCACCGCGCTCGTCTGCGACGACTTGGCGCCGTGCAACGGCATCGAGGTCTGTGACAACGAGGCCGGTGGCTGCGTGCCGGGTGAACCGGTGGATTGTCAGGATGAGAACCCCTGCGATGGCGTCACGGAGTGTGAAGCGGAGAGCGGAAATTGCGTGACCGGGCCCGCTCCAGTCTGCGACGACGGTGAGCCCTGTAACGGCGAAGAGAGCTGTGACGCGGCGAGCGGTGGTTGCGTCTCAGGGGATGCCCTCAGCTGTGACGACGGGCTGGCGTGCACGGACGATGCCTGCGTGCCCAATGTCGGGTGCCAACACACGCTCAACCCCGGCTGCCAATGCGCCACGATTGCAGACTGCGCTCCTTTCCAGACCGAGGGTCTGTGTGATGGCTCCCTGGACTGCGTCGAGGGGGTCTGCGCCGTGGACCCCGTGACGATCGTGCCTTGCGATACTTCGGGGGACGGTCCGTGCGACAACACGGGGTGTGACTTGGAGACAGGCGCCTGCGAGACCTTACCGGACACTGGGACGCCCTGCGGGGACGGTGACCTGTGCACGATCCAGGACGCGTGCTTGGACGGTGTCTGCGTGGGGCTCGCCAAGGACTGCTCATTTTTGGATGAGGCTTGCACATCAGGTGTATGCCAGCCACTGGACGGCGCGTGTGTGCCAGACGTCACGGCCAACGGGGATCCATGTGAAGACGGCGACCCATGCACGCTGGCCCAGACCTGTGAGAGCGGTGCATGTGTCGGCGGTGCGCCGCTGAACTGTGAGGCGTTTGACTCTGAATGCGCGGTCGGTGAGTGCCTCGCGTCGTTTGGCGGGTGCTACTCGTCTGCGATCAACGAAGGGGCAGCGTGTGACGACGGGGACGTCTGTACGCTCGGGGACCTCTGCGGCTTCGGCGTGTGCTCTGGTGAGGCGAAAGATTGTGACTTGGAGGAGGAGGACTGCGCCGCAGGAGGCTGCGATGCGGACACAGGCGAGTGCGTCGTGATCCCCTTCGAAGAGGCTGATGAGTGCGACGATGGTGACCTTTGCACCGGGCAAGACACCTGCGAGGACGGCCAGTGCATCGGGACCCCTGTGGACTGTCAGGATGACGCCGAGGCGTGTCAGGTCGCGAGCTGTGATCCCGCGACGGGCTGCAACGTCACGAGCGCCGCGGATGGCGTGGTGTGTGACGACTTAGACGGATGCACCACCGAGTCAACCTGTGATGACGGTGAGTGCCTCGGTGTGCCTGTCGACTGTAGTGCGGTCGTAGTGGGCCCCTGCGAGGTCGTCGCCTGTGATCCTGAGTGGGGCTCGTGTGTGGTGAGCTTCGCGGCCGACGAGACGCCGTGTGAGGACGGCGATGCATGCACGAGCAATGCACGATGCTTTGGCGGTGAGTGTGTGGGTGAGGCTGTCGTCTGCCCGGGGAGCCCGGACACCTGTGCGTTGAACTCCTGTGACCCGGCGACGGGTGAGTGTGTGTCCGTCAGTGTCGATGAGGGGCAGCCTTGCGACGACGGTGACCTCTGCACGGAAGACGAGGTGTGTCAGGGGGGCGGCTGTGTCGGTCAAGCGCTTGACTGCGGTGATGCGACGTCTTGTGCGTCCGCCAGCTGCGACCCAGAGAGTGGCGGCTGCATATTGAACACCTACTCCGATGGCACACCCTGTGACGACACGAACCTGTGTACGTCGAGTGACCAGTGCGAGGCAGGGCAATGCATCGGGACCGAGGTCGTATGCGAGACTGATGACGTGTGCACCTTGGTTTCATGTGACGAAGGGACCGGGGGCTGCTCGATCACTGCGTCACAGCCCAACGGCAGCCCTTGTGGTGACGGTGCGGCGGGTCCCTGCGACGGCCAATCCAGCTGTGACAATGGCAGTTGTCAGGTCGGAGAGCCGATTGATTGTGGGGAGCCTTCAGGTCCGTGTCTGGTTGTCGCCTGTGACGACGAGATTGGGGGCTGTGTAGAGGGGCCCGTAGGAGATGGCTCGACGTGTGATGACGGTGATCCTTGCACGACGAACGACAGCTGTGGGGCCGGTGTCTGTGAGGGGCAGGAGGTCCCCGATTGTGGTGGCTCCCCCGTCCTCTGCCACGCCTCTGGCGACGCTGGGACTTACGGCTACTGCGAGCTGCACGTGGCGCGGCGCTGCGCGGCCGTGTCGCCAAGCGGCACGTTACAGTTTTACTTCAGTTGGGATCCCTCGGCGGTCCAACTCGTCTACTTCACCGATGGTGGGCAAGACCCCACGGTCACGCCTCCCTTCGCGGACCCGCTGTATCAGACGTACCCTGAGTACATGGGGAGCTTTGGGGCGCCTGGTTATTATCCGACGTGCACGGAGCACCCCTCATTCCCCGGGTTCTGTCTCGACTACGCGCACTTGTACAACACAGGGCCTGGATCAGGCTCCGACGATTGGGAAGGGGACATGACCATCTTCGTCTACACTGACGGGGCCCCAGAGCCGATCGTTGACGGGGTCTTGGATGAAGGCGATGAGACGCTCGTCTTCCACGTGCATTACATGCTCCTCTCGAATGTGGAACCAGCAGCAGCGACGCCGATCCATATGACCGAGGTCGTCGCTGATGACCTGGACACCGCGCCGCTTGCGCCCGTCCTCGAGGACGGCGTCGTCGTCCTCGACACTTCACCTACGGTGTGTCCATGAGGCTCCTAGTCAGTCAAACGCTCATCGCGATCGCTTGGGCCGGGTTGGTGGCCTGTCAAGGCCAGGTCAACGCGCCTACCTCAACCCCGACGCCCATGGCCTCAGCCCCTGTGGCTCAGGCGCCACCCGTGGTGAAAGAGGAGGCTGGCGGAGACACCCTGAACGCTTGGTGCCGACTCAGTGGAGAGACCGGAGCACGCCTTACGTGCCCCTTGGACCTCGACGTAGCGGGGAGCTCGGAGTCAGCCAGTGGGTTGCAGTTCCAGGTGCGATGGTCCCCCGCGGATCTCCGGTTCCTCGGGATCGAGAGCACGGTCTGCGCCCCAGGTGGGGCGCCTTGCGCGCCTCTGATGTCGCCCCCAGCGAAGGCGATAGGGTCACTCGGGCACTCGCTCGCCACGAACCCGCCGGACGTCACGACGGCAGACGGTGTGGCGACGCTGATGATGTACCACGGGTCAAACCCGAACGCCGCCCTGGCGGGGGCCTTAGGGGCGCTCGTCTTCGAGGCGCGGCGACCTGTGGCGGGTAGTCAGGTACAGCTGGATGCGTTGACCGCGACGTCGTCTACGGCGCAGCCTCTGACGCTCCGCACCGTGGGGCAGACGCTCCAGTTGGCCCCTTAGGCGGTCGCGACCTCTACTGCGGCTGTGATAGCGCGAAGTTGCTGAGCCGCTCGCTCGGGGTGAAGGTTTGAGACGTAGACCTTCTCGGCGCCCACATCGCGTAGGGCTTTGATCGTCGCGGCGCACACTTCAACGGGGCTCATCCCGGAGTCGAAGTCGCTCAAGATGGCCTCGACAGGGATCGGGAAGAACTGACTGAGGCGCTCTAGCGTCTTGCGATTGGCGCTTCGGTAGAAGAAGACGCCCCACACCGCCGGTGTCGTGACATCTCGCTGCTTGAGCGCCGCTTGGAAGCCTTGCACGCGCTCAATGTCGTGGTGACTCACCAGCTGGGTCAGGAAGAAGTCGGCGGTGTACGTGGCGTTCGCGACGAAGTCGGCCTGCTCTTCAAGCCCTCGATGAGGGTTGGCCCATGCTCCCAGTTGAAGTTCGGGGAACCGTGCGCGGAGGTGCTGCCGGAGTACGTAGCCATGTGGGACGCAGCGAGGTGCGCCGGCGTGCTTGTCACCACCAAGCACCGTGAGGCTATCGCAGCGCGCATCAAGCGCTCGCGCTGCGTACCACTCGCAGTACTCCAAGGTGTGTTTGGTCGTGAGGAACGGGCAGACCAGCTCGCGGGGTGCGTCATCGTCTAGGTTCGTCACCAAGTGGTGCAGGTTCTCCTCCTCAGCCGTCCCGACGGCGCCATCCGTCAAGAGCATCGGGGTGCCCTTCGCGAGGAGCCTTCGCACGCTAGAGTGGAGCCCCATCCAGGCGTCTCGACTGGCCTCATCGCCGAGGTCTGTGCGCGGAGGGCGCAGCTCGACGGCGATCATAGGGCCACTCTTTTGGACCCTTCGGGAGAAGCTGTTCTGTGGGGAGGAGGTCTCCATCGCGGCGAACCTTAGTCGTTAATAAAGGCAGAGTCATCAGCTTGTCGCATCTCTTCGGAAGCAGGTTGCCAACCCGGGCGGGACTCGGCAGCATGCGCGGCCATGAAGATCACCTCTTGGAACGTTAATGGACTCCGGGCAGCCGCAAAGAAGGGCTTCCTGGATTGGCTTCAAGCGTGCGACTCCGACATTGTCGCCTTGCAGGAGACGCGCTCTTTGGCCGAGCAGCTGTCTGCCGAACTCTTAGAGCCCGAGGGGTGGCACTTTGCGCTGAACCCCGCAGAGCGCAAAGGCTATAGCGGTGTCGGGCTCTACAGCCGGACCGCCGCGGACAGCTTGGAGACCAGCATGGGGGAGGAGCGCTTTGACGTGGAGGGGCGCCTTCAAGTTGCGCGCTTCGGCGAGCTTCGGGTGGTCAATGGTTACTTCCCGAACGGCAGCGGTAAGAACCGCGACCAGAGTCGGGTCCCCTACAAACTCGATTTTTACCGCAGGGTCTTCGACATGCTCGAGGAGTCTCGCGCGGCCGGTGCGCCGATCATCGTCCTCGGCGACTTCAACACCGCGCACCGTGAGATCGACCTGGCCCGGCCCAAGACTAACCACAAGACCTCGGGGTTCCTGCCTGAGGAGCGCGCTGAACTGGACCGTTGGTTGAACAACGGTTGGACAGACACCTTTAGGCACGTCCATGGAGACGTGGAGGGCGCATACACTTGGTGGAGCCAGCGCTTCGGTGTCCGTGAGCGCAACGTGGGGTGGCGGATCGACTACGTCCTCGCGTCTCCAGGTGCAATGGCACATTTGCAAGATGCGTGGATCTCTCCGAACGACATGGGCTCCGACCATTGCCCCCTCGGGGCACAGTTTGATCCCAAGATCACCGGATAAGGTGCGCCGCGTGGCGAGGGGTCAGGGTAGGGCAGGGCGACGCGGTCTCTAGCGCGTGCCCTTGCGCCGTTTTTGGCGCTCTAGGAGTGCGCATGCTTGGGCCACACCGCCTCGACAAGCCTGTGTAAAGAGACGCCCTGCGGCTTGGTGATCTTTGCGCACTCCGTCACCTTTGACGTAGGCGATGGCGGCGTTGAAGCAGCCCTCGTGGAATCCATCTTCACAGGCACGGGTCATCAAGCGCACGCCCTTTTTCTGGGCCCTCTTGGTCGGTGACCCTGAGGCGCTCCCCTCCCCGCGATGCAGCATTAGCCCCTGCCAGCTGCAGCCCGCAGGGACCCCAAAGGTGCACGCTTGGCGGTACGCGTAAAGAGCGCCCGCTGTAGGACCATCAAGCTGCCGAGAGAGCTGCCCCAAGTTGTAGCACCCCTCACCGTCACGGAGGGCACAGCCTCTGTTGAAGTAGGTTTGAGCCTTCGCAGCTTGTGCGGCGCTGATGGCATTAGACAGGTTCAACGTCGTGGCTCCTGCCGCTGTGCAGGCGGGGCCATAGTCTGCGGTACAGGCGCGCTCGAAGAGCACCACTGCTGCAGTGGGTTCTTTGGGGAGCCCGTCCCCTTCAGCGAGCATCGCGCCCAAGTTGAAGCAGCCTACCGCCAATTTTGCGTCACAGGCGCGTCGCGTCAGAGACAAAGCCTTGGTCACATTGCGTGTCACTCCGTGCCCTCGACGGTGGCACACGCCAGCTGAATTGCAGCCCCGCATATCACCGCCGTCACAAGCGCGCTGATAGCGCTCCGCGGCGCGCACCGCGGCATCTTCGGAGGTGCCTTGGTCATGGGCGAGGCCTGCCTCGAAGCACGCGGTCGCCGAGCCCTCAGTACACCGTTGCTCCAGTTGTTTGAGCGCCGCATCAGGCGCCTCACCCGAAGCGAGGGGGATGAGGAGCGCCAAGCTAAGGCATGTGGACAGTGCGGTCATGCCACGAGTCTAGTGGACGGGGGACCTGCGTCGCTAGGTTTGTTCGAGGTCACGGTCGCGAGGGCTCTGGACAAGAGCGGAGCGGCGGTGCTACTTCGAAGCCAGCTTGGAGGCTGCTGATGATGTCCCGTTATCTCGTTGTCTTAGTCGTTGTCTCGGCGGTCTTTGCAGGCTGCAGCGAACCGCCAGCTTGCGAGCAGCTGGTGACGCGCCTCTGCGCTGCCGCTGGTGAGACGGCGTGCACCCAGCTCAAGGCGAAGGGCCTGACGGACCAAGCGTCTTGTCAAGCCGTGCTCGATGACACGAGCGCCCTTAACGCTCAGCTCGATGCGCTCGTCGCCGCGACCGCTGCGCAGGCACTGAGTCCCACGAAGAGCCCCCCGACACCTGAGAAAAAATCGTCGCCAGCACCCTCTGACAAGTGAGCCACAGCGTTCGTTGCTCGGAACGCCGTTGGCCATTGCTTCACGAGGAGCTACACTGCTGCAGCTTGTGGCCACGACTGCCGTCGTTCAAATGAACGACTGGAAGGACCGACGTGAACCGAACCGCGTATTATGTAGGCTTGATTGGACTGGCGCTGAGCATGGCCCTCTCCGGCTGTGCGGCAGAAGGAGAGGATCCCTACGCAGACATCACCGTGGGAGACATCCCCGACAACGACCAGTCCGGCGCTGCTGACCGTTCCACGCCTGAGGTCGTCGATGACGGTTGCTGCCCCGCGGGGGTCTGCAACCCCGGTGAAACATGCCTTGAGGGGCGGTGTCATCCGGCGCCCGCGACCAACCGCTGCTACGTCGCAGGAGAGTGCCAGACCGGCCAGGTGTGCGCCGAGGCGACCAAGTGTGCGTGTGGTGATGCGGAGTGCACGCCCAAGATGGGGAACTGCCGGTGGCCCGAGGGGTGCTGTAACGGACATGAAGAATGCGGCCCAGATGAGCATTGCCACCAGGGGGTCTGCCGCAGCGCTCCCCCCACGGAGGCATGTTGGCTTGATTTACACTGCAAAGTTGGCGAGGTCTGCGAGCAAGTGAGCTCCTGCCCGTGTGGCACAGAGGGCTGCACCGCAGAGCCCGGCCGCTGCTCTCTGCCGGGTATCTGCTGCCTGTCCGATGATGAGTGCGGTGCAGGTCGATGTGTCGGCAGCCGATGCTATCCCGAGCCCGAAGACGGCCGATGCTATGCACAAGACGATTGCCCCGGCGTCACTGAGTGTGTGGGGGCTTACGTGTGCCCATGTGGGGACACGTCGTGCCTGATCCCGACGACGGCAGGTGTGTGCACCGGCGCGGATGTTTGCTGTAGTGATGCCAGTGACTGTGCGGTCACCCAGGTGTGTGTGGAGGGGCGCGAGTGTGTCCCAGCGCCAGCGGGAGATGGCTGCTACCTAGACGAACACTGCGGCATGGGCCGTGAGTGTAAAGGCGCACAGCTTTGCGAGTGTGGTGCCCTGTGCCCCACCGGCACGTCGACACCTGGAAGTTGCTTCACCAAGACCCTCAGCTGCACCACTGACGACCATTGTCAGGCCGGTATGCGGTGCATCGTGCCCGACATCGAATTTTGCCCCGGAGCCGCGGACCCGACTGTGGGGGTCTGCGTTGAGGTCGTCGATGAGGGCTGCTGGGCCACGAGTGACTGTGGCTATAACGAGCACTGCGCAAGCGAGTCTGTCTGCACGAACTTGACCGGGTGTACGCAGCCGAACACTCCTGGCATCTGCATGGAGTACAGCAAGCTGGACGACTGCTGTGACAGTCATTTGGATTGCGGTGAGGGTTTTCAGTGCCGCAATTCCAATACGACCATGACGTGCCCGCCGGGGAGCTCAGCGACCTGTGTCGCGGTGCCGCAGAACGGCGAGGACTGCTGGAACTACATGGACTGTCTCGACGGTCAGGTTTGCAACCAGGCGTTCATCTGCTCGTGCGGCGCGCGCTGCGTGAAGAGCCGTCCGGGTTGGTGCGGTTCACCACTGGGGCAGACGTGCAAGACGAACATCGACTGCGGAACGGGGTCCTCTTGTGCCATCGACAGTGAGTGCAAGATCAACCCCTGCTTCAACAACAACGACTGCCCCATTGCGGGCAAATGCAAGCCTAAGGAGTCCGGCAAATGCTGGGGTCACGAGGAGTGCGGGCTCAATGAGTACTGCAAAGGGTTGCGTCTGTGTCCCAACGATACGCAGTGCCCTGATCCCGATACGAGCGGCGTATGCAGCCCCCTTGAGTCTGCGGGTGAGTGCTGTGAAACCTACAAGGCTTGTGAGGCTGGCTTACGGTGTATCTCGACCGCCTATATGACAGGCTGTGTGTTGGATGTGTCCGCGGTCTGTGTCCCGCGTAAAGATCAGCTCGCAGGCGGCACATGCTTTACGGATGAGGATTGCTCGGATGGCCGAGCGTGTCAGAATGTGAGCGTCTGTGCATGCGGCCTGGCGGGGTGTGAGACGCCGCCTAACGCTGGGCAGTGCGTGTTGATCACTCCCTGACCCCGTCGCGGAGCCAAGCCCCCCCCAACGAGGACATGAGCGTGTCATCCTTTGGTCTCTCGGAGTTGCAGCCACACGCCTCATTTAAGGCCCCAAGTGGGCCCGTGTGTTTGGTCGTTCTGGACGGTGTAGGTTTGGCAGCTCCAGGGGCTACCAACGCTTGGCATCTCGCCCACACACCGACGCTGGATGCGTTGATGGCCGGCCCCATCGTCGGGCGGTTACGGGCCCACGGTACCGCGGTGGGTATGCCCTCAGACAAGGACATGGGCAACAGCGAAGTCGGCCACAATGCACTCGGGGCGGGGCGTGTCTTCGACCAAGGCGCCAAGCTCGTTGATGAAGCCATACGCTCTGGTCGTGTCTTCGAGAGTCGTGCGTGGCGCGAGGCGATGTCGTCGGTGGCAGCTGGTGGAACCCTCCACTTGATCGGCCTTTGGAGTGACGGGAATGTTCACAGCCATGTGGACCACCCGTTCGCGCTGATGAAGCGTGCCGCCGAAGAAGGTGCGCGCCGTATTCGAGTACATCCTTTGCTCGATGGTCGCGATGTAGGGGCGACGACGGCGCTTGATTACATCGCCCCCCTCGAAGCGGAGCTCGAGGGACTGCGTGCATCGGGTGTAGATGCACGAATCGCGAGTGGTGGAGGACGTATGTGTACCACCATGGATCGCTACGAAGCGGATTGGTCCATCGTCGAGCGCGGCTGGAATGCTCACGTGCGTGGGCGCGCGCGGCACTTCAGCTCGGCGACTCAAGCCGTGGAGACCTTTCGTGAGGAGTCCCCCGGCATCATTGACCAAAACTTACCGGCCTTCGTGATAGCGGACGCTGATGGGCCGGTGGGGACGATTGAGGATGGGGACGCTGTCCTCTTGTTCAACTTCCGAGGCGACCGCGCCATCGAGATCACTCGAGCCTTTGATACGCCCGCAGACGAGGGGTTCCCTTTTGAACGCGGTGACGTCCCCGCTGTCTGCTTCGCGGGGATGATGGAGTACGACGGAGACCTGCACATCCCGCGTCGCTACCTCGTTGAGCCCCCCGTGATTGATCGAACTGTCGGCGAGTTCCTCGCCCACAACGGCTTGAAGCAGGTGGCCTGCAGCGAGACGCAGAAGTTTGGGCATGTCACCTACTTCTTTAACGGCAACCACAGCGGTGCATTTGAGCCGACCCTCGAGCGGTATATCGAGGTCCCGAGTGACAATATCGATTTTGCCCTGAAGCCCGCGATGCAAGCCGAAGGCATTACGACGGAGACGCTGCGGGCCATCGATGAGATGCGCCCAGACTTCGTGCGCCTTAACTATGCGAACGGTGACATGGTGGGCCACACCGGTGTGCTGAGCGCCGCTATCGCGTCGATGGAGGCGCTCGATGTAGCGCTCGCGCGTCTGTTGAAGGGGATTAACGCCCGGGGTGGTATCGCGCTGGTCACAGCTGACCACGGCAACTGTGAAGAGATGGCTCAACTTGATAAGCGCACTGGGCAGCCTCTCGAAGGGCCATCTATCGAGGGTTACCGTCCGTCGACGAGTCACTCTCTGAACCAAGTACCGTTGGTCGTCACAGGCGCAGGGCTACCTACCGGGGTGAACTGGCGGGAGCCCCTAGACGGCGCACTGCTCTCCCATGTGTCTGCGACATGCATCAACCTGATGGGATATGCGACCCCACAGGGATACCTGCCAGGCCTGCTTCAGCGCCTCTAGAAGCGCCTGGCGTCGTTCCCTAGTTTTCGGGACGGAATTGCGTCCCCTTTCCGATGAGACTTAGGCCTCAACTGAGGGGGGGGATCGTCCCGTGATCGGGGGGGGCGACCGAATTATTCCAGTTTTCTTTGGTCAGGGGCTTCAAGGGGCGCATTGGTCGCTATTCGACAGACTGCGCTGCTGAGCATCGCTCTCTATCGGCACCTTTTTGCCAAAGCTAAAGCAAAAAAAAGCCCCGCCGCGACAGAAAGTCATCGGCGGGTCTTAAGGCGTGTTCCGAACCCACCGTAGCCAGACATTGAATCCTTGGGATTGAGGCCATGCCCGTGTCCGGCCTCGAAACCAAAACCAGTACGAGGTTCTTCCTAGGAACCTTGCACATCGTCCTGACAACAGTGGGCGTACGGCCCACGTGTACATGTAGGAGTATAAAAGATGGCCACTCCATTGGCAATCAATACTAATTCCGGGTCACTCACGGCCCAACGCAACTTGACCAAGAACGCACGAGGACTTCAGCAGAGTATTTCACGTCTTTCCTCCGGTATGCGCGTCCAGTCGGCCTCCGACAACGCAGCCGGTATGGCAATCTCCGAGAACATGCGAGCCCAGCAGAAGGGCTTCCAGCAGGCTATGAAGAACGCCAACGATGGTGTTGCCGTGCTTCAGACCGCTGAGTCGGGCTACCAGTCCGTGTCGGACCTCTTGGTTCGTATGCGAGAGCTGGCAGTTCAATCTGCAAATGATAGCGTCTCCGACACCGAGCGCGGCTACCTCCAGACTGAGTTCAGTGACCTCATCGACGAGATTGACCGTGTTTCCTCAGTGGTGGAGTACAACGGCATCCAGTTGCTCGATGGTACTGCGGGTTCAGGCGGTGACGGTACGATGACCTTCCAGGTCGGTACGCGTAACTCCGTTAACGACCGTATCGACATTGATCTGCAGACCCAGAGCGCTACAAAGCTCGGCGTGAATGCACAGACGGTCGCAAACCAGAGCGGTTCGCAGAGCGCCATCAGCTTGATCGATACTGCGCTTGAGGACCTGAGTACGGACCGTGCGACGCTCGGCTCCACGATTAATGAGCTCAACCACGCTGTGGACGGCCTCGCGGCCACCATTGAGAACTACGGAAACTCCATCAGCCAGATCCGCGATACGGATATGGCCCAGGAAAGCTCGGCGTTCTCGAAGGCTAACGTACTGCAGCAGGCTGGTGTTTCCATGTTGTCACAGGCGAATCAGTCGCCCAACTTGGTCCTCCGGCTCCTCGGTTAAACCCGGCCTTTTTAGGCTGGTACCGGAGCATCTCGTGCACGGGCACGGGGTGCTCCACCCAACCGGAACCCGCTACGCTTTGTCGTGGCGGGTTTTTGTAATTGTGATGTGTAAGTCTCGCTTTTACAGGCGATTTGCGGCGTGAAAGGGGCCGACTCGGTGTCAGGCGAACAAAGGACCATTGTTCCAGAGGTTAGAAGAGGTCACCATACCGCCTCAAGGAGGTAGCCAATGATGCTTCAGAAGGTTGTGTATGGTGCCCTGGCGTGCGGCTTAAGTGCGCTACTCGTTGCTCCGGTTGCTGCTGCAGAGGGGGCGGAGCCTCCGACGAAAGACGCCAAGGCTGAAACGGCAGCGGCTGAGGAAGAGGTGGATCCCTTGGAGATGAGGCTCCGAGTGGGGGTCTCTGCTGCGTTTACCCAAAGTGATGGGGTAGTTGGTCAGCAAGACGGCCTTGGGGTGACGTTTGGCACGTCGGTGGCTGGGCACATCCGCTGGCATAAAGCGGCACATGATTGGAAGACGAGCATGAACTACGCGGTCGCCTTCGCGTACACGAGCGTCATTGGAGAGCTTGTGAAGACTGCAGATCGCCTGCAGCTCGACTCCATGTACACCTGGAAGGGGCTGAGTTGGATGGGCCCCTTTGTCGGACTTACCCTCGAGACTCCGTTCTTCTCCGGAGATGACGTTCGCGCGGAGCCTGTAGATTACGAAATCACGAACCTGGACGGGACGATTCGGCGGGAAGAGGGCAGCAAGCGGCTGCGGCTGACGGCGCCCTTTGAGCCCCTTCAACTCAAGGAGTCCGCCGGTGTCTCATTTATCGCGACGACCTTGAAAGAATTCGGTTTGACCGTGAACACGGGTGTCACGGCCACGCAGGTCTTCGCAGCCGATGCGCTGAGCGTCTCCGATAAGAAGGAGACCGCGGTCGTCGAGGTGTCCGAGATCGACAGCTATGTGGCCCTCGGTCAGACTTCACGGTTAGAGATGAGCGGCTTATTGGCGGACGATTGGATCTCATATCGGGCCCATGGAGAGCTCTTCATCCCGTTCATCGACTCGTCGCCCAAGACCGCTGATTTACCGATCGAGGAGCGGATGAACATCTCTGTCGGCGCGAAGTTCTCCTTTCGTGTCGCTGCATGGGCCTCATTAGACTACGAGCTCCGCGCGCTGCTTCAGCCCCAGATCCAAGAGGACTGGCAGGTACAGAACGTCGTCATGCTCACCTTTGGCTACGACTTATTGAAGTAGCCCTGAAGACGTGTACGGAAGTTCTAGTGAACACAGTTGAGGTGATGGCCCATCTGATTTAGGCTTCTGACCAACGTAGGGAGACTCATGAAGACGCTGTTCGCCAATGCACTTCTCACTTTGGTGGGAGGAACGGGCGCCATCTTTCTTTTGGTGGTGGTTGTACATACGTTGCAGAAGATCGCGGAAGGCGCTGCAGGCTAGAGCCTGACATCGCAGAGTGGACGACCTCAATGCGTCGCGCCGCCCGTATCCAAGCGCAACAGTTCGCACCGGCCTTTTGCCGGGTTGTTGCGGCTATGTCACACGCGTGACACACAGGGCTGGTCTACTCGTCGCATGAACGATGAGCCACACAGCCTGCATGCCGACCCCGAAGCCCGCGAGGGTAATGGGCACCATGTGCGTTATGATCCGAGGTGTCGCGAGAGTGTCCGCCGCGCGGCCCAGCGCATTCAGCGAGAGCTCGATCTACCTTACTTCCCCACGGTCGCCTCTGAGGTGAGCGGTGGGTGGCGGCGTTGGATCCCCTGGATGCGAAAAACCGCCTAGCTGGTCACCTAGCGTAGCGTCAGGGTCCCTCGTCGCTGTCAGGTCCCTCTGCGTGTGCGGGCAGCGCCTTCCAGAGGGCTAGAGCGACGACGAAGCCCATCGCCTCTAGGGCATGATTGAAGAAGGCGAGGGTGTTCGGGGCTCCGTCTAGGGCCATGCTGAGCAGCCTGCCCAAGGTGAAGAGGCCGAGCACGATGGCGGCGATGCCGAGCGCGAGCCTCCTCATACGCGACTGGCGTGCGCCAATGGCGAAGAGGACCGCGAGTCCTCCGAACGTCCCCGCGTACCCAGCGCGCACTTCAGCCATTGCGCTTGGGGAGTCGAGGCCGATCTCCATGGCGCCTAGGAGCACCGTGGGGTCCGTCAGGCAGAGGAGCGCGACCAACGCGAAGATTGAGGTGAGCAGCCAGAGTCCATAGCTCGCGATGCGGTCGACGTTCATGAGCCTCCAGTTTGGGCGATCGCACTGAGCTCGGGACGCACCTCGGTGATGCAGCGCGCTAAGCGCAGCTGGTTGCGGGCACGGATGAGGTTGTGCTCACCGCGGGTGGGCGCCACGTCCTCGCTCCAACCGAAGTAGCGCTCATTGAGGGCATCGGCCCCGAAGCGCGCGGCGAGCTCTAACGTGATGCGCTCCAGCCCGCGAACGACAGCGCGTCTCTCACTGGGTGAGGTGGACGGGGAGGCCTCGAAGTACCCGGTGACAGCCGCCTCAAAGATGGCGACATCTAACTCGGGGTTTGGGGCGTCCTCGGTGGTTGTGCTGCACCATGAGCGCAGTGCGTCTCCGAGCTCTACCTCGAGATCGCTCCAGGCCATGGTGTCGAGATCGATCAGCCCCACAGCGTGGTTGGACGCATCAAAGAGCACATTCGATATCTTCAGGTCCCCGTGAACGATGCGTGGGGGGAGCGTCTCGGGCTTTGGCAGCCCACGCCATCGCTCGAGGATCTCCTGAGCTAGAGGTCTTACGGGCTCGGCGAGGCGATGACCAGGGTGCGCGTCGACCGCATCGGCAAGGGTGCGCATGTGCGCCTCGGTGTCGTGGGCCCCGGGGCGGGTGAACTTGAAGGTGTGTGTACTGTCCTCTAGGGCGCCATGAAACCGAGCGATGAGCCTGGCAGCTGAGCCCGCTTGTCGCGGTTCACTCACACGGTGGACGGTGTTGCCGGGGAGGCGCGTCATCACGCGCCAGACACCGTCTTCGATGACGCAGGGGCGGTCGTCTGAGGTCAGGAGCAGGCGAGGCACGGGGACGTCGGCACGCCGAAGGCACACCGTCAGAGCCTGGATGTCCTCGTTCACTTCGGCCCCGAACAGTGGGTTGACCCGCTGGAGGACAAAGCGGTCTCCCACAAGCCACGTCGCGTTGATCAGCCCGTCAGAGGTGCTGCGAACGCGCCTCATCGCCTCTTTCGGGACCTCCGGGAACCGACCTAGGATATGTGAAAGGTCCATACGGCAGCTTAGCGCTCATCGACCGAAGTGCCAGGAAAGCAAGGCTAATAGGCGTGTACCGATCGGTACATTTCGTTTGCAAGGTGGTGCGGAGGGGAGGTAGAGTCTCCGCTATCCGTGAGGGAGGCCACCCGATGTCAGAGCCACGCATCCAGACGTTCAAAGCGTTCTACCCCTACTATTTGTCGGAGCACCGTAACGGTGCCTGCCGTGTCTGCCACTTCGTGGGCTCGACCCTCGTGTTGACGATGCTCGGGTACACAGTCATGACCAGCACGTGGTGGCTCGCAGCGCTCTTGCCTCTCGGTGGTTACGGGCCCGCTTGGGTGGGGCACTTCTTCTTCGAGAAGAACCGCCCGGCGACCTTCACCTACCCCAAGTGGTCTCTGTGGGCCGACTGGGTCATGATGAAGGACATCTTGATTGGCCGAATTCCGCTGTTCGGGGAGCTGCCGCCGAGCTGTTACGAGGCGAGCTGAACCCGCGGCGCGTTCAGGAGCGAATCTTCCTGCGCTTGCGCTTCCGACCCTTGCCCTGGCCCTCTGACTGTGGTTTCGCGAGCGCCTCCGCGACCCCGTCACGTATCTCGCCGACCCGCGTCAACTCAGAGACGAGGGTCTCCTGAATGGCGTCCCCGGAGTCGATACGGTCTATGAGGTCGTCGAGGGCATCGAACGTTGTCGCCACGGCCTCTGGGAAGTCGGTCATCACGTCGAACCAGAAGCCCCCTGCGTCGTTGTGGGCGAGGGTGAGCCAACCTGGTCGCTTGCCGCGCTCTGGGAGCATGGGGGACAGCAGACGATCGAGGCGACGCTCCATCGCGTGCAGGTTACGGTCCACCTCCAGGAGCGCGCCGACAACGGGGTCCCGTTGAAGCATCTGGTCAGGGCCAGGCAGGGGCACATAGGGAAGGAGTTTTAACAGCACGCCAAAGGGGAGCCCGGACAGCATGCGATAGCGGCCGGTCCAGACCCGAGCTTGCCAATAGCGTGCGCTGCGCGGAGTGCCTTCAAGGGGGGCATTGGCGAGGCGCTCGACATCCTCGACGCGGACCTCGAGCTTTGGGACGCCACGCACCAATGTGACGGGGAGGGTCACGCCGTTGATGTGGAGTTCTGAGGGGAGCGTAGTCGGATCAGCCCGCTTGCGCTCTTTACGTGTCTTACCGCGGATACGCCACCGCTTGGCGAGCTCCGGATTCAGCTCGGGGATCCAACTGCTGTCGATCGCCGAGAGGTTCATCGCATAAGGGCGCCGGGAGACGACGAGCTCGGCGGCGACGACGAAGCGATCTCGCCCGCGGAAGAGGACACTCGACGGGTGGATGGCGATCTTGAGGTCCCCTGGGCCGACATAGGTCTGGCCCTTGGCCATCAAGATGCGATCTGGGAAGCCCGCAGCGACGCAGCGTACGAGCGACGCAGGTGAGCCGCCGCTCTTCACCTCGATGTTGTTCGCCATGGCGATATCTCGCATCTGATGGTGCGCTTTCCCGATGAACTCCATGCCTTGGGCGTCGAGGTAATTGCGCTCGCAAAACTCGATGGGCCGCCTCGCCTTCTCCCACTTTCGGTAGGTGTTCACCGCGGTCACAACGTCACCCATCGGGTGGGCCAGTTGTCGCTGTGCTTGGCGTGCCGCGCCCTCTTCACCGGATGGATAGAGCCACGGTGACCGCCCGCTGAGGAACCCACAGGCGATGATCACGTCTTCGACGACATCCGGGAAGCGGTCGGCGGCCTCCACGAGCATACGCGCGAGGGATGGCGAGAGCGGGAAGAGGACCATTCGGCGCCCGATCTCGGTCAGGTAGCGGTCATGATCGATGGCCCCCATCGCCCGCAGCTTGTCCATGGCGGCGGCCACTTTGGTGCGCGGCGGCTGGGTCGGGAAGGGAAAGTGTTCAATGTCTCGAATGCCGAGGTCGAGGAGCCGCAGGGACACTTCGGTGAAGTCGAGCCGCAGGATCTCTTCGTCCGTGAACTGGCTGCGCTGCTTCATGTCCGCTTTGCTGTAGAGGCGGATCGCGGTGCCGGGCGCCGTGCGGCCGGCGCGACCGGCGCGTTGCTCAGAGGAAGCGCGGCTGATGCCCTCTTCGCGCAAGGTCGTGATACCCGTCCAAGTGCTGACACGCGGTACTTTCGCGAGTCCGGAGTCGATCACGCACCGGACCCCCGCGATCGTGATAGAGGTCTCCGCGATGTTCGTCGCGATGACGACCTTACGCCGGTCTCCTACGTCGTCGAAGACCCGCTCTTGTTCCTCCCGTGGGAGGCGTCCGTAGAGCGGGAAGATGACGAGGTCCTTCTTACGATAGCGCTCGTAGATGGCGTCTTGAGTGGCGCGGATCGCGCCTTCGCCAGGCATGAAGACTAGGACATGTCCGCCCTCAACCTCTCCTCGCAACGCTTTCATGTGGTACTCGACCACGGTGTCCGCGGCGGCCTCTGTCACGCCGTCACGCTCATCGGAGACAGGTAGGTAGTGCATGTCGACGGGGTAGGGCCTCGACTTGATGGACACCAAGGGCGCCGGCTTCCCGTCAAAAGCGAAGTAGCGCTGGAAGATCTCGGGGTTCATCGTCGCCGAGCTGATGATGACTCGGAGGTCCTCGCGATGCTCCAGGGCCCGATGTAGGAGCCCCAGCGTGAAGTCGATATTGAGGCTGCGCTCGTGCGCCTCGTCGATAATCAGCACGCCGTATGCGGAGAAGTCCGGATCATGCCGGGCCTCCTCAAGCAGGATGCCATCGGTCATGACCTTCAGCTGAGTGCGGCTCGACGTGTGGTCGTCGAAGCGGATCGCGTACCCGACCTCTTCACCGATGGTGACCTGCTCCTCCATCGCGATGCGACCCGCGACGCTCACAGCGGCGATGCGTCGTGGCTGCGTGACTCCGATGATGCTCGGGAGCCCGATGCCTGCTTTGAGGAGCATGCGAGGGAGCTGCGTGGTCTTGCCCGAGCCCGTGGGGCCCTCGACCACCACGACACGGTGATCGCGGATCGTCGCCAAGAGCTCGTCTGCATGTGCGTAAATAGGGAGCTGTGGGAGCTCCTCTGAGTCGTCGTTGCTCATGAGCCGGGCAGGCCGGGGAGGCCCTCTGGGATGAGTCGCGAGGGTCGATCCGTGCTCACGAACCACAGCTGGTGGGCGGCGCGCGTCGCTGCGACGTGCAGGAGATGACGTGAGTGGTCGTCGACGCCGAAGCGGACTGAGTCCGCGCCGAGCACGACGACATAGTCGAATTCGAGGCCTTTAGAGGAGCGGATGTCGGTGACCTCAATGCCAGGGCGGAAACGAAAGGATTGATCGTCGATATACGAAAGGTACGGGACCTCGGCTAGCTCTAGGGCTTGATACCACTGGAGCGCGCTGTCGAGATCCAAGGCGAGCAGCGCCACATAAGACGTCGGCTCACGGTGCATCAAGTCGCCGAGCGCCTCAGCCAACCAGGCGACCGCCGGGCCCATTCCACCGAACTTGAGGTGGCCAACCGGGGCACCTTCACGGACTGTCGTCGCGGCATCTTTAGGGGCGAGTGGCCCCAAGATTTGCCAGGAAGTCTCCATGATCTGTCGCGTAGAGCGGTAACTGACTTGCAGCGGCGACACGGCGACGTGGTCGAGGGAGAGCGCCTCCAGGACGGACGTCCAATCCTGAAAGTCCCGCTCTTGAGCCAACCGCTGAGCCACATCGCCAGCGAGGGTCACCGAGCGGTTGTTTCCGGCGGTGTCCAAGACGACAGCGAGCTCGATCGGGCTCAAGTCCTGCGCTTCATCGACCATCACGTGGTGATAGCGCAAAGGGCGATTACCGCGGACCATCAGCGGCCCGCGGACGAGCTGGTGGACGCGGAGCAAGAGCGTATCGTCTTCTCGGTCGAGCGTGGGGACATCGTGGTCGTTGGCTCCCCCACCATCGAATCGAATAAAGTGCTGATCGGAGCACCATCGATGGACGCGCTGAACCTCGGTCTCGGTGAAGGAGCCCGGGGCCCATCGCGTGACGGCGTCTTGAAGCAGCTGTCGATCGGTGAGGGTCTCCTCGAAGACGGTCAGGGGATCCTCGCCGCGGCGCTTTGCGCCGACATCCTCAAGGAGCTTCAGCATGACTGTGTGGAGCTTGAATCGGGTCACGACCGCTGGGGTCATGTCGTTGTAGGCCTCTGGCAGATCTCTGAAGTGTCGTCGCCTGAGTTTGCCAGCCCAGCGCTCATACTCTCGCACCAACACTCCCTCGACCCCGAGGGCAGGGAGCACCTGCTGGATGTAGGCGGCGAGCGCGCGAGAGAAGACCAACACCAGGGTTCGGTCAGGGCGGAATTGAGAGGGCGCATGGAAGTGAAGATAAGCGATGCGGTGAAGGCCGACGGTCGTCTTTCCGCTGCCGGCGCTCCCCTGAATAACCACCACGCCGGCGTTGGGGCGCGTGATGAGGTCAAACTGCTTCGCATCGAGCAATGAGGCGATCTCGGGGAGGTGCTTGTCACGCCGCGCCGACGCAGCCCCAGTGCCCATACTGGACGCGCGAAGTGCCTTGCCGGCGCCGCCCGCGAGGCGCGCCTCTGCGCTCCGGAGGTCGAGCCAGGCGCCCTCTCGCGTGCGCACCCACGTGTGGTCATCGGTCGCCACGCGGCGGAGTTCACCCTCAGCGATGGCGAGGGTGCGCCTCACCAGGACTTCGCCGCTGATGTCGCGATCCGCGATGACCTCTTCGTACTCGTCGCCTTCACGGTACTGATAGAAGATGCGGCTGATAGGGGCGTTGCGCCAATCAACGATGCGGACACGATCGCTGATGAGCGTCTGCCGTCCGATGAGGACAGAGCGTTTGCCGTGATCGTCGTCGACGACAAGGTGACCAAAGTACGGGTTGTTGATGTCTGCGCGGCCATCCAGAGAGGTCTGCTGCTGGGCCCGCAAGGCGGCGGCCCGCTCCATGGCCTCGACGACGCTCGCGATGTCTTCCGTGAGTTTTTCATCCGAGAGTGAGTCCCGAAGTGCCGTCAACTCGCGGTCATGGTCTGCTTTCCGTGGCCCACTCTCAAGGCGCCTCAGGTTGGCCTGCACGGTCTCGAGGAGTCGTGCTTCTTCGGTCACTTCGCTGGGTGGGGGGGAACTCATGGGCCGGCATGATGGGGGCGGCGGGTGACCAAGGCAAGGTGCTTATCGCGCGCCGAGGGTCTCTTTGAGTCATGCAATATGCTAGCCTGCATCATGAACGAAGTGGGACCGTCCGCGAGGCGGAGGCTGGAGTTGTCGATGCGTCACTGCTTGTCGATTGTTTTCATCTGTATTCTTGGGCTAGCCGCGTGGGGTTGTTCGACCTCAGAGCCAGGGTCAGGTTCTGACCTCGTGGGCGCTGAAGGGAACCCGGAGGTAGAGCCACCCTCGATCAGCACCTTGCTGGACCCCTCGTCGATGCACGCGGGCGAGTCGAGCACCGTGAGCTGCCGTTTGAACGTCATGGGCTTTCAGGACGGAGCCGACGCGGTGTTCACGGTGGAGCCCAGCGATGGCGTCGTCGTCGAGGGAGAGCGCGTGACGATTGAGCGTGCGGGTGACTACACCGTGCGCTGCGAGCATCCGGAGCTGGAGTTGGTCGACGAGGTGGGGGCCGTGCTTACCGTCACCCCCTCGGACGCAACGACGGTCACGGCCATGCTGGAGGCCTCGGTGGTCGAGGTCTTCGAGTCGACGAATGTGATGTGCACCGTCCTCGACACTTACGGGAACGCAATCGATGGGTTTGAGACCTTCGTGGTGGCCCCTGAGGAGGTCATGGTCACCGATCATGAGGTGAGCTCGGAGGTGGTCGGCAGCCATGAGATCGCCTGTGACGTCGAGGGTGACCTGACAGGGTCTTTGGAGTCGGTCGCTGACACCCTCAAAGTGACCGCCTCGGCACCCGCGGTCATCGAGCTGGGCGTGACCCCAGAGCTTGAATCTTACAGCGTGGGCCAGATGGTCGACCTCTACTGGGTTGTCCGTGATGAGCACGGCAACCAAATCCTTGGGCTCCCTGTCCAAGTCGATGTGCCCGAGGCGAACATCGAGGTGATCGATGAAGAGGACCACAAGTACCGGCTGCTCACCGAGGGGCTCTATCCTTTCCAGGTGACCCTCGCTCCGCCGCATGAGGCGGTGACGGCGCAGCGGACGCTCGTCGTTGACGAGAGCGGACCAGAGATCATCGTCACTTGGCCATCTCGCGGTGAGACTGTCCTCGGGGAGGGCGACTTCCTGACGATCGAGGGCTCCGTGGTGGACGCCTTTGGTGCGGTCACGAGCTTCGAGATCGGCGGCGTCCCCGTCTCACTTCAAGCCGATGGCTCCTTTGAGACCGTCGTCTTGCCGCATTGGGGCGTCAACCTCATCAACGCGATGGCGCAGGATGAGTACGGCAACATCTCCAAGCTCTCGCCGTCTTACCAGTACAGCTCAAGCTACCTGGACTATGAAGACAAGCAGCTTGAGGACGTGATCCAAGAGGACGGCCTTGAGCTCCTCATCGGTCAGGAATTCTTGGACGATGGCGACCATGACCCCACGAACGTCGATGATCTCGCGACCATCCTTGAGGTGGTCCTCAGTGACCTAAACATCACCGACCTCCTCGGCGGCTTCGGGGGCTTCCCGGTCCTCGACCTTCCCATCGATGTCTTCGACCTCAACCTCGGCATCTTGCAGATCGGGGTGGGGGGCTCCGTGCAGGTGAACATCGCGATCGTCGAGCCCACCGACATCGGCCCCGTCATGGTGACCTTGGACAGCCGCCTTGGTGGTATCGACAGCGGTATTGAGTTCGGGACGGCCGATGAGAAGGGCCTCCAAGTCGCGCTTGAGGTGACCCTAGACTTCAACATTGGCCTCACGATCTCCTCGTTCTTGGGGACCTGGAACCCGAACCTGTCGGCGCAGGTTGTCTTGGACTCCGAGGTCAGCATTGACAACCTGTTGCTGGCCACGAAGATCGACATCCAGAAGGTCGCTGGCGGCGAGCTTTACGTCGACCTCGTCCAACTCGACAATGAGATCGTCAACCTGCAGCTCGACCCCATCGATGATATTGAGCTTGGGTTCACAGTGGACCTCGATGTCCCGCTCATCCCCGCCTTTGACCTGAACTTCAAGCTCTCGGACCTCTTCGACCTGACGAGCCTGACGGACCAGATCTTAGACCCGATCACTCAAGACTTTGTGCCGCTCCTCATCGAGTTCACCGAGCCGCTTATCGAGGAGTTCGCTGACGACATCCTCAAGCAACTGCTCTTGGCGCTGGAGCTTCAAACGACGCTCCCGCTGCCCGAGCTTCTCGGGCCACAGCCGGAGCCCGTCGAGCTTGGGTTAGCGACGGCGTTGAGCCGCGTTGAGTTTACCGACGATGGCGGTCAAATCGGCCTCGCGATGGGGTTGCATGCTGAGAGTCAGGTCGACGCTGCGCCCCTCGGTTCAATTAAGAGGGCGGGCTGCTTGGAGGCCGAGGAAGACATCTTCTTCTACGACTGGGACCGTTCCTTTGGCGGCGCCGTGAAGACGGACGTCATCAACGCTGGCATCTTCGCGGCTTGGCGCTCTGGGTTCTTGAATGGGCCCCTCGACTTGGGGGCTTTGGCCGGAGGCTTGGGCGACACGGGGGGCTTCCCGATCCCGCTTGATGATATGGAGCTGCAGCTCACTTGGACGAGCCCGCCAGTCCTCAACGATTGCGGTGGTAAGGGAATCCTTCAGCTCGAAATGGGCGACTTATTGGTGGGTCTAGACGCCAATCTGCTCGGCTCTGAGGTGTCTGCGGTCATGTACGTCGATGCGGCGATCAGCCTCTTCTTCGGCGCATCTGAGGAGGGGCTAAGCGTCACTGTGGGTGACTTTGCCTTCCTCGATGTTGAGATCATCGAGTACGAGGAGAGCGGCTCCGGCCTCATCGACATCAAGGACCTGCTAGAGAACCAGCTCTATGGGTTGCTGAGCGGCCTCATCGTGGGCCAGTCCTTTGGACCTCTGGCGCTGCCGCCTCTGGCGCTCGGTGACTTTGCGCCGGGGCTACCCGCGGAGGCCGTGCTCAACTTGGGGAACCTCTCCATCACAAAAGACGACGGCTACGTGGTGCTCGGGGCTGACCTCCTTTGAGAGGTCTAGCGCTTGCCTTTCGGCGGCGTGCCTTGAAGCCGGAAGAGATCGAGAGAGCCATCGTCGGCGTAGGAAAACGTCAACTTGATGGGCACGTTGTAGGCACCCTCGGTCCGCAATGAGCCGCGCACTTCGCCGATCCGTACCGTCGTGGTGTGGTGAGGCAGGCCAGTGAGGGCTTTACAGTCGCGGATGATCGAAGCCCGGAAGCGCTTGAACACCGCGAGGGTGTTACGACGGGACTTTGCGCTCTTCGGTAAGAGGTAGGGGTGGTCCGCTGCGCCAATACGCGGCAGTGCCTTACAGTTTCCGTCGGTCATCGCGCGCGCCATCTCGGCCCCGATAGCTCGGAACCCGTCGGCTTGCTCACCCTTCCAGCGGTTGCTTTGAACGCGACCAAAGGGGCGTAAGCTCGCGTCTCGCACGACGGTGCGCAGGAGCCGCATTCGCTCCGGGACAACGATGAGGTGGTAGTCGATCTGCTTGACGGGGAGGATTCCAAACCACGTCGTCGCGGTGAGGACGACGCTGTTGATGCCAACGCTCTTCAACCCGGCTGCTTCTCTGGCAAGGGTGCTGAGGGTGTCGATCTCTCGACCCAGATCGGCGGGGACCCGAGCGCGCTTCAGCAAGCGTTGACGTCCCCCGTCGGTTTTCGCGACGGCTGCTTGGAGGTCGCTCTCGAGCTCGGTGAAGAAGGCCCGCACCTGAACCATGGCCTTGGCATCGAGCGCTGGAGGCGCCGCATACACCATCGGCGCGCACAACAGCGCACACCCGAGAAGACTTATCCGTAACGCTCTCATCGGTCTGCTCCCTCGTCTGGAGGGGCTCGTTATAGGGCCGATAGCGGGGTGGGGTCCAGATGTCCTCCCCACGAGTCGAGGAGACTGGTAACGTCTTGGGCGATGGAGGTAGCCATGAGGCATCGTTGGATTCTGTCGTGTTTGGTTTGTGCGGGGCTCTTTAGCGGGCTCGCGGCGTGCTCTGACTCTGAAGGGGGAGGCCCTGGGAATGAGACCCAAGAGTACGAAGGGGACGACCCGGGAGAGTGCGAAGACAACGCGGACAACGATCGTGACCAGCTCTTTGATTGTGATGACCCCGACTGCGCGGGAGCGCCGGTGTGTAACGGTTCGAGCGGAACAGGTGGGCCAGATGCGAGCTCTCGTGGTGGGGACGCTGAGGTCTCCCTGAGCGACACGACAGGCTCGACTGACAGCGCTGGTGGACCGGTCGAGGACGTCGGCGGTTCAAGTGATGAGGCGATCATCGCGCTCTTGGTGTCCCATGGATGTGCAAATGGTGGATGTCACGATGAAGGCACTGCCACAGCCGGGCTCGACGTCACCACCCGTGAAGGGCTCTTTGCGGCAGCGGCGCATGGTCCGTCTGTTGTCCCCTGCGAGCCAGAGGCGAGCTCCCTCTACACCAAGCTCCTAGATCCTCCCCCTTATGGCTTCTTGATGCCGAT
The DNA here is from genome assembly GCA_049602155.1 of Myxococcota bacterium. Taxonomy (GTDB): domain Bacteria; phylum Myxococcota_A; class UBA9042; order PHBI01; family JBMYRH01; genus JBMYRH01. The sequence continues at coordinate 326,268 of JBMYRH010000004.1, read as the reverse complement.
CGGAGGGGCCCCGGTCCCCGCCGAAGATATTGAGGCGATCCGCAGCTGGATCGTGGATGGCGCCGGTGAGGTGACGTCCTGTGAGGTCGAAGTTACGGACGTCAGCGCCGAGGACGCAGGGCAGGGCACGGAGCCAGATGTCGACCAGGGGGGATTCCCCGATGGCGGCCCTGAGGCCCCCGAGGACGCCTTCGAGCCTGTGGTGCCGGGTGATGGCCCGACCTTCTATGTCTCCAAGGATGGCGCGGATGGCGACGACTGCGGCGCTGAGGAGGCGCCTTGCCTGACGATCGCCGCGGGGCTCGTAGCGGCTGCGGAGACGGGCGGCACCGTGATGGTTGGCGAGGGAGAGTACGTGGAGTCCGAGCTCTTCGTGCCTAGCGCCGTGTGGCTGGTTAGCGCCGATGGACCGCTCGCTGCGAAGATTTACTCGAACGACAAGAGTGCCGTGCGGTTTTGGGAGGTCGACGATGCGGGGATCGACGGGTTCGAGATCTATGGTGATTGGAACGATGGCTCCCCGGGAGATGGCTTGATCCGCATCTTTGACTCGAGCCGCGTCACGGTGCGCAACGGCATCGTGCGGGACGCACCCAGTGCCCAGGACTTGATCAAGGTGACTGGGGCGCTCCAGGAGCTCCTCTTGGAGAACCTTATCCTCTTGAACCCAGGTAAACCCTCTGGAGGCAACAGCTACCAGCAGGCGCTTGAGATCTATGGGTCGAAGGCACCCGATGGCACGACGCCCTCGATTCGCGATGTCACGGTGCGCGGATGTTGGTTCCTGCAGACCCATGAGGTCGGCGGTGATGACATGTTGTTCTTGCGCGCGTCGGTCGCTGAAGTCCTGATTGAGAACAACGTCTTCGGGCCTGCAGCCGGTGCAGGGGGCGCTGCGCGGCCAGCCGTGCACATTGGGACTTACAATGGACCGCAACCTGATCAGGCCTTCCCTGAGGCTCGCGATGTGGTCGTTCGAAACAACATCTTTGTAGGCTTACGGGGCGACTCAGCGCTGGGGGTCTCGAACTCCCACCGTGTCCGGATCTACAGCAATGTCTTCTACGACAACTCGGGCTCAAAGACGCGCTCAGTGCTCTCCATCCGCGGCAACATCTTGCCCGTGGATGACGTGACAGTCGTCGACAACATCTTCTTGTCCAACGCGCCGAGCAAGAGCGGAGGTGATCTCATCTGGGTACGAGAGGGCGGGGTATCCGAGAGCTTCGTGCATGACTACAACCTCTTCTTCGACAACGTCCTCACCTCGGATGTGAACTATCAGGCCGAGGCGATGAGCCTCGTGGAGGTCGACCCGCAGCTGGATAACCCGCTCACTCCTCCGAATTGGTCGGTCCCCGACAGCCTAGAGGTCACCCACAGCCTCTACGGGGGGTTCTTGCTCGGTGATAACTCACCGGCCATCAACGCAGGCATCGACGCCGTAGGGATGGACGGACACCCGGCCTGGAGTGACGCCAGCATCCGCAGGTGGGACGTGTTGGGCGAGCCACGGCCGTTGGCCGGCCAATGGGACATCGGCATCCACGAGCCTGGGCCCATCTTCGCCTTCGGACTACCGATTGTGCTGGCGGTGGAGGGTGCCCGCGCGCCGCTGGGGGCGCGCGCGGCACGGTAGAGGTCTCTCTAGAAGCGGACGTACTCGAAGTCTGCGGGGCGCCCGTTGACGCCCTTGAAGGGGGCGGCGATCCAGTTGGCGACCTTCTCAGGCTCATGGACCGGCGTCATTAAGGACTTTACGTACTCGAGGTCCTCTTTGCTCGGCAGCCACTCGTGGCGCTTCGCCTCCCAAGCGGACTCATCGATGAGTTGACCGTCTGGGGTGACGTGGTTGCCGGAGTAGATGCCGATGTTTCGGTGGAAGGCGCGGTGGGGGAGGGTGATGCGATCGCTCAGCCCCATGCGCTCTAGCCACTTATTCCACTTCTTGATGCCCTTCTCGCAGTCAGCGATGTACTCGTCTCGGAGGACCTCATTCATGGCGTTTCGGAGCGGGACCTCGCGGTCCACCATCACGCCGTTCTCGATGTGCGGGACGTTCTTAAGCTGGTTGAGTCCAGTGTGCTCTTCGTAGCGGTCCTCTTTCCAGCGGCCCTTTAGACCCGTCGCAAAGTAGTCCGCTGCGTTGGAGCTGACCTCGCCGCCGAAGAGATCCAAGGAGAGCGAGTACCACTGATTGACGTACTTCTGGATGATATCTAGCGGGATACCTCCTGCCTTCCGGACACCGTCGTCACCGTGCTCGACCATCATCTCGGCCGTGCGCTTGACCACGCGCTCCACTCCGACGACACCGACAAAGAGGTGATGTGCCTCCTCGGTGAGCATGAAGCGGCATGTCCGCGCCAAAGGATCGAAGGCGCTCTCGGCGAGCGCTCCGAGCTGATACTTGCCATCGCGGTCTGTGAACATCGCGAAGCAGAAGAAGGCCAACCAGTCCTCAATGGGCCAGTTAAAGGCACCCAGGATCCGAGGGCTGTCTTCGTTGCCGCTCCGGCGGGTCAAGAGCTCATCCGCCTCTTCACGACCGTCGCGCCCAAAGTAGCTGTGCAGGAGATAGACCATCGCCCAAAGGTGCCGCCCCTCCTCCACGTTGACCTGGAAGAGGTTACGGAGGTCGTAGAGGCTCGGGGCCGTCTGGCCAAGGAGCCGCTGCTGCTCGACACTCGCTGGCTCTGTGTCCGCCTGTGTCACGATGATGCGGCGGAGGATCGAGCGGTACTCACCAGGGACCGTGTCCCATACAGGCTTGCCTTGGTGGTCGCCGAACCCAATGGTGCGTTTGTCGTTCTTCGGCTCTAGGAAGATACCCCAGCGGTACTCCGGCATCTTCACGTAGTCGAAGTGGGCCCATCCGCCGGACTCGACGCTGATAGCCGTACGGAGATAGATGTCGTTGACCTGGAAGCCCTCAGGACCCATGTCCATCCACCAATCGACGTAGTTGGGTTGCCAGCGCTCCAGTGCGCGCTGGAGGCGTCGATCATCGGAGAGGTGGACGTTGTTAGGGATCCGTTCGTCGCTGATATGTCCAGGCATCGGTTGTCTCCTGTCTCTAGGTGCGGTTCCAGTCAAATGTGGGGCGCTGCGGGTGACCGTAAAGGGTCAAGGCCCCCGTGGGTCCAACTGCGTTGGGGCGGATAAAAATCCAGTTCTGCCAGGCGCTCAAGCGCCCGAAGATCTTGGTCTCCATGGTCTCGGGACCTGCAAATCTGAGGTTCGCCTCCATCCCTGTCAGGGCATCTGGCGAGAGGCTCGCGCGCTCCTCGATGGCGATGCGGATGGTGTCTTCCCAGTCGATATCGTCTGGGGCGTCTGTGACGAGGCCCATGTCATCTGCGTCGAGGGTCTCCATGACCTCACCCGCCTGGTCGAGGATCTCGTCGACCTTGCCTGGGCTGGAGAGGAAGCGCGTTTGGAGGCGGCTCAAGCCGTTCGCCATCGGGTATGCCCCACCGTTCATCGCGGACACTGCCATGGTCACCTCGGCGTCCGGATCGTCCAGCATGTACGTGCGATCCGCGGTCAGCGCGATCTCCAGGAGCGTCCCTGCGAAGCATGAGCCTGGCTCCACCAAGGCGAAGATGCTGCGCGCTGAGCACTGGAGCCGCTTCAGTACGCGCTTTATTTGGTGGCGCACTTGGCCGACATACCAGTCGTCCTTCTCAGCCTCTAAGACGGCGTCGATGCCGAGCACGGTCTCGATCTTGCCCTCGGTGCGGAAGAGCCAGGTGCCGGTCTCCATTGCGTTAAAGCGCAATCGGAGGATGGCGTCGTCAAGCTCACGGAAGGCGGCCATTGGCCACCAAGCGGCCCCCGCGTCTCGAATCGCCGCTGGATCGGTCGGGCCGGCGTCTGCAGGTGCCCGTAAGGTCACGGTCGCGGTGCGGTCGTTGTGGTCAAACACGACGCTGACGTGCGTGTACTCCCATGCATCCTCACCAAAGGTGGCGTTCAGTGGCGTCAGCGTGACACCGCGCTCCGGCTTATCGAGGGTCACGGCGTCTGCGAGCGCGCGAGCCTCCTCGGCGACTGCGTCACCAAAGCGCGACAGGGGCGCGACGCGATCGACCAGGTTCCATTTGACGGCGCGTTTCCCGCGGATGCCCTCTGCGGTTGTCGAGAAGACGTCCGCGAGGTCTGGGCGGACGTGACGCTTGTCGACGACCCGAGTCAGCCCACCGGTTCCGGGGAGGACGGCCAAAAGAGGTGTCTCGGGGAAGCTCACCGCGGAACTCCGGTCATCGACCAAGAGGATGCGATCGCACGCCAGCGCGAGCTCGTATCCACCTCCAGAGGCGGTGCCGTTACAGGCGGCCAGGGAGTTGAGGCCGGAGTGAGCCGATGCGTCCTCGAGGTAGAGGCGCGTCTCATTCGTGAACTTGCAGAAGTTCACCTTGAAGGCGTGCTCCGAGGCGGCGAGCATCCGAATGTTCGCTCCCGCGCAGAACACGCGGTCTTTGGCGCTCGTGACGACTAACGCTTTGACCTCAGGGTGCTCGAAGCGCAAACGCTGAACGGCGTCGGCCAGCTCGATGTCGACGCTCATGTCGTAGCTGTTCAGGACGAGATCGGTCACGCCATCCAGGGCTTCACCTTCGTTAACGTCCATGCTCAACGTCGCGATGTCGTCGGTGATCTCCAACGTCCAGTGTCGGTAGCGATCCGGGTGAGTCTCGAACGACTCAATCTTTGGGCTGCGCTTTGCCAAACCATCCTCCATGGGGCCACATCGCCTGTGTTTTAGCGGATCGCGCGGGGGACTTGCAAGCACAATATTGCACTTGCGGACGGCGCTTGGTGCAGTATAGTGCGCAAATGGAGTCATTACTCACCCTCATCGGTGCGCGAGTGCGCACGCGGCGGCAAGCACGCGACTTGACCATTAAGGCGCTGGCGGAGCGGTCGGGTGTGTCCGTGCGCTTCTTGATCGAGCTCGAGAAGGGGAGGGGGAACATCTCGGTGGGGCGTCTCTCTGGGATCGCAGACGCGCTCGGAGAGCCCTTGGTCTCGTTCTTCCTGGATGCACCCATTGCGCGAATCGTTTCGCAAATCGAGGGTTTGGAGTCGGCTCAGTTGACGAAGGTCGAGCGTACCATCGCTGGGTTCGAGGGGGCGCCGAGTCGACGCTTCGTGGCCCTCTTGGGGGTCCGAGGGGCTGGAAAGACGACCGTCGGCCGGCAGGTGGCGGAGCGGCTTGGGATCGACTTCGTGGAGTTGGACGCACGGATCGAGGCTCTCTCTGAGCTGAGCTTGTCGGAGATCTTCGCGATCCACGGCGAGCCGTACTACCGACGTATCGAGTTTGAAGCGCTAAGCGAGCTCATCGCCGATGGTCGTGACATTGTCGTCGCGACAGGGGGCTCCGTCGTGGCTCACGATGAGAGTTGGCGCTTACTTCGCGAGCACTCCCGGACTGTGTGGCTACAAGCGGACGCGCAAGAGCATTGGGACCGCGTGCTGGGTCAGGGAGATCATCGCCCGATGAACGAGAACCCTGAGGCATTCGCGCAGCTTCAAGCGCTGCTTCAGAGCCGCGCACCGCGGTACGCTGAGGCGGAGATCGTGGTCGACACGTCACGGCGGACAGTCCAGAGCGTCATCGACGACGTCATCGCTGCGCTCTAGGCGACGCGTAGACTCGGGGTACGAACGGGCAGCCCGGCTTGACGCACGAAGGCAGGCCCGAACTTCGCTTGCAGGAGCTCAGCGAGGCGCATGAAGTCGGCGAGGGAGAGGCGGTCACTGTGAGCGCCGATCAAGGCGCCGAGCGCTTCAGGTTCAGCGATGGCCTCGAGCTCGGCACCACGCTCCATGAGGAAGAGTGCGAGCGAGACCCGTCGCCGGGCGATCTGCTCGTCTCGCGTGCGCTCACTGCGCTTTGTCTCAATGCCACGCGCGTGGAACTCGTATTGGCAGCGCTCCATGATCCTGTCCTGGGGTCTTTAAATCCCTTTTGGGCCGTGATTGGGCCTCAGACAGGTAAATAAGCAAATTTCATGCCACAACAGCATGATTGGTCTACTGCCCTTGGGTGTGGGGCTATGGTGCTGTTATTGTGTGTGTTTTGCGTGTCCCGATGAGTTCTCGTTGGCCTGCACGAAGGCGGGGAGTACAGTCCCCACCGCACCGCATCAGGAGCTATCGATGAAGTTGCATCCCTTTCAGGCCATCCATCCCGCGCCCGGGCGCGCCGCTGAGGTTGTGTCACCGCCCTACGATGTTATCAGCACGGCGGAGGCTCGCGCCCTCGCCGAGGGGAAGCCCTGTTCGTTTTTGCACGTCATTCGGCCGGAGATCGGCCTGGAGGCTGGCGTCGATGTGCACGCGGATGAGGTCTACGAGCAGGGCGCGAAGAGCCTCGAGAGGCTCATCGCCGAGGGTGCGCTTCAGCGTGACGATGCCGCGGCGGTGTGGCTCTATCGACTCGATATGGGTGCCGTGACGCAGGTGGGCTTCGTCGGCTGCGCCGAAGTGGACGACTATGCAGAAGGGCGTATCAAGAAGCACGAGTTCACGCGGCCGGACAAAGAGGATGACCGAACCCGTCACGTCGACACCCTCGGCGCGCACACCGGCCCCGTATTCCTCACCTGTCGTGACTCGGGCGCGCTGACGACCCTTCAGGGGCGGTACATGAAGAGGGCCCCCGACGTGGATGTTGTTGGCTACGGAGAGGTGCGCCATCGCTTGTGGCGCATCGTGGATGCGGGCGCGCTCGCGGAGGTCGCGGCTGCGTTCGAGCCTGTCGAGGCGTTCTATATCGCAGACGGTCATCATCGAGCGGCGAGCGCCTGGCGGGTCCGGGACCTCCGTGATGAGCGGGCTGGTGGTCGCCAGATTAGCGCGCCATGGCAGCGCTTCCTCGTCGTGGTCTTCCCCGATACTCAGGTCAAAGTCCTGGCCTACAACCGCGTCGTAGCCGATCTGAACGGCATGACTCCCGAGGCCTTTCTTGATGCGCTCGGTGTGAACTTTGAGGTGGGCGCGCCCGGGGCGAGTCCTGAGCCCACGGAGAGGCATCAGTTCGGTCTGTACCTGGACGGTGCTTGGCGAGGCTTAACGGCGAAGGCCCACCTCGTGGATGAGTCCGACCCAGTCGCACGTTTGGACGTCGCCATACTGCAGACATACGTCTTAGCCCCGCTGCTGGGGATCGAAGACCCCAGGCGCGACGCGCGGGTGAGCTTCGTGGGCGGCATTCGAGGCTCTGAGGAGCTCGCGCGCCGTGTGGACGCGTCGGGCGCGGGCTGCGCCTTCGCGATGTTCCCCACCTCGGTAGATGAGCTGCTGGCGGTGGCAGACGTTGGCCTGGTCATGCCTCCGAAGTCGACCTGGTTCGAGCCCAAGCTCGGCAGCGGTTTGCTGGTGAACCCGATCGATGGGTAGGGCCTAAGTCGAAGCCACGATGGGGTGCATCAGTCGCTCGCCGTCTTGGTGCGCCGCCCCACAAAGTACAAAGCGCTCGCCGGACTCGAGCGCAGCCTGCATAGCCTTCATCTGGGCGACGTCGTCGGACGCTAGGTGCCTGTCGGGCTCAGGCCGCTTTAAGCTAGCGCTCGGATCGCCGAAGGCTGTGCGCAGCGCGTTGTCCGTGACGTCGAAGGCGTACGTCAGGGTCTCATGGATGCTGTGCGCCGGGGTGTAGGTCGTCAGGAGATCGAGCGGCCCGAACTTTGTGTGGATGTAAAGCGCCTTGCTCGTCCACTGCGTCGCGCCCACGAAGCGCTCCACGCGGTAGCATTTCAGCGCGAGGGCCTTCGTGATAGTCCCCATGTGGTGCAGGTCACGGTGAGGCAGCACGCGATTGAGGCTCGCGAGGTTGTGCCCGAACCACGCACCTTGCTCGATCATCGGTATCGCGATGTACATCGAGAGCGGAACGGGGCCGGTGTAGCCGTCTGGTACGCCAAAGAGGGTGCGCTCGTCCGCGCTCAGTTCATCGGCGGGGGTCGCGAAGCCGTAGATGAAGCCCGGCAATTCGGAGCAGTCGTAGAACACCCACTTGTCCATGGGCATCCCCTCGGGGCCGAAGGTCAGGCCGTCGAGGGTCTGGAGGAGGTCGAGGAAGGTGCCTGACGCTGCACGGAGGGGATCGATGTGCCACGTCACTTCAAGCCCGAAGGGCGCAGTGTCCGCGAGCTTTCGGCTATCCGGTGGGGCGACTAGGAAGGTGCCATAGCGCTGGATGAGGGCGTCGTTGTGTGTCGTGATCATCCTGAGAACCGCCGGGTGAAGCCGACGCCTTCGTCGGTGGGATAGAGCGCATTATCGTCGCGGATTTGAAGTGGCACGCGGGTCTCGGCTCCGCGAGTCTCAGCGGGCCCGACCACCGCGACATTAAGGCCCCCTTCGAGCTCCTGTTGTAGGCTTTGCATCGCTTGGATGTCGTCAGCGTCTAGGTACCTATGGATGCCCTCAGGGCCCGTGACATCACCACGCAGGAGGCGGGCTTGAGCGCTCTTGTCGGTTCCCACGCGGAAAGTGCATGTCGTGGGGTTGTCATGGGCAGGGGTCCACGCAGTGAGAAGTTCTAAGGGGCCCATGCCGGCGAAGAGGCCCAGCTGTGGTCCGCGCCACTGGCAGGTCGCCATCATCTCTTGGCACCCCAAGCTCCGGGTTCCGGTGGCGAGGGTCAGGCGCCATAGCCCCTCGGGAGCGGCACCGGCAGCGACCTGATTGATGCTGCATAAGGTGTAGATGAGCACGCTTCGACGGTCGACACGCGGGATGGCGATTAAGATCGACATCGGGATGAGGCCCTCATAGTCCTCACTGATCTGGAGGACGGTCTTTACCCACGGCTCGACTGTCTTCGCGGGTCGACCGAAGCCGAAGACGACGCCGGGCATGACTGCGCAGTCGTAGAGCACCCAAGAGGGCATGGACAGCGCGAGGGGACCGTATGTGATGTCATCGAGCCGCTTGACGAGATCGATGAACGCGCCGCTCGAGGCCTTCATCGGGTCAAACACATGCTCGGGGCTGATCGTGATCCCCAGTGGAGCCATGTCCAGCGTAGGTATCACGGCGTCGCGCGCGACGACGTAGGGGACGCACTGGTCGAGGAGGCGTTGGTAGAATCTCAGTAGCATCGTAGAGCCTCGGTGAAGAGGTCAGCGGGTTAGCCCCGCCTTGGATCGCTTGTACGCCCCAATTCTGGTCGGGGTTAGCCTTGGGCGCCCATCAGGCGCAGCATGATGGCCTTCTGTGCATGGAGGCGGTTCTCTGCTTGCTCGAAGATGATGGACTGTGGACCGTCGCAGACCTCTGCGGACACCTCCTCACCGCGATGAGCGGGGAGGCAATGTAGGAAGATGGCTTTGGGATCGGCTTGGCTCATCACCCGGGCATCCACACAGAAGCCCTCGAAGTCTTTGATGCGCTGCTTGGACTCGTCTTCTTGTCCCATCGAGGCCCAGACGTCCGTGTAGACGACGTCTGCGCCAGCCACGGCCTCCTCGATGCTCGTGGTCTGCACGAGGGACGTGCCGGCGGCGTCCGCGTCGGCTTGCCCTTGAGCGACGACCTCTGTGTCCATCCAGTAGCCCGTGGGGGCCGCGCATGCGAAGTCCATCCCCGCCTTCGAGGCAGCGAACATCAGGGAGTGCGCCATGTTATTGCCGTCACCGATGTACGTCATCTTGAGGCCATCGCAGCGACCGAAGTGCTCGCGAATCGTCAGCACATCTGCCAGAGCTTGGCAGGGGTGCAACAGGTCGGTGAGGCCGTTGATCACTGGGATGGAGGCGTAAGTGGCCAGGGTCGTGACATCCGAGTGCGCAAAGGTCCGCGCCATGATGCCGTCCATGTATCGAGAGAGCACCTGGGCAGTGTCGCTTAGAGGCTCTCCGCGACCCAGCTGAATATCTTTGGAGCTCAGGAAGAGCCCCATGCCGCCAAGCTGATAGATGCCCACTTGAAAGCTGACACGTGTCCGCGTCGAGGACTTCTGAAAGATCATCCCGAGGGTTTTGCCCGCCAGAGCGTCGCTGTAAGCCTCGGGGTTGGCCTTCACCATCGCTCCCAGGGCGGTGATGTCGGCGACTTCCTGACGTGAGAGATCGTGAATGGAGACGAGATCGCGCTTCATGTCGGCCCCTCCCTGCTGAGTTAGGCGTCTTCGTGTGTCTGCGCTTCGGCACCCTGTGCGCCGAATAGCGAAATTTGTTGGGTGTCCTCGGTGACGATCTCGCGGGTTACCCGGGTACCTGCGCGCCCGGCGAGGGCCGCCGTCAGCTTCTGGGCGGCGGTCACGATGACCAATTCCCCGCCGGCATCGAGGAAGTCGAGGCTGGCGGCGACGCAGGTCGAGGCCGCGGGATCCTCAAATGCGTCGGCATCGCTGAGGGCCCGCAGTTGATGGCGAGTGACCTGCTCGACATTTGCCTGTTGGACCAAGCCAGCATGGGAAGACAGGTGCTCCGTGGCGTGCATCAGGATCAAGACGCTCGCGGCCAGCTCGTTGGCCAGCAATGTCGCGACCTGAACTTCATCCAGGAGCGCCTCGGTGTCGCTCATTTGGGCGCGGGCATCGATCGTGACAGGGACCCCACCGCCAGCGGCGGTCAGTACGACGTGACCTGCATCGATGAGGGCCTCGGTGGCGGTCAGCCCGAGGCATTCGACGGGGACTGGGACGGCGACGACTCGACGCCAACCTTTCCCGGCCTCTTCCACCATGTGGACGGAGCGCGCGCGGGTCACCTCCTTAGCCCGCCAGGCGGAGAGCCATGGCCCCACAGCTCGGGTGGGGCTTGAGAACGCTGGATCGTCTCCAGAGACGAGGATCGGGGTGACCAGCGTAGCGACCTGTCGCTCGAGCCCCTCTTGCTTCAGGGCGTTTCGTAGCGCGGCCTCGAGGCGGACACCGACAGCGCCTTGTGCAACCGCAGCCGCTTCGCTCATCGTCGATGGAGGCAGCTTCGTGGAGGTCTCTTCGTTTCGGATGAGCTCGCGATCGATTGCGGTCGCCCCGGCTGGGACGACGACCACTCGGAAGCCCTCACGCACGAGCGTCGCCACTGCTTTCGCCGATCGCTGCGCAGCGCGCTGCGCCTCTCGCGCGTCTCCAGCTGTGCTGTCCACGAGGGTCGGATCGCCCGCGAGGCACACGATCGCGAGGGGCCCATCGGGGTGGCGTGTGGTGTGTGGCGAAAGGTCAGACATATCGGCGCAGCGATAGCACACATGCCGCGAGCGCTTCCAGCAGTCCGGACCGGCGGTTGCATTTCCTGGGGCGACAGCGCCGCGGTCCATCGTCCGAATGGGGGGCTGCAAGGGTTCGCCTTGACGGTGACAGCTGTCTATCGGAAGGTGCAAAACCGGACCCGACTGACGGAGACCTCGATGCTGATCCGATCGCTGTGCCTTTTGACCGTGCTGGGCGGCTTGTTCGCGATGGTTTTTACCGGCTGTGGACATGGCCCGATTGTCCTTAGTCCGTCGCTTGGACCTGTCGATACGAGCCGGCCCATGGTGCGTTACCAGCCCATTCAGGGGACCTCGTGCGCATCGATGCTCGACGCGATCTGGGACATGAAGCGGCTCGTAGGCGTCGACGGCTACGTGGAGGTCACTGTTCAGAAAGAGAAGTGCTGGACGGCCACGGCCTACCCCTTCACTTACGGTGTGAACAAAAAGAGCTTGAGTGTCCGACCCCGCTCCGCAGTCAGCACTGGGATGATGGCGTCCGCCGAGGCTCCACCTCAGGCAGCACCTGTCCGGAGGGAGGTGGCACGCCCGGCACCTGCGCCCGCACGTCGCGTCGTGGAGCGCCGTGCCCCTGAGCCTGCTCCCGCGCCACGCGTGACCTTGGACCAGGCGACTTGTGAGCCCGTGTGCCGCGCCTTCGGCAAGCACGCTGGGACGACTGCGCTGATTCAACGCGTGGTCAGTGACCGTTGCGTGAGTCGCTGTGCCGGTGGAGATTCGGCCTATTACGACTGCGTGTCGCGCGCGCTGGGCGTCAAGGACGTGAAGCGCTGTAACGCGAAATAGCAGAGAAGGATGGCGCGCGCGATTTGACGGCGCGCGCCGAGTGGCCGACCATTTAGGCATGGTGCGTCGGGCTCGTATAATCGCTCTCTCCCTCTGCATCTTCGGCGTCGTCGGAGGTGGCTGCCAGTCTTTGATCGACGCCTTCAACGCTGGTGAGAACGAGCGGAAGTCCAACGAGGCGAACCGCGCGCGCTTCCATCAGCAGCAGCTCGAAGCACGCCAGAGGAAGATGGAGCCTGTGCTTCGGAAGGTGAAGAAGCCGCCGAAGGAGCAGATCGTCAAGCTGGACCCAGAGTCACCCGAGGGGATCCTGTTCGCCGAGCTCACCGCGCGGATGGCTTGCAGAGATGATAAGTGCCGCAGCGAAGCCTTGCAGCGGATACGTCGTCACGCAGATACGCTCCTGCCTGCACTCCCCAAACTGCTCACCGGTCAATCCCCGAAAGTGGCGGTCGAGGCGCTTCGCCTGGCCGGCTTATTTAAAGTGAAGTCCGCGATCGAGGGCGTGTCGCGTGCGCTCTTGTTGGGTGACACGAAAGTACGCGAGGAGGCGGTCTGGACGCTCGGTGCGATCGGCTCCCCGGGGGGGATCGAGGCCCTGCGCCGGTTCGCGGCGCTGGACCATGCGCCGGCGATGATGGCGAAGATCTGTCGTTCATTGGGGCAGATCGGGACCGCGGGGGCGATGGCTCCGATTGAGACCGTGTTCATGCAAGGTACCGCGGAGACGCGGATCGAGTGCCTTGATGCCGCGTCCCGGGTGGGGGGGGGCAAGGCGCGCCCGCTGTTTGAGCGCGCGATGGCTGATCCCAGACCCGCCGTGTCTCAGGCTGCGAATAAGTGGATGAAGGCTGCGGCGGCTACGGCCTCAGAGGTGACGAAGCCGGAGCGCATGGAGCCACCCGTCGATGCGCCAAAGTAGCCGCCTCCGTTGACATGGAGAGGCGCGTTCCTGCAGCGTTCGGCTGCCTCGGACGCGGAGACCAGATGAGAGCCAGTATCTCCAGTGTATGTCTGTGTGTGCTCATCGCCATGCTTTGCGGCGACGCTCAGGGCGCTGCGCCGGTTGGCGGGCACCCCGATCATGCGGCAGCGCGTGCCCAGCATCATGTGGACCTCAGGGCGCATCGAGTCACTGCATCCGGTCGCCAGGCGTGGATGGACGCTGATGCAGCGCTGGACCGTATGGTCTACGGCTACCTCCCCTACTGGGAGATGGGCTATGAGGTCCCGCATTGGAATTTGCTGGAGGTGCTCGCCTGGTTCGCAGTGGGGATCGATGCGTCGGGTGAGGTGAAGGATTGGAATGGTTGGGGGGGCGCGGCGACTGAGGCGCTGGTGGAAGAAGCACATGCGAATCAGACGCTGGTGACGGTGACCATCACGCTCTTTGACAACGCCGAGATCGACGCGCTCCTTTCGAGCGAGTCATCGCGTGCTCAGGCGATCCAGACGTGCCTTGACGTCATGGCCATCCACGGTGCGGATGGTGTGAACATCGACTTCGAGTTCGTCCCCAGCTCGTCGCATGCGTCGTTTGTCACGTTCATGGCGGCGCTGAAGCTCGCAGTGGCCGAGGTTCAGCCGAATGGCGGCGAGGGGCACGTCACGTTGGCTGGACCTGCCGTCGATTGGACAGGGGGTTACGACTACGATCAACTCCTCGCGGTCACAGATGGCATCATGGTGATGGGCTACGGCTATCACTACGGCGGGGGGGACCCTGGCCCAAACGCGCCGCTCTTCGGAGGTGGGATCTGGGGGCCTTACTCGGTCGCCTGGACGATCGCCGATTACATCGACCAGGGGGCCGAGCCGTATCTGGAGCGCATCTTCTTCGGGCTCCCTTGGTACGGGAGGAGCTGGCCTGTCGCGACGACCGAGGTGCCCGGCACCGCCCTCAGTGGTGGGAAGGCGATCTGGTTCGATGTCGCCGTGTCAGAGGCTGCGCTGTATGGGGCGACATACGACACGGACAGTCACACGCCGTACTACCACAAGGAAGTGGACGGGACGTTGTGGCAAGTCTGGTACGACGACGTCGCTTCGTTTCGCGAGAAGCTGGCCTATATCGACGCTCAGGGGCTCGGTGGGATCGGGCTGTGGGCGCTGGGGTATGAGGGAGGAGAAGGCGGGTATTGGCAGGCTATTGCGGACCAATTTACCACCACTATGGAACAGCAGGCACCAGAGGAGCAGCAGGCGGATGCTGGCTCAAGTGGCGTTGCAAACGACGCGACAGTAGCGGAGGGGGGCGATGCCCTAGACAGCGGGGATGCAGGCTCCGAGGATCGCGAGGTGGGCCCAGAGGTGGACGCGTCATTCACAGAGGTGCACGCCGCGCGCGTCGTGGTGAACACTGTCTCCCAAGCGACCATCATCCGTGAAACCACGCCCGATGGATGTCAGACTGGCCGCGGCTCACCGCTACGGAATTGCTTGGCGCTATTCGTGATGTTGAGCGCCATTGTGGCCCTTCGGCAGCGGCGCGCCAGTTGACGTCATAGCAGGCACGCGGTAGGCCATTCGGACCGGGCTCGAGGGGAGCGCCGATGGAGGGTACGATGAGAACTGCATCCCGCGCGCTGATGAGCGTCGCAATCCTGTCGATGCTGGGTGGCTGCTTCGAAAAGGAAGAGGACACCTGCACTTACTGGGCACCCAAGGTGATCCAGCCTGCTTACACGGTCCGGGCGATCGACAAGATCTCGGAGCTCCGCTGCAGCGAAGGGCTTGCCGATTTGCAGACGCTCTTTGAGGACGGTCAGTTCCAGAAAGAGATCCTCCGCACCGTGAAGGAGGTCGGAGATCGCGACGCTGGCGCCGGTATCCTCCGAAAGGGCTTGCTCCTCGGGAGCACAAGCAAACTCTCAGCCTCGATCGTTCAAGACTGGAGGTTGGCGGCTGCGAAGCCTGAGCTTGAGACGATCCTCAAGACAAAGAACATGCCCAAGAACCGAGAGGTCGCGCTCAAGGCGCTGCTCTCATTCACGCGCCCGGCGACGGTGGAGGACTTGCTCCTCCAATTGGCAGCCGAGGATCCCAACCTGCAAGGCATCAGCGTCAACCGGATGGCGGTGGAAGAGCTGGGCAAGCTGCGGAGCGTGCGGGCCATCCCGACAGTGCTAAGGGCGCTGTTCATCACCGACCAGCGCGGCAAGTCGATCTACCAGTCGGCCCGCCAGGCCTTGGGGCAAATCGGCACCGCCGCGATCGATCCCTTGGTCGCTGTGGCTGAGAAGAAGGACGCAGAGTTCCTCAAGTGGTCGGTAGACCAAGGCCTCCAGGAGTGGCAATGGCGTATGGGTCCTGAGCTCACTCAGGCGCTCGTGGACACCCTTGAGCCTCGCGTCGCCAAGAGCATCGTGACGCTGATGTCGCTCCCGATCGCCGCGCCACTTGGGATCAGCGACCAAATGAAGGACAAGTGGAAGACCGCGCAGATCAATCGCTACACGGTGTCGATGACCGGCATCGGCTCCATGCCTGGAGAGCAAGCTGTAGAGGGGCTGTTGACGATGGTCCGCGACCCCATGGCAGACATGGTTAACCAGCGGATGAAGTCGGCGTCAGCCCTCGCACTGATCGGCACCGATAGCGCGGTCAAGGGCTTGCTAGACACCTTCGAAGCGAAGGACAGCATCTTTAAGGACAAAGACCAGAAGGCGCTCTACAAAGAGCAGAAGCGCCTCTTTGAGGCGCCGTTCATGCAGCCGCTGACCCAATCCCTCGACTTTGACAACTTGCCGCGCTTCGACAAGCTGGTGAAGAAGGCCAGTGAGCGCGTTCAGGCCTCTCTTAAGAGCGACAAAGTCGCCGGCTACCTGGCGGTGGTTCGAGCCTGCAAGAAAGACGCGACCTGCTACATCCAGAAGCTGAAGAGCAAGAACCGCCATGAGGCGATCAAGGCTGCTGTCATGTTGGGGCGCGGTATCGGCGACAACGCTGAGGTCCAGAAGGCGCTCATCAACGCGTTCTTAGAGGCGCCCAAGAAGGACGCTGATCTGCGACGCTTCCCGCTGGTAGCGCTCTTGCGTCGTGGTGACGCAGCGCTCGGCGGCGAGCTCCTCAAGATCGCTCGAAACATGGGGCGTGGTGAGGACTACTGGCAGAACGAGCTGAGCTCTTACGGGCATTGGCTGAGCAGTAAGTCGACTTCCAAGTAGGTCGGCGCGGCTTAGACGCTCGACTGGGCGCCGGTCGTAGCCCGAGACACAGACGGCGTTCAGGGAGGCCCTGATGTTGGAGCTCAGCGTCGAAGGACACATCGCTCAGGTGGTGCTCAACCACCCGAAGAAGATGAACGCCATGGGGCCTTGGTTCTGGGATGAGATGCCAGGCGTCTTTGAGCAGATCAATGACAACCCCGAGGTCCGCGTCGTCGTCCTGCGGGCGTCCGGGCGCGCGTTCTCGTCGGGCCTCGACTTGGTGTCGATGATGCCGCGTCTACCGCTCGGGGCAAAGGGGCCAGACAACCTGCGCCAGGCCAAGTTGCATCGATTGATTCGTGACATGCAGTGGGCGGTCACCTGTGTTGAGCGCTGTCGTGTCCCGGTTATCGCGGCGATTCAAGGGCACTGCATCGGTGGCGGTGTCGACTTGATCGCTGCGTGTGATATCCGCCTCGCTACGGCAGACGCGATCTTCAGCGTGCGTGAGGTCAAGATGGCGATCGTCGCGGACATCGGCAGCCTTCAGCGCCTACCGCGGATCGTGACGCCAGGGATCGCTCGAGAACTCGCCCTCACCGGGCGCGACTTTGATGCGGCATACGCAGAGAAGGTCGGCCTCGTGAACCGGGTGTTGCCTGATCATGATGCGCTCTTGGCTGACGCGCTGGCCACTGCGGAGGAGATCGCCGAGAACGCGCCCAGCGCCGTTCAGGGGACTAAGGCGGTGATGAATGAGGCCGTCCAGGCTGAGACGGATCGTGGCTTGGAGTACGTGGCGACTTGGAACACGGCCTACTTGATCAGCCAGGATCTCGCGCGCGCCGCCACCGGCTTTGCGACGAAGACGAAGCCGGAGTTTACCGGAGAGTAGCGCGGCTTAGAGGCAGATGTCGTCGCAGGCGAAGTCGACACAGTCGATGTAGCCGTTGCAGTCATCGTCGATGCCGTTCGAGCATGCCTCGTTGGTGTTCTCTTCTTGAGGTCCACCAGGACAGCATGCAGCGGTGAGCTTGCACGACCAGTCTTTGCAGTCCGTGAAGCCGTTGCCATCGTTGTCGAGGCCGTCTCCACACCGCTGATCGGTGTTCTCAAGCCCCTCCCAAGGGCAGCCTGCGACCCACGCACAGTCGGGGTCATCACAGTCCGTGAGGCCATCTTCGTCGGAGTCCACACCGTCGAGGCAGAGCTGAGCATCCTCCTCTTGGCACTCCCAGCACTCGCTCTCCAAATGAGGCGGCGTGAGGAGCTGTCGATCACCGCACCCAATCCACGCAGACAGGCAGAGCATGAGCAGCAGGTAGCGGCTCACTCGTCGACCTCTTGGGAGGCGATCGCGCCCATGAAGCGCGCGAAGTACATGCCGGCGCTCAACAGGCTGAAGACCATGGAGAGGAGCAAGAGGCCGAAGCCTAGCGCGTTGAAATTGACCAGCTGTTCGGTCAACCCGAAGTCGATCATGTAACTGTAGTTCACCGTGATCCCGATGAGCCCGGTTAGCTGCAAGGCGGTCTTCCACTTCCCGGTCTCGACGACCGCGATGAGGAGGCCCTCTTGTGAGGCGATGCTGCGGAGCCCTGCGATCGACAGCTCTCGCGAGAGGAGGAGCACGACGAACCAGCCGGGGATGCGGTGGAGTTGGGTGCAGACGACCAAGATCGCCATCACGATCAGCTTGTCGGCGAGAGGGTCGAGGAGCTTACCCACGAGGCTCACTTGGCCACGGCGACGGGCGAGCCAGCCGTCGAGCCAGTCGGTGATGGCTGCGAGCCCCGTCAAAAGCGCCGCGATGAAGCTGGCTTTTGGGGTCTCCATCAACAGCAGGAGCATGACGGGGGGGATCAGCGCGATGCGCATCATCGTGAGGATGTTGGGCAGATTCGTCAGCTCATCGCGCGTGACCTTGCGGACTGCTTTTCGGTCGACCGGCGAATTGGATGGGCTGGGGGTGTTCATCGGCGAGACTGTACCTGCATCGACCCCTGACGTCACCATCGCACCGACGCGGCGTCCATCTCTGCCCAAAACCATTGGGGAACTGTACTGTTGAAGTCGCATCAAGATAGCGCGAGTGCTAGTCTCAGGCCGCGTCTATGATTTACCTTGAGGTTGCATGCTCCTCCGCTTGAATCCCCTTGTGAACGTACTCGTGGCAGTTCTCGTCTGCACCACAGCGTTGGTGGCCTGTGAGGCTGCCGATGCGCCCACGGTTGGGTTGGAGCAAGAAGACAGCGATCCCTTCAACGCGGCGGCTACCGGTGGTCCGACACCGGGCCCGACGACGTCGACGACGCAGCCTCTCGATGCGACGATAGGGGCTGGGGTCAACGGCGCGTGCGCCGAGACCGTAGATTGCCGTTATGGCTTGGTCTGTGACGAAGGCGAGTGTCGTGCCATCGCGAACACTCCTGCGACCGGCTTTTGCTTCCTGACGGACGAGTGCGCTGAGGGCTTGTACTGCAGCGAGAGCGGAACCTGCCGAAGCGTAGGAGCGGGCTTGGTCGGGGCACCATGCACCACGGCCGATGCATGCGTTCGAGGACTGCACTGTCGGTCGTTCGGCCTCATGGCCAGCTGCGCAGACACTGGCGCTGGCGACATTGGGGACAACTGTGCACGCACCGGTGAGTGCCTCGCGGGGCTCTTCTGTGGCCCTGAGCAGACCTGCCGACCTTGGTTTGGCGGGGCAAGCGCGAGCCTCTGGTCAGGCCTCGACTGCGCCGATGAGGCGGAGTCGAATCCCCGGCCGTATTTTGAGCTGGGCGGGCAGAGCGGTGAGTTCTTCCGCGTGCCCTACCCGAACGATATGTACGTGAAAGATGGCAGTGTCGATCTTTCAGGGTTCCCGCAGCCTGGCCCGGGCGTCCTGGGCTTTGATCCAATCGCGAACCTCACCACCGCCGCGGATCGCTCGCAGACGGGCTTCTCTCTTACGCCGACTGTTACGTTCCGCTTCTCCTCTGTGATGGACTTTCAAACACTCTCAGGGGCGGCGAATGGGAGCGTCTCCGAGCCGACGATTCACTTCGTCAATGTGGATCCGGAGAGCCCGAACTATGGCGGCGGGCCGAGCTATAATTGGCACGTGACCGACGGGGCAGGGAGTTACTATATCTGCCCACGCTGGTTGGCGGTGCGCGTTCGATGGGATCAAGCCCTGGCGCCCGGAACGACGTACGCCGTGTATTTGACCGAGGGGGCCCGGGACTTGAGCGGCAACCTGATGGGCGCCGACACAGATTTTGTGGCGATGCTCGCCTCCGCCGCGCCGACGGATGAACTGAAGGCCCATGCTTGGGATGCTTACGGCCCCTTGAGGGCCTATCTAAGCGACAAAGAGATTCCAACGGAGAGCGTGATCGGCGGGACCGTCTTCACGACCCAACGCCCTCAAGATCGGATGCTCGAGCTTCGGCAGGCGATCGCCGCGACCGGCGCCGTGACGCCCCTCAACCCTGTCCTCTGTGGCTCAGGGGAAGATAGCCCGTGCACAGGGGAGCCCTGTGAGGCGCCTGGGAGCAGCGTCAAGACTGTCCATATGCAGCTCGAGTTGCCGCGCGTTCAGCAGGGCGTTCGTCCATTCCTAGAGCCCAGTGATGGAGGTGGTGTGACGCCGGCCGGAGAGCCTCTGAAGTTGCACGGCGTCGACACCGTGTGCGCGTCGCTGTCGTTCCCCACAGGGGATGTCCCAGAGGCTGGTTGGCCCGTGGTCCTCTTTGCCCATGACAGCGCCGGAGACTTCCGCTCTGCTGAGTCCGGTCTTGGTGAGCTGATGGCCGAGGCAGGCGCGGCGGTTCTGAGCTGGAACGGCCCGATGCACGGTGCGCGAGGGGATGCGGACTTCTGGCCCGAGGCGCTCGTCTACAACCTGGTCAACCCTAGCGCCGTCTTGGGGTCTCTGTATCAGGGAGCCGCGGATGTCTTCTCTATTGTGCGTGGCCTGAAGGGCATGAGCGGGACCGCGAGCGCGGCCCCGATGGTGGCGATCGATGCATCACGGGTTGCGTTGATGGGCCATGGCCTTGGCGCCACTATCGGCGCGATCTCAGCCCCTCATGAGCCAGATGTTCGGCTGACCGTCTGGAGCAGCGCGTCAGCGGTCGTGTCTGAGATCATGGCGACACGGCTCGTGCCCGTGGATGTGCCGCGGTCCGTGGGGCTGATGCTCCACGAGTCAGAGGCAGAGGAGCTGGACACGAGGCACCCCGTATTGGCCCTCTATCAGGGGCTCTTTGAGCCCGTCGACCCCGTCGCTCATTTGGGGACTCAGCCGTTGGTAGACGGAGAGGTGCTCCCCCAGCATACGCTTCAGATTCAAGGGGTCGGCGACTGGTACGCGCCGTCTCGCGTCACAGACATCGTCGCGCGGCTGGTGAAGGCGGAGCTCGCGTCACCGATCCTTAGAGAGATCGAGGGTGTCGCGAGTGTGGCACCCCCGGTGACCAACAACGTGGGCACCGAAGAGCAGCCCCGGACCTCAGTGGTGATTCAGGCGACGCCGCCCGACGGGTCTGATGGAGAGCCAGCGTGGTTCGCAGGTGACGCGTGGCGAGAGGATCCAGGAGTGCGTCAGCAGCTTCAGGACTTTATCCAGTCCTGGATCGCTGATGGCGTCCCCACGCTGCCCGCGCGCACGGGGCTCTAGCATGCACCTGTCATGTCGGTCGAGGCTGGGAAGCCTTGTGCTGGTCGGCTTGGCATCATCGTGGTTTGCCACTGGGTGCCAAGAAGATGCTGAGCAGGCAGGCATCGCTATCGAGCGTGAGGTGGGGCTGGGGGATGGCCCTATCACCCGAATCGCTGGGTTTGACCACGGTGCCTTGAGCGCCGCTCTTCAGGGCGACTGGATTGTGATTCAGCGGGACAAGCGAGTCTTTGAGTTCACGATCCTGGACGATGAGGTGCGCGTCTTGGACCACCGTTTTGCGCAACCTCGCACGATTCGAGGTCGGCTCGTGTTGCGCTCAGCGACCTCTTTTGGGGTCGCTTCGGTCGAGGGCCCTCGCTATTTCTTCGGCTTCGTTGTCGTCGATGGCACGACCTACATGGGGCAGGGGGGCGCCGTCGCCCTCCGCGGCGATGAGGCTGCGTTCGAGGCGAGCCTCGGAGCCTGGGAGACGCTGGTGCGTACCGAGAGCGACTGCACGCTGGTGTCGACCTTTGGCGGTGGCAAGAGTGAGCGCAAAGTGACGTGCGAATTTGTCGAAGATAAGGGTGAGGAAGATGAGGTGGCGGTTCGGAAGGCGTTTCGATATCAGGCCCCCGATCCCTTCCGACCGGATCGTTTGAAGACCTTCGAGTTGACCGTGCGTGGGGACTACCTCATGGACCGAGACCTCGCATCTTCCATCGCGAGCCGGCGCGGGGACGTGCCGAGCGCCAACAGCCTTGAACCCGGTGAAAAGGCGTCTGGTGAGTCGCGCTGAGCTCTTGAGCGGGCGCCGACTCTTGGCGTTGCTGCTCTTGATCCAGTTCGGGCTAGGGCTCTATGGCATCGCACAGCCCGTCGCTTGGGGACATCAGGGGTTCCATGTCGCCGAGCATGGCCTCTCGGCGCGCAACCTTGAGCGGCATGGGGCGTGGATGCCCTCTCATCACGTCGGGCCGGGGGAGGTTGAGGCGGCATCGGTGACCTACCATCACCCGCTTCTCTTGCATCCGTATATCGCTGCAGCAAACCAGGTCGTGGGTGAGCACCCGTGGACAGCGCGAGGCGTGCAGGTGCTCTTCGCGATGTTGGCGCTCGCTGGGCTCTGGGGGCTCACGTGTCGGCTGCGGGACGAAGCGACCGCCACATTGGCCTGCCTCACGTTCTTACTGACACCACTGCATCTGGCGTTCTCCAACCTCCCGGACCATCAGCTGATAGGCATCGCATATGTCCTATGGTCTTGCGTGGGCCTCGTCGATTGGCTTCGGACCGCGCGCTTGAGGTCTCTCGCTCTTTGGCTGAGCGCTGCGCTCGTCGCTGGGCTGACAGATTGGCCTTGGTACCCTATCGCGCTGTGCCTCTTCCTCGCCTTGGGTTGGCGTGGGTGGCGTGGCGGCGATGAGACGTGGCACCCGAGCATGACCAAGCGCCGCGTGATGGTCGGCCTCGCGCTCTTCTCCGTCGTCGTTCTCGTCCCCTTCATCGCCCACTTTGGGGCTGCGTTCGCGAGCCCTCGCTGGGATGACTTGATGAGGGCGTACGCTGACCGAGGTGCGACGAGCCCACTGGGACATTTTTTGAGCAACACGGCCTGGCGTCTCTATGCGCTGCACACGCCGCCCTTGGTCTTCGTGACTTGGTGGTGGGTGTATCGGGTGCTGCGTGACCGACGCAGTGATCTCGGCAGCCTCATCGTGCTTTCCGTCTTCGTCGGGCAGACGGTGTGGCTGCTCGCGATGCAGGTCGAGTTCCTCGTGCATGAGTACCGGTCGTATTGGTACGTCATCCCCACGGCGTTCGCGTCGGGAGAGGTTGGCATGCGTTGGATTCGTGCGCTGCGCAGTCATCCCACAAACGGCCGCTTGAGGCGCTACGCGCTCGCAATTGTCCTCTTTTGCTTGCTCGGTTGGGGCGTCGGTCACCTGAAACATAACCTGGTGACGAGTCGTCGAATGTCGGGCTCGATCTCGTTTCAGGGCTATGATCCACAGCACGAATTCATGACCGCTGCTCATGTGGTCCGAGCCATGACCGACATGCACCAAGACCGGGTGCTGATCGGCGGGGGGCTGGGCCCAAGGAAAGAGGTCGAGTATCTCCTCGACCGTCGCGTGCAGGTGATCTGGTCTCCGGACGAGGTCAGCGCAGCGCTCGCTCGCGGCGAGTCTGTCGTGGTGATCGACGCGGTGACTGGGGTGAAGCAGCACCCAGGCTGGAGAGCTCTCTTTTCTGGGGCACAGACGCTCCGCATCGGCACCATCGCGGTGCTTGACCTTCGGGGTTCAGGTCCTCCGAAGATCGACGCTGTGGATCTGGTCTTGGGTGAGGACTATGGCCCCGTGGAGAGCTGGCTTTATGCACCGCTCACTGGTCCGCTGAAGCTCGTCGAGGGCTCTACGCGTTCGGCCACATGGTTCGCGCGTCAGATGGGGGCCCCTGATGCATTGGTCGACAGTGCGCGTCGACGGGGAGAGCTCGTCGAGTGGATCCCTGAGCGGCTCAGGGAGACGTCGTCCACAGGCCAAAGGTCTCCGGCGGCATCGTCCAACTGAGGAGACCTTCTGAAGGTTCGAGTACGGTGCCCTCAAGGACATGGGTCAGGGGGAGGCTGCCTGCGTCCGGAACGGAGACGTTCAACGGCTCGGTACCGAAGTTGAACGCGGCGTAGGCTCGGCTCTCACCTGTGCGGCGTTCGATGACTAACGTGTCGTCGGTCGCGGAGACGATCGAGAAGGCACCGCGCCGTAACGCTACGTTATTGCGGCGTGCCTGAAAGAGCGCGGAGACGTCCTCGCGGAGGGCTGCCTGGTGTGGGTTGAGCCCATCCCATGGCATCAGCCGTCGGTTGTCCGGGTCGCCGGCCCCTGCGAGGCCGATCTCATCGCCGTAATACACCAACGGGACGGCGGGGTAGGCGACCAGGAACGTAAAGGCATGTAGCAAGCGGACGTAGGGGATCGCGCCGACGGGCTGTGGAGGTGGGCAGTCCCAGGCGACGACGCTGCTTCCGCCGGGGCAGTTGGAGAGGTTGTCTCCCTGCGCGACGGTGATGAACCGGCTCACGTCGTGGTTCCCGAGGAAGCTCGACATGATCGCATCTGGGCCATAGAAGTTCGCGCTCCCCTCGGCCGCCTCGGCCAACCATGAGAGCGGCGCGCTTCGGTCGGCGAAGGCGCCACGGATCGGCCAAAAGAGCGGGAAGTCGAACTGCCCGATGAGCTGGTCGTCAGAGATGTACGCTTTGACCTGCTCTGCCTCGCTGCCACCGCCGGTTTGCCAGCTGCCCGTGAAGGTCTCGCCGACGGTCCAAAATTGCTGGTCGCTATGGGCTTCGAGTCGTGTGTCCAGCTTGGCCCTAAGGGTGTGCAGGAAATGCGGGTGCATGTGCTTGACCGCGTCCACCCGGAAGCCGTCGAGATCTGCATCAATGGCCCACTTCAGGGCGACCTCGGACATGTACTCGACCACCGTGTCATTGCGGTAGTTGAGATCGGGCAGGTAGGGCTCAAACCAACATGTCTCCGGGGTCGTCCAGCCGAGGTCACGGCAGACCCCGTCATCGTTGAACCACTCCCAGCCATGTGTCGCCCACTCGAGGGCCGTCTCGAAGAGGTGGTTGGCCGGCAGGTCGACAAGGACTCGAATCCCCTGGGCGTGTGCGGCACTGACGAGGTCACGGAGCGCTTGTAGCGAGCCGTAGCGGGCCTCGGTCGCGAAGAGATCGACCGGGAAATAGCCGTGAAAGGCGGTGTATTGCCTGTCGTAGAGTCCGCCGACGCAGCCCTCAGGGTTATCCATGGGAGCATTGAGCCAGAGGGCATTGATCCCGAGGTCTTGGAAGTACCCTTCTTCGATGGCCTCGGTGACTCCGGCCCAGTCTCCGCCGAGCCAGTTCGCGATGGAGTCTGCAGGCAAGCAGGGGTCTGGGGCGCTCGCTGTATCGGCGTCTCGGAAGCGGTCGGTGAAGGCAAAGTAGAGGGAGGCATCTCGCCATTCAAACGGGCTCGCTTCATGCCAGAAGGAGAGCACAGCTGGGTCAGCGGCGAGGGTGTCCCCATCGGCCTCTGCGGAGACGTCAATCCGGACCGTGTGTTTCCCCGGTGGGAGCGCCTCGAGGGAGAGCGTGAGTACCCCAGTATCTGTGTCCCACTCACCGGAGGTTGGGACGAAGTTGTGGGTCACCTGAAGGCTCTCCAGATCGAGAACGGAGTCGATGCCCGACTCTACATTCACCCGAATTAGGGCGCTCTGACCGCCACCGATGACCGTGCGCTCGATGACAGAGAGTCGCGGAGCACGGCAGTCCGGGACGCGCAGCTTTGAGTTCACAAACCCGTCGTCAAAGCGTCGCATCATGTTGGACGGGTCTTCGATCCAGGACTCGGAGGGCAAACCGAGATCTAGGATCAGCTTATAGCCGTGTGAACCGACAGGGAGCTGCGCCATGTCGAGGGTCAGGCGATACAGACCATCGTCCTCCAGCGTCATGGGCAGCGCGCCGTCTGCCCAGCCTAAAGGGGAGGTCGCGAAGTGGACACTGGTGACAGCCGCTTCGGGTGCATAGGTGAGCGCGCGTGTGCAGCTTCGTACGGTCCACTGTGTCGGCTCAGGCGACGTGGTGTCTTCCGAATCGCTGTCTACGGGCTCAGGCGCCGCTGTCGTGTCTTCGCTCTGGGCCCCGCCGTCGGTGTCATCAGAGTTGTCAGGTCCGATGTCGTCAGCGTCGACCTCGGGCTCTGGCTGAACGAGATCGTCTTGGGGGTAGGGGATCGCTGGCTCGAGCAGGCTATCCGGCCCCTGGACGGCGGCGACATCTGCGGTCGCGGGGCTGACGAGCGACTGAGGATCAGCGCAGCTCGTCGCGAAGAGCAGCGGCAGCCATACGAAATGCGAGACTCGGGTGTGCGTTACCATCTCGCTTGGCATAGGATGGCCTCAGGTCTCGGGTCAACCGCGACCTCTATTTTCATCGCCGCGAAGGGTCGCTCCCTTGGCCCCCAAGCGCCGATAGAACCAACACCCCGGAGGATGCCTTGCGCGCTCTCATTGTTGCCACCCTCACTGCGTCTGTCGCCCTGCTTTGTGTGGGATGTCCGGCATCCAGTCCACCCGCGGACGGCGGTGCTGCTGCCACTGCGCCAAAGGCCGAAGCCCCGGGTGCAAAGGCACCAGCGGCTGCGAAAGCGCTCCCAGCCCCCAAGCCGCTCCCCGCCCCTAAAGCGCTGCCCGCTGCTCAAGGCGGGGGAGACGCAGGGGCATCGGGCTCGGCAGGGAAAGGGGACGCGAACACGGCGCCTCCAGGCCCCGAGATCTTAGGTGGGCCCAAGCTCTCGAACATGACGTATCGCCTCATCGTCGAGGCCTCCTTCAGCGATCTCCCAGCGGGCGCTTACATCGTTGCACCCGCTGCGCGCGATCGGCGCTACCAAAAGGTCATGAAGAGCGAGCACAGCGGCGTTGTGGGCGCCGTGACCGCGACGGATGATGGAGAGAACCTCTTCTTCGTCAGTGAGCCAACCAAGGCCGGGGCCGCGTCCTATGTCGGCACCTTCGAGGTGAGCCGACGTGTGGGCACGGAGGGGGGCATTGACCGGGCGAAAGGCAAAGCCTTCCAGGCCGGGAAGGGTAAGGTGAAGGCCAACGCAGACGATAAGGCTATGGCGGCTATCGCGACTGCGCTTGGAGCCGACACCATGAAGCCGTTTGACGCGTTGGTCGCTGCTGCGAATAAGAGCGCCTCTGGTGAGGGGGCGGGGGCTTATAAGGTGGCGGATACGGCAGCGACGCTGATGCGCCTCAAGGGCGTGCCTGCGACAGTCATTGGCGGCTACCGCGCTCCGAAGGGTGGGGTGGCGGATAAGACGCACAGCTGGGTCTTGGCCGAGCTCCCCGACGTGGGGCTTACGCCGCTGGATCCAGCGCTTCGTGTCGGGCAGCCGGCTTGGAAAGAGGGGACAGACCCGGCGAACATGGGGCAGATCGATGCTGAGCGAGTCGAGATGGTCAGCGGTGATGCGCTCGTCATCCCGGCGCTCGACGGTGTGAACCCCCGCTTTGAGCTCCAGGGCGATCTCGTCGCACCTCAGGCGATCAAAGACGGCAAGGTTGTCGGTAAGGTGACCTGGAAGGCGCGCTTTGAGGCGCTCCCTACGCCGAAGAAGTAGGGGGGGCGTTCCCACAGCCTCGGCTGTGCCGGGCATACGCGCTGACCGCGTCGTCGATGACGAGGTCGGCCAAGTCTCGTTGCGTGACCCTCTCGATGCCTTCGAGCCCAGGAGACCCGTTGACCTCAAGGAGCGTCAGCGCCTCGGCAGAGGGGGCTTGAGGCCCCGCTGAGGTGCGCACTGGGAGCAGGTCGACGCCGGCGTGAGTGAGCCCGACCGCGTGGGCTGCGGCTTCGGCGAGGTGCTTGATCTCGGGCGTGAGCACTGCGGCTTCAGTCGTCGCACCGAGGTGGACGTTGCTCCGGAACTCACCAGGAGATGCGACGCGCCAACAGGCTGCACGCGCGACTCCCTCGGTCACTAGGACACGCAGGTCACGTGGCTGCGCCATGGGGACAAAAGGCTGGATGATCACGCCGGCATTGCGAGTCAGCACATCGGCGCACAGGCTCATCAATTGGGTCAGCCCGCTTGCGCGCACGACGTCGCGTCCCTGTGAGCCTCGTTGGGGCTTAATGACCCATGGACCAGCTCCGAGGTCGTGAGAGGCTTTTCGGGCCGCTTCCACAGACTCAACGGTGTAGCTCGGTACGACGGGGAGCCCGGCGTTTAGGAGCCGCTGATAGGTGGCTGCCTTATCCATCGTCACGTCGAGTGCCTCTGGCGAAGAGGGAGAGCGGAGCCCCTGCGCAATGAGGGCTGAGAGCAGGCGCAGCTCTGAGGCGGTGTGTCTCGAGCCGATCCGAGGGATCACGAGCCCGGACCAAGGTCGCTTACCGAGAACACCACCTAGCTGGTGCATGGCCGCCTCTTCGGAGCTCCCTGAGTCGAGGCAGTGGGTCGCGAAGCCACGCGCCCGTGCGCTGTCGATGAGCCGTTTGCTGGTGTAATACGACGGCGAGCGCGTCAGCAGGATCAGGGGCAGCTGCACTGGATCCCGAGAGAGAAGGTGGTGCCGGCCCCCTCGACGGAGGTGGCTGACTCCACGTTCACCCAGTGTGCCTTACCGGCTTGACCGTTGAAGGTGATGACCGCCGGTTGGGTGGCTGTACCCTCTGCGGCAGACGTGGGGACGCTGCAGACCCCACCACAGCTTTGGAGCGCCTCGTCACAGCTCTGACCGAGGTAAGCGGCGAAGAATTCGTCATGGCCATCCTCGTGGTAGACCTCCACGGTGACCTCGGTGTCGCAGTTGGGGACGATGGCGTAGCTCTGCTCTGGGCCGAGGTATCCTCCGCCACTGCACACATCTCCCGGGGCGCAGTGGTAGCCACTGAAGATGCTCTCACCGTCCAGCGTGGATTGCTGAGTGGCGACGATGCCGCACCCGAGCTCAAGGTAGCTCGCGCACGTCGCGGTGCAAGCCACCGTGTCATTGCAGTCATCGTCGTCACAGTCCGTGAGCCCATCGGTGTCGCTGTCCAGGCCATCCGTGCAGACGTTCTCCACGCAGACAGGGGAGCCTTCACAGTCGGTATCTTGGCAATCGGCGGCGCCGTCGGAGTCATTGTCGAGGCCATCCCCACACAGCGTCTCAGGGATGCAGGCCTCCAGCCCTTGGCAGTCGTTATCGTCACAGTCCGTGAGCCCATCACCGTCGCTATCGATACCGTCCGAGCAGAAGCTCTCGATATCATCCGAGCAGCAGCTGACGGCCACCCGTGCCTTCCCTTCGAAGCCATCCCTGCCATCGACGACGACCACATGGGTTTGGCCTGGGGCCGTGGTCGTAAGGTTCGCCTCTGCGCGTCCATCGCCACCCATAATGGTCAGGTCGGAGCAGGTCTCGGGGCTGCACTCTGGTGCCCCTCCATCCAAGGTGATGACGTCCATGAAGCCGATCCCTTCGAGGCGCTCGACCGAGACTGTGGGGCTGCAAGCGTTGGGGACCTGGATTCGAATCGCCTGCTCGGCGCCCGCGTAGCTTTGACCGCTGCACCCATAGGCCTCAATCACGTCGGTTGGGCCGCTGGTTGAGCTTAGGTCGACTACGGTCGATGTCCCGCACGACAGGTCGATGGGGAGGCACGCGTAGTGACAGCCTTGGAGGCCCGCACAGTCGACATCCTGACAGTCGGTCAGGCCATCTAGGTCGTCATCGACGCCGTCGGTGCAGGTGGTCTCGACAGCGCACGGGCTGACCGTCGCGCAGTCGACGTCGTCGCAGTCTGTGAGGGTGTCACCATCATTGTCCAAGCCGTCACCGCAGAACCCTTCAGGGCAGTCGACACAGACTAAGTTGAGGGTAAAGCTGCCGACGGTGTCCGTGTGCCCCTCGACCACGAGGTAGGTGTCGACGCCGGCGCTGGCACTCCACTCCAGGCTGACGGCGGCCCCCGCGGAGTCCACGGTGCGCGCCGGGCTCCCACAAAAGGCGCTTGAGCTGCAGAGGCCCTCGAGGGCGGACACAGTGTAGGTCCCGACACTCTCGTGGCTTAGCGTCGCGCGCATCAGGCCATCACAGTTCGCGGCGACCTTGTAGACGGCCTCTGGGTTACCGGTGTGCTCACCGGAGTGTCCACAGTAGGAGTCGCCGAGGACGTCGGAGCCGATGAAGGCTGGGTCATGGGTGACGGTCGCGCCGCACCCAAGGACGCCATGAGCGACGCATTGAGTGCCGCCAGCGCAGGTCGGATCTGTGGCGCATGTGGGGTCTGAACAATCAGTGAGCCCATCGCTGTTGTTGTCGAGGGTGTCGCTGCATCGCCCTACCTCCGTGCACTCTGCCGTCGCAGCGCAATCCGGGTCGGCGCAGTCGGCGAGGCCGTCTCCGTCATTGTCCACACCGTCGCTGCAGATGCCGGCGCTGGTGTGCGCGGCATCGGGTGACTCCACCGCGTCGCAGAAGCCCTCTTGGTCTCCGAGCAAGTAGTGCGGGCAGTCGGGATCGTCACAGTCGATGAGCCCGTCGAGGTCTTGGTCGACACCGTCCTGGCAGCCATATGCTTCATCGCAGATCGGGTGATCGAAGCAGGCCTCGTCGGCGCAATCCGTGGCCCCATCGCCATCGTCATCGATGTCGTTGTCACAGGCTATCGCTTCGTTGCAGTTACAGTCGGGGTCGTCGCAATCTGTCAACGAATCGAAGTCATTATCGATGGCGTCACCACACTCTGACTCTGCGCAGTCGGAGCACCGAGCCAGGATTCCGAAGTCCCCGCCGTCACTGCTGTTTTCATCACGATGCAGGACCAGGTAGTAGGAAGCACCTGCGACTGCCTCGAATTGCATCTCGATGCAGTGTTCATCTGGGGTCGCTCCTGGGCATTCCGTCGTCACGTAGTCGACGCCGCCGGCCCAGCTGCACCACGACGCTGTATGGCAGATGCCGTCCAGGCGGAGGATGTTGATCTGCTCGGAGATCTTCTGCTTCACGGCGACGCCCATGACCGTGTCGCAGGGCGCGGTGAGCTTGTAGAGCTTCGAGGCGCCAGCCACGGGGACACCACAGGCGCCATTGGGGTCCCACTCGTCAGCTCCCTCTAGGAAGCTCCCCGTCTGCTCACCGCAGCTGAGGGGCATGAAGTCGTCCTCGATGCACGCGAGCCCCTCTGCGCAGGCACCGACGCCCGCGCACTCGGAGTCCGAGCAGTCGGTCATCCCGTCGAGGTCATTGTCGATCTCGTCGCCACAGTGGGCGGATTCGTCACAGTTCTCGACGCCTAGACAGTCGGGATCTTGGCAGTCGATGAGCCCATCGAGGTCGTTGTCTGCCTCGTCGTTACAATAACTGGACTCTGGGCACGCCGTGACGCCATGGCAGTCGTCATCTTGGCAGTCGAGGAGGCCATCACCGTCGTTGTCGACCCCGTCATCGCAGTGGAGCCCTTCGTCGCATTGGAACTTCGCCGCGCACTCCACATCGGCGCAGTCAATGTAACCATCGAGGTCGTTGTCGCTGGCGTCGCCGCACGCGAGCTCTTCCTCGCAGGCCAGGTCGCCGCGACACGCCGCGTCCATGCAGTCGAAGATGCCGTCCCCGTCATCGTCGAGGCCGTTATCGCAGTGGAGCGACTCATCGCACTGCTCGAAGACGGCGCAGTCGGGATCAGCGCAGCCCGGGAGCCCGTCATTGTCTTGGTCAGACGCGAGGTCGCAGTTGAGTTCGCGACAGTTCCCCTCAATGTCACAGGGTTGGTTCGCGCTGGCGGCCGTCGGCGCTCCAGCGATGGTCCACGCGTACGCTCCCTCGCCGGAGCCCCCGTAGTGCAGGCTCTCGGTAGGGCTGAGTCCGAGGGGCGTCAACGCTGTGCCCGGGAGCCATTGGCCTGCCATCACGGCGACGTGTGGGTCGCCGGCCGGGGCATCTGTACCCCAGGCGACGAAGTCGACGAGGTCGTCCGGGTTATTCAGCTGACCTGTGCGGTAGAGGGAGAGGGTGCCTCCCGTCTTGTCGAGGTCGCCCAGCGCCCCTCCGATGAAGGTGGCCGCGCCGCTCTCCGTCCCTTCACCCAGGATCAAGAGCTGGAACCCTGGACCCAGCAGCTCTCCTTCCACGATCACGTGGCAAAGCTCGCCTGCGCACAGAGACCATCCGGAGATCTGGGCCCCGCTGATACCCAAATTCGCGATCTCGATCCACGCCGGGTTCGCGGCGCTGCCGTCTCCGAAGTGGATCTCGTTGATGACGACTCGCGGCGCACAGCCGGGGACCTCCTCACAATCCGAGTCCTGACAGTCGAGCGGGCCGTCCACGTCGTTGTCTGTGCCGTCGAAGCAGCGGGTCTCGCGGCACACCTCGACGAGGGCGCAGTTCGGGTTCTCCGAGGCTGGGGTGGGGATGGTTGAGATGGACCATGCGCTCGCATCAGGCGCGCTCCCATCGGAGAGCAGGCTGTCAAAGCCGCTCGCGAAGCTCCCTGTCTCCACCCGGTCACCGAGACGCCACACGCCCGCCTCGACCGCCGCGAGGTGCAGGCTCCCCGCTTGAGGGCCCCAGTCGACGAAGGCGACGACTGCCGCGGGGTCGTCCGGAGAGCCACCGTTGGTCAGGGTCAGTGAGCCACCTGTGTGCGAGAGGTCGCCGAGAGCGCTCCCCGCTTGCAGGGTCGCCTCGGCCCCTCCGCCGTCTCCGGCGTGGATCGCGATGAGGCCTGAGCCAGGGAGCGTGACGCCGTTGGGGATGGTGTAGCAGTTGCCGACGCCGGAGCACAGCTGGGCGCCGCCGAGTTGCAGGGCCGAGCCGAAGGGATTCGAGAGCTCGATCGTGTCGCCACCCGAGGCGCCGTCTAAGATGAGCTCAGAGAAGCGCGCGGCGTATGCACAATCAGCGCTTGAGGCGCAGTCCGAGTCGTAGCAGTCGACTGCGTTGTCGGAGTCATTGTCTCGCCCATCGTTACACTGACCGGCCTCTAGGCACGCGATGCTTGAGGCGCAATCCGGGTCGAGGCAGTCGCGGAGGCCGTCGTTGTCGTTGTCGTGACCGTCGCCGCACCAGGTCTCCACGCAGAGCTCTGGCTGGCAGTGAAGCTGGCCGCCGTCGGTCACAGAGGGGGAGGGCCACACAGCCCACCGCCAAGGTTCGTAAGTCACGCCGTATCGACCGATGGAGCGGCCCACGCTGATGGCTTGGGTGGGGACGGCAATGTTGGCGGGCCATCGTCCGAGGGCTGCGGCCTCCTCGGCGCCCACTTGGTCGGGGCTCCCCCACGCGACATAGTCGAGGAGCCCTGCTGGTGCCCCATTGAGGTCGGTGGCTTCGTAGAGGCGCACGCTGCCTCCCGAGATATCCAGGCCCCAGGTGCTGTCGATGTAGAAGTGGCCTGTGACCTCTTCGCCCGAGCCACTGTGTAGCGAGACGGTGCTACCCGACGGGAGCGCCGGGAGGTGCTCGGGGATTTGGATGCAGGTGCTGTTGACGCACACCCACAGGTTGATGACCTCGACGTCGCCGACCCCGGGGTTGCCGATCTCGACCGTGCCGTGGCCCTCACCATCGAACGCGACCTCTGTGAGTCGGACCCTAGCGTCGCACTCTGGCGAGCCTTGGCAGCTCAGGTCAGCGCAGTCTGTTTCGCCATTGGCGTCGTTGTCGACAGCATCCCAGCAGTTCCCGAATTCAACACAGGTCACGCTTCCTGCGCAGTCGCTGTCGTCGCAGTCCAAGGCCCCGTCATTGTCGTTGTCGTAGAGGTCGTCGCACTCGTCGAGGGTCTCGCGGCAGTGGTCGTCATCGGCACACTCGGGATCGTCGCAGTCGTAGAGCCCGTCGGCGTCGTTGTCCTGCTGGTCACTGCAGTTCAGGCCCTCACTGCAAGCGGGGTGACCCGTGCACGCGTCGTCTTCACAGTCGATGTATCCGTTCAGGTCGTTGTCGGAGAGGTCGTCGCAGTTCAGGGCCTCGTTGCAGTGCGGCTGAAGGCCGCAATCCAGGGTGTCTTGGCAGTCCACGAGCCCATCGGCGTCATTGTCGATGGCGTCAGCGCAGTGGTCACCCTCCACGAAGCAGGTTTGGATCTGCGCGCAGTCGCCGTCTTCACAGTCGACGAAGCTGTCACCGTCGTTGTCGGCACCATCACCGCAGCTCAGCTCTGCGCAGATCCCGGGGAGGTCGCACGTCGCGTTTGGCTCACCAGGGCTTGGCGCGAAGTGAACGGCCCAGTGCTCTGCGCCTTCTCCTGTCCCCAACCACGTGTAGCTGCTCAACCCAGCAAGGTAGCTCCCGCTTGGGATGGCTTCGCCGGCGAGCCATTGACCGGCCTCTACAGCGAGGGCTTCGTCTGGCTGCCCGTCAGTGCCCCACTGTACGAAGTCGAGGATGTCTTCGGGGCCTTGAGGGGGGGCTTGGGTCACGAGCTGCAGTGTCCCCGAGTCTTCCGTGAGGTCAGTCAGGAGCTCGCCTGTGAAGCGATGCCCGTCAAAATCGTCGGCGCTCCCCGTCTCGATCAACAAGAACTCGCCAGGCTTGATGTCGGTCTCTGGCGGAATGGTGAAGCACGTGTCTGCACTACAAAGCGCGAAGCCTGCGACGTCACCGGTCGCCGGACCGAGGTTCGCGACCTCGATGACATGACTGCCCGTCGCGCTAGAGAGGTAGAGTTCGGTGAGGGCCAAGATGGGCTCAGCGCCCACGCAGATGGGGAGCAGGCTGCACTCGTCGTCATCGCAGTCCACATCGCCATCGCCGTCGTCATCGATGAGATCGTCACAGATCACTTCAATGCAGCCGCTCTTCCCAGCGCAGTCGTCTTCATCAGCGCAGTCGGTCAGCCCGTCTACGTCGTTGTCGATCCCATCGCTGCAGTTCAGGGGCTCAAGGCAGTGCACTTCTCCCCCACATTCGCTCGGCTCCTCACAGTCCGTAAGGCCATTGCCGTCGTTATCGATGCCATCGTCACACTGGCCGGCTTCGATGCAGTTGGCGTGCCCCACACACGCACCGTCGTCGCAGTCCGTGAGCCCGTTCAGGTCATTGTCGATGTCGTCATCGCAGTGCAGTGACTCGTCGCAAAAGCCTGAGGCGTCGCAGTCCTCGCCGTCTTCGCAGTCGGTGAGCCCGTCGCCGTCATTGTCGACGCCATCGTCGCACTTCCCGTCTTCAAGGCAGGGGCCCTTGTCCACGCAGAAGGTATCTGCGCAGTCGATGTCACCGTTGCCGTCATCGTCGATGTCGTTGTCACAGAGTTCACCGCCGCACAGCTCAGAGGTCTCGCAGTCACCGTCGTAACAGTCGAAGAGGGCGTCATCATCGTTGTCCTGCCCATCGCCGCAATGGCCAAACTCAATGCCGTTGCCACTGCCCAAGGTCTGCTCTGCGATGGACCAGTCCGACGCCCGATCGCCCCAACCGTCGTAGCGCAGTGTCTGCCCAACGACCTCTGCACCGGCGGTCTCGACGGATTCGCCAGCGATCCACTGGCCGACAACCTCGGCGTCGGCCTCTTGCGTGGAGACGCCGACACCCCAGCGCACGTAGTCGGTCAATGTGTCCTCGTGGGAGAGGCTAAGTTCGCCACCTTCAAGGCCTAAAGTGAAGGGGAGCCCCTGGATCACACCAGCGTCCGCCTCGCCGTCACCAGCTTGAATTGTGAGCACCTGGCCAGGAGCGAGTTGAACGCCCTCGGACAGGGAGAAAGACTGCTCACCCGAGACGAGAGAGCGATCTGCGAGCGAGGCGGGAGAGGTCCCAAGGTTCGCAATCTCCACGGCGAGCACTTCGCCAGCGCTTAGCTGCACCTCGTTAACGACGACACGCTCGTCACAGCCTGGCCACCCGTCACAGTCGGCGTCCTGGCAGTCGAATCCGCCATCACCGTCCTCGTCGGTGGCGTCCTCACAGCGGCTCTCTCGGCACAGCCCGTTGGAGCCACAGTTCGGGTTTCCCTCACCCGCGGATGGGGTCGTCTGAATATCCCATGCCCAGGCCAGCCCATCTCCTGCGGGGTCTCGTGCCAAGGCATCACCGAGCTGCAGAGCATCAGTGTAGATTCGGGTGTCTGGCGCCCACAGCGCAGCATCCGTTGCGAGACCCTCAAGTGAGCCTCCGGGCGCGGTGGCGTTCACCGCCTTGCCCCAGCGGACGTAACTGTAGACCGAGTCGCTTGTAGGTGGGTTTGTCGCGCTCAGAAGGAGCTCTCCTGAGTCGGTCGATAGCCCCCCGAGTGCGCCGTTTAGCCAGCGCTCCGTGGCGTTGTCTCCACCGATCCCGGTGTGAACGGTGAGGAACGATGCCGGGTAGAGGGAGCCCCCACCGGCCAGCGAGACGCAGTCACTCTGGGTGCAGAGCACGATGGCATCGAAGGGCAGTGGAGCGACGTCCAAGTTCGTGATCTCGATGCGCGCAGCGCCGTCCGCGTCGAAGATGACCTCGCTGAGCGTGGGGAGGGCAGGGCAGGCAGGGGTCTGTGCGCAGAGCGGGTCGAGGCAGTCCGCCAAGCCGTTGTTGTCATTATCGAGGGTGTCGTCGCAGATCTCGATCGACCCTGCAGCACATTCGGGCACGCTGGCGCAGTCGACGTCCTCACAGTCAGCTTGCCCGTCGAAGTCGCCGTCCTCCTGCTCATGGCAGGCGACCTCCACGCAGGGGATGAGCGCACAAGGTACGGTGTTGGAGAAGGCGCTCTCCTCAGCCGCGTTCCACGCAGTCGCCCCTGCGTCCGAGTTGGACTGCAACGTGTACCCAGGCGGCACAGCGTCCACGACGAGGCTCTCACCGTGGCTCCAAATACCGCTAGCGTTCGCAATGTCTAAGGTCGGGTGGTTCGTCGCTCCCCAGGCGACGTAGTCGGCGAGCGCACCCTGTCGCCAAAGGACGACCTCGCCCCCCTCGGAGGGCAACGCTGTCAGCGCGTCACCTGCATATGCCGTATCGGGGGTGTCGATGCCTGCGCCGATCCGGATGAGGACGTTGGAGAAGGGGGCCATCGTCATCGCTGGGACCGCCCAAGGCGCTCCGCCTGTGCTCAGCGCGAAGTCCTCGATTCGAATAGTCGCGGCGCCCTCGTGGACCAGCTCGATCCAGGCGTCTTCGCCGTAGGTCGCCACTTCGGATAAGCGGACAAGGGGGGTGCAGTTGACATGGTCACTGCTCAGGCAGCTGCCGCCAAAGACACAGGCGCCCTCATCCAGGCTCACACTGCAGCCTTTCGTCGGGCTGCAGCTGTCTGTTGTGCAGCTCAAGCTGTCGTCGCAGATGACCGCTGTCTGGTCACAGGTCCCGGCGACGCACACGTTGACGGTACAAGGGTCACCGTCATCACAGTCCTGTTCGGTGATGCACGGCGCGCCGGCCGGCGGCCCTTCGCTGACGAGCGTAGGGAGGTTGTCTGTCGTCCGAAGCCCAGCGGGGAACACCTCGCCGCCGGCTTCGGCCTGGGCGCCGAAGATCTCGACAGGGAGCCCGTCGACGTCGACGTTCAGGTTGAGCACGACGGACACCACGAAGTCATCACCAGTGACTGCGACCCCGGGAGACGACCAACTGGATTGCGTGAGCGCTGGCCCCGCCCCATCCCCGAGTTGTACCCCGAGCTTCCCAAGTGCCCACGGCTGACTGCAAGGAGCCGATGTGCACGCTGGCAGCATCGTCACCCCGGCGGCGTTCGGCAGCTCGGTTTGCGGGGGGGCAGAGTCGCCATATGTGCACTCCGCCTCCGTACATGTGCGCACCGTCTCCAAGCGGACGATGCTCGCAGCAGCGGGATCCACCTGCACGATAGTCTCTAGAGCGCTGGCTGAGAGTGTCCCGGCCTGGCGTGCGAGCGTGACGTCGCATCGCGCCTCATCTCCGGCTGTGCCGCTCAGTCGGCAGGCGGTGGAGAGGATCGCTCCCGCGCACTCCGCGGCGGAGTTGGGGTGTGAATCGGGGTCTGCAGCGTCAGTGCCCGCTGCCGACTCACAGTCGTCCGACCAGCTGTCGCCATCTCGGTCTGGGTCGCAGGCGTTGACGCGGGCGTCACCGTCCAGGTCCACAACAGTCGACAAGGGGTTACCGACCGCGAGCAAGACGGTCATTTGGAGGTCCGAGACATTCAAGCTGCCGTCACAGGAGACGTCCGCGTTCTCGGTGCTCTCCTGCATGCACTCCGGAGGGGACTCCGGGTTGGCGGTCGCCAAGACATGACATTGAACGTCAGAGACGTTCACCTTGCCGTCGAGGTTGATGTCCCCTGGGAGGATAGGGAGCGCGAAGGCGCTAGGCAGACCGACGAGCACGCCAGCGAAGCCGGTCATGAGCCTCACGAGCCTGCGCTTTCCGCGCGCTTGCGACACGGCACCACCTGTCACGCCACCCCCTTGCACCTCGAGAACCCTCGTGGAGCCACGACGCACATGGGCTCGGCTCCGCAAACTATATTAAGCGACCGGGTTCCTCCGACGCAACGCGCGTGGGCGGTCGCTTCTTAACCGATCCGCGTATTCTCTGCGTTTGCGACACGGAGCGCGTGCCCATCCACGTCTTTGGTGGCTTGCAAAAGATCCCTGTAGACCTCGCATCGCGCCTCAAGCTGATCGTGAGTACCCGAATCGACCACTGCGCCTTCGCTCATGACGACGATGCGGTCGGCCTTCCTGATGGTGCTCAGGCGATGTGCGATGACGAGCGTCGTGCGGCCGACCATCAGCCTTGATAATGCGCTGTGGACGGCCAACTCGCTGGCAGCGTCCAGGTGGCACGTCGCCTCGTCGAGGATCAGGATGCGTGGGTCGGAGAGCAGGGCCCGTGCGATCGAGACCCGCTGACGCTGCCCACCCGAGAGCTTTACGCCGCGTTCGCCGACGAGCGTGTCGAGCCCCTCGGGAAGCTGGGTGATGAGTTCATCCAAGTTTGCAGCCTTCGCGGCGGCGCCAACGGCGACATCGTCTGCGTCGGGGAGGCCGTATCGGATGTTCTCTCGCAGGGTGTCTGCGAACAGGACTGGCTCTTGGCGAACCGTCGCGATTGATCCACGCAGTGCGGAGAGCGTTAGGTCGGGGAGGGCGTGGCCATCGAGGCTGATTTGCCCATGTTGGGGGTCGTGGAAGCGCTGAATGAGCGCAGAGAGGGTGCTCTTGCCCGCCCCAGAGCGGCCCACAAGGGCCACGAATTCACCAGGCTCGATGGTGAGGTTAAAGCCGCTGAGGACGTCCGTCTCAGGTCGCCCATCGTAGGCAAAGGAGACCTCGTTAAAGGTGATGCGACCGTCGATGGTCTCGGGGGACTCGGGGCCGTCTAAGATTCCGGGCTCCTCGGCGAGGAGGGAAAAGACGCGTTCGGAGGCTCCGAGCGCGCGCTGCAAGTTGCCCCAGACGCTAGACATGGAGCCTAAAGCGCCCGTGACCATCATGGTGTACGCGATGAAAGCGGTCAGATCACCCGGGCTCATCTCATCGGAGATGACCTTCTTTCCTCCGTACCAGAGGATGAGCGCGATTGTAGTGTGACCAAAGAGCTGGATGGACGACCAGAGACCCGCGTGAAGGACCCCTGCTCGGAATCCACGCTCGAAGGCGTCCATGATGCGCGCGAGGTATCGGGCGTGCTCACGCGGCTCGGCTTTGAAGACTTGGACGGTCTCGATGCCCACGACGCTCTCTTTCAGGCGAGCATTCGCCTGAGCCACCTCGTCTTGAGCCTCACGGGCGCGCTTGCGGATCCGACGACCTGCCCATTGCGCGCTGAAGATCCCCGGTGGGACGAAGATCGCGATGAGCGCCGTCAATTCGATGCTGGTGACTCCGAGGATTAAGAGTCCGCCCACGACGGTCACGGTCGAGCGCAGCAAGATCGACAGCTCAGCCCCCACGGCATATCTGAGGGTGCCGATATCGGAGGTCAGGCGGCTCAGGAGCGCGCCGCTCTTACGGACGTGGAAGAAGCCAGGGGGTTGACGCAGGAGGTGAGCAAAGGTGCGCCCTCGCAGATCGGCGACGATGCGTTGGCCGAGCCAACTGACGAGCACTCCCCTTAAGAAGCTGAGTGAGCTCAAGAGCACGAAGACGCCCAGCGCGATGAGCAAGATCCTCTGAAGGGCGTCGATGTCTTCAGCGACTAACGCGTCATCGATCGCCATCTTGAGGACTTGGGGGATCGTCAGCTTGACGAGCCCGGCAGCGATCAGGGCGGCTGTCGCACCAAACCATACGGCGCGGTGGGGCACGATGAGTCGGATGAGGGAGCGCAAGGAGCCCGGAGCTGTGGCGCTATCACTCATGCAACACCGAAGGGTAAGAGGATGGCGTCGCCCTCCCACCTGAGCGGTTCACCGTCGCGGAAGAGCTGCACTGCGCCGCCCCGAAATACCAGCGAATTGGCCTCCGAGACAGAACGCCAGATCGGGGGATCGTTCTGTCCACGTCGTTTCAGCGGACGGAGCTGCTCAAAGGTCATCTCCGTGGCTGTCCCTTGAGCGCCCACGAGCTCGGCTTGTTGGCTGTCATCGATGTAGAGGCGCGGGCGGGCTAAGAGGCGATCCGCATCTGACACGGGGCCCGGTTGTTCAGCCGCCATGGCTCGCGCCGCGGCGTCAGCGAGGGTTAACGATGCCGCGCAGTCGTAACGACAGGGGAACCAGGCGATCCAAGCGAAGCGATCTAGGGCCACATTGTTCAGGCGAGGCTCGAAGTGCTCTGTGCGCGCCATCGCTGCCTCAATGGGGAACCGGTTGGGCCATCGTCGGGGGAGGGCGCTGAAGGCCTTCACGCAGCAGGGCGGATAGCCGAGCAGGGCACCGAGCTCGACCGCCCCGTCCGTCTCCCGGGATGCCTCCGCCATGCGGTCCAAGGCCTTCGCTCTCTCGGCCAGGTCGAGGTCCTGAGAGACGTAGACCGCGCGTCGCTCTTGAGTGCGTTCACCTGTCGGCAAGGGCCCTTGATGCGGCGTGCGCTCGGCGTCGAGGCGCTCCGCGAGCCACTGATGAACGCGGCTTGAGGGGTCTAGGAAGAGGTGCTCAGCGAGTCGACCGAACACCGTGACTAAGCGCGCGATGACGGGGTGCGTCGCGAGGTGGCGTGTCGTGTGCACTTGTTTGACGTCGACCACCATGGCAGCGGTGTCGAGATCTTCGATCACGGGCTCCCCTACCGCGGTGACATAGCCCATCGCTTGCCATCGCCTCCGCGCCTCTTCGACACCCTCGACGTCGTGAAGCTCTCTCGCCACCGGCTTGAGCCCCAAGGCGAGCAGTGCCTCAGTTGCGGCCCCGGAGGAGAGCGACGCCGAGGACGCGGCTGGTGGCGTCGGTGGTGATGGAGGTGGGTTCAAGGGTTCCGATGGTTGACCGAGGGCGACCCCACGAGTATGCCCGCCGCCGTGATGATTCCAAGCTTCCATATCGACGACATCGCTGTGAGCCCTGGGTTGGTGCTCGCGCCGATGAGCGGTGTGACCGACTCTCCCTTTCGCCGACTGGTGCAAAAAGCGAGTGGTGACGCGGTGGGGTTGGTGATGAGCGAGTTCATCCATGTGGGCTGCCTCACCCGCAAGACCATGTTCAGCATGATTAAGATGGCGTTCCATCCGTCGGAGCGGCCTGTAGCGATTCAGATCTACGGCGCAAATGCAGCGTTGATCGCTGACGCCGCTCGGATGGTGGAGGACGCAGGCGCCGACATTGTCGATTTGAACTGCGGCTGCCCGGCCCCCAAGGTCGTCAGCAAAGGCGGCGGCGCTGGGCTTCTTCGAGACTTGCCTCAGCTGGGGCGGGTGCTTGAGGCGATGAACGAGGCAGTCTCGATCCCGGTCACGGTGAAGATCCGAAACGGTTGGTGTGAGGACAGCATCAACGCGATGGAGACCCTACGCGTCGCCGAAGAGAGCGGCGCTCGGGCCATCAGCGTGCACGGACGCACCCGCACGCAGCTCTACCGTGGACAGGCGGACTGGGACATCATTAGGCAGCTGAAGGAGGTCGCTCGAATCCCTGTTCTGGGGAGCGGCGATGTGGTCTGCGCAGCGGACGCAAAGCAGCGCTTTGAGGTCACTGGATGCGACGGGGTGATGGTCGGCCGTGGCGCGGTGACGAACCCCTGGGTGTTTCGTCAGATCCTTGATGAGTTTGAGGGGCGTACGCCCTACCGCCCCACCTGGCGAGAGCGCATCGACCTCATCGAAGAGTACCGCGGCATGCTCGCCGACACCTACCCCCCCAAGGTGGTCCCTGGTCGACTCAAGATGATGATCAGTCGGCTCTTTAAGGCGTCGGGCGACTATTCCGAAGTCCGACTTCGCTGTCTCCGCGCGGACAAGCCTGAGGCGATCTTGGAGAA
This sequence comes from Myxococcota bacterium, assembly GCA_049602155.1. GTDB lineage: Bacteria > Myxococcota_A > UBA9042 > PHBI01 > JBMYRH01 > JBMYRH01. The sequence goes on along the minus strand of JBMYRH010000004.1, from coordinate 284,578 downwards.
TTTGCGCAGCTTCTTCGTGGAGCGCGAACTCTTGGATCTCCGAACTGCGTTGCCGGAAGAGATCTCCGCGGCAGCGTGAACGCTGAACCTTCTCGCAGGTGTGCGTCGGACCTTTGACCCTTGCATGACGTGGGCCGCCGTACGCGTAGCGCCGATCCGTGCGTGAACTCGAACGCCTCGACGCGGTCATTGTCGGCACAGTGCTCCGACACTAGACTGCAGCCGTGACCGCACAGCCTCCCAGCAACGCCGAGCGCGTGAATTACCTGTTGCCCGACGCGCCTCGCTGGCCCGTCGACGCCTCAAAGCCCGTGATTTCGTTGCGCGGGGTGGTCAAACGATTCGGGGATTTGACGCTCATGGATGGGCTTGATCTCGACATCCACACCGGCATGACGACGGTGTTGTGCGGCCGCTCGGGTTGCGGCAAGAGCGTGCTGTTGCGGCTCATGAACGGGCTGATGTTGCCTGACGAGGGCGTCGTGACGCTCTTCGGTGAAGACACGGCGAAGGTTCACCCGCAGCGCCTGATCGCCCTTCGAAAGCGCCTCACGATGATGTTCCAAAGCTATGCGCTGATGGACTCGTTCACGGTGACGGAGAATATCGCCTTTCCCCTCTACGAGAACACCTCGATGAAGTGGGGTGAGATCGTCCCGATGGTCCAGGACCTCTTGGAGCTTCTGGACCTGAGTGATGCGGGTGGAAAGATGCCAAGTGACCTCTCTGGCGGCATGAAGAAGCGCGTCAGCCTGGCGCGGGCGGTCGTCAGCAACCCTGAGGTGGTGCTCTTTGACGAGCCGACGACGGGGCTCGATCCGGTCATGATCGAGTTTGTGGACCAGATGATCATCCGAACGCGGGAGCATTTCGGGATCACCTCGGTCATCGTGAGCCATGACATGACGTCTACGCTACGCTTGGCCGATCGCATCGCGATGCTCGATGAAGGGCGCGTTGTCGCGTACGGCGATGTGGACGACGTCTTGGCGCGCGAACTTGACCTAGTCAAAGTCTTCTTTGCGGGCGCTGAGACGGTGCGAGGGCTCTCAAGCGGGGCCACGGAGCGGCCCCCCTCCGGAGCCCCCGCCACAGCGTCGTCGAGGGAGCCGGACGAGGTCGTCGTTGAGGTCACTGATCTCTGCAAATCCTTCGGACCTCACGACGTCCTCAAGGGGGTGTCGCTCCAGATCCCGAAGAACAAGATCACGGTCATCATCGGTGGCTCGGGCAGCGGTAAGTCCGTCATAATGAAGCACATCATCGGCTTGCTTCAGCCGAACAGTGGCTCCGTCAGCGTCTTCGGTCAGGACATGGCCAAGCTCGACTCGCGTCAAATGCTGGAGATGCGGTCGCGCTTTGGGATGCTTTTTCAGGGCGCCGCGCTCCTCGACTCGATGAGTGTGCGCGAGAACGTCGCGTTTCCGCTCGTCGAGCGGGGGACGAGCAAGGTCGAGGTGCGGCGCGAGACGAACGCCATCCTCGAGAAACTGAACTTGCTCGAGATCGCTGACAGCTTCCCGTCCCAAATCTCCAATGGTCAGCGCAAGCGTGTCGGGTTAGCGCGCGCGATCATCACGAAGCCGGAGATCATGATCTATGACGAGCCGACCACGGGGCAGGATCCCGTGATGATCCGGTACGTGGATGACATGATCGTTGAAGCCCAGGAGCTCTTCGACATCACCGCCCTAGTGGTGAGCCATGACATGGCGTCTGCGTTTCGCGTGGCGCATCAGATCGCCTTCTTACATGAGGGAGAGATTCGGGCTTGCGGGTCTCCGGCTGACGTATCTGCCAACCCGGACCCCTGGGTGCGCCGATTCATCTTCGCAGGGACCCCGGAAGGGGAGAAGGCTTGTCGAGAGCTCGGCCTTGAGCATTGACGGGTAAGCGATCCGCCTAGAGCTCGGGCGGCCCGTAGAAACCGCGGACGGGCGCGCGCACATGGTGAGAGACTTGAGCCACGAGGGCATCGACTTCAGCGTCCCTCAAGGGGGTGCACCAGGGCTCAGCCGGTCGCCTCGCGATCGTGTAGATGTGGACCTCTTCGATGGGGCCTTCCGCTTCGATTTCAACCAAGCGTTCGCAATAGGCCTGTAGTTCCTCTGCAGACGGGGGGGTGTCCTCGGCGCGGAAGAAGAGCGACTGCACGACGACTCGATAGCTGCTGACAGCCAGGGCGAGGTTAGCGAGCACACGCCTGAAGGGCACATGGGACCGGTTGACGACCTCGTAGAACGGGGCTGTTCCCGCGTCGAGCTTGGCCCAAATGATGCCTCTGCTCGCGTGCATGACGTCGAGGCCACGTCGCACGCGATCGTGATGCAGGCACGCAGCATCGGTGATGAGCACCGGCGTGACCTCCTCGAGTTCGCACTCCTTTAGGAGGTCGACTGCGAGCTGAACGGCCTCTGGGAAGCGCTTCTCCGTGGTGGGCTCACCGTCCCCTGAAAAGGCGATATCGTTGAGGCGACGAAGGTGAGCCGGGGTCTGAGCGAGCCTGGGGTGTAACCAGATGCGGCCGTCCTGAACCCGGGACATCAAGGCCCTCAGCTCTTCGGCCAAAATTTCGAGATCAACGTGCATGACCTGGGCGGGAATCGTGCGATCAACTTGGCAGTAGACGCAGTCGAAGTTGCACCGCTTATCCGGGTTCAAGTTGACCCCAATCGAGAGGCCCCCCGATCGACGGCTGACGACCGGGTATACATAGCGCAGGCCCTCGAAGGAGCGCGAGTGGTCCAAAAACGCGTCGATGCGCTCTCTGTGCGGAGAGGATGCCATGTCCCCTGATAGGGGAGGGCGCAGTCGCTTGCAAGGCTCCAACGCGCCAAGGGCACCTCGCGTGACGCTCCGCCCGTGACCATGAGCACGCCGTATGATAGGACGCCCGCATCATGACTGGCCTACTCCCGGACCTCGGGCTCACCCTCGCAGCGCTACCTTACGCCAAGCCTCCGGCGCTTGAGTTGGGCCCGTTGTCGTTCCACCTCTTCGGGTTCCTCGTGGGGACGGCCATCATCAGCGGGACGGTCGTCGCGTCGCGCCGAGCACAGCTACTCGGGCTGGACGATCGGGTCCTCAATGAAGTCGCCATGTGGGCGGTCGTCCCAGGCATGATCGGAGCGCACCTCTACTCCGCCCTCTTCTATTTCCCAGAGAAGGTCTTCGAGAACCCTCTTTATCTGCTCTACTTTTGGGAAGGGATCAGCTCGTTCGGTGGCTTCCTCGGAGGGACCGCTGGGGTCATTTACTATTTTCGACGGAACGGTCTGCCTTTTTGGGATCACGCTGAGCCCTTGATTTATGGGTTTGTCTTCGCGTGGATCTTTGGCCGCTTGGGTTGCACGGTGGCCTTTGACCACCCTGGGTTCGCGACCGACTTCATGCTCGGGATGCCCTACCCGGTGAGCTTGCGCGTCGGGGATCTTGTTGAGCCCGCAGGCACGGTGCGTCACAACTTGGGCTTCTATGAGTGCGTCTACTCGGTCTTTATGTTCGCAGTGCTTTGGAGTCAGCGCCGCCGCGCGCTCTTCGCTGGTTGGGTGCTCTCGACGACACTGCTCCTCTATTGCCCGATCCGCTTTGGACTCGATTTCTTACGTGCCTCGGACGCGGTGTATTTCGGCATGACAGCCGGGCAATACGCTGCGATAGGGTTGTTCATCGTGGGGCTGTGGGTGCGCAAAGTTCGCCGTGATGTCGGTCATATGCTGATCCCGGATGGGGAAGAGCACATCTTCCCGGATGGGCGAGGGGCGCTCGCGGAACCCGAGGACGCCTAGCGGGGCCGAGTCATTGGCATGTGTCCTGTGTTACAACGGAAGCATGACACGTTACGCAAGCATACACGGCCTCCTCGCGCTCTCGTTACTGGGCCTCGGGGCTCCAGCTCAGGCAGCGCCCTCCAAAAAAGCCCGTCTAGGTTCCGGTGAGATCTTGGTCTCAGCCGCGAAAGTCGCGGGCTCTTCGCAACCCGAAGCGACGGTCATGGGGGTGATCGAAGCGCCGCCTGAGAAGGTCTGGGCGATCATCTCGAATTGCGCCGACTACAAACGGACGATGATCCGCGTGAGCGAATCGAAACAGCTTTGGAAGAAGGGTAATGTACACCGCTGCCGGGTCACAGTTGATCTGCCGTTCCCGCTCTCCACGTTGACGGCGACTACGGACGCCGTGCACAAGGTCGTCCCCGGTAAGAAGTGGCAGCGCAGTTGGAGCTTGGTCGAGGGCGACTTTGAGCGGAACACAGGCAGCTGGACGCTGGCCCCGTTCGATGCCGGATCTAAGCGCACGCTGGTGATCTACAAGGCTCACGCCGTCCCGAAGCTACCGATCCCTGATGGGATCCGTCGGGCAGCTCAACGTAAGACGCTCCCCAACATCATTGAGAACTTGAGGAAGCAAGTCACCCGCTAGCGATAGATCGTCGCTGACTTCTTGTCGCCAAGCTTCGAGGACGGCGCGGAGAGCACGGCCTTGCTGCGGTAATCCCAAGCCTCGATGATCTTGAACGATCCGACGCCAGGGACCTTGCCGCTTTGGCCGACTTTGATCTTGTGCGTCGTGCCTTTGTTCAGCGTGATGAGGGTCGTTTGTCCGCGGGGAACGGATTGGACGACTCGGGCTGCCAGCGGCCCGTACTTGCACTTGCCTTTCTTACATGTGGCGCCATCGGTGCACGCGGGCTCACAGTCGCCCGAAGGCTTGACGGGCTGCACGGGCTTCTTACGCTTGGCTTTGCACACGCCACCTCGGCAGGTCTCTTGCTTGCTGCAGCGCTTGCCGTGGCAGGGGTCTTTGACGCAGCGGTCCTTGCTCCTGCTGCAATACTGCCCCCGTGGGCACTTCTTACCGCCGCAGGCGGGCTTGGATGAGCGGACACACTTGCCGCTTACGCATTTGCGGCCTGATTTACAGGCCGGATCGCACTCGTCTAGTGGGACGCATTCGCCGTCCTCACAGATGTCCCCTTCTTCGCAGAGGACCCCGTCACAGGGATCGGCCGCCTCAAGCTCCAGCGTAAGGTCCACTTCATAGGTGGATTTACCCTCGGTCGCGGCGATCCGGACAAGGTACTGGCCGTCTTTACTGACGGGCCAGGAGAGCTCGTACTTCATCACGTCGCGGGTGATGGGCTCTTTCGTCAGCTGATTTGCGTCGCGGTCGAAGACTACGATGTTACCCACGAGGCTATGTTTACCCTCAAAGGGGTCGCCGATTCGGACGGCGATCGTAGCGCTTCCACTCTCTTGCGCAGTGAATCGTTTCCAGTCGGTTGCGTCCCCGATATCGACGTTGATCTCACCGTTGACGGTCAGCTCTGTGGGGAGCCCAAGGGCGGTCCCCGCGGTCGCGTCGTTATCGATGAAGCTCGGTCCACAGCCCTGAGCAGGCAGCGCGATTAGCAGTGCTGTCAGGACCCCTAACGCAGGTCGAATCGATTCATTTTGCTTCGCCACAGCTCGCTCCTCTCGCGCACGTGCTAGATGCCTCGTCGAGGGTTCCGCTTAGCACACGCAGTCTCGCATTGCCACCTAGGCGGAGCGGCTGCCTCTCTCGTCCCGGAGGCTTTGGAAGCGGCGCTCATCGCGGCTGATGAGGCCCGTTGAGCGGCCGTCGCCGTCGCATGTCGCGGCAGAAAAGCTGCGCGCTACTCGTCGGTCATACCTTTCGACGTTCGGATCTTCTCCATCGTCTTTTGGTACTCGACGTCGAAGTCGGTGGTCCCCTCTTGGAGGTTCTTGATGCGCTTTCGGACCTCTTGATCGAGGTCGCTGCCGACGTTCAGCTCTTTCCGCATCACGGGCGCCATCGCGCGACGAAGGTCGTTATCGTCGCCGTAGATCTCTTCGACGTTGTTGCTCTGGAGCAAGACCTCGAGGATTTGGTTCACCAGCCACTCGATCGCGCTGTCGCCAATGCTGAACTTCTTCTCAGAGGCCAGCCGGCTCTTGATTTTGTGCGTGTGGGAGTAGTCAAGGCCCCGCATTGACACCAGATCGCGGGCCTTCTCTGTCAGCTCCCAATCCGTGCGTCGGTACTCCTGAAGGACGCTCGCGCAGTCCAATTCGACCTCCTCTTGCGAGGCGGCGTCGAACTCGATGAGCTCTTCCTTTTTGAGGGCCTGCACGATGCCCCGTGCAATCGCTGGAATTCGCTCGCGGTAGATGCGCATGGTCGACCCTAGGGCATGAGATGGCGGGCTCTTAACACAGGTGAAAGACGGCTGTCGACGCGCTTTTCCTCTCGATGCGTCGAGGCGGTCGGAAGGGAAGGGTGTTGGTCCTTGGCTGATGGGGGGGATTCGTTGCTCGGCAGGGGGCGTGGGAGTAGGCTGCAACGATGTCGGAGGCATCCCCATGAAGGCGCTCATCGTATCCATCGTACTTGGATGGTGGGGCATCACGGCGTCAGCTTGCCTCGATCAGGGCAGCGGCTTTATCCGTGGTGAGCGGCTTGAGGTCGCGGATTGCGGCGGCCCAGAGGTCTGGGCACCTTTTGATGCGGAGCTCTCGTTCTTCTCTGCGCTCCGCGGCAGCGACGTGGTCCTCATTCGAGTCAGTGACACAAGCCAGCTGGTCGAAGTGGCCGACAGCTTGGCCATCACGATTCACAGTTACCAGGCGGTCCGAGACCAGATCGCGACCGATGGCTCAGCGACCTTCCCGATCGGCCCCGATGGGGTTTCGGTGTCGCTCACCTTGCTGGCCTCTTGCCCAGAGAGCATGACGCCGCTCACAGGGGTCGCTGGGAGCATCACGTTGACCGAGTTCGGGACGCTCACAGGGGAGCGAATTGCCGCTCAGTTGGAGTTTGACTTGATCGACGCTCGGACGTCAGAAGTCGTCGGGATCACCTTTGAAGCATCGCTGGACTTTGAGGTTCAAGCGGGCACGCCTCATGAATCGTTCTCCGATACGAGAAGGCAACACGGAGAGTAACTCGAGCGTGCCCTTTGCGCCGGAGTCCACGCGACGGACACTCGCGGGTAACTATCTTTAATGGAGACCCGGGCGACTTTGCCTTTGCGTCGAAACGGTGACGCGGCTACATTACGGCGTCGTCTGACTGCGTTGGGGCTCGCTGTGCATTTATCTTCATTCAGCTTTATCGCCTGCGTTTCAGTGCTCTGTTTCGCCTGCTCTTCCAGCGACGGTCTTTCTGACCTCGGGACCGTCGGGGGGACTACGGACCCTGCCGCGACCGAGGCGACCAACACGGACTTCGGCTCCGAGACCCCTGTCTTCGGCGACGATCTGCCCGGTGACCCGCTCGGTGATGACTCTGCCTCCGCAGAGGGCGATGCGACCGCATCATCGGGGGGGGATGTAGGGATCACGTCCACCGATGCCGCGATCGAAGACGCTGGGCCTGAGACGGCCTGCACCCCGGGTGAGATCGTCTGCGCGACGCCGCTCGCGATCGGAACGTGTACGGAGGACGGGCTCTACTGGACCGAGACGGCGTGCCCCGACGGGTACGGTTGCGTCAACTCCGACTGCGTGCCGCAAGAGTGCACCGAGGGAGCCTCGACCGGCTACTGTCTGAACGACGATAGCCACGAGCAGTGCAACGCTTCCGGGACCGAGTGGGAGATCATTCACTGCGGCGACGCTGCATACTGTTACCAGGGCGCCTGCATCCCCCAGCTCTGTACGCCAGGGACAAAGATCTGCAAGGGCTTCGTGCAGCTGCAACAATGCAACGCTAGCGGTGATGCCTGGGTTGACGCCGAGCCTTGTCCACCGGGCGGTAGTTGCTGGAACGGTGAGTGCTTGACTCCTTGCGACGTGAACGTGAAGGACGGCTCGTACCTCGGTTGTGAGTACTGGGCGGTCGATCTAGACAATGTCGGCGACGCAAAGAATCAGGTCATCGGCCTCGTAGTGAGTGTGCCGGCAGATGGGGCCGGGACTGAGGTCATGATCACCAACAACGCGACGAACATGGCGATGAGCGCGGCGCAGCTCGGCGTGCTCTCGACCTACCTCCACCCGGGTCAGCTTGAGATCTTCCACCTCCCGCTGGGCTTTGACGTCGACGGCTCGGTGCTGACAGAGCGTACCTTTCAGGTGGTCACGAACACGCCAGTCGCGGTGCATCAGTTCAACCCGCTCAACGGTGAAGGGGTCCACACCAACGACGCGTCGTTGCTGCTCCCATCGAAGGTCACGGGGCAGGAGTACTTCGTGATGTCCTGGGCCCATCGTGTCTTCGCGCAAGGCGTGCTCCGCGGGTTCGTGACCATCATCGCGACGCAGCCTGGCGACACTAACATCGTCGTTAAGCCCTCGGCCCCTGTCGTCCCAGTGAACGGCACCGCGGCCCTCACGCCAGGGCAGGAGTCGCTCTTCACGCTGACTCAGGGGCAGGCACTCAACCTCGAGACCGATGGCGCTCATGGCGTCGACCTGACCGGCACGTACGTGTGGGCGGACAAGAAGATCTCCGTCATCGGCGGTCATGAGTGTGCCAACGTGCCACTCGGCATCGACAACTGTGACCACCTTGAGCAGCAGCTCTACCCGGTCGAGACGTGGAGCTATCTCTACGTCGCTGACTCCTTCAAGCCGCGCAGTCAGACACAGGTGGACGTGTGGCGCGTCATGGCCGGCGACAACGATGTGACGGTGACGACGAACCCGCCTGTGCCTGGTTACGAGCAGTTCAAACTGCAGCGCGGCGGCTGGATTCAGTTCGCTGCCCCAGGGACGTTCCAAGTGGAGTCAGATGGGCCGGTCATGGTGGGGCATTACCTCACGGGCTCGACCTACCCCGGGTCACAAAAGGCTTGTATCGATGAAGCGACGGGGACGGAGTCGGCGATTGGGGATCCAGCGTTCACGCTGGCTGTGCCGGTGAAGCGGTACCTCAAGAACTACAACGTGCTCACACCGGAAGGCTACGCCGAGAATTACCTCAACATCGTGGTGCCGACGGGAGCGTCTGTCACCATCGACGGCGCACCGCTGCAAGCGCCCATTATCCCCATCGCGGGGACTGGGTATGGTATCGCGCGCCCATCTGTCAGCCCGGGAGCGATTCACTTCGTATCCGGGACGGCCCCAATCGGTTTGACAGCGTACGGTTATGACTGCGACGTCAGCTACGCCTATCCTGGTGGCATGAAGCTCCAGGCGATTACGGAGAACTAAGATGCACTACGTTCGCATTTTCAGCTCGTTGGCTTTTCTTGTGACGTGTATCTCCGTCACGGCGTGTGATGACGCTGGTTCACTTGGGTCATCTGCGGTGACACCCTCAGGTGAGACGGCGCCCGCCGCTATCGCTGACGGGACCGAGCCGAGCTTCGGTGACTGCATTCCCTCCTGTGCTTTCCGAACCTGTGGAGATGATGGGTGCGGAGGAGCTTGTGGAGCGTGTGCTGACGGCGAATCGTGTGTCGACTTCAACTGTGAGTTGGGGGACGACACCGGCGATGACTCTAGCGTCGAGGAGCCCGATCTGACCCCTCCGACTGGAACGGACGAGGATGACGTGGATGGTACCGAGCCTTGGGAAGATCCGGAGGAGGAGACCGACCTCCCTGAGGATGACGGTGATGACGATGATGACGACGACGGCATCCTCGACGAGATGGACAACTGCCCCACAATCAGCAACCCCGACCAGGCGGATCTCGACGGCGACTACGTGGGTGATGACTGCGATCCCGACAAGGACGCTGACGGCTACCTGAACGAGCTCGATTGTGAGCCGATGAACAAGCTCGTGAGTCCTGGGCACCAGGAGCAGTGCGGCAATGGTTTCGACGACAACTGCAATGACGAGATTGATGAAGAGGGCGCGCTCGATTGCCGCGACTACTTCATCGACGCGGACAACGACGGCGCAGGCGACCCCACGACGCAGCGTTGTCTCTGCGTGCCTGACGGGGACCACGCGGTGAAGCTCTCTGGAGACTGCGATGACAGCAACCCGCTGATCTCGCCGCTGCTCCTCGAGACCTGCGACGACACGGATAACAACTGCAACCTCTTGGTCGATGAGGGGTGCGATGATGATGACGACGGATATTGCGACGCGGATCTTGAGATCGGCAGCGCTGGCTTCCCGTCGACCTGCGCGAACGGCGGTGGAGATTGCTACGACTACTCCGGGCTCGTTCACCCCGGCGCGACCGAGATCCCCGGTGACGGTCTGGACAACGACTGTGACGGTGAGTGGGCCGGCGAGGCGGGTGGCTCTGTGGAGCCAAATTGCAGCGGAGTCTGCACGGGGACGTCAATCGACGCCGCGCTGTGCGCCATGGAGCTCTGCTACGGCGGCTACGTGGGGGCGGCGCAGATCTACAGCCCGACCGGCCATGATACGACTGGAGCTTACAGCGCACTTCAGCACTACGGGAACGCGAATAATGACCTCATGCCCTTCGCGGGTGAGTCCTACTTCATCATGGCCTCGGGCATGGTCGATACGGGTAACCACCAGGATTACCTCGGTGGATTCGGCTCGGCGCCGGATCCCTTCGCGACAGACGGCTACGATATGCAGGACGCCGTTGAGTTCTCGGTTCAGCTCACTGCACCACCCGGCGTGACTGGCTTCAGCATCGACTACATCTTTATGTCTGTGGAGTACGAGGAGTGGATTGGTAGCAGCTTCAACGACAAGTTCTACATCATCATGAATGGCCCTGGGACGACCAACGGTCAGGACCAGGTCGTCAACTTCACCGCGTGCTCCAACCCTGGAGTTTACCATGACTTCCAGAACGCGGACGGCAAGTGGTGCTACATCGCGATTAACACCGCCTTCTCCGAGCCGTGCAGCAACTGGACGACGGACATCTCGGGCACGGGATATGAGTGCAACATCGGCGAGGGGAGCTCCACCGGTTGGTTGACGACGACGCAGTCGGTACAGCCCGGAGAGAGCTTTGAGCTCCGCTTCCACATCCATGACACCAGCGACCAGATCTACGACTCCGCCGTCATCCTGGATAACTTCCAGTGGCAGGGTGGCACCGTGACCTCGGGTACCGTCACTCACAAATAAGAGAGCGGACCCTGGAGCCTCAGCTCGCTAGCGACCTGCGCTTCGCTTGTGTCCCTCAGGGGCGACTCCTTCCCCGCTTCGGCCTCCTCTCTGGGGGGAGCCTGAGGTGCGACCTCCCTGTCATGTGAGCGTCGCAGAGACCTTCGTCACGCACAACGGTCACCCTCGACGATGCGCAGAGCTCCTGCTGCGTCGTCTCGCGATCGCAGGCGCTAGGAGGGGGGCTGTAAGCGCGGAGCCGGTACGGGACCGTCGCCTCAGCGATCGTGAGCGCTGTGGTTAATACGACTAGTTATGAGTCCGCGCGCAGTGGCGGACGCGCACCGGTAAGCCAGCGTGTGAAGTGAGCACAAGGGGAGACAGAGCGCACCCCCGACATCACCGAAGTGACGTCGGAGCGCGAGAGGTCGAGTCGCTGTGCGCCCGCCCTAGCTGTTGGGGTAGAGATCCTCGATTTGAGCCGCATACTTCTCGCGAATGACCTTGCGCTTGATCTTCATCGTGGGGGTCAACTCCCCGCCTTCGATCGTGAACTCGCCAGGGATAATGACGAAGCGCTTGATGGTCTGGACGCGCGCGAGGCTCTTGTTGATCTCTTCGACCTGAGCTTGGAGGTGTGCGTGGAACGTCTCGCAAGTGGAGGCTGAATCGACGTCGGTCGCGGAGCTTCCACAGGCTTGCGCCTCAGCGACGACCTTCTCGGGATCCAAGGTGAACAACGCAGCGAGGTACTTACGACGGTCGCCGACGACCACGGCTTGAGCCACGACAGGGATCGACTTGAGCTGCCCTTCAATCAGCTGAGGTGCGATGTTTTCGCCGCCCGCCGTGATGAGGAGATCCTTTTTACGGTCCGTGATCTTCAAGAAGCCAGCATCATCGATAGTCCCGATGTCGCCCGAGTGCAGCCAGCCGTCCTCGTCGATGGTCTCAGCGGTCACAGCGTCGTTCTTGTAGTAGCCCTTGAAGACGTGGCGTCCGCGCATGCAGACCTCACCGTCCTCAGCGATCTTGAGCTCGGCCCCTGGGATACAGAAGCCAGCGCTCCCGGTCTGGTATCGGTGAGGCAATGAGATCGTCGCGGGGCCCGTGCACTCGCTCATGCCATAGACCTCATAGATCGGCAGTCCGAGGCTGAGGAAGAACTCGAGGGTGCTCTTCGAGATAGGAGCCGCGGAGGTTATCGCCATACGGCAGCGATCGAGGCCCAGTTTTTCGCGGACCTTCGAGAAGACAAGCTTGTTAGCGAGGCCGAAGAACATCGGCTTGCCTTCGCCCTTTTGCTCCGCGTAGCCCGCCTCGAGGCCGACCTTTCGCGCCCAAGCGGCGATCTTCTTCTTCAGGGGTGGATTTTGAGCGCCAGCTGCGACCATCTTCGCCTGGATCTTCTCCCAGACACGTGGGACGCCAAGGAAGAAGGTGGGCCGAACCTCGCGGAGGTTGTCTCCCAGCTGCTCAAGGCCCTCTGCGAAGGCGGTACAAGCGCCCATCGCCATTGGGCCATGGACCGAGATGAGCTGCTCGGCGATGTGGCTCAAAGGCAGGTAGCTCAGGAGGATGTCCTCATGGCCGCCTCGGATCACCTGCATCGCGGTCTCTGCCGTCCAGATGATGTTGGTGTGCGTGATCATGACGGCCTTAGGAGGCCCTGTGGTCCCAGAGGTGTAGATGAGCGTACAGACGTCATCGGGCTGCTGAGCAGCGAGCCGCTCGTCGAGTGCCTCGTCGGACTCGGTTGCGCCCATCTCAAGGACGGCGTCCCAGGTCAGGGCTTCGCCGTCCGGATCCTCGCCGAACATCAACACGTAGGCCTTCACCTTCGGGAGTTGCGCTCGGACCTCTTTGAACTTAGCGAGCTGCTCGGCGTTCTCTGCGACGACGATGTCAGCGTCACAGTGCTCGGTGATGTACTGGCACTGCTCGGCGCTGCAGGTCGTGTAAATGCCAGCGGGCACGCCACCTGCCAGGATGGCCGCGACATCAGCCGTGAACCATTGCGGACAGTTGTAGCCGATGATGGAGACGCCAGAGCCTGGCGCTAAGCCGAGCTTGATGAAGGCCTTTGCGACCTTTCGGGCGTCATCGGAGTACTGGGTCCACGTGATGTCGTGCCAGCGGTTGTCTTTCTTGTAACGCATCGCGGGGCGCTGCCCGTGAGCTTCAGTGGTCGCTGCTAAGACTTCGGCGATTGTGTTGGCCATGTGGCACCTCTCTGAGTCTGACGGCGGAGGGAGACCTCCAACGTGGCGAATTCCTCATCCACCGGGCGCCGTTTTTATCGCAGCTCGACTAAAAAAGAAACGCCTCGCCCTCGGCTCTCTTATTCTAGGTCGTCATCAAATTCATCGCCGGCGTCGCTCGCGGTGCTTCCGTACTGGATGCGCCGGGCCACTACGAGGGCGCGCTCGGCTAGAAATGCAGCCGTCGTGCCTTGCATATCGTCCATCCACTCTTGGGCCGCTTCTTCGGCATTGGTGCTGCCGAGGTGAATCATCACTTCGATTTGTCCAGCGCGCAGATCGCGGTCATTGGGGGTCATCGCAATCCCTGCATCGAACGCAGCGCGCGCGACATCGAGTTGACCAAGCCGCAGGGCCGCCTCGCCTCTGAGGAGGAGCGCTTCCGGATCGTTGGTGCCCCGCGTTAACACCAGAGCATCCGCAGGATCTTGGGCTAGAAGTGCGGCTCGAGTGGCTGGGACGAGCTCCTTGGGGACGGCGCGGGTGGTCTCAATCATCCCCCAATCGGCGAGCCGCCGCGTGGCGAACGCGATCTGACGGTTCAAGATCAAACGGTCAGGGGCCTGTTGAAGGACGCGTCGCCATGCGCGCAAGGCGCCCGTGGGATCCCCGAGGATGGAGCGCGTCGCGCCGATCTTGTAGAGCAACACGCCGTCATTAGGGCGGAGGGTGGCCTCGCTCTCATAGTTCCTGAGGGCCTCGACGTAGCGCTGCCCCTCGAACGCTGCGTCGCCTCCATGGCTGGGCAGCGCGACCGCGCTGTTCGTTGGCTCGAATGGTGACTGACGCGCAGGAGTCAGGACAACAGGTCCATCGGCGGGAGGCGTCGGCTGGGCGGCGTCGGCGGTCGCCTTCGCGATGTGCTGCACGAGTGCTGGCGGAGGGTTGGGTGCAGGCCACCGAGGGGCCACGGGGTTCAGGCCGTCTTTGCGCCATTTCACCAAGATACGAGAGACCTTGCTCCTCTTCGGGTGCGCCTTTGGGGCGTACTTGATGAAGGTCTGTAGAGCGAACATCGACGCTTCGTTTTGTGTGAGGGATCTCAATGAAGCGGCTGCTGCGTACCACACCTCAGGCTGCTCAGCCTTGAGGCTCAGCGCCCTCCCGAACGTCGCGGTGGCCTCTCTGTGTTGCTTTGACTTCCGTTGTGTCATCGCCAAATTGGCCCATGCGTCTACGAGGGTCTCGTCTGCGATGACGGCGAGCCACAAGTGACGTTGCGCGGCGATCAGGTCTCCAGAGCCCGCGAGGGCGACCCCGAGTTCGTTGTGGGCGAGGGCATCGAGGGGGTTGCTCTGTACCCGTGTCTGAAGGGCACGTGTGCGTTCAGGTGGGGCCGCAGAGGGGCTGGCTAGCGCGCTCGTCTGTGGAACGAGGAGCATGACCAGTGCGCCTAGGATGGCGCGAGGGTGACCGAGGCCGAACATGCTCGCGAGCATCCCACAGGCTGGCGACCCGTCAAGGAGAGAGGGAAGTGGCTGTTGCCGTTCGAACCGGCGCCTGACTATGATGCCGTCATGTCTGATGTCATTGCATCGTCTCAGGGTGACGCGCCGGGCCGTTTCGGCGACTTCGGTGGCCGTTATGTCTCCGAGATACTCATGCCGTCCTTGTTGGCGCTGGAGGAGGCCTTTCAAACGCTGGTCCCTACACCAGCGTTCCAGGCGGAACTCGACGGGCTCTTGTCGCATTATGTCGGGCGCCCTTCGCCGCTCTACCGCGCAGAGCGCCTCTCCGAGGTCGCAGGCGGAGCGACCATTTGGTTGAAGCGCGAGGACCTCAACCACACCGGGGCGCACAAGATTAACAACTGCCTGGGTCAGGTGCTCCTCGCACGAGCCATGGGGCGCACACGCATCATCGCCGAGACGGGGGCTGGCCAACATGGCGTCGCAACGGCGACGGTCGCTGCTCGTTTTGGCTTCCCCTGCGTGGTGTACATGGGCGAGGAAGACATCGCTCGCCAGCGGCTCAACGTCTTCAGGATGCGTTTACTTGGGGCCGAAGTGGTGCCTGTGACCGGTGGCTCGCGCACCCTGAAAGATGCGATGAACGAGGCGATGCGCGACTGGGTGGCGGACCCGAGTGACACCTTCTACGTGATCGGATCTGCGGCTGGTCCCCACCCTTACCCGACGATGGTGCGCGACTTTCAAGCTGTGATTGGGCAGGAAGCGCGCCGGCAATGTCTGGCGCAGATTGGACGAAACCCCGACGCCTTGGTGGCGTGTGTTGGAGGGGGCTCCAACGCGATCGGCTTGTTTCACCCTTTCCTCGATGAAGAGGTCGACGGACGTCCGGTGGAGATCGTCGGCATCGAGGCGGCGGGAGAAGGTCTGGAGTCCGGGGCCCATGCTGCGACGCTGGTCGCTGGCACGGTCGGAGTCCTGCATGGCTCCAAGACGTATCTGCTGCAAGATGACCACGGGTTTATCGAGGCGACACACAGTATTTCAGCAGGGCTTGATTACCCAGGGGTAGGTCCTGAGCACGCGTGGTTAAAGGACACAGGCCGCGTGACGTACCAGTCGGTCACCGATTCAGAGGCGCTGGAGGCGTTCGAACTCCTGTGTCGCCGCGAGGGGATCATGCCGGCGCTTGAGTCGAGTCACGCCATCGCTGGTGCGGTTGAGTTGGCGCGAAGCATGCGCTCGGATCAGCATGTCGTCGTTTGCCTGAGCGGGCGAGGCGACAAAGACACGCACACCGTGGCCGCAGCGCTTGGGATCGAGATTTGAAGACTGCTTTTGCTCGCCTCGGAACAGCGGACGCTTGGTGCACGACCATCGCGCACTACGCGTCGCTCCTTGAGCTGTCAAAGCGCCGCGTCGCGTCGCAACCAGACTCGCTGGAGCGGCGGGAACACCGGGGGGCCGCCCAGAGGTTACGTGGTGCAGTGGCACTCATGGCCCAGGGGAGAGCAGGTGTCTGCGCGCCAGCTCCTGTGGCCAAGTGCGGAGCGCCGGGTAGGCAGCTGTTTGGCCATCAGGTCGGGAACGAAGACCGTGTCTCGACACCCGGTTGGAGACGAATGAGTCAAAGCACCCGCGTGTCTGGTACGTACGAGCCCCCAGCCGTTGAGCTGACAGACCAGGTTGATCAGGAGCCCCGCGCATGAAGGTCCTCAAGTTTACTGGATTTGTTCTCACGATCGTTTGCTTGCTCGCTACCTCAGCGAGCGCAGGGACACGCCTCCTCACCGATCCTGCTGAGGACGATTTCGGTCCCGGTACATATACCTATCCGACTCACGCCGATTATCGGCGAGGGACCTTTGACCTCAGGGCGGTGTCGATCAAGACCAAGGGCTCCAAGGTCGTGTTCAGTGTGACGATGAGCGCCCCTGTGACCGACCCATGGGATTCCCGCTCGTGGGGAGGGCATGGGTTCTCACTGCAGATGGTGCAGATCTATCTCGACACGGATAACGCGGCCAACAGCGGCTTCACTGAGACACTGCCTGGTATCAACGCCACCTTCGCACCTGCGGACGCCTGGGAAAGAGTGGTCATCGTGTCACCCCAGCCGAATCAGCGTATCGCACAGGAGGCCAGCGCCAAGGCGCCAAAGATGAAGAAGGCGATCGTATTGCCGACCAAAGTGAGTGTGCGCGGCAAGACGATCTCCGTGACGGTGAAGAAGAGCGCGCTGGGCGGCAAACCGAAAGCGACCTGGGGCGTTCAAGCTGTGGTGCAGTCAAATGAAGGGTACCCAGATCGTCGCGACTTACTCAGCCGAAAGGTCAACGAGTTGCCCGGTCAGCACCGCTTTGGGGGCGGCAATGACTGGGAGTGCGATCCTCATGTCCTCGATATCCTCGTGGCACCGGCCCGAGGTCTTGATGAAGAGCGCGAGGCTCAGAAGAAGGCGCTCGCTTATGAATGTGGGCCGGATGGACAGACCTTGCGCGGGGCCGTCTTGCCGATGGTGCGTTGATCGTGGACGACGCCCGTTCCCCGATCAGTGACGAGAACCTGGAGGCCGCCGCAGAGAGGGTAGCGCAGCTGTTCAGGCAGGTCCGGGGGCGCGCGCCGAGAGAGGTCGCGAAGCACGTCAGGCGCACCTTGGGTGGGGTGTATGCCGTTGTGCAAGGGGGGAACGTGAGCGTCCCGCTGCGCGTCCGACTCGCCCGTGAGTTGGAGCGCCTAGAGATGGAGTTGAAGGGGCGCGACGCTGACGTCGTACAATTTTACTCCAACGGGCGTCTGGCGATCGTCAGGCTTTACGATCCCATCCGGATCCAAGAGACGGTCAACCACGCGAGCTGCCTAGAGCACATCCGACGCTACGAAGAGCGGGTCGATCGGGCTCAGCGACGCTTACATTGGTTCTACCTGCGGGCAGGGATGAACGTCGAGCCACCACCGGCCCGGAAACCTTGGGAACTCCCCTACGCCGCCTTCGAAGAGGTGCATGAGCTGATTTGGGGCCGCGTTCGTAGGGTCTAGACCCGCCGCAGCGCCTGCGGTATGAGGTGAATAAGCGCATCAAGGAGAGGGACATGGAGCAGATCCGAAGCTATCTTGGAGGGGAGTGGGTGGCCGGAGAGGGGCCCATGACGTCCCTTGTTAACCCGTCCACAGAGGCGGCGATCGCGTCAACATCGACGCGAGGGTTGAACTTCAACGCTGCCATGGCCTTCGCCCGCGAGACCGGTGGTCCAGCGCTCCGTGCCATGACCTTTGCCCAGCGTGGTGCGATGCTGCGAGCCCTTTCCGAGGCCGTAGTTGCGTCACGAAACGAGTTACTTGAGCTCTCTATGTTGAATAATGGGGCCACTCGGAGTGACGCCAAGTTCGACGTGGATGGGGCGTCCTTCACGCTGGCCGCCTATGCCGAGCTCGGGGAGGAGCTCGGTGAGCGCCGCTATTTGGTCGACGGAGAAGCGATTGAGCTGCTCCGCTCTCGACGCTTTGCAGGCCTGCATATCAAGACGCCGCGGACGGGCGTCGCGGTGCATGTGAACGCCTACAACTTCCCGGCTTGGGGGCTGGCGGAGAAAGCGGCTGTGGCCCTCTTGGCGGGGATGCCCGTCATCAGCAAGCCTGCGACAGCGACGGCGTACGTCGCGCATGCGCTCACCAAGGCCCTCGTTGAGACTGGTGAACTTCCCGCAGGTGCCTTCAGCCTCGTCGCGGGGAGCCCCGGTGACCTCCTTGACCACCTCACGACAGGAGACGTCCTCGCCTTCACGGGCTCGAGCGCTGTGGGGCAGACGCTCCGCACGTTGCCTCATGTGGTCGCCGGCGGTGTGCCCGTCAATGTTGAGGCAGACAGCGTCAATGCTGCGGTGCTGGGGCCAGATGTCGAGGCAGGTGATCCCGCGTGGGACATGATGGTGCGCGCAGTGTTTCAGGACATGACCCAGAAGACGGGCCAGAAATGTACGGCGATTCGTCGCGTCATGGTCCCCGCAGACGGCGTAGACGATGTGATTGATGCGCTCAAGGACAGCCTCTCTCGCTTACGTATTGGTGACCCCTTCGCCGAAGGTGTGCGCATGGGGCCTGTGGTCTCCGCGCGGCAACGTGACGACGTCCTTGAGGGACTCAGCCGACTCTCGGGCTGCGTGGAGCGGGTCGCCGGAGAAGGGCGCCCCACAGAGCTGCACGGCGTGGAGGGCGATACCGGTTACTTCGTCGACGCGCATATCTTCAAAGCGGCAGACCCATCCGCGGCCCTGGCTGCTGATGCTGTCCACGATCACGAGGTCTTTGGGCCCGCTGTCACGATCTTGCCTTACGATGGCTCGGCAGAGGGCGCTGCGGCTCTAGTCGCCCGAGGCAAGGGTGGCTTGGTGGCGTCGGTCTTTAGTGACGATCGCACCTGGACCCGAGACGCAGCGCTGGGGCTCGCACCCTGGAGTGGCCGCGTGATGCTGGGGAGCGCTAAGATCGCTGAGAGCGCCCCTGGCCCTGGGACAGTGCTGCCACAGCTTGTCCACGGTGGCCCCGGGCGAGCCGGCGGCGGTGAAGAGCTGGGTGGAGAGCGTGGCATGGACCTTTACATGCAGCGCACTGCGATGCAGGGCTACCGTCCGCTGCTTGAGCGCCTCTTCGACGGAACCTGAGTCGGATTCCGGCGGATCACCATGTAGGCCCCTCGCTGCTCGGCGAAGAGCCCGATCTGTCGCAAACTCGCGCTCAACAGTGGCATCAGATCCGAGGCCTTCACGGGTCGCGGTGCGATCACCGTGATCGTCTGCCCGCCCAGGGAGGCAGGCTCAAGCACCATGTTCAACTCAGCGGCACATGAAATGAAGCGGACGACGTCCTTCAGAGGCGTCGCCTTGAAGTCCACTCGAACGGACTCGCCTTGGGGCAATGGGCGACACGTGCGGTCGGCAGCATGACTGTGTGTCGCGGCCATCAACAGGCAGACGAGCATTGCGATGAGGCGACTTGTGGTGGTCTTCACGTGCATGGCCGCCGATTATCCCTTGAGCTCCGGTTACGCAATTCACGTTTCAGCGTAGGCGATTGGCGCCGAGGGGGTAAAGACCGTGATAATAAGAGTGCTGTGTGTGACGTCGTCTCCAACTCCCGCCTTGTGCCTTTGCTCTTGGTCTTTGGGCTACTCTCGCTGTCCGGCCCGCTCGGAGCCTGTTCTGAGGGGCTGAGTGAAGACGGTGGCCGTTGTGCGCTGGCAGCCGAGTGCGTGAGTGACCTTTGCTACGGCTCGACGTGCATGGCGAGCGACGGTGACCTTGATGGTGATGGACTGACAAACGCCCTCGAAGCGAGCCTCGGGACACACGCCGACTCAAGTGATAGCGACGGTGATGGTCTCCCGGACGCTGAAGAGGTTGGCGGTGACCCCAGCGCACCGATTGACACTGATGGTGACTATGTCCCGGGGACAAACCAGCGTCATGATGCGAACGAGAGCGCGCTCTCAGATGCAGATGGTGACTGCATCGTCGACCAACTGGATCAATGGGACGGAGAGCAAGAGGACGACCTTGAGCGGCTCGCGTCGCTGTCCTGCAGGAGCCTCGGGGTATGTGCTGAGGACAGCGCTACGGTATCAGCGCTCTGCGAGGAGGCAGGGTTGGACTGTGACTACGGGGACGTCGCAGGATGGGAGGGTACGGAGCTTTCCTGTGACGGACAGGACAATGATTGCGACGGGACGATCGACGAGGGGCTCGTTTATGCGCGGGCAGACGGGAGCCTCGCCGCGCTCGGCAGCCCTTGTCAGGGGCTCGGAGCATGTGCTGGGAAGGTCGGCGTTGTGGAATGCCTCAGTGACGGGGCTGTTGGGTGTTCGACGAGCGCGAGAGGGAGTGACGGTCCCTCTTCGGATTGGGTCGAGTTGCCGTGTAACGCTTTGGATGACGACTGCGACGGGGTGACCGATGGCCTAGCCATCTTCCACGCTCCGAGTGGGGAGGCCTTGGCGGTGGGGGAGCCCTGCACGAGTCCGGGCATTTGCCAGACCCACGAGGGGGTGGTGGCGTGCGTGACTGGGACCATGCAGGCCGTATGTTCTACCGGTCCCGGTGGACAGGCTGATGTCAGCCTGGACGAGGTCTGTAATGGGGCCGATGATGACTGCGATGGTGAGGTTGATGAGTCCTTATTTTATCAACCGCTCGGAGGCGCTGAGCCCATCGTCGTCGGCGCGCCCTGTGGCGTGGCAGGCACACCCTGTGAGGCCATGACTGTGGGGTGCTTGGACGGCGCCCCGACCTGCTGCCAAGGGACGTCACCCTGTGTGCCATGGGTCGAGGTTGTTCAGCCCGAGAGCTGCGATGGCATCGACAGCGATTGTGATGGGCAGCTGGATGAATCCCTCGCGATGGACGCCTTGTGTGCGGGAGAGCACGGTGTCTGTGCGCTCAACTCAGGCGCTTCGGGGAGCTGTGAAATAGGGCCCGACGACAGCATGACCCTTAGCTGTGACTTCAGTGAAGTCGCGGGATGGGAGGCCGATGAGACGCTGTGTGATGGGTTGGATAATGACTGTGACGGCGAGACAGATGAGGGCCTCTCAGCGCTGGTTGGCGAGAGCTCAATCGAGCTCGGTGAGCCCTGCCAGGGTGTAGGGGCCTGTGCGGGGCAAATGGGGGTGGTGATCTGTAACGGTCTTTACGCCGTCTGTGACGCGATGAATGGCGGTTCTGCCGAGCAGTGTAACGGTGTCGATGATGATTGTGACGGCGCTGTGGATGAAGGCATTGTGGGTGATGTGATGGACACGCCCGAGGCAGTGTGCCTTGACCAAGGCGTCTGTGCAGCGACTGCCTCATCCACGACATGTGTGGCCGGGCAACTTGTGTGTGGTCACTTGGTCGACCCTTTGTTCGAGGCTCTCGAGATCAGCTGCGACGCCGTTGATAACGACTGCGACGGCTGGATCGACGAGGGGACGGAGAAGCTCTTCTCTGGGGTTGTGACGTCGGCGAAGAGCAACCACCCCGTGGATCGAGCGAGGTGGACGCTCGTGGAAGGGGAGGGGGGACCGTACCTCTTCGGAGGTCTCCACAATCGACCATTAGACGGAGGCGACCTAGGAGGGCGGCCCTTGGCCGATCTGTGGCGCCTTGACCAGGCCAGCGGTGAATGGGTCGCGCTCGCTCCGGCGCCCGCTCCGCGTGCAGATCACGCTGTTGCATGGAGTGACGCCCTTGAGGGCCTCGTGGTTCACGGTGGATTTAGCATGTCAGTCGCTGATTCTGACGCGGTTGAGGCCCCGGCGTCACAGGGGATGTGGCTCTGGCGCTCACAAACCAACACTTGGCACACGGTCGTTCAGGTGGCGGAAGGAG
Organism: Myxococcota bacterium; assembly: GCA_049602155.1. Taxonomy (GTDB): domain Bacteria; phylum Myxococcota_A; class UBA9042; order PHBI01; family JBMYRH01; genus JBMYRH01. Next base: position 262,543 of record JBMYRH010000004.1, on the reverse strand, counting down.
ATGACGAGACGGTCTTGGGGCGGGTAGGGCACAGCCTCTCAGTGCTTGGAGACGGACGCCTGCTGCTTCACGGCGGCCGTGACCTTGGCTCCGATGCTGTGCAGACCTGGATCGGTGAGCTGAGTGAGACGCTCTTAGGGGACTCGCTCATGGTGGAGTGCGTCTGGTCGATCGCGCCGCACCAAGCCGGGGCCAGGCACGGGCACACTGCGCTCTATGACGCCGCCGAGGGCCGAACGCTCCTAGTGGGTGGTGCGACGGGGGGGATGGGCGGCCTTGTGATGTCACTCGCCGATGCATCGGAGACCGGGTGGGAGCCGATTGGCACCCTCGGTAAGACGCAACCTTCGGCCCGGACTGATGCTGCGATTGCCCTGGGTAACGGTGTCCTCGTGGTGGTGGGTGGTCACGCAGTTGGGGCGGCTGATGGCGCGCCGGTCGGGCTTGATGATGCGTGGCGTTATGATGTGACGACCGACCTGTGGTCGAGCTTCTCTCTGCCCGAGGGGGTCCCGACCCTTGCCGGTGCGTTCCTCCTGCCTAACCAGGGTGGGACTTGGCGATTGGGTGGCGGGCGCTCGGACGCCCCAGTCTCTTGGCGGCACAGCTGGCTCCTCGATGTATCGACGCTGAGCTGGGGAGACGGTCAGCCGTGGCCAGGGCTAGCTCCGCGCACGGGGGCGACGGTGGTGGTGGACGCGATGACGAGCCGCACTTGGGTCGTGGGTGGCAGCCGCATGCCCGGGGCATACCCTCTAATGGACGCCCATGAGTGGCTCTCTGCGGAAGATCAGTGGCAGCCGCTCAGCGCGGACTTGACCCCGGTGATGGGCAACTTCGATGTGACACGGCCTGCGCTGGAGGGAGCCGCTGGTGTTTGGAGCCCGGTAGATGAGGTGGTTGTCTTGGTTGGAGGCCGGGATGTCCTGACAGGTAAGCTCTCCAAGGCGCTCTGGGCACTTGATCCTGATGCGGCCGCGACGGAGAACCCGTTCTCGAAGCTGGCCACCTATGGTGACGTACCTCCCGGGGTGCGTGATCCTCTCTTCACGGTCGATTCGACGTCGACGGGCTGGCTGCTAGGCGGATTCGTAGATGACGAGCTGTCATCGGACGCCGAGCCCGTCCCTAATGTCGATGATTCACCGCCGTTGCGCGTGTATTCCTTAGATCTCACCGGGTACACATGGACGCTGCGCTGGGCGCAAGGCCTGGGCGTTGACGGACCGGTTGATGCTGTCCGCCTCCTCGGAGGGGCGGGAGAAGGTGGGCTCAGCGTGGTGGCGATAACAGCGACCGGTGGGCTATCTCTTTGGCACTTCGACTCGGATGCGAGCGCGTTCACACAAGCTCCCATCCTAGGGGAGCTCTCTTCGATTATCGATGTGGCCTCATGGAGCTACGATCCACAAGGGCATGCGGTCTTGGCGACGAGTGTCTCCAGTGCTGGGCCAGAGACGTGGCGTATCGATCTGACCAGCGGTGTGCTTGAGGTGTTGCCTCAGGTGGATGCCTGGCCAGGGAAGCTTGTGGGGGTTGCGACAGGGCTACATCCATGGGCTGGGCTCCTCTACGTAGGTGGCCATGACCCCGGTGGCTATACGACCTCAACGTGGTCGTTAGCGGCTCAAGTTTGCCCCTAAGGAGCGCTGCCGGTGCCCGTTACCGGAGGGTGAACCCTGGGGTGTCGACAGCGAAGCGAAGCTGACTTAGCTCAGTCTGCTCCCGCACGCGCGCCACCAGCTCGGGTAAGCTGCGCTCAAGGGGGGCAGGCAGGGTTTCGAGCCCAAAAGAACCGCAGATCATCGAGGTGAGGCCTAGGTTTGAGACCGCGGAGGCGGCGGCGAGCGCTGCAGCCCGTGCACGGTCAGCCCGGTGCTGGGCTCGAGCACCAAGACCTATCATGAGGACGAAGCGTTGGTTAAGGCGGCCACGTGTAGGGTAGAGGACACGCTCATTGGCATGACCGGTGGCGAAGCCATTCATCATCCACTCGCTTAGGGCACCGCGTAAGCGCCAGTCGACCAAGCCCGCAAGGCCTCCGAGCGGGCGCTCATCGGCGAAGGCCGTGAGCACCAACACATCCCCGGCATGATCGTCCAGTGAGCGCAGGGTCGCGGGGACAACGTCGACAGCGCAGGGCATTAGCGTGCGGCAGCTTCCGAAGCGATTCGGTCCAGAATACCGTTGATAAACGCACTCGAGTCGGTGGAGCCGTACCTCTTTGCGATCTCAACAGCTTCGTTCAAGCTCACCTTCGGTGGCACGTCGTCTAAGTGCAGCAGCTCGAAACACGCCATCCGGAGGATGTTTCGGTCCACGAGCGCCATACGCGACACCTTCCAGTTGGTGGAGAATCGCCCTAGCAGGGTATCGATGTCAGCCTTGTGGGAAGTCACGCCCTGGACCAACACCTCTGCGAAGGCTTGGACGGACGCCCCTCCACGCACCAATTCCGAGAGGTCCTCGTCTTCGCTCTCTGGCTCTAGGGCACGCTCGCGCATGTCCTCGAGGCACAGTTCCTCAGTTCGCGCATCAAACTCAAGCGCGAAGAGGGTCTGGAGTGCGAGTTCCCTCGCTCGTCGTCGGTCGCCCACGCGTCGCTCACATTTGCCGAAGGACGTCGACCATCTCGATGGCCGCGAGTGCTGCCTCAGCACCCTTATTGCCGGCCTTCGTGCCAGCACGCTCGACCGCTTGCTCAATGCTGTCGGTCGTCAGGACGCCGAAAGCCACGGGGACTCCGGTATCCAGTGCGACACGAGACATCCCCTTCGAGACCTCTCCGGCGACATAATCGAAGTGGGGGGTCGCACCACGGATCACGCACCCGAGCGCGATAACGGCGTCGTACTTGCCGCTCGCCGCGGCTTTTTGCACCGCGATGGGGACCTCGAAGGCCCCAGGGACGCGGATGATGGTGACCGACTCGTCGGATGCGCCCATTCGGCGCAGCACGTCGAGCGCTCCCCCCTCGAGGTGTGAGGTGATGAACGCGTTCCAACGACTCACAACAATAGCCCAGCTACCGTTTGCTGCGTCGAGCTTCCCTTCAATGGTGTGCATAGCGACTCCTCGTCCGGGGACGAATAGCGTAGTGAGGTCTAAGGGGTCAACACGAACGCGGCTAGTCCGCTTGTCGTGGTCTGGATCTTTGGACCGTTTAGGATGCAGGACTCACCTAAATCATTGGTGTATGGCGTCGCAAACGCGATGCCGTTGAATCCGACGGTGAGGACACCGTTGTCATCCTCGGAGACCTCTTGGATGGTCCCTTCTCCGAAGCCATGGAAGCCACGGAAGGATTCATCGAAGTCGCCCCATACCTCCAAAAAGACGCGGTCGCCAGGGGTGAAACCGGTGACGGTCCCTTGGACGTTGACCGCTACCGTGACCCCAGTGAGGGCCGTCTCCGAGGCCCCCGAGAAGGAGGCGCCGTCGAAGGTGATGTCTGTGAAGGGCTGCGCTTGATCTTCGTCACGGGGTTGGCGGGGGGTCCCTGGAGCGGCATCGGGGGAGAGGCAGAACGGGATCGCGGCGATCGGGATCCGGATCTGCGCCTCATTGGGATAAAATGGCACGCTGCTCCAGACGGATGCGTCGCTCGCGGTCCACGTCTTGCTCAAGTCGACGTCGAACTGGTTGCTCTCCAGGCTTGCATTCGACTCTGCGAGCGGGATGCTGCCCAACTGAAGCGCGTCTTCGAGCGACACGTCACCGGTCAGGTAGGCGTCCAAGAAGGCCTCGACTGCGGTCAGGATGGTCTCTGCATCCGCGAGCCCCTTCACACCGACGACGACGCGATCCCTGTCATTGAGCTTCTGCCACGCACTCCCTGAGTCAGGTTGGTCATCGCTGCCATCTGAGTAGCTGGCGCTCCCAGCGATCACCACGAGCCCCGGCCCACCGGCAAGGTTGAAGTTGAGCAACTCTTTCACCGCGTCCCTATCCAGGGTGTGATCGCCGAAGCCACCGCGGTTGGTGGTGTAGCCGACAGTGCGAGACGCGCGCCACTCGTCCTGGTTACCCTGAGTGAGCTGTCGGACCCCCTGAGTAAGCCAAACCACAGCATCCATGCCGTCGAGTCCCTCAAAGGTCTCTTGAAGCGTGTCCTCCCGGACGTATTGAAGCTCAGTGACGTTGTCGAAGCCCCCGCTGCGCTCTGCCGTCGTCGTGACGGTGCTCAGCGTCGTTCCAAAGGCATCTCCGAAGGTGTTCAGAGCAACAAAGTCGCGGGTCGCATAGTCGTAGGAGGGCATCGCTGCGGGGTCGACAAAGTCGATGTTTGTAGACGATAGGCCCTGCGCCGCGATGACGGTTTGACCGTCCAAGGTCTGGCCGGTGAGGTTCTTGGACAGCACAGGCTGTCCGAGCGTTCGAGGCGTCATGGAGGTCCCGTCAGCGGACTGCCAATCGAGCCCGCTGGCGGTTGCGATCTGGATCGCGTGCACGCACACGTCAGCCATGCAGTGTCGGACGGCCGCCTTCACCACTCCAGAGCTGTCTTCGCCTTCTGCCCATGTGACGACCGCGCCGTCACTGTCGGAGGTGCTCCCTGCACTTGTCAGGTTGAGGCCTGCCGCGACAGCAGCGAGCTCAGCGTCTTCCGAGGCTTCACCCTCAAACGCCTCAATCGTCATCGACTCTTGGGTCACGACGATCGCGGAGGGGAGCGAGAGGGTAGTGCCCTCCCCGTCATTGTCTTGTCCGGAGCTGCTGGGGTCTCCGTCTACGCCGTTTGAAGTCGTGTCGCCACCGCACCCTGCGAGCAGCGTGAGCAACACGATGCTAATTGGAGTCATCCTTTTCATGCGAACCCAGCCTCCTTGAGGGCGTTCATCGTTAGCCCGTCTTGCCCCGCGCCACGCGTGAGGATGCGTCGAACATACTTGCCAACGAGATCGGTCTCAATGTTGACCATCGAGCCCACAGCTCGCTCGGTCAATGTCGTCATTGTCCCCGTGTGCGGCACGACCGCTACGGTGACACGGTTTGCTTCGAGCGCTGCGACGGTCAGGCTGACCCCGTCGATTGTGATGGAGCCTTTGAGCACGATGGTGTCGAGGAGGTCCTCCGGCACCGTCCAGGTGATGTTCCATCCTTCGCCGATGGTCTCTTGGGCGACCTTCTTTCCCACACCATCGACGTGACCTTGAACGAGGTGTCCGCCCAGTCGATCGCCCAAGCACAGTGCGCGTTCAAGGTGGACTCTCGTGCCGACCTTGACGGTCCCAAGCGTTGTGCGCTCAAGGGACTCCTGGCTGACGTCCACCGTGAATTGAGCGTCCGTCATCTCCACGACCGTCATACAGGCGCCATCGACCGCGATGCTGTCGCCGATGCGCACCTCGTGGATAGGGAGTTGGCAGCGGACGGTGACCTTGGCGCCTTTTGCGTGCCGCTGCAGACCGACCAGCTCTCCGATGTCTTCGATCAATCCTGTGAACATGCTGCCTCCTGGCGCCGGTGAAGCACCATCTCGATATCGTCACCATGCTGTGTCAGGCGGGTCAGCGTAAAGCGGTGAGCGTCCTCCAAGGCGACGACGTCGAGGGAACCGAGGGCGCTGAGGCCGTCTCCACCGATACAGAGTGGGGCCATAAAGACGCGCAGCTCGTCGACAAGGTCTGAGCGCAAGAGCGCCGCAGCGAGCCCACTGCCTCCTTCGACGAGCAGTGAACGCAGTGGAGAGGGTTCGTGCGCGCCGAGCCGCCGAAGCAGCGCGTTGAGGTCCACGTGGCCCTCTTCGGCCTGTACTTCAAGCACTGTGGCGCCCTGACGCTCCAGCGCCGTCCATCGATCACGGGGTGCGGAGGCGGTCGTGGCGACGATGACGTCCGCGCCGTCGTCTCGGAGGAGCTTGGCGTTGGGGGCCAGGGTTAAGCCGGAGTCTACGACGAGGCGTGTCGGTGGATCCCCATCGTAGGGGACGTCTCTCACAGTGAGCGAGGGATCGTCAGAGACCGCGGTGCCACTACCCACCATGATGCCGTCGACTGACCCGCGGAGCTCGTGGACCGCGCGTCGTGCTTCCGGGCCAGTGATCCACTGACTTGCGCCGCTTGAGGTTGCAATCTTGCCGTCCAGAGAGGTCGCGAGTTTGAGGATCACGTGTGGACGCTGCGTCAACATCCAGTGATTGTAACCCGCATTCAGTGCCAAAGCGGCGGGTTCACAGAGTCCCAGCTCGACAGCCAAACCAGCTGTTTTGAGCGCAGCGACGCCTTTACCAGCGACCTTCGGGTTAGGATCAAGCGCTCCGATCCAGACCTTCGCGACACCAGCCTCAATAATGGCATCGGTGCACGCTGGCGTGCGCCCGACGTGGCAGCAGGGCTCGAGGGTGACGAACATCTCGCTGCCGCGCGCTGCGTCTCCTGCGGCCTTGAGAGCGTGCACTTCAGCGTGAGGTCCACCTGCTCGGACGTGGAACCCCTGTCCGATGAGGGCGTCATCTTTGACGATGACCGAGCCGACCATGGGGTTGGGGCGAGTCGTCCCGCGCCCTCGTGCCGCCAGCTCAAGAGCCATTTGCATCCATTCGCGCGCTTGCTCGCGGTTCATGGCGTATCCGAGCCTTCCTCGTCTTCGGCGCGAATACGGCGCAGCTCCTCGATGAATTCATCCACATCATCGAAGGAGCGGTATACCGACGCGTATCGAACGTAGGCCACTGGATCGAGGGTACGGAGGAACGCGAGCACCCAATCGCCGACCTCGCTGGTAGGGATGGTGCGTCGACTCCCGGTGGAGACTTGAGCGTCCAGGCTGTGGACGAAGTCGGTCAGCGCGTTGAGCTCGATGGAGCGTTTGCTGCAAGCCAAGCGTAAGCTCTTTAAGACCTTGTCGGGTTCAAAGGGCTCTGTCTTACCGTCCGACTTCAGAACGTTAGGTCGCGTGGCCTCGATGACCTCGTACGTGGTGAACCGCTCACCACAGCCTTCGCACTCTCGCCGCCGTCGAATAGCTCGCCCCTGGCGGGCTGTTCGTGAGTCGATGACGCGGGTGGCGTCGCTACCGCAGACGAGGCACCGCATGAGAGTTAGCCGTCGGTCGTGGGCCCCTCAAGGGCCGTGATCTTATCGAGTCGATGTTGGTGGCGCGTCTCGAAGGGGGTGCTGAGCCAAGCATCCACCAACTCTAGGGCGAGTTGAGGAGCGAGCAGACGACCACCCACGCAAAGTACGTTCGCGTTGTTATGCTGCGCTGCAAGCGTCGCTGTCGTGATGTCATGCACCAATGCTGCTCGGACCCCTGGGATCTTGTTCGCTGCGATGGACACACCAATCCCGGTGCCGCAGACAAGGACACCGAGATCTGAGGCGCCGCTGCTCACCGCCCTGGCGACCGTCGCGGCGTGGTCAGGGTAGTCACAGCGCTCGCCCTCTAAGGGTCCGATCTCGGTGACTGAATGGCCGAGTTCACGCAAGTGGGCGACGACCTCAAGGCGTAGACCTACTGCTGCGTGGTCGCTACCGACGTGTATCCGACGCATGATGCCCCTCTCCTTCGCGCTCGTTTCGAGTCGCGCGAGGTTTTAGAGGGATGCTTCGTCAGCGATCTCAGGCTCGATGCCCTCGTAGACCTGCACGGCCACCCGACCTCGGTACCACCCGCACTCTGGGCACGCGCGATGGCTGAGGTGGTCAGCGCCGCAGTTCATGCAGATGCTGACGCTTGGCAAGGTGATCTTGTCATGCTGGGCACGACGTGAGTCACGCTTCGCCTTGCTCTTCTTTCTCTGTGGGACGGCCATGGTTGCCTCCGACTTAAGGCCATCACTCTCGTGATAGGCGTGTGATTCTGACTAGTTGATTTTGAGCTTCTTGAGTTCTTCCCAACGTGGGTCGATATCGTGTTCTTTGCTTGTCCAAACAGGCTCTTCGGCCTTGCTTCCCTTTGCGCGCTGTTCGACCACCGGGTAGGGCGGCTGCGCCATGACGAGCTGCTCTCGGATGAGCGACTCTAACTCGATTTGTCCGTTCTCAAACACGTACGGTTCGTCCGCGTCTAGTTCGAGGTCGTCAATCTCGATGCCGTCTTTCAGGTTCAGGTCCTTGCGGTGACCGGGCTGGTAGAGCTCGCTGATCCGCACGTTGATCGTCATCTCACCGGCCTCAAGTGTGCGACTGCACTGAAATGAGAGGTCGATGCTGACCTGCCCTTCGACCCACACATTGTCTCCGACTGGGCGGACCTCGATATGGCAAGTGACCGGCTTAAGCGCACGATAAGGCGCCAGCAGCGTGTCACCGAGCCACGTCTCGGGGAACTCACCTTCGATGACCTTGCCGGCCTCGGGGAGCTCGTTGACCTGGATGGATAGGCTGGGAAGCTTCATGTTTTCAATAGGTTTGGCCCGCTTTCCGGGCCTCCTTACAACAGGGCAGCGCATGATAGGGATGACCCCCCGCTCGGTCAACTGATTTCGCGGCTCAAGACGCGACTCAGCCTTGTGCGCCTAGGGCGTTGCTCTCGAAGGGGCGCTAATCGGTGGCTTGGCGGGGGCACTTTTCGAGGGTTCAGGGGGGGCGCTCTTGGCCTTCTTGGGGGCTACTGCCGTGACCCGGATTTTCTCGATTCGGACAGGCTTGAGGGGCTTTGTCGCGCTCTTGCCCTTGCCTGAAGGGGGCTGCTTTTCGGCATTGGCGATGCGCCTCAGGAGGTCCAGGGTGTCGCACGTCCCGAACGGCGTGTACTTCTCCTTCAGGCTCTTCTGTGCTCGCAACGTGATGAAGAATTGGCTGGCGTGGGTGTCTTCGCCGGCATCGACCATCCCCATGCTGCCGGGGGCGGCGAAGTACGCGGGGGTGCCTGTCTCGCGCGGGATGGTCCAGCCAGGTCCCGATGAGGCCCCCGTACCAGGTTTGCCCGTCTGGACGATGAAGTCCTTAATCGCGCGGTGAATGATTAGACCATCGAAGAAGGGGGTTCGAGCGATCTCCTTCGTGTCTGGATCGCGCCATGGCCGCTTGCCGTTGGCCAAGGCGATAAAGTTGGCGGTGGTTTGCGGAGCCCGTGTGTGATCGAGGGTGCACACGATGTCGCCAAGGCTGGTTGTGATGCGCGCCTCGTAGGCTTGGTCAGTGGCCGCTGGTGCGAGCCCCTCAGCCCTCGGGACGCTCTTCATGATCGCGAGCAGCTCAGCTTGGTCATAGGGACGGAGTTCTACGCTCCCAGCGGGGGGCAGGCCCGCCTCGTCCTCTTCTTTCTTCGCGGCTTTCTCTTCCTCAGTGGGGGTCGCAGACGCTTCCTTCGACGCCACAGGAGCGGGGAGGCTCTTCTCTATCGCGGCCTCCGATAGGCGACGATCGAGGTCGGGATCGCGGGGGCCCCTGCACCCCTGCAGTATGAGGAGCGCCAAGACAAGGCTCAGGCATCTGACGGTCATTCAAGGCTCGTTCTTGAGGCAAGTGTAAGGGGGCAGGGAGGCTGACTCGTTGAGGTGCGGTCTGACCCCTGTCTGCCACACGGGGCGATGAGCGGCAAGACCCCAGGGGGAACGTCAGTTAGGCATCCTGAGGTAGCGCGATGCTTGGGCAACTCAGTGTGGCCGTTGTCCCGCGATCGGGGGTGCTCTCGAGGGTCAGTGTGCCGCCGATATGAGCGGCCATTTGTACAGCTAGGGTGAGCCCCATCCCTCCGGGCGCATGTCCCTCTTGAGTGCCGGCTTTGGTGGTCATAAACGGCTGAGCTGCCCGACTGAGCATAGTGGGGGTCATGCCGCAGCCCGCATCCACAACGCTTAGCTCGCACGTCTCCGCAGAGGCCGTCATCGACAGGGTCACGCTCCCGAGGTTGTCCTCTGTCGCATCCAGCGCGTTCTCGATGAGGTTGGCCAAGATTTGCGCGACGACTGACTCTGACCCGCGCACCGTGGCGGTCTCCGGGATATCACCGACGGAGATGCGCCTCGAATCACGCCCAGAGGAGTCCACGAGTTTGATGGCGGCTTGAGCTGCCTTCGATGGCGAGCAGTGTTCCTGTCCGTGGGTCGCCTCAAGGGCGCGTCCGTAGGTCAGTAAAGTGTTGCCTCGCTCTCGCAGCCGCTGTCCGGCGCGTTGGATCTGGGTGAGGGCGTTGCGCGTCACGTCCGGGTTGACCTGCTTGAGACCGAATTCCGCGTACCCGAGGACGCCGACGAGGGTGTTGTTGAGCATGTGCACGAATCCACGTGTCCAGCGGCCAAGATCCGTGACGCGCGCCATCCTGTCGACGTGACCGCTCTCGCTTGACGTGGACAGGATGATGACCACGCTGCCTTGATCGTCGAGACGATAAGCGCGACCTGAGCCCTCAAAGCTGGGCGGCAAGGTGAGCACACTGGGGCTCGCTTGAAGGCACGCCACCCGCGCTTGCTCAAGGGCCCCGTTCCACGGGACTGCAGCGTGGGTCAGCGACAACCCGACGAGGCCTCGAGAGAGCCCGTGGCCAGGTGCTCCTGGACCCTGAACGTTCGAGACGACTCCTGCGGGGTCGACGAGCAGCGTCGCGATATGGGTCGCCGATGGTCGGGCGAAGAGCGCCACCGGTGGAGCGTGAGGGTCCCCGTCCATCGACATCTTAGAACTTGCGGCCGACCTGAACCATCGCTGGTCGTAGTTCGCGGTCATTGAGCCGGAACCCTGGCTTCAGTGTCATCACGACTGTGCCGTTCCGCGCATCTTCTGCGACAGGCACGACCCCCATGGCCTCCATGCAGTTGGGATCGAAGGGCTGACCGATCGGATCGAACCGAGTCAGGCCAAGCTCTTCGAGTCGCTGCAGGAAATCTCGCGTCACGAGTTCGACACCAGCGCGCAAGTCATCGACGGTGTCCGCGAGCCGTGAGGCCTCCAAGCTCCGCTGGAGGTTGTCGTAGACGTCGAGCATGCGCTCAACAACTTTGCCACGAGCGATGTCAGCGTGTCCCTTCTCGTTGGCTCGCATTCGGGTCTTGAAGGACTCGAACTCGACCTGAGCGCGCTTGTGAGCGCGGATGTAGTCTTGAAGCGTCTTCTCGCGTTCTTCGAGCGCAGCCTCAAGCATCTGAATGCGCTGGTCTCGAAAGTCTTGCGAGACGGGCTCTGAAGGAGCAGCCGACTCCTCGGTCTCCGTGACCTCCTCGACAATGTCCTCAAGCTCGGGCTCAGGGCCGGCTTCAGAAGGTGCCGAGGTGGCCTCGCCGCCGTCGTGGACGTCGGCGCCAGCCATGATGTCATCTTGAATCGGCTGGCGCCGCTTCTGTTGACCAGGATGAGGAGGGACGTGGGTCGGCTTAGACATCAGTCTTCCTCGCTATCATCCAGCGGCGTCACGATCAGCGCCTCAGCGGTGATCAACATGCCAGCGACGCTGCATGCGTTCTCAAGGGCGGTACGGGTCACCTTCGCGGGGTCAAGGACTCCCGCTGCGAGGAGGTCCTCATAGGTGTCGGTTCGGGCGTTGTAGCCAAAGCCATCATCACCGTTCGCGACCTTCTCGACCACCACGGACGGCGCGACACCTGCATTCGCAGAGATCTGCCGAAGTGGGGCTTCAAGGGAGCGGCGAAGGACGTCGATGCCGTAGCGCCGCTCATCGTCGATGCCCAGGTCGTCTAGTGCACCCTTGACGCGGATGAGGGCGACGCCTCCACCAGGGAGGACGCCCTCTTCAACGGCTGCGCGAGTGGCGTGGAGCGCATCCTCGACGCGCGCTTTCCGCTCCTTCATCTCGGTCTCGGTTGCTGCGCCGACGCGGATGACGGCGACGCCTCCAGAGAGCTTCGCGAGCCGCTCTTGGAGCTTTTCGCGATCGTAGTCGCTTGAGGTCTCCTCGATTTGGCGCCGCAGCACATTCATGCGTGCCTGAATCGCCTCGGCGTCACCGGCGCCCTCGACGATGGTGGTGTCGTCCTTCGTCATGATGAGCTTGCGGCATGAGCCAAGCATGTCGGGGGTGATCCCCTCCATGGTCATCCCGAGGTCCTCGGAGATCACTTGCCCGCCCGTGAGGATAGCCATGTCCTCGAGCATGGCCTTGCGGCGGTCACCGAAGCCAGGCGCCTTTGCGGCGGTCACGCGGAGCGTGCCGCGCAGCTTGTTGACCACAAGGCCAGCGAGGGCCTCGCCTTCGACATTCTCAGATAGGATGACGAGCGCGCGTCCGTCTCGCGTGATGAGCTCAAGGACAGGCAAGATCTCCCGGAGGTTGGAGACCTTCTTGTCGATGAAGAGCAGCGCGGGTCCGTCGAGCTCGACCTTCAACGTGTTGGGGTCGGTGACGAAGTGAGGTGAGAGGTAGCCGCGATCGAACTGCATGCCTTCGACCAAGTCGAGGGTCGTGTCGATTCCCTTGCCTTCCTCGACGGTGATGACGCCCTCTTTACCGACCTTCTCCATCGCATCCGCCAAGATTTGGCCGATAGAGGCTTCGCCGTTTGCAGAGACCGTCGCCACTTGCTGGATCGCCTGGCGGTCCTGAGCGGGGCGCGACATCGCGCCGAGCGCCTTGATGATCTCACCGACGCCGATGTCCATGCCGCGCTTGACGCTCATGGGATCGATGCCTGCCGTGACCAGCTTGACCCCGTCCTCGTACATGGCGCGGGCCAAGACGGTGGCGGTCGTTGTGCCGTCCCCAGCGCGATCGGATGTCCGTGACGCGACGTCTTTGACGAGCTGTGCGCCCAAGGCGGCGACCGGATCGACCGGCTCGATCTCTTTCGCGACCGTGACGCCGTCCTTGGTCACCAGCGGTGGCCCGAAGGACTTGTCGATCACGACGTTACGACCACGTGGTCCCAAGGTGACCTTCACCGCATCAGCCAGCTGGTTGACGCCATCGAGGAGGCCTAGGCGGGCATCTCGGCCCATGACAACTTTCTTTCCATTCATCGGTTAAGCCTCCACCACGCCGAGCACGTCATCCTCGCGGAGGATGGTGCGCTCTACGCCGTCAATCTTCAGTTCAGTGCCGGCGTACTTGCCGAAGACGATGGTGTCTCCCACGGAAACCGCCAATGGCGTCAGAGTGCCGTCATCAGAGGTGCGACCAGGTCCAACCGCCAGGACGGAGCCACGGAGTGGCTTCTCCTTGGCTGTGTCGGGGATGATGATACCGCTTGAGGTCGTGGTGGGTTCCTCAACACGCTCAACCAGAATTCGGTCGTTAAGGGGCTTGAATTCCATCGCTACTCTCTCCTACGACAAGGGCAGGTATGCTTTGTGACTCGACGTGTTGTTAAGTTAACACCACGAAAAAACAGTGCGTTTCGGCGCAATTGGGCTCGAAGGCGCCCAGACAATAGTCACTTACTTGGCTGGGTCAACCGCTTGTTTCGCTGCGGGCGTCGCCGCGCCGGGGTAGAAGCGCGCGATCCCGCGGGTATCAGGGACACCGAGGGACATTGCGCGCTCGAAGTGTTGCTTGCCTGCGGTCTTGTCGCCGCGGACGTGCATGAAGGCGAGCGCGTAGTGGGCCTCGCCGTACTCGGCGTCTTTCGCTACTGCGGCTCCGTAGTGCTTCATGGCGCCGGCGAAATCAAACCCTTGCGAGACGGCGACGTAGCCGAGGATGCGGCTGGCTGTCGCTCCTGATACGGCGTCTTGAGCGAGAGGAGCCAACAACGTCTTGGCCTGCGCTGGGTTGCGCTTGGAGCGGTCTAGCGTGAAGGTCAGACGAAAAGCCTGCTCGAGGGAGGTTTTCGTCGCGGCGTCGGTGACCTTAGCCAGGCGGCGCGTAAGCTCGTCGACGCTGCCAGGCCCCTTGAGCGGCAAGGGCATCGGGACGCCGGTCTCACCTTCAGGGGTCTTGGCCGCAAAGGGCGCCGCGGCGGCGGCTGACTTACCTGGGATAGGAGGGTGGCCGCTTGGCAGTTGGGACGCCGAAGGTGCGGCGGGCTTCCGATAGGCGGCATGGATCGCGTCGTTCGGGATCCGGTTCGGGTCGGCGGGCAGCTTTGTGGTCATGACCCCACCAGGCAGGGCTTTGCCACCGTGGACAGGGTTGGCCGTCGGAGCTGCTTTTGCAGGTGCCGGCGCCTTGAGAGCGGGGGCGGCAGGGGACGTCGGGTTGGAGGTCGGCGCCTCGGGGCTTTGGCAGCCAATGAGGAGCGAAGCGAAGGTGAGGACGTACAATGGACGCATGTTTAGAACTCCCGGTCGTGCGACACGCTCGGCAGGATCTGCGTGACGTCGGAGGCGATGTCAACAAGGGAGGCTCACGGAGCGTCGACAAGTGGACCACGACCGCGCTAACGTCAGGGGTGATGGAGGGTCGACATGACACAGCGTGTTGAGTACGAAGCAATGCCGGGGACGCGCTACGATCAGTACATCCCTAAGCTGCGTGCGATTGCGGGCTTCTTGGCGACCCCCGAGGGCGCCAAGTTTAAGCCTTTTCGTGACTTCCTTCGACGTCAGGGGCTCTGGGATAAGCAGAAGAGCGTGACGATGCTCTCTCTGGTGGACCTCTCCTGGGATCGGCAGCAGGTCTACGGTGGAGGCTTGGCCATCGAGATGGGCGCGACACCCTCCGATGAGGACGCGCAGGGGCTTCTCTTCGAACGCCTGCGTTCCGATAACATCCTCCTCCTGAAGTACGTCCTAGAGGCCCTCGATGTGGAGTCCGGTGGTCGCTTGCACAGTGTCCACGAACTCTACCGGATGGTGACCAGCTACGTGTACCCGGGGGATTACGTCACCCTCCCCAACTTCCAAGCATGGATCGAGTGGTTGGCGGCCACCGGTATGATCAAGATGATCGGGATCCGATGGGGTCTCTCCGAGCGGGGCTTGGAGACCATCCAAGAGTTCCGAGGCTTGGACATCGAGGAGATCCTAGAAGACATGGCCGAGCTTGAGGCAAGCCAGGTGGAAGAGGCGGCTGAGGTCGCGGCCGAGGCCCCTGAGGTGTATACGGAGCCCGAAGATATTCTCGATGGCGTGATGCCTGCGGAAGATGACGCTGACGATGCGCCCGGGCGGTCCACGGAGGCGGCCGGCCCTGCGGCGCCGAGACCTCGCGGCGGCCGACCTGCCCCTGTGGTCACCAGCCTGCACCCCCAGACACCGGCCGTGAGACGGGTCTCGGGTCCGGCGACATCAGCGCGTCTGCATGAGCCGCTCCCTGTGAACTCCGAGACGACTCTGTCGACGGTCATTGGTGCGAGCGCGGACATAGAGGGCCTCGTCGCGACCATTATCGGTTGGCATGAGCAGTGGCATGGCTGGCCGGCTATGACCGCCGCTACCTTGGGCGTAGACACTGGACCGGAAGGGCTCGAGGGCGACTCGCTATTGGCAGAGCTCGCCGTCCTCGCGCTGTGGGTCGAGGGGCTCCCCGTACAACCGCAGCTCATCGCGGGCGCGCGGCGCGTGCGACAGTCAGGGTTCTTCGCTGCGCTTCATGGTGACGATGGCTTCGCGGGCGCCATGTCAGCGCTCGGAGATATCGATGGCGAGCCTTGGTTGCGCACACTCTCGGAGCGGCTCATTCACGCACACGGTGTCTTACGGCGCCTCAAGGCGGCCCCAGGGCTGATGGATAGACTCCATACTGCCGAGGATGGACGCGCGGCTGCGCGTCTCTTACGGGAAGAGCTCTTTGGGGGGGCGGGGGTCGAAGCTCCCTTTTGGGTCATGCGAGAGCTCGTGCGCGAGGGGCTCATCGACGGCGTGAAGTTCGCCAATGCGACAGTGGTCCCCACGCCTCGACTGCGCCGCAACGCAGCACGGATCGGGCTCATCCCGCGCGCCGACGCGGCGGCCTTCGACGACCTCGTTGCGATCAGTGCTGCGGTTGCAGGCCACTTCGGTGCTGATGCAGGCTACGGCGAAGCCCTTGAATCGATGGACCGTGCCTTAGGGCTGGCGTCCATCTCTCCTTAAGCTGCCGCGACAGATTGCGTCGGGCCTTACCAGCTCCCGTTTACAGCGTAGTCGCCTCGTTGGGTGTCCAGGCTGAGGAATGAGAACTTTCCTTGAGCGCACGAGCCGCTGTTCAGGAAGAGGCGGTCTCCGTGCTCAGCCTTCACGCCGACGTGAGTGTGACCGGTCACGACGATATCTGCGTCGCGTGCTTGAGCATTAGCGACCGCCCATCGTTGGAAGCTGCAAGTGCGCGGATCGCGGGACACGCCGGCGAGGACGTTGTCCATTCGGTCGAAGAAGCGAATCACGGACTCAACGCCCATCCGCAGCAGCCAACCGCCGGCCCATACGCCGGCCTCACTAAGCCACCTGAGCCTCCGAATCATCCAGTCATGATGGTGTCCATGGGTGAAGAGCAGCTTGGTCCCATCGACGGTCAACTCCAGTGCGCTAGGTGCGGCGTCGATGTGCCCAGCCACCAAGTCGTGGTTGCCATGGATGTATCGGTACGGCTCGGTCGCGAACCGTGCCGCGATCTCCGGGTGAGCGGCTTTCGCCGCATTCAGCTCTTCGACCTGGGCGAGGGGCCGTGGCGAGGTGAGGGTCTCGTAGATGTCTCCGAGGAGTACGATTCGCTCGAAGTCACGCTCTAGGAAGTCCAAGAAGCGGAGGAACTCCGCGTCGTCATGTCCGAACCGATCAGCTGCGTCGCCACGTCCGAGGTGTAGGTCACTTATGACTGCAATCTTCATAGCATCTAGTCCCTGGCGGTGCGTAATCTGTTGCGCACACGGCCTTTGTGAGGGGAGCGAAGGTCCGCACCCCCTTTTAAAATGTACGTATCCCAACCTCTCGGGTTCAAGTGTTTGTTCCCGGAAAGTTCAGAGCACAACGGCCGCGGAACAAGGGATCCCTTTCATTCCAGAGGGTTAGGGCTTTGCGCGGGGTGCGAAAAAAAATACGCACCGGGTGGTGGTGCGTAATCTTATGCGCGATCCCGGACGAACCTAGCGGCGCGTGAAGGCGCGAAGGAGGTTCACTTCGGAGGGCTCCAAGTATCTCCAGCGCCCGAGCGGTAGGCCATCGACGCTGATGCCACCGAAGGAGAGCCGCCTCAGCTTCATGACCGGGTGCCCGACGGCCTCCATGATTCGGCGAACGTGGCGGTTACGTCCCTCGAACAATGTGAGTTGTAGGCGGTCGTGTCGTTCGCCGTGAGACATCCGCTCGGCCTCCACGGGGCGCGTCGGGCGATCGTCGAGGGGGACACCTTCACACAACGTCTGGAGGGTGTGCTTTGTGACGCGTCCCCGGACCTTGACTTGGTATACCCGGGGGACGGCTTGATCGGGGTGAGTGAGCCCGCGCGCGAGCTCTCCGTCGGTTGTCAGGATGAGTGCTCCCTCTGTCGCGACGTCGAGCCTTCCTACGTAGGAGACGAACGGGATGTCGTCTGGTAGCAGGTCGTAGATCGTACGCGCGTCGGGATCCTCGCTCCGAGTACAAATGAGCCCAGGAGGCTTGTTCATGAGCAGGACAAGGGCGCGGTCGAGCGGCTCGATTGTTTTGCCATCGACGGCGATACGATCGCTGGCTTGAACCCTCGTTCCGAGCTCTGTGACGACACGCCCATTAACCGCCACACGACCGGCGACGATGATCTGCTCGCTTTGCCGCCTTGACGCGATTCCGAGCTGGGCCATGCGCTTCTGCAGTCGGATGCCATCAGGTGAGTTGCGCGCCATAGGTTAGGCTCCAAAGAGGCTGATAAGGAACTCGGTGATCGCCATCATGGGGGGGCCAATCAAGCG
Source organism: Myxococcota bacterium (assembly GCA_049602155.1). Classification (GTDB taxonomy): domain Bacteria; phylum Myxococcota_A; class UBA9042; order PHBI01; family JBMYRH01; genus JBMYRH01. Next base: position 244,899 of record JBMYRH010000004.1, on the reverse strand, counting down.
GCCCCCGACTAGGAAGACCATCATGAACGCCATAGGGGCGATGTAGGGCTTGGAGCGGAAGAAGCTCAGCACACCGTTCCATCGGTCGGGGATGAGCCCATAAGCGACCTTACTGCCATCTAGCGGCGGGATCGGCAGGAGGTTGAACAGGAAGAGCAGCACATTCAAGAGGACGCATGTGCCGAGGAAGGCGCGAGCCGCTTCGTTCTCAGGGAAGGCGGAGAGCAGCGCGGCGGAGAGCACGGCCAGCAAGAGGTTGCTCAACGGGCCAGCGGCGGCCACAAGGAGGACACCGTGTTTCATGCGGATCTTTGAGGAGAACCGCAGCGGGTCGTAGGGGACGGGCTTGGCCCAACCGAACCAGAACCCTGTGTTCATGAGCACGAGCAAGGCGGGGAGGGCGAGGCTCCCGATGGGGTCGATATGACTCATCGGGTCCAGTGTGAACCGACCTTGGCGCTCCGCTGTGTCGTCGCCTAAGGCCTTTGCCATCGCCGCGTGGGCATACTCGTGCACGGTGAGGCTGAGGATCAGCGGCACCAGCACTGTCACGAGCTGAACCATCATATCAGGGGTCATAGGGCCGTACCTTAGGGCGTCGTCTTGTTGCGCGCCAGCGGGTGGGCGCCATCGTAGGCGCGCTTGAGCGCTGATTGCGAGACATGGGTGTAGATCTGCGTGGTGGCCAAGTCCGAGTGACCGAGCATGGCTTGCACCGCGCGTAGGTCCGCTCCACCTTCCAGAAGGTGCGTGGCGAAGCTGTGACGAAGCTTGTGGGGCGATACCGGGCGCTCAATCCCCAGGATGGCTGCATAGCGTTTGATGTTCTTCCAAACCGCTTGCCGTGTCAGCCCTTTGCCGCGCGCGCTCACAAAGAGGGCTTGTGGTAGCCGGCGAAGTCCGCGCTTCGTGGCACGCTCGATGAGCTCCGGTCTCGCTGTGGCCACGTAGCGCTCAATGCGACGAACCGCGAATTCGCCGACGGGGACAAGGCGTGTCTTGGACCCCTTACCCGTGCACCGGACGACCCCTCGGTTGAGGTCGACATCCCCGAGCTTCAGGCTGATGAGTTCGCTGACTCGGAGCCCGGTACCGTAGAGGAGCTCGAACATCGCGGAGTCGCGCACCCCTCGGGGATCGGTGGCGCTCGGTGCGTCGGTCAATGCGACGGCCTCTTGGGGGCTCAAGACGACTGGCAGCGGTCGGCCCAGCCGGGGGGACGGGACGAGGTCGCTTGGATCATCTGCGCGGAGCTTCTCCCGCATCAAGAAGCGACAGTACGTGCGAACTGCGCTCAGGGCTCGGGCTGCTGAGCGCGCGGAGAGCTCCCGTGTGTCCCGAAGCCAACCGATGTATCCCTCGACATCGTGTCGCGTGAGGGTGTCTGCGCGTCGGTCCTCTGGGAGGTATTCGGTGAGCCGCACCAAGTCTCGGGCGTAGCTGGAGATGGTGTGTTCGCTAAGGCCGCGCTCAAGCTGGAGGTGCAGCAAGAACGCGTCAATGGTGTCGGCGAGGGAGGTGTCCACCCCGGCAGTATCCTGCTGTCGACCGATTCGGGCCACAAAGCGATACAAGGAATCGTCAGCGTGCGTGGCGAGGGGCACGAGGTGCGGTAGGCTCTCCCTATGACACGCATGACCTCCGTCAACCTGGCCGTCGCTCTGGTGCTCTTGATGTCGGGCTTCTTTGTCGTCGCGTCAGCGACGCCGGCGCATGCCTGAGGGTGCGGCGTACCCGCCGGTCCGGCGGGGTTAGGCAACGATTCAGCTCAAGGCGAAGATGGCGCCGCCGTCACCACCACGCCTTGGAGCGTCTCGGTCTCTTATGGCCAGTTTACGGCAGCACTCCGCTTCGATAAGCAGCTCGACATGGAGGTCCATCAACACTGGATAAGTGCGCGCTTGGGCTATGCGTTCAAAGGGGGATGGTATGTAGCCGGTGCAGTCGGGGCTTCTCTGGGAGGGAGCCTGGAGAGCGCCGAGCGCCTCCTGACCTTTGAACCTGGTGTTGTGGCGACCTTACAGACCGGTGTCGTGTTGATGGAGGCGGACGGTTGGCTGCCCTTCATCGAGAGTTCACTGAACGTCAGCGCCTCGTTCGGTGGCCTGCGAGAGGATGACGGACTGCGGCAGTCATGGACCGCGGTCGATGTGCGCTTGGGAGCGACGACCGGCTGGAGAGTCGCTGACCTCTGGGTGCCCTACGTCGCCTTTCGTGTCTTTGGGGGGCCCGTGTTTTGGCGTGACGGAGGGGAGGACCGCGTTGGGTCGGATCTCCATCACTTTCAAGTCGCGATCGGCTCGTCTTTGAGCTTCTACGGAGTCGATCTCTTCGTGGATTGGGGGCTCCCCATCGGAGAGGCTGGTTTATCTGCGGGCCTTGGTTATCGTTTTTGAGGCGAGGGTGGCGTGGGGGCTGCCCCCCATTGGCTCTCGAGGATGAGCCAAACTACGAGGCCAAGCGCGGCCCCTGATGCCGAGACGAAGAAGATCAGGGCATCGCCATGGGAGTCGCCCATTGCGCCGAGCGCTGGCGGCAGCAAGAGGTAGGTCAAGTCCCACAGGCCTGTGAAGAGCGCGAGGGCACCACCTCGGACGTGCTCTGGGGTCCGAGTGACGACCTGACTGGTCAAGACGGGGAAGCAGTATCCATGCCCTGCACCGCAGAGTAAGCCGCCGAGCAGGAACCCTGCGTTGTCGTCGGCGCTCGCCAAGAAGAGCATACCTGCCGCGTAAGAGGCGAGGGCGGGGGCGACAAGGTTGTGGGTCCCGAGACGGTCGGGCAGACGCGCACCAAAAAGGCGGATAAAGGCGGCACCACCTGCATACGTTGCCCACAAGAGCGCGGGGCGACTCAGACCTCGAGCCTCTGCGGTGACAGCTGCGAAGGCCATGGCGACGGCCACGAGGCTCGAGAAGATCGTGGTCGCGACCCAGACAGGGATGAGCGGACGCGCCGTCAGCATCGCTAGGATTTGTCGAAGGCGCAGCGGCTCGGAGGGAGGCGTGCGTTTGGACTCGGGGACGCCCGCGAGGGCCAGGAGGGACGAGAGCACGAGGAGCCCCATGAGCGGTAAGAACCACCTCAAGTCGGCGCCGGCGACACCGAGCTCGCCAGCCAGGGGGTTCACGACGAGAGGGATGAGCCCAGTGACCCCGAAGAGCGCGATGCCCTCGGTGCGGCGTGACGCTGGGACGATATCGGCGGCGAGGGTGAAGTAAGCGGTAAAGAGGGCGCCTGTCCCGATCCCCACCGTGACCCGCACGACGTACACCATCCAGCCGAGCTCGGTGACGAACCAGAGCAACGCCATCCCGGCCGTGGTGATAAGGGTCCCAGCGATGATGGTCGGCTTGCGCCCGAGACGGTCAAGGGCCCAGCCGACGAGAGGACGCAAGGCGAGGCCACCGATCGCAGCGGAGCCCATGACGGCTCCGATGACCGTGCGGCTTGCGCCCAAGTGCACGAGGTAGAGCGGCAGGAGTAGCATCGACGCGTAGCCGAGGGCCTGAAGCAGATGAGCGAGAGTGACAAAGAGGAAGGGGGCCGTCAGGAGTCGGTCAACCACCGTCGTCAGGTTCCGGCATCAGCGCCGCCAATTCGTAGATGAGCTCGAGGGCCTTCCTCGGGGTGAGCTCGTCGGGATCGATCTCCGAGAGGCGACTCTCGACCTCACTGGGCGCCGCAGGGCCACCGAAGAGGTTCATTTGCCACGGGCCCTTAGGGGCAGCTGCGAGGCGTGAACGGCCATCGTGGCCGAGGGCTGTCGCCTCGAGCGTCTTGAGGATCGCTTTGGCCCGCCCAATCACCGGTTTGGGCACACCAGCGAGGCGCGCGACCTGGATGCCATAGCTGCGGCTTGTACCCCCAGGCACTAGGTGGCGGAGGAAGACGATCTCGTCGTTGAACTGCTTCACTGCGACGGCCAAGTTCACGACACCCTCGCGGGTGGCCGAGAGCTCGGTGAGCTCGTGATAGTGGGTCGCGAAGAGGGTCCGGGCGCCGACCTCATCGTGTAAGAATTCAGCCACGGCCCAAGCGATCGAGACGCCGTCGTAGGTGGAGGTTCCTCGGCCGATCTCATCCAAAATGACGAGGCTTCTGCGGGTCGCTTCCTTGAGGATCTCGGCCGCCTCGGTCATCTCGACCATGAACGTCGAGAGGCCCTTTGAGAGGTTGTCCGATGCCCCGACCCGCGTGAAGATCTTGTCTACGATGCCGATGTGGGCGGACGCCGCCGGGACGAAGCTCCCCATCTGCGCCATCAGGACGATTAACGCGACCTGCCGCATCACCGTGGATTTACCCGCCATGTTGGGACCGGTGATGACGAGGATGCGCTCCCCGTCCGCGTCCAAGATGGTGTCGTTAGGGACAAATTCCCCGGCGGCTACGAGGGTCTCAATCACCGGATGGCGACCGGCCTCGATCTTCAAGATGGGGCCATCATCGACGATGGGGCGCACGTAACCGTGACGTTGAGCGAGCTCTGCTAAGGACGCCAACACGTCGAGGTCGGCCACAGAGGTCGCGGTCGATTGGATCGGGGTGGCGAAGCTCGCGATCTCTAGGCGCAGCGCTTCGAAGAGCTCTGTCTCAAGAGCGATCCGACGGTCATGTGCCCCTAGGACAGCCTCTTCGCGCTCTTTAAGGGCAGGTGTGTAGTATCGCTCGGCGTTGGCCAGGGTTTGCTTGCGGAGCCACGTGTCTGGGACGTGCTCAAGGTTCGCTTTGGTCACCTCAATGAAGTAGCCGAAGACGTTGTTGAAGCGGATCTTCAGGCTGGAGATGCCGGTCTCGGCTTTGAGGGTCTCCGCATATTGAGCGAACCAGGCTTTGCCGTCTCGTGTGATGCCGATCAGCGTGTCGAGCTCGGGGTGGTGGCCTTCTCGGATGACCCCGCCGTCCTTCATGGCGGGTGGGGGCTCGTCGACGAGGGCGCCGCGGATCTTCCCGACCAGCGCGTCCATCGGGTCGAGGGTGGCTGCGAGTTCACTCAACAGTGTGGAGCCCGAGCGAGTGAGGAGCTCACGCAGTGGGCCGATTCGGTCGAGTGAGTTGGCCAATGCGACGAGATCACGCGGGGTCGCTGTCCCAGCTGCGGCGCGCGTCACGAGCCGCTCGAGATCGTGCACGGCGTCGAGCTCTGATCGGACGGTCGTGCGCGTGATCGGATCGTCCACAAAGGCTTGCACTCGGTCGAGGCGCTGGGAGATCGCCCCTGGATCCAGCAACGGATAGAGGAGCCATTGCTTGAGGCGCCGTCCCCCCATTGCCGTCCGGGTCAGGTCCAGCATTCCGAGCAACGACCCGCGTCGTTTCCCGTCCCCTAAGGTCCGCAGGAGCTCGAGATTTCGAATGGTTGCGTGGCCGAGTCGGACTTTATCTTCGAGGTCCTGAGCCTCCAACGGACGAAGGGGAAGCCTGCGGTCAAGCCGTGTACGCGCTAAGTACCCTTCAAGGAGCGCCATGGCGGCGCCGAGCCCCCCATCCGAGGCACGGGGCTCGCTGTGGAGTGGACTCAGCAGTACGCCAGGGAGTGCGGTCGTGAGCAGCTGTTGGAGGTCCGCATCGTCCGCGGCAACGACGATCTCGGTAGGCTCGACGCGGCCGAGCTCATCGAGCGCCAAGCGCATATCAGCGACGTCGGCGCCCCGACGCTCACCGGTTGAGACGTCAATCCAGCCGACACCGACCGCACCGTTCGCGTCACGAGCGACTGAGGCGAGGAAGTTGTTTTGTGGCCCATCGAGCGATCGGGGATCGAAGACGACTCCGGGGGTGATGACTTGGACGACCTCTCGCCGCACGATGCCTTTGGCGGTCCTGGGATCTTCGACCTGCTCGCAGACCGCGACGCGGCGACCGGCATTGAGCAATCGAGGGACATAGCTCCACAGGGCATGGTGGGGGACGCCTGCCATCGGGATAGGGTCTGCGTCCTTCTTATTTCGGCTCGTGAGCGTGAGCTCAAGCAGGCGTGCACAGTCGACTGCATCGTCGAAGAACGTCTCGTAGAAGTCGCCCATGCGGAACAGCACGATCGCGTCCCGGTGTTCGGTTTTTGCAGCGAGGTACTGCTGCATCATCGGTGTCTGCGCAGCTGGGTGGGCAGCGTAGGACTCCGGCGTACTCATGTGGGGCTCCGACATGGTGCACTCATAACAGCGCACTCCCATGCCTCGCAACGCTCGTGAGCCACCTTGACCGACTCAGGACCTGAAGGCACGATCGGCGCCATGAAGACCTACGCCCCCATACTCTCTTGGTTTGCCGCGCTCGCGATCATCGCGAGTGGCTGTGATGCCGAGGCCCCTTCCGGCGCCGCCGGTGAACTCACTTTGACCACCGCCACGCTCGGCTTGTGCAGTGATCCGGCGACCGGAGCAGAGCTTCAGAATGGCTCGTCGGACTTCCCAGACGGCGCTAAGACGGTGATCTTGCGCGTCACTGGTGGTGACCTGCAGGCCCCGATCGTAGAGACGTTCACGCAGCTCAACGGGGAAGGGCAGGCGGTCGTCCCCGAGATCCCGCCGAATGTTGGCCTTCAGGTTGAGGTCGTCGGGTGCACAGAGGACGGGATCGCGACGTGGGCTGGGGTCTCCGAGCCCTTCGATCTCCCAGAGGCGGGCCTTGAGGCGAACGTGAATATTTTGCTGACCCCCCGTGACACGCTCGCGCGGACGGGGCGATGTACAGACGCTGATGCCACGAGTGCGGATCCAAGCGAGGGTCACGCACACGCCTCGCTCGCCACGGTTGGTGAGCAAACCTGGGTGTTCGGTGGCTTTGAGTCGATGACGGCGGGCAGCGGCTCAGAGAAGAGCCTGACCGCGGGCTCGACCGTTGAGTTCTATGATCGTGTGGCGAGTCAGTTCTCGCAGTCGGGCGCGCTGTCGGAACCTCGCGCTGGGGCGCTGGCCCAGCCCCTCGGGGATGGTCGCGTTCGTTTGGTGGGTGGCGTGACTCGGGTGCGCACAGCGGCCTTGGATCAACCCAATTTCGCTGCCGTTCAAGGCCCCGTCGCGGGGATCGAGATCTACGACACCGTGGCGGGTGCCTCCGTGATGACTAGCGCGACGCGCTTCCCAGCGATGGCCTCGGTCGTCGGTTTAGCCGATGGCCGAGCGCTTGTCGTGGGGGGCGTGAACGATGGAGGCGGATATAGTCAGGATGCTTGGGTTGTCCCGTCGGGGGCGCCTGAGGACACTGCGATCGAGGCCGGGCGCCTCTCGTTGGGCTCGGAGCGATACGGGGCCACTGTGATGAGCGTGGGCTCTCAGGCCCTGGTGTGGGGCGGTGCGGTCGCAGACCCGTCTGCGGCGCGCGGCGTATGGCTTGACGGCGATGCCGGAACCGCATGGGAGCTGAGCGCAGTTGAGGACGTCGCGAACACGATGTTTGCGGCAGGACATCACCTGGACTCCACGGACGCAGTGCATCGCTTTGTCGTCCTAGGTGGGGCGACGATCGACGCCGCGGGCAATCACGAGCTGGCGGTCAATGGCGCGCACGGGCTATTGGTCAGCGTGGATACGGCGTCACAATCGGTGACCACCTCACCGCTCGATTTTGCTGAGGAGGCCGGACAACTTCAGCGCGCGGGGGCGTCACTCGTGCCCTTAGCAGATGGCTCATTCTGGTTCGTTGGAGGGTTCCAAGCCTTTGGCTTTAGTGCCGGTGGGCCGTGCGGAGGGACCGGGGCGTGCTTACCGAGCCGGGCCATCAATTTCGACGTGGCTCAAGATGGCTCTGTCAGCCTCAACGCTGAGCGGAGCCTCGACTTGCCGAATGGAGACGGCTGGGAAGTGGGCGCTTTCGGTATCGGGATGGCGCCTCAGTCGGATCACTCATGGCTGATCGTACCTGGCTTTGTTCGGGTCGACCTTGAAGGGGAGGGGGCGGAGTCAGAGGCGCCTTCTGCGCACGCAGCCTTGGTGAGGTTCCAGGTCGCGGCAGAGGCCCTGTGTGAGGTTGATGACGCACCAAGTGAGGCGACGTCTCCCACGCTTTGAGGTGCTCGAAGCCCGACTACGAAGTGCGAAGGGCTTGCGTCTAACTCAGTCATCGGGTAACTGTCCGCGTCTTTTCGGCGACGTCAGGAGGTCCGTGTGACAGTCGAGGTTGAATCCGATCGCTTTCAGCCCATCGTTCTGGAACCCGGGGCGTCTGCAGCCTACTCGTGCTTCGGTACGTGGGAGAACCTGACGTCCTGCCAGCCGTTTGGAGCATCTGATGAGCCGCTCCACGGGTGTTCGCAAGCTGCGGAGTGCCGCTACTACACACTTGAGAGCAACCCGCCGACGACACGATTTCGTGCCAAGCCGCGGCGTGATGGACGTTTCGAGGTTCAGCAATTCCGTGAGTTTATCGGCGAGGAGGACACGTACCACCTCGAGGTTGAGCCAGGGAACATCGTTGTGACCTGCCCTGGAGGACGCAAGGTGCCAAAGTCCAAGCGCTTCTTTCTTCACGTGAAGCACGTGGAGCAAGCCGGTTTGGAGCTTGAGGCCGACCTTGAATTGGTTGTCTCGCTGGACAGCATGATCGTCCGCCAAGCGGTCGATGCAGAGAGCAAAGGTGCGGAGGACGCGTCGACACGACGTCGCCCAGTGGTGACCCCTGACGAACGCCGTCGTCGCATCGCGGATCGGCTGCGCGCGAAGGCCAAGGTCGACGCCACACACCTGGATGACGACGACGATCTGGATATCGAGATCGAGGGCGACGTCGACTTTGAGTTGGACGATGACATCTTCGAGAATGAGGGGCTCGAGGCCGCGAGCGTTGGCGCCGCCGCGACTCCAGCGAGCCCTGAGGAAGAGATCGCGGAGGCGATAGCAGAGGGGGAAGACGAGCTAGACGATGACGTCGATGAGCTCGCTGACCTCGACGCCGAGGGGATCGATTTCGCTGCCGATGACGATGAGCAGCCGGACGACTTCGACTCCGAGGAGCTCGAAGAAGGCGCCGAGGGAGCCGAGGGCTCCGACGGCGCTGAAGAAGCGACGGTCGACGCGGCTGAGAAGAAGAAGGCCCCGAAGAAGGCCGCCGCTAAGGAGAAGGCCCCGAAGAAGGCCGCCGCC
>JBMYRH010000004.1:0-235716 GCA_049602155.1 Myxococcota bacterium | reverse complement strand
AAGGCCGCCGCTAAGGAGAAGGCCCCGAAGAAGGCCGCCGCTAAGGAGAAGGCCCCGGAGAAGGCCGCCGCCAAGAAGGCAGCTCCCAAGAAGGCCGCCGCCAAGAAGGCAGCTCCCAAGAAGGCCGCCGCTAAGAAGGCAGCTCCCAAGAAGGCCGCGAAGAAGAAGTAGCGAGGCGTACTTACGCTGGAGTAGCGTCAGTCTCTACGCTGCACCCGCTCCTTAATTACACGGCTGCTCGGTCATCACGAGGACATCGGAGGCTTCGTTCGTCACGGTGAGATCGACGCAGTGGGCGTTCCCATCGGATTGAGGTAGCCCACGGGCTCGGGCATGGACCCAGCGACTCTGCGGGTTGTTGATTGACGATGGTGCGGCTGCACCAGGGCGCCACCCCATCGTTTGGAACTGAAAGTGCATCATGTTGGACGAGCCCCCGACAGTGTGCAGAGGGGGCGACCAACCTAAGTTACACCAAGCGAGCGCGGCGTTGGGGCACTGGGGAGCGGTCCACTCGTAGTATCCCGCAAGCGCGGCGCTGTTCTGCAGCGATCCATCGAAGACGTCTTCGTTGAATCCGCCTGTCGAGTCTTCGTAGCGTTGGTAGACGCTAAAGAACGTCTCCTGCTTGATACGAATGTCGTTAATCGAAGCGACACCCTCGCCTCGGCGGGCACTTCGCTTGTAGCGGGTGTACGATGTGACTGCGACGACAGCTAAGATGGAGACGATGACCACCACGACCATCAATTCCATCAACGTAAAGCCACCCTCACGGCGGTTGAACACCATCAACTCTCACCCCCCGAATATCAACGCCCGGTCGTGCACGAGGTGTCGCGTATCGACGCTCTGCTAACCGCTTCTAAGTCGCTGAATGCGCTCACAATGAGCGTAGCTGACGCCCGCGATAAGTCAACACTGGGGCGTGGGGGAGGTGACACGCTGCGTCCTCGTGGGAAGCCTTTGAGCCGACTCTTCAGCAGCGCACTCGTGGCATCTTCTTTGATACTTCTCCTGGGTGGGGCCCCCGTCAGCCTGGCTGCCGAGCCCGCCGTGACCTTGGATGTGAGGGCGCGACTCGGAGCCGAATTGGCCAGGCTCGGTGGGTATGTTGATGTCACCGTGCGTAACGTCACGGCGGACCCGATGCTGCGCGTCCCGCTGTGGACGTTCCCCGAGCGCCTCGCGATGCCGCCTGAAGGTATGCCCGAAGTTGAGGGACCGAATATGTTCCCGAGAGGCTTCGAGCCTGGTGCGATGACGCTGCTTGATATTTCGAGCGACGGACACGCGAACTTAGCGACCGAGAGGCGCTCGCCGGAGGTCGTGGACGTGCGCTTGGCTGAGCCGCTTCCGCCCGGAGAGAGCATCACCTTGCGGGTGGGCTTCGAGACCATCGTCCCTCAGCGCTATGGACCGTTTGGTCGCACAGGGGGGCAGCTTGTGCTCGATGGTGGTGCCGTCCCAAGGCCGCCCCCCCTCACCGAAGAGGGGTTTCATCCCCACGCGCCGCCGGAGCGCGTGCGATGGAGGCTCACCTTGGCGTGGCAGGGAGGCGAGGCCGCTGACCTCATCGTCAACGGTCAGGCACAGGCACTGACTTCGCGGAAGGTCTCGCCTGCTTTGACTGGTATCGCAGAGCGCATCAGCGTCTCCGTGATCGTGGGCGGCAGTGTCTCGCGCTTTGAGCATGAAGGGGTCCGGTACCGCCTCTTTCATCGGCGCACGCGGTGCCACAAGGCATCCGACAGCGCGTTAGTGGACTTCGGGTGCGTCGACACGCAAGGGCAGGTCCTCGCGTCGATGGCGTACAGTATGTCTTGGCTGTTGGGTCAAATCGGTCGGGGTGGACCTCAAGAGGTCACGATCGTCGAGGCGCCATTACGGCGGGATGTGGCCCTCTCTGCGCCGGGCATGGTGTGGGTCAGTGACCGCGCGTTTGAGGTGATCCCAGTGGAACGTGCGCACAAATTTCATCGCGTCGCGCTCAGCCGCGCGCTCTTTGGGTTGGTGTTGAGTAAACGACTGCGGATCACCGAGTGGCGCCGGCGGGCTCAGGTGGTCGACATGGTCGCCGTGGCGCTGGCGCAGGGCTGGGAGATTTATCAGTACGGTAAGCGAGAGTCAGGGATGGACGTGTTGGACGAGGGCAGCTTCATGGCTGCTATCGACGACACGATGGCGGCCCCACAGGTGCCATTCATCTCGACGTACTTCGTCGCCGTGGATGACACCGATCATTACCGAGATCGCTTCACGCTCTTCAGCCATCGACGGCCGACAGGGCGCCTTTGGCTCGCGAAGCTGCGCGATCGTTTAGGGCTACCTGCTGTCGAACGTGTCGTGCGGCGCCTTGCGGCTGGTGACCACGATTTAAAGGGAGCGCTCGCCGAAGAGTCGACGGACGACATGATGACCTACTTGGCTCGATGGGCGCACGGCCCGCCTCGCCTGAACTATCGCGTGGGGGCCGTCTCGTCGGGCACCGACGATGCAGGTGATTTCGTGGAGATCGAGGTCCTTCGTGACGGCGACGTTGAGGACTTCAGTGAGCTGGTGGCGGTACGCGTCGGCGAGGGGGCCACCCGTGTCGACTATGTCTTCGAGATGAGTGAAGCGCGTCAGGATGTGCGCATCAGAGTGCTAAGCCGCATGGCCGCCCCCAAGGTCGAGATCGACCCAAGGGGACGACTGATCGAGCGGACTGATGAGGCGCAGCGCGACGCCCGCCGTGATAACCGGAATTTCAGTCGCTGGCGCTATCGGCTCGACGGGGTGTACGGGACCATCAACAGCGCCTCGGGGCACCTCGACTTGAGCTTGATTACGTCCTTAAAGGCCGCCCAAGAGCCGGAGCACCTCGTGATGCTCGTCGCAAGCAATGTGGAGCGAAGTCTTGGGGTGGGCGGCAGCTACCTCCACGGATTTGGCGAACTCATCTTGGCGAACTTGCACCGTTTTCACGTCGGAGGAGGGATAGGGGCCTCTTGGATCAAGGCGGTCGATGACCAGCCCGATGGGTTGGTGGTCCGGGCATCGGCTTCGGTCTCGGAGACCACCTTCGAGAGCCTGACCGATCCTCGGAACGGCTACAGCTGGGGGGTGAGTGGCGGTCCTTCAATGCTCTACCAAGCGGATGATTTGACCATCACAGCGTTCGTCGATGGGCGCCTGACTGGAGTCGTTGAGGCCAGCCCGAGCCATGTTTTGGCGGGGCATGTGCGCTACACGAGCCTCTTTGGGGAGCTCCCGACGACGCAGAGCCTCCCGATCGGAGGCGTCGGCGTTGTGCGCGCCTTTGGGACCTACGCCCGGACTGGCCGACACCGCATCCTCGCGCGCGCCGAGTGGCGGCACCGCTTCACGGGGGACTTCTCCTGGAACGTGATGCGGCTCTTTTGGGTGCGAGCGATCGATGGCGTTGCGTTTGTCGACGCCGCGCTCTTGTCTGACTCCTTTGAAGCCTTTGGAGAGGCGGCGTCTGTGTACCTGGGAGCTGGCTACGGACTGCGGTTTCATTACTTGGTGGGAGGGGTGTATCCCATGGTCTTCCTCTTAGATGTGGCGTTGCCGGTCATTGATGCCGGTCATCTTGGCGCGACCTCCGGGCCGGGCTTTTCGACGGTCTTCGGTGTGGGGCAGGCCTTTTAGACGGACCGAGCCGGTTGCCGGGGGCCTTCGGTGCGGTGTAATAACGTCGTCAACGACGCAGTGAGGAGGGCGCCATGGGGGAGATCACAACCGAAGAACTGGAAGGGCAGTTGGAGCTATCGCAGCAGCGGTTTGCTCAGGTCACTGAGCAGATTCGGACAGTGCTCGTTGCCGATGTGGCTGCGTTCGTGCCCAAGGCATGTAAACAGGCGTTCCTGACCCAATCCGAGCAGGCGGATGCGCTAGACGATGCGGGCGTCGCCCGCCTCAAAGGGCAGGCTGCCGAGGTCGGTCGCGCGGCCGCCAGCCGCGTGGAGGGGGGCCTTAATGAGCCCAGCACGTGGCTCTCGGGCGCTAGCGTCACAGCTGAAGAGCGCTCACTCCAAGATGCGAGCGGCGTCTGGGAGGCGCTTCAAAGCGTGGCGAGCGACGTCCACGGTCTCTTGGAGACGTTTGGGTTCAAGGCAGATCACGTCAGCTACACACCGCCAAAGTACTTCGTTGGGGGGCTCTATCTCCCCACACTGGTCGAGCACTACTGGAGATTGCGGCAGGAGATGGGCGCACTCGAACAGCAGTGCGCTGATCTTGTTGCGCAAACGACACGCGATCGCTTGCAGTCCCGATGGGATGAGGCATAGGCCCTGTGCCGTCCAGTCAGGGCCTCAAGAGAGACGATCGCTTGACGGGGGCGTAGCGGGCTGCTAGTTGCCCACGCGCTGAGGCTGCGTAGCTCAGTTGGTTAGAGCGAACGACTCATAATCGTTAGGTCGGCAGTTCAAGTCTGCCCGCAGCCACCAAATACAAGGAGCCCCGGTCGTTTTGGCTGGGGCTCCTTTGCGTTCTGGCGATCGTTTGACACGACTCGACCGAGGAATAACATGGGCGCGCGCTCTCGCACCGTGAGTGCGCCAAATCCTGACCTTGAGGAGGGCCTCATGCGCCTTCGACTTATGACGATAAATCCTGCTGCGATGTCGAGCATGTTGATGATCGGTGTGGCGTCTCTGATGGCGCCTACGGTTCATGCTGACGAAGGGCTGGAGTCCTCGCTCGCGGTCCTTGAACTTTATGTCGGCGATGGGGAGTACGCGAAGACACCCGACTACGCCCTGCGTGTGACCGAGTCCATCTCCGAGATGGGCAAGTTCGCGGTGTTGAGCCGATCGGACACTGCGAGTCAGGTCTCAAAGTCCGTCACGTCCTCTGGGCGCCGCGACACGGAGGACAAGCTCAAGCAGATCGAGCAGGCGCTCAAGCAAGGTGACCAGCTCGTCTACGAGAACCCTCGTAAGGCGATTGAGGTCTTGGGGCGCGCCAAGTCGGACCTGATCATGATCATGGATCAGCTCTCCCTGAATAAGAAGATCCGCAAAGACCTCTTCTTGACGCAGATGCTCCTCGCGCGCTCGCACTTCGACAACAAGAATCGAGATAAGGCTCAGCAGATCATGGCCGAGATCATCCGCGTCTTCGGAGATGAGGAGAAGGTGACGGACGATGAGTACCACCCGAACATTGTGGCGCTCTACCGCGAGACCTACCGTCAGCTGAGCGAGCAGCGGACCGCCGTACTGAGCGTGCGTACCGAGCCCGCCGGGGCCGAGATCTTGATCAACGGTCAGGTTCAAGAGGCCCCCTCGCCGGCGACCTACGAGGGGCTTTACCCCGGTCCTGTCACGGTCATCGCACGGAAGGACGGCCGCGAGTCTCTGGTTCACAAGCTAGAGCTCTCGACAGAGGCACCGACGTCCATCGACATCGACATCGACTTCGAGACAGCGACGGCCTTTGACGGTGAGCGCTTTGGGTTGGTCTTCCCCGACACAGCGACACTCGACCAGCGGATCGGTGACTTCGCGGGTCGAATCGGAAAGATGCTGAGCGTCGACTATGTCCTCGTCACGGGGTTGGTCGAGCGAGACGGTGAGGTCCACATCGAGGGGCACTTGATCGAGGTGGCGACGAGCACCGTGTCTAAGGAGCAGTCGCTCGTGACAAAGGCGAACGTGATCAGCAACAACCGGGTCGTTCAGCTGGCGCAGTTCATCAGTGGATGGACAGGGGCGAGCAGCAGCGGCTCCGCCGGCCCGTGGTACACGAATTGGGTGGGGTGGACCCTCGCGGGCACTGCAGCTGTATCCGGTGTGGTCGGCATCGTGATGATGCTCGACTATCAATCCGCCAACCAAGCCTGGGTGGACGCAGGGTGCACCGCACCAAACAAACCATGGGCATGCACAAATGCAGAGTCCGAGCTTTACCAGCAAGCCGAGGCGGGCAACACAAGCTCGACGATCGCGACCGCGATGGGCGTCGTCGCGGGCGCCGCAGCCGTGGGCTCTGTCCTCGCCTTCCTCTTGATGGACAGCGGTGATTCGGGGGGCGCGGCCTCTTATGAAGCGCCTCAGTTGAAGCTGCAGTACGTCGGTCCGACGATGCTGCCGGGCAATGGCTCCGGCGTCGGGATGGGCTTCACCTTCTAGGTCGCCCCATCACCTTCGGGTGATCGTACACCCAGAGGATACGCTCGGATACGCGCGGAGAGGCGAATGTAGCCTCGGTCCTCAGCGTCTTGTGCCAGGGCCTCTGGAGCTTCTCCGGAGCGCGCTACGAGCCACGCCTCGGCAGCGGTCGCGATAGGCCACAGGCCGATGCCTTTGGCGTGTGTCATGAGGCTCTCAGCGCGGCTCTCAGCGGCATCAGGCCGGGTGGCGAGGCTCAGACGATGCTCCATGGCCACGGTCAAGTCTCCGGCCTGCTCCATGGCATCACAGAGGCCGTCGAGGAGCGCTGCGTCGCGCTCAAGGTCGCGTTGTGCGAGGCGCACACGGCATCGCCAGGCTTCGAGCACTCGGGCGCCTCGTCCGTCAGACATGCCGGTGAGCAAATGCTCCGCTTCTTGAAAGATGGTGTCAGCGTCCTCGAGCCGCTCTAAATTCACCAATGCCTCCCCTGCAGCCAAGAGCGCGAGGGCCTGATCGCCATTGCGACCCAAGGCTTCGAATCGACGGGCCCCTTGGAGGCACCCTGTCACGCAGGCCTCATGTCGCCCTCCAAGGCCTTGGATGCTAGAGAGGTTCACCTCGATACGTGCAATCGCAGCCTCGTAAGAGAGGCCCTGCGCACGGTCCAAGGCGCCGGTGAGGGCGCTCTCTGCATCAGCGAGGCGCCCCATCTTGGCGTCGAGTTGCGCGACGAGGAGGGTCGCGTCGATCGCTGCGTTGGGGTTGTTGTAGCGGTCAAAGCCCTTCGCAGCAGCGGCGTAGGTCAGGCGTGCGCTCGTGAGGGCACCTTCGTCGACGGCTAGGCCGGCGAGGGCGACCTCGGCGACCAAGCCTTGCAGGGCGTCCCCCAAGAGCTTCAGATCCTCTGCAGCGCGCCCGAGGTGTTGCTTGGCTTTAAGGCGCTCTCCTTGCCCGTTGGCGATATGGCCAAGCTGCAGACGTGCGTGAGCAGCCTCTCTCTTGGCCCCCGACGCCTCTGCGGCGCGTAGGCCGCGCTTGGCGAGCCGCTGTGCCTCTGACGGCTGTCCTCGCTCCCGGGCGATGCGCGCTAACAAGACGAAGGAGCAGGCCATGCCGCGGACCGAGCGCGCGGTCTTCTTCCCGCGCAGCAGGGAGAGCGCCCTCAGGAGGGCTTTCTCTGCTGCGTCACGCTGACCACTCGCGAGCTCGACCTCGGCCAAGGTGATCAAGGTGTCTGCCGCTTCATTCGCCGCTTCTAGGCTCAAGACGTCCTCGAGCCGCTCGGTGAGCAAGGCCCGAGCTGAGTCGTGGTCTCCTCGCTGAAGTGCGAGGAGGCCGAGATTGCCGAGCTGGGTAGCTGCCGTGCGGCGGTCTTCGATGCGCTTCGCGATCTCCAGGGCCTCTTGGTACCAAGCGGCGCCCATACCCGTCTGCCCTTTGAGGACCGCGAGCGTCCCGAGCTCCCCAAGGGCCCTGGCGAGCAGGTGCGCGAGCCCGCGTTGACGCCCTGTCGCGACGGCTGCGTGGAGGTGGGCTTCGTTGATCTCGTTGAGGCCAATTTGCCGCGCACAGGAGGCCGCGAAGAGCCGCGCCTCGACCTCTCGCTCGGGCCAGTGGTCCTGTTGAGCTAAAGCGATGCTGCGCTCGAAGGCGTTGAGCGCGACTTCAAAGTCGCGCTCTCCACGTGCCGCATGAGCGGCGGTCCAGCTCGCCTCGTGCTCGGAGTCGTTCATAGTAGGGAGGATAACGACTCACCCGCGGCTGGCAACCTGGTCGGTCGGATGTAGGGGGAGAGAATTTGCCGATTTGGTAGCTCGGGTGGATCGTCATCCCATGTGTAGAGTTCTCCTGGCCGTATGGATTGCGATGGGCGCGAGTGGCTGTAGCGCCACTGCTCAAGAGGTGCGACGCGCCCCAATTGGCGCCTCTGCGAACGCCGCAAAGAGCCACGGTTGGAAGGGCAGCGCAGTGAAACGCTGCGAAGCGGTCGTGCCGCTCCTGGAGGAGGCCTCCCATGCGAACAACATCGATCATGCGCTCCTCGTTGGGATCGTGAAGGTCGAGTCGACCTTTCGACCAGAGGCGGTGAGCCGCGTCGGTGCGTTGGGGCTGATGCAAGTGATGCCGCGCAATGGTGACAAGTTGGCGTGCGGCGATCTGCGAGAGCCCGAGGCGAATATTGCGTGCGGAGTCAAGGTGCTGAAGGGCTTCTTGCGCTACTACAAAGACGATATTGTCTACGCGCTGAGCGGCTATAACGCTGGCTTTGCGCAGCCCAACCTCGCGCGGAGGCAAGCCCGCTTGCCGAAGAACCGCTCCTATGTCGAGAAGGTCCTAGCAGCTCGAGCGTCCTACTTGCGCTACGGGTGTGGGTCTTGAGCGACACGGTGTGGGTCGTCGTCGGGCTAGTGAGTCACCCCGCGGCGGGCACCCCAGATGAGCCTCGCTATGTCGTGACTAAGCGACCTGAAGGGGTTCACTTGGCTGGGCAGTGGGAACTCCCGGGGGGACGCGTCGAGGCCGGTGAAGCCCCCGACGATGCACTAAAACGGGAGCTTTTGGAGGAGCTGGGTGTCACGGTGGGGCCAATGACCCCGATCACCTTTGCGCACCACAGCTACCCAGAGCGTGACGTCTTGATCCTCTTCTATGAGACCGCGACGACCCCAGAGAGCGCTGAGCCCAAACCGCTCGCGAGTGAGGCCCTTGAGTTGCTCTCTCTGCGTGAGCTTGTGGATCTACCCATGCCAGCAGCGAACGCGGGTTTTCAAAGTCTCTTACGCGGTCGATTGAGCTAAGTGCGCGGCCCTCAAGCGGGGGCCTGAGTGCGCGCTAAGGGAGGTCTTCCGTCGCTTGAGTGTGCTCAAGGTACCAGCCGTTCAACCCATCAGGTTGCTCACGCACCGCGCTGAGTTCGGCTTCACTTAGGGTACCTGCGACCTGCCCACCGTCGATTAAGAGGACGCGGTTACACAGCCGCTCCATGGCGTCGAGCTGATGGGAGACAAAGAGGACGGCGGCCCCAGAGGCCGAGCGTTCGTTCACGACTGCGCGAACGTCAGCCGCGGCGCGTGGATCGAGGCCAGCAAAGGACTCGTCGAGCACCAGCAGCGCAGGATCCCCTATGATGGCACACGCGATGGAGAGCTTCCGAGCCATCCCGTCGCTGTATTCGCGGGTCATGCGATGTTGTGCATCGGTGAGCGCGAAGCGCGCGAGCAGCGCGTCGATGCGCGCCTTTGACTCGCTGATCTCGCGGACCCCAGCGACGAACTCGAGGACCTCTCGACCTGTGAGGAAGGGATAGAGTTGGAGATGTTGTGGGACGTAGCCCGTCAGGGTCTTAGCCAGCAGTGGTTCAGCGTCGATGCGGTGCCCGTCCACATGCACTGAGCCGGCGTCCGGCAGGATCTGGCCCGTGATCATCTTCACGGTCGTGGATTTGCCTGCGCCGTTAGGTCCGATGATCGCGAGGCGCTCTCCGGGCGCGATGGAGAATGAGACGGTCGACACCGCGGTCGTTTTGCGGAACGACTTTTGGAGCCCCTCGACGACGAGGCGTGGTGAGGAGTCGGTCACGGAGTCCCTCCTGGAGCGAGCGCGATCAAAACGATGACGCTCGCGCGCCAAGCGATGGCAGCAGCCGTGCTGTAGCCATCCATCCATGTCGCGATAGCCCGCGAAAGCAGTGCGCTGATGATGGCGATCATGACGCCAATCCCCAGCACGAGTGGCGCATGAAGCCACTGTTGGGCGATGAGCGTCGCGAGCGTGACCCATAGGAGGGCCCAGCCCGGCATCGTGAGGTCGATGAGTAAGCCCGCGCGTCGCTGAGCAGCGCGCTTGAGAGGCAGGGTGGTCGCCATCCAAGGCGAACCGAGCTCTTGGCCATGGAGTCGAAACGCGTTGGTCCAGAAGAGGCCTACAAATGCCACGTAGAGGGTCAGGAGCTCGCTGAGCAGCGCGTCACCGTTGTCAGCGTTCGTCAGGCCCGCCCGTAGCGCCAGGGCAGCGAAGAGCCACAGCAGGATCCGGTCCAGCCTGTGGCGCCGCCTGAGTTGGAGCAGGTCGCGCAAGAAGAGGGCCGCAGTCGAGCGAGATAGACGCGCGGCAAGGCCCTCCCCCGGGGTCTCTTCGGGGATGCCATCGTCGCGGTAGGGCAGGGGGGTGTCGACCTCTTGAAACCGGGAGATCACGAGCGTCAAGCATCCTCGGGCGTCGACGGCTGCGCGGCGCACGATCCAAACAGCCGCCATGAGCAGCAAGGCGACAGTGACCGTCAGGACCTCGGGTTGTCCACCGAGTTGGAGCGCTCGACTCGCGAGGATGTCGAGGAAGACAATCAAGACGAGAGTGAGTCCGAGCCCAGCAGCGGGGGCGTAGAGGATAAGCGCGGCGTCGTCATCGATCGCGGCGCCGGCCAGCGAGCGGCTCAGAGGGGTCGCCACACGGAGCATCGTGCGCCCCGCCATTAAGTGCAGCCAAGAGCAGAGGGCGATGCCCACGACATAAGCGCTCCCGGCGACGGCCAGCAGCCTCAGCGCCCCGGCGGTTTGGCCCGCTTCAAAGATGGTAGCTGCGTACGTGAATGCGGGGAGGAGCAGGGGGGCGTGGACCGTGTAGGCTCGGAGCTGGAGATCCATCCAGCGCGCCTGACCGTCCACTGGCAAGAGCGCGATGAAGGCGCCATCAGGGGCGCGGAAGATGACCTCGAAGGTGGTGTAGGCGAAGACCAGCACGGGCAACGCAGAGAGCCAAAAGACGCGGTCACCGATACGCATCGCGAAGGACTCATCACCGGCGTCCACGTCGCCGCTCGCCCAGCCCCAGACAGCCCACACGGTCGCCGCCACGGCGCTCAGCGCGAGGAGCACGACCAAGGCCCCACTCATCGTGCGTGGGCCGGCGATACGGCGCTTGAGGGCCGTGACGCGGTAGCGCAGCAGGCGTCCAGTGGTCATGGCGATGTGGGTAGCATGAAGGCGAGGGTGTGTCGACGCCCGCTGAGCGGGGCGAGGCGTTTACTTGCTCGGAGTCGACCTCGACCCGATCATTGGAGCGTTCTCAGCAGGAAAGGGGTGCGGGTGCGAAGCATAGTCGAGGTCATCGCTGCGAAGCGGGATGGGGCGGTCCTCTCAGAAGAAGAGATCCGCTGGGTGATCGCGGAGTTCGCCGCAGACCGCTTACCGGTCTATCAAATGTCTGCCTTAGCGATGGCGATCTTCTTTCGTGGGATGACCCCCGCTGAGACCGGTATTTGGACGGACGCCATGCTCAGGAGTGGGCTCGTGCTCGACTTGAGCGCGCTTGGATCTGGTCGCGTCGATAAGCACTCGACAGGTGGTGTGGGAGACAAGATCTCGCTCCCGCTCGCCCCGGCCGCCGCGGCGTGTGATGTGATCGTGCCGATGGTCTCTGGCCGAGGGCTAGGCCACACCGGCGGGACGCTGGACAAGTTGGAGTCTATCCCTGGGTTCACGGTAGACATCTCTGTCGCGCGTTTTCGTGAAATCTTGAGTGAAGTCGGGTGCGCGATGATTGGCCAGACCGCCGATATCGCTCCTGCAGATAAGCGGCTGTATGCGCTCAGGGACGTGACCGCCACGGTGGAGTCCATCCCTCTCATTACGAGCAGCATTATGTCTAAGAAGCTCGCTGAGGGCATCGAGGGCTTGGTGCTCGACGTGAAGGTCGGCCGGGCTGCCTTCATGAAGACGGTCGATGATGCGCGTCGCTTGGCAGAGGCCATGGTCGCGGTGGGCGAGCAGATGGGGAAGCGTGTCGTGGCCTACCTGACCCGTATGGAGGAGCCGCTCGGGCAGATGGTCGGTAACGCATGTGAGGTGCGAGAGTCTGTCGATGTGCTTCGCGGCGGTGGCCCCAAAGCGATCGTCGAGCTGGTAGAGACCCTTGGGGGCGCGATGGTCGAGCTGGCCCATGGCGTCGACCACGCCGAGGGCGCACGACGGATCCGTACGGCCCTCCAAGATGGCTCGGCCCATGCGCGATGGGAGCGTATGGTCGCGGCTCAGGGGGGGCGCATTGACGGGTTACCTGAGCCCACGGGCGAGACCCCCATCCTTGCACCTTCCGATGGCTTTATCGGTCAAATCGATGGCCTTGAGGTGGGGCTCTGTGGGGTAGCGTTAGGCGCAGGGCGGGTGCGGTCCGATCAAGCCGTCGATCCGATCGTCGGCGTCCGGGTGGATGCACCCGTTGGGACTGAGGTGAAGCGCGGTCAGTCGGTTGCGACCATCTTACATGGGGCATCCGGGGCCCCACATTCTACATTGGTGGAGCGGTTAGGTGCTGCGTTTAGCGTCGTCGACCACCCGCCGGTATCCGAGCCGCTTATCCTTGAGCGGATCGATTGAACACGAGCGTCAGAGGATCGTTATGAACACACCAACCCCTCATCAACTCCTTGCGGCGCTCGATGAAGCGACCGCTGAAGTGCGTAAGCGCTGGGCAGGCACCCCGGCGCTGGGGATCGTGGCTGGGAGCGGCCTGACCGCGCTCGGTGACTTGGTCGCTGATGCGGTGCGCATCCCGTATCACGAGATCCCGAACATGCCTCGGACCGCCGTCGTGGGACATGCGGGTGAGCTGGTCTTGGGGGAACTCGAGGGGTTACCAGTCGCTGTCTTGAGTGGGCGAGTGCATCGGTACGAAGGGCACCCGATGACCGACTGCGTGTTCGGCGTGAGAATGCTCGGTCGCCTCGGCACCCCCCGGGTGCTGCTGACGAATGCCGCGGGGGGGATCATCCCAACGTTCGCACCGGGGACGCTGTGTCGCATCACGGATCACATTAATGCCACGGGTGAGAACCCCCTGTTTGGTCCGAATATCGACGCTCTCGGCCCCCGGTTCCCCGACATGACTCAGGCGTATTGTCCTGAGCTCGGGGCAACACTAGAGCGCGCTGCAGCCGAGGCGAACGTGACCCTAGAGCGCGGTGTCTACGCCATGATGTGCGGCCCCTCTTACGAGACTCCAGCCGAGATCCGAATGCTCAAGACTCAGGGGGCGACTCTGGTCGGCATGTCGACGGTCCCCGAGGCTATCGCGTTGAGACATATGGGCGTCACCGTCACCGGGATCAGCGTCGTCTCCAACTATGCGGCCGGCATCGGAGAGGGGACCTTGGACCACTCGGAGGTCAAAGAGGCTGCGGCAGCCGTTGGACCTCGCCTGCTCGCTACGATTCGTGCGTTAGCCAAGAGCCTGGCTCAATAGGCCAGCCTGGGCTGAGCAGCGGACAAAAAAAACGGTGGGTCGACCTAAGTCGACCCACCCCTGGTTCTCTCTGCCCGACATCGCCCCCGAAGCCCGAGCAGGAGAGCACGAGTCATGTTTGAACACACCCGCCGACCTCAACGTCCTGTCCACGTGAGGCACCCCTAACACCTTGCACAGGGCGTGCCACGATTGGACCGTGGGCTGTAACCCCTTGATCTCTCGTGGATGGAGGTATCGGAGTGCGCAAAAAGTGCGCTCACCTCGCACGAGGGGACTTGGTTGTAAAGCGCTTAGCCGCCTGAGACGATGCATCGGTGATGAATGCGGAACGCTCATTTCGGCCTCCGAGACTGAGGGCTAGCTTCACCGCCTTTGGCCTCCTCATCCTAGGGTGGGCCTTGGGGCATTGCGGTGCTGAAGGCCTCGATGCGCCCTTCACTCCTTCGGCAGAGGTGTGCCCGGATATCGATGCGCACCTTGAGCCTCTGCTTGGGCTGGCCTCAGAGGGGCGACTTCCGCACCTGAATGAGGTGCTATCTAGCGATCTGTCCGATGTCGACCGCGAGGCGACCGTCGCGCTGCTGTTCACCCTCGCCGGTTCGCTCGACTTTGAGGGCGAGGGGGCTCGGCCGGGGCAGGCTGTGGATGACGACACCGTGCGCGAAGTTGAGGAGGGGCTTGCGAACCTCTCGCGATGGGTTCACCGGGAGGGCCCAAATGCTCCCTATTTGACGACTATTGCGCACCTCTCTGTCGCCCTAGACTCAACGGCGTGTGAGGGCGATACCCTCTCCTACATGGCATCTGAGTTGCTGGCCGATGAGGCGCTCCTGTGGGCGCTCTTGGGTGCAGCTTCCGACCCTGGACTCGATGTAAAGCAGCTCCTCGATGACTTGGAGGCCCCTGATGACGATCCCCACTCAGGGCTTCGGGAGTTGGTGCGGAACCTCTTGGAGACCGCCCTCCGTCCAGACTTTGATGTCCGCGATTGGACCGGTCTTTTGGGGCTCATCCTCGACACTGAGGCACCACCTTGGTCCGCGTTGATCAGCGCGCTGGAGTCCTTCCTGGTCCCGGGTCCTCACCTCGTAGCGTTGCAGTCTTTGTTGGGATGTGTGGTCGACGTCGATCCTGAGCTGACGAGCTCTGGTGTGCTCTACGACCTCCTCACGCAACCCCCTGAGGGCTCCTTCTCTAGGCTGGCGGGGAACTCAGGGGAGGTGCTGCTCCCACCGGCTTTGAGCGAGGCGGTGTTGTCGGTGCTCGCGACTTTCATCGAGGACGCACCGTCGAGGAGCACCATGGCGATGTTGATGGCAGCCCTCATCGCGCCGGACAGGGTGGATGGGATCCTCTCGGATATGACGCTGCTCTTTGACACTGGCGTCTTGCTCCCTTTGCGTGATGTGCTCAGGGCGATGTCGACGCGCTCGTGTGGACTATGAAGTGGCGCTTTGGGGTGGGGAGCGTCGCGCTGCTGCTCTTCGTGGCCCATGGGTCCGTGCGCGCCAGCGTCTACGACCTGTATGGGTTTACTCCGCGGACCACGGCGATGGGAGGCGCGATGACGGCTGCGGTCACCGGCTACGCGTCCACGTTCTACAACCCCGCTGCGTTGACCGTCAGTAAGCATGGTCACGTTGGGATCGTCGGTCACCTGCGCGCTCCGTCGCTGTTTGTCGAGCGGGATCCCACGTTAGAAGACGGCACGCACCCGACAGTGCTGCCTGAGTTCGGTGGTGGCACCAGTGTGGGATGGTCGTACCCACTTGGCGGAGTCTTTGAAAATAGGCTCGCGTTTGGCGTGTCGCTCCACCTCCCTATCGCTCGATTGGTGCGGGTGCAGGGCGTCGATCGCCTCTCACCGCAGTTCTACATGTACCAAAACCTCCATGACAAAATGATGCTCTTAGTGGCCACGGCCTTCGAGCCGTGGGATTGGCTCTCATTGGGCGTTGGGGTCCAAATCCTCTCGGATTTATCTGGCGGGGCGACGCTCGACCTCGACATCGTGGATGGTCACTTCAGGACCCGAGAGTTCAGCGTCGATATTCGCCCCACGGCCTCTCCGAATGTGGGTCTACACATCAGGCCGATGGTCGGCATGGCGATCGGCGTGACGTGGCGCGGCATGAGCGCAGTGAAGCTCTCGGCCCCAGTGCAACTCTCCGAGGGAGAGAGCCTAGATATGCTGCTTGATGTCTCTCAGACCGTTCAATTTGCACCCCACCGTTTCACCTTGGGGATGTCCTATTTGGTCTCCAGTGCAAACGTCACGGTGACTGCGGATGCTGTCTTGGAGCTTTGGTCCGCAGCGCCAGATCCCTCTCCACAACTTCGGTTAGATATCGGTGGACCGTTGTTGACGGGAATCGGCCTCGGTGAGGCGTTAGATGTCTCAGTCGACGCAGTGCCCATGGAACTGGGGTTCAGCGACACTCTGACGGTCCGAACCGGGGTGGAGTGGAGCGCGCTCACCTGGCTTCAGCTGCGCGCGGGATACAGCTTTCGACCGACGCCGACTCCCCTTCAGAGCGGTCCAACGACGTATCTGGACAATGATGCTCACGTGGTCTCCTTCGGGGCAGGCTTTGCGTTATTCGATCCGCTCGACCTCCACAGTCACCCTCTTAGCCTTGACGTCGCTGTGCAGTCACTCGTCCTCGTCGAACGCGTCGTGTCCCGAACAGGGCTCGATGATCCGCTCGGTTCGTTGGTCCATGGTGGACAAGTGTGGAGCGTGTCGTTGGCCTTAAGCCATGCGTACTAGCGGCCGAATAGGCCTGTGAAGTCTGTCTGACGTAGCTGAGTGCGTAGCTCTGACAGCTGACCAGCATCACCACGACGCTCCGCGTCCCGGAGTGCCTTCGTGGGGGGCTCGAGGAGCGCGACCCATCGGCTCCCTGGGCTGAGCGCATTGAGCCCGGTGAGGGCATGGGTGGCGCCTGTAGATGAGCCCTGCCGCAGCCGCGTGACCACGGTCGGTAACCAGGTCATCGCGAGGGTGGTGAGGGTCTCACGCTGCGTGCGTGCTTCCTCGGGGAGCGCAGTCAATAGTGCGTGTTGTGTCCTCTCTTGGGCCTCGACATCAGCTTCGCTCGGCGCCTCGATAGCGAAGAGCCCGCTTCTGTAACGAAGACGCTCGGGATCGACGGGGAGCCCAAGCGTTGGCTCAAGGAGGACCGGTCGACGTTGGGCGAGGGCGGCGACAGCCGCCGTCGGGAACCCTCCGTCTCGCAGTTTTGCGTCGAGGACCTCGGAGAGGTCTGGCGCCCTGCGCTTCATACTCGCAGCGAAGGGGCGGCCACCGTCGATATGGTCCTCCAAGCCCTGATGGACGGTGACGATATCGGGGCGGTATCCGGCCACCGTGCGCTGATAAAGGCTGTTGAAGTGATGGGCGAAGAACGAGGTCATCACTAGGGCCCCAGGGGGGCTCGAATGCTGGAGCGCAGTGTCGACTGTCTCAGGGCCGCGCAGGGTGGAGAGGTTCGCGCGCTCGCCCGGCCAGATGATGCCCGTGAGCAACGCCGCAATCACCAGGGTGCCCATCGCCGCGAGTCGCCCCCCCGAGCCCGCGCGCATCAAGCGCGCGAGGGCCACTGAGCCGACGCTGAGTGTGAGGGCCATCGCGAGCTGGAAATAGCCAGCAGCGTCTGGGTTTGTAGGGTCGAGCACCATCAATAGTTTCGTGCCCAAATTCATCACGATCGCGAGGCAGAGGGCTCCCCCGATAAGTCGATTATGGCGCGTGAGCAGCAGGGCACCGATGACCCCCGCGACGAGCCACACAGGGCCGATCGAGCCGAGGAACATGTCCAAGGCGCCCCCAACGTTGTCGGCAACAGGGGGGGCTGTGCCCGTGACCGAGCCTGTAAACACTTTGGCCATCACCACATCGAGGAACCGGCTCAGCGTGTCCGGGTGGCCGTAGTTGACGACCGGGTCGTGCATCGCGCGGAGTGGTAGCAGTGCATAGATTAATAACCCGAACAGGGTGGCCCCGAGGAGCATGGGTAACCCGCGCCAGATTGCCCGCCGCTTGTCGGATGTGCTGAGCAGCAAGACAGCAAGGGCAGGACAGGCTGCGAGTAAGAGGAGGTGGTGGTTACCGGCGCCGAGGCCAAGCACAAAGGCCCCTACGGCCAGAGGTTGAAGACGGATGTCCTCTGATTGAGCCCACGCGACGGCCAGGTTCATGAGTCCAAGCGCGATCACTAAGTTGAGGGTGTAGACCTCTGCACGAACCGATTGAAACCACAGGGCATCGGACACGGCGAAGCTCACCGCTGCGCATACTGCGATCCCCTCGATTGGCGGAGCATCAGAAGCGCATCGGTCGAGCTTCAATGTCAGCCGATAAAGCAGGACCACTGACAGGGCGCCGCACAGAGCGCTCAGCAATGCGATGCGAAAGCCGATGGAGCCGATGGGGAGCAGCGAGGCGGCGTGCGCGAAGATGACGTAGAGGGGGTGTCCGGGCGCGTGCGGTATGCCCAATGTCGCTCCAGCCGCGGCGAGTTCACTCGAGTCGAGCCAAAATGCACCGGAGGTCGCCGTCGCGATATACAGCGCGAAGGCACCACAAAAGAGCCCGGCTGACAGTGGGCGAGCAGAACGCGTCATGAGCGCCAGCCTGCCATGGAGCAGACTCAGCGTCCGGGAAAATCACATATATAGGGGGCGAATAGCTCCCTGCGTGGGAGCTCAGCCCTCGATATCGAGGCGGCAGATTCCACACTGGCCTCCGCTCTCTTCGACCTCGACCTCGACGGCGTGGACCTTGGCTTCGGGGACTTTATTGGGGAGCGCTTCGATGATCGCGGTCGCTAGGTAGCGCGCCAACATCTCGGTCGAGGTGTTCGTGATTGGGAGGATCAAGACGTCCTCGGTAGGGAAGACAAATCGTCCCCCATCCCGATGGTGCACTTCGACGCTCTCCTCGCTCTCGATGATCTCAAGGTGCTTGTTGTACCGAGGGAGGAGTGTGTGGTGGTCTAAGGCGTCACAGAGCGCTTTGACCAGCGGCTTGAATGGGATGAAGTCGATGACCACATCGCCTGCGTCTAGGTCACCCTCTACTTTTACACGGGCCTGGTAGTTGTGGCCGTGCAGGGGCTCACGGGTGCCGTCTGCGAAGATCAGGAAGTGCGCAGAGCCGAAGTTGAAGTATTGCTTGTAGACGCGGATGGCGTAGCTTTCGCGCACGGGGACCTCATTCGGGGTGAGTTGTCGTGGCTTTACCGCCTCGCCGACGAGAGGGTCAAGCACAGAAGATGGCGAGGAGGTCGCCACTTGGCTAGGCGAAGCGGTAGACGGCCAATGGCGAATTGTCTCGTGTCTCGATGTGCACCTGGCTCCTCGCACCGGCAATGCTCAGCCTCTCGAGGAGCGTGACGAGCGCAGCTTGATCCTGCTCTGCGGCCACAAATTCGATGAATTGCACGCCGAACCCGGGTTGCGGGAAGTCTAAAGTCGGAGCGCTGCGACCCCAACGAACCTCTGCGAGGACCTCGATCTGACCTGAGGTCGGGGAGGGGAGCAATGTCATGTGTAGCAATTCACCCGCGCTAGGGATGTTTGAGGCGAGGAGGTACATCCCTGTCGCGCTCACGTTCTCAGTGATCCCTGAGCGCAGTCTCTGTTGGTGAAGAAAGCGCAGTGATAACTGGAGCGCATGGCGTGGGGCTGCGCGGGTGGCTGCGATCGATTGCATGGGGGGAGCATAGCGGCGATCCGCTGCTCAACGGAAGCCGGATAGGGCGTTCGAGTTCCCCAGGGCGGCTGAGGAGGGTATGCTGTCGTACACACGCTGTTGGCGCGAGGTCTGTAGTAGGAGAGATATCCGAGATGCGTCCCAACTCGAGCGCACTGATCGGTCAAACTATCGACGGCTACGTGATCCTCAAGGAGATCGGTGGCGGGGCGACGAGCGTCGTCTATCAAGCGATGGAGCCACAGGCTGACAACAGGCTCCTCGCGCTCAAGGTGCTCGATCAAGCTGAGCGCGACCTCTCCGGTGGCGCCAGCGCAGCGAATCCATTTCGAAGAGAGCTGCGTATCGCCAGGCAATTTAGGGACCCCGGCATTTTGCGGATCTTTCGTGCAGGTGAGCTTCACGATGGTCGTTTCTATCAGGCGATGGAGTTCGTAGAGGGCATGAGCTTGGCGGAAGAGCTTCGACACCGGGAGACGATCCCTTGGAGGGAGGCGTGTGAGATCGCTGAGGCCCTCTCCTGGTCCGTCGCACCTCTGCATGAGGCTGGTGTGGTTCATCGCGACGTGACCCCAAGAAACGTCATGGTGCGGATGGGGAAGGATAAACGCATTCACACGAAGCTCATCGACTTCGGTACCGCCAAGCTGCCCGGCGAGTGGGATGATGATCTTGCATGCCCAATTGGCACACCCCAGTACATGGCGCCGGAGCAGGCGGACGGGCGCGGTGCGACGGTCACCTCGGATGTGTACGCAATGGGCGCGCTGCTCTATGAGATGCTGTCAGGCCGCTCAGTTTTGGGGCTCTCAAGGCCGACTGCCGAGTCGTGCACGGCGTACCTGATGGGGACCGCGGCAATCCCAGCGCACCCGCTGACGGGCGATGATTCAGAGGTACCGAAGCCCGTGGCGGACTTTGTGGGGCGCGCGCTCGCGCGGGACCCAGGTCAGCGCCCCACAGATGCCTTTGCCTTCGGTCATGAGCTTGGTGATGCGTTTGATGCATCGGTCGCCGTCGAGGGGAAGAAGAGCTTTGGCTGGGTACGGCGTCTGTTCGGAGATCGTTCGACCTGACGAACGAGGCGCCCTGAAGCTGGTACACGTGTGAGAATGACGGCAGAATCTGCCTCGCACTCGTGTGACTAGTAGCCAATTGGGGGCGGATGATGCGCGAACGGTCGTTTATGAGACTCGAACTGCTGCGATATGGGGTGCTCATCCTTTGGACCATGAGCGCGCTCAGCGGCTGCGGCGACGACGCGGCGTGTTACGACATCGACGGCACTGTGCAGTGTGTCTCTGGTGATGGACCGGCGGAGGGCCTCTACCTAGGGACCGATGTGTCATTTCGTGTCGCAGACGGGTTGGCGTATGAGTTTCGTTTTTCCCACATCGAGTGCCGGGTGCCTCATCCGGATAATGACGCTGTCGCGCTCTGCTTGAGTCGACCAGATGGTCAACCAGACGGGCAGCTCGTCTTTCAGGATGGGGCCCTGTCTGGGCTCGTAGGCGACGTCTTTGTCGAGGGCACTGTTGTCGGTACAGAGGCGACTGGGACTTGGATGATGGATGCCGCTTGTTTCGATGGGAGCACTTGCCAGGCCGACGGGGTCTGGACGGCGACTTGGAAGGACGAGCCCGGAGGTTCGATACCTATGCCACCTATCGGGAACGACTCTCCGGTTGGCGACCAAGCTGAACAGTCGACCGGTAATGCCTCATCCGATGCGGTGACTGATCAGTCGACAGCTGAGCCTGGGGCTCCCGCCCCCGACGCGACCGAGTCTCAGCTGAGCGCGTGGGAAGCCTTTGAGGCGGTGCGCATTGAAGCGGGCCTGCCGATGCCCCGACAAGACGACGCGCTTAACGCAGCCTCGCAAGCGCACGCGGATTATTTTGCCCTCCACGCGGACAAATATCAGAGCACGGGGCTGAACCCGCACGAAGAGAATCCAGACTGGGAGGAGGGCTATAGTGGCACCGGCATTGGAGAGCGCTTGGCGTTTCATGGTGCCACAGGGGGCTCGGGTTGGGGTGAGGTGATGGCCTTCACTGGGACCGCGGCGGGGGCCGTCCATGGTTGGATGGATACGCTTTACCACCGGATCCCATTTGTGCACCCCAACACGGCCTCCTGGGGGTTTGGGATCGCATCGGGGGCCACGAAGTGCGAGGTCATTGACTACAGCATGGGCGCACCGGCGGCCTTAGGGGCGACGACGTGGGAGGTCACTGGCCAACTTGGCGTGCCATGGCCAGCCCCAGGCGCCACCTCGGTTGATGAGTCTTGGAATGGGGCCGAGTCGCCGCAGCCCCCTCTACCCTCCAATGAATCGTACCCGTCTGGGCCGATCATCACGCTCTCTTTCGCGAGCGGCACAGCCTTGAGCTTGGACAGCGCGACCCTGACAGGCCCCGATGGGAGTGTCCCGGTTCAGGTTCAGACACCGGATAATGATGCTTGGTTATCGACTACCTGGTCCATCTACGCGTTTTCACCTTTGGACGCGCTGAGCACCTATACGGTGGACGTCGTCGGCAGCGTCGACGGTCAGCCTTATGAAGCCAGCTGGAGCTTCACGACGCGCTAAGCGTCGCAGCGCTCTCGGAGCGCATCGAAGCGGATCCTGAGTCGGCCACTCTCAAAGCCGCGGACAGCCTCTTTGGCGTCTTCGAGCGCCGCTTTGAGGTCATCATCGTTTTGATCTGCGAGGTGCTCCGCGAGGGCCAGAGCGGCGTGTCCACGATACAAGCCGGGGCCACCGCCGATTGTGTTTAGCGTGTTCATTGCGCGTCCGAGCTGGTCACCGAGATCGATCTTGGCGACGCGCAAGGCAGCCTCGCTCAGGTCCTTTGCCTTGAGCCTGTGTTTCCCACGGCGCACTTCTCCGAAGATCCAGGCGATGCTCGATAGGGCCCAGGCCTCCATGACCGGCTCTTGCCGCTCGGTCGCGATATCGAAGGCGGCCGCGGCTTGATTTGCAGCGTCCGTGAACTCACCACGGCTCGCCGCGACGTGGGCCAAGCCCAGTGCACATCGAAGCGCAGGTCTCGGAGAGCCCAGTCGTCGGAAGACGCGGGCTCCGTCCGTGAAGAGTTCGGCGCCCTCCTCGACCTCGCCTTGTGCCAGGGCGACCCAGGCCTTCCCCTCTCGTGCTAACTCGTAGAGCACTTCATGGTGCAGCGCGACACCTTGCTCCGCGACCTGATCCAGCGTGGCCCGAGCCGATGAGAGCTGGCCCATATGCATCAAGAGACGGCCGCGCTGGAGCAGCAGGCGCGCTTGGATGAGTGCGTCGCCGCTGGCCTCTGCCCTCGGCTGTGCATCCTCCAGCGTGCTGAGTGCCTCGTCGTGGTGTCCGCGGCCAAGCAGAGTGCGGGCCTGCTCAAGGAGCAATTGAGCTTCACTCTGCGTGTCGCCCAAGGATGATGCCAATGGGAGCGCGCGCTCAAGGAGCTCTTGCGTGGTGTCGAGGTCGACGGCCGCGCTGGACGCGTACACACGGGCGCCCAGGCATCGCAAAATCAAGACGGGATCACCCTGCTCATCGATCCAAGCTGCAGCCTCATCCAACAGGGGATGGGCCTCAGCAGGGCGCCGTGCGAGTAGGAGCGCTTCGCCCTGAGCGAGTAGCGCTTCCATCTGGCTCTCACGACTGGCCGAGTCACGGTGCGCTCGCTCGAAGTGCTCAATGGCGAGCCCGAGATCGCCCGCATCGTGCGCCCATCGTCCGGCCTGCATGTCGTAGCTGGCGCTCTGGTCGGTCTCGCCGCCGCACCGGAAGTGCCAGGCGATCGCACCAGTCCAGCGCATGTCCTTCTCGCCGGCATGCGTGGTGAGCCAGCGCGCTGTCCGTGCGTGGACAGAGCTGGCGTCGTCGAGGTTTGTGCGCTCGATCAGAAGGGGGCGCAGGTTAGGGTGGGTGAACCCGTAAGCCTGTTCGCCAGCGATTGTATCGCCGGCCAACTTTCGGATAAATCCTCGATCTTCAAGGCGCCGGAAGACCGCCGAAGCATTGCGTGTCCCGAGGTCCTCGACGAGGCCTCGCCAGAACACCGAGCCCACGACCGCAGCGCGGCGTAGCGTCGTGAGTTCGTCCTCATCGACGCGATCGAGTCGAGAGCTGAAGAGGTCCGCGAGCTTGCGAGGCAGCGCTTCGATGACCGCGCTGCTCTCGATATGCCAACGCGCTGTCTGGGGGTCCTGGCGAAGCTCATGAGAGTCACCGAGCGCGGCGAGGAGCTGTTCGAGGACGAGGGGGAGGCCATCCGCATGATCGACGAGGGCCTTACACAGGTCCGGGTCGAGCGAATCAGGTCGCCCTAAGAGCTGGTCGAGCAGGTGCGTGCCTGATTGCAGCGTGAGGGGGGCGAGCTCGACCTCGTGATCGTCGATATCTGCGAGCGTCCAATCTTTCGAGGGGACGTGTCCGGGCGCTGTCGCGAAGAGCACGAGGACGGGGAGTTCACGGAGGCCCTCCAGGAGTCGCAGTAACTGACGACGGTGGTCTGGGCCCGCATTACTCAGGTCGTGGACAGCGAGCACCAAGCCACCTCGTTGAGCAGCTGCTCGCATGAGGGCAGCGACCGCGACGTAGGTCGCTTCACTCGCGTGGTCGGGGTCTGTGGGCTCCTCTGAGTGCATGTCGGTGATGCCGGCGACCATCGCCAAACGATCACGTACGAAGCGATCGTCGAGGGCTGCTTCAAAGGGGCTTAGGAGCGCGAGGGTCTCGGTCAGCTGAGCTTCGGCCTCTTGCGCCGTTGAGGTGCTGTTCAGGAGCGATGTGACGAGCTCGCGGCGGAGCTCGAATGGGACCGTCATCTCGTCCCGTCCGCGAATCGTGGCCCGCGTCGTGGTCGCGTTCTTCCAGGCGGCCTGAACACGATGACTCGCTTCATCGATGAAGCGACCACGGCCACTCCCACGCGTGCCGACGATGGCGACGCGCTGCAGTCGGCCACTCTCTATGCCGTTTTCGAATGCCTCTTGGACCCGCGCGAGCTCTCGCTCACGCCCGATTAGGGCACGCTGTGAGCGCTGAGACAGTAAGCGCCCGGCGTGGATACGCCGCGGAAGGGCAGCTGGATCTAATCGCCATGCAGGGAGGCGGATGTTGCCTGCGCTGACTGGGCTCACCGTCACGAACGGAGCCGCGCTCTCGGCGTGAAGGACGGTGGTCTCGTCGACCAAGATGTCATCAGGGCCAGCGGCCTTGGAGAGCCGTCGAGCGACGACGACCGGCATCCCCCCCGCAGCAGGGGCAGGCTCGCCGTCTTCGTTCACCAAGAGCAACCCGGTTGAGATGCCGCCCCGGAGTTCTAGGATGGCCCCGGATTGCTCCCACGTGGCGTCGGGCTCAAGGCGCAGCATTTCAGCGGCCTCGGCGCAGCAGGCCAGCGCCGCGGTGATCGCGTCGTCACCTGGCCCCCGTCCGCGGAACGCCGCGAGTCCTGACGCGGTATCGGGTTCGGAGGTGACCGTCGCGCCGTGCTCGATGAAGGCCGCGGTGACGGCGTTCACGATCTCCTCACGAACCTCGTGGTCGATCCCGTCTAAGTGGGGCAACACGAAGTGCACCACAGTCGTCGGGCGCAACGTCCACAATCCTGACGAAGGCGGGCAGACGCAGGCACCACAGACGGGTTCACCGTCGGGTCTAGAACTCTGGCAGAAATCACATCTCACGCCCCCTTCTACCGAGGGCAGAGGGCTGAGCGCAACACGCCATTGCCCCGGGCCGTGCCTCGCGATACATACGGAGCAACGGCGGGCGCCAACAGGGGCGCTTGCCGGTCCCCTAGAAGAGATTGCGGAGGCGCAGAATGCAGGCAGGACGCATCGGTGTGATTGGTGCCGGAAATATGGGCTCAGGGATCGCGCAAAAGGCTGCGACCGA
This sequence comes from Myxococcota bacterium, assembly GCA_049602155.1. Classification (GTDB taxonomy): domain Bacteria; phylum Myxococcota_A; class UBA9042; order PHBI01; family JBMYRH01; genus JBMYRH01. The sequence continues at coordinate 210,734 of JBMYRH010000004.1, read as the reverse complement.
GGGAGCGACGGTCGTACTCGTCGATCTCAGCGAAGCCGCCCTTGAGCGTGGCATGGCGACGATCCGAGGCCTGCTCGAGCAGGGTGTGGAGCGCCGCGTGTTCAAGCCCAAGCAAGCTGAGGCGATCCTAGGGCGATTAATTCCGACCACATCTTTTGAGGACCTCGCTGAGTGCGAACTCGTGATCGAGGCGGTGTTTGAGGACCTCGGCGTGAAGGGGCAGGTCTTCGGGACGCTAGACCGCGTGTGCGACCCTCAGGCAGTCTTAGCGACGAACACGTCGAGCTTCCGCGTCACTGATCTCCAGCGTGATCTGCAGCATCCCGAGCGTGTCGTGGGGCTCCACTTCTTCTTCCACCCAGCGAAGAATCGCCTCGTGGAGGTGATCGGCGGCGACGCGACGGATCCAGAGGTCGTCTCACGCGCCTGGCGGATGATGAACGTCATGGGGAAGACCCCCATCAGCTCGTCAGATGCGGAGGGCTTCGTCGTCAATCGCTTCTTCGTCCCCTGGTTGAACGAGGGGGTACGGTTGATGGAGGAGGGGCTCGGTACTCCTGGCCAGATCGACGCTGTCGCTTGCAAAGCCTTCGGCGTAGGGATGGGGCCATTTGCGCTTATGAATGCGACAGGCGTGCCCATCACCATGCATGCAGCGAACACCTTGAAGGATGCCTTTGGTCCCTTCTACGCGCCGGCCGATGCGCTCAATGACATCGTGGGGCGTGGCGACTCGTGGACGATCGATGAGGCACAGCCGTTGGATGACGACGCTGCGGCGGCGATCGCGACCCGCTTGCGCGGGGCTGCTTGGCTGGCCTGCGGTCAACTCGTGGATGAGAAGATCTCGGATCCGATGGACACTGATATCGGCGCTCGTGTCGGGTTGCGCTGGGGGCGTGGCCCCTTCGAGATGGCGAATGAATTCGGCGTCGCTGAGGCCGCTGCAGAGATCGCTGCCCTGGCTTCGGCATGGAGCTTGGCGGTTCCCGCGGTGTTTAGCGCCCGTGGCGGGAGCCAATTCGACCTGCCTTACGTCAGCTGTGCAGTAGAGGCACATGTCGCCACAATCACGTTTAACCGACCAAGTCAGCTGAACCCGCTCTCCCCCCGCTTACTCGATGACCTTGAGGTCGCGTGGAAGACGGCGATGACGACAGATGGGGTGCGCAGTGTGGTCCTTCGTGGGGCTGGTAAGGCGTTCATGGCTGGCGCAGACCTGAAGTATTTCGCAGACGCCTATGATCGTGACGACGTAGACGGCATCGTGACCTTCGCGAAGCGGGCAGCCGCGCAGTTCGACAAGATCGACAAGGCATCGCAGCACGTCATCGCCGTCCTTGATGGGCTCAGCTTAGGCGGCGGCTCCGAGCTCGCGCTCTGCGCGGACACGATCGTCGGGACGGACCGGGGGACGATCGGCTTCCCCGAGACGGGCTTGGGGATCTACCCTGGGCTGGGGGGTACACAGCGCTCGACACGGCGCATTGGGCGACCTTTGGCGCGCTGGATGGTCTTGAGCGGCGAGGTGCTAAACAGCGAGGCCGCGCACGCACTTGGCTTGGTCGACGTCGTGACGACACGAGACAAGGTGGACCAGGTGATCGCGGAGCTAGCCTCTCTCGCCGAGGGCCCCTCGAGCACGGTGGACCAGAACCACCCGATGGCCGAGGCAGCGACACGTTTACTGAGTGACGACCAAGTCGAGGGGTGGTTGGCGAAGACCAATGATCCAGGTGAGGATCCTGCGGCTGCTCGATTGGCGAAGCGACTGGGGCACAAAGGGCCCGTGGCCCTGCGTGTCGCGAATGACCTCATCGGTCTGGCTGACGCGGGAGCCGATGTCACCGAGGGCCTGACCGCCGAGGCGGACGGTCTGAAGGCCATATTTGATACCTACGACGCTAAGTCAGGTATCCGCGCAGCGCTGAGTCGCCAGCGACCGAGCTTTGAGGGCCGCTAAGGGTTAAGTCGCCCGCAGATTTCAGCCAGGGCCGCCTTTCGGCCAGGTTGAAAGGCTTCACAGATGGGGCCGACCGCGCGTGAGGCGCAAAGGGCGAGGTACGCGCGGACGCACTCAGACGAGAGGTCGGAGAGCATCAGTGAGTCGACGGCGAGTCGATCTGTGGTCGTGAGCGCTACGAGCGATGACCAGACGCCGATATTGGCCTGCATTGAGAGGTGAGCTGGGCCGATATCCATTGTCGCGGCGGTGTAAAAGCTCGTTGAAAGTGGCGCGAAGAGAACGTCCGACCATGGGGAGTCTAAAGCCGCTGCGAGCTGACCGGGGTGGGCCAAAATGATGAGCGGGCTGTCGCGGCGGAGAGAACGAAGCGCGCGTTGGCGCGCCAGCTGCACAGGTCCGACCAGTGGTCCGGCATCTGTGCGGTTGAACGCCGTCAGCAAGTCCTCGCTTTGAGCGAGAACCAGCATGCCGTTCACGATCTGCCAAAAGAAGCGATGCGGCGGCGGTGTCGCGCTCCCCTCTGGCTCGCTCCAGAGTCGAGCCTCTCGCACGATGTGGAGCGGGGGTGAGGTGGCGTCGTCAAAGAGGGCTCCATAGGTCCAGTCGTCTCCCAGAACCTGCCTCAAGGCGGTCGAGAGGTAGCGATCCGCTGGGGCCTCTTGATGCACGGGCAGCCCAAGCACCCAGCGGCTGGTTCCCGCTCCTACGGGGCCAGGCGGGTCGGCTAGGTGCGTGAGGAGCACGTCCCCTGTGAAGATCTCACTGAGAGACGGCCCTGTGGTCTGCTGAAGGGCGCGGAGGACGTGCTTGAGGCCCGCGCTTATCGTCGCGGGCTGCAGCCCCAGCGTCGTGAGGGCTGAGAGGTCCCCGTCGGCAAAGGTGTCCACGATGCGCAAGATCTCATCGATCGAGCCGATGGAGAGAGCGACGGCGACGTTAGCGTCATCCGGGATCCTCTTCAGCAGCTTGTCTGGGACCGGCGCGAGTGCATGACCAAGTTGTGCGAGCAGGTTGGAGCGCTCCAGCTCAAGTCGCGCTGTCAGCAGATCGTCACCCTCGGAGACATCTCCGGAGAGGGTCAGGCCACGCAAGATATCGAGCATCAGGCCACGGAGCGCGACAGGGTCAGCGTGCTGAGCCCACACGGTCGTAGACAGTGCATCGAAGGCGGCCCCGGGTGAGATGAACGACCAGTGTGCTTGGCCGCGTATCGGATCGGAGTCATCTGGAAAACCGGCGCGTTTGCGCAGGGGCTGACTTCGACCAGCGACGTGGGAGTGAAGGAGTTCGTAGAGGGCGTCGGCCGGGCCAATGGAGACCACCAACCAGGGCTCCAGCTCGAGGAACCTCAGAGGTTCATTGCGCTCGGTCCACGGGAGCCACCTCGGATCGGATTTCAGTGATTGGATCTCATGGCCTAGGAGCCGCTCTTGAGTCACGAGCCGAGGTGCGAGCTGAGAGAGCACGCTTTGTCGCGCCCAGGGATCGGGGATCTCGATGAAGACGAGCCAGCTGGTGCCACGGGCGCTCGGCACCGCCGCGATCCTCAGGCGCTCCATCGCCACCGCGGCGCGGCGAACCGCCGTAAACGGCACACCCGCCAGTCGGCCACCTAAACCATCCGCGAGGAGGCCTTGGGTTTGATTGGAGAGCTCGAGGGCGTCCCGGTCTCTCCAGCGATCGAGCTTCATCGTCGTCGTAAGCTCATGCCACGGGTGATGCACATCGACGTACACGGTCGTCGAGGCTGGGAGCAGGCGAGTGGCATCATCGGAGACCTCCTGCCAAAGCTGCTGATAAAGGAGTCCACCCCCAGCCGCACCGACCAGCACCATCGCTGCGATCCAAATCGCGAGGCGACGCGGTGACCGCGTTGGGCGGTCCTCCGAAGGTAACGGTACCGGGCGGAGTGCCGGTTCGATTACCTGGTGGTGCTGGGGTTTCGCTTCAGAGGCCACGGGATCGTCTCCGGCTGTCGATCATGGCAGACCGGACCATGCGCCGTCACGCCAGCAGGGGGCGTCTGTCATCAAGTCGGCGAATTCCTCCGCAGACGTAGGTGCGGCCTGACTTGGTGACAGCCCAATCGAATAGGCGAGGCGTGAGATGAGCTCGTCTGGCGTGTGACCGCGCTCCCGCAGCTCTCTTAATGTCAGGGCACTGTCTCGCTTGGAGAGCTTGGCGCCATGCGCGTCCAGGAGCAACGGGTGATGTGCAAACTGCGGCGCCTCGGCGCCAAGTTGGCGGTAGAGGAGCCGTTGCCGCGCCGTCGAGCCTAAGAGGTCTCGCCCCCGGACCACATCCGTGATGGCCATCGCTGCGTCGTCGGCCACGACCGCGAGCTGATAGGTCGGAGCACCGGGGCGACCGAGCAAGAAATCGCCGCAGGTCTCGCGGACATCTTCGCTTTGCGGACCCATCCAGTTGTCCGTCCAGTGACACATGGCCGCGGTGCCCATGGCCTCAACTGAGAGTCGAAAGCCACCGCGTTCAAGGCGCTCGGCGCTTGGTTCATGCTCTGCCTGACGGCAAGTCCCAGGGTAGGGGAGCTCTCGGGACTGATCGAGGTGTGGTGCACGTTGCGCGGCGCGCACTTCAGCTCGGCTGCAGCGACACAGGTAGGCGTTGGACCCGCTTAAACCCTCTAAGAGGGTGTCGTATCGGTCGAGCCGCTCTGATTGTCGGTACGGTCCGTAGGCGCCGCCGACATCAGGCCCTTCGTGCCACGTCAGGCCGAGCCAGCGGAGGTCCTCCAAACACGCCGCTTCAAATTCTGGCTTACAGCGGGTTGAGTCGATGTCCTCAATTCGGAGGACAAAAGTCCCCCCATGTACGCGTGCTGCCGCCCATCCAATCAGCGCCGCGAGGCCGTTGCCTACGTGCAGGAGCCGGGACGGTGATGGTGCGAATCGGAAGCGACGTTCAGCCATGGCGCGCTATTGGCACCAGCCACCGCTATCACTGCTACAGTAGTCTCCGCTGCCACAGTCAGGGCTGCAACGTTTACCGGCGGCCCCACAGACGCACATGGAGGACGTGGCGTTCTTCGAGTAGTTCGAGGGACAGTCCCCATCTTCGTCGAGCGGGAGTTCAAGGGCTGGCGAGCACGGCGTAGGCTGAACAAACTCGATATAATGTACCGAGGGCACCGCCATCTGGTGCACGAAGGTGAGCTTATCGCCGTTGGTCTCAAGGATCCCGGTGTCGGTGAACTGGAACGACTCGCGACCCACTGCGCTTCTGTCGAGGATGGCGAGCTTGTACTCGACGAAGCCAAAGTCGGGTAACTCAAGCCCAAACCCCTCCAGGTTGAGCTCGTAGGTGATGTCGGCGTTTCCGTCCTGGATGTTGGCATTCGCGATGATGACATGGAGCTTATCGCTCGAGTCGGAGCGCTTACTGGCGAGGACCGCGAACCCCTTCGTGCCGTTGCCCTGCTCCCAATCTCCCGTCGCGGCGTCCAGGACACCGACCTGCACGGCTTCATAATCACGGGCGACCTGTCGGAACGGGAAGAGCGACATAAAGGCGGGCTTCGCGGTACCATCGGGCTCCACAAAGGGGCTCTCCAGGATCTGGTCCTGGAGGGGGACGAGGTCTTCACCTGCATGGCTCTTGAGGTCAGAGAAGACCCGTGGCACGCGGCCGGCGATCATCCACTCTGCGCTGCGGGCCACATCTGCAAACTGACAGGTGCCGCGCAGCGGCGTTTGTAGGTATACCCGCGTGGCGGCCAGGAAGGCCCCTAAGTGGGTCGAACGGAAGCTCTCTGTGTCCTCGTTCTGCAGCGCAGGGTCGCGGAGCTGTGAGACCTCATCGTAATCGCTAGAGTCCAAGTCAGGCGTCACGCTGGTCAGGATCAGCTCGGTCTCTTCGAGGCCATTATCATCCAGGTAGCCTCGGATACCGGCTGCGATACAGGCGACATCGTGGGGGTGGGGTGCATGCACGCGAAAACTTAAGAAGTCGAGCGGCACGCCGCAGATGCCATTGCCGCAGGCTGGGCCGCAGTCGTCGTAACAGAAGCCCGGGGCCAGCGGCGAGCTTGCGGTCTCCGTGGAGGCGCAAATATCATCGCCGCATGGGCTGCCGCAGTCGACCGGGCAGTTGATTGGATCCTCTCCCTCGACGCATTCGTCGTCACCACAGCTGGCCGCGCAATCGGCTTCACAGGTGCCGTTGGTTTCGCCGTTGTTGCATGCACCATCGCCACATCGTGCAGCGCAATCAGAGGGGCACGTGGCGCTATCTTCGGCGGCAATGAAGTCGATGAACTTCAGCAGCGGGTGTTTCTGGTCGTCTGTTTCATAGGTCAGGTCGTCGACGCTGTGGAGTGTGTAGCTGATGCCACCGACATGCAGCTGAGGCTCCACATCAGAGGGATCGTCTGGGTTGACGCTGTCCGGCCATCGCAGCTTCAGCGCCGCTGCGAACTCCCGGTATCGGTCGAAGAGGAATTGTGGGACTGCGCCCTCCGAGTACCCTAGGCGCTCGTGAGGGTCGTCCATGAACTCGACGTAGCGCACATCGAACTTTCTGCCATTGGGGTCCCAGCCGTTGCCCTCGTTCAGATGGCTCAGGATGTTGCGTGCGATCTCAGGCCAGTGTCGGTCCTCTGAGCGGCAGTCGTTCGGGCTGTTGATCGCGTTCTCATCCCCGTTGCAGGCTCCGTCACCAGACGTGCCGACTCCGCAATCAGCCGCGCATGTCGCGGCGTCCTCATTGCCCGCGTCGCATGTGCCGTCTCCACAGTCGACACAGTCGCCCGGGCAGCTCTCAGCAGTCTCATCCCCGGTACACGCCCCATCGGGGCAGATCGGCGGACAGTCTCTGGGGCAGCTGCCAGGGCTCTCTTGGCTCTGGCAGACGTCGTCTCCACAGAAGGCGATGGGGGAGCCCATCTGGACTCCGTCACTGCCCACACAGCCGTTGCCGCTCAGTGGCATCATGCCGAACTGCCATAAGATCTTTGTCTGCGCTGAGTTTCCGACCTCACGAGCAGCCTGCATGTGGGCGTCCAATGCGCTGAAATTGTAGTTTTGGGGGTTGTTCTTATCCGAGTCTGCGTTGGGGAAGATGGCGTCTGCGCTGATGTCGCAGACCGTGTCCGTCCCGACGCGCACCATGGTCAGGTGAGCCCCATCTGGCGGGCAGTTGGGGTCGTCTGGGACGGCTGGATTAGGGGCGCAGTTTTGTGCCCAGTAAAGGGACACGAGGTCTTTATCACCAGGTATCACTGGCTCTGGCGAGCCATGCACACCGGAGAGAGGGCGGACAGCGCCGTAGCGGCCCTCGGTGACGTCGATGTTCTTCAGCGGCGTCGTGGTGATGACGACAGGTTTATATTTCAGTGTATTGTAGTTCTCGGGGCGGGCGACGCCCTCCTCGAAGCAGCCCGCTGCACAGAGCGCGAGGACTGTCACGGTGCAGACGACGCCGCAGTAACGCGGTGTGACTTTCATGCTCAACTGGCTCATCGCGTGCGCTCCTTGTCACCTCGGAACCTGGGGCTCTGTAGGCGCGTTGTGTACTGACCCGGGTGATGCCTCTCAGCATCGGCGTCTTCGGGTAACGCATAGTGTAGTGGCAGACCGGCACGATAGGTACGTCTCATCTGCCTGACGGCCTCGGCTCTGTCGCGCTGCGTCAACGGATGAGTCCCTAGCGTGGCGGTCAGGCTTGCATTGAGCGGACCCTGCCGCCCAAAACTTTGGGGGCGCGACATGTTGTGCGAACTCTCACAGAAGCCCTTTCTCATGAGTCTTCGCGGATCGGGAGGTCCCAGTGAGCCGTATGAGCAGGCTCGAAGTCCCCTCGTGGCCAGATCGCCTGGAAGGTCTCTTGTGGCTGCAGCGTCAAGCGCTTTGACTCGGCAGCTAAAGCGCCCGTCACCGATGCGGTGATTCTCGTAATTCGTGTGGATTTGCGTCACCGGGGAAGGCTGACACCTCTCGCTAAGCCAGCCTCAGCCAGCGGACCAGGCCCGTTCTCGAGCGCAAAGGTGTCCAGTGTCTCGTTGTCGTCTCTTCGTACCTCTATAGCACTCACGCGGTCGATCGCACCACCAACGAAGGGGCGCTAAAAGCGCTCATGGCGACGGAACAGGGCTCTCGTCCGTTGAGGAGACTGGGGGGCCTGCGACGCCGCTCCAGAACGATGCACCAGGGGCTCTGAACGTCACGGATGAGCCACCGCTCTGGTTACCCGACACGCGCATCACATTGCTGACTCGCTTGCGCCACCACCCGTTGAGAGTCTGTGACTGCCATTGACGGTGTCCTGCACGAGGGTACGGCTTAAGCCCCATGATGAACGCGGACTCCGCTGGGCTGAGGTGCCACGGGGGCTTTCCAAAGTAGTAGTGCGCGGCCTTACGGACGCCATAGATGTCAGGGCCGTACTCGATCACGTTGACATAGAGTTCCAGGATTTCGTTCTTGTTATAGCGCCGCTCGAGCTCCCAGGAGATGATCAGCTCCTCAAGCTTTCGCGAGAGCGTCTTCTCTCTGCTCAGGAATAGGTTCTTCACCAGCTGTTGCGTGATGGTGCTTCCCCCGTAAGCAAAGCGCGCTTGCTCGAGGTTGAGTTTGATGGCTTTGCCGATGAGGTCCCAACGGACTCCCTTGTGGCTTTGGAAGGCACGATCTTCTGTCATGACCGCCGCTGACTTGAGGTAAGTGGGGAGCTGGTTTTCAGAGATCCACTGCTGAGTGCCTCGTCCGACTGCGATGTCGTCGCGGCGTCCACGTTTTGGCTCGACAGGGTGATGAATGAAGTTACCGCGCAATGTCTCGAGGTCGATGTTGCCGCCGAGCGTCACGACGCGGCATTCCTTCATCTTACCGTCGACGTCGAGCTTCACGGTGCTTGGATCATTGAGATCGACGGAGAAGGTGGCGGCGGCCTCAAGGTGGCCGGAGAGCTTCAAGCCCTTGAGCCTCGGTAAGAGGGCCTTGGGAACCGCGCGGGCCAGCTGTCCACAGTCTTGCTTCGGTAGATCGAAGTGCGCGGTCACACTTGGACGCTGACCAGGCTTGAGAGCCACGTCGAAGCCTCCCTTCGCTCGCGCGCCATCCATCTCAAACTCGGTGATATTCAGCCCCAGGGTTTTACGCGAGGGATCGATGAGGCCTTCATAGCGCAGGTGACCTTCTAGCCCTGCGACGGGGGCGTGGCTGATGCGCCACGCTTCGAACCCAAAGTCCTCGAACCTCACCTCACCTGTGACGCGATGGCGATGTGCTGCGGAGGGGCTGTGTTGGTATGCAAAGTCCGCTTTCAGCCATGCATCGGGTTGGACGGTGACGTACTCCGAGAGGCGGCTGAGGACATGGGCCAGGCCCGTGCCAGAGATGGCACCGTTTGCAGCGCGCAATGACCCATCGTTACCAACGTCACCCGTCACATCTAAGCGTCCAGATCGCTTGCCATCTCGTCGCACGAGGGCGTGGACTGAGGCGGTGCCGCCGCCCTCCGTGGCAGGCGCCCAAGTCAACGAAAGGTCGTCGAGGCGAATGCCGTCTTGCACATCGGTGTCGCCGCTGTGAATCAGGAGTCGCCCTCGGGTGACAGAGAGCCGCCGCCGTTCGAGTTGAGCGATGATGTCCGAAGCGCCAGGAATGACCAGGGCGTCGTCAGAGCTTACCAGCGCGTCGAGGAGTGAGGCGCCATGAGCGCTGTCCGAGGTCACAGCGACGGCTGTCTCTTCAAGGAGCCCGACGTCTGCGATGCTTAGGCTGACGCTGGGTTGCTGCACGTCGATCGTCTTGATGAGGCGTCCGGGCGCATCGGTGAGTGCGTCTTGCCATTGATCCTGAGCCATCCCGAGCGTGACGCGGTGCGCGGTTGCTTCTAGCCCATCTCCGGTTGAGCCGAGGTTCACAGCTTCAAGGCGCACTTCTCGCGGCAGTGGGAGCCAGGGTGAGATCTCTGGCTGTGGGGTCGCGAGCGTGACGCTCCCGCCGCCGACATCGATCCGATGGCCCGCCGCATGGCCAGTGACCTTCTCGAGCGTCAGCGACCGTGGTGCGCGGGCCCCGACCCAAGGGAACGAGCCACCGCCCAACTGAACGCGTTTGATAGCGACACTGTTCTCGCCGTGCGAGATGCCTAACCCTTGGACCTGAAGCGCACCGTGTCGACGACTCCAGCGGGCTCCCTCTACCTGGAGTTGAAGTGGCGCGCCCAGGCCTGAGACTTCAAGCCCCACCGGATCATCGAGGGTGATGTGGAAGGCTGCGTCAGGGCCGGTTCGGAACCCCATGGCGGCTGTGCGCTCCTGTCCTTCGATTGTGATATCGCCCGTGGCATCGAATTGAAGCGCAGCCTGACGTTGCAGGGTGCCCTCCCAGCCATTCAGGGCGAGGGTTTGACCTGTCTTCGGGAGGCCCTCGAGGTGGACATTGATGTCAATGTTCGCAGAGCCATCGGAGACATGGATCTCACCACGCCACCCTTGGCTGGTCTCCGTTTGCAGCGCGGGCGTTCGCGAGGTGCGCAGGCCTTCCACCCACGCGAGGGCGTCATCATCTAGGCGCCCCTGCGCATGGACGCGCTGGAGGTTCAGCTTCTTCGGGCGCGGATCACCGCTCAAGATGTCCAGCCACCCCACATCCGTGGTGGCGCTCTCGATGACGAGGCTGAGATCGTGCGGGGCGGGGGCGTCGACGTGAAGCCCCTCCACGGTCAGGCCGTCGATGAGGTCGAAGGTCACGAATTCGACGGTCACGTCGACTCCGACCCGATGTGCAGCCCCTGCGACGCGCTCCGCGATCCATTGTCGACCGACGTGCAGCACGATCGTCATCGTCAGCGCGATTGCGAGCAGGGCACACCCACCGATGGCTGCGGCGAGGCGTACGCGTTCCCGACGGCTCCGCTTGGGCAGGGTAAGGTCGACTTCGCGCAGGGTCGCATGCATGCGACGGGCGCGGACTCCGCGAGGGGGCTTTGGGGCTTCGTGCTTCATTCTCTACCGGGTCATGAGGCCCAGGAGCGCGGCAGAACGTGCCGGTCTCTTTTGAAGAGTCTATGGATGGGTCACACTTTGCCCACAAATGCACCCAACTATCCGCAATTTGGGCCTGGAATCGCTTATCCGGGCCCCGTATACTCGATCCATCCTGATCAGAGGGCAGGTGCCGCTGCTCGTCGCTCTCTTGGACCTTAGGGCCTCCCGATGACCGCTTGCTTTCATTACGGTCGCAGTTATGGCGCGTGTGCAGCGTTAGCGTTGGTCCTATTTGTGGGCGGTAGTCCACCTGCCGAGGCGCAATGTACGGGCGCGGGGGTCGCGGTCGGTTCCTGTACGATGACGACGAGCTACGCAGGCTGCTGCGGTGACTTCTCGCAGGTGCTTTGGTGCGAAAACGGGGTCCAGTGCGCACTGGATTGCGTCCAAAACCTGACCACCGGCACGCACAGCTGCTGCGAGGCATCTAGCTTCGGGGATGTCGGGTGTTGTGATGCGACCGTCGCCGCATGCGTCTGCGCGCTCGATACATATTGCTGTTCGACGGTCTGGGATGACATCTGTGCATCTCAGGTGATCTCCTTTGGCTGCGGCATATGCCCTGCCGCTTGCCCCGCTCCAGCCCAGTACTGCGGTTGGAGTTCTCAGGGCTACTACGATTGTTCCCCTTCACCGAGCGCTGATCCGTCGGGGCAGAACCCCTCGACTTGTGGAGGCGATACGGGGGGAGGCGGAGATCCGACGTGCTCTTGTGCGGGTAAAGAGTGTGGCGATGACGGATGCGGCGGGCAATGCGGGAGTTGCACCTTCCCGGAGCAGTGCGACGCATGGGGCCAGTGCGGCGAGCAGAGCTGCCAAGGTGATTGTTTCGGCAAGCAGTGTGGTGACGACGGGTGCGGGGGCAGCTGTGGGACGTGCCCAGCCCAAGAGGTCTGCACCAACTTTGTCTGCACAAGCGCCTGTAACCCGAATTGCCTCGGGAAGCAGTGCGGGGATGATGGATGCGGAGGGAGCTGCGGGACATGTCAGGCCGGACTCTTTTGTCACGCTGGAAGTTGTGCAGAGCAGTGCGACCCCGACTGCTCGGGCAAAGTCTGCGGGGATGACGGATGTGGCGGAAGCTGTGGTGGCTGCTTCGGCGGCACCGTATGTGACGAGTTGGGGCTCTGCGTTGTCCCGGAAGACTGTGAGCCCGACTGTATAGGTAAGAGCTGTGGTGAAGATGGGTGTGGGGGCTATTGCGGCAATTGCCCAGCGGGCTGGGCGTGCCAAGCGGGCACATGTCTCGACCCCTGCGTCCCCAACTGTGGGGCGCGTCAATGCGGTCCAGACAGCTGCGGTGGGAGTTGCGGCACCTGCGTGTCCGGTTGGGGCTGCGACAGTGACGGATTTTGCTATGAGGGGTGCGACGCTGATTGTGTGGATCGAGCGTGCGGCGATGATGGCTGCGGCGGGCTATGCGGAACCTGCGCAGTCGGTGCCTCATGTGAGCTTGAGACGGGGGAGTGCGTCGACAGTTCATCGACCGATGGTGGCGCGGGCACTCCCGACGGTAATGACGACTGCAGCTGTGAGGGGCGCGAGTGCGGTGATGATGGCTGCGGTGGCTCCTGTGGCACATGCCCGGATGGTCTCATTTGCACGACTGCCCTCGGGCGTTGCGCGACCGTTTACGGCGACGGCGACGACGACGGCGACGACGCAGAGGCATCTGTCTCGTGTGGACCCGACGAGGTTTGGAACGCGTTGGTTGGAGATTGTGTTTTGAGCGACGAGGGCGGTATCCCGAGCGGCGGTGATGCGGCTCAGGGCTGTACTGCGAGTCAGCGGGAGACGACGTCTTGGTGGGGCCTGCTCCTCGTGGGGCTTGCGATCGTTTGGCGCCGCCGAGGCTCGGGTCAGCCTTGGCTCCACAGGACATGCAGATCGTAGATCGCGTGGGTCCATGTGGCGACGGCGAATCCACGGGTCAGGAATACGCCGGCAAAGAAGAGCCCTGCGAAGGTGCGGTAGGTGAAAGCGTAGACCTCGAAGGGCTCCCCTGCGAAGTGGTGAGCGCCTGCGAAGAGCAGACTTGAGCCGATCGCGGCGGCTCCCCAAGCGAGTGGCTTTGGCATCGCCATGATGTGCTCTAAGCCGATCGCCATCGCCGGCAAGAGCATCAGCCGGAAGAGCAGCTCCTCGTGCAGGCCGGCGCCCGCGGAGAGCACCGTCCAATCCAAGAGCCCGGACGGGACTAAGAGCGGCCCGAGGAGATGTTGCTCCTCCATCACGTGGAGGATGAGGAAGCCCATCATCAGGCCATAGATTGCCGACTCGACCACGATGGGCAAGGTCAGCAGCGCACGCTTCAGAGTCTGGCTCCTGAAGTGATAGATGGCATACCCAAGGACGGTCAGGGAGAGCCCCGATTGGACACCGATGTAGCCTTTTACGCCGAGGTTAGACATCAAGATGCCAGTGACGATATCGACCCCTGAGCGTGCCGCTGGTGAGGCCCAGAGGAGCCCGAGTCCGTACACGAGCGCAAGCGGCAAGACGGCCAGCGCGACCGTCGCAGGGTGCCTCGTGGCGTGGTGGTAGTCCTTAACCATCCCTAGAGTGTCTGAGTGCAACCAGACGCTCGCAAGAAAACAGAGCGTTGACAGGATGGCCGTTGCCCGTTAAGTACACGCCTCCAAATCATGCCGGTTTGGCGAGGGAGACCACCTCATGTCGAATCGGCGGGTTGAAACTGGCCGGAACTGTTTAGGAAGATCTGGTTGTTCGACCCAATCGCGCTGATAGGAAAACTCCATGACGAGCCAATACCAATCCCGTCCCCCACGTCGTCCCCGCCAAGAGCTGCCACCGTTGGTGGTCCGTGTTGAGGGTGACAACATCAACCGCGCGATCAATCAGCTGAAGCGTAAGATGGCCAACGAGGGGATCTACAAGGAGCTCAAGAAGCGCCGCTTCTACGAGAAGCCCTCCGAGCGCCGCAAGCGCAAGTCGCGTGAGGCAGAGCGCCGGCTTCGTAAGGCGATGCGCCGCCAGGCACGCGCTCAACGCGGTGGCCGCTAGGCGGTAGAGACATCGAGAGGGCAGCCCACCGGGTGGGGCCTCTCCTCAAGAGAGAAACAGGGCGGCATCCTTCGGGAGCTGCCCTTTTTTGATCCAGGACCAGGAGAGGAGGGCGCGATCGCGGCGTTACGGGACCTCGAGGTGGCCGGCGTCCACGAATCGGTCTTCCTCGGCGGAGAAGATCCGTGTGGTGATCGCCTGGAGCTCCCCGTCGTCGATCTGGTAGAGATTGTAACGGGCCATGTGCGACGGGTCGTCACTGCTCCAAGTGGAGCTCCCGCACCCGATGACCGCCATATCATTGACGCGGAATCGATGCGCAACATGCGTATGGCCGTGTAAGACCATGGTGACACCTGCCGCGCTGAGGGCCTCGATGAAGATGTCCCGGTTGTCCAGACCGTGCATCGCGTCTTTTCTGCCGCCCCGCGGGTGGAGATTGTGGTGCACCATCGCGATGACGAAACCGTCATCAAAGCTGTGCGCTTTAGAGAGCTCCTTGAGTCGCCGTAGCTGCTGCTCTGAGACCTCTCCGGTCGCCATCACTGGAGCACGTGGCACTGCAGAGCAGAAGCCCAGCACGTGAACATCGCCGACTTTTCGGTACCAGGGGTAGCGTTCATCTGACTCGGGCATGGGATCGGACCAGAGCAGGTCTCCGAAGAACGACTCAAAGCGCGCCGAGCGCTCTGAGCCCTTCGTGTACACGTCATGGTTGCCCGGGACGACCGAGAGAATGCCGAGCTCCGCGAGGGGCTCCAAGATCGAGCGCGCTCGAGCGAATTCCGGCTCTAAGGCGAGGTTCGTAAGGTCGCCAGTCACCAGCACATGATCTGGAGCGACCTCCAGTAAATCGGCGACCAGTCGCTCCGCGATATGCGGCGGATGTGCCGACTTCCGCGCGAGAGCGAGGCTTACGAGCCCTGTGAGGCGCTTGTTAAGGTAACGCCAAGGGGCGACTCCCTTGAGGTCTAAGACGTGCAGGTCTGAGGCATGCGCAATGAGCAAAGGTCTATCCTAGCGCGGGTTCGGTGTCGTCGGGCGGCAGTCTATCACTATCATCGCTTGTCGCCTCAAGGACGCGTCTCCAAGTGACTTGTCCCCGTAGGACGAACCACACACCAAACGCTCCCTGCTGAAGGACTTGGAGCCACCAGACCATGATCCCAAAGGCGATCGCTTGGGTGCTGCCTGCTGATACGCCGTAAAGAGGCAAAGGCAGCAGCAGAAAATACCAAAAGCTGCCGACGTTCCCCGGTGAATTGGGGATCATCATGCCGACGACCACGCAGGCCATCATGGCGTAACCGCCGACGAGATCGACAGGGAGGTAAAAGGCCTGAGCCATCAGCCAGACAGCCACCCCGTTGACCCCCCAGTAGATGAAGGTCAGCGCGACGAACCACGCAAATGCACCGATCGAGGGCAGGGCACGCAGCCCCCCAAGGAACGCGTCGGTCATGTCGGTGATGCGCGTCGCGAACCGCTTGGAAGCGAGACCAATCGTCCCTTCGATCAGCCGGACAGTGAGGTCGTGTTGCCATCGCATCCCTAGCAGGACCACGCTCGCACCTACGAACACAGCGAGCGCCCCCCATGCACCGACGAGGAGTCGAGTGCTCGTCGTCTCATCTGCCGCTGGAAGCGAGAAAAGGACGGCAAAAAGCACGGCGACGACCGTGAGCCCATCAGCAATCCGCTCTACAACAACCGTGGCGAGGACCTCCGAGGTGCGGGTCTTGCCAGTCTCATGCTTGACCAAATAGGGGCGCACGAGTTCGCCCAGCCTCAGTGGCATGAGGAAGAGCGCCATGAACCCGACGGAGCCGATTCGATTGTGTGTCCAGAAGTCGAGTTCCACGATGGGATCAAGGAGCGGCTTCCAGCGAATCACCCGCAGTATATGGATGAGGGTCAGGAGCAGGAGGTACGGCGCCGTCCACCATGCGTCCATGGCCCAACCGTCTCCGTGAGGGAGGCCAGCCCCGAGCGCTTGCAGGTCCACGTCGCCTATCACCACGTGCCCGTCTCGCCACGTCACGGCCCCGGCGAGTTTGCCCATTGGCCATTCTCGCGCGCTTAACCACACGAAGAAGGCCCCGATGAGGCCGCCGATGATTGTACGTGAGAAGAGCCGTTGCAAGTACCCTCGACCCCTAGCCTACAGGGGCTAGAGCGGGTCGCACGCTAACGATCTGCGGGCCGCGAAGTCAAGGCGGCTAGTCGTCCTCACCCATGCGACGCTTGAGTTTATCGAGCGCATCCTCGATCTCGAGGCGCTCGAAGGCGCCTCGCTCCGCGGCACGGCTCAGTCTATTGATGGTCGCTGTGGCCTCTGAACTCATGAGTTGCGCAGCAGTAGAGCGGTCACTGGCAGAGAGACTGCGACCGCTCGCGAACTTCTCTCTCAGCGCCTGAGCGGCTCGTTCCTGTGCGACGAGGCGGTTCATCACCTTCTGGATACCCTCGACGCGCATCTTAGCTTCTTGCTCGAGGCGACTGTCTCCAGCGCTTTGAGCAAGCCGTCGTCGGTGACTCCAGGTGTCGACCCCGCTGCGCGCTCGGTCGAGCTGCCTCTTCAGGTCACGCTGCTGGAGGATAATCTCCTTCAGGTAGGCCCTACGCGAGCGTTCGTCGAGTGGGCTTTGCCGCTGAGGAGCGGCGACCTGACCGATATCCTCAAGCTCGTCATCGACCGCAGAGATGGACGTCATGGGGGGCGTAGGTGCAGTACGACCGTCACGTAAACCACGCAGCACGCACCCCGCGGCGCCGGTGGCCCCATCGGTCTCGAAGCGCTCAAGAGCATCTATAAGGGCTGCCCGACCATCGCCATCCGGTAACGCTTGTTCGACTTGCACAGCGACAGTGAGGGCTGTGGCTGCGTGAAGCGCTAGCCCGTGTTGGACAAGGAAGGCGTCACCGCCAGAGAGCTCGCCTTGCGTGGTGAAGAGGACCTGGGGCACCGAAGCCACAGCGGCGGCGGCGGATTCGGCAGGGGAGGGGCGCCCGATCAGAAGCTCAGCTCCGCGAATCCAAGGCTCCGGATCGCAGCCCGCGCGGGGCCTCTTCCCTGAGAGCCCATAGCCCGCTGCGCGGTCCCGGACGAGATCGTCGACGCTCGGACGACCACTCGGCAGAAATAATAAATGGTAACGCTCTGAATCGGTCAGAGAGAGTTGGAAGAGCAGCGGGTCGACCTCGGAGGGGTCAAGGCGACTCACACTCATTACGACGTTTGGTATGTCGTCGCCCAAGCGGCGCGTCGGTCCCTCCAAAGGAACCACTGGTCCACCGGCATACAGGCGTGCTCGCCCGTCTCTGATCGCCGGGAGCTCAGCACCGAGTGTTGGGTGCGGAGTGATAAGGAGGTCCATGTCGGCGCGCGCCCAGGCAGCGCTGACATGGAAGTCACCCTCTAAGCCGATGCGTAAGGCCTTTGGCCACTTCGCCGCGGCGAGCGGAAAGAGGTGCTGTGCGATGTGAGCGTCTGTCACGAGCACGGCATCGACCGGACCTGTCACGACGCTCAGCGCCTGCTCTAAAGCCAAGTGTTCTGTGGTTGACTGACCATCTTCGCCACGTAATGCAGCGCCGACGCTCTCAGCCAGGGAGTGAAGGCCGGCTTTGAGCTCGGCGAGGGTCGGAGGCGCTGCATTGAGAGCGGCACCACGTGATATCGGGAGGGCGACAGCGTCGACCTGGACGCCCTGCGCACTGAGCACGCCGATGACGCGAGAGAGTGTAAGCGACGGGCCACGGTCTGCAGCGTGGAGCGCCAGAATGCGTGGTGATGATGACGTGGTGCTCATGGTTGACGACGATGACGCCGCCCGACCCAGGCGTCAACAGGCGACCGAGCGTGATCGGCCGAGCTTGGCTTCAAGGCGACGAACACGACGGAGTGAATGGGGCTCTGGGGACAGACGATGAAGCTCTAACGCGGCGTGGAGTGCAGAGGGGATATCCTTCGCCCGTCGCTCGAACGCGATAGCCAGTCGTGTGAGCGTCTCTGCATCTGTCGGGCAGAGGCTATGCAGTTGCTGCAGGGCGGTGAGCTCCATCCGTGTGTGGTGACTGCGTCGCGCTGCGTTGGCGAGGGTGTCAAGGGCATGCTGTCTGACGCTGTCCTCGACCTGGCTCATGGTCACAAAGGGAGCGAGGGTCTCGACGGCGCCTTGAAACTCGCGTCGACGCAGCAGGAGATGGCCAAGGTTCGCACAGACTCGCGGAGGCAGTGTCTCCGCTGTGTGTGAGGGGTGTGCGGTCTCGAGTAAGTGGTCAGCGAGGACCACCATCGACCAGACGTCGTGCAAGTTATGCGTGACGGCTTGCCCTAAGGCTGTGGCGTCTGCCGTGCGCAAGAAGTGAAACCAGGCACTTGGGACCAAAGCGCCTGGCAGATCGTCGGTGCGATAGAAGCCAAGGAGTTGGTTCTCCAGGGTGCCAAGGCGGGTGTCACTCCATCGCCCTCGATGCAGGTTTCGAGAGAGATGAAGGAGATCAAGATGTGGTCGTAACTTGAGTCGACACGCGCTCTTGTCGAGAAATCGGCAGATGACCATCCGACTCTCAAGCACGCTCAGGTCGTAGCTTTTGCCGTTAAAGGTCACCAACATTGGATGAGCGTCGAGGTCTTGAAGGAGGCAGTGCAGGAGCGCGCGCTCCTCACTGGGCTCCCTCAGCAGGTACTGCCGTGTGACGAGGACATCACCCTCTCGAAACGCGACCCCCACCAAGAAGGCCATGGTGCCTGCGCCGTGCTCAAGCCCAGTGGCCTCGATATCGAGAAAGCATGCATCCTCAGGGCACATAGGGCCCAGGCGGGGGTCCCCAGTGAGTCGCTGTGCGTCTTCCAGAGATCGTGTAAAGAAGCCACCGAGGGAACGATCTCCGTGCCGAGTGTCGAGCGCGAGGTGATGGCTGATGACCCATATAGGGCCATACGGTGTCTCAACTGCCGCCCCGCCACAGGCGGACTCTAGGTCAACGAAACCGTCCTTGCCTTCGGCGCGGCGCCGCTGGGCGGCTGTGACCCGAGTGAGGTGCTCCCGTATCTCACTAGACGGCGTCGCTGCAGCCGTCGGTGCCCCGACGGCTCGTCGGAGTCGTACGCCGAGCCCCTTCACTCTGGAAGTCCGGCGGAGATGGCCTCTAAGAGCTTGAGGGTCGCATTACGCGCATGACCATCGTAGGCAGGCATGGCACCAAGACACGCGGGGCACCCTGTTGCGTCACATCGACACTTGGCGATGAGGCTCTTGCTGCGGTCCAGAAGCTCTGGCAATTGGCGACGGATCTCTTCCGCCAAACCCACCCCGCCAGGCACGCTGTCGTAGAGGAAGAGTGTTGGTGTGAACGTCTCTGTCGTAGTCGACTCTCCCCCCCCAGGAGGAGGCAAGAAGAGCCCTGTGCTGCGATCTCCAATCGCACGTCCGATATCACGCTCTGCGCACATCAAGAGCAGGGTAGAGGCGACGTGCAGCGCATGGATGACCCCTGAGAGCGCCTCCAAGGAATGATCCCCAATGGCTGCAAGGATCGGCTGGGGGACAGTTAACCAACAGGCCGTCGTGTGCATCTCGATAGCCGGGAGGTTGACGTCACCGTAGCCGACGTTCTCGTTGGTCCTAAAGCGAACCTTCTTGAAGCCTACGACCTTTCGACTGACCAGTACCTCTCCGGTAGAGGCGACGATACGGCTTGGGGGGGGACTGGAAACCTCTTCTTCATCCAGCACGTCGACGCGGGTATGTGTCAGCGCAGTGGTGTAGTAGTCCGGCTCGACCTTTCGGACGAATGCCTTGTGATCATCGTAATCAAGCCGTTCAACCTGATACTGAAAGGCGTCGACATGATAGATGGCGTGCTCATGTAGCGTGGTGTGGGCCGCATAGAAGTCCACCTCAGCAAGGACGCGCTCATTGACGAGGTCGATCACGACGAAATTCTCTTCGTGAATGCCCCGCAAGTTGACTCGATGTGCGGGAAAGGCGCGCTCGGTCCAGTGGTATCGGCCACCACTCGCGTTCACGACACCATGACTTGAGAGGTAGGTGAGCACTTCATCGGTGTCCTCGCCGGACAAGTCGGCGTAGGTCTCGCCATCATTGAAGGGCAGCTCGAAGGCCGCGCATTTTGCGTGATCGACCAAGACAAAGAGGTTCTCTGGGTTCGCCCGAGCGTGCTCGACGGGGGCGTCTACGATCGTGTTTGGGTGGGTCACGAGGTACTGATCCACCGGCGCTGAGCGTGCGATGTAGACTGTGAGCGAGCGTCCGGCCCGACGACCGGCACGCCCACTTTGTTGTCGAAGGCTCGCGATGGAGCCCGGGTAGCCCGCCACCACGCAGGCCTCAAGACTTCCGATGTCGAGCCCTAACTCTAGGGCGTTGGTTGCGACCACGATCTTGATAGAGCCAGCGCGAAGGCCAGCCTCAATGCGTCGTCGTTTGAGGGGTAAATACCCCCCTCGATAGCCCTGAATAATATCGGGCGCGCGGCGCATCCGAACCGCAGACTCACGAATGTACTTCAGCAAGATCTCGACGTGGAGGCGGCTGCCGGCGAACACGATGGTAGAGACGTCAGCCTCGAGGAGCATCTCAGCGATTCGATGGGCGCTTCGTATGACTCCAGCACGAATACCGAGCTGGGCGTTGACGACCGGCGGGTTGTAGCAGACGAGGTGGTGCTCTCCTGTAGGCGCCCCGCTCTCAGTGATGAGCTCAAAGTCCTTGAGGCCGGTAAGGGTCCGCGTCAACTCTAGAGGGTTGGCCACGGTCGCTGAACAGCAAACAAAGACCGGGTCCGAACCGTGGAATTGACAGATGCGTCGGAGGCGTCGCAATACGTGAGCGAAGTGACTCCCGAAGACGCCTCGGTAGGTGTGCAGTTCATCAATGACGACATACTCAAGGTGTTCGAAGAGCTTCAGCCACCGTGTGTGGTGCGGCAGGATACCTGAGTGGAGCATGTCTGGATTGGTGAGCACTACACGACCATGATCGCGTACCGCCCGACGTGCATCGGGAGGCGTGTCGCCATCGAAGACGTGTGTACCGATGTCGACGCCGGAGGCCTCAATGAGACGATGTAGTCCTGCGTATTGGTCTTGTGCGAGGGCCTTCGTCGGGAAGAGGTAGAGCGCGCGGGCCTGTCTGTTCTCAAGGAGCCGTTCTAGGACAGGCACGTTGTAGCAGAGCGTCTTCCCGGAGGCCGTGGGGGTTGTCAGAGTGACATGCCGGCCGGCTCGAATGGCATCAATGGCGCGTGCTTGATGCACGTAGGGCGTGTGAATCCCACGCGCGTTGAGCGCTGAGAGAAGGGAAGGGTGGAGATCTTCGGGGAAGTGAGCGGTTTGCGCGCTCCGAGCCGGCTCCACGAAGTGACCGGTGACATCTTGCCCATGTCTCTCGCCCTTCGTGAGCGTCTCAATCACATCCTCGAGTTTACGTCGTGTGACGAGCTTCAATGCCATTTGGACACCCTACCTACAGACTGAACAGAAGGACCCGGAACGGTTGTTCAGTACTTTGGCAGTGTCGTGCCGCCGGGTCAACTTTTGAGGTCGCGCGGCAAGGGGGCTGTTTGGCTGGGGGCTAAGAGCAAGAGGAGCTATCAAAAAAAAAGACCCCAAAAGGGGCCTTATGATGACGTAGCACGTGCTTGCCTACTTAAAGACGCGCTCCTTCGCGGTCAAAAGTAGGCTCTTCATGAAGCTCTTCTTGAGCTTCAGAAGACGGTCGAACTTCACCTGTGTGCGTGAATCTGTGTAGAGCGTCGTCGGCTTCTTGATTTCACCGTCGATGAGCTGGTCTGAGAAGTCATAGAACTTGGCCTTCGGCTCGGCCGACCACGCGGTCGCGCTAAACGAAAGAATCGCCCCTGTCACCATCAAGCTCGCTAACAACTTCTTCATCCGTCACTCCTTCTGCTCTCTATTGGTGCCGTAAAGCGGACCGTTCGGTCAAGAACGGGGCCTCTCGCGGCGTGAGGTTTACTCGTCTCCGCCGTCGTCGTCCATAGGCTCAAAGCCATCGTCACCACCGTCCATGGACTCAAAGCCGTCGTTGCCGTCACCACCTTCGGCGAATGGATCGCCCTCAGCTGGCGCGGCCATCGCCTTCAAGCCGCCGTTCGCGATGATGTCTTTGAGAACCTTCACGTTGTTGGCGACCTTGGTCTTCTCCTCGTCGGTGAGGTTCCCATTCGCCGCATAGATCTCCATGTACTTCACCGCGTTATCTAGGTCCTGCATCTGCTGCTGGTAGGTGTTCGCGATGCGCATGTAGAGATCGGCGCGCT
Organism: Myxococcota bacterium; assembly: GCA_049602155.1. Lineage (GTDB taxonomy): Bacteria > Myxococcota_A > UBA9042 > PHBI01 > JBMYRH01 > JBMYRH01. The sequence continues at coordinate 188,427 of JBMYRH010000004.1, read as the reverse complement.
CAGGCTGTGCGTTGATGAAGGAGACGTAGCAGTCGATAGCGCTCTGGAATTGCGCTTTCTTGTCCTCGGCACCTCCGCCCATTCCGTACTGAGCGTCACATTGACCTTCGTGGGCCTCAAGGTTACGGGGCTCGGCCTCACGGACCTTGGTGTAGTGACCGTAAGCTTCTTTGTAGTTCAAGTGCTCTAGGAGCATGGCTGCGATGTTCATGCGCACATCCATGTTGGACGAGTCTTGAGCGAGCGCTTTGTTGAAGTACCTCATGGCCAACGGGCGCTTCCCGAGCTTGATGTAGGTGTAGCCGAGGTTGGTGAGCGCCTCTGTCGAGTTCTTGTCTCGCTCGAGCACCTTGCGGAGGAAAATCCACTCTGCGATGAGGTACTCACCGCGCTGCAGGTTGAGCAGCCCACGCGTGTTCAGCGCCGTAATGTTCGTCGGCTCCTGATACAAGACCTCTTTGACATAGCGTTCGGCGGTCTCTAGGTCGCCCATGAAGAGCCAGTAGAGCGCCATCGCGTTGTTCACAGCCTCATTGCGAGGTGCTTTGGCGATGAGGGCGTCCAACAAGCTCTTCGTCTTGGTGAGGAATTCCTGCTTCTCACCCTCTCGTCCCTGGAGGCTCGCGCTTCGCGCTTTACCTAAGTAGAGCTTGGCGACGTAGGCAGCCGCGGAGGCGTCATCGGGGTTCTCCTCAAGCGCGGTCTGATAAACGTCAAACGCAGCATCACGTTTGCCCTGCCGCTCGAAGGTCATACCGAGGTTGAAGTAAGCCTCCATGAACTTCGGATCGAGGCGGATAGCCTCTTCAAACTTACTGGCCGCCTCAGTGTAACGAGGGGGAGACTCCAGGGCAGCCTTCGTCCCGTCACCGAAGGCCTCTTGGGCCTTCCGCTCGACACCTGGGAGCCAAGTGGGGGCCTTGACCTCGTCGATCTTGCGGACCTGGAAGTCATCATCGGTGAGCTGACCCTTTCGCTTCGCCTCTGCGTTGGCCTTGGCTTTCGCCTTGGCTTTCGCTTTCGCCTTGGCAGACGACACTGCGGCGGTGTCACCGGCGCTGCCACCGCCGGTCCGGGTCACTTGAGTGGTACCGCCGCATGCACTGAGCATGGTGGCGAGTCCAATTACGAGGAGTGTGTTCAAACGCATGGACTTACTCCTATTCGTTGAAGTCGACGACGACATCACCACGTCGGACGATGCTGATGAAGCTCGTCGACCGCAGGGTGTCCTTTGTCTTGTTCGGGGTCACGCCAAAGGTGGAGAGCGGGAACTCTTCTTGGTTGACCTTTGCTGCGTACTCAGCGCTGCGGCGTGACCAGTTGTTGTAGACGCCCTTATCCAGAGCTTGCTTGAGCGCCAGGGTGAATGCCTTGAGGGCCTTCTCCTGGATCGGCGCTGCGACCTCTTCTAGCTGGTACCTGTACTCGTCGACCATCTCTTCATTGTCGGCGATCTCTGGCGGAACCGGGGCATTAAAGAGGGACTCTGCGAACTCATAGAGGAGCTGGCCTAAGCGGAATGCCGCCGCGGCGGCCATGCCAGGCTCTTGGAACGACAGCACCGCATCAAAGCCCTTCTCAGCGTCGCCGAGCGCCTCAGCCTTGGCGACTAGGGTCTTCTTGAGCAACCGGACATCGAACTTCCCACGCTTGCTCAGCGCTCGGATGGTCATGCCGTTGTAGTCGTCGTAGAGGTACTCTGCGAGTTCCAGCGCTGCGAGAGCCGCGTACACCTTGGTGGAGTCCTCGATCTTGACGGTCGGGACAGGCTTCGTACTGGCGACCTTAGGCTGTAACTTCTCGTAGGCTTTGAGCGCCTTGGCGAGGAGCTTGGTCACCTTTTTGCGGTTCTTCTCTTTGTCCGCCTTCTTCAGCGCGACCCCGGATGCAGCGAGGGCGCGGATCGCATACTGCTTATCCTTACGGCCGTGCTTTTTGCCGACCTTGGCGTAGACCTTGGCAGCGTCGGTGAAGCCCTTGGTGCAGTTCGTGATGCCTGCTTCGTCCACGCCGGCCTCAGCCATGCATGTGCAGCTGTTGCAGCCCTTGCGCGTTGGGAGGTTGATGTTGCCGATGGCTGCGATGGCCTCTTTCTCGAGCACCTCGCCGCTGTGGAATGCGACGACTGCAGCGTCCTCGGCGTCCTTGAAGAGCTTAAGATAGAGCACGAACGTGTCGTGCGCTTTTCGGTATTGTTCAAGGGCCTCGTAGATCAAGCCCGCATTTCGAATCGCGTCTGCGGCCTCGTCGTGGGTCTTGAACTTCTGCATCTTGATGAAGGTCTCAGCGGCCTTCGCGAACTCGGTTTGGCTCTCGTAGAGGGCGCCAATCGCGAACTGAGCTTCCACTGCGACGTCTGTCTTTGGATAGCGCTTGATGGTCGACTCGTACGCAGCGACTGCCTCAGGGAAGCGCCGCGCAATCTCATGGATGACCGCGACGTTGTAGAGCGCCTTGGAGGCGATCTCCTTGTTCTTGCGACCGAACTCCTCGACGATCTCTTCCTGAATCCGTACAGCCTCGTCGTACTTCCGCTGCTTCGTCAGGTCACGGGCGTGCTCGGCCTTGGCGATGGCGATCATCTGCTCAAGCTCGGTCTTCTTCTTCACCTTGAAGTTACGGGCGGCGATGAGCTTACGCGCCCAACTCTCGATCTTGTCCCAGTGCTTCAGGCGGGCGTACGCATCGATGATGGTCGTCACAGCGACGTTCGCCATCTTGTCCTCTGGGTAGAGGTCGAAGATGACCATCAATCGGTTCACGGCCTCTGCGAACTGGCCATGGCCGTAGAAGGTCTGAGCCGCGATAAACATGATCGTCGGGATCATTTTTCCGCGCTTGGGGTACTTCTTTCGGAACGCTGGATCCCGTAGCGCCTCGGAGAGGACGTTGACGTACTTGTCCGCCGCGTTCACATAGCGCTGCTCCAACGGATGCAGGTCTGTGCGTGGGATGACTTCGAGCTCGTTGCCTCGAAGGTCGGCCTCTTTCTTCTTGGCCTCATACTTCACACCCTCGGAGACGTTCTCGCGGAGGCCCTCTTTCACGAGCATGCGCTCGACGGCGTAGATCACGCCAAGGGCGGCATCCTCGACAAACTCGCCACGGAGATCCTTCTCAAGGACAGCCTCGTACTGAAGCGCTGCTTTCTCGTACTCGTCGAGCTGATCATAGAGAATCTCAGCGTAGTAGAAGTTGACCACGTAGGCTTTGGCGTGCCCTGGGAAGCGGTCGATGAACATCTTGTAATAGTGGGCAGCCTTACCGTAGCTGGCGACCGCGGGCTTGCGCTCTTTGTCGGCCTTCTGAGCAGCCTGATGGTAGAAGTTGGCGAGGAAGAAGAGGTTGGTTGAGCGGAGCTCATTGGCCCGCTTCGTTAACCCCTTATCGGACCGGTTCGCGATAAACCATGCGCCCTTGGGATCGAGGAAGACCACGAACTCGTTGATGACGGCCTCGATGGTCGCCATGTCCTCAAGCTTCCGGTTCACCTCCAACAGCGCGTCGAAGTACTCGACGACCTTCACCGAGGTCTTGTCGTGCGCGATCAGGTGGTTGTAGAGGTCGATAGCCTCTTCGTCCTTGTCCTGGCTCACCAAAAGGCCTGCCATCTTCTCAAGCTTCTTGTAGGTGTCTTCCTCGCCGACCTCCTTCAGGAAGTAGTCGCGAGCAAGGCGCCAACCTCCCTCGATCTCGGCGTAGGCGACGATCAAGTCGTTGAGCGCTTGGCCACGGAACTCGATGATACCGCGGCTCTTACCACCACCGATGGAGGCGATGACCGTCTTAAACGTACGAACGGCCTGCTCAAACTCAGCGAGGTTGAAGTACACCCAGCCCAGCTTGTAGTTGGCGTAGTTGTACATCGGGCTACGCTTGAAGTTGTTGATGATCTTCTCGTAGTTCTGCTTCGCGTAGAACAGCGAGTCTGTCTCGAAGAAGTACTCACCGAGCGCCAAGTGAGACTGCGCGATGAACTTGCTCCGAGGGTGCTTTTGGACCAAGTCGTTGAGGCGCTTCACAGCCTCCTTCTGGAGCTGGATGTCCTTCCGTGCCTTGCCTGCTTTGAGCGCCGCGCGCCCTAGGTAGTACATGACCTCGTCAATACGGCGGTAGGTCGGGTGCTCCTGCAGGATCGTGCGGTAGATCTTTAGAGAGACCTCGAAATTCTCCGTCGGCTCCTTTGGCTCCTCCGTGCAACGCTTCTCTTCGTAGCAGTCGTAGGCCTTGTCGTAGTCCTCTCTGGCAAGGAGGTAGCTGTACTTCGCCTCCTGCCAGTGCGCCTCTGCGAGGCGGAAGAGGACATCGTCCTTGTTCTTGTAAGGGCGGTTGGATCCGACGATCGACTCAAGAGTCTTGATCTTCTTCTTTCGGATCTTGCTCATCTTGGCCTGGATCTTCTGGGCCCGCTCGTCAAAGAGCGACTCCTCGAAGCGCTCCAAGCTGAAGGCATCCTTGCCCTTCAAAGGCGCAGATTTGCCACCGATCTGTGCGGAAGCCGCACCGGCGGGCAAGAGGAAGAGGATGAGTGAGGCCAAGACCGCACGACGGGTCAAGGGGGCCAGGGGCCGACGCGACTGGCGCATGCCTTCTCCTGGGGATCGGGGAATGGGCTCGCTGCGGAACAGCTAACCCGGGGATGAACGCTACAAAACTATTTCTCGGCAGGCGGACGCTAGTCTGCTCGCCTCAGGACTAAAACAGGCCGGCCCCACCGTCATCGGTTGGGACATCATCGGAGGCTGCTGGACCACCATCACCGGGCAGGGGGGCGCTGGGGTCGACAGGTCGTGCACAACGGTCGCTGAAGAACGCGCGATAGGTCCCGATTTCGTCGGACCAATACTCGCCCTCGTAGGGCCACTGCCACGAGTCGCCACCGACGATAGCACTGGCGCCGCCAGTCTCTACCTCGACGCTCTCCTCCTCCTCAGTGTCGCTCTCCAGGGAGAGCAGCTTGCGCTCCTCTTCCTTCAGCATCTCGTCTTGAAGGTCGATCTCAATCTCTTTCACCTTCAGGTCATACTCTGCGAGGGTCGTCTCGACCTCCTTGAGCACACGCTGAATCTTGATGCCGATCTCGCGGATCCGATTCTGACGCAGGTTCTCCAGCTCAAGCTTCATTTTCTGTGCGAACTCGCCCAGGGTCGCGACGTGAGGATCGAGGAGTGAAATCTCGCGCTCGATTTGCTTCACAGTTCGGTAGAGGTTGTAGAACTGTACGTCGGAGAGGACCGGCGCAACCAGCGCTTTGGGGAGCCCATGCACGCTCTTGCCACTCACGGTCTCCACGAGCGCTCGGTAGAACTGCTCTGGGCGCGCGGTCTTGAGCAGGAAGTCCTTCAGGGGGGCGACTAAGGGGTCGATGTCCGTCATGTAACGTGACAGAGACTCCTCGGCGTCTGAGAAGCGGCATGTGTTCATGTATACGGTGGCCTCTAGGATCCACAGCTCTGGGTAGAACTGATGCTCGAAGTACGGACTGTGCAGAGTCTGGAACGTACCAAGCGCCCGAGAAAAGTCCCCCTTGACGAAGTAAACCCACGCGCTCTCATAAAAAGCGGTCGCCCGCTTGTACGAGCCCTTGGGGATCTTCCGGTAGTAGTAAATCGCGGCGTCGTGCTGCTCGCTGTCGTAAGCGATACGTGCCAAGGCGAGGTACCCGAGGTCACGGATCTCGGGATCCGATTTGTTCTCATCGGTCGCGACGATGGCGTTCTGGAACGAGCCAACAGCGCTGCGGTACATCTGATTACGGACCTCGATGAGCCCCTTCAGGTACTGAGCTTTGGCGTAGTCAGGCGCTGCAGAGGAAACTTGGTCGAGGTAGCTGAGGGCCTTCGACCAGTTGGCGTAGTCGTAGAAGAACTCACCGAGGACGTAGTTGAACTCGTCTTGGAAGGCTGCGCTGAAGTTACCCACGAAGAAGCGGGTGAGTTGCTCTAGTGCCGGCGGGGCGTAGTTCACCTTGCGCCGAAGCTCCCTCAGCTGCTGGAAGGCTGTCTGGAAGAATGGACGATCGGGTCCTGCGAGGAGGACATCGACCAGCTGGCGTGCAGCAGCTTGGTGCAAGCCAGTCGCGTCGTCGCCGCCGGCTTGGACCAGTGCATTAGCGATCCCGAACTTGGCGAAGTACGCCTCCTCCGAGTCGGGTGGGAAGCCGCCTTGCTCCATGAATTTCTGGAACGCTTGGATGGCCTCAACAAAGCGACCGCGGTCACCGAGCGCTCGACCCTTGGCGAGCACGCCCTCGGCGAACGCCTGACGCTGAGCTTGCTCGGCGGCGCGCTGCTCTTCGAGCAACTTCATCGCCTCCTGGCGTTCGACCTCCTCGCGCTCGGCGCGCTCCTCTGGAGTCTCCTCCACGGGAGGCGCAGGGGTGGTGGACGCTGGGCCGCCCTCTGGAGTGGGGGTCACGATGCCGGGCGCCGTCGGGCCTCCACCGCCACCATATTTCTGGGGCGTCGCGAGCATGAACTTGAGGACCTGGTCAGCAACCGACGCCTTTTTCAAGGCGAGGATGTCGGTCACCGAGAGGTTGAAGACCGTGCGGTCCTTCTCGATCGCCTTGATGACCTCGGCCGGAGTAATTCCGAGCTTGGTCAGGGTGATCACCTCTTCCATGGTCACAGCGTGCGCCGGTGCTGCGATGAGCACGGTGCCGAGGCTCGCTGCGATTATGAGTCGCTTGACTGTCATCTGATGCTCCGTTCGCCCGCTACTCGGGGGCAGAGGTCCACAAGCTCACGCCGAGCGTGATCTCGAAGGGGTGGGCGACCTTGCTTGTGGCTTCGCCTTGGGGATCCCAAGCGGGGTAAAAATACTGACGCATGTCGGTTCGCAGCGAGACCCAGTCACTGAGGAAGATGCGGAAGCCCATTCCGACGTTGCCGGCCATGTCGGGCTCAAGCGCCTCTTCCGTGCCTACGAGGTCACGAATCTGAGTGAGGATGAAGCCGGCCCCTAAGGAGAGGTAGGCATCGAAGTGGACTAGCGAGGAGTCGAACATCGCGAACTTGCCGTGGAGCGGGCTCCAGACGGCGTTGACACCGGCCAAGAGCATCACGCTCTGCGGGACCTCGACCTTCAGGAGGTCCTCGGCGCGGTCCTCGAGAAGCGCCTTGAAGCCCGTTTCGAGTGCATGCTCGTAGGTGGCCCAAACCTCCATACCGATGTCTTCTGCGAAGAAGTAGGAGTACCGGCCACCCATCGAGATGTAGGTGTAGAATTCGTCGTTGGGGATGACGCCAGTGTGGACGGTGAACTCATGGCGGGACTCTTTAAGGAACCCGCGCTTCTGAATCGCGTCGACTTTGCGCTTGTCGGCCCAGAAGAGGTCGTGGCGCTTCAAGCCGGAGGGCGTCATCTCGCTGATCGGAGGTCCGACGTCGGGGAATCGGCGCTCGTCATCCTCTTCGGTCTCTTCGCCCATTTGCGCATTTGCAGGCGTCATCGTCCCGACGCTCATCGCGATCGCGAGGGCAAGCAAGAGGAGCGTTCGGGCAAGACGGGTGAGGGGAGACCATGCCGTGAGGCGGTCTAATTGGGGCATCATTGCTCACCTCCGGGGGTCCAGAAGCTGAAGCCGATGTTGAACTCCGCCGGGGCAGGCGTGGCGTCCAGGATGGCTTCGTAGAAGTGCTGGCGGTACTCGATACGTGCCGCGAACCAGTCTAGGAACTGGAGGCGGAGACCGAGGCCGATATGGCCGCCGGGGTTAGCGGTCAGGGTGGTCGTTGAGTTCGAGGTGAGGCTGTCGGCGGATGCATTGCTCTCGATCTGCGTCGTCCCGAGCAGGGTGAAACCAGCCGCGATGAAGAAATCGAAGTGGGTGAGCTTCGAGCCGAAGGCCGCGAACTTGCCGTGGATCGGGGACCAGACAAACGAGGCACCCGTCATGAAGAGAAGCTCAGGAGGCAGCTCGCTTTGTGCGCCGAGGAGCGTCGCGTCCATCCCCTCGTCCTCAAGGTAGAACGTGTAGATCTCGCTCGCTACCTTGAATGTGTAGGCGCCCCACAGCTCCATCCCGATATCGTCGGAGAAGAAGAGATTGTAGCGCGCACCCAGCGGGTAGAAGACGTGGAAGCGTTCGTTCGGGATGATGCCGGTGTAGACGCTCATCTCATGTCGGAGGGCACGCGGATGGTTGCGTCGCTCCACGGCGGTGTCGCTTTGCTGCTGGCCCCAATAGAGGTCCAGGGCGTCATCAACCGCAGAGGTGTCCATTGGCGCGTCTGCGCTCGACGGTGCTTGCGCGAAGGCTGGCGCCCCGGCGAGCATCACGACGGCCAGGAGGGCCATAGTTAGGCACTTCATTGACGTCATAGTGTCTCTCACTCCTTCGAAGGCGGACCAGCCGCATCCCTTGGGAAATGTGTGGGCCATCGGCTAGTTGTCTTCACAGGGAAGGCATTGGTCCGCGTCGCTTTGGCAGGTACCGGCACAGCAGGAGCCCAGGCTGCACTCAGCGCTGTCGCGCTTCTGTGCGCCTTCGAGGCCGCCGGGGCATAGGTTTGTCTCGTCCGAGCAAACGATGTGACATTCGCTCGTGTTCGGACCACTTGCGCTGCTGGCATCGGAGAAGCTGCAGTCGGTCGGGCCACCGCAAGCCTTACCGATGGTTGGCCGACGGTCCCAATTCGGGGCGTCTTTTGCACCCTGACCACGCCCGACGCCGTACGGCTGCACGACCACGCGTACGGAGGCGTTATTCGGGAGCAGATTCATATCCTCGCTGATGTTTAGGATACCTGCGAACGTGAAGAGGCTGCCGGGCGGGGTACCACCGTTGTTCATCTTACTGTTCTCGGCGAGGACGGGCACTTTGTGGGTGAACTGCCAATAACCCATCAGGCTATGTCGGACGTTCATGACGGCCTGATTCAAGGCCCCCTGGAGGTTGGTAGTTTGGTCCTTGGACATCGTCTCGGAGTTGATGAACTGGTAGTGCCCGCCTGAGAGGCACGCTACTTCGACTTGGCGAGGATCCCTGCCGCGGTAACCCTGGGACTCGAACTGCACGAAGTGAATCATGATCGGGTTCTTGTTCGGGTTATCGATGTCAGCCTCGATTCGGCTGATAATGTCGGTGAGGTCGGTGTCTCCGCAGCGGCCGGAGGTCTCGCATGATGCGTAGGTTGCGCTCTTAGCGTCGCACGTATCCGGACCGTCGCCGATGACCACAATGTGGTTGGACCGGTTGGGGTCTGCCACGGTGGTATCGAGGGAACCTTGGACTTCGCCGCTCAGGTAGGAGTAGGCGCGATCGACCGCGGTCCAAAGATTGGAGCGGCCCATCTTGGCTGTCTCCATGGCCCCACTGAAGCCGCCGCACAGCCAGCTCTCCCCTTCGCCCCAGGGCTCGGGAGCGCTGCACTCGCCGCAGTCGGCGTTGCTTGTGCAACTGATGCTTGAGTCGGTGCGGCAGGTAAGCGTTGTGCCGTTGCACGCGTCCACGCAGTCGGAGTCACCGACGCAGGTGTAACTCGCGTCCCCGGCGCAGACGCCTGAGCGCTGGCATTGGCCGGCGTAGCACTTCAGCTCGGATGCGGCGTACGAGAGCGGCCCCTCGCCATCGGGATCGAAGGCTTGGCACTCGGTGCCGGTCCACATCTGTCGATCGTTGCCGAAGCAGACGTTGAGATCGTTCTCAGCTTTCCCCGTGTTTGCGTAGGGGGACTGGCACGGGACCTCAAGGTTGTCCGTCGCCTCGATCCCCTCACCAAAGCCGATGATGCCGACGCTGTCATTAGCGTTGAGGGTTGAGATGAACTGCTGCGCAGCGGTGTGGCGCAGATCGTAGTAGTCCGAGGCGAGGGACTGGAAGTTGCTTCCGAACTGGATGTTCTTGCCTTCTTTCCGGCTCTCCACATCGACGAGACCTTTCGTGGACCCCGACTGATCAACGAGGAGGATCACGTTGTGGCCTGTGCCGCGGCTCGCGGTGAACTCCTTGTATGCAACGTTGTCCAGCTGGACGGTGGGGTTGACGTAGCCGTCGCAGGTGTTACCCGGTGCCGCGAAAGGAGCGGCTTCGCTCGAGTCGAGGTGACGAGACGTCGCCAAGCAGTCGAGAGAGCTGACGTAGTTGCTGGTGTTCGTCAGATCGATGTCATCGTCTGCCGTACCTTGGACTTGGCGTTTGTTCACCAAGTCGCCTGGTCGCAAGCTCACGTCTGCGTCCGCGTCCTCCGAGAGCTGGTCTCGGGAGTACGTCAAGAACAGCGTGTTCAAGATGAAGCCATCTGGAAGCGTCACTTCGTTCGCTTCGTTCAACTCACGGCCACAGAGCGGGCGCCAGGCTCCTCCGTCTTCGACGGCGGGGATGGCGCTCACGATCTGGAGCTCCTTAAAGTTGAAAGGGATAGGCTGGAAGTTGGCGTTGTTGTCGCACGCGACAAGCATTGCTGCCGTCACGAGGATCATTGCGCCGGCGGTTCCGATTGTCCCAGGACGGGGCGTTACGCCGGGCGGCCTGGAAGAGGAGTGTCGAACCATGTCGGGGTGCTTCCTAAGGTCGCTGGAGAGAGTCGATACTGGCGGTTAACGGCGGGTAGGGCCGTGCCGCTTCTGGGTGCAAACGCTGCACTGGTCTTCTGTCGTCCAGTCACAGAGGGTCCTGAAAGGCGCCCCATGATTCGAGCGAGGACCTGCAATGTCAAGTCGGTTCTGGGGCAGTCCGGCTGATGTTTCCGCTTGTCGCTTCTGTTCGCCGTGGCGCAGGCCCGCGCCGTTTCACACCCGCACGGCCGGCGTCGATTCGAGATCGCCCACGAATAAAAAGGTTCCGCGACGCACCGATGGTTGACTCCACCCTACTGTCTCCCTAGCATGCGACCACTCAAGTCGTGACGTGGCGCACGTGCGTTTATTTTTTCCGTAACGTGAACTGGCGGCCTGAGTGCACAATAAGAGGAAGCGCTGAGTTAGACCTGCCGGGATCCCGGTCGCTCTCCTAGTGGAGGCGGCCTACTGGTGGGCGAGATCTATCAGGAGTGGTGATGAGCACCGTATCGCGAACACTGATGACCCTATTTTTTGCAGTGACCATGTCCCTAGGGGCAGTAGCCTGTGGCGACTCCGGCGGATCCGGTGACACCGGTGATAGTACCGCGTCGGTTTGTACGCCATCCTGCGTTGACAAACAGTGCGGCGATGATGGTTGTGGCAATCAGTGTGGCGTTTGCGACGCGGGCAGCGTCTGTGACGGGAGCGCCTCGTGCGTCGCTGAGGCTGACTGCCAAGACAGCTGCCTGAGCGTTTCTGCCGATTGCGGCTCGGTGTGCGGAGTCCTCTGCGGCACCTGCGGATTGGAGCAGAACTGCCTCGACTTTTCCTGCGTCGATGTCGCGCCCGCTGAGGGCACGGGCGGCAGCGGTAACACCGACGACAACACGTCGACCGGTGGTTTCGAGGTCGGCCAGAACCCACAGATCGAAGTTCAGTGGGGCAACCTCTCGCTGTCCAATGGTGACAAGATCAACTTCAGCCTCGGTAGCGCCGTGGTCGGTGAGGCGACGGAGGTCGGCGAGATTCGCGTGACGAACGTGGGCCAGGCACCGTTGGCATTAAGCGAGCTCAGCATCTCCTCCATCCCGGCGGGCCTCTTTACCTTGGAGCCGATCCAAGCCGACGAGATGCCTTCTGCCAATGCACCGTTCTCCGTACAGCCTTCTTCGGCCGGTGGCGCGGTCGAGTTCGGTGCGCGCGTCATGCTGGTGCTGGATGCGGCAGATACCTCGCCGGCAGGTACGATCACCATTCGCTCTGACTCGGAGGTGAACGACGCCGAGTTGCTAACCTTCACGCTCTCCGCAGACGGCGCAGCGCCGAACATCCAGGTGACCCCATCGACCGTCGAGTTCGGCAACGTTGTCGAGGGGACAAATGACACCAAGACAATCACCATCCTCAACACCGGTACAGGCGACCTTGAGGTCACTGGGTTCGTGCTCTCCGGGAGCGATACCTTCTCGTTCCTCGTCGGCGCCCAAGAGTGGCCTGTGAGCGAAGAGACCGAGTCACAGGGGATCACCTTCGAGGAGCCGATCGTGGTGCCTGCTGGTACGTCGAGTAACACCTCGGTGCGGTTCACCCCCGTGGACGAGAATGGCGCTGAGGCGACGCTGATCCTGTACAGCAACGACCCGAGTTCGCAGAGCGGGATCGTCGTGCCGATCAGCGGGAACCTTCAAGGACCATGCATCTCCATCAACCCGAAAAAGGTGGACTTTGGCGGTAAGCTCATCGGCAACCAAGCGAAGGTTGAGGTTGAGATTCTGTCCTGCGGTGAGGGGCCCTTGACCATCACCTCGGTTGGGATCGCAGACTTGGACGAGGGTAAGGCAAGCTCGCCTGACTTCGGCCTCGACTTGTCGACCTTGACGGCCGAAGACGGAAGCACGTTGGACGATGGGCCAATCGTGATTCCAGTGAACGGAACGAAGACCTTCGAGGTCACCTTCATCCCGGACGAGATCAATAAGCTCAACCCGAACGCTGAGGGGGTATGCGAGGGGCAAGACGCCACGATGTGTCAGGCGACTCACGAGCCAAGCGTGGGTGTCGGGGACCCGGTCCCGGATCTCGGGAAAGTGGTCATTGCCTCGGATGCCTTTAACTCCGAGCTAGAAGTTGAGATCCGTGGTTTCGGTGTCGAGGTCGAGTGCCCGACCGCAGTTATCGTGGTGCAAGAGGGTGAGGAGGTGATTCCTCAGACCAAGCTGCACTTGATGGGCTCGCAGAGCTACGCAGCAGGCGGGAGCATCTCTAAGTACGAGTGGTCGGTGCAGCAGCCCGTCGGCTCGCAGCTGGTCTTCTTGCCAAGCTCCTCTGCGCCGGACCCGACCTTCGAGGTGAACGTCGCCGGCTCTTACCTCTTCAAGCTCCGTGTGTGGGACCAGAACAATGAGGAGTCCTGCATCCCGGCTGAGTACACGGTGTTCGTGAACCCAGACGAGGCCATCCACGTTGAGCTGTTGTGGCACACGCCTCTCGATCCAGACGAGACAGATGAAGGCCCTGAGGCTGGTGCCGACCTCGACCTTCACTTCTTGCACCCGTTCGCCACTGGCGAGGACGTGGATGGTGACGGCGCTCCCGATGGTTGGTTTGATCAGCCCTTTGACTGCTTCTGGTTCAATCCCCACCCCAACTGGGGTTCGTTGGATCCAGCGAAGGATGACGATCCAGGTCTTGACCTCGACGACACCGACGGTGCTGGCCCAGAGAACGTCAACTTGAACCAGCCCCAAGACGGTATGACCTACAAGGTCGGCGTTCACTATTGGAACGACCACGACTTCGGACCGAGCTTGGCGACCGTCCGCGTCTACATCTACTCCTCACTGGTGTTTCAGCTGAGTGACGTTGAGCTGGTGAGCCATGACATGTGGGAGGTCGCTGACATCGCTTGGCCAAGCGGTGAAGTGACGTTGAACACAGACCTCGGGGGGAGCTACAAGATTACCCCCGACTACAACCATCCGTTCTTCCCGACGCCCGACTGAGTTCGGTGCGACAGGCTGGCGCTGACTAGCCTGTCGCCGGGATGGACCGTTGCGCTTCCCTACACGGGGCTCAATGCGCTATAGGGTAGCGCGTTCTCCGTGGAGGTAATCGTATGCTTAGGGCGATTGGTGTCACCCTTTTGGTGGTGGCGTTAGCTGGTTTCACTGGATGCAGTGATGCTGAGGGTGACGGTACTGGGGCGGGCGTTGGCGACGACGGTTCCGGCTCTGACGGGACAGGTGGACCGGGTAACAGTAGCGGGACCGGCGGTTTCACCGTGGGTGAGTCGCTGGGCGTCAGTGCGACCCCGAACCCCTTAATCTTCCCCAACGTGGCGCTTGGCAGCTCCGTTGAGCGGCAGGTGACGATTCAGCACACTGGTAACATGGGGGTGGTCGAGCTCAGCACGATCATCCTTGAGCCAGCGAGTTCTGAGATTGAGATCCTTGAGAGCCCGCCGTTGACGCTGGCCGCTCCTGGCGATTCGCTTGAGCTGACCTTGGTCTTCTCTCCGACTGATGAGACTGGGTATGTGGGTCAATTAAAGGTTCAGACGAACGTGCCGACCGCTGAAGGGGACCTCTTGCAGCTCGCTGTGGAGGTGACCACGCCTGCGCCGACGGCCGAGTTCATCGCGCTGCCGAACCCGATGGATTTTGGTGAGGTTCAGATCGGGACGGTGGCCGATGGCCTCGTTCAGTTGATCCCCCTGGGCTCGGACAGCGCTCAGGTGACATCGATCTCCCTGCAAGATAACGACACGGGTGAGTTTACCCTCGTGAACCAAGCGGTGCTCCCTGCGGAGGCGACCCCAGACGCCGCCTTCGACATTCAGCTTCAGTACTCACCCGTCGACGGTGGCTCAGACGAGGCCCTCCTCGTCGTCTCTTATCAATCGGGAGATGAAGTCAAGGTCGAGAACGTGTCCCTGCTAGGCTCCTCGATCAGCCCAAACCTGAAGCTGTTCCCGGTGCCCGTAGACTTCGGTTGGAAGGCGACCGGCGGTGACTACAACATTCCCCTCACGATGAGTAACACGGGCACCGTAGATCTGGTCGTCTCGTCGCTTGAGTTGACGGGTTGGTCGAGCTCAACGCTTGCAGTGGTGGATGCGCCGACCATGCCGCTGACGCTCGCCCCGGGCGAGGTGGCGACCGTGAAGGTGAACTTCCAGCCCACGCTCGAGATGGAACAAACCACGGGCCCGATTGGCGGGCTCTACATCGAGAGCAACGCCGCGGATGGTGCCTACAGCCAGGATGGCTATTACACGGTGAGCATCTTTGGGCGCGCGGAGGCCCCGCTGCTCGTGGTCACACCTCCGGACAGCGTGGACTTCAGCTTCGTCGCTCAGGGGCTCGCGAACAAACGCACGGTCACCCTAAGTAACCAGGGCAGTGCGCCTTTGACGGTCGAGTCTGTGACGATCATCAACAACCCCACCGGAGAGTTTGAGATCATCACTGATGAGTCGTGGGCACCACTGGGTGCTAACCCCGGTCCTGCGGTCCTGGAGCCCGGCGAGCTACGCTCTGTTCAGATGCGCTTCAGCAACGACATGCAGACCGCCGCCGATGATGTGTTCGCGACGCTCCAGATCGTCTCGGATGATGGCTCCACGCCCGAGTGGACGGTGGACCTGGTTGCGCATCGGACGGACTCGCCGACCTGTGAGATTCAGCTGTCTCCAGCGGAGAGCGACTTTGGCATCGTCCCACGTGGGTTCACCAAGACGGTGACAGTGAACATGACGAACATCGGCTCTGGGCCATGTTCGTTCGACAGCGCGTTTGTGAATGATTGCGAGGGCTGGCTCGGGTTCTTCGGGACCTCTTGTCCCGACCCGAGCACGACGATTCAGTCCAATGGCGACAGCGTGAACTACCAGATTGTGACTCACCCTCCGGCCTTCTTGGATGGCCTGAAGCCCGGTGAGGTGCACGAGATTAAGGTCATGTTCACACCACCAGACACCGCACCGTTGCTCGGCGACGAACTCTTCGACTACGGAGGGTTCCTCGGGGTCCGAGTCATCGACCCCTATCCACCTTCAAACGGCGATACGGTGATTTTCCCGAAGCCACAGGGGTCAGGCCCGAACGCAACGTGGGCGTCTAATCTACACGCGCGGTCGGGCATGGCGGAGCTGACGGTGTTCCCAGGAGAGCTTGATTTCGGTCAAACGACGCTTGGTTGTCATAGCCAGACGTTAGAGCTGACCGCTTGTAATGTGGGGAACGCTCCGTTGGATCTCACCGACGTCGAGTTGGAGGGCTGCTCCATTGAGTTTAAGCAGAAGCAGTACCCCGGTCTGCCCGTCACGATGCAGCCGTCTCAGTGTGAGAGCTTCACGATGGTCTATGCACCGCAAGACCTTGGTGGCGATGCATGCAGCATGAGCTTCTCAACCAACGATGCAGACGTCCCCTCTGTGATTGTCCCCATCGAAGGCTCAGGCGTACTTGAGACTGAGCAGACCGATGTCTTCATCCAGCTGACGGGTCAAGATGTCGATGTCCTCTTCGTCATCGATGACTCCGGGTCGATGGGGGAGGAGCAATCGAACCTTGCAAGCAACTTTGGCCAGTTCATCAACGAGGCGTCGACGTGGCAGAATAACTACAACGTCGGGGTCACTACGACCGATGTGGACTCGGACGGTGGGCGCTTCCTTGGCAGCCCGCGCATCATCACCCCCGCCACGTGGCAGAGCTTCCAGAACTCGGCGCAAGTGGGCACCAGTGGCTCGGGCACAGAGAAGGGGCTCAACGCGGCGCAGCTCGCGCTGACGCTGCCGAACATCGCAGACACCTCCACGGCATGCACTGCGGATACGGATTGCGCGGCTCCGGACGCCTGCTACGACGGCTTCTGCGGCGGGCCGAACCGCGGCTTCCTGCGCCCCGATGCCACTCTCGAGGTGGTCTTTGTCAGCGACGAGGATGACCAGTCGCCGGCCGACTTGAACTTCTACATCAACTTCTTCAAAAACATTAAGGGGTTTTACAACAGTAACCTCTTCCACGCCCACGCGATTGTGGGTCCTCCGGGGGGGTGTTCCTCGTCGAATGGTGATGCGACCGCGGGGATGCGCTACATTGACTTGGCGAACGCAACCGGTGGCAATGTCGCGAGCATTTGTCAGTCCGACTTTGCTGATTCGTTGGCGTCGATCGGTGAGATTGCCTTCGGTTTGAAGACTCAGTTCTTCTTGAGTCGTGTCGCTGAGCCATCAACTATCGAGGTTCGGATCAACGGTGTCTTGTGCACGACCGATGGCGGTGCGAACTGGACCTACGACGCGACGAGCAATTCCGTGATCTTTGCGGAGTCTGGTGGCTGCATGCCCCAGCCCGATGACATGATTGAAATTTACTACGAGACGGTCTGCTTCCTAGAGTAGGTCGACGAGCCGCGCCACCCGCCCTATGAGGCCACGATGTCCCAGTCGGGATAGAGCAATCGGGAGATGAGCATGAGGACTTGGATGAAAACCTTTGGTGTGGTGGCGTCGTTGGCGCTGCTTGTCGCTTGCGGTAACTCGCTCAGCACCGGGACCATTCGAACGATGGAGGTCCTTGTCGGTGGCACGGCGGTGGATCTCTATCGTGCGTACAACGGTGAGACCCATGAGTCTGAGTTTCTGCTCGGTGAGCAGCAGTCGGTCTCGTTCGACGTGGAGTTGATTAACCAAGGGTCCGAGTCGGTCACCGTGACCGGCATCGACTGGGCGCCGGATACCGTCGCCGGCGGGCTATTGAAGAACCCCAACGTTGAGATCGTGTGGCCGAACAACGTGTCGTTCCCGATCGAGATTGGGATCGGCGACGAGTACGTCTTTGAGGTGAAGTACACTCCTCCCGCTCAGGCCGCGGACACAGACGCAAGAGACTCTATCCTCATCATCGCATCGAACACGCGAGATCGCGACGGGACCAACCCAGTTCCGGAGATCAGCCTGACGTTTGAGGTCCCTCGTGAGCGAGGTGTCGCGCTGGTTTCACCGCCGAACTATACGTTCGAGACCGCTACGCCGACCTCTCCGGGTGAGCACACCTTTGTCGTCACGAACGATTGCGAGACCGGGACGGCGTCCTTTGAGGTGACGGGGATCGAGCTAGAGCTTTTCACGAACGAGTTCAAGATTATCGACGTTCAACCCTTCCTCCCGTTCACGGTCGTCCCAGGTGCGTGTGAGCCCGGTGACCCCGGAGTCTTGGAGTTTACGCTCCGCTATACGCCCACCGGCGTGGGGGATGATGTGAATGCGGTCCTCGTCTCTGTGAGCGGCGAAGGCTTGCCCCTGCGTGTGCCAGTGAGCAGCGACACAGTGCTTGGGAGTTGGAGCCTCGACTACAAGGACAAGACGAACAAGATGGACTTCTCGATGTCTACCACCATCGAGACGCGAGAGGTCTTGCTCCAGTCTAACGGACCTGGCGTGCTCAAAGTGAAGGAGCCCTGGGTGGAGGATGAGGCAGCTGCAGCGATCTTCAGCTGGGCGGCCTTTACACCAGCGACGTCGCCAGATGCAGAAGACACCCTCATCACCAGCTGGCCGCGCGCGCTCGCTGAGGGCAAGACGATCCGCTTTGACGTGACGTACACGCCGCCTGTTGATCCAGCCGTGAAGCCCAGCAACGGACAAATGCATATCGAGGTCGGGATTCCGGATCCCGATCTCGCCGTCATCGATCTCTTCGCTGGGGAGCCCAAGGGCAAGCTGGTCGTTGCACCGTCGACGATGTCCGTACAAGTCACTGCGGCCGCTGCCGACATTGGGAGAGCCTGTGACGACAGCGAGGCGAGCGCTGATATCCTTCCATGTGCCAAGCCGGAGCTCTGTGTGAACGGCGTCTGTGAGGCGGATAGCGGGACACGGCACGTGGTCCTCTACAACGAAGGTAACGGCACGTTGACGATTGAACAGCTGGTGATGAGCGGACCGTTCTCGGCGCCAGCTAAGAACTTCGAGCTGGTGGATGCGCCGGCTCAGCCCTTCGAGATCGCACCCAACGACATGGTCGTGCTCAAGCTTGATTGGAGTACGGCGCAGTTGGCTGATCTCACCGGTGGCGACACCGATGAACTCGAGGTCCACTACTTTGATCCCTACACAGAGACGACAGTGGAGCGCTCGATCACTTTGATGCTCCAGGATAACCGTGGCGTCGGTCAGCCTATTGCTGAGATCACAGCCCCAGGACCTGAGGAAGAGGTGCTAGTCGACGCGCCCGTGTTCCTAAGCGGTGCCGAGAGCTACGATGGTGGCAGTACCTACGAGCTCTTCGACTACAGCTACATCTGGTACCTGGTCTCAAAGCCCGCTGGTTCCGCAACGAAGCTGAACGAGAAGGATGGTGTGCTTCAGACCCTGAAGCCCGACCGCCCAGGCGACTACATCGTGGAGTTGGCGGTCATCGCCTTTGATGGCAGTGACTTCTTGGTCTCGCCGCCTACCCAGGCCGTCATCACGGCGACCGCCGAGACTGTCGATTGAAGAAGTCCTGGATACGGGCCAAGTTTAAAGACGGCGATGTGCTAGCGCGCTGTCAATCTGACGGTGCCCTCCTAGTAGAGCGGGGGTTTGTCGCTTTCTGCTACAAGCCGAACGGCAAGGTGTACTCCACACGCATGGACCGCATTGAGCCCGCTGAGGGAGCCGTCCCTGAGATCTACGGGGATCCGGAAGTGCGGGCTGCGACGCCACGACCGAGCTCTCAAATCCGCCCGATAAGCGAGGCTGTGCAGCTTTGGACAGACGGGGCTTGCACAGGCAACCCCGGTCCAGCTGGCGCCGGGGTCCTCTATCGCTTCAAGGACGATGAACAGGTCCTCTCTGAGTACCTGGGGCAGGGGACCAACAACATCGCCGAGTTGACCGCGATTCTGCGTGGCTTTGAGATGGTGAAGGACACCTCGCTCCCTGTCGATGTGATGACGGACTCGTCGTACTGCATTGGCTTGCTGACGAAAGGGTGGAAGGCCAAGGCGAACCAAGAGCTCGTGGCCAGCCTACGGGCGAAGATGGCTGAGTTTAGTGATGTACGCTTGGTGAAGGTGAAAGGGCACGCAGGTATCCCCGAGAACGAGCGCGCTGACGAGCTTGCACGAGAGGCGATAGTTCGCTCTCGGTAATTCACTGAACAAAGTTGACGGCGTCACACCCGTTCAGTACTTTCAGAGGCGTTGCACGGTTCTCTGGGAGGGGATGATGTCTGATTCACGCCAACGGCTGACGACGCGTCAGGAGCAGGTGCTGGATATCATCCAGCAGGCGATCACTCGCGATGGCTACCCGCCGACAATTCGCGAGATTGGCCAACACTTGGGGATCAAGTCGACGAACGGCGTGAACGACCACCTCAAGGCGTTGGAGCGGAAGGGCTACCTGACGCGAGGGGAAGCAAAGAGTCGAGCGATTGTCCCCGTTGAGGTGGAGACCGACTGGGTCGACATTCCACTGCTAGGACGCATCGCGGCGGGCGCCCCCATCCTCGCGGTTGAGAACGTCGAGGACACCGTGCGTGTCGACAGGTTCTTTCTCGGTCGCACCAGTGGCGAGGTCTTTGCCTTGAGGGTGGTGGGAGAGTCGATGATCGGGGACGGAATCCACGACGGTGACTTCATCTTCGTGAAGAAGCAGCCTCAGGCACCTCGCGGTGAAATCGTGGTGGCGATGATCGATGGTGAGGCGACCGTCAAGCGGTATTACCCTGAAGGAGATCGCATTCGCTTTGAGCCGTCGAACCCCGACATGAGCTCGATCTACGTCCTGGCCTCGGAGTTCCGAGAGACCATGATTCTAGGTGTGGTGGTAGGCCTCTACCGCATGGTGTGAGGCCGAACCCTTGAGGCTAGCGTCGGCGCCGCGCGATCGAGACAGAGAAGCGCTTGCCCCCCTTGTCATGAGTGCCCGCAGCGGTCAGCTGGATGAGGCCCAAGTGCAGTTCCACACGTCGGCCGCTCTCTAGTTCGATTGTGACGTGCTCATCTTCATCTGCGGCCAACACTCGGCAAGTCCCGAGGGTAGGGTGGTCGAGCCAGTCTCCTTCCGCGATCTCGATCTCGGACGCTGCGACTGTCGCACCTTTGGCCTTTGATGAGGCCCCGTTGGCGTTGTCTGCGCCGGGCGCGGTAGGCAGCAAGGGGAGCTCTCGTTCCTGATCGTGAGGATTAGGCAATCCAGAGCTGAGGTCCATATGGAGCCAAGGAGCCAATCCGGTCTCCTCATCCTCCGCCCGGTAGAGGCGGATGTCATCGATTGTGCTCAAGCTGAACTCAAGGCTGACGACCTCTCCTCCAACGAGCTCACCGCTGAGCAGTCGGGGCTCCTCATCACCGACGTGCACGGTGCCGAACACATGGATACGGACGACCGTCTGGCGGTCTTGGAGCGACACGTTGCCATGCAGAGATACAACGTGGAATGTGCCATCGGTGCGCACCGGGGCGTCGAAGCCTTTCGAGTTCATGTTGTAGGAGCGCAGCACTGGGTTTTGCAGGTATCCAGTGCCGCTGAAGTGGGCGCAGAAGATACTGTTGTCGACGCATATTTGTACGAGCCCCTTCACGATATCCGTGCCGGGGTTCATGCTGCCTACGAAGGAGCGCTGTTCTCGCGTCTGTGTGATGATCATCGCGCGACGTCCCGGTCCAAAGGGCTTAAGTGGATACAGCAGTGCGTCCCAGTGAACGCTGCAGTGATCCACGGAGGACCCTAACGGTGCCTTGAGCCGACGTCAATTCGACGGACCATCTCTCGCTCAAGGCATGGGCAACGAGGTGCGCTTAGAGCCCTACAAAGTCCAGCTTCCAATCGCCGCCATCTAAGACAAAAGTGCGCTCGGAGAAGGCGCCCTCTACAGTCGCCATTCGCACGACTGCGCGACCAGTGTTAGGGCTAGGGCTCGGTGTCGCGGTGAGCTCGATGATTGCGCCGCCGAAGAGCACTTCATCGAATTTCACGCGCGTCACTTTTCCACTGGCATCGGGTAACGTGGACGCATCGATTAATTCACGCCCACCGACACCGATGACAGCCCCCTTCGCGTTGAGCATGTCACGTGTGTTAGCGCTCAACAGTGACCAGGCGAGGTCCACATCGTTTTGCACCAACGCTTGATGCAAACGGCGCGCAGCAGCTAGAGGCGATGACGCTGGAGTCGCGGCCGGAGCCTCGTCGAGCAGTTCGGCGATCTCAGGGTCTTCGCCGATGAGCGGGACCACGGTCGCGTGCACGCAGGCTGTGGCAGTGACGGCGAGGGCGAGTGTCAGCAGGTAGTTGATGATTCTCATTGCGCCGCAATCTTGGTGGACGGCCCTCGGCGCGTCAACGTCAAGCTGGGCTTGGTGCCCTTGAGGTGAAGATTCAGACGAAGGCGGGGCGTGCGGTTGACCACGGACGGACCATTGCTATAATCGCCCCTGGAAGCGCCCGCGCTGTACCGTTTTTGTATTAAAATCAGACAATTAGATGGCATCCGGTGATGCGCTTTAGGCGCAGGTGCGGATGTCTGATGGGCGCTCCAGTTTGGAGCCCCGCAAAGGAGCACCGAATGAGCCACGGCTATCAGGATCTGGTGACCTGCCTGGAGAACCGCTACGACTACCACTCCGCGCGAGTGGTTGCTGCGGATGCATTGCTGTCTGTTGGGCTTGAGGAAGCGGACAGTTACAAGCCGGCGGAGCTTCAGAAGATCGTCGATGCGTTAGGTGCTGGCAGCCGTAACATGGATGGCGTCTGGTTAGCTGTGGGGGTCGCACCTGCGG
This sequence comes from Myxococcota bacterium, assembly GCA_049602155.1. Taxonomy (GTDB): domain Bacteria; phylum Myxococcota_A; class UBA9042; order PHBI01; family JBMYRH01; genus JBMYRH01. Next base: position 166,143 of record JBMYRH010000004.1, on the reverse strand, counting down.
GCACTGCAATGCCTGAGGCCCCTGCGCCCGCAGCGACTGAGGAAGCGGCTGCTGAGGCTGCACCGGCGGAAGCGGAGGAGGCCGAAGAGAAGCCTGCTGCGAAGAAGAAGGCCGCTAAGAAGGCGCCCAAGAAGGCCGCTAAGAAGTAGCTGCTGTGCTGAGTGATTGAGGCTCTGCGGGCAGACGAGCCAGCCCAATCCGGCACATAAACTCTGTGATCTCAACATGGCGGTGCGCTTCGCTGAGCGTAGCCCCCCATGCGGTAAGGCCGTGCCCGGCGATGAGCATCGCAGGTGCTGGGCTGGTCGGGGGCTCTGGACGTTGCAGCCAGCTCGAGAGCTCGGCAGCAATGCGCGGCACGTCTGCGTGGTTGTCGAAGACGGGGAGCTCCGCCTCAGCTCCCGGCGACCACATGCCCCAGCCTTTCAGCATCTCGAGATCGACGAGGCGAAGTGGAGCAGTCGTCCCGTGACGGCGGCCCAGCTCGGTCGACGCGACCGAGTGCACGTGAAGTGCGGCTGTGACATTGGGCAATGCGTTGTAGATGGCGGTATGAATCGACGTTTCGGCGCTGGGCCGGCGACCTGGTCCCGCACCGACCATTGTGCCGTCGAGGGTCACTTCGACGAAGTCATCCACGGTGAGCGTACCTTTATCAAGGCCAGACGCCGTGACCACGCAGGTCGCACCATGGGGGCCTTCAAAACGAGCGCTGAGGTTGCCGCTGGTGCCCAGCATCCAGCCAGCTTTGTGGTACCGCGTCGCGAGCGAGACGAGCTCCGCCCTCAGCGATTCAGATGCGACGTCTAGCTCTGGTGTCGTCACGGCGTCCACCTTTGTCTAGGTCGCATCCGAGCGGTAATGAGGCGTCCAACCAGACATGTCCTCAAAGAGACGCAGAGCAGTGATATTCTTGCTCTCTGTGCAATAGAACCAGTGCCAAGTGCGGCTAGGGACGCTGATGTACTCGCCCGCCTTGATGTTCAGGAGGAACTGCCGGTCGTCGTCGGTCATGAAGCCGAAGACCCCTTCTCCACCTACGATCGCGCGCACCTCGTCGTCATCGTGGTAGTGGAGTCGGTCGAATTTCGCGAGGGCGCCGTCGAGGCCGGGGAGGTCTGGCCGGATAGCTACGACGTCTGCATCTGAGTAGTTGCTGGCGCCGAGTTCGTCTGCGAAGAGCGCTAAAAGGCGCGCCTTCTGCGCATCATCGAGGCGTGGGAGCGCAGCCAGTTCACGAGCTTCAGCAGGGAGTTCCCATGTGGCGAAGACAATCCCGCGCTCGGCGAGAAAGGACGCTACATCTTCATCTGCTGTGATCGGGTTGCCGGTCCAGAGTGGGGTTAAGGTCGCCATCGTCAGTTTCTCCTCTCAGCGAGACTTCAGCGTCTCAGCGATTTGTACCGCATTCAAGGCTGCGCCTTTCAGCAGTTGGTCACCACAAATCATGAGGTTGAGGGCGTTCGCCTCTGAACCATCATGTCGCAATCTGCCCACAAGGACGTCATCTTGTCCTGTTGCTTCGTTAGGCATTGGGAAGTGATTCTGCTCCGGATCATCGACGACCGTAACCCCATCAGCCTCCGCGAGCACAGCGCGGGCCTCCGTGAGATCGACCGATCGATCGAAGGTGACGCTCACGATTTCCGTGTGAGCCCTGAGCACCGGGACTCGGATGCAGGTCACTGTCATGTTCAGCTCGGAGTTGCCCAAGATCTTCCGCGTCTCGGCCATGACCTTGTTCTCCTCGCCATTATAACCGTTGGCCTCCATCGCGCTGTCGTGACTGAAGAGGTTGAACGCATATGGGTGCGGCAAGACAGCGGGTACGACCGGCTCATTCGCCAAAGAAGCACGGGTTTGTACAAGGAGATCCTCCATTGCCCGTGCGCCTGCGCCGCTCGCGCTTTGATAAGTCGCGACCACCAAGCGTGTGATTGTGCCTAACTGGCGTAACGGCGCGAGCGCCACAGTGAGGATCGCGGCGACGCAGTTTGGGTTCGCAACGAGCCCATCGTGGTTGGCCAGCTGTGAAGCGTTTACCTCAGGTACGACCAGCGGGACGCTCTCATCCATGCGGAAGGCCGAGGAGTTGTCGATCACGAGCGCACCCGCGGCGCGGGCATGAGGCACTAAGGCGCGACTGCGCGTTGCACCCGCAGAGAAGAAGGCGATGTCGATCCCCTCGAACGAGGTGGGTTCAGCGACCTCGACCGTCCACTCCTTACCGTTGAAAGTGATGAGGCTGCCAGCCGATCTCTCGGAGGCAAGCGGCCGGAGCTTCGCGATTGGAAAGCGTCGTCGCTCCAATACGGCGATGAGCTCCTGACCCACGGCGCCTGTAGCGCCTACGATTGCGACGTTGAACATGGGATATCCTCGATTCCAGTCTAGCGGCGGAGCGACGTTGTCCCGAGTGCCTCGAAGCGTCAAGCGACAGACTCTCCAGTCGACGTTTAAAGAGCCCGTGTGCTACTAGGACATCGTGCTGGCAGGAGGCCCACTGACATGGTAGCGACGCCCACAACCGACGGCGATACGATTGGTAAGCTTGGGAAGATCTCCGACGCGATCGCTGCGATGGCTGCCGGTCGGATGGTCATCTTGGTCGATGACGAAGACCGTGAGAACGAGGGTGATCTCGTCGTCGCGGCAAGCAAAGTGACCGCAGAGCACATCAACTTCATGTGCCGAGAAGGGCGTGGCTTGATCTGCCTGGCGATGGTGGGTGAGCAGGTTGACAAGCTTGGGCTTTCGGCCATGACCGATCACAACAACGCGCCTCTTGAGACGGCGTTCACAGTGTCGATGGATCATCGTGACTGTACCGGAATCTCTGCATCGGGGCGCGCACACACGATTCGCGCCGCGGTCGCTGCAGACGCATCGGCTGAGTCGTTTGTGACCCCCGGCCACGTCATGCCTCTGCGCGCGCGATCCGGTGGTGTCCTCGTCAGGACCGGACAGACCGAAGGGTCGGTAGACTTGGCCCGACTGGCTGGTCTCGAGCCCGCAGGTGTGATCTGCGAGGTCATGAACCCGGACGGTTCAATGGCGCGCTTACCAGAGCTCCTCGCGTTTGGACGCGAGCATGACATGCCGGTTGTCACGGTGGCCGACCTCATTCGCTATCGATTACAGCATGAGCCGCTCGTTCGTTGTGTCAGTCGTGCAACGATGCCGACTGATTACGGTGACTTTGACGTCTGTTGCTACGAGCATACGGCCAATGGTCAGGTCCATGTGGCGTTGGTGCACGGTGAGATCAGTGAGGACGCCCCGACGTTGGTACGAGTTCATCGCGCAGACGCTTTGTCGGATGCCTTCGGGGTCGACGGGGTGATGTCACGCTCTCGACTTGAGTGGTCGTTCCAGCGCATGGCTGCAGCGGGTGCTGGCGTGGTGCTTTATCTGCGCTCCGATCCGGGGGATGCCCGCCTGGATGAGCGGCTCTCACGTATGGAAGGGGGAGTCGCTGAAGTCGAGTCGCAGATGGTCTCACCTGGGCCTGGGTTCCATGACTTTGGTGTCGGAGCTCAGATCCTCCGTGATCTAGGGTTGCGCGCGATTCGCGTCATGACCAACACGCCCCAGTCGTTTCCTGGGTTGAGTGGTTACGATCTTGAGATCGTCGACTGGGTGCCGATTGAAGGGGACCCAGAGGCTTGATGCACGGCGGTGATTCTCCGGTTCAGCCGCGCCCTGCAGCCACGATCGCGCTTGTACGTGACCGCGCTGGTGCGGTGGAGGTGTTCCTCGTTCGCCGTCACGCACGCAGCGGCTTTATGGCCAACGCGTACGTCTTCCCTGGAGGTCGGGTAGACGCCGCCGATGCGTCGCCCGAACTCCTGACACGGCTGGGGGCGACGGCGAGCGAAGTGACGGTGCGCATGGCGGGGGCCGAAGACCTGGTGGACGCACAAGCTCACCTGGTCGCAGCGGTCCGTGAGACGTTCGAGGAGGCTGGGTTCTTGTTGGCGACCCGTGCATCGGGCGAGGCGGTCTCACCACAGCAGTCGTGGCAACATGCACTCAACGCGGGCGAGCGTACCTTCGAGTCGATCTGTGTCGATGAGGACCTGCATCTAGACACCCGAGGGCTGGCTTATTTTGCGCATTGGGTGACGCCGAACTTTGAGTCTCGTCGCTACGCGGCACGGTTCTTCTTGGCTGTGGCTCCGGCCCACCAAGAGGGGAGTCACGACGGACATGAGACGACGGACTCTCTGTGGATACGACCTTCCGAGGCGCTCGAGCGTCACCAACAAGGGGCGCTCTTCTTGGCTCCACCTCAGTGGCGTGTGCTGCAGGACTTAGCCGCACATGGCTCCACTGCGGCGCTCTTGGCCTGGGCTAGGGGGATGGCGCGTGTGGCTCCGATACAACCCCATCGCTTTGAGTTGGATGGGACGTTGGCCCTTGCCTTGCCTGGAGATCCCGAGCACCCAGAGACTCAGGGGGCGGCGGACGCAGCGCCGCAACGTATCGTCTTACGTGATGGGACCTGGCACAACGCCTAGAGTGGTGCGGGCGCAGTGAGAGGCCCGCCCGCACTCCAGGGGTTAGCCTCGTGCATTCTCCATGTCTCGGATGCGGCGCCTCAGGCGCTCGCTAGTCACCAGCATAGCGCTGACGGGCACGTGGCGAGGCAGCATTGCCTCGATGTCTCTTCGCACCGCAGCCATGGATGACATGGCGCAAAGCGCAGGCTCAACCTTGGCAGGATCCGGCAGGCTCTTGCCTTTACTCGCGATGAGTCGAGTCAGGCGGATCACGCTGTCGAAGAGTGACTGGAGGATGCTGGCGACAGCCACCTGGTCCCACGTGACCCGCGCAGTTTGAGCGCTGATGGCCTGAGCGAGCTGAAACACCCGTGCGCCATGCCCGACCGCGAAGTAGAGGGGCGCGAGGGCCTCGCTATCGTGACCAAGCTCTGTCGCCAGAGAGGCGATAGGGAGCGCATCTGAGAGTGTCGGCATGAGCACGGTCATCTGCGCGATCTCCGCCGGCATGCCCGTGTTCTTCAGGTCGTCCATGCTGTAACGAAGCTCGCGCGCCATCGGTGCAGGGAGCATCGAGGTCCACCCCTCTGTGAGCACTTGAACCAGCGCCTTGGCCTTGTCTAAGCCGGCTAGGTTGAGGGTCAGGGGCTCGGAGTGAAGTGCGAGCAGCCAGCGCACTGCCGAGGCGATGCTGTCTTCAATTCGCAGCCAGGCCTCGTACTCTTGCTCTGCGGTGAGTTCAGCCTTCACTGCTGAGATCGCTGCGCGGCTGGAGCTGGCATCGAGGAGCTGCTCGGCCAATAGGTAAGCCGTGCAGATGTCGCGCACCGAGCGCTCTGTGGACGCGATCATCGACGGGAGGAACGTGACCCCTGCGTTATCGATGATGTGGTTCACTTGGAGTGTGCCAGCGAGCTCATCGAAGAGCATGTACTGGCCTAACCCGGCCTCGTTGACGGCGACCACTGCCGCTGGGAAGTAGTCGCGTAGCCATCGCTCTCGCTCTGCTTTGTCTCCGATCGGGTTTGCCCCGAGTTGCTCGAAGGCGAACATCTTCGAGTACGAGAGCAGCTTGGAGAGTTCAGGCCTCAAGAAGCCCTGATCCTGCTCGATGCGTCCGTCGATGATACGAGGGTCGCGAGGCAGGCGCTGACCGCGACGGGAGAAGCCCAGTCGCTCTTTCAAGAAGTCCATCCCCAGCACGATGGACCAGATGTCGCGTCGGCTCCGCATCTCATCGAGGCTGATGGCCAGGCTTTGAGTCGCGTTGTTGACCAAGACTAAATCACAGACCCAGTCACCCACCTCTGAGAGCAGCGCCACGCGAGCCTCGGTGTCGAGGATCCCAGCGTTGACCGCATGGCTGAGCAGGATCTTGATGTTCACTTCGTGATCGGAGAGGTCAACGCCAGCCGAGTTATCGATGGCGTCGAGGTTGATGCGTCCCCCTTGGCTCGCAAATTCAACGCGACCACGCATGGTGATGCCGAGGTTGCCGCCTTCTCCGACGACACGACACCGAAGCTCTTCGGCGTCGACGCGTACACGGTCGTTGGCGGTGTCCTCCACGTCATGATGCTGCTCAACAGCGGCCTTGACGTACGTCCCGATGCCACCGTTCCAGAGGAGATCGACGTCTGCTCGGAGGATGTGCTGAATGACCTCTTCGCCTGACAGGGTCTCAGCATCGGTGTTGAGCATCTCTCTCGCTTCTTTCGAGAGTGAGATTGCTTTCGCACCGCGGTCGAAGACACCGCCGCCTTTCGAGATCAGCTTGGCGTCGTAGTCAGTCCATTGGGAGCGCGGGAGCTCGAAGAGCCGGTGACGCTCTTTCCAGGACTTACCGGCGTCCTTAGGGTTGGGATCCAAGAAAATGTGCCGATGGTTGAAGGCGGCCAGCAGCCGCATCGTCTTACTTAGCAGCATGCCGTTGCCGAAGACGTCTCCTGACATGTCACCGATGCCGACCACTGTGATCGGGTCGATCTCTGGATCCAGTCCAAGCTCGCGGAAGTGATGCCTGACACAGACCCAAGCGCCACGCGCAGTGATGCCCTTTATCTTGTGGTCGTAGCCGACGGAGCCGCCTGACGCGAAGGCGTCGTCTAGCCAGAACCCGAAGTCGCGCGCGACCCCGTTTGCGGTGTCTGAGAGGTGTGCGGTTCCTTTGTCCGCGGCGACCACGAGGTAGGGGTCGTCGCCGTCGTATCGAACCACACGCTCAGGGGCGACAATGTCTCCCTCGACGAGGTTATCGGTGACCTCCAGGAGGCCTCGGATGAAGATGCGGTAGAGCGTATCGGCCCGCACTCGGGCCTCACTCCAATCATCGATAGGATCTTTGAGGACGAAGCCGCCTTTCGCACCGACTGGCACGATGACCGTGTTCTTCAACATCTGAGTCGCCATCAGCCCGAGGACCTCCGAGCGATAGTCATCGAGTCGGTCACTCCAGCGGATGCCACCTCGGGCCACACGACCACCCCGCAGGTGGACGCCCTCCATACGGGCATGGTGCACGTAGATCTCATAGAGCGGTCGAGGCTCGGGTAGATCTCGAATCATGCTGCAGTCGAGCTTCATGCTGATGAAGTGTTCGTCGTCGCCTCGCGTTCGGTAAAAGTTGGTCCGGAGGGTCGACTGCATCAGGTTCAAGAAGAGGCGCAGGATGCGGTCTTCTTCGAAAGACTGAACACTGTCGAGGTAGGTCATGGCCCCGGCGACGAGCTCATCTTGTCGCGCTGTGCGGCGCGTCAGGTCCAGCCCGGTGTCCGGATCGAAGCGCACCCGGAAGAACTCGGCGAGCCTCGAGACGTAATCGCTGTGTCCGGCGAGCACCTTCTGGATCAACTCAAGGCCAGGTTGGTTGGCCGTCTGTCGCGCGTAACTGTAGAGTCCTCGGAAGAGATCGACCTCTTGCCAGGTCAGGTGACCGTGCAGCAGCAGTCGGTTCAGGCGGTCACTGCGCATCCGGCGTGCGAAGACGGCTTGGACACCCTGGAGCAGGGCTTTGCCTTGGGCGAGCACGTCGTGGTCGCCTCGAAGGATCCGCAGGGTATTGACGGTAAGACAGGGGGCCTCCTTCGGGGAGACCTCGAATGCGAGCTGTTCGACGACGACCACACCGAAGTTGTCGATGACCGGGAGGATCGAGGTGAGCTGCATTGGCTCGCGGCTGTAGATACGGATGAGCGCTTCAGAGTCGATGGTCGGGTGCGGGAAGATCTCGAACTGAAGGGCACCCGTCTCAAGCACAGACTCGAGATGCGTAATGTCGGTGACCGCATAGGACTCTGGGGTTTGCTCTGTGTAGCCTTCGGGGAACGCATCCGCGTAGCGCGCATAGGTGCCGGCCGCGTCGCTCTCACCCAGCGCGCTCTCAAGGCGGTGGCGTAGGCGGTATGTCCACGGCGTACCGATCTCGACGAGGGCGTTGTGCACCTCGTCGAGGTTGGCTTCGCTGAGCTCTCGGCCACCGGTCAGGTAGAAGTGCACTGCGACCGTGCCGGACTTGCCCAAATATACGCGGTGGTCGGTGTAGGAGGCTCCGAGGTTGTCCCGGAGTGAGGCCTCCATTTGCGAACGCAGATCTTCCGAGTAGTGCTTCTTTGGGATGACGACGAACGCGTAGGCGCTGTGGCCGTCGTCACTTAAGACGACCTGGCACTTCACCTCATGGGTTGTATCCGCTGTCACGAGCATAGCGAGCAGGTCGCGAACGGTCTCGAGGTCCGCGCCAAAGAGGTACTCGACAGGGAGTGCATTGAAGGCGTTGACGAAGCCCTTGTGGACGTATCCCCCGGGGACCACGTCCTCCTCGGCGATGACGTGCGCGAGCTTACCGCGCAGGATGGGGATCTCGCTCCCGGGCTGACTCAGCCCCTTGAACGTAAACAGTCCCTGGATGACTGCACAGCCTGTGACGCGTCCTTGATCGTCAAAGAGACGTACGACCAATTCGTCGACCTTACCGGCGCGGTGCACCCGAGACTCCACGCTCGACTTGAGCGCTCTTACGATGGGCCAGCTGAGGGTCTCGTTAGGCCGTGCAAACTCAGTGATCGAGGTGAGGGTCGCGTCGGGATCGTCTCCCTCTAAGACTGCGCCCACTTGGTTCGCGATTGTCGCGTTTCCGTCTGCATCGAACTCGTAGACTGTCAAGCCCATGAACACGTAGTGGTCTTCCACCAACCAGCTCAAGAAGTCGCGCACCTCGAGGCAGTCGTCCGCCTTCGTCGCGTGCATGCGAGAGAGGTACTCAAACTCATTGGCCGTGTCTTTGACGAGCCGGACCATGCGGTAAAAACCGCTGACGCTCGCCCGTGCCAACGCGAGGCGCCCCTCGATCGCTGTCTTCACGTCATCTGCTGTCATGCCGTCGCGCCACGTGACATACCAGCGTGTGTAGCTGATGAGGCGCACGTCGGTGCCGGTCTTACCGACCGCGACGAGTTGGTCCTCATCGAAGGACGCAGGCATCACGACGTTGAGCTGGTTGATCACCCGAACGCCGCACTGCTCGGTATAGAGCTTCATTGTGTCGACGATGAACGGTTGGTCTGGCATCGACGTCTCGATGACGAAACCTTCGAGTTCATAGCCGTTGTCCTTGAGCGTTGGCTCAAAGACACGGACGTGAACGGCGTCCTCATGGGCGCGCTCGGTGACCCAGCGGAACGAGTCTCGAAGCTGTGCTCCGAGCGTCGTGAGGCGATGGAGATAGAGGTACTTATCATCCACCCGCTTGAGGACCGCCTGTGAAAAGGCGTCCAAGGTGTCAGATGCCGATCCTGTCTCTTCCTCGTGTGCACGACGAAGTTCAGGTACCAGTTCGTCAATCAGCTCTTCTCTGCCGACGTTTCGATGCATCGGATCCCCTCCGTATAAAGCACCCAGCCCGCTAATCAAGGCGGTCGCTAGCATACGGCACGGTGCCAGGCAAGATGAACCACAGGATGCGAGGTGGACGCTTGTTGTGTGGAGGGGAATGCGATTCAATGAACGTTCTCATGAGGATCTGCCCACAGTGTGGTCTGCGTACTGAGCGTCGTGTCTGTGAACTCGACGGTTTTCAGACGGTGGATGAGGGGCTGCTGAGCACCAGCAGTGACCCCCTTGTCGGTCAAGTCTTCGAAGACCGGTACCGCGTCGAGGGGATCTTAGGACGCGGCGGGATGGGCACTGTCTATCGAGCCACCCAACTCTCAGTGGGGCGATCCGTGGCATTGAAAGTGCTCAACGCGGATCGCGTGACGGACCTCACGACGATCGCACGGTTTCAGCAAGAGGCGCGATCGGTCGCGACACTCAGTCACCCCAACACCATCCGACTGATCGACTTTGGGCAAACCGACGTGGGGATCCTGTACCTCGTGATGGAGTTCCTCGAAGGGGAGCCCTTGAGCAGCTTGCTGAAGCGCGAGTCGCCGCTCGACCCAGAGCGGGTCATCAGGATCGGGATCCAGGTCCTAGAGGGCCTCGCTGAGGCGCACAGCGTCGGAATCATTCACCGGGACCTGAAGCCCGATAATCTCTTTGTGACCGAGCTCTTTGGGCGGCCCGACTTCATGAAGATCCTCGATTTCGGCATCGCGAAGGTCACGGGGTTTGAGAAAGGGCAGAACCTCACGGGCGTCGGGGTAGCGCTCGGATCGCCTCGATACATGGCGCCCGAGCAGGCCTCTGCAGGGACGGTGGATCAGCGCGCAGATATTTATGCGCTCGGCGTCGTGCTCTACGAGATGCTAGCTGGGAAGCCGCCGTTCCTGTGCGGCTCAGTGGCCGAGTACATGCTGGCTCATGTCGAGTACGACGTGCCGGAGATGGTGCTTGATGGCCATCCTTTGGTTGGTCGTCTGCCCGACTTCATCTATGCGTGCCTCTCGAAGTACCCGCTTCATCGGCCCACTGATGCAGCGAGCGCGTTGGAATTGTTGCGCTCCTGTGCGGGTGTGCCTTTTGAGCCTGCGCCCCAGCGGTCTGTGGGCAGCGGCTCGTCGACGGTGACAGAGACGGGGCCTGCAAGGGCAAGACGACCACGGGCCAAATCGTCGATGCACGAGGCTGTCTCTGTCTCTACGGCCTTCGATGAAGAAGCTGCGGTCGCGAGTGCGGCGCCGGTCCAGCTGATGCCGTCAGGCGTCGTCGGCCCAAGGACAGCCCCCTCTACCGGGCATGAGGCTTTACGACCCTCAGAGACGGGGCTCTCATCCCGTGGAGCGGCGCCGCCGCAAACGCCCCCTGCCTCGACTCAAGCTTGGCCGGTGCTGCTCGCGGCGCTCGCACTGCTTGGTCTCGGGGCTGGCGCCACCTGGTGGGCGCTTCAGGGCGACGTGAACTCACAGGTGGAGGTGTCACAAGCGACCTCTGTGGAGGCCGTCGCTGCGCCCGTGAAGGACGAGGCGCCTACCCGAGAGGCTGCTGCGACGTCGAAGCAAGCCGTCGAGGACGAGGTGCCTGCTGCCGCTCAAGATGTCGTGATGCTGATCACCGTCCCTCCAGGGGCCACCGTGACACGCGGCAAAGCGGTGTTAGGGGTGACTCCGTTGGCACTGGTTTGGGCCGACGACGGCGATCGTCGCTCTCTCCAGGTGCGTTTAGACGGGTATCAACGAGAGCGTTTGAAGCGTGCAGATGTCGGAGCATCTGGCCGGTATGAACTCTACTTGCGGCCGGCGACAGCCAAGCGCGCCAAGCGTAAGCCCCGTCAACAGCCTGAGGAGGGGGCTTGGATCGAGCGTATCTCCAAGCCAGCCGCACCGAAGATTGAGCTCGAAGCACCAGTGAAGACGCGGCCTTCGCCGCCCCCGAAGTCGACCGTGTACGAAGAACTCGATTAAAGGCGAGTGCTGACAGATTGTGCTTCGAGGTCCTGCCTGAGTACACTTCCCGTGTGACGCAAGCTGCTACCGATCTCCTCAATGTCCGCGAGACCGCCCAATCCCTGCTGCAAGACGCAGGGGTGATTGAGGATTCGTGGCGTGTTCAGCACGTTCGTCGCGTCGGTGGACGCACGGTGGTCCTGGAACTCGGTCCAGACGAGGGTAAGGGGATCGCTCTAGAGTGGACTGAGCACGAGAACGAGGCCGTCCCTGCGTTCCTGCGAGGGGAGGTATACGCGGTCGGGTATCGCAATGCGCCCTCCGCTTGGGATGTCGATGACGAGGACACTCCAGAGACGGTCAAACGCACTGCTGCGCGCGCATGTCAGACGCTCTCAGAGGCGCCTGCCGTCGTCCGCCTCTGTGAGCCTGAGCATGCAGACGAGGCGGAACGAAACGTGCGCTTTGACGCGACAGAGGTCGGAGAGTGGCTCTTTGAGCGGATGAGCCTTGGGCACGAACTCAAAGACGGGTGGACGCTGACAGAGGTTTACCCGCATGGCCGCCATGAGGTCGCGGTGGCTTTCGCAAAGCCACGAGAGCGCTTTCAGCCTCGCTTGAAGCTGCGGCTTCGGGACGACGCTGAGCCCGCAGCCTTTCGCTCACGTAGCTTAGATGTCACTTACACGATGGCCTACGGGAGCTCATCCGATGCAGGTCGAGCGGCCCTCTACGCCGATCTTGCGAGAGAGCTGGGGTTGGTGCTTGAGGCGCACGATCGTGGCGTCTCCTTTGTCGCAGTGGAGAGTGATCCTACCGCGCCGGCGACGCCCGCGGCGGACGGGGCTCCCCGTGCCCTGAATCTCGCGATCCCTGCGCCGTGCGGTCAGACCTGCAACTTCTGCTCGATTCGGGAAGAGATTTTCCCTGTGTTGGATGCCGATTCGCCCTTGGTCATGGCGCTCAAGACGGACATCAAGCGAAGCGCAGAGCGTGGTGCCAAGACACTCCGCATCAACGGTATTGAGCCCCTCAACGCCCCGTACCTCTTTGACCTTCTCGACTTGGCTCGAGACGAGGGCTTCGAAGAGTTTCACCTCCTCAGTACGTGCCGACCTCTCGCAGACCGGGCGTTCGCTGAGCGTTTCATCGCTGCTCAGCCCGAGCGCTACGTTATCTATGTGCCGATCTACGGTTCATCGCCTGAAATCCATGACGGCGCGACTGGGACCAAGGGGGCGTTTGATGACGTGATGCAGGCCGTCGCTAACCTCAACGAGCTGATGGATGATCGTGGGACATTGATCATCAACACAGTGCTCACCAGCTTCAATATCCACGACCGCGGTCTCCGCGATCTTGTGAAGCCGCTTGGCCGCTGGTGGGAGGTCCATCTCCCGTTCCCGAACACGTCGAGCAAGACGGATCGTTACCGCGACATCTCGGTACGATTCAGTGATGCACTCGACGCCATTTACCCGGAGGGGTGGTGGCCGCTCGCGGATCTCCCCCTTGGCGAGATCTTACCCTGCGTCGCTGTGCAGCATCAGGAGCGTACAGGCCACGCGCTTGTGACGCCGAAGCGCTTGGAGCAGCGCGCCACCGATCCGGCGGGGACCTTCTATCGCTCCGCTGGTTTTGAACAGAGCGGTGGTGATCGCTCTGTCGCCTTCACGGCGGCGACGACGCCGTGTCCACATCGCGACACATGTGCCCTGTCTCGGGTGTGCCCTGGGAAAGTCTACGCACTCTACGAGGATATTCACGGCCTCGATGAGCTCGTCGCTATCGATCGTGACCGCATTGCCCAGCTGGACGAAGGTGAAGGTGTGTTGGCCTTCATCGACCGCCACGCATAGCTGCTCGACGGTGCCGAGTTCGCTTTGATTTTGGGCGATATCGACGGGGGGCTGACCGGGTTGCCGGAGTGGGTTGGTTCCCTAGTCGTGCACCTTTCTCAAAGGGGCTGATTCCGAGACTGGCGTCTGGTGCTATAGTCCGCGCTCTTGGCAACAGGGGGAGCCCTTGGAGAGCACCAAATACCTCGTGATCGGCGGTGGGATGAGCGGCCTGTCCTTCGCAGACTGGGTCCCTGGCGACGACTACCTCGTCATGGAGACCCTTGATGAACTCGGCGGGTACTGTCGAACCATCAAGAAGGCAGGCTTCGTCTGGGATTTTTCAGGCCACTTCTTTCATTTTCGCCGGCCTGAAATCGAGCGCTACCTCGTGGGACGTATGGGAGACCAGGAGGTGCGCACTGTGGCGAAGGATTCACGGATTTGGTTCGAGGGGAACCTGATCGATTTCCCCTTCCAGAAGAACATCCATCAGCTGCCCAAAGAAGATTTCATCGACTGTCTGCATGACCTCTACTTCAAGGAAGAGGCCTACCCAGAAGCGCGGGCCTCCGAGAGCTTTGAGGCGATGCTCTACGCCAAGTTTGGCAAAGGTATCGCCGAGCGTTTCTTAGTCCCCTACAACGAAAAGCTCTACGCGACAGATCTGAAGACGCTCGATGTTGATGCGATGGGTCGCTTCTTTCCATACGCAGATGTGCCTGAGATTATTAGGAATTTCAGGCGCGCGGACAACGCGAGCTACAACGCGACGTTCACCTATCCGGAAGGTGGGGCTGTTCAGTATGTCCATGCGATGGCCGCAGGCGTGAACCCCGCAAAGATCTGCCTCGAGGAGCCTGTCACGTCGATCGATCTCAAGGCCAAGGTCGCGACGACGCCCAAGCGCCAAATCCGCTTTGAGCACTTGGTCAGCAGTGCGCCGTTCCCGAAGCTGCTTCAGATGACAGGGTTGGAGCATGACCCCTCTGTCTACAGCTATAACAAGGTCCTCGTGTTCAACTTGGGCTTCGATCGGAAGGGGCCAGAAGGCGTGCACTGGATCTACTTCCCGTCGCCCGACCAAGTCTTCTATCGGATCGGGTTCTACGACAACATCCTCGGCACCGATCGGATGAGCCTCTACATCGAGATTGGCTACCCTGCTGACGTCGAGATCGATGACGCGCACGTCGCAGAGATGAAGGCTCGCACCCTCAGAGATCTCGAGGCGACTGGCTTCATCGATGGGCATCAGCTCGTCGCTGATCACTCGATCGTGCTGGACCCGGCTTACGTCCACATCACCAAAGACTCCATCGCGGACGTGGAGCAAAAGCGTGCACAGCTGGCCGAGCGCGGCGTCCACAGCATTGGCCGTTACGGCTCGTGGACCTATTGTTCGATTGAAGACAACATCGTCGAGGCGCGCGCACTCGCTGAGAAGCTCAGCGGTCCTTAAACGGCTGCGCCCCGACGTGGGGTCTTATCGAAGGCTCGGGGCTGCGGCCTGGATGGCCTCTGTCGCGTGCTCGGCGTAGGGTGCGAAGTTCTCCTGGAAGAGCCCCACAAGTGCCTCCGCCTGTGCGTCATAGGCGGCTTTGTCTGCCCAGGTCTCGCGTGGCTGAAGGACGGCCGTCGGCACGCCGTGCACGTGCGCAGGGACCGAGACCTTGAAACGGGGATCTGGGGTGAAGTCGGTCGCGTCGAGCTCACCGGTGATTGCTGCCTCAAGTAGGCGGCGCGTCCACTGGATCTTCATACGCTCGCCCACGCCATACGCACCGCCGGTCCAGCCTGTGTTCACGAGCCAGCAGCGGACGTTGTGTCGTGCGATCTTGTCTCCGAGGAGCTTTGCATAGACCGCTGGGTGACGCGCCATGAAGGGCGCACCGAAGCAGGCTGAGAAGGCAGCGGTCGGCTCGGTCACACCTCGCTCGGTGCCGGCGACCTTGGCGGTGTAGCCGCTGAGGAAGTGGTACATCGCTTGCTCAGGGGTCATCCGAGACAAGGGCGGGAGCACGCCGAAGGCATCGCACGTGAGCATGACGATATCGGTCGGGTGATCTCCCTTCAGCGTGTCCACGCGGTTGGGGACTTGCGTGATGTCGTAGCTTGCCCGGGTGTTCTCCGTGTAGCGCGCGTCGAAGAGATCGAGCTCACGCGTCTCAGGGTCCATCACGACGTTCTCGAGGAGCGTCCCGAATCGCTGTGTGGTCGCGAAGATGACTGGCTCAGCCTCTGGATCGAGGCGAATCACCTTGGCGTAGCAGCCCCCTTCGAAGTTGAAGAGCCCATTGTCAGACCAGCCATGCTCGTCATCACCGATGAGGGCACGGGTCGGGTCCGCAGAGAGGGTCGTTTTACCCGTACCGCTCAGTCCAAAGAAGACGGCGGAGTGTCCCTCAGGGCTGATGTTTGCCGAGCAATGCATACCGAGCACGCCCTTTTCGGGGAGCATGAAGTTCAGCGCAGTGAAGATACTCTTCTTGATCTCACCGGCGTACTCCGTGCCGCAGATCAGGACTAACTTTCGTGTGAAGTCCACGATGATAGCGGCTTCCGAGTTGACGCCGTCCTGGGCAGGATCCGCTTTGAACCCGGGGGCCTGCAGCACGGTGAACTCCGGCTTCCAGCCGTTGAGCTCCTCATCCTTGGGCTGGATGAACATGTTGTGCGCGAAGTTGCTGTGCCAAGCGCGCTCCGTGATGACGCGCACCTTCAGTCGGTGGTCGCTGTCCGCGCCTGCGTAGCAGTCCTGAACGTAGAGATCCCGCCCCTGCAAGTAGGCGGTGATCTGGAGGTGCAGGGCGTCGAAGCGCTCAGTTGAGATGGGGCGGTTTACGTCGCCCCACCAGACCGCGCTCTCTGTGGTCGCGTCGAGGACAGTAAACTTGTCGTTCGGAGAGCGACCCGTGTAGTTGCCCGTGCGCGTGACCAGGGCCCCGCCGGCAGCGAGGGTCCCTTCACCGCGACGCAGTGCATGCTCTACCAGCACCGTGGGCTTGAGGTTCCTGTGGACTGTGGAAGTGCTTCGGATACCCGCATCGCGTAGGGTCAACGTCATTGCGTTCCTCACGGTTAGGCTGAATGGCGCGGACCTTGGCAGTCAGGTTCCAGGACGTCAACCCGATTTTCTCGGTGAGTTGGTTCAGAATAAATGTACTGAATGACTCACAGGCATCTCACCGCTTGGCCTGACTCGAACCGTCTGACAGGATGCGTGCTGGAGGTGCCGTGTGGCTGGCGATCGACGACCTGATACTGAGGGCCCGGGTGGGGGCAATGAGACCGTCCTCGAGCGTAAAGCGAAGACGAAGAAACCCAAGATGTATCGGGTGCTTCTGCACAATGATGACTACACGACGATGGAGTTCGTCATCTGGGTGTTACAAGAGGTCTTCCACAAGACGGAATCTCAAGCCACCCACTTGATGTTGACCATCCATCACAAGGGGCTCGGCGTCGCCGGGGTCTACACGCGCGACCTCGCGGAGAGCAAAGTGGCCCAAGTTACAGAATTCGCGCGCGAGCACGGCATGCCGCTGCTCGTCACGACCGAGCCAGACGAATAGGAAGCGGATGAAGATCAGCACCGATCTCAGGATCTGTATGGATGTCGCCATGTCCGAGGCGGGACGTCGACGCCATGAGTTTTGCACCGTTGAGCATCTGCTGTTCGCGCTGCTCAATGACGGCACAGCGCGCAATGCGCTGCAGCGCAGTGGCACCGAGCTTGCCCGCTTGGAGGAGCTGCTGACCGAGCACCTCGAAGATGAGGTGGCGTCCGTGCCCGGCGGCAAGCAGTTGACGATTCATCCGTCGCTTGGCTTCTCACGGGTGGTGCAGCGCGCGTGGTTACATTGCCAGGGTTCCGGGAAAGACGAGGTCCTCACGACCAATGTGTTGGTCGCGATCTTTGCGGAGTCTGACAGTCACGCAGTGCACCTGCTGGAGTCGGCCGGTCTGACCCGCCTCGATTTAGTTCAGTTTATCTCCCATGGCGTGGAGAAGCGCTCTGGCAGCGGTCGCCCCGCCTATGAAGAGGGCAGGGGGGCAGGAGAAGAGCCCTCCGAGGGCGCCGAGGGGGGCCCGGTCCCCGAGGACCCGCTGGCGTCCTACACCGAGGATCTCAACGAGCGGGCTAAGGAGGGCGGAATTGATCCGCTCATCGGTCGGAAAGCCGAGATTGACAGGATCGTGCATGTCCTCGCCCGACGGCGGAAGAACAACCCCCTCTTGGTCGGTGATGCCGGTGTCGGTAAGACGGCCTTGGTCGAAGGGCTGGCGCGAAAGATCGTGCGAGGAGAGGTCCCCAAAGCCCTGGAGGGCTTCACGGTGCTGAGCCTCGAGATGGGGAACCTCTTGGCCGGGACACGCTACCGAGGAGACTTTGAGGCACGCTTCAAGGCGGTCCTCGGGGCCCTCAAAGAGCGCGAGAAGGTCATCCTCTTCATCGATGAGCTGCACACCATCGTCGGAGCAGGCGCGGTCAACGGTGGGAGCCTTGATGCGTCCAACATGTTGAAGCCAAAGCTTGCCTCCGGTGAACTGCGGTGCATCGGAGCGACGACGTTCCAGGAGTATCGAGGGTCGATCGAGCGCGACCGTGCTCTGAGCAGGCGCTTCCAGGTGGTCGAGGTGCCTGAGCCTGACGCGAAGGATGCTGTGAAGATTCTGGAGGGTCTCCGCGAGGGCTACGAGAGCTATCACGGTATTCGATACACCCAGCCGTCGCTCAAGGCGGCGGTCGATCTCTCTGTGCGTTACTTGCCCGACCGGAGGTTGCCTGACAAGGCGATCGACCTGCTCGACGAGGCCGGGGCCGCGCGGCGCTTGGCGGGCGGAAGCACGGTGAACGTGCAGCACATCCAGGCGATCGTGGCCTCGTCAGCGCGGGTGCCTATCGACAAGGTCGATAACAAGGATCGGGACAGCCTCAAGGGGCTTGAGTCGAAGCTCCGGGACCGTGTCTTTGGTCAAGACCACGCAGTGTCGACCGTGGCACGAGCGGTGAAGCTCTCACGCGCGGGGCTGCGCGCGGTCGAGAAGCCCATCGGCGCTTTCCTCTTCGCTGGTCCGACGGGCGTCGGCAAGACCGAGCTCGCCAAGCAGCTCGCTGACCTCCTCGGCGTCGCGTTCATTCGCTTTGACATGAGTGAGTACATGGAACGTCACACCGTGAGCCGCTTGATCGGCGCCCCCCCGGGCTACGTCGGTTATGACCAAGGCGGGCTCCTCACGGACGCTGTGACAAAGAACCCGAATTCCGTGTTGCTCCTCGACGAAATTGAGAAAGCGCACCCCGATGTCTTCAACATCCTCCTGCAGGTCATGGACCACGGGACGTTGACCGACAACAACGGTCGGAAGGCTGACCTGCGCCACGTGATCCTGATCATGACGTCTAACGTCGGTGCGCAGGACATGTCGAAGCGGAAGGTTGGCTTCGGGGATGAGCACAGCTTTGGGGATAACGACGCCGCATTTAAGCGCATGTTCTCCCCAGAATTCCGCAACCGCCTGGACGCTAAGGTCGACTTCAACCCGCTGCCTCGAGAGGTGATGGCGAGCATCGTCGACAAGATGGTCGAGGAGCTGAAGGTGCGCCTACGCGAGAAGAAGGTGCGCATCGAACTGACGGATGATGGGCGTAACTACCTTGCGGAGAAGGGCTACGACCCAGCGTTCGGAGCGCGTCCTCTCGCGCGCGTGATTCGTATGGAGGTCTCCGAGCCCCTCAGCGAGCAGATCCTCTACGGAGACCTGCAAAAGGGCGGCACGGTGAAGGTGGATGTGGGTACGGATGGCCTCACGTTTGAGGTGACGTCTTAAATCGCACAGGATGCGTAAATCGTTGCCTTGAACGTGAGCGAGGGCGTCTGCTAGGCTCCGCGCGTCGGCTAGAGCGCAGACTCTCCCCGCCCCTGACGAATGCGCGACGCTGCTGACTAGGTCGATTGGGCGCACCCCTACCGTGGATTGAGGCGATACGATGCACGAGACTTGGCGTTCTGAGCCCGGAGCGGTCCTCGGGGAGACCTATCGCCTGAATGCCTCGTTGGGGCTGATTGAGGCGGGAGAGCGTTTCGAGGGCGTCGATCTTCGCGATGACTCGCCTGTCATCATCACGACCCTCCATCCGGAGCTCTTCGACGGGACCTCAAGAGGGCCCAACACCTTGCGTGTGCAGCGTTCGCGAGCATACGCACATGCTCGGATGGCGCGTGTCCGCGACATCGTCTTAGCAGGCCCCTCATTTTACGTGGTCAGCGAGCCTGAACTCGGCACACCTTTGGAGCGCTGGGTTCTCGGGCGACTTCCGTTGGCGAGCGAGTCCGTGCGCAAGGTGACCGCTCAAGTGACAGAGGCGCTGGAGTGCATCCACCTCATCGGTGTGCACGGTAACCTTCAGCCCGCCAACGTTTATGTCACCGACAGCGGAGATGTCACGGTGTCAGAGCCGTGGTTCCTTGAGGGGGCCGAGGGCCTCCAAGTGGGCGCTGTGCGTCCACGTCAGGGACAATGGTCGGCTCCAGAGCAGCGCACAGGCGCTTGGCAGGAGAGGCACGAGACCGATGTCTTTTTGCTCGGCGCGCTCGTGGGGTGGTTGATCGCCGGTCGAGCAGTTGCCCCCGGCGTCTCGCTGAAGGAGCAGCAGGTCGAGATTGATGAGCGTCTCGATGCCGTGCTTTTGCGTGCCACAGCGGAGCTCCCAGAGGAGCGCTTTCACGATGTTGGCAGCCTCTGGAGTGCCCTCGAGGCTGTGTGGGTAGAACTCGAGTCTGAGGCCTCGGGAGAGGTGGTCGCCGAGGAGCCTGAGATCCTGCAAGCGGTCGCAGTCCCTCCGCCGCTCGAGGTCGTCCCTGAGGTGCCTGAGTTCGAAGAAGACGCCGAACAGACAGAGGCCATTCCTCTCGCGGAGATAGAGCAAATGGGGCTCGACGCGGGGATCGATCCGGATGCCTCTCACGTCGACGCTATCGTGATCCTAGACGCTGATGTCGATGCTGACAGCGTTGAAGTCCTGGACGAGGCGGACTTTGAGGAGTTCGAGGCGATTCCACTTGTGACTGACACGTCCTTTATCCCCGTCGGTCAGCTCACCGACGATGCGGAGGTTGTGGAGGCTATCGTTGAGGTTGGCATCATTGAGCGCGACCTCGCCGTACCTGAGGTCGTCGCGTCAGAAGAGCGGACGGTGCAAGTGGTGCCTGGGCCAGGTTCGGCCCGTGCGCTTGAAGCGGCGCGGCTCGCGGATGTGCGTCGCAGGGAGAAGCTTGACACGCCACCACCGGTATCTGCGACCCCGGTTGACGTTGCCGCTACGCCGCCCGTTCGGGTGCGTAGCCGGGCTGTCTATGTGGCACCCTTTCTGGCTTTGATTGCGGGAGGCGCAATGTTCTGGGTGCTCAGCCAGGTGCTGGGTGACCAAGAGCCCCGGGTAGCGTCCCCCGCAAAGGTGGCGGCGCATTTAGAGGTCGCAGAGCCGGAGGGCAAGCCAACGGACGGAGCAGCGGGGGCCGCCAAAGTTGCAGCGACGTCCACGGAGGACACCTCTACCGGCCGGGAGAGCGAAGGTGATTCGACCAGTCATGCGCCCACGGCGTCTGATGCAGTGGCGCTCGCTGCGCCGGTTGAGGCAGATACCGTGGAGACTGCTGATGCGGAAACGGCAGTGGCAGCGGCAGACGTGGGGCCAGTGAAAGACGAGAAGCTCCCGGAGAAAATGGCGGCCTCCTTTGAAGACATGGAGGCTGGTGACTATCGATGTCCTTCAGGGATGGCGAAAGTGCGCTCGCGGCGAAAAGTGACCCTCCCGGACGGCTCGACCAAGAAGCGGAAAGTCGTCTGGTGTACCGATCGTTACGAGTACCCGGGTAAGGGCTCCATTCCGTCGACGAACGTGACCTTGGGCGCCGCAAAGGCGACCTGTCGTTCGCGCGGACGCCGCCTCTGCCGGCGCACTGAATGGCGCGGGGCGTGCGGTGGTTCGAAGTACCCTTACCGCGGAGATTACGATTCCGCGCGATGCAACACCGTCGCGCCAGGAGGGATCCCCCGCGCCGTGGTGGCGACAGGCTCGAAACCTCGATGCCGTGGGGGCTTCGGGACCTATGACATGACAGGTAACGTCGCTGAGTGGACCTCTGACGGCACTGTCAATGGCGGCAGTGCGTATAAGGATGGCGCGTCCGGGACGTGCTATCGCAGCTCAAGGCGTACGGGAGGCTCGCCCTATGTGGGCTTCCGTTGTTGCGCTGATCCGATCAAAAACGAACCTCAGAACGAGGGAGAGTCTCCGTGATTACACGTTATTCCAGAAGCGAAGCCGTAGAGATTTGGACCGACGCTGCTCGGTTTCGGCGCTGGTTGGATATTGAATTGGCCTTGGTTGAGGTGTTCGAGGAAGAGGGTGAGGCCCCGGAGGGCACAGCCGCCACGATTCGAGCGGCGACGACCCTCGATGCCGCTCGAATCCTAGAGATTGAGGCGGTGACCAAGCATGATGTCATCGCGTTCCTGACGCATGTGGAGGAGCAGGCTGGCGCTCCGAGCCGGTTTGTTCACCGTGGTTTGACGAGCTCGGATGTCTTGGATACATGCTTGGCAATGCAGCTACGGGATGCCGCGGATCTCATCCTGCAAGGCGTAGAGCGGCTCCTCGCTGCCACTCGAGTGCGCGCTATCGAGCATCGTACGACGCCGATGATTGGTCGCAGTCATGGCATTCATGCGGAGCCGATTACCTTCGGTCTCGTCATGGCCCAGTGGCATGAGGAGATGAAGCGAAACCGAACCCGGTTGCTAGCCGCGCGCGCTGAGATCGCCGCTGGAAAGTTGAGCGGCGCGGTCGGTACGTTTGCGAACACGCCACCTGATTACGAAGAGCGGGTGATGACCAAGCTCGGGTTGAGCTGTGAGCCTGTGTCGACGCAGATCGTTCAGCGCGATCGCCACGCAGCGTTCTTTACGACGCTCTCTGTGATTGCGTCATCCATCGAGAAGTTCGCCGTACAGGTTCGACATTGGCAACGCACTGAAGTCCTGGAGGCAGAAGAGCGCTTCACGAAGGGACAGAAGGGGTCGAGCGCGATGCCTCACAAGCGTAACCCTGTGTTGAGTGAGAACGTGACCGGCTTAGCTCGGCTTGTACGCTCGCATGCGCTGGCGGCGCTTGAGAATGTGGCGCTCTGGCATGAGCGCGACATCAGTCACTCGTCAGTCGAGCGGATCATCGGTCCGGATGCCACGATCTTGATGGACTTTATGCTTCACCGCTTTGCGGGGGTCGTGGAGGGCTTGGTGGTCTATCCAGAGCGGATGCAGGCCAACCTCGATCTTACCCATGGCCTGGTCTTCAGCCAGCGCGTCTTGTTGGCGCTCGTCGACAAGGGGCTCGTGCGACAGGCTGCCTATGGCTTGGTGCAGCGCAATGCGATGCGCTCATGGGAAGAGGGGCTCGATTTCAAGACGCTTTTATTGGCGGACGCCGAGGTCTGCGCACAACTCAGTCGTGAGGAGATCGAGACCTGCTTCTCAATGGCGCCTCATGTGGCCCACGTCGATGCGATCTTTAAGCGGGTCTTTGGCGACGCCTAGCCTTGATACAGACGGCTCTTACGGCTCAAGTAGGAGCGCCATGTGAGGTCACTGTTGGGGTCGCGTCGCGCGGCTTCATAGCGCCGTAGGCTGTCTCCAAGAACGTCCTCCATCTCGATTGCGCTCGACGGGAGGCCAAACGCTTCCGGTCCATCGCCGTCGCTTGGGCGCTCTGTGGGGACTTCATACTTCGATTCGAGGTCGTCGTCCTGCCCATCTCGCCACCGCGGCTTACCGCCGCGATAGAGCTTCATGACCGGCTCCATGCCCATGAACCGTCGCATGCCGACGATCGGTGTGTCGCCGAGCGTCGAGCTCAGGACGACACACACGCGGAAGACAGACTCCACATCAGAGGGGAGCAGTAGGACGGTGTTGCCACCCACCTGAAGTCCGATCCCGAAGTCGAACCATTCGTCACGCCGGAGTGGATAGCCAGCTGGCAGTTGCTTTGTCCATTCTCGAAAACCCCGCCTACCGAAGGCCCTATCGACCAACGCGAGGACGCCTTCGACGTTGTCGGCGGGGATAAGAATAGCGCTGGCACTAGGCTTCATGAGTCGATGTGTCTCCGTATCCCCAGCATGACCCGATGAGATTGCCTCAGCAAGTGTAGCTTCATTGCTCTCGCGCTGTCGCTCTGGTACCTAGCCGTCCGCATGCAATCGCTTCGAACCGCACCACCGCTAGGTCCCGTCTCGGGAGCGCTCCAAGCGCTCCTTAATGGAGACGTTTCAGCGTATCGATGGCTCTTCGCAATATGCACGGTGTTTACGGTCGCTCCGTTGTGGTCAGCGGATGTCTTTCCGTTCCAAGATTACGCCGGCAATATGTCGTATGCGGCGATCTTGGCCGGCAGTGGTGCCGTTGGCTCACTGATTGAACAGACCTACGAAATCGGAGGTCTCTTTCTGCCGAATGGCCTCTTGTTCTGGTCATGGGCTGTCTTGGGCTCAGCGGTTGGCTTCGTCTTGGCAGGCAAGGTTCTGCTCACGTTCTATGCTTTGGCTCTGCCGCTTTCTGTGGATCGACTTCTCGTCGCATCAGGACGCGACCGACGCTTTGCGCTGCTCGCGTTTCCACTCGTCTACAACTACAACCTGATGATGGGTTTCGCCAGTTATGCCACGGCGATTCCCGTCGCGCTCTACACGCTCTCGTGGGCGTACCGTCTCTTGGATGAGCCGACACGCGCTCACGGCTTGATCGTCACAGGTCTCTCCTACCTGACGTTTATCGCCCACGCGCAGGGCTACCTTGTGCTGGGGTTGATGGCCATGGGCTTCGTGCTCTTTGTGCCTCGTACTTGGCGCGAGTTCTTCATCTGCTGCGCGGCCTTTGGCGCGTCGTTGCTGCTCTTCTTTCCCTGGTTCTGGGACGAGTTCGTGCGCCCGCCCGAAGCGACTGCGCTAGGTGGCGCTCCGCTGATCCCGGCCTTTCAAGATCCTGGCGAGCTCTTTTCAAGGCTCGGTGAATATAGCTTCGCGAAGTGGGAGCGACCCTTCGATGGCTGGATCTATCTTGCGACGCTCGGGATCGCCGCGTTGGGGGTGCTAGAGCGACGCCCAGAGTCGAGGAGGGAGGGCCGTGCGCGATACGGCATAGAGGCGATGACCGCGGTCGTCTTCGTCGCTTATCTGTGCACCCCCGAGCATACGACTGTTCAAGCCGCGATTGGCTCGCGTCTAGTCGTCTTTGCGATGCTATTAGGCCTTGGCTGGTTACGGATGCCGAAGTGGCGTTACGCCGCTGGAGGCATGCTCATCGCTATGGCGACCGTGAGCATTGTCTTCGGTGCCTACGTCCGTGCCGAGGTGAAGCGGTTTCAACGCGATGAGGTTGGAGGCGGTTTCCTGAGCATGATCGACGCGCTACCGGAAGAGAGTCGACTCGCAGTTATCATCGAGGATCGCAGCTCCCCGACGGTCGAGGTGCACGCACATGAGCATATGTACGGCTACCATTTCGCTTTGAATCGAGGCATCGCCTATTCGACGTTTCACAGCTATTACGGCCGTCATGCGCGCTGGTCACCTGGTAAGACGATCCCTTACCCGGGGCGGCAAGTGAAAGGGTTCTTGAGGGGCTCCAACGTTTGCAAGTTCGACTATTTACTGACCCGTACGAAACACCTTCCTCGGTGGAAGCGCTTGGCTGAACGCCTGACCTACATCGATCACAGCGCACGCTACAGCCTCTGGAAGATTGAGACCGAGCGCATCCCCTTGTGCACAAAGAAGGGAGAGGAGTCGCCCGCTCAGGCGAAAGTAGCGAGCGAGCGGCGCGCGGTGACGCACTCCAAGCCACGTACACTCGCCAGCACGCTCTCGCCGAAGGTGGGGCGGGCTCGAGGGCGCACCTTGGATGGAGAATGGAAGCAGCCCACTGCGAAGCCGTCACGTGACTCAAAGCAGCGGAAGCGACGCAGGAAGGGAGAGATCGACACCACAGGCGAGGCGTCGAAAGAGCCTCGCCCTCCGACTAAGACGGATACGATACGATGAGCCGCACACTTGCTGAACCGGTGGTCCAAACCTTGCGCGAGGCACTCGTAAGACAGCCTCCGGTGGACACGCTCCTTTGGGGCCGGGGTCTCGGGGCGATCGCACGAGAGCTCAACGGGGACGTGAAGGTTCACACGCTTTTGCAGGATGCCCGAGAGGCCAATGCACCCATCGGTCCTTCGTCGTTTGGGGTCTTTGCGCCGTCGGTCCCTTTTGAGCGGATTGTGACCCGCCTACCTCGCTCAAAGGAGGGCTTACGTTGGCGCCTAGCGGCTAGCGCAGCAGCCTTGCCTGCGGGCGGAGAGCTCTGGGTCGCGGGTCAACAGCGCGAGGGCATCAAGAGCACTGTAAAGCTCTTGGAGGAGCTCGTCGGCGAGACCGTGACAGTGCATACCAAGCGTCGCTGTCGTGTGCTGGTGTCGCGTCGACGTGATGCGCCGTGTTTAGCGCCGTCTCTTGATGACGAGGCGCGGAGCGTGGGCTTTGAATTTAAGGGGCAGCCCTTGACGGGGGTGACGCTCCCCGGGGTGTTCGCGCACGGGCGATTTGATGCGGGTACGCAGCGGCTCCTGTCCTGGTTGGGGATACAAAAGGTGAAAGGGCGCGTGCTGGACTTAGGCGCAGGAGCGGGCTTTATCGGCCTCGCATGCGCGACGGTCCCGGCGGTCTCTCATGTCCACATGGTCGACACGGACTGGATCGCCGTGGAGTCGATGAAGCGAACCATCGCGGCCAACCCTGGGGTTGAGGTCTCCCCGATTGCGACGGAGCATTCGGATGTCTTTGAGGCCAACCGCGGACCCTTCGATCTCGTGGTCACCAATCCACCATTTCATGATGGACGAGACGAGGATCGACAGCTCATCGCCCGCTTCGCCCGCGCGGCTGCTCTGCGGTTGCGCCCCAGAGGGCGATTCTTGGCAGTGTGCAACACCCACTTGCCATACCGCGAGGCGCTCTCGGCCCACTTCGGGCGCGTAGAGATCGCCTGGGAAGATAACCGGTTTCGGGTCTGGTCCTGCGTAGCCCCTCGCAGCTGATGTATCTGCAGAGTGACGGTCGCTCTATTTAGGCAGCTGTCCGGGCAAACAGGTCTCGTAGCAGTCCGGCAGGTCGTCGAAGAGAGGATAGCCTTGGGCGTCGCATCCGCTGATGAGGACACAGTCGTTGTTCACGACGCCGTAGCCGATGACCGCATCGCAGAAGCCAAAGGCGACTGCACCGAGATCCATGCATGTCGGCCCCTCGCCGCATTGCCATGCGCAGGTGTTCTCGAACGGATTGCAGGTCGCGTAACCGATGCACTGAGCGTGTGGCCAGACATTGTCATCGAGGCTGCAGTCATCGGCGCTCTGGCATGCACCTGATTCACGGCAGAGCCCTGCGGTATCGCAGTAGCTCCCTGTGTCGCAGTCTGCAGTCGATGTGCAAGGTCGCCGGCATACCCCAGGTGCATCAGGGATGAGCGTCGGGACATCGGCACAGACGAGGTTGGGGGCGCACTTGGTGAGTGCCCAGCTTGGCGTATAGCCGCCGCAGTGGTCTCCCTCTTGTTGGTAGGCGGTGCAGAGCTGACCACCAGCTTGAGTGCTGCGGCACCAAGCCGAATCGCCACAGTCTTCATCGGACGTGCATGTGGGCAAGCAGATGCCCTCTGTACTGCAGCCTTGACCCCATGGACAGTCCGAGTCCTCTGCGCACGCCTCGCAGACGCTGACGCCGCTATCGAGGCTGTACTCGGCGTTGCACCCACCGCACATGTTTGAGACGCACGTCCCGACTGGACAACTGGTGACCTGGCAGGGATCAGCGAAGCATTGCACTGGCGCTGAATCATCGGCGCAAGCGCAGCTCTCTCCACAGCAGTTATAGCGTTGCTTGAGGTAGGTCTTCTCTCCTGAAGAGACTGATGACCACGCTCGGGTGTAGCCACAACTCCCGAAAGAGAGGACAAGGCTCCCGTAGAAGGGACCGTCATCCTGCGCGGTGACGAGGTACGTTGTCTTTGTGCTGAGCTGCATGCCACAGGCGGCCCCACTGCTCGGTGTCTTGAGCAGGACGAGGTCGCCGCGCTTCAGGCAACCTTTGTAGGTCCGCTGGACACGCGCCCGGTACCAACGATCGCCCTGAAACAGGATCTCGGGGCCACGAATCCGCGCCCGGAAGACGTGGTCTTGCGCGTCGACCTGCTGAGCCAAGTTGGGTGGGAAGCACGAGCATGCGAGTGCATCGGGCGCCGTCAGTGCGAGGCTGGCCCCGATCACTGTGGCCAGCAGGGCGGGAAGCAGTTTGTGTTCCATGCGATCCTCCATAGCGTCCTCGCACATAGTGTTTTATGCCTTCGCCACGCCCGGAGCAACCGAACACCCCCTAAGGAGTAAGGTCCGATGGACGCCAAACTGGCAGCGCTGAAGACGATGGCACGCAACGAAGCCGCTCTGGGCGAGATGTCGATCGATGTCGCGGTCTATGAAGCGCTTGGAAGAGATCCGCTCGAGCCTTTGATCGGAGGCGGCAACGAAGGGGCTGCCATCGGGTTCTTTGGCCGGGATCCCGGGAGAGAAGAGGTCCGCTGGATGGAGCCTCTCATCGGCTCCGCCGGGAAGCTTGTACGCGGCGGTGTGCATCGATGGCGTTTCGGGAGTGACCCCGCTGATTTTGACGCTGAACGCAGGATGAGTGAGGAGGTCTTCTTCTCGAATACGGTCCCGTACAAGCCTCTGGGCAACAAGGCGTGGTCGATGACGGTGAAGCGCCGGTTTCATGGCGTCATCTCGAGTTACCTCGTGGACCATTGGAGCGGGTCTGACCTCATCACCTTGGGTAACGTCGCCTTTCACTGGTTCGGCATCGATGCCGAGCGCGGTGTGCGGGACGCATTGAAGGCGTTCTGGGGCCGTCAAGATCGTTACGAAGCGACGACGTCGGTGGCGCTCACGAGCCCGTTGACCGGGCTTTCCAAGCGGATACACCTGCACCCGCTCCCGCACCCGTCACCGTTGAACGCGGCATGGTACCCTAAATTCCCCGGCCTACTCGCAGCGCGGCTTGAGGGGCTCAACGGTTGATCCACCACTCTCGCCAAAGAGGGTAGTCATCACCGAAGTGGACGCCGGTTTGAAAGGCCAATGCCTCGCCAACCACTCTGCGAAGCAGTGGGTCATCGGAGCGCATCGTTTCGATAAGGGGCTCGATCGCGGCCTCAGATTTGACGAAGGAGAGGCCATCCGCCGACGCAACACGAACACGCGTCACGGGGTCTTGGAGGGCGCCGATTAACAGCGCTGCGACGTCTTGTCTCGCTGTCATGCCGAGCCCGAGGATGGCCTCGGTACGTACAGCAGGTGCCTTGTCCTTCGCTGCGCGGCGCAGCAACGTGATGATGTGGCGGTCACCACTGTTTGCCCGGTTGCCTAGGGCACGAATTGCAGCAGCGCGGACAGTCGGCTGGACATCACGCGCGGCCTTGATGAGGGTCGCTGTCACGAGCCGCTTCGTGCGTCGGCCGTCGAATCGATCGGCCAACGTCTGGATCGCGACGCTTCGCATAGCTGGGGCTAACTTGGCCTTAAGGACAAGCTTAGATAGGCCCATTGTGGCTTCGTGACCTGGGTGCCCGCCGTAGACGGAGAGCGCCAGCATTTGCCCCAGTGATGACATGCGACTGAAACGCGGCGTGATGTACTTGAGGGCAGGGTCGCCCTTTCGTTCGAGCACGGCAGCGGCTTGGAGGCAGCGTGTCGCCTTCAAGTCGTCGCACCGTGACACGGTCTCGAATGCCTTCGTGATGCTCACGTCAGTTGGCGAACCAGCAGTGGTCAAGAGCGCGAGGCATAAGGAGAGCGTGTACATGGAGCGCGAGTCTATGCGAACCGGCGCATGAAGACCACCTAGAGTGACTGACTGCTAGCGTGGAGAGGCAGGGTTCCTTGCCAGATGGAGATCGACGAAGCGTTGGATATGGTTCGCTGCGTCAGCGCCTGTCAGAGCAGGGGTCTGTTCGTCAGGATCGCTGCTGAGGTCTGTTTGCCAAGCTGTCCCAGTGAGGTGGTTGATGACCGTCTTGGTCGTCCCTTCACGCAGGGCTTGCAGGCGCGCGTACGGTAACCGGGTCTCTGCGAAGGCTTGAGGGGTCTTCAGTGGGTGATCGTCGAGGACCGGGGCGAGGAGTGACTCCCCGTGTGTGGGGAAGCGTGGCTCCGCTCCGACGGCGTGCAGAAGCGTCGGGGTAATGTCGGTCGAGTCTACGGGCCAAGGGATGCGCTTCGTGGCGACGCCATGCCCCGCGTCGTTGGGTAAGTAGAGGAGCAACGGGACTCGAAGCTCCTCTTCATAGAGCGATTGTCCGTGCGTCTCGACGCCGTGCTCGCCGAAGGCCTCTCCATGATCGCTTGTCACGACGATCAGGGTGTCTTTCAGCCGCCCTTCGGTGTGCATTTGAGCGAGCAGTCTGCCGACAGCGTGGTCGGCGAAGGCGATTTCACCGTCATAACGGTCCATCTCAGTCTCACCGAAGTCGAATTGGGGATGGGGCAGGTACGCAGCATGAGGCTCGGAGTAGTGGACCCAGAGGAAGAAGGGGGTGTCCGTCGCCGCCAGTCGTGTCGCGCTCGCTCCGGCCAACTCGGTCAGCTCATTGGCCGTCGAGCCGGTGGACCTGTTGCGGACCGCTTTGGCGGCTCTCACACCGAGGGAGTCATCAATTCGGTCGAAGCCGACGAACACATGAGGCAGCCGTGGGTGAAGGTCCACGACAGCCTCTGTGCGGTAGCCATGCGCGCGGAGCTGTTCGGGCAGCGTCATGCCCGGCCTCGCGAGGATCTTCTCCCCGTCTAGGTAGTGGCTCGGATAGAGCCCGGTGAACAAGCTGAACAGGCTCAAGGAGGTGAAGTTGCTGGCAGACCACGCTGCATCAAACACGACGCTCAGCTTGCCGAGGTTATCTAAACTCGGGCTGGTCGCACGCTCGTAGCCGTACAAGGAGAGGTGGTCAGCCCGAACTGCGTCCAAGGTGATGACCAAGATGTTCCAGCGCTTACTCGGGAAGGAGCTGGGAGTGGGGGCTCCACCACGCGCCCCTTTGGCCGACCACAGGGCACGTGTCGCGACAGGGTCACCATCGCCGCCCCCACAGTTGTCATCGCGTTGATTGCCGACGGTCTCAGTCGCACCGGGATAGACGCCGGGATCGATGTCGTTGCAGTCTGTGAACCCAAGGCCTGATGCGACGCCGTCACCGTCGCCGTCAAGGAGCGCGGAGAGCCCGACGACCATCCGATGTGTGAAGCTGCTGGCACCACGAGCATCATCGCGTATGGAGGGGGACATTTGAAACCCGATCAAGCCGCCTACGACGGTCAGGATGCACAGGGCGACCAAGCCAGTGGCGAGCTGGGTGGTGTGCCAATGCGCTGGGAGAAGGCAACGGATCCCCAGAGCGCCAAGCGCCCCGGATGCGACGGCCGTGAGGGCTGTGATGAGCCCGAAGCCGACGATCGGGGCGATGGCTGTGGAGGCGACCCAGGCTAAGAGGGTCGCGATGGCAAGGAAGGCCGCGCCAGTTGCTTTTCCTAGGGAAGCGGCCCCGACACCGCCTCGCAGCATCGCGAGCCCCCAAGGCCATAGCGCAAGCGCGGTCACCGCGGTCGCGAAGAGCGCCGCGATCTCGTGCAAGAGATCAAAGGATGATGTGAGCATCAGCTGTGACGCCCAGTAGGTACCCGTCCAAGCGCCGCTCGTCGTCAGAAGGCCGCCCAAGACGACCCAGCGGGGGAGCTCTTGGAGTCGAGCCGCAGGGAGTGGCCCCACGAGGCCGCCTCCCATAATGCACCACGGCACCAAGAGTAGGCCTGCTGCAGGTAACACCCCCCACTGACCGCTAGCGAGCGCGAAGCACCCCGCCCAACACAGACCCCAGATACCTGCTAATGCGCCCGAGAACATGATCGGACTGACCGCCTTGCGAGGCGAGGACACGCTCACGGTGCACACGCGCGGTTCACTGCAGTGATAAAGGCGGCCATTCGTTTCGGGCTCTTGATGCCAGGGCGCTCTTCGATGCCCGAGGCGACATCGACCCCAAAGGGCTCGACAGTGGTGATGAGCTCCTCGATATTTTCCGCAGTAAGTCCACCAGCGAGGAAGCCGCGCTCTGCAGAGAGTGACGCCTTGGCCAAAGAGACGTCCAGCCTTCGGCCTGTGCCGCCGTGCTGCTCGGCGCTGTAGGCGTCAATGAGGTAACCGACGGCGTAGTCTCCCAGGTAATCAGGGATCGCACTGGCACTTGCTGACGACTTGAGTCGATGAGCCTTCAAGAATGGGTGCTTGAAAGAGCGGCAGAACGATGGAGATTCGTCACCGTGAAACTGAAGGATGTCCGGAGCGACATGCTGCAACACGTCCGTGACGAGCTCATCGTCCGGGTTCACGAATACCGCGACAGTGCGGACCTTGCGACGACCTCGGGGCAGGGAGGTCGTGTGCGCGATCTCGCAGAGGGCTCGACCCAGGCCAAAGGTGACAGCACGTGGGGAGTCGGTGGAGAAGTTGAGGCCGATGAGGTCAGCGCCCGTTTGGACGGCAGTGCGGACGTCTGAAGGGCGGGTCAATCCGCAGAATTTAATCCAGGGCCGCATCATCGTGCTCCTCGAGACATCAAGCTCTTCAGGGTAGCCGCGGGGTCCCCTGAGGACATCAGGCTAGTGCCAATGAGGAAGATATCGTACCCCGCCTCGCTGAGGCGTCCTAAGTCCTGCGGGGTATGTATGCCGCTCTCGGCGACGGCGAGTGTCCCGTCAGGGATGACCCCCCTCAAGGCTTCAGCGCGTCCGATGTCGATCGAGAAGTCACGCAGGTCACGGCTATTGACGCCGATGAAGGGGGCGCCGGCGTCCACGGCCTTCAGGATCTCGTCGTGTGTATGCGCTTCGACGAGGGCGAGTAAGCCGAGGGATGCACATGACGTGATGAGTGAGCGTAACGCTTCGGGGGAAAGGGCGGCGACGATCAAGAGCGCCATCGATGCGCCTGACGCTCGCGCCTCGAGCAGCTGAAGGTCGCTGACGATGAAGTCCTTACGGAGGCACGGGAGCGCGATCGCTGAGGAGATGGCGCTCAGATCGTCGAGTGACCCGCCGAAATGCTCCGGCTCGGTCAAGACGCTGACCGCCGATGCGCCGGCCCCTGCATAGGTTTGAGCCAAGGCGACGGGGTCTACCTCGGAGCGGATGGTCCCTGCGCTTGGGCTGCGACGCTTCACCTCAGCGATGATGTGCGGTCCAGGAGCACGAAGACACGTCGCCGCATCGACAGGAGGGTGTCGCTGTGCCTCGATCGTGCG
The DNA here is from genome assembly GCA_049602155.1 of Myxococcota bacterium. Taxonomy (GTDB): domain Bacteria; phylum Myxococcota_A; class UBA9042; order PHBI01; family JBMYRH01; genus JBMYRH01. The sequence continues at coordinate 133,536 of JBMYRH010000004.1, read as the reverse complement.
CTCCAGCGCAGTTCGGTTCGGCGGGTAGGCGAGGAGTCGTTCGCGCGTCTGGGCGACGATGCGGTCCAGGATCGTGCTCATGACGCGAGCTTCTGTGACAGCGCTGCAAGCTGCTCCAGGCGGACCAATGCGTCACCAGACCGCATGAGGTCAGTCGCCATTGCGACGCCGTCACTGAGGGTGTCTGTCGCTTCGGCGACCCACAGTGAGGCCCCCGCGTTTAAACGAACGATGTCTGCGCGAGGTCCCGCATCTCCAGACAAAACTTGGCGGATGATAGTCGCGTTATGTGCAGCATCGCCGCCAGCCAATGCGGACGCATCAGCGATGTCGAGGCCGACATCCTTGGGGTGCAAGGTCAACTCCTCGACGGTGGACCCGCTCCAGAGCGCGGCGTGCGTGGGGCCGGCCAGCGTGATCTCGTCGAGTCCATCACATCCGTGCACCACCAGCGCTCGCGTGGCTCCTAGCCGTCCCAACACGCCAGCGATCGTGGCGACTCGAGTCGGATCGAAGATCCCGACTAGCTGATGCGTGGCCCCCGCCGGGTTCGTCAGGGGGCCTAGCAGGTTGAGGAGGGTCCGGAACCCCAACTCTCGTCGCACAGGGCCAGCGTGCCGAAGTGCGCCATGGTGATGAGGGGCAAACATGAAGCCGATGTCCAGCTCATCGATACACTGGGTGACCGCGGCAGGCGTGAGGTTGAGGTTGACGCCGAGCGCCTCAAGGACGTCTGCCGAACCGACTCGAGAGGAGATTGCGCGGTTACCATGTTTGGCGACCGTGATACCCGCAGCTGCGCAGACGAACGCCACTGCGGTGGAGATGTTGAAGGTCCCGGCCCCATCGCCCCCGGTGCCACAGGTGTCCATGATACGTGCCATGTTGGGTTGGATACGGACCGCTCGTTCACGCATCGCTCGGACCGCACCGGCGATCTCCTCTGGAGTCTCCCCTTTGACTCTTAGGCCAACCAAGAAGCCTGCCAAGAGCGCCTCACTTGCGACGCCATCCATGATCTCGCCCATGGCCTCGGTCATCATGGACTCGCTGAGGTCTTGACCCATGGAGACTTGCTTCAGTGCAGTCTTTAAGGCGTGTGCTTTAGACATGATGGCGCTCCACGAGGCTGATGTAGTTGCCCAAGAGCGACTTACCGGCGTCCGTGAGGATGGACTCCGGATGGAATTGTACGCCCCAGGTGGGGTGACTGCGATGGGCCACCCCCATGACTGTGCGACCGCCGGGATCATCGGTCCATGCGGTGACTTCGAGTGCCTCGGGGAAGCTCTTTGGATCGATGACAAGGCTATGGTAGCGCGTGGCAGCGAAAGGGGAGGGCAGGCCCTGAAAGACGTCTGTGTCACGGTGTGCGACGGGGGACGTTTTGCCGTGCATGATCACATCGGCACGAATGATCTCACCCCCAAACGCCACGCCGATACTCTGATGCCCGAGGCAGACCCCTAGGATGGGTATGTGCCCGCTTGCGGCTGTGATCAGAGGGACCGAGATACCAGCCTCTGCGGGGGTGCACGGCCCGGGTGAAATCAACAGACCATCAGGCTGGAGGGCTAACACCTCGTCGACGGTGGCCTCGTCGTTTCGAAGTACCGTCGGCGTGCTCCCCAGCTCACCCAGGTACTGAACCAAGTTGTAGGTGAAGCTGTCGTAGTTATCGATCATGACGAGCTTCATGGGCGCGTGACTCCTGCTTGGAAGCGCTCGTGGGCGAGTTCGAGTGCTCGGAGCGCCCCTCTTGCTTTGTCTCGGGTCTCTTGCGCCTCCGCACTCGGATCTGAGTCGTAGACGATTCCGGCCCCAGCTTGAACCTCAAACGTCCCGCCGTGTGCGACAAGGGTGCGAATCGTGATCGCCAGGTCCAAGTCCCCACCGGGCGCCAGCATACCAACCGCGCCGCCGTAATATCCTCGACGCACCGGCTCAAGGGCTTCGATGATCTCCATGGCGCGGATCTTCGGGGCCCCGGAGAGGGTGCCTGCGGGGAACGTCGCCGCCACGATCTCGGCGGCGGTGATCTCTGGTCGCGCACGCCCACTGACATGACTGACGAGGTGCATGACGTGAGAATAGCGCTCGACGGCCATGTACTCATCGACCCGCACGGAGCCGATCGTTGAGACGCGGCCAATGTCGTTTCGGCCCAGGTCTACGAGCATGACGTGCTCCGCCCGCTCCTTGGGATCAGCCATCAATTCGTCAGCGAGCGCGGCATCCTCTTGCGGGCTCTTTCCTCGCCGCCGCGTCCCGGCGATCGGGCGTGTGTGTACGACGCCGCCAGTCGAACCGACGAGCACCTCCGGTGACGCACCGACGAGGCTGGTCTCGCCCATGTCCAAGTAGAACATATAAGGCGATGGGTTGAGCTGCCTGAGCGCGCGATAGGCTAGGAACGGATGCAGTTCTGGGGCCTCTACCGCGAACCTGCGACTCAACACGACTTGGATCACGTCCCCGGACTTGATGAACGTCCGGGCTTGCTCGACTTGAGCTGCGAAGTCCTCGTCTGAGCATGAAGCGCGCGGTGTTCCAGGCGGAGCTTGAGGGGCGGTTGGGAGCGGTGGCATTGGCCCATTGAGGCGACGGGAGGCTTCGTCGAGGCGCGCTTGCGCACGCGCCCAAACGTCATCGAGCGCCTCGCCGGAGTCGACATCAGCCAAGACGACGAGGACCGCGCGGTGCTTCAGGTTGTCCCAAACCAATACGAGGTCGACCTCAAGGAAGCAGAGGTCTGGGACATGCGTGAGCTCGGGTGATGTGCTCGGGAGTCGCTCCATCCCGCGGACCGCGTCGTATGCAATGCTGCCGACGAGTCCCCCAAAGAGGCGCGGAAGTCCCTCGACCGGAGCCAGACGTTTCTTGGCCTGCCGCTCTGCGAGGAACGCGAGGGGGTCCTCGACCTCAAGGACTTGCTGCCCGACACCTGGCTCCTCGATCTCGAGCCTGCTGCCCTTTGCACGATAGATACGCCGCGGCTCAGTCCCCATACTGGTGTAGCGCGCCCAACGCTCACCACCTTCAACGCTCTCCAAAAGGAAGCTCCACTTCCCTCGACGCAGCTTCCAGAAGGCAGAGATAGGCGTCTCAAGGTCGCAGAGGACCTCTCGCGAGACAGGGATCAAAGCATAGGACCGAGCGAGGTCCCGGAACGTGTGGAAGTCCATAGGGTTTGCCTTGGAAGGTTGCTGAGTGTATCGATGGCCGCGATGCAGCTCAACGTCCTTTACTTTGCTCATGCGCGAGAGCGCTCCGGTCGCCGTGATGAAGTGCTGAACTGCGCGGAAGGCACTACCGTGTCGGAGCTGCTGGCGACCCTTGAGGAGCGCTACCCAGACCTCGCTCCGCTCTTGCCGTACCTCCGGGTGGCGGTCAATGGGACGTATGCGTCGACGGACCAGGTCCTCACGGAGGGCGCAGAGGTCGCCTTGATACCTCCAGTGTCGGGTGGTGTGGATCTCCCGCGGGTGGCTTTGACAGAGGAGCCGCTCGATCTCATGCGCTGTCGACAGGCCGTCCTTGATGCAGAGCACGGGGCAGTTGTTTGCTTTGAGGGGATCGTCAGGAACCATGCACGTGGCCGCGCCGTGACGCGCATCGATTATGAAGCTTACGAGTCGATGGCCTTGAGCGAGTTAGAGGCTGTGCTGGACTCTGTTTTAGCGGAGTGGCCTTCGGTGCGTGCCGTTGTCCATCATCGCGTCGGCACCTTAGTGGTCGGCGATGTCGCCGTCATCGTCGCTGTAAGCAGCGCGCACCGCGGCGAAGCGTTCGCTGCGTGCCAAGCGATCATCGACCGCTTGAAGCAGAGCGTCCCGATTTGGAAGCACGAAGTGGGTCCGGACGGCGCAAGCTGGGTCTCAGATCGCCCCTGAGGCGCGCCACAGCACGTGGTTAATAGCGCTGGCCGATCAAGGTACCAAGCGCCTCGCGGATGGCCGGACGAGGGTACCCGAAATCAGCCTCGAGGCGCTCAATCACCTCAGTGGCCGCCTTACGTTGCTCGGCTGTAAGCTTCCGGTTGCTGGCACGCGGGCCCTCGGCTTCTTCAGTCAAGACGCTGAGCGCCTGCTCACCGGCCTTGCGCATCTCGGCCTTCTGCTTGGAGTAGTAATCGGCCTCAAGAGCGCGAAACAGCGCTGGGAAGAGTCGACGATAATTCAACTCCTCGCCGGGGTAGTCGATGCGGTAGGCCCCCACACGGCCGATCAAATCTCGGCGAAAACGTTCACGATCCTCGGGGGCCTTCCAGATTGTCTCCAGGCGTTCCATCAGGTCTGAGTCAGGGGCCTCGGCGCGACTCGCAGCGCTGTTGTAGATCTTCTCGCCTTTGAGCAAATACGAGACGTGCAGGATGTACTTCTGGAATAGTTCATCATACTGCTCAGCGCTAACGAGCCCCATGGCGGTGCGCAACTCGTTGTCGATATGGTCGAGCCACCGCTCAAAGACGATGTCGATGAAGGCGTCGTGACCGTGATAACCGGCTTGCTCGGGGCGCTTGAGCCACTCGTAGACCGACTTCAGTTTCACGATCTTGCGGAGCTCATCGAAGATCCCAAGGGGCGTGAGCCCGGGGTGCGATTCGTCCTGGAGGGCGTTGAGCATCACCTCCTTCATCTCTCTGGGCGACGCGCCAAAGGCGCCCTCATAGTCGATGTCTGCTTGGCGCTCGTTCATCAGGATCGGGAGGTAAGCGCGCAGCTCTCGAGTTTGCTCTGGAGTGAGTCCCTCGGGTTCACGGTCACCCGCGTAGAACTCGGCTTTCTCGATGGGGCTCATCTTCTTGAGGACAGCTCGCAACCCCTCGGGCGCGTCGTCATGGATCGGTTGGCGGAGGCGCGTCAAAACGGCCCATAGGGCCACCACATAGGTCGCGTGGGGAGCGACTTGGTGACTTAGGCCACCACGCGCAATTTGCTCCTCGTAGATGGCGCGCTCGATCCGGTAATTCCGGAGGTACGGCATCTTGACCAAGTCCATCCGCCCTTTGAATGAAGGGAAGTCTTGGTACTCCTTAAACGCCGCAAGGTGGCGCTCGTTAGAGCTGGCTAGGAAGAGTGTGTCGAGGTGGAGGATCGCGCTAGGCAATGCCACTGTCCCTTTCTCGCAGGTGGCGAGCAGGTACTTGTAGCTATCGAGCGGCTTCTTCAGCAGATCGTTGAACTCCACCATCCCGCGGTTGGCGTCGACCAAGTCGCCCATGGGTTCGTACAAGTTGAGGCTGCGCAGAGAGGGGGGGAGCGACTGGAGTTGCTGGTCCATCGTGACCTGACGGACCGATGCGTCGACGTGCAGCTGAGGCTCGATGGTCACGACGCCGCGGCGATAGCGTAGGGAGAAGTAGAAGCGCTCGACTTGAATGTGTTGGAGCAGGCGCTGGAAGTCACCGTGGTAGGCGTTGAGGAGCGTGTCGGCGATCATCCGTGACCTTGGGGAGAGGTCACCGTCGGTGAGGTAATCACCGACACGGAAGGTCTCCGGGAAGTCTCCGGACTCCCGCATCTGCTCGAAAAGTGCGCGGCGGCGTTCTTTGGGTAGGAGGAGGAGCGGGTGGTCCCGTAAGTCAGCGGGGAGTCGGGCGTCGATATCCTCTTCTTCGAGGTGCGCGTAGCTGTCCAAGCTCTGTGGTCTGTCACCTTCGCCACCGAAGCCCAGGCGTTTCTTGGCGAGTCGACTCGATGGAAAGACCCAGTTGAAGGCATAGATCGCCCCCACATCCTCGGTGGAGTACGCCTCTAACCCACGCGCGAGACATCGGATGAACGAGCTCTTTGCGGAGCCGTTGGGCCCGTGGAGCAATATCAACCGTGTGACGCGTCCCTCTTGGATGAAGTTGGTGAGCATCCGATAGAGCTCGGCTTGCGCAGACTCTTGGCCCACCACTCGATATCGGACACAGGACTCATCATCGTCTTCCCAGGGACAGTCAAAGAGCCGGTAGCGGGTGGTGACCGCGCCCATGTGGTCAAGCTCACGGGTGCCATAAAAATCGAGACAATCCCGGAGGTATTGAGCGGCTGTGCGGCTATGCCCAGCCGGTTTGTCTTGAAAGAGCGTGAAGTACTCGTCGAAGCTCAGGACACGCCGATTTACAGCGAATTGGTCGCGTACGGAGGTCTCAAGATCTCTTAGAGCATCCAAGCTGGGCGGCCTGTCTTGGCTCATGGGAAGCCCCTTGTCCGCCCTAAGGCTGGACGCTGACAGCCAGGGCGACGTCCGCCTTCTCGATGATACAGGCCGTCTCGTTACAGACGCTGAACTTCAGCACGCCCTTGACGGTCTCTTTTCCGGCAGTGGTGGCCTGCATCCCCACCGGGATGTTGGTCTTCTTGTCACCAATCTTAAAGTCGCCCGACATCTGCTTGAACTCGTTCTTGCCGAGCTTGATGTTCTTCGGGGCATCTTTGAAGATCAGCTTGGCCGGGTACTCCTTGTTCCATTTATAGCCATTGAGGGCTGCGATCGAGACAGAGGCTGCCCCCTTCTTACCTACCGCTAGAGCCGGTGCGGTCGAGGTGATCTTGAACGTTGGCTTCTTATCAGCAGCCTTGGGTTTCGTGCTTGTCGGAGCGGCTGTAGCGGACTTTGTCGCAGGTGCTGCCTCAACCGGAGCGGCGGCGGGGGCTGGCGCCGCTTGCTTATCCGCGACTGCTGGAGCAGGCGCCGCCTTGACGACGGTGGGGGGAGCTTTCTCTGTCGTTGGCGCGCTCGGTGAGGCGACCGCGGGTGCGCCCCCCGATTTACAGCCAACGACCCAAAAGAGCGCAGCAGCGAAGCAGAGTCGCAACGCGGAGCTGGTAGTGAAACGGTGCGTGATCATGGGAGACTCCTTAGATGGGTCGAGTAAACGCGTCTGCAGCTTACCGGATTCCAGTCCAGCTGCGAACGGGGTGGATGTCGGTTTTCTTGTCGCTCCTCCGTCGGTGACTAACATCTAAAGGATGACAGTCACCGAAAAGCTTCGAACGAGTGCAGCAGGGTTCGCGAGATGGGCCGGGGTTTTTCTCGTGGGCTTCATCATTGGCTACGGGATGATGTCCTTCGCCATTGAGGCGCCCTCAGCCGAGGAGTTGCCTTTACAACTACCCATCGAGGCTCAGCCGCCTGCGCCCGTGGAGTTGCCCTCTCTGAACGTGGTCGATGAGGCTCAGGCGTCCCTGGACTCGACTCCGGTTGCGCCTACGACGCCGGCAGAGGCCACGGAGAAGGCGGTGGCAGAGCTTGAGCCGAAAGCGCTCGACGCCGCACCAGCGCCACCTGAAATTCCGCGACCGTGGTGGGAAGCCTGCCAAGATCGCCGTTGTCGCTTGGACTTTGGCGGTATCAGCGGAAATCTGACGATTCGTAAAGCGACTCTCGTGCACGGCAGTACGATCGACTGGAACACTGACATGGGTGGAAAGGCACGTATCGAATCGCTCCCAACGGATCGGCCGCTCGAGGTGCACGTCCAAGCTATCGCGATGAACGCTGATGGCAACCCTATCGCTGCCGAGATCGTATGGCGTCGGCGAGGCCGAGATATACGGGGTGTGATCACGCTTGATCTGGGCGAGCCGGGCAAGCGCATCGTGATGCATCCCTGATCAGAAGAACGTCGAGAATACGACGAATTGTCGGTTCTTAGTCGACCGGAATAGTCCGCATAAAGAAATGGTTATGCGGACTATGACTTGCTTAAATTGAAAAAGCTCAATCAAATCGATCGATTAGATCTAAATGAGCCAATTGTTAGGTAAGTTGTTGATCAATTTAGGCAATTTTTTGATCAAACACCGTTGACGGTGGATCTCCGCTTTGATCTACTCCTCTCAGAATTTGACGGTGCCAGGGATGGCCTCGATAAAAGAACCATCCCACGCTTCTTAGCCCCGAAGCGGATGAGCAGCACGGCACCGTGCAGTTGTAGGGATCGACAAGCGGCAGGGGAGGCACGCTGGTCATGGAACCACTTAGGAACGAAACACCTGAAGAAGTCACTGTTGGTGAACCGCAAAGAAAGGAGCGCACGCGCTCCAGGACAATTGCTGGGCGCCGACTTACACGCGCAGAGATCGAAGAGGGTAAACGGCTTGTCGATCACATGTGGTACGAGCGCCCGCAAACTCGATCAGAGTGTGCGGAGGGACCTCGGCCTTGTGCGTTTGTGAGCTGCAAGTATCACCTGTATCTCGATGTGAAGACGGCGACGCAGTCCATCAAGTTGAACTTTCCTCACCTCGAGGTGTGGGAGATGGAGCAGAGCTGTGCGCTGGATGTTGCAGAGCAGGGTGGCCTGACCCTTGAAGAGGTTGGGCGCATTATGAACCTGACGCGTGAGAGGATCCGCCAGGTTGAGGCCGTGGGGCTGGACAAGCTTCGCTCCACAGGGTTGATCGGAGACATCGATCGTATCTTCGGTGGGAACCGCAAGTTCTTGTAGCGCTTTCGCGCGCCCCTGAAGGGGGGCGCGGATAGCGGTTGCCCGTCATGGACTTCTCTGTTAGCCGACTCAAAACGGCCTTCAGGGAGGTCCACCAGTGGACGGGATTCGTCGAGCGTTATTGAGCGTGTCGGACAAGCGTGACTTGGCTGACTTTGCATCGCGCTTGGTGGCGCGTGGGATTGAGCTTGTGTCCACGGGAGGGACCGCGCGGACGCTTCGCGAGGCAGGGTTGCCTGTCGTTGCGGTGTCTGACTTGACGGGCTTCCCGGAGATGATGGATGGGCGTGTGAAGACGCTCCATCCAGCGGTGCACGGTGGCATTTTGGCACGCCGTGAACGTCCAGAAGACCTCGGGGCGCTCCAGGAGATGGGCTACGGTCCCATCGATCTCGTCGTCGTGAACCTCTATCCGTTTGAGCGGACTGTGGCTCGCGACGGGGTGACACGTGCCGAGGCGGTTGAGCAGATCGATATCGGCGGACCATCGATGGTGCGCTCTGCTGCCAAGAACCACGCGCATGTCACCGTGGTGACGACGCCGGATGACTATCAAGAGGTTGCGGACGCTATCGAAGCCAATGATGGCATGGTGCCGGCAGCGTTGCGCCTACGCCTCGCCTCGGATGCGTTTCGCCATACAGCGACGTACGACGCAGCGATCGCGTCCTATATGGCGGGTGAAGTAGAGGCGGTGTCAGACGATCCGCCTGCGGTGCCTCCCGTGTGGGGCAAGCCGTTGGTGCGCCGTGAGGTGCTTCGTTACGGTGAGAACCCACATCAGCCTGCTGGCTTGTATGTGGAGGAGGGTGAGCCTCAAGGGGTCACGCGTTCGCTGCAGTTGCAGGGTAAGCCGCTCTCGTACAACAACTGGATGGATATGGACGCTGCCTACGGTGTGGCGCGCGATTTAGGCCCTACAGGGCTCGTGATCGTCAAGCACGCGAACCCTTGCGGCGCTGCCCGCTCCGAGGTCTCCCTGCTTGATGCGTATCAGAAAGCGCGCGCATGCGACCCAGTAAGTGCATTTGGCGGGATCGTAGCGACCGCGGGGTGCATCGACGAGACGTTGGCGCTCATGCTGGCGGAGAGCTTCCTAGAGGTGATCATCGCAGCGGAGGTGACGCCTGAGGCGCGTACTGTGTTGGCGCGCAAGAAGCGACTCCGTGTGCTCACCTTGGATGGGCAAGGGTGGTGCGCGGATCGGGCGCATCGAGCCCTCCAACCTCGCCCCATCTCTGGTGGTGTGTTGTTACAGGCTCTAGACAGCCTCGATGAGGAGGTTAGCGGGGCCCGCGTGGTCACGGAGCGCCAGCCCACACAGCAAGAGTGGGCGGCGATGACCTTCGGCTGGGCGGTATGCCGCCACGTAAAGTCCAACGCCATCGTCTTCTCTTTTGAAGATCGGACGGCTGCCATTGGCGCCGGTCAGATGAGCCGGGTCGACAGTTCTAATCTGGCAGTGATGAAGGCGACGGAGTCCCTTGCGGGCTCGGCGCTCGCTTCCGATGCGTTCTTCCCGTTTGCAGATGGTGTGGAGGCGGCCGCTAAGGCGGGCGCAACCGCAGTCGTGCAGCCTGGGGGCTCGATTCGAGATGACGAGGTGATCGCCGCTGCTGATGCGTGTGGTCTCGCGATGGTCTTCACTGGGCGCCGACACTTCCGTCACTAGGAGAGCAAGCATGAAGGTCCTCGTTGTCGGTCATGGAGGCCGTGAGCACGCGCTGGGGTGGCGGTTAGCGCAATCACCGCAGTGCACTGAGCTTTACGCAACGCGCCCCAATGCGGGCTTGGCGGAGATCGCTCACTCGGTGGATCTCGCTTCGGATGACGTCGACGGGCTCGTCGATTTCGCGAAGTCGGAGGGGATCGGGCTGACAGTGATCGGACCCGAGAAGCCTCTGACGCTCGGCATCGTGGACGCCTTCGAGGCGAACGGCTTGCTGGCATGGGGGCCTCGTGAGGCAGCAGCCCAGCTCGAGGGCTCGAAGGCCTTCGCTAAGTCGATGATGAATGACGCAGGGATAGCGACCGCCGCTTACGGGGTGTTCCAAGATCTCGCAAAGGCGAAGGCCTGGGTACGTGAGTTTGGGAAGCCAGTAGCGGTAAAGGCTGATGGCCTCGCGGCTGGTAAGGGCGTGGTGCTCTGCGACTCCGTGGACGAAGCCGAGGCGGCTCTCGATGAGATGCTAGCGGGGGGAGCCTTTGGCGGCGCGGGCCGCACGGTCGTCGTCGAAGAGCTCCTGTATGGAGAAGAGCTGAGCTTCATCGCCCTCTGCGATGGGACGAATGTGCTGCCTTTGGCCTCAAGCCAAGACCACAAGCGCATCGGTGACGGTGACACCGGTCCTAACACAGGTGGCATGGGGGCCTACTCTCCGGCCCCCGTCGCGACCCCCGAGGTTGAGGCGCAGGTGATGTCGGAGGTGATGGTGCCCGCTGTACGCGCGATGGCGGACGCGGGCATACCGTTCATTGGCTTCCTTTACGCTGGCATCATGATGACGGAGGCGGGCCCTTACGTGCTCGAATTCAATGTGCGTCTCGGTGATCCCGAGACCCAACCCCTCATGGCGCGAATGAAGAGTGATTTAGTAGAGGTGCTCTTGGCTGGCATCGATCGACGCCTCGACGAGATCACGCTGGATTGGGACGCGCGCTCGGCCTTGTGTGTGGTCATGGCGAGTGCGGGTTACCCCACGACCTCCAGCAAGGGAGATCGGATCGTGGGTCTAACCGGCGAGCATGATGACGCCGTTGTCTTTCATGCCGGCACCACGCGCACCGAGGCCGGCGACGTCGTGACGGCGGGGGGCCGCGTCCTCGGGGTCACTGCACTTGGCGATACACTGGGTGACGCCGCCGCACGAGCTTATGCCCGGGTCGACAGCATCTCCTGGGAAGGCGAGCAGCATCGTCGCGACATCGGCTGGAGAGCCCTCTAAGTCAGTGCGGCTTCCTAGTGAACCGCTGGTGCCTCGGGCTCTGCGCTCTCGTCGTCCTTCTTTGCGATAAGGAGGTCCAAGAGGGGATCCGACAGGTCCTCTGAGCCCTCGACCGCGAGGTCCTTTGAGAGCGCCAGCGGGATCACCTGATCCATATGGCTGACGACGGCTAGGGTGACCGCATTACGGACGACCTTGGGGATGTCGCGGATGTCCTTCTTGTTCTCCTCGGGGAGGATAACGGTCTTGATCCCGCCGCGATGCGCCGCGAGGACTTTATCCTTCAAACCACCGATCGGGAGCACACGACCCCGGAGTGTGATTTCACCGGTCATCGCCACGTCTTTGCTCACGGGGATGCGCGTCAATGCGCTGACGAGGCTTGTGGCCATCGTGATACCTGCCGAGGGCCCGTCTTTGGGGATCGCTCCCTCAGGGAAGTGGATGTGGATGTCGATCTTCTTGTGGAAGTTAGGTGCTAAACCCCACAGATACGCTTTGGAGCGCACGTAGGAGAGCGCCGCGTGAGCGGACTCCTCCATCACCTTGGCGAGGTTTCCCGTGAGCTTGAGTTGTCCACTGCCGGGCATCAAAGAGACCTCGGTCGTCAGCAGATCACCGCCGGCCATCGTCACGGCGAGTCCATTGGTCACGCCGACTTCGTCCTGCTCTTCAGCTTTCTGAGATCGGAAGCGTGGGGGCCCAAGGTAGGACGTGACTTTGCCGGTGTTGATCCGGAAGCTCAGCTCCTCGTCTTTTTTCCCCTCCTGCTTGGCCTCGATGACGTCCTTAGCCACCTTACGGCTCACTGCAGCGACCTCGCGCTCAAGGTTACGAACACCGGCCTCTTTGGTGTACCGATGAACGAGCGTGCGAATGGCTGAGTCTGTCCACTTTACCGAGATGCCATCGATTCCATTGGCCTTAAGCTGTTTTGGGATCAGGTACTTACGAGCAATGTTTAGTTTGTCGTACTCGGTGTAGCCGCTGATCTCGATAACCTCCATACGGTCCCGGAGAGGGATCGGTACTCCGTGAAGGTTGTTCGCAGTGGCAATGAACATCACATTTGAGAGGTCGTAGTCGAGGTCCAAGTAGTGGTCGTTAAATCCAGCGTTCTGCTCGGGATCCAGGACCTCCAACAGCGCGCTCGAAGGGTCACCTCGGAAGTCCATCGACATCTTGTCGATCTCGTCGAGGAGGAAGACTGGGTTGGAGGACTCGGCCTTCTTCAGGCTCTGGATGATTTTACCTGGGAGTGCGCCGATGTAGGTCCGGCGATGGCCTCGAATTTCGGCCTCATCTCGCATGCCGCCCAAGGAGAGGCGTACGTATTTCCGACCTGTTGCCCGTGCGATGGACCGAGCCAGGGAGGTCTTACCGACCCCTGGAGGCCCTACGAGGCAAAGGATGGGGCCATTCAGCTTCTTAACCAGGTGCTGGACAGCGAGGTACTCAAGGATCCGCCCCTTGGCTTTCTTGAGTCCATAGTGGTCGTTGTCGAGGATTTGCTCGGCTTCCGTGATGTCGAGCTTATCCTTGGTGTAGTCGAACCACGGGATGCCGAGTACCCAATCGATGTAGTTACGGACCACCGTCGCTTCGGCGCTCATGGGGGACATCATCTTGAGCTTCTTGAGTTCTCGTTTGAGGCGCGTTGTCGCCTCCTCGGACATCTTCTTCTTTTGAATCTTGTCCTCGAGCTCTTGCAGCTCGTTTTTGAACTCGTCGCGTTCACCGAGTTCCTTCTGTATCGCCTGCATCTGCTCGTTCAGATAATACTCTTTCTGGCTCTTCTCCATCTGCTTCTTGACCCGCGTTCGGATCTTCTTCTCGACGAGGAGGATCTCGATCTCGGCTTGCAGCATCTCGTAGAGCCGCTCTAGGCGCTTGATGGGATCTTCGATCTCCAGGATCCCTTGCTTGTCGTTGAGCTTGAGTGAGGCGTGGGCGACGATGGTGTCGGCCAGCCTGCCCGGATCTTCGATGCTTGAGACGCTCATGAGCATCTCGGGGGGGATCCGCTGGTCGAGCTTCACGTAGCTCTCGAAGGTCGTTTGAAGCTGACGGATCAGGGCCTCGATCTCAGGCGTGACCTCGACGGCCTCATTGATCTCGTCGACTTCGCACAGGAAGTAGTCAGGGTGGGGAACGAACTCGCTGATTCGAGCGCGAGTTTTACCCTCGACCAGGACTTTTACGGTGCCATCGGGTCGGCGCAGCAGCTGAATGATTGTCCCAATCGTCCCGATCTTGAAGATGTCTTCATCGGTGGGATCCGTGGTCTTGGCCTTCTTCTGCGCGCAGAGGAGGATCTCCTTGTCGCCGCGCATCGCCTCTTCGACCGCGGCAATGCTCTTCTCGCGACCCACAAAAAGTGGAACCACCATGTACGGGAAGACCACTGTATCCCGGAGCGGGAGCAATGGAATCAGGCGGGTCTTGGAGCCACTCTTGTCTTTACCGAACATCTCATCTCCCGGGGCGCTGTCGTCGTGGACGCGCGGGGTAGGGTGGGGGGCCGCAGTGCTGATCTACACTGACGGTCTACGACCTTGCGGGTCGCTGCAAGAGCATAAGCACCTTCTGCGATGAGTCGAGCCTTTCCAACGCCTTTTCCGACGTTCAAGAGCCTGATCACGCCGAGAGTTCTTCTTCCTTATCGTAGACAATGATCGGCTGACCGCCGGAAGCGACGACCTCTTCATTGATCACGACTTCTTTTGCGTTCTGGAGACCGGGGATCTCGTACATAATGTCGAGCATCGACTCTTCCATGATCGCGCGGAGTCCACGTGCCCCTGTGTTGCGCTCAAGAGCCGAGGCGGCGATGGCGCGCATCGCCCCGTCAGTAAAGCTGAGTCGGACACCGTCCATCTCGAAGAGTCGCTTGTATTGCTTCACGAGCGCGTTCTTCGGCTCCACCAAGATCTTCATCAACGCTTCTTCTTGCAGCTCGTGTAGGGTCGCAATAACGGGCAGCCGACCGACGAACTCCGGGATGAGGCCGTACTTGATGAGATCCTCTGGCTGGATTTGGGCGAGGATGTCGCCAAGCTCCATGCCACCTTTGCTGCTTTGCTCTGCACCAAAGCCAAGAGCCTTGTGACCGATCCGACGCTCAATGATCTTCTCCAGCCCGGTGAACGCGCCACCGCAGATGAAGAGGATGTTCGAGGTGTCGACGGGCAGGAACTCTTGCTGCGGGTGCTTACGCCCACCCTTGGGGGGGACCGAAGCGACAGTTCCTTCAATTAACTTGAGCAGCGCTTGCTGCACACCTTCACCGGAGACGTCACGCGTGATTGAGGGGTTGTCTGATTTTCGTGAGATCTTGTCGATCTCGTCGATGTAGATGATCCCCCGCTCTGCGCGGTCCTTGTCGTGATCTGCATTTTGGAGCAGGTTCACGATGATGTTCTCGACGTCTTCGCCAACGTAGCCAGCCTCAGTGAGCGTGGTCGCGTCTACGATTGTGAACGGTACGTTCAGGATCTTGGCGAGGGTTTGAGCTAGGAGCGTCTTACCGCTGCCCGTGGGGCCGAGCAGCAAGATGTTGGACTTCGACAGCTCGACATCCTCACGGTTGCCGTCGTTGTAGTCGATGCGCTTGTAGTGATTGTAGACGGCGACAGCGAGCACCTTTTTAGCGCGCGCCTGGTCCACCACATAGGAGTCGAGCGTCTCATTGATCTCGCTCGGCTTGGGCAGCGTGCTCAGCTCCCCAAAGCCCTCCTCTTTTTCGTTCTCCTCGCGGATGATGTCGTTACACAGACCGATGCACTCGTCACAGATGTATACGGTGGGCCCGGCGATGAGTTTCTTAACCTCGCGCTGGCTCTTCCCGCAGAAGGAGCAGCAGAGGTTGTTACTGTCACGACGTCTGTCCAATGATCACCCCATGGAAGGAGGCCCTGACGATAGCCTAAGGCCCTCTTCAAGACAATCTAGTGGGCCATCTGTTTCGGAGACTCCTCCGGCGACTGGCGCCAACTCAAGGATATTTCAGCTCTTGCGGGCTACGATGGTGTCGACCAGGCCGTACTCGACGGCGCTGTCTGGACGCAGGAAGAAGTCCCGGTCCGTATCGGACTTCAGAGTCTCGATGTCTTTGCCCGTGTGGGTCGAGAGGATATCGAGCAGCTGCGATTTCAAGAAGATGATCTCCTTGGCCGCGATGTCGATGTCGGTGGCCTGGCCACCCAAGTTTCCAAGGGGCTGGTGCAGCAGCATACGCGCGTGGGGCAAAGCGAAGCGCTTACCCTTCGTCCCAGCGGCGAGCAACACAGCAGCCATGCTCGCTGCTTGGCCGATACAGATCGTCGAGATCTCACACCCGACAAACTGCATTGTGTCGTAGATGGCTAAGCCAGCGGTGATCGAGCCGCCTGGAGAGTTGATGTAGAGGTTGATCTCTTTGTCGGGATCTTCGCTCTCTAAGAAGAGCAACTGAGCGATGATGATGTTGGCGACAGTGTCATCAATCCCTGTCCCCAAGAAGATGATGCGGTCTTTGAGGAGCCGGGAGAACAGGCCCCACTCGCGCTCTCCTCGGTGAGTCTGCTCAATGACGGTAGGGATCAAGGTCATTCGCTGCTCTCCTCGTCGGTCGTGTTCGCATCATCTGCGTCGGTCGCCGCGTCGTCCGCATCGGTTGCGTCACTCGGCTCCGCGTCTGTGATGATTGCACGCTCTTTGATCAGGTCAAGTGCTGCGCGCTCTACGAGCTCCAACTTAACGCTGCGACGGACGTCATCGGTCGCGTACTGCTCCTTGACGTGGTCTGGCGCATCCTTGGTCCGCTCGGCGATCTCAGCGTCGATCGCGGCGTCGTCAGCGTCCAAACTCTCTTGCTTCGCCAGGGCCTCAAGGGCCAAGTAACGCTGGACGACACGGGAGGCGTCAGCTGCCATCGACTCCCGGCTCGACTCTAAGATGCTCCGCGCCTTGTCGGGGGGGAGCCCCTGCATCTGGAACATCTGGAACATCTGGCGCGCCTGGAACTCCATTTGGGACTGGATCATCACTGGTGGGGCTTGGAAGGTGTTGCGCTCCAGCAGGAGGGCGATCAGGCGGTCCTCGATGTCGCGATCCCGCTGCTTATCGGCCGTGGCCTGCAGCTCGGTGGTCACGCTCTCCCGGAAGGCCTCCATAGAGTCGTGGCCCGCGTCTTTCGCGAAGTCGTCGTCCAGCTCCGGGAGCTCTTCGACAAAGTGCTCGTTGATCTTGACCGTGAAGGTCGCGACTTTGCCGGCGAGGTCCTCCGCGAAGTAGTCCTCAGGGAACGTCAGGTCGAAGGTACGCTCCTCCCCCGCTTTTCCTCCCATCAGCTCATCGGTAAAGCCCGGGATTAGTTCGGTCGATCCTAAGGTCACTGGCAGCTCATCGACGTGCATGCGAGGGTCCGGTTCGCCATCGATGCTGCCATCACATTGGCACTTCAAGACGTCGCCAGTATCGGCGCCACGGTCCTCGACGGGCACTTGCTCTTTGTGCTGCTCACGGGTCTGCGTGATACGTGCATCCACGGCGCCGTCCTCAATGACCGCAGGTGCTACGGCGATCTCCATCGCATCCCAGTCCGCGATGGTCAGCTCAGGCTTTACCTGGAGGTGGATCGTGTAGTTCAAGGGCTGCCCTTCGGCGGCAGTTGCGGGGGCAAACGCTGGGTCGCCGAGCACCTGGCGAGGGACCTCTTCAAGGGCCTTGCCGACCGTCTCAGAGATCAACGCGCGCGCTGTCTCGGATGCGAGGTAGTCCGCGTACAGGCGCTTAACCATGTTCGCAGGCGCTTTACCGGGGCGGAAGCCTTTGATGCGCGCCTGCTTGCGGACGCCCTTAAGCTGCCGCGCAAATTCAGCATCGACCGACGCAGCGGGCAGCTCGACGTTCACCTTGAGTTCCACGTCACTGACAGTCTCGAACGACGTACGCATGATTACACACCAGGGGTTGGGGACATGCGAGAGGGGGGACTCGAACCCCCACAGCTAAAGCCACTGGTACCTAAAACCAGCGCGTCTACCAATTCCGCCACTCTCGCGTTGGACTCTATGGGGCGCAGCACCTTCAGCCCGAGCGACTTACTACTCCGGATGACGAGTCATCCATCTTTAGCCCGGTCAGTTTCTACGACCAGAGCCACAGGCCACACATGTGGCCAGTGACTCTGAGCGGGTTTGTTTGGTGGGCGCGGAAGGAATCGAACCTTCAACCTACGGATTAAGAGTCCGGTGCTCTACCTAGTTGAGCTACGCGCCCTTGAACTACTTGCCCACACTGGGCAACCCCGCCTGAAACGGAAGTGTCTGATGCCTCAGGTGTGTGCCGTGTGTCAACACCGGACTGGGGTCCGATGAAGAAACACGACCTCATAAAGCGCGCCCGGCAGGATTCGAACCTGCGACCTACGGCTTCGAAGGCCGGCGCTCTATCCAGCTGAGCTACGGGCGCAAAGGGCCCCAGCCTCGCATGTCGCGAGGCTGGGGTGTGATGGGGTGAACGAGGGGAATTGAACCCCCGGCCTCCGGAGCCACAATCCGGCGCTCTAACCAACTGAGCTACGCTCACCACACTGATCACGGCATCGCTCTCAGGCGATGCATGGATATCACAAAAAAATGAAAGAACTGGAGCTGGATGCGCGCCTGAAAGGGTTCGAACCTTTGACCTGCGGCTTAGAAGGCCGCTGCTCTATCCAACTGAGCTACAGGCGCCCAGGGGGCCACCCGACCCGGCGTAGGAATAATGAGGAGGTCATAGGTTGTCAACCTGTTCTCCTCTTCTTGGGGAATACCTCCGATTGATTGAGCGCCGTGGGCTGGGCTAGTCTCCCCTCAGATGTGTCCAGAACCACCCGAGAAAACAGAGGACGAGGCTCCTGCTGCTGCTGGTACAGAGGCGATTGAACCGCCTCTTGAACCGCTCCAGAGGCCGACGCGCACGCTCCCCGCGAGTACCGGGCGGGAGACTCGGCGAATAGCCGCCTCTGATAAACCGATTACTTCTGAGGACTTGGTCCCGGTTGAGGGCAACCGGTCCGGTGACGCCTTGTCGGGGCACCCTGACAGGAAGCTGATCGCGCGGACGGAGGATTTGGCGGATCGAGCGCTTGATCGCTTGAAGAGTGAGGTCGCTCTACCGAACGTCTTGGAAGAGGCACAAGACGTGGCCCGTACCGTCGGAGCGATCCGTTCGCCTGCACTTGCCGCGGTGGTCGGGTTCTATCTCGTGACGGCTAGTGTGGGCGTCGCAGCGACCGCTGTGGAGGGGATTCACGACTGGTTTATGCACCTCGCGATGTACGTCGTCGTCCTCTCCTTCCTCATCCTGTACGTCAAGGCGCATCTGCTGCGGGAGCGTGTGGCACGGGCGTTGTATGCTGTCGCAACCGCCGGCTTTATGGCCTTCTTTGCGTGGGTCCTCAATGATCTGGTCCCCGCCCGCTTAGTGATCGTCGACGCCGAGACCATGGATCGCCCGGTTGCGCAGCTGCTTCAGGTGCCATCGGTGATGCTCCTCGTCGCGGCCTTTGGGTTGCTCCTTCATTGGCTCGTTCTGGCCCGCTATGATGCACGACGGTGAGGGAGTCGATGGCCACTGCGGGCTCGTCGATGATTTACGACGTGCGCTGCAGGTGCACTTCAAGTGGCCGGTTCAGATCGTCTTGACTAATAACCGCCGACGGCTTGTTTCGTACCGCAAGCGTGCCGGTCGAGTGGAGGTGCGGGTGGCAAGGCGCCTCGCCGTGCTTGGAGAGCGTATCGTCGAGCCCATTGTGGCGTTCGTTCGCGAGCGCCCAGAGGGGCGCCGTGCATTGCGGGTGCTCTTCGAGGCCGTGCCTGAAGCCCCGACCTCCCGCCGAGGGCCAGGGGTGATGCAAGCGATCGGAGACACCTTCGATCTGACTGAGATTTTGGCGCGCGAGAGCTGGTTGGCGTTTGGTGAGGCCTGTGATGTCCCCATCACTTGGGGGGCGCGGCGTCGGTTGCGACGCGGGCAGCGCTCGATTCGGCTGGGCGCCTATGACTTTGAACATCGATACATTCGCATCCATCGGCGTCTGGATCAGCCGAGAGTGCCAGAGTGGTTTGTCGGGTTCGTGGTGTTTCATGAACTATTGCATCACCGTCTCGGGGTGTCTGTGCGCGGGGGGCGACGCGTGATTCACTCTCGAGAGTTTCGGAGCCTTGAGGCCAGTCACCCACGCTACCGAGACGCACAGGAGTGGGAGCGCACAGTGCTGCCCGAGCTTCTTCGGGGCCGCGGAAGTTGGGGGAAGGCGGTGCATCGTTGAGTCGACTCTTCGCTTGTTTATTCGCACTTTCGCTCACGGCGACAGGCTGTGGGTCACTCGGGACGTCCGTGGGTACGTCTGCTGCCTTTCGTGTCCTTGATTGGGACCGCGCGTCTGGTCAACTCGTCTCGCTGGAGGAGTTGGAGCTTCCTGAGGGGGCCGAGTTGGTGGTCGCGCCCGTACTCCTGAAGTTGGCGCTCGAATCGCCAGAAGAGGCGCCCCGACGCGTGCAGTTGTTGCTCCGCGCCGTCCGCCGAGATGGTGGTGTGCAACAGTGGTTCCTCGGGCCTGATGGTCGCTCGTCAATAGGAGAGAGAGGCTTTCAGTTAGGGCGAGGCAGCTCGATCAGAGCGAGCTTCGGTGGGGCCGATTACGGACCGGTCAGGGTCGCGGCTCTAGAGCGACTGGAGCTGGCGCTAGCTGTCATGCCTACCGAGCCAGAGCGGGGGCCACTCTTCTTAGGGGTCGCGGCGCTGAAATCCTCAGGGGAACAACACCCTGCACGTGTGGATGCACTGGCTCAGGACGGTGCCAGCTGCATCATCGCGCGACGATTAGCTGTGACCGAAGTGCAAGGCGTTGCTCCAGGGCCTCAGTCTTGGCGCCTAGTTGTCGTTGGCAGCGTTGCAGGTGAGCGTGTAGACCTCGGCCAACTTCATGAGTTCGACGGCGCCCAGCTCATAGGAGCGTCCGGGGAGCCTGTGGTGGGCTTGAGTTTCGTGGTGCTCGATTTACACCTCACTGTGCCTGACCATCGATGAACCAAAGCTCGTAAGGTTCGGGGTAGGGGGGCCAGCGGCGAGCAGGTCTGGTGTGCACCGTTGAGGGACTTTCTTGCTCGTCATGACGTGCGTACTACGATCGAGTCATGAATTCCCCTATGCAGGTCACACAGGCCGTGATTCTCGCCGCTGGGCGTGGGACACGATTGAGTCCGATCACGGACGAGACCCCGAAAGCGCTTGTTCCATTTCTGGGACGCCCGTTGATCGATCACGCCGCAGCGCACCTTGTCTCTGCAGGTATCACCCGTATTGCGGTGAATGCGCACCACTTGGGATCGCAGGTCGCGACACATGTCGAGACGACCCTGACACGCAGGTACCCTCAGGTGCGGTGGCATCTCTCGGTAGAGAGTGAACTCCTCGGTACTGGGGGGGCACTCGCGAAGCTTGGTGACTGGCTGGGTCAGCAGCCCTTCTTGGTCGTGAATGCGGATGCCGTCTTCGATGCGGACTTATTGGCTCTCGTGAGCCACTGTCATCACGTGGGAGCGGATGCCGTGTGGATGACGACTCGTGAACCACGGTATGCTGCGCTTCGCGTGGTGACGACCAACGCCGCAGGCGAGCTTGCCGGCATTACGAGCCCTGCAGATGAGGCGAACGGCTCGACCTTTTGCGGGGTGCACCTCGCGACACGTGGGCTCCTCGATATCTTGCCCCCAGAGGGCATGTCTTGCGTCGTACGAGAGGGCTATCTGCCGTGGTTAGAGCGAGGCGCACGCATCGCCACGTGGGAGACAGAGGGCTTTTGGGCGGACACAGGGACACCCGAACGCTATGTCGATGCCCATCGTCGTGGCCTGACACATGTGAACCGCTGGCGTCAGCTGGGGCTCTTGATGTCTCCCTAAAGGCTCATCGCCAGCTCAAGGGTAACGTCGCGAGGTTCGCCCGATCGCCTCGGATCGTTAGACGTATTTGACGAGGATGACGGTCACGTTGTCTTTTCCGCCGTTGTCGCACGCGGCCTGAATCAGGACTTCGACACACTTGTCGAGGTCCTCGGGGTGCGCGAGGAGAATCTTACGCATCTCCTCGTCCGTGATCTCGCCGCTGAGCCCATCCGAACAAAGCAGGAGGACGTCGCCGAGTTGTGGGCCGTTATCTTGGATGTCCACGTCAACGGAGTCTTTCATGCCAAGTGCACGCACGATGATGTTCTTGTGCGGGAAGTTGGCTTCCTCTTCCGGGGTCATCTTCTGAATCTTTTTGTAGTCGTTCAGAAGTGAGTGGTCTTCCGTAAGTTGTAACAGTTCGTCGCCGCGCAAGAGGTAGCAGCGGCTGTCCCCCACGTGAGCGATGAGCGCATGACTCTCGGTCGTCATGAGGCCTACAAACGTCGTCCCCATGCCCTTAAAGCGGGGGTCCGCGAGCGCGGTCTCAAAGATGTTTCGATTGGCTAGCTTGATGCCGGAGACGAAGCGATTGGCTTCGATACTCAGACCCTTGTTTTGCTTATAGGGCCAGGTAATCTCTGCATCTTCTTCCGTCTCTTGAAAGAAGGTCTTCAGGGTGTCGACCGCAATGCGGCTCGCTACCTCGCCAGAGCTATGACCACCCATTCCGTCCGCGACCACGAAGAGGTTCATCTCCGGGTACAACGCAAGGTTGTCCTCGTTGTGGTCACGCTTCATTCCAACGTGCGTGGCCCCTGCGTACTGGAGCTTCATCGATGAACTGCCCTTTAGTTGCGGGATTCCCGTGCCAAACGCGACGCGAGAATGGCACGGGTACTCGCCCCCTGCAACTGGTCCTGCGGTTGAATCGACTCCTTGTGTCGGGAGAGAGGGGGGCGAGACGGGCCTAGCGCGGTCGCAAAGGGCCTGTGATTGTTCTGAAAGAGCGCAATTCAGGCGATTGACATGAGCTGAGTTGGAGGCCTAAAGTTCCGTCAGTGCCGTTTCGATCGGGCCACGCACGGCGAGGGTCGCGTTTCGATCCAGACGTTGCATGGTTTGACTGCGCGAGACGCGCAATCTCAACGACCCTCCTGCGGTAGCGAGCCACACGATATGTCTACTCGGCTTGGCAAGTACCACCTCATCAAGCAAATCGCGCAGGGAGGCATGGCAGAGGTCTTTCTCGCGAAGCAGAGAGGCCCGGCGGGGTTTGAGCAAGAGGTCGTTGTGAAGCGGATCCTGCCGGATCGTGCCAAGGACCCGCGCTTCGTAGAAATGTTTTTGTCCGAGGCGCGCGTCGCGGCCGCCATGTCGCACCCGAACATCGTACAAATCGTGGAATTGGGTGAGCACGACGGGACCTACTTCATCGCGATGGAGGCGGTTCGTGGGGTCTCTGTGAGCCAGCTCAACGAACGGCTGGCGAGCTTTGGGCTTCGAGTCCCGGAGCCCTTCGCATCTCGGATAGTCGCGGACGCCTGCGCAGGACTTGGCTACGCCCATAGCTACCTTGCGAGTCCACAGCAGCGAGGTGTGCTGCATGGTGATGTGAGCCCTGACAACATCTTGATTTCCTATAACGGCGCCGTGAAGGTGATCGACTTTGGCCTCGCGCGTGCTGCCGATGATGCAGATCGGCGGGATAAGAAGGCGGTGCATGGGAAGATGCGGTACATGGCACCAGAGCGCACCGAGGGGCTCCCTGTAGATGCCCGCAGTGACCTGTTTAGCCTGGCTATTGTGCTGTACGAGACCCTTACGGGGGCGCACCCCTTCGGGAGTGAAACTGGCTTAGCTGCTGCTACGGCCAATGCTCGGAATGATCCACGCCCTCCGCGCGATATCGTCCCCGACTTACCTCTCGAGCTCGAGCGGATCCTTGAGCTGGGCCTCAAGCGGGATCCCGCGGAGCGTTACGCGTCAGCAGACACGATGTGGCGTGACTTGGAGGGCTATCTGAGGAACTCGGTGACGCACGTCGGCGACGCTGAGCTTGGTGAGTTCGTCAGCAGCGTTGTCCGCGGCGGTGATGATGACCTTGAGTGGCTCAGGAGCTGGGGGGCGTCTCGTCGCACCACGGATAGCGGCCTCGTCCGAGACGCAGGGAAGCTCGGTGGGGTAGGGGTGGCAAGCGGTCACTTGGCTCCTGCTGCGGACAGTGCCCCGCGTTCGGTGGCTTCGGGCCGTGGAGAGAGGGCGTCTACAGGCAAAAGAAGGCGCGCAGGTTGGTATGCGCTCTTCGGCCTCATCCTCGCTGTTGTTACCTGGGCGCTCGCCAGCGCGCTGTGGGCTCAGACCCTGACCACTGATAATCGGGCCCCAGGTGATCCCGCTCCGGAGCATCGAACAGCGTCATCCGAGGAGCCGGTCCTTGAGGGGGCCCAAGCCGATGAACGAGGAGAGGAGGGGAGCACGGTCTTCGGCGCCTCGTCAGGCGTCGACGCACCTCAGGGAGCCGTCCCAGACGCCGAGGAGAGCTTGAGAGTGCCGAGCGAATTGGAGGAGCAGACCGACAGATCCGGCGAGGAGCGTGTGCCGGGCGGTATCGATACAAATGGCGTAGGCTATCGCTCCGGAACGGTCACGATCGCGAGTAACGCTCGCGATGCGCAAGTGACTGTGGATGGACGGAACGTCGGAAGCGCTCCAGTTGCTCTGACATTGCGTGAGGGAGAGCACCGCATCACGGTTTCGGCCTTTGGCGTGACACGTCGAAAGCTCATCCCTGTCGCGCATGGCTCTGTAAAAGCAGTTGAGGTCGATTTTACGCTCGGTGAGCTCGCGATTAGGGGCGTACCTCGTGGTGTCGAGTGTTTCATGGATGGTCGCACCCTGGCGCGTGCGACTTGGGACGGTAAGTGGCTCTCGCTCCCCGAAGGGAGACACACGTTGGTCTGCGACGATCCGTCAGGTGACGTTCATTCTCAAACGCTTGATGTGCGCGGAGCACAGCGATACACGTTCACTTGGCCCCGCTAGTTTTGCCTGAGGTCCCTTGTCAGTGACACCATCTCTCCCGGCTTCGCGCGGCTTCGTTGCACTCATCGCGCTAGGACTCATCGCACTGACCTGCAGTGCGTTGATGTTGACCAACGACATGGGCTTTACACGAGATGAGTCATTTTACTTTCGCTATGGGCGTCAGTACGCGGAGTGGTTTCAGGCCCTAGAGGACGCAAAAACCGTGAAAGAGGCGCAGCATGTAATGTCGCGTCGCGAGGTAGTGGATACGTGGATTGGTAATTTTGAGCATCCACCGCTGATGAAGTCAGCCTTTGGTGCGGCGTGGCGGCACTTAGCCTACAAAGACCGTCGGGTCATCGTGTCCAACAAAGCAAGTGAGGGAGCAGGCGTGCGGCTCCGGGTGACCGGTCTTGCGCCTTCGGATGGGTTCCCAGTCGGTGCTACTGTTTCGGTCCTCAGCCCGCTTGAGGTGGGCGGTCTGCCGACAGAGCCGACCCGAGAATTGGCCGAGGGACGTGTGGTCGAGCGACGGGGTCGTGACGCTATGGTGCAGGTAGATGGCGCAGAGGCTTCAGCTTTCGAGCTGTGCACGGGTCAAGCCGACGTCCCGATGATGACTGGCTGTCAGGCGCGCGAGAGGCGCTTCCTCGCAGTGTTTGATGAAGCAACAGCGATGCGTGTCCCAGGCGTCTTGGCGACTGTGCTCGCGGTGCTCTTCACGTTCTTGCTTGGGGTCTCAACGGTGGGTTGGTTCCCCGGGCTCTTCGCTGCGCTGGCCTTCCTCTTCTGTCCAAGGCACTTCTTCCACGGTCACCTCATCGCCTTCGATATGGGCATCGTGGCTGCCATGATGGCGACTCTCTACTGCTTCTGGCGAGCTCGCACAGACCGGCGGTGGGCAGTCCTAACGGGGGTGGCGTGGGGCTGTGCGTTGCTCATCAAGCACAACGCATTCTTCATGCCGGTACCGTTATTGCTCTTTTGGCTATGGGCAGGTCGAAAGGAAGCGTCGCTTTCGCTAAGGGGCCTCAGGGTAACCTTACCGCCCCTGCCCCTGACCCTGCTCGTCATGCCCGTTATCGCCTTGCCAATGCTCTTCATCTTCTGGCCAAAGCTGTGGTTTGATCCCTATCGGGCAGTGGCTGATTACTTTCAGTTTCACTTACAGCACGATCACTACATGCAGTGGTACTTCGGTCAGCCACTTGAGGTGCCTCCTTTCCCCTGGGCGTTCCCCTTTGTCATGACCGCTTGGACTCTCCCTGAGGTGTTCCTGGTGCTGATCGTGGTCGGGATTGTGCTCTGGGGAAGGCTCGCTCTACGAGGAGGTGATTCGCGTCATACATTAGCGTTTTTGCTCTTCAACGGGCTCGCGCCGATCCTGTTGATCGCGCTGCCCAGCACCCCGATCTTCGGTGGAATTAAGCACTGGATGACCGGGATGCCGCTCCTCTTGCTCTGTGCCGGGTTCGCTGTGCAATGGCTGTGTCAGCGGACGGTGTTCCGGTTGCCGTGGCGAACTCTACGTCCCGTCGGGGCAGCAGCACTCGTCGTGTTGCTCTTCGTGGCACCTGTGCGCGCTTCGCTTGAGTCTTCTCCCTTCGGCACAGCCTATTACAACGCGCTCGTGGCTGGAGGTGCTCGGGGGGCCGCAGATGCTCAACTGACACGCCTGTACTGGGGACACACGTCGCGGCAAGCACTCGAGTGGCTCAACGTGAACGCCCCAATCAACGCCCCCGTGTTTTTTCAAAACACGACCAGGGACGCGTACGACATGTATCGGCGCGTCGGACTGATACGGCACGACATCCGCTTTACTCAGGACGAGGAGCGCGCTGCTATCGCGCTGATCGAGCCTCAGAAGGCCTTTGAGGAATTGGACCGCCGCGTTCGCGAGGCCTTCGGCGTCGCTGGGCCGTCATGGGTGGTTCGGTATCAAGGCGTCCCCATGCTCAGGGTGTACGTCAGGGAGAGCCGTCAGCCTGCTGCAACGTCGCCGGAAGCGCGTCGAACAGGTTCGCCTGGATCATGACCTGACGCCAGCTTGAACTGGCCGCAGAGACCTCGATGCGGACCGTCATCAATTCACCTCCACTGGGTGGAGAGATAACCTGGGTGGCTTGACCATAGCGATGTGGAGCGAGCCAGACCTCGTCTTGCGCAAGATCGTCCACATAAGTACGCACCAAGGTGGAGCTGCCGGGCTGATGTCGCGTGCTGCTTTGAGTGAAGCCGGCACGAAGAATAAGCGCCTCTGTTCGAGGCACATCAGGCCAGGTGATCACGAGGGTCGCGTCATCGGGGCCCGCGTGCGCAAAGAGCCAATTGACGTCTCGATGGTTCACATTATGGGTGGCAACGCGCACGTCTAGCCACGACGCAAGGCCACAGCGGTGTTGACCGATACGCCACGGGCAGGCGCGGGTTTCTCCACCGTCGAGTCGCCGCTCCACGGTCAGTTCTGACACGTGATCGGTGAGTTGAGCGACGGGACGTGCGTCTACCAGTTCAAAGAGTGACAGCGTCACGCCGGCCTCTGAATGACGCTGGTCGACGCTCTCTATGTCGGAGATCAACACACTGGGGAGCTCACTCACAGCCCCGTAACGCGACAGAACCCAAAGTCGCTCGTGGGTGAACAGGCGAACTGGATCGATACGCTCGCCTCGAATGAGCCCACCCAGAGAGGGACCAGTCTCTGCTGTTACTGACACCAAGTCGGCGTACGGGCCATCGTCCCATCCGGGGAGAACGACAACACCATCTCCATCGCGCCACTCCGAACGGAGCAATTCGACGGCATGGCGTGTCGCTTCGACGCTCTCTTCAGCGTCGAAGGACTCTCGCGCAGCACTGAAGAGCGCGAGCGCGATCAGGGCTATACAAAGCACCCACGCGGTCGTTTCGGGACGTTTATCCATGTGGTGTCCTCTATCACAGAGTTCCCGTCGAGTACCTCCGTCCTTCTTCCGACGGTCAATACATCAGCGCGTCTAAGTTACGAGTAGACGCTCGCATTTTTAGGGCCTCGCGCGCGCCTCTATATATACGCGCACCGGATTCATTGCATAGATACCCCCGATCCGAGCCGGATCTCCTATCGATTCGATAGTAACGCCCCAGGTACGGCATTGCCTTCATGGCCACCCACGTTAGTGATGCATCGCGAAAGTCCTTCGAGCCGTGTACAACATTACCGCGCCTAGAAACTCGGAGGCAGAGTCGTGATGCATCATTTGCGTGGTTGGGGTCTCGTCCTCCTGTGGGCTGTCTGCTTCGCTTTTATGGGTTGTGGTCCAGCGTTTAATGCGGCTTCTGGCGAAGATGCCAAGCGTGGTGGAGCCATCGCAATCGAGCCCAACACGGCGATCGATGATCAGGTCAGCACTGGCTTAGGCGATGACACCGACTGGAAGTCGTTTGAACTGTTTGCCGATGCAAATGTGCGGATCCGCATCTGGTGGGACGACCAAGATATCGACGCCACTGTGTCACTCTACGACCAGCGCGCCCAGTTGTTGAGCAGCTTCGAGCATGACGATGACAAGCGCTTCGACGAGACCGCACCGATGGGGCTTACTGCGGGACGCTACTTCGTCCGTATCGAGAGCACTGGCGGCACCAGTGTCTACACGATGGAGCTCTTGACGGATGAGGATGCAGGGGGCGGAACGGGCGGTAATCGCCCCGGTTTTTAGAGGGGCCTCAACGAGGCAGCAGCTGGCCTCATTGATTGGGGTCAGTGTGCCCCAGCGGGGTCAGTTGACACCGGTGAGCTGGTCACCGGAGTTCGTGAATTGAGGCGGGTCGGAGAGGCCCTGAGGTCAATCCACATTTTGTTCTCTAGAAAGAAGTTATGGAGCGGGCCCGAAGTGACTGTAATTAAAGCGATTCGTGCGTTTGACGGGCTTGTTCAGCGTATGCTAGTGTCGCCTCTCGCAGCATCCGCAGCATCATGCTTGGATGCGTCTGATGCGACTCGTGCGTTGGGTGGGTCAACGGTTGTTGGAGCAAGCGCCAGATGAGTCAGTTCGAGGTCATAAAGGACATCGGAGAGACCGTCAGAACGCTATTGGAGGAGTCTTTCAAGGCTGCGGGGTTCACGACTGTGAACATTTCGACCGACAAGCCGAAGAAGGACAACATCAAGAACCTTCCGACGGTCAATTGCTACATGTACCACTTGGCGTTCGATCAGAGGTACAGAGAGCGAACTCAGACGCTTGTGTCGTCCTACATGAAGGACGGCCGCATCGTGGAGTATTACCGCGATGCGCCCGTACACATGTTGGCGCATTACATCTTGAGCGTGTGGGGGAACTCACCCGCAGAAGAGAATTTGCTGACTGGTCTTGCAGTCAAAACGTTCTTGGAGAACCCTATCCTCACGGGCGACAAACTCGAAGGGGACAGCTTCTATCCGACGGACAAGCTGAACGTGTACCCAAATGTTCAGGCGGATTACAACGATGTGCTCAGCTTTTGGCGGAGCATGAACGAGGAACTCAGACCAGCGGTCTACTACTTCGTCCGGTTCAGGATCGAGTCGGACCGGAAATCGCCAGAGGTGCAGCGCGTCACTGGCAAAGATATTGCACTGTCTCGGCGTCGCTCATGAAAGACCACACCGGTCGAAGCGACGTGGGACACCCATCCCTTAAAACGAACTCAAAGTGGGTTCGGACAGTAGGGCGAAAGCTCGACAGTTTTTTAAGATAAGTTAGCCCCACAGCGGGGCATGACGGGTGCGAACCCACAATCCTTAACGTTGGAGGAACGTGACAAATGGCTACTAGCTACCTGTCTCCCGGTGTTTACGTGGAAGAGGTCGACCGCGGTACTAAGCCGCTCGAAATGGTCGGCACCAGCACGGTGGGCTTCATCGGCGAGTGTGATATCGGCCCAGTTAATGAACCTATTTTCTGCACGAACTGGAGTCAGTTCACTAAGAATTTCGGTGATTTCCAGAATAGCGAGTACATGGCTCATGCCGTCTACGGCTTCTTTAACAACGGTGGCGGCCGTTGTTATGTTCTCAACGTCGGCAAGCCCGAGGGAGAGAAGAAGGGTGGTAAGGCTGGCCTGTACATCGGCACGGACAATGGTCCTGGTACGCGTACCGGGCTCTTGGCCTTCACGGATGTCGATGACATCAACATGGTCGTTGCTCCTGGCCAGACGGATCCCGCGATTCAAGATGCAGTGCTCTCGCATTGCGAGAATATGCGGTACCGCTTTGCGCTCCTCGACTCGCCAGAGGTCATCGAGAAGGGCGGAGTGAACAAGCTGCCTAAGCCCCGTGACTCGAAGTACGGCGCTTACTACTTCCCTTGGGTTGAGGTCTACGACCCGTACAAAGGGAACATCTTCATGCCGCCGAGTGGCTACATGGCGGGTGTCTACGCGCGTGTCGACGGAGAGCGCGGTGTTCACAAGGCACCGGCGAATGAGCTCGTCCGTGGTGCACTTGGGCTGAAGTACACGGTGACCAAGGGTGAGCAGGATATCCTGAACCCGAAGGGCATCAACTGCATCCGAGAGTTCCCAAATCGCGGGATCCGCGTCTGGGGTGCTCGTACGATTTCGTCGGATGCGAGCTGGCGTTACATCAACGTGCGGCGATTGTTCAACATGGTGGAGGCCTCAATCGAGATCGGCACCCAGTGGGCAGTCTTTGAGCCGAATGACCAGCGGCTATGGAAGCGTGTCACGCGTGACATCACGGCGTTTATGATGCGTCTGTGGCGTCAGGGGGCACTCTTCGGTGCGACGCCTGAGGAGGCGTTCTACGTCAAGTGCGACGGAGAGACGAACCCACCAGAGGTCATTGATGCGGGCCAGATGATTTGTGAAATCGGCATGTGTCCTGTGAAACCTGCCGAGTTTGTCATCTTCCGGATCGGTCAGATGCCGTCCGGTGGCGACATCGCTGAATAGCGACAACAAGTTTTCAATTTCCAGCGGAGGACCCCGGTTGTTCCGGGGTCCAAAACTGGACCCGGTTTCTCCTTAGGAGGCCAACATGCCGAACCGGCGTGACCATGACCACATTGGTAACTTTAACTTCAAGGTCGAGATCGAAGGCGTCACTCAAGGTGCCTTCCGCAACGTAGAGGGCTTGGACTCGGAGACGGAAATCGTCGAGTACCAAGACGGGGATGACATCATCCTGCGTAAGCGCCCAGGTCGAACCAAGTACTCCAACGTGACGCTCAAGCGTGGCTACATCAACAACACTGAGTTGTGGGATTGGCGCAAAGAGGTCATCGACGGGAAGGTGAGCCGCAAGTCCGGTTCCATCATCCTGTGCGGAGACGATGGTGAAGAGATCATGCGCTACAACTTCTATGAGGCATGGCCTTGCAAGTGGAAGGGCTTTACCCTCGACGGTAAAGGTACCGAGGTGAATGTCGAGGAGGTCGAGCTCGCAGTTGAGAAGCTCGAGAAGGGCTAATCTGTGAGCGCCGAGACGCTCGGCGAGCGTCTCGGTCGATCCCTCCCTGTGAGGGGCGGGATCGGCGAGTAACATATGGGGCGGACAGCCTGTGGCTGTCCGCCTTTTTTATGAGTGTCATATGAGCTGCATAGCTCCAACCCAGTGGCTTGGAGCTATGCAGCTCATATGTAGCGATGAGTGGCACGATTTGGGGCGATTGAGATACGGGCTGTCCGACTTGCAAGGCAGCCGGTGGCGCGCTACCAAAGATCAGGTGAATGGTCAGTGTACTGACCGAAGCAAAAGGTAGGAGCACATGGCGTTTAAGACGCAATTCGAGTTCACCCTTCCAAAGGGTTTTGTCGATAAGGACGGCAACGTTCACCGCAAAGGCGTGATGCGCTTGGCGACAGCCAAGGATGAGATCATCCCGCTGCAGGATTATCGGGTTCAGAACAACCGCGCCTACCTGGTCGTGATCCTGTTGAGTCGGGTGATCGAGGTCCTGGGCGATTTGAAGTCGATCAACCCGAGCGTGATCGAAGGGTTGTTTTCGACAGACCTCGCCTATCTGCAGGACTTCTATCGCAGAGTGAATGAGGAGGGCACGGCGGCCGTGAACGTCAAGTGTCCATCTTGCAGTCATGACTTTGAGGTCGACCTAGGGGCCGACTTGGGGGAATCGTAAGCTACCCCCTGGAGCGCATCTATCAGGAGGTAGCGTACATCGCGTACCATTTCCACTGGGGCATCGATGACATCCTCGCAATGGAGCATCGGGAGCGTCAGGTGTGGGTGCGTGAGATTTCTGAGATCAACAAGGAGATTAACCGATCTCGGTCCTCCTAGCTGATTGAGGACAGGATGCGGGTTAGCGTGGCGTTCGTTTAGGCGCCGAGGTTGAAGCGGCCATGAGCCAGGATTCGAGGCACAGGAGGGACACACGGTGAGCACACGCGCACCAGGAGTCTACGTCGCTCGCGACGCTGGAGGGTCGGTCCGACTAGAATTGGGCCCTTGCGGTGTTCCAGGTTTTGTTGGCCTGACACAGAGAGGCCCGACTAATGAGCCGGTCCGACTGA
This sequence comes from Myxococcota bacterium, assembly GCA_049602155.1. Lineage (GTDB taxonomy): Bacteria > Myxococcota_A > UBA9042 > PHBI01 > JBMYRH01 > JBMYRH01. Next base: position 101,683 of record JBMYRH010000004.1, on the reverse strand, counting down.
CTTCGTTTGAAGAGTTCCGTCGTATCTACGGTGACTTGGATGCGGAGGTGTATCTCGATACCGCGGTCTCCGGGTTCTTTGAGAATGGTGGAGAGGTTTGCTACGTCCTTCGAGTGGCGCACCAAGTTGCGCGACGCGGCGAGACGGTGGCATGTCCCTCGACCTGTGTCGTCTTGGATGGCTCGGGTGTGCCGACGCTGAAGCTAAGTGCAGCGAGCGAGGGCCAGTGGGGCAACCGCGTCTCTGTGCATGTCGAACGCCAGGAACCGCGCGTTTCGACCTTCCTGACGTTGGACCTAAGAGAGGGCGACACATCAGCTGTGATTAAGTCCACTCACGGTTTATCCAAAGGCAGCATTGTCCGGATCCGTGATCATGAGGCCGAGACGTACCGCACGATCACCGACCTGGATGGCAAGACCATAGGCTGGGACCCTGGTCAGCCCCTGGAGCGGGCCTTTCGTTCCGGTGCGCCAACCTTCATTGAGCCTCTCGAATTTACCGTTGGTGTGCGCTGGGGGGCCTCAAAAGAGCGATTTGAAAACCTGTCTTTGTCGACCACCTCCGAGCGCTACGCGGAGCAGGTGATCAATCGACAGTCAGCGTTGATCCACGTGAGTGATTTACGCTCTGAGACGTCGCTGCCCGAGAGCTACCCCGTGACCATGGAGCCAACCTGCTTGGAGGGTGGTGCTGACGGTCTGTTTTCAGTCACTCCAGAGGATTTTATCGGGGCAAATATTGGCCCCGGTGAGCGTTATGGCTTGGCCGCGCTCGAGCACGTCGAGGAGATTGACCTCCTCGTGATCCCGGATCTCATGTGGGCCCTGGAGGGAAGCGAAGGCTTCCGGACAGAGAAGGATGTTTGGGTGGTGCAGGACGCGATGATCACCCAGTGCGAGCGATTGAAGACCCGCTTCACCATTCTCGACTTTCCCGACGGACGCGATCATCGGCGTGCGAGCCAATGGCGCCTCCTCTTCGATAGCGCATACGCGGCGTTTTACTACCCTTGGGTGATGGTGAGTGACGGTCAGCGTTCGCGACTCGTTCCCCCATCAGGTCACGTGGCGGGCATCTACGCGCGGTGTGATAACGCCATGGGACCGTATCGAGCGCCCGCCAATGAGGCGGTTAACGGTATTTTCGATATGGGGCGAGACCTCACCGATGGGGACATCGGCCAACTGAACAAAGAAGGGATCAACTGCCTGAAGAGCCTTCCGCAGAGGGGGATTCGTGTCTGGGGTGCGAGGACCGCTTCGAGTGATCCCGCATGGCGCTATGTGCCTGTGCGGCGCATCGTGAATTCGGTGATCTCAAGTGTGGAACGAGGCTTGCAGTGGTCCGTGTTCGAGAACAACGACCGGTTTCTATGGAAGCAGCTGGTTCATCAGGTCACGTCGTTTTTGCTCGAGCTCTGGCAAGCAGGGTTCTTCAAAGGTGCGACGCCAGAGGATGCCTTTTACGTGAAGTGTGACGCAGAGACGAACCCCCCAGAAGTCCAGAATGCGGGGCAGGTCGTCGTAGAGTGTGGAGTTGCTCCGGTGAGGCCTGCAGAATTCGTAGTCTTCAAGGTCGATTCGGAGATTGAGCAGCGCGGATCTGGCGCCTGAACATCGACCCGAGATAGACCCGCTAACCGGGGACATTTGTCACTGGTGGGGTCACAAGACATCAAGCCACTAAACCACAGAGGTAGCGCGGGGCCCGGCGAATCCGTCGAGACCCAGGGAGCCCATCATGGCGGACAACGATCGGATCGCTTATGACGCGACATATCGCTATTTCTTGGAGATTGACGGTGTCGCGAAGCCGCTGCGTGTCAAAGACGTCAGTGGCCTAAAGATGACGACCAAAGTCACTCGGGTGCGTGAAGGGGGGAACAACGGGTACGAGGTCGCTATGATCGACGGTCAAACGTACGAGCCTCTCTCTCTGAAGAAGGGCTTTCTAGCCTCGGACGACTGTCTGTATCAGTGGATGACTGGACTGCACGCGGCCGGCTCTCATGAGCGTAAGACGATTCGTCTGATCCTGCTCAAGGACGGTGAAGGGAGCGGAGCGACTGACGAGATCGGGACGTACGACATCTACGGGGCGTTCATCTCTGAGTATGAGGGGCCCAGTTTTGACTCAACGGGGAAAGACATCGCCTTTGAGTCCATCAAGATTCAATACGACTATTTTAAGTACACCAAGAAGGGCTAGCGCTCTCACGACCACTGTTTGGAGTGAGCGAACTGAATGGCACCCACGCACCGCATCATCGAGCTGCTGACCCACGGGGTCTCGCCAACTGACTCGGAGGTCCATGACCTCGAAGGGGTGGGGCGCTTTGCGTCGTCGATGTTCGGTCGCTATCACGGCGTACTGCCCAGTGCTGATGGCGCGATGCTCGGAGCTAAGTCGATCCGATGGTCCGATCGGATCGCGGATAATTTATCGGCGCGAACTGGAGAGCGTTGGACTGAGGGCTTGGGGCTGAGTGATGCGCTTCTCTCAGGCGGCTGGCTTGGGACCTGGGGACAGAGACTTGGCCTTCGCGAGGGCTACTCATTCTTCGACGAGGAGAGGCTAGCAATTCAGCTGGAGGACGAGCTGGGGCTGGACGAGCCGCGCGCTCCCCGTGGGGTGCGACGGAGAGCCCGTTCGCTCTTTGACGCTCCGCGCTCATCGACGCGGAGAGCACCCGCCCGTCGTCGTGGAGAAAAAAACGCATTGGCCTGGCGCAGAGGGGGCAATATTGCTCAAGACGCTGTCGTGGCGCTGGAAGCGGGCGGCTTATTTTTAGACGATCAGCTTGCTGGTGAAGCTCCTGAGGCGGCGGCTCTTCCGTCAGGAGAGCGGACGCTCCGACCTCGTCCAGCCTCACTCAGAGGAGCGCAGTCTGCCAAGCCGGTGTCTCTTGACGGGCTACATATCGGCCGCGCGACGCCCAGTCTCTCGGGGGCTCTTGCATGGGCAGAAGGGGTGTTCGGCGAGTATGCGAGCGCCGCACCCCTCGCTGTCACATCTCATAATTTGTCACGGATGCTGGGGCGAGATGGATTTGGTTTGAGCGGTGACGTCGCTTCCGCACGACCGGCGCCAGTCTTTGGCTTCTTCGACTCCGTGGAAGGCGAGTTCGTCGCGCTCAAGGAAGCGTTGATGCCCGCGGAGGTACCGGCCGGGGCGAGTCGGTCTGAAGCTGGGCCCGCCGTATCTCGACTCGCTCGACCCGAGACTAGGCCGTCGACTCGGCCCGCTTTGCCTGGGCGACCAACGTCGAAGGCGCTTGACGGTGGTGAGATAGCGACAGGCTTGAGCCGCTTAGTCTCTCCCAGCGCACTGGGTTCTGATTCGCTACATCTTCGGCCATACACCGGGGGCGTGTTTCCGCCGCGCGATCATCGTGGCAGTGGTCCCCCCGCAGGACAAAACAGTCACGTGAGTCGCAGCGAACGGCCTCGTTTCGCTTCGCAGTTTGTCGCCGATCGTTCGGGACGCTTGGTCGCTCGAGTTCAACGCGGTGCCATGAGTGCGCCGCGAGTCGCGACCCGTGGCCTCTCGGGGGGCGTGAGCGCCGAGATGGCGGCGACCTCGGGTGGCCGGACAGAGCATACTTTGGGCGACCGCCTGTGGCTGAGCGCCTCGGATCGGGGGCCTGATTTGCCTTTGGCTGCGAGCTTGTCACGGCACGAAGCGATGGCAGGAGCGCTTGCTACAAAGCGAGCGCCACTGGCTAGCCCGGTGACAACGTTCGCACCCTTGATCTCTCAACCGCAGGATGAGCACGGTGTGCGTCGTCAACGCGCGATGCCTCGGCAGAGGTCGGACGCCGCGCTGGACGGCGTTGTATGGCTGTCCATGCCAGTGGGTTCGGAGGACGCGGCTCGCGAGGGAGGCTCGTTGAGCGAGGGGTCAAGACCTCTCATTGCGCAGCGTGAGCTGAGACCGCTGAGCGTGGTGCCCGTGAGCCGTCAGGCGAGCATGGTTCCTGCGGACGTGGCGCTCGCTCACTCGCTGGGCGCGGCGGCGACCCTGTACCGGGGGCAGCGGCTTGGTTCAGAGCGGGGCAAGATGTTCGCGGAGGGACAAGCGGAGTCTGTGCTGACGGAGGCCGATGGGCGCGCTTTCGTTCAGCCAGCCAGTGCCGATGCGCATTGGGCGCCTAGGCCACGCGGGTTACAAGGCACGGATGCCGAGCGGTTCGCGCGCTCGGGACTCTGGATTGAGCCGCGTCAGCTCATTGGACGTATGAGTGACGATACGCACTCTCCTTTGGGGACAGGCGCACGACAGGGGCCCTGGGTAGCGGACTCGTTGGAGTCGCTGTCTACGGACGGCGGGGTTCTTGAGAGCGCAGGTCTGATGGGTGAGGCTCTGGCTGCACGCTGGATGGCTGGAGACGGTTCAGAAGCTGCGGTCGAGTCATGGTCACCCCGGGCATCGAGACAACTGCGTACGGATCTCGGGCGTGGTGTGTATGCCTCCGGTCAGTATGGGCTAGACGTGACGATGGTCACGCCCCAGTTAGCGGAAGAGGAGGCGGAGACCTCGGCACTGCCATCGCGGCGTCGACGTGTGCCGTTGGAGCATCATGAACAGGGTGTCAGCGCTCCTCAGCGACCCGCAATCTCCGAACGTATGATGGCGCGCATCGCGGGTGATCGAGATGCGCGGTCTACGAGGCCTGCAGATGACAGGCCGCCCTCGAGCGAGGGTGGGGCTCTGATACAAGGCGTCCAACCGGGAGATTTAGCGGCACTGATTAGTCGGTCGAGCCTTGGTCAAGGAGGCCCATCGCAGGCGCCCAACGTGAGCGGTCGTGATGCTTTGATGCTGGGCAGTGGGATCTCAGATCGTCCAGCCAGCAGTGTCGCGAGAGGTGCTCGAACGGCGTTAAGGCGTCCGGTCTCGACCTCACGAGAGGTGCTGGCCATCTCGTCGTTTATCAATGCGTTGCGGGAGGAGGGAACGCCGATCGCTCAGTTCTCAGGCATGGGGACAACGGTGGAGGCCGCAGCTGAGTTGGAGGCTGCACAGCCTCATCTATTGGGGCACCTCCGGGCGCTGCGCTCCGGGGACATGATGCGCTCCTGGTCGAGTGACGTTGGGGACTCCGCGGTGCGGTTTGCAGCGCATGTAGCGTCTATGAATTCGGGGCAGGCTGCACGTGTCGGCCAGGCGCTGCGGTTGGCTGGTTGGCGTGAGCCTGAGCTTCGAATGCTTCACTTGCCGGGAGGGCTCGAAACACAAGGCACAGGAGCGACACAAGGCGTCGGACGATTGCCCGCGCATGAGAGCCCAGCGCCGGAAGTGGGGCCTATGCTTGCAAAGCAAGCGCGCAATCGAGCAGACGAAGCCAGCGCTTCACCAGAGAAAGCCCGCACCGTAGCAGGCATAGCGGAAGAAGACCCGACGCGTGCGACCGCGAACACGCGACACATGGCGCGCAGTTTGGCGCGCATCCTTACAGAGACGGAGTCGCTCTCCAGCGGCGTCTCGGGAGGGGCAAAGGGGCTCGCGGCGGAGTCACTTCTCGGAGCCCGTCACTCGTTTGTGATGTCGACTCAGGCGGAGGCTTACTTCGCAGATAATGCACCTTCACGCGGTCGGCGTGCATGGACTTCGGACCTCATGGACGCCGTGGGTGAGCTTGTCGCGCTCGCGGAATCGACGACTTCAACAGGGACCGTAGCGGACCATGAGGGGCGCATGGCCGTCATGCGTCGTGCACAGCAGTTACAAGGTCTCTGGGGGCCGAAGGCTGGTGAGCAGCTAGGTCGCGATGTTCCCGAAGTATTGCGAAGGATGATGGCGGCCGGTGCTTCGCAACCCAGCCGTCAGCCCGAGATGTGGGCGACGCCGCTGGATGATGGAGTTCAGCTTGGCTCTATGGCTGCAGGGACTCAGTTCACCCGCGAGCCGCCGATTGGCATCGGAGCTGATGAGCTGTCTCCGGGCTACGGCCGCTTCGGCCAAGATGAGCGGCGAATGCTGGACTTGACGGCTGCTCAAGGAGCTGAAGAGGAGCCGCGAGAGCGCGCGTTTGGCTCGTCTATTTCGCGGCTCGCTTCGAGGGTGACTAATGCGCTCGCTGTTGCAGCATCTGGCCCGGCAGGAGCAGATCGGCTCACACGCGCAGCAGGCCGAGGGGAGGGCGCTCCACTCGGTTCTCGGCACGATGACGTGAGCATTGTAGACGCGGGCGAGTTGACCCTCGGGGCCGCGCTTGCTCCCGAGGCCATGCTGCCAGGTATGCGGTCGGAGAGGCTTGGCCGTCGACCTGGTCGCGGCCGACGTCACCGTTTGGCTGATAGAGGGCTCGCGAGCGACTTGACGACCGTGCGTGGCCAGCAACTGACCGGCGCCGCTGAGATGCCGCCGACTGGCCCCGCTGAGATGCCGCCGACTGGCCCCCTGAGAGCGAGTCAGTCAGCGCGAATAAGAGACATTGAGCGCCAAAAGACAACGCGCCAGATCGCAGCGACACTGAGGCGTGCCGGCGTGGCTGAGGGGAAGCTGGGGTCGGGGTTATTGCACGGCTTGGTCGCCCGTCTGGAGCGCACCGCGAGCGGAGGTAGCCTTCGCCGAGGCGAGATCGCGGACTTCACGATGGCATGGCTGGACCGTGTCGATGGGAACCGTACTGGCCTAGACATCGGACTAGACGGTGTGCGTGAGGATGTCGTCTCGGCGGTCGGAGCCTGGGCGAGTTCGCGGAGAAGCTCGCGCCTCGCCGCGACATCCCCCATCACCGAGGCGAGCAAGGTGGGGCTCCCAGCGACTGACCGAGGTGCGGGAGATAGAAGTGGTCTTCGTCGGGCATCGCGAGAGTCGCTCTCAACCTCGTCTAGTGCGAGTCGACCGCGGCATCGCGCAGCCACGGCGCTAAGACAGGCGGACTGGAAGTTCGTCGATACGGGCTCAAGAGAGAGCACGCCGCACGCAGACCTGGGTCAGCTCGCGGCGAAGATTATGGAGATTGCGCCGGCGGCTGGTGAGGCACCAATGCCGCTGGTGGCGCCCGCCGTGAAGGCTGTCGCGCAGACGGCCCTGAGAAAGGGACGAGGCGAGTCGATGGGCGGGGATGCCGCAACGGCCGGTGGTGATGCCGCTCCCTCAGCAGCGGGGGGAGAGTCCGGTGCAGCCTCTGAGGCTGGTAAGTTGAGCAAGGCAGCCTTCGAAAAGTTGGCCTATGAGATGGCCGATCGTGTGGCGCGGCGCCTGAAGAGAGAACAAGAGCGAAAGGGGCAGTGGCCATGAGTGATTTCAAGAATCAGCTGCTTGGTGGCGCGCTACAAAAGGCGTCGTTCGAGGTCTATGACAAGCCTGACGGTAGTCGGGAGAAGGGCTACGACATCGAGTTCTTTCTGAACCCGAAGTCGATCACCATCGAGAAGTCGATGATCCTCGAGGAGCCCGAGACCCAAGGCAACACGACAGAGGTGCGCTGGACAGGGACGAACCCGGTGGTGATGAAGCTCGGGGAGCTCTGGTTTGATACCTACGAGAGCCGCAAGAGCGTGCGCAGCACCTATATCGACAAATTAGAGAAGCTCCTCGACTACAACACCAAACAGCATCATCCACCGGTTGTGCGGCTAATCTGGGGTGACTTTACTCAGAACAGCGACTTCGCTGATGAGTACCAGTTCTATCTTGAGAAGCTGACGGTGGACTACACGATGTTCTTGCCTGGAGGCATGCCGGTTCGAGCGAAGGTGCAGGTTGGCTTGAAGCAGGTCTTGCCCGTTAAGAAGAAGAGCTCAAAGCACGGTAAAAAGTCTCCCGATCACGCGAAAGTCTACACGGTGAAGCGGGGGGATACGCTCCAGGCGATCGCCTTCGCCGAGTACGATGATGCACGCCAGTGGCGGCGTATTGCTGAGACCAATGATTTAGATGACCCGATGGCATTGCGACCAGGCTCTAAGCTGCTGGTTCCGCCCATCTTGAAGTAGTGCGTCGCGAGTCAGGATTGGGCTCACTTCGCAGCGAGCTCACCCCCCCCTATATTTTGTTATCGCTTGTTGGAGCTGCTGAATGTCGAACCCGAATGACCTGACCGTTGACGTAAAGTTCGACGGTAAGACCAAGCTGGGCTCCTTCGAGCTGAAGGACGGTGACCACATTCACCGTATCGAAGTGGATGACCGGCTTGAGAGCCCAACAGCGTTCAGTGTCACCTTGAAAGCGGGTGATGTGAGCGCATCGTCGTCGAAGACTTTTGATGTATTGGATCACATCAAGCTAGGGCTCGAAGTCGAGATCAAGCTTGGCTACGAAAAGGAGTCGACCGTCTGCAAAGGTGAGGTCAGCCGAGTCGAGCCCGAGTTTCATCAATCCGGCAACCTCGTCCGTATCTCAGGATATGACATCGTTCACCGGCTGACGCGGGGAACAAATTCCCGCGTTTGGGGAGATGGCCACAAGGCCAAGATTAAGGTTGGAGACGTGGCCAAGGACGTCATCAAAGACTCTAAAGCTCGTGAGGGTGGTACGGGTGACTCTTTGAGTGGAAAGACGGATCCGGGTGACAACAAGCACACGTATATCGCTCAGTACGAAATGAGCGATTACCAGTTCTTGCGTGGTCTAGGGGTGGGGACCTCGCTGGCATTTGATGCCAAGGCCTCTGAGTCCTCGAAGAAGCTAGAGTTTAAGAAGATAGACCTCTCCGGAAGCCCCAAAGTCACGATTTGTCGTGAGAATAAAGATCCTGTGAAGGCCAAGCTCTCACAGGGCGCAGACTTCACGCTCTCGAGTGTTCAGCAGGTCGCGAAGGTCGAGGTTCGAGGTTGGGATCCTGTGAAGAAGAAAGCGATCTTAGGGAGCTCGAAGTCGGTCTCTAGCTCCATCGATGGCAAGTCTGGGCCCAAGCATGCAGGTAAGGCCCACTACGGCTCTGCGTCGACGGGGCGTGTGCTCACGGTTGTCGATTGCCCGGTCTCGAGTAAGGCCGAGGCGGATGAGATTGCAGGATCGATCTTTGATGGGTTGGCGACTGAGTTTTGCACTGCGGATGTTGTGATTGAAGGGACGTCAGAGGTGTGCGCGGGTGACGTCGTGGAGTTAAAGCAGTTCGGGAAGTTTTACGATGGTAAGTACCTCGTCAATTCCGCGCTGCACACGGTGTACGCAGGCGAGGTGAGGCCCTATACGACTCGCTTGGGGCTCGTCCGCAATTCCTCGCCAGGCTAGTCGACGTTTCGACGGTCACGAAACGACAGACGGATCCCCGTTCTTATGGGTCCTGGACCGGTTGACACTGGGCCGGGGTTTCCTATGATGCAAGGCGCTTGTCCATGGGACAAAGTCGGTGGGAAAGGAGCAGTCGTGAGCAACGATGCCGGTGGGGACGATCTCGTCTTGTTACAAGATGTCCTCGAAGAGTGTGTCAACGGCCGTACAGCAGGGCACGCATGTCCGTTTTGCGGTGGTGGACCACTGGAGGTCGCCCTTAACGAAGGGGTCCTGCGTATCGAGTGCCCTGGCTGTGGCAAGTTCTTTGAGGGTCACCTATAGGTGACGGCACGTGGTGCGGAGTTTAGCGCTTAGATGAAGGACTTTCTGGGTAAGGGCATTGGCTTCCCAATGCGTATCAACGCCTACGGCGCCTTGGAGACCGCGAGCCATGATGCGAGCGTGAGCCAAGCCGTGGAGCTTATCCTTGGGACTGCCATTGGCGAACGCGTGATGCAGCCCGAGTTCGGTTGCCGAATCCACGACTTCCTCTTCCACCCAGTGAGCGCGAACACCTGCGCATCCATTACCCTCGCGGCGTTGGATGCACTTCATAAGTGGGAACATAGGATCGAGAATCTTGAGATTCAGTCCTACCCCGATCCCGATGCTGAGAACACGATCATGATCGACATCTCTTACATGATCGCGCAAACCAATACGCTTCGGAATCTGGTGTTCCCCTTCTACCTCCGTAGGGAGCAAGATCTATGATTCCGAGTCCAAACCTCGATGATCGGAATTTCGAGGACCTCGTCGAAGAGGCGATCCGGCTGATCCCGCAGTACTGTCCCGAGTGGACGAACTTCAACAAATCCGATCCTGGCATCACGCTCTTGGAGCTCTTCGCTTGGATGACGGAGATGATGATCTTCCGGCTCAATCGAGTCCCTGAGAAGAACTTCCTCGCCTTCTTGAACTTGTTGGGTATTCGCCTCCAGTCGCCACAGCCGGCAACCGCACTTGTTCAGTTCGGTATCAGTGACAAGACCGATAGTGTTCGAATCCCGGCAGGGACTAGGTTGGCAACGAGCCCTAGCGATGACCAGGCAGCGCTCGATTTCGAGACCGACGCTGATTTCATTGCGATTTCAAACAAACTTGTCCGCTGTATGAGTCAGAACGAACAGGCGTTCTCGGACAACACGCCTTTCACCCAGGGTAAACGCGAAGCCTTTGATGTCTTCGGCGGAGCGCGCAGCATTGAGCGGTTCATCTACCTGGGGGACTCGAGGCTCGAGGCCTTCACTGAGGACGCCGTCCTCATCGTTCGTTTTGAGGCACAGGGCTCGGGCGACAGGGCTTTCCACGAATTGCTGGAGTGGGAGTGTTGGGACGGCACCCGCTGGCGTGTCATGGCGCAACCAGGCTTAACCTTGGATGGGAACACGGTGGCGTTCTCTGGGCCCGAAGTCTTCGAAGCGACAACGGTCAATGAGGTCGAGAACTTCTGGATCCGCGGCCGCCTCTTCGAGGTGCCTCAGTCCGATGACGAGACCGTGCTCGACGTTATCTCCGCGAGGCTTGAGGTGCTGGGAGAGGGCGTGGCGCCTGAAGCAGCCCTGTGCAACTCCGAGTCGGATCTGTTTTCTCCACTCGATTTAGACAAGAACTTCTACCCATTCGGTAGGGAGCCGGGCGTCGACACGACGCTCTATCTGGCTAGCAGTCATGTCCTTGGACAGGCTAATGCGACTGTACAGCTCGAGGTCCTCTTGACGGAGCAGACCGTGGCTGAGGCGCCCCGCGCATCTTCCGATATGGTGCTCCGATGGGAGTACTTTAACGGGAAGCGTTGGAAAGTCTTGGCGCGGTGTACAGCCGCCGGTGGTGGCGTCGAGTCCGACCATGGTTTCACCGACACGACGGCGTGCTTTACCGCGAGTGGACAGATCGCGTTCACGCGACCGGACGACATGGCCATGTCCGAGATCAACGGACTTGAGTCTCTATGGCTTCGATGCCGGATTGAGCTTGGGAACTATGGCGTCGCGGGCTCTTACGAACTCGACGCAGAGACTTGGGTTTGGAAGGACGACAATCCTCTGCTGCCACCCTCCCTGAAGGGGTTCGCCTTTAAGTTTCAAGAGGCCGAGCACACTTGGGAGTCCTGCCTCGTCTATAACGACTTTGTTTTCTCTGATGTGACCTCTGTCGCGGCTACCGAATACAAGCCGTTCCAGGTGTTTGCGCCGGTCGCTGAAGAGTCACCCACGCTCTACCTTGGGTGGGAGGGCCTCTTCCCGCCGGACAGGTGTGACATCTACTTCCACGTGGTCGACACCGAGCATCGAGGTGGACGTGATGCGTTGCTCTCCTTTGAGGACAGGTCAGAGGGGTATGTCGAGCAGCGTGTGGCTTGGGAGTACTGGAGCGGGAAGACCTGGTCACCCTTAGCCCCACAAGATTCGACAGAGAACTTCACCCAGTCAGGGTTCATCTCCTTTAATGGACCGAAAAATCAGCGTAAATCGCGTCGATTTGGTGAGAGCCTTTATTGGATGCGCGCTCGCCTCGAGATGGGGGGCTATGTCGAGCCGCCTAGAGTCGATGCGGTCCTGATGAATGCGACGTACGCCTCGAACGTGACCACGTTTTGGGACACACCCTTGGGGTCCAGTCAGGGTACGCCAAATCAGTTCTATCACTTCCCCCGTGGCCCCGTGTTGCCGGGAGAGAGTGTGGTGGTCCGAGAGAAGGACAAGCCGCGTGGCGAGGAGCTGGAGCAGCTCCTCATGGTCCACGGTGATACGGCGGTCGTGGCGGACAAAGATGGGGACGGCTGGTGGGTGCGTTGGACTCAGGTCGATAGCTTCTATGACCAAGGCTCGACCTCCCGAAGCTACACCCTGGACCTGAACACAGGTGAACTCACGTTTGGTGATGGTGTGCGAGGCATGATCCCGCCCAAGGGCGAGAAGAACGTGCGGTGCGCCAAGTACATGATTGGGGGTGGGGACAGCGGCAATGTGCCTGCCGAGAGCATCATCGTGCTTAAGCAAGCCCTGGGGTTTGTCACAGAGGTCAGCAATCCTTACCCGGCTATGGGTGGCTGTGACATGGAGAGCGTGGAGGAAGCCAAGCTCCGAGCCCCGCATATGATCAAGGCGCGTAATCGTGCTGTGACAGCTGGGGACTTTGAGTGGCTCGCGATGGAGGCTTCGAACTCAGTTGGCCGCGTAAAGTGCCTGCCTTCCGCTGCTCGGGAGGGTGAGGTCTCGGTCATCGTTGTGCCGAAAGCACCACGACACGCCGATCTTGATGACAAGCCTGTGCCCACGACGGAGCTCCTTAAGAAGGTCCGCAGCTACCTCCACGAGCGAAAGCTCGTGTCGACCATGGTGAACGTGGTGCGGCCTGCGTATTTAGAGATCAGTATCGAGATTGAGTTTGTGCGCACACAAGCCGGGGCAAGTGACCGTATCAAGCGCGGGATCGAGCAGGCACTGCTGCGCTTCCTCCATCCGCTCTACGGTGGACGTAACGGCAAGGGCTGGACCTTCGGGCGTGACGTGCTCAAGATCGACATCTACCAGGTGGTCGAGGACGTAGAGGGCGTCGATTATGTCGATCGCGTGCGCCTGCGTGACGAGGATCGACGAATCGATGTCGAGCAGCTCAAGCTCAACGATGACCAACTGGTTCACCTGGTCGCAGTGAGCGCGACCGAGAAGGCGCATGACCGTATCATCTGAACCTCGAGGACGCCGGGTCACGATGCCTGACGTCGTCGGGCTCGATGTCCATGATGCGCGCGCGGTGTTGCGTAACGCCGGGATCGATGAATTTCGGGTGAACTACACCGAGACGTACGCGACAGAACATTCTGTGGTGACGCAGGAGCCGCGCGGTGGGCTGTTGATTGAGCGTGAGCGTGCGGTCGCGCTTCACGTCTGTCGCCGTAGCTTGGTGCAGTACTTGCCTCAGGTCTTTCAGCAGGCAGCCCCCTCGGGTTCATTTCTGAGGGGCCTGCTCTATGTCGTCCAGCAGGTCTCAGACTCCGTGCTCGAGCAGATCGCTCACATGCACGAGCTCTTTGACCCACGTACAGCGCGAGAGGAGTTCTTACCTTGGTTGGCGAGCTGGTTGTCGATCACCCTTAGCCCCGATTGGAATGAGCTTCAGCGACGCCAAATGCTCCTCACCGCGACACGCCTCTTCCCCTATCGCGGGACAGTGCGGTCGATCCGCGAGTTTGTCCGCATCTACACCGGCGCGCACGTGGAGGTTGAAGAGAACGTTTGGCCCTACAACGGCTTTCGTATCGGGGTGAACTCGGCCGTCGGTTTGGACACCGTGATCCTGCCGCCGATGAACCTCGCGCATTGCTTTGTGGTGCGCTTGGATCGGCCTGGGACTGAGGTCTCTGATGAGGAGATCATCAAGATTCATCAGATCATTCAGCTCCAGAAGCCCGCTCACACGAGCTACTTCTTAGCCTTCAGTGACGACGACAACGCCAGCTCAATGGCTGTGTTTGTTGAGATTGGGCACGGCGCGATCGGGGTCGGGGGCGGCGCCATCGGGATGATGGGCGGCGATGACGTCTCTGAGCTGATTGCGGCGGGGGCTGAGGGAGCCAGTGAGGGTGAGGCACCTAAGCCTTCACGACGCGCGCGCTCGTCCCGAAGTACGGCTTCGGATGCGGTCCGGAATGGTGCCGAAGGTGATGAAGACGAAGGCGAGGAGAGGCGGGCAGCAAGACGAAGACGCGCTGCGGCTGCGGCTGCGGCCCGCGAGGCGCGTAAAGTGCGCGCATCGAATCGCGCAAAAGAGCGGCAGGAGCGAAGCGCTGCGAGGGCGTCGTCGTCGTCCGACGAGGGGTTAGGCGAGACGCCAGCGCAAGAAGAGACGGTGACAAAGAAGAAGGCCGCCTCCGCAACGCGCAAGGCACCGAAGGAAGGGGATGCCATCGACAGCGAGGTGTCCGGGGAGACGCCTGAGAAGCCGTCCAGCCGAAAAGGTAAAGCCGCTTCTGCCGCTGAGGCGCGCCAGAAGCGAAAAGAGGCCTCTGAGCGTCGTGCTGCAGAGCGGGCAGCGAAGAAAGCGGCGCGCGACAGTGGTAAGTCAAAGGGCTCGAGTAGTGTGACAGATACTGATTCCGCGAAGGATTCAGGTGCCGATGACGCTGCAGCGAGGCGCGAGGCACGTCGGGAGAAGACCGCAGCAGCTGCCGCTGCGCGTCAAAAACGCAAAGATGAGGCTGCAGCTCGAGCGGCGAAGAGGGCTTCGGCGAAAGCGAAGCCCGCAGACGCAGCGAAAAAGACGACCACGAAACCCAAGGCTGCAGAGAAGAAGAAGGCCGCGAAGCCCAAGGCCGCGGTGAAAAAGACAGCAACGACAAAGAAAGCGACGACAAAGAAGAAATGAGTTCGAGCGCACGATAGCGCGCTCGATACGACCCAGATAGCCAACGAGATGTTGGCACCCAAGATTTCGCTGGTCCCTCAGGGACCGGAGCGAGGAGCAACAGATGGCAGAGGAAACGGACGGCTTCAAGCGTGTGAACTTCTTTACGGGGTTTCAGACGACGGCTGAGGATTGGAATGATCTCGTCAGCTACGATGTCGAGAAGCACAAGCTGCACAACAGGCTCTTCCATGCCCCCGGCGTGTTGACTGCAGAGCTAGGCGGGCTCAAGGTCTCTGCAAGGGGACGTGGTGATCTCTCCGTGGAGGTCGCGAGCGGGCGGGCAATGGACGGTGAAGGCAATGACCTTTACTTGTCCGAGGCGTCGCTTAAGACCCTTGATCCGGCGGACTTCAAGCTGCCGCAGACAGTCTACGTCGTGTTGAAGTACGTCGAAGACCTGACGGACTTTGTCAGCTACCGCGCAAACCTTGAATACAAGGGGCATCGACGTATCTCGGAGGAGGTGAAGATCGATGTGATCATCACCGAGCCTGACGTGCTGCGAGAGGTGGAGCTGTGCCGCATCGCGCTCACCAAGGGGGTGAAGCGTATCACTGACGCGAAAGATCCGGCGAACCCTGCAGACAACGAGATTGACCTTCGTTTTGTCCCGAGAGCAGGGGTTGTCGGTTCTCGATTGGCTCCCTCACTGCTGCATGACCTGGGAGAGATGCTGGGTGACGCGACGCAGATCTACGCACACATGTTTCATAATCTTAAGATTCTGACCGCATCGGATGTGCTGCATGCGCTGCACACACTGGAGATGCTGCGTCGGATTAACTCTGTGGATCGAAAGGGGTTGTTTGATCTCTTTGGCATGGTGTTCGAGCTCCAGGCGGCCCTCATCAGCGATGTCGAGACGAACTACCCGCAGTACTCGTCGAAGAAGGAATTCGCGTCTTTCAAGAAGCACGTCGAGTTGCTGGAGGGTAACTACAATGAGGGCGTGGACTCAGACGAGTTCGTGACGAACATCGTGGGCTACCAGCGGAAGAGCAACGAGAACTTACAGTCCCTCTTTGGCGGGAAACTGAAGGCGAAGAAGGCCGTCAGTAAAGCCCCGGCGGATGCGGAGTCGATCTTCGAGAAGCTCAAGGTGCGGAGTGATGAGTTCGGTGCGAAGCTTGATATCGATGGTATCAAGTTAGCGCGTATCGACGTGATCGATGTGCTCAACAAGCGCTCAGAGGCTGATCATAAGTTCCGTATCGTGGACGCTCGAGACCGCTATCGTACGCGTCAGAAGCTCAAGTATCCCGATGGGGTGATCATTGAGGATGTGGGTATCGCGTTTGAGGGGGGATACGCGGAGTTTGAGGTCTCTAATGTGGTCCCCAACAAAGACCTCATCATGGTTCAGCGTATGGACTACGTTCACGGTGAGTGGGAGGCAGAGTTCCACGTGAACGGAAAGAAGGTCGGGACCTGGGCATGTGCCGGAGGCGATAGGAAGTTCCGTTGGCGAAACTGGCCCTTCAAGGTGCCCGCCGAGTACGTGACTGACACGTTCCTGACGATTAAGATAGTGCCGGTGACAGCGGATCGTGACTTGAACATCTTTCAACTCTGGTTTTATCAGCCCAAATAGTTTGGGTGACCCTCTGCGAGGTTGCGACCTCGATGAGCGATTCGGTACGGCGGATCACCAACAGTTTTTAACGTAGATTGCTTGCTCGCTTCTCCTAACCTTGTCATCACTGGATGGAGCGAGACACTTCAGCCCTGTACCCCCCCAAGACATGATCTTCGACTTCTTCAAAAAGCTCGGTGAGCAGCGAATCCAGCAGGCTCAAGCCCAGGTGAAAGCCAAGGGCATGGGCGTGCAGGCCAAGGCCAAGGCGAAGGCGGCGGGTAAATTCAACGCCGCCGTGAAGGGGGCGCAGGCCAAGGGGAAAGCGGCGGTAAGCGGCAAGGCCAAGAAGAAGGACAAGGACGGCAACGAAGGCGGCGGCATGGGTTGGTTCGGCAAGAAGGGTGATGGCGATGAGGTGGTGGCTTCGGAGCCCGAAGCGGCGTTCGGGGACAAGACGCAGTTCATTCAAATCACACCTGAGAAACCCAGGGAGTGCGTGGGCTGGGTCGTGATCTTGAACGGTACCGGTAAAGGGCAAGATTTCCGTCTCGTGACCGGTAAGAACGTCATGGGGACCGCAGCAGATTGCGATATCGTCCTCCCCGACAAGTACATGTCATCGCGGCACGCTGTTCTGCGGCATGAAGAGGGCACGTTCGTCCTCGTGGACCTTGACTCGACCAATGGCACCTTCGTGAACGATCGGCGCGTCTCGAAAGAGGAGCTGATCGACAACGATCGGGTACGGCTCGGTAGGACGGAGCTCAAGTTCAAGTCCCTGTATTAGCAGCGACTCTGTTAAGACCTCATCGGTTGCTTGGTGGCCCGTTGGCAATGTCTTGCGACGAAGGCATACTTCCAGCTGCGTGACTGAGGAGGTCTCATGCGAACGGGACGAATAGTTCAAGCGTTAGCTACCTTGTGTGTAGGGCTGTGTCTTCTGAGTCTCTCAGCGGCGACGGCGTTAGCCGGTACCAAGCTGAACATCGACTATGTGGATGCGACCGACTTCCTCAAGAACGGCAAGATTCGATTCTATGTGGACCTCCTCGACGACAAGGGACGTGTCATCGAGGATTTGGATGGAGACGAGGTCTCTGTCTTCATCGATGAAGAGGAAGTGCCGGGGACCATCGAAGTCCTGACGTACGAGGAGGCTAATGAGCGCTTGGCCGTCGCGATGCTCCTCGCTGGTCATCATGGGTATGTGCCTCAGGCAGAAGGGGACCCGAATATCCTGGCGATGGAGAAGGAGGGGTTCGCGGCGTTCGTCAATGACCTCGACACCAATGACAAAGTGACCGCGTACTTTTACGACAACACGGGGTTGCAGCCCGTTGTTGATTGGCGAGATGCGGGTGCAGACGTCGCGGACAGCATTATGGAGCGCGTGAAGCGCTCAAGTGCTGCCGAAGAGAAGGGCACAGCAGCCCCAGACTTCTACAAGCTTGTGGGCAAGATGCTCGATAAGTTCGATGAAGGCGGAGACGGCTTCCCTCGTCGTCAGGTCCTGTACCTGATGTCCGATGGGTTCGATAAGCGCGCCCAGAAAGGCGCGGAGAAGGTCGAGAAGAAGATCCGCAGCATCTCTGAAGCGGCGCGAGATAAAGGGGTGAAGATTTACACTGTGGGCTTCACCCTCTCTGACCCGACTTATCTCGTTGGCCTTGGGAGCCTAGCCTCCAAGACTGGAGGTGTTTACCGCTCGGTGAAGGCCGTCGGTGATATCCAGGATGCCTTGGAGGGCTTCGCTGCGGAGTTCAAGAAGCAGTATGTCTTGGACTTCACGCCGAACGATGACTTCGAGGGCAAGGAGAAGAAAGCCGCGCTGCGGATCGAGCTGGTGACCCCGAAGGGGGAGAACCTTAACCGGGACTACGACACCAAGGTCACGATTCAAGCGAAGCCGTTCAAGTGGTGGCTCATTCTGGTTTGGATCGGCGGCATCCTCGGTGGCCTAGGGCTCGTGTTCCTCATCATCAAGCTGGTCTCTGGGATGGCGAACCGCCGCCCCGCGCCTGTCGCAGACGAGAGTTATGAAGGGCCCTACAAAGGGCGCCTAAGCGTCGTTGGCGGTCCCTATGCGGGGCAGGAGTTCTTCGTCGTGGACGATGAGACGACGATTGGCTCTATCGACGGCAACTCGATTGTGATCCCTGGTGGAGGCATGTCCCGACGCCACGCAGGTATTCACGTCGAGGAGATGCGGTTTGAGCTCGCGGATTTTGGCAGCACCTGCGGCACCTTCGTCAACGGCAACCAAATCACGAAGACCTTCTTGCGTGATAGCGACGAGATCCGTCTCGGGGAACACGTCCTCAAGTTCACGTTGAAATAGGGCTGCCTACGCGCCCTGGGAGTCTGAGCGCAAAACGGACCGGGATGTTTTGACGTGAGGGCGGATGCTGCAGGGCCTCGGGTTGACGAGGGCCTAGTCTAGGAGCCGTCCTAAGCGTCGAGGCTCGACGCCTAAAGGCTCAGAAGTTGATCCCGACCCGCGTACCGAACGTGTGCGTGTCGCCTAGCGCAATCTCCAGTCCGACATCGACCATCGCGGCTGTGACGCGGACGCCGAGAATACCTCGGTGGAGGAAGAGGGGGAGCACCGTCACGATGTTGGTGTCTGCCTCCACGGCCCACTCGTCGAAGACGGCCACGACATGGGGCGATGGCTGTACGAAGGTGAATGAGTACGCGGCGTAAGGGGTCATCCGGACGACGCCACCAAGCCCGAAGCTCTTGGAGATCTGGAAGTCCGTGGCGACGCGCAAGATGGACAGCTCAGAGCTGCCCATGAGCGTCCCGACTTGGACATGGAAGGCCATATCGGGGACGTAGTGAAAGCCCTCAACGAAGGCCCATTTCACACCCAAGTCGAGGCTCCATAGCCCCGAGTCATGCAAGAAGCCGAGCGTTGTACTCAAGCCGATAGAGTAGGGCAGCCCCTTGTGGATTGAGAACTGAGAGACGAGCAAGAGGTCTGCAGGATCCTCAACGGCGTTGCTCCAGTGCTCACTGTCCTGCGCGATGTCTGTCATCGTGAGGGCATAGCCCATGTCGAAGCCAGCCCCTCCGTGTGTATTCGCCGGTGCACCAAAGCGGGGCTGAAAGGCGAGACCAAGGTCGCGCGACAGAAACTTCAAGCCATCTGCGACGCTGACGAGCCCAGCCACGCTCGGGTCAAGAGAGCCCGCGGAGGCAACGGACGTGGGGAGGAGAAACGCAGTGAGGAGCACCAGTGTCAGTGTGAAACGCCTCATGTCTCCTCCTTATCGCCCTGGCCCAGTTGCGCCTCGAGTTGCGCTACGCGGGCCTCTAGTTCAGCAATCCGCTGCCTGCTCTCGTTGATAAGCGTGAGCGCATTAAAGGTGAGACTCCAGCGCTCCTCAAAGGTGCGCTGAAAGGTCTCGATGGACTTTTGTGTGCTGTCTACCCACTCGCGCATCGCAGCTGCAGGGTTTCGGCCATCGTCTTGCAGATCCTCGGTTAACGAGACGGGAGCATCGATCGTGATGCTTTCAACCGGGATCTCCTCTAAGACCTCGTTACCTTCGTCATCTCTTCGGAAGACGTGACTGATGGTCCTGACGGTTTCTCCAGCCTCGTCACGGAGGGTCTGTAGAGGGTCCGTAATCTGACGTTGAATAAAGTCCCCGCCACTTTGAAGGATACCGCGCAGTGCATGAAGGGGGAGCCCTTTGCGTTGCATCTTCTCTTCGCGGAATAAGATCTGAGTCAGCGTCAGCGTGGTCAGATCTTCCTTCGTCTTATTGTCGATGATCTGCACATCCTCGCCGCCCTTGACGAGGTTCGCAATCTCATCATGCGTGATGTAGCAGCTCTCTTGCATGTCGTAGAGCTTGCGATTGGCGTATCGCTTGATCACGCGTGGCTCGGTTTCGGTAGCCATCGGCCTCCTTGAGAGACGACTATCCTCGACCGCGTACTCGGTCGTGTCAACGACCGACAAGGAGCATCCGCGCAGAGGTCGTCAGTCCGCTTGACTGACCGTCTGGACTGAGACCTTCCGGATCGTCGTCGATATGGGGTCCCGCGGCCCCCCGTCCACTTGACGGGTGCCTGTGAGCTGGACGCCATTTTTATCTGCTTTCCCCTGACTTTGCGCCCACGCGAAGACTGCGCCTTGGGAAGACATGATGAGTGCGATCGTGCTTAAAGCGACCTCTTCGCCCTCTCGCTTCAGGTGCGTAATCCCCATGGTCGGTGGCTGTGAGAACACGTCCACGAAGGGCTGCTCGACCTCGATCGAATTAGACCCCTCAAGCAACAATAAGGCGAGTTGAATCCGGGAGATCATAGGGACGGCGTCGGGGGGCGCGGCCCGCGCTAATTCAGGCCATCGAGAGTCCTGAGGCTTCCACTGGAACCCCGTCTCTTCGAGGAGTGTCTCGAGCTTTTGCACCATGGGTTGCTCCCCCGGTGTCAGCGTCACGCGGACGTCGGCGAGCTCGATGGTCTGCTCCTCACTCTCTCCCCACGAGGCATGCAAGGACACCGAACGGGGCGATGTCTCGCCATAGGTCTCAATGAGCTGGAACGCATGCGTCGCCTCCTGGGCGGCCTCTGGCTGACTGCATGCAGTTATCATTGCGACCGACGCTGCCAAGGGCAGGTAAAAGCGATACACCGTCACGTACTCTCCCTAGGGCATGCTCGACGTAACCTAACCTCTCGCCGTATACAGAAGCCATGCGAAACTGTCAGCCACTCATCCTGCTCTTTGTTGTGTGCCCCTTCGTGTTCGCGTGTGCTGCGACGCATTCACACACACCGGCAGACGTGGTCGCATCCTACGCGTCAGAAGCCCCTTCAGAGCGGGGTGTTTGGTTATTAGAGGCAGCTAATCCTTTGCCGTGGCAGCTTGATGCAGAGGCCTCTATGTCGACGATATCGCATCGAGCGACCTGGGTGCGTCCGGACGGTAGCCCGATCGTGGCTCAGCACATCGATGGAGTCTGGAGGCTCACGTCCGGAGTGCTGCTCAGCGAATCCGCTGCGACACCCGAGCAGGCTGTCGTGCTCTTTACGCGGGCCGTTCGTGAGGCTGATCCAGTCCTGCTCCTCGCACTCCTGCCCGACGCGGAGCGCCTTCATTGGTCAGAGGAGAGGGCGTTCAGCTTCCTCACCGAGCCCTCTCGACGGTTGGCGCTGATTGCGCTCCTGAAGGGCTTAAAGCCGACGATCAACCTCTCGCATCGCCCCGCCGATGCAGCGCGCGTTGTCCTCGGTGATGCCCGAGGTCAGATCGTCTTGGAGCGTGAAGCACGCGGCTGGAAGATCGCAGATTTACAGCCGCACTCTCGCTTTCTAAGCACCCGTGACGGAACCGAAACGGGGGACTGAGGCTTGTTGGCCGCGGTACATATCGTCGATGGACTAACACTGAGATGCGCGAGTCTCTATGCTGTCATCGAGCGATGACCTCATCACGGGAAGGGCGGATCGGGACGCATGTTGGGAGACGTAAGAGACGCGCGCGCCGAACGCGATGACAGCTTGGCGACAGCGCGACCACTGATCGTTCAGAAGTTTGGTGGGACATCGGTCGGCGACACCGCTCGTATTCAGCGGGTCGCCGAGCGCGTGGTCCATACCTGGAATCAGGGCTTTGACGTGGTCGTCGTTGTGAGCGCGATGTCGGGAGAAACGAATCGCCTTGTGGGCTTGGCCGCAGAGATTGCCCCGGAGTCACGGGGACGTGAGTACGATGTCCTCGTGTCCAGTGGGGAGCAGGTCTCCATTGCGTTGGTCGCCATGGCGATACAGGCGCTCGGTCAGGGTGCGCGTTCTCTCCTCGGTTATCAGGCGGACATTCGCACCGATGCGAGCCACAGCCGAGCGCGGATTGAATCCATCCAGGCTTCAGCCGTACGTGAGGCGCTGTCAGCCGGCGAGATTCCCGTCGTTGCAGGGTTTCAGGGGCGCGATGTCGATGGGAATATTACGACCTTGGGGCGCGGTGGGAGTGACACAACGGCGGTCGCAATTGCGGCCTCAATGAAGGCCTCGGTCTGCGAGATATATACGGATGTGGACGGCATCTACACGACAGATCCGAACGTCGTGAAGAGTGCGCGAAAGATCGACCGGGTCTCCTATGAAGA
This sequence comes from Myxococcota bacterium, assembly GCA_049602155.1. Lineage (GTDB taxonomy): Bacteria > Myxococcota_A > UBA9042 > PHBI01 > JBMYRH01 > JBMYRH01. The sequence continues at coordinate 79,339 of JBMYRH010000004.1, read as the reverse complement.
GATGCTCGAGTTGGCCTCAATGGGGGCCAAGGTGCTTCAGACGCGTTCGGTTGAATTCGCGATGAAATATCAGGTGCCCATTCACGTGCGGTCAACATTTGAAGAGCGCCCGGGATCGTGGGTTGTGCCCGAGGAGAGTGGGATGGAGAAAGTCGTCGTACGAGCTGTGACTTATGACAGCAACGAAGCACGCATATCGATGCTCGCGGTCCCAGACCGGCCTGGCGTCGCGGCGGACGTCTTTAAGCCGTTGGCAGAGGCCGGGATTAACGTCGACATGATCATTCAGAATGCGTCGCAGGCTTCCGGTGGGACGGATTTGACGTTCACGGTGCCGATGGCGGACCTCGCGGCGGCAACTCAATTGACTGAGGCCTTGAGCGAGACCCTGGGGGCCGGTGGCGTGAGGGCTGACAGCGCGATCGCCAAGGTCAGCATCGTCGGGGTGGGGATGCGCAGTCATTCAGGCGTAGCGCTCAAGATGTTCGAGGTGCTCCGTGATCACGGCGTGAACATCCAGATGATCTCGACCTCAGAGATCAAGGTGAGCGTTGTGATCCAAGAGCGCTACGCGGAGCTGGCCGTTCGTGCGCTTCACGAGGCGTTTGGTCTAGATGCCGCGTGACATCACTATTCGCCACCGCCGAGCTTCTTGAGGGTAGCCTTGGCGGGGGCCACCAGCGCGGTGCGGATGGGCTCAAGGTTCCCGGTGAGGCGCCACACATCGTCCTCTCCGCGCGCGAAGGGCACACGCTTGCCACTCGTGGTCACGACCGTGGCAGCTGTATCGCTCTCACCTCGTTCCACGGATGCAGGCTTGGATGCGTCCGTGACGGGGGGGACATAGGTCGCCATCTTGCTCCAAGCCTCGTAAAGGGCTCGGTCGCTGTCCGCTCCCACGTAGACCGTCAGTCCGTGCTTCGCATATGCCGCTTTCCGTTGGCTCTTAGTCGTACGTTTTTGCAGGCGTGATTGGGCTTGCCGAGCGAGCTTCAAAGCTTCGAGCAGTGCAGCGCGCGAATCCGGTGCGAGCAGGGCGTATACGACTGAGGCATCCAGTGGTGTGCGCTCGAGCGCCGAGCGCGCCAGGTTGTAGGCGCCGTGAGGCGTTTTAGGATCTCGTGACGAGGCCCAGGCATCCTGCTGGGCCTTCTTTGCTGCCGCGACCGCGAGGGCGCTCTCTTTAAGGGTCGTGACCGGACGAGATTGGTCGAGCATGTCGACAAGCAAGCGTGACTTCCAACGTCCATCGGCGCGGCCGAAGGTGAAGATTTCGCCCGCTGCGGTGTGCACCACGGCACGATCGCCATCGATGGCTGCGCTGCTTGCGGTCAGCCCATCACGCGTCTTCTCGTCGAGGCGAATCGCTCCAGAGGCGAACAAGCGAGAGAGCAGACGAGGGCCTGCATCAGTGGCTCCGACGGCGATATCGGCGACGAGATCGCGTCCAAGGGCAGCTCTCGCGATCGGCTGTTCAGAGCGTTCGTAGAGGTCACTGACCGTGTCGAGGGCTTCACTAAGCGCTGTGTGGAGTTGAAGGACTTGGTCTTGAGCATCTGGGTGTGACTCATCCCAAAGATCACTCCAGTTCGCGGCATCTAAGGCGGTCACTATTCGGTTGAGAGACTCTGCGATCTCGATCTGATTGGCGTCTTTCTCGCACGCAGGAGCCGTGAGCAGGGTCGTGAGCAAAATCGGGAGAATCAGTCGCATAGATTTTCATTGATTAGCAGTGGTCGAGTTCTCAGGCAACCGATGCACATCACTGGTGGCGTTGACATGTAGGGAGCGCAAGCCCGATAACCGAAGGACGCGTGGGAGGCGTGCGGTGGCCAAAACGAGACGAAATAAACGCGGCTCGAGGTGGTTGACGCGGAAAGACGGGGTCGACTTTGGTCCATTTACGACCGAGCAAGTCGTGACCATGATCGAGACCCGTGAGATCAACCTCGGGACCATGATCTGCAACGTGGCAGATCGTCTTTGGGAGCCGCTGGGCTCCTATTCCGAGTTTCGTGGAGAGTATGCGAGGGTCGAAGAGGGCTGGGCCAGTGAGGCCGCAGATGATCACGCCCGACAGCTTCGAACGAAGCGCCTGCTCACCGGGAGCGCGGGGCGATTGGCGATTATCGGTGCCTTGGTGTTCGTGTCGTTCGCTGCATGGATGACGTGGCGGATGTCCCGCGCCGAGCCGACGGGGATCCTCGCTGCCGTTAAAGTTGCTCAGCCACCCGAGCTCCCCGTGTTGCCCCAAGTGCAGGAGCCTGAGGCGCTCAAGATTCCCGAAGGGACGAAGGTGAGGCGCCTCCGTGAGGGTATTAACTACGACACGAGTGGTGTCGGTGTGGAAGGGAGTGGGGGCACTCTCGTGAACACCATGAGCTTCGATGATGATGGGAACGAGCTCTCCGAAGCTCAGCTAAACAAGGTTGTGAGCTCGGCCCGCGGGAAGCTTCTGAGCTGCGCACAAGCGGCCGCAGGGCGCTCCGAACGGTTTCGTGGCACGAGGGTCTCATTTGTTGTCCGCTCGGGAGGCTTGGGGGCGTTTACAGTGGGAGCTGAGGCTTCGGGAGACCAGCCATTTAAGGCGTGCGTCAAGCGTGCGTTGAAGGCTGTTTCGGTGCCTCAGTACGGAGGTTCGCAACGTAAGGTCACGATTCCACTGGTGATTAAACGTTAGTGTGAGATGGCCTTTTCTTGTCGAGCTTCGTCGCTATACTGCGCGACATTCGGCGACAGGAGGGACCGAGAATGAGTGAGCCACGTATCGGTATCTTGATGGGCAGCGACTCTGACTGGCCTGTGATGGAGGGAGCTGCGACGATCTGTCGTCAGTTTGATATCCCCTTTGAGGCCAAGGTGATGTCTGCGCATCGCACCCCAGAGGACGTTGCTGCATATGCGTCCTCAGCTTATGACCGCGGTACACGCGTCATGATCTGTGGGGCAGGTATGGCAGCCCACTTGGCGGGAGCGGTGGCAGCTCAGACTGCGCTTCCGGTGATCGGGGTGCCGATCGCAGCCAAGCAGTTGGACGGTATGGACGCGCTCTTAGCGACGGTTCAGATGCCTCCTGGGGTCCCCGTCGCGACGGTCGCCATCAACGGCGCTAAGAACGCAGCGGTGCTTGCGATCCAGATCCTCGCGACCGGCGATCCGGCGCTCTGGGACGCGCTGCAGGACTACAAGGCTGAGATGGCGACCAAAGCACGCGCTAAGACGCTCCCGGATCCCGGGAACGTCTAAAGCGGGCTAAGCGCCCGAGGCCTCTGCGATGAGTGCATAGGCCTCTGTGAAGGCCTCGTGCGCCTCTGGGAAGCAGGCCTTCGCTTCGGGCAGGTGTCCGTCTGCCGCGGTGGTCCACACTCGGTTCAGGAGTCGCTCCCCAAAGGCGACGATAACGAGGACCTCTGCGCCTTTCTCCATCCCCATGCGGTTCACGAGCACTTGGCGGACCTCGGCGAAGGGGAGGACGAAGTCGTTGAGGAGGTGATCGATTCGCTCGCCTAACGCCTCTGTGTCGAGGTTGTCGATCTCCGACTTTAGGGCGTTCATTGGCTCCATGAGCCCCGTCAAGAGCGCGTAGGGATCATTGGCGCTCTCTGAAGACTCGGCTTGCAGGCGGGCCTCGGCAGCTGTCGCTCGTCGCCACAGGAAGAGGCCGACGACTGCGAGAAGAGAGCCCGCCAAGAAGACGGGCACAGTGTCGGGCCACGCGCTGCCCTCGATGGGGGCCTTTGACGCCCCCACGATGGCGAGGACGATGCCGACTGAGAAGATGATGAAGCCTTGTGCGTTTTTCATTTCTTATCCTCCCATCGCTTTCGACATTTCGTAGCCCGCGTGAACGATACCCATGATCGCCTCACCGACGATCAAGCCGGCTGCGACGGGCACCAGCTTGTGCTGATAGAAGGCGATTCCACGGCGCTTCGTGAGCCACATCGAGGTCATACAGCCCAAGCCGTACCCAAACGTGATGGAGAAGGGGAGGTACATCGCGAGCCCGATGAGGACGCCGAGTCCAGCCATCGGGGCTGCCCCTAACAGAGCGCCGATGACGCCTCCCATGGCGTATTTGTCGACGGGGACGTTGCCGCTTTGCACGGCGTCGATGATGCCCATGAGGACGCCAGCTTGAGGAGCTGGGAGGGGGCTACCTTCGCCGAAGCCGCCGGCGCCGGTGGTCCGGGGTCCGTAATGCCAGAGGACATAGATTGCGCCCGCGGCAATGAGCGCACCGATCCAGGTGACGCAGAACTGAGCGAGCTGCTGTTTGACGGGCCGCCCGCCGATGAGGAAGCCCGTCTTGAGGTCCTGCATCATGTCCGCACCCTGTCCGATGGCGACGCACACCGCGACGCCCACGACCATGGCGGCGGCGACGTTGTTGTTGAGCAGGAACATCATGAGTGTCACCGAGATCAGTGCCATTCCGCTCATCGGTGAGATGTCTGTCATGCCTGTGGCCTGGGCCACAATGAGGCCGGCGAGGAAGAGCCAGATCGTGCCGACCACGGATGCCAACACAGCTTGTGGGACGCTCACGCCGTCCGTCATCATCGCAGCGATAAAGAAGAGGACGATGGCTCCGATCGTCCCAGCGATGAGCACGGACAGGGGCATCTCGTCGCTCCCGACTTTGCTGCCGCCAGCTGTCGCGGTCTTTGCGGCTGTCGCGAGGGAGCGAAGCGCGCCTTTAATCGCCGGGAAGCTCATCACGACGCCCATCAATGCGCCGCCAATCAAGGCCCCGATACCCAGTGGCCGGATCATCGTGCCGTATAAGAAGCCGAACACTGGGGTGCCGTTTGCAATGGAGCCCTCGGTATAATTTGCGAGCGCCATCGTGGTCTCCACATCAGGTGTCCATCCCAAGTGGAAGGCGGCGGGCGAGAGCACCCACCAGGCCAAGAGCCCACCGACGAAGAAGGGCATGCCGCCTCGCCCGGCGAGCAACCCCGCTGCGATGTTCATCATTGAGAGGTAGAGCACCGGCGAGAAATAGTCGGGGATAAATCCAAAGCTGACGTTGAGCTCCTCGTGAGCGAGGACGCCCGGCACATCCAGCATTCCGCTGACCATGAGCAGCTTCCAAAGCGCGGCGATTGCGAAGCCAGCGCCGAGCAGCTTGGCCTTCTCAACTCCTGTGCTGCCGGAGCGAATAATCGTGGCGACAGCGACACCAGATGGGAAGCGAAGCCGGTCCAAGTCGATCATCTGTTTGCGCAGTGGGATAATGAGCACGACCCCTAAGATGGAGCCTGCGACACCGCCGATCAGCAGCGGCAACATCGAGAACTCAAGACCAGGGAGCCCCTCTGAGCGCCACTTGGCGTCGAGCATGAAGAGGGCAGGGAGTGTGAACACAACCCCAGTGCCGGCGGTGTTGATCCCGGACGCGATAGTCTGATTGATGTTGTTCTCGATCATGGTGCCTTTGCCCATGACGCCTCGGAGCAGGGCGTAACCCATGATCGCCGCCACCGTGCTGCCACCAATCGAGAAGCCGAGCTTCAAGGCGGCGTAAACGAACGCGAGGTTCAGCACAATGCCTTGGATGACGCCTAAGATCATCGCGGCCGGGGTGAGCTCTCGGTACTTCTGAACGACCGCATCTGCGACAGCTCGAGTCTTGATATCTTGGGCCATCCGTCCCTCTAAACTGCTGGCTTGGAGCGGCCGTATGGTGAAGCGGCCGCCTAGAGTTGGCAACCTCCAAGCCGGAGGAACTGGTCATGAGCTTGACCGCGTCGTGTCCACATCCCATCGTGGTTGTCATGGGGCACGGACCGACAGCGCTCTTGATCGCCGCGCACGGCTCGCGCGCGCCGGGCTGGGCTCAGCGGGTGCGCGAATTTGCGGAGCACGTGGGGGAGAGCGCCGCAGGGACTGCGATTTTCTCCGCCATCGAGGCGGCGTTTCTTGAGTCGTCTACGCCGAGTGTGCCTGATGCAGTGCGCTCTTTATTGGAGCGTGGAGCCTCCCGAGTCTTAGTTGCGCCGCTGCTTCTGACGATGTCGACGCACTTGAAAGAAGACCTCCCTGGCTTACTCGGCCTCGATGTGGCTGAGCACGTGAGGCGACGTTTGCGCGGTGAAGGCCAACACCCCCTCGAATCAGGGCTCCCGGTCACATTATTGTCTCTGGGCGCGCTCGAGGAGATCCTGGCTGCTAACGTGGCGAGGCGCCTATCTCTCCGATGTGATGGAGTCACCCCTGCGGAGGGGATCGTCCTCTGCGCGTACGGTTCGACGCTGCATCATGGCCGTTGGAAGAGCTTGCTTAAGCGCACTCAGGTGCTCTTGAAGCAGCGAGGCTTTGGGCCGATTGAGCATGCGTTTGTCGGTCATGTCGTCTCTAAATCGCCCGAACCCACGCGGCAGGCGATCTTGAGGGTTGGTCGTGTACACGGGGTAGAGAGGGTCCACGTTGTCCCTCTTTTGCTTGGTGTGACCGCGCTACAAACACACGTCATCGCCGCGGCCTGCCAGCAGGCTAAGCAGGATATCGGCGGTACGGCCATCGTGTATGAGCCCGATGCGGTGCTCCCCGATGGAGACCTCGCAGCTCGTGTTGCGGGCACCGCGCTGCGGGAAGTGGGAGTCTATGGCATGGGGGGCCCGGGAGGGCGTGCTTGAGACCAGCAGGTGGCTTGTGGGGAGACTGCTGGCGTATCGACCCTGTTCAAGTTAGGAGAGAGCCTTGACCCCAAAGGGCTTTGGAACCAAGATCACGTCCGAGTTGACCGATGTGCTGGGCACACTGGGAGAAAGATGACGACTTTGCGTACAACTTTTCGTCTGCTGACCATCCTCGGAGTGACTGGATTAACGTTCGGTTGTGCCGGGGCAGAGAAGGAAGAGACCACGGACCAGGCTGACGAGCAGTCGGTGATGGAGGTCACCATCTCTGGTGAGGCCGAGACCGAGGAGTACGATCTCAACGGTGACGGAACAGCCGATATGACGTCTGTCTTTACGCGCTTGGGCGACGCCACCATGCCGCGGGAGCAGCGCGCACGCGTGCTCGCCCGAAAAGAGATCGATGTGAACTTCGACACGAAGACCGACGTCAGACAGTTCTATTCGCCCGATGGCTCGCTCGTCCGTGAAGAGATGGACTTGGATTTCGACTCCAAGATCGACGCGATCGACTTTTACGTCGACGGGTCACGCGTGCGTCGCGAGATGTACCTCAACTTCGTGGAGAAGCCCTCCATGTGGAAGTACTATGAAGAGGGCAAGCTCGTACGTAAGTCGAAAGACACCACCGGAGACGGGCTCGCGAATGAGTTCGAGTACTACGGACCCGATGGTCAGATCGTCCGCATTGGTTATGACACAAAGGGCGACGGCAAACCGGACTACTATGAGGACGCCGATAGCCCTTAGTGGCCGCTCGCGGAGGGCCTTGGCCTCGCAAACCTATGGGTGTCTCGCTGCTCGCGGTGACGCGCTAGGCGTCCACTTTGATCTTGGTCTTTTGGCTTATGACGAAGGGGATTTGTCTGGGTTGCAGCGGCATGGTGCAGCGGTGGCGTTGCTCCCTGAAGGCGGCGAGGGGAGCCCAGAATTTTTGGCGTTGAAGTGGCGCGGTTGTTGGTTGGACGGCGCGCGTGACGAGGCACTCTCCGTCGCTCAAACGGCCATGAGGATGCACCCTGATGACGTCGAAGCGGCTATTGAGGTCGCTGAGATCTTGGCTGAGGTAGGCGCGCTTCAGGCGGCCGCTCAGCTGCTGCTGGAAGCTGCGGGGCGTCACCGCGATGATCCGGACCTTTGGTATGAGACCGGGCTTCTATTTGAACGGCTCCAAGAGTGGACGCTGCGGCAGCAGTGTTGGGAGCAAGTGTGGACCCTTGAGTCAGACGCAGAGCCTCAGTTCCCCATGTGGGTCTCTGAGGAACGCTTCGCAGAGGTGGCAGCGCTCGCCATAGAGGCTCTACCGAGCCATGTTCAGGGTGCGCTTGGCAATGTCGTGATCTTCGCAGAGGACTACCCAGAGCGCTGGGTACTTGAGACTGAGAGCGCTGATCCCCGGATGCTGGGGCTCTTCGATGGGCTTGAGCGCAGCGCGGAGAGGGCGGCTGAGGTAATCCAAGACGGTCCGTCGCGTATCTATTTATACCGCTGGAATATCGAACGACTGTGCTCCGATGCTGCTCAGGTCGAGCACCAGATTGCAGTCACAGTGCAGCATGAAATTGGGCACTACCTTGGGCTTGACGAAGCTGAGTTACAGCTGCGCGGGCTGGGCTAACAACGGCGGAATCATGGGCTTCGAGGAGCCTTACGGAGCGCCGATCAGCGGAGCGAAGACCACGACGTGGTCGATGGTCCAACTGCAGCTTAAGGTCGCGTCTGTCGGCTTACTCGTTAAGGTCAGCGCGATGTGTGTTGCCTCGCCGCTAACGAGGTCGAACGTGACCTCCTCTTGCACCCATGCACCCCACGCGGTGTCGCTGTAGGTCAGGGGCTGACTCTCAATCACCTGACTGTTTGCGTCGAGCAACTGTAAGCGTCGCTCGATGTCGTCATTGACGCTGGAACCCTCCCACTCCAAAGCATGCCAAAACCGCACACTGAGCGGTCCTGCATAGTCAGGTGGTAGCGCGAACGCTTCGGAGACCAGAGAGGATGTCCATGGGGTGTCGCTCGCGATGGCTGTCGCTGGGATGGAGATATGCGCCTGGCAGCCTTCAGCTAGGGCTCCAGCTGTTGGGGCGGTTGAAGTGAGTTCGAAGAGTGGATGTCCAAGCGAGGCACCCCAGTCCCACACCCCATCATCGGAGCACGAGAAATCGTTAAACCAGAGTAGGGAAGCATCGTGGCAGTTGTCATCTTCGATTAAGGTGCACCCTGCGGTGCTATCGCATCCTGCGACCGCACAAGGGGACTGCGCGTCTGGAGGACACAGGGTCTCGGTGTGCTTGCACAGCCCGAATTCCGACTGGCAAGCGTCGACAGTACAGGCATCGCTGTCGTCGCAAGACACGTCGGCCATCCCCTCGCAGGTGCCGTCTTCGCAGACGCCTGGGAGTTGGCATGCGTCGCCGCCCCCGCAGTTCGTGTCATCGGGGGAGGTGTGTGTCACGACGCAGGCACCTGTCGCAGGATCGCAGCTCTTCACGTCGCATAGCCCAGGCTCACAGATGACGGCGACCGCCCCTTGGCACACTCCGGACTCACAGGTCGCCTCTTGGTCGCATGCGTTACCAGTATCGCAGCCGGACCCGTCTGCGAGTGCCGTGTGTGTGCAAGCGCCTTCCTGGCAGCTGTCCATGGTGCACGGGTTGTCATCATTGCAGGCCATTGGGACGGTGCTGCAGCTGCCTGCTTCGCATGTTCCAGTTTGAGTGCAGGGGTTTTCGTCTTCACACATGGAGCCATCGGTCGCCGGCTCCTCGACGCAGCCATGAGCGGGTAGACACTGGATCATCGTGCACGGCGATGCATCGTCGCAGACGACCGCTGCGCCGCCGATGCAGCTTCCAAGCGCACACTCTCCAGGCAAGAGGCACAGGTTATTGGGCTGGCAAGTGAGGCCGTCTTCAAGGGGCTCTGCAGTGCATCCGCCGGCGGCAGAGACGCATTTGTCAAGAGTGCACGGGTTGTTGTCGTCACACACGATCGCTGGACCACTTACACAGAGTCCTTCTGTGCACATGTCGTCGCCGGTGCAGGCGTCGTCGTCAGCGCAGGGCACACCGGTCAGGGGGGTATAGACGCAACCAGCATCTCCTGCGCAGGTGTCTTCCGTGCATGGGTTGTCATCGTCGCATAGGGCATCTGGCGCCACGCAGAGGCCTGTCTGACAGACACCTAGTGGACTGCAGGGGTTGTCGCCTTCGCACTCTGCGCCATCTTGTACAAAGAAGGTTGCGCACATCCCTGTGCCTGGGGAGCATGCGACATCGACGCAGTCTGTGGGGTCATCGTCTGCAGGGCAGGTCACAGCGTGTGACGGGTCCGGGGTACAGACCCTGTCCTGACTGCAGTGCAGCGGACCTTGGCAGAGGTTATAGCTCTCGGTTTGCAACACTGCGCAATCATCGTCGACCTCGCACGGGCACGCCCCGGCGCTCCCCTCGCATGCACCCTCACTGCATCGATCATCGGTCGTGCACGGGTTGCCATCGTCACAGCCAGTTCCATTTGGGGCGTCCTGGGTCGCGCAGGCCCCGGTAGAGGGTTGGCAGACCGTGAGCAGGCAGCCTTCGGAAGGCGGGCAAGTCACGACGGTTGATGGGTTCAGGCGGCAGCCACCTTCAATACAGCTCAGCGAGCCGTTACAGAGGTTGTCGTCCTCATGTTCCGTGCAGTCCGTGTCGTCTTCACATACGCACTCCGGGGCCAAATCACCGGTGCACACCCCCTCGAAACAAGCGTCGTCCAAGGAGCATGGGTCGTTGTCATCGCAGGCTCCACCGGATGGTGAGGGTGTATGGGAGCACCCTGTAATCGGATCGCATGCGTCCATGGTGCATGGGTTGCCATCGTTGCATGTCGTGGCTCGTCCACCTCCACATGCACCCTCGATACAAAAGGTGTCCAGGGTGCACGGGTTACCATCTTCGCAAGGCGTTTGGTCGTCTGAAACGGTGAGCACGCAAAGCTGATTGACGCACACGAAGCTGTGGCAGCTAGGGGGCTCGGATGCACCACAATCACCGTCGCTTAGACACTCCGCTGTCTGGACAGGTGTGAGGGCTTCGGTAGGGGAAGAGAGCTCCCGCCCCGCAGGGGTTCCGGAGTCCGCGATGCTCGCGCCGACGGCATCTGCTGCTTCCGAGTCCTGACTGACGCCCCCGCAAGCACCCAGCAGCACGACTAGCACGCCACTGAGCATATAGGATGTCAGCGGGTTGAGACTCATGCTCGCCCCAACAGGGCGATCAAGCTGCATAGGGTCGCCCATCGCACACAAGTGTCGGTAGGCCACCCATTGGGATCAAGCCTATCGACGACGACAGGACAGGAGGGTAGGGGCCGGTGAGCGATTGGCACGGCGTGCTTACGGGATTGGAATCATAACGGTCGAGTAGCCAGCGGTCCGCTCAAACTGACGCTGAAAGGTGCTCGCGGACGTCATATTCGCGAACTTCCCGACTTCGACACGCCAGATTGTTTGGCCGCGGGGATCTGAGAGCTGGCGAACGTTCACGGCGTGTCCGCCGCTGCGGAGTTGGCTCGCGACCATCTCTGCAGGTGCCGCTGAGCCGAAGGCCGAGACCTCCAGCGCGTATTGCTTGCTCGGTGTCTGCGCTGGCTCAAGGCTCTTTCGCTCCTTTACCGGATCGGTTGCGATCCACGTAAGGGGCTTCTTGGGCGGCGAGTTGATCGTCGGTTGCTTGGCCTGCCCCACTGCGGTGGGTACGCGGCGAGTCGGTCCCTTCGCGCCTGCGATCACGCCTGCTTTGGCGGAGGCGAGCTGACGACGCGCCTCGATGCGGGCAGCTTCGGTGGGATCGTCGCTGGGCGCATCCACCGGAGGCTTGGCCAAGTCCGTATCCATGCGCCGAGTGCCGAGCGGTAGGCTCGTCAAAGCCTCCATGCGCTTGCGCTGGTCCGCTGAACTCTCTGCGTGGTCAATCGCCTCGCTGAGCGCGGGGTCTAGCCCAAGGGGGAGGTCGTCCCCCATACGCTGACCAGCCACGACGCCGGCTGCGAATGTACCAATGGAAACCACGACCAACCCCAAGATCGCTAAAGCGACTTGGTGATTGTCGAGCTCGATCACGACTTTCTCTTGCAGCCTATCCAGGTCACGCACGACTAACCTCCCCGTTGTCGTTGCGGAACACCGCAGGAACTGCGACCGCCCCAGGATGTCGGGGAGGAGGGATGGGGCGGTCGCAGCCCTTTGGTTCGATCGGGAGTCCATGAGGCTCCCTGGCGCGTGCATGGAGGGGGCTCCTCCGACGCGCCGTGATCAGTTACTGATGCGACGATAGCCGCGCAGATCGATGATCTGTGCCGCTTGCGTGTCATCCTCACCGGCTTGACGTGGTGTCCGGACGGCTGTCCAGGCACCGTTGTCGCTCGTGATGTTACGCCGGTACCCCGACGCCCAGCGTTCATCTCGAGCGAGCCGCAAGCTGTGGTATAGATGGCAACGCATCTTGGTCATCGCAATCAGCCTATTAAATGCTTTCAATTTCGGGTGGTTGCGTGATGCCCCGTGCCCGAACGAAGCGTAGGCCGGGCATGACAGACGGTCAAAAAAAGACCAGGTAAAAAACACACACACGAGGTTAAAGATGCCCCATCAGATTATCGAGACGATCGCAGCGCCACAGGCTATCGGCCCGTATTCCCAAGCGATTCGGGCCGGAGGTATGAGCTTTTTCTCTGGTCAAATCGCACTCGATCCTGCCACCGGCCAGCTGGTTGGCGAGGGAGACGTGGCGGCGCAGACGGTGCAGGTGATGAAAAACCTAAAAGCTGTAATCGAGGCAGCTGGTCACAGCGTCACGGATGTGGTGAAAGTGACCATCTTCCTCAAAGACCTCAGCGATTTCGGTGCTGTGAACGCTCTCTACGCTGATGCTCTGCAGGGGCATCGCCCCGCTCGAGCCACCGTTGAAGTGTCGCGCCTACCGAAAGACGTCTTGGTCGAGATTGACGCGATCGCCGTCACACAAAGCTAGTCGCTGCGTGTCGCGCGCGTGAGCGGGATCACGTCGCCACCATCAATCGCGGCTCGGAGTGACGCGATGAACTCTTGGGCCAAGGCCGGGGCTTCGACTGCGGGCTTGTCAGCCATCGTTTGGACGAGCGCGGAGCCGACGACGACGCCATCGGCGTACTCAGCGATGGCTGCGGCATCAGCTGGAGTGCGGACGCCGAAGCCCACTGCGGTCGGGAGGCCCGTGGTGTCCTGAATGGTCGCGACGCGGTCACGCAGCCTCGCATCACGTTTCACCGCACCACCGGTGACGCCGGCGACGGATACGCAGTAGGCGAACCCGGACGCGCTGGCTGCCATCTCTGCGACGCGCTGAGCGTCGGTGGTGGGCGTGAACAGGCCGATGAGGTCGATGTCGTGCTTGCTCAAGAAGGGGAGCAGCTCGTGGGCGCTCTCCATGGGGAGGTCGACGATCAGGAGACCGTCGACACCTGCCTCCGCAGCCGCGTTGGCAGCGGCCTCGAGCCCCAGCTTGTAAAGAGGGTTCAGGTACCCGAACAAGATGAGAGGAACCTCAGGGTGACGGGCGCGGAAGTCTTTGGCGATCCGAAGCGCTTCATGGAGGTTCGCGCCACGATTGATCGCGCGCTCCATCGCCTCTTGGATTACGGGGCCATCCGCCATGGGGTCAGAGAAGGGCACCCCGAGCTCGATGATATCGGCTCCTCCGGCCACGAGAGCGTCCAAGATATGGCTCGTCGCGTGGAGATCAGGGTCTCCTGCGGTGACGTACGGGATGAGTGCTTTACGGTTCGCGCGGCTTAAAGCGGCGAATGTTTTTGTGATTCGAGACATGACAAGACCATGCCGAAAGCGGGATGGGTCTGCAATTCGTCAAGCCAGTCGTTGACCATCAGTGACCCTGCATGCTAGCGCAAATGTCCTTGTATGCACCCCTGAACGAAGGAGGGAGCTGTGACTGTCAAGGATGTGATCTCAGAGATGGAAGGTCGAATCACCTCCGATCCCGCGAAGACGCGGGAGGAGATCGACGGCGTATTCAAGTTCGTCGTGACTGGTGACGGCGGTGGAACCTGGGTTGTGAACTGCCGCGACGTGGGCGTGACCGAGGGCGATGGTGACGCTGAGTGCACCATCACGGTCGGTGACGACACCTTTGTCGCGATCGCTGATGGCTCAATGGACGCCATGCAGGCCTTCATGACGGGCATGATTCAGATCGAGGGCGACATGGGGCTCGCGATGAAGCTCCAACAAGTCATGTGAGCAAGGAGCGCGTCACGGACTCCGAGACGCGACCCTCGCTTGGTCCCTTGAGAGGGCTCCGGGTGGTCGACTTCAGTCGGCTCCTCCCGGGCCCTTATGCCTCATTGGTTTTGGCGGATCTCGGCGCCGAGGTCGTCAAGGTCGAGACGACCAAAGGGGGCGATTACCTTCGATGGTTGCCGCCCCTCGCAGGTAAGCACTCGTACGCCTTCGCTTCGCTGAACGGTGGCAAGCGCTCCTTGGCTGTCGATATGAAGACAGAGGAGGGCCGCAAAGTCGTCCAGCAGCTTTGCGTGAAAGCTGATGTGGTGATCGAGAGTTTTCGTCCGGGGGTGATGGACCGCCTGGGCTTGGGGTGGGACGCCTTAAGGGCCGCGAACCCCTCCCTCGTGTACTGCGCGATATCGGGTTACGGCCAAGATGGACCGTACCGTGAGCGTGCAGGGCATGACTTGAACTACGCGGCGTTGGCTGGCGTGGTTGGCCTCGCTGGCCCCCATGAGAGCTCGCCCGCTTTGGCGCCGGTGCAAATCGCGGACATCGGCGGTGGGTCGATGTGGGCACTGATAGGTATCCTGACCAAGCTCTATGCCCGGCAGCAGACAGGTGAGGGGGGCTTCATCGATATCTCGATGACCGACGGAGCTCAGGCCTTCCTACACAGCGCGTTAGCCGCCCATATCGGCGGTGGCGCAGCGCCGCCCGTCCGCGGACAAGATACGTTGACTGGGGGGCAGAGCTGTTACGCCGTGTATGAGACACAGGATGGTGGCTTTTTCTCTGTAGCTGCTCTTGAACCGAAATTTTGGAAGCGCTTCTGTGAGGCTATTCACCGTCCCGACTTGGTGAGCAAGCAGTTCGGCTCTCCTCAACTGATCGAGGCCACACGCGACGAGATTGCAGCGATCTTCAAGACGAAGACCCGAGACGAATGGACGAACGTGTTTGCGTCGGTCGATGCGTGTTGCGAGCCCGTGTTGAGACCAGAAGAGCTCGTGAATCATCCACTGCACCAGGCACGAAATGCCTATGTCGAGGATCGGGCAGGGATCCTTCGTATGCGTCCGCCTGTGCGGTCGCGAGACGCTGAACCTCCCGGTGCGGCGCCAGCGCTGGGCCAGCACACTGCAGAGTTGCTCGCTGAACTTGGCTACGACGGCGCGGAAGTCGAGCGGCTCCGAGAGGCGGGCATCGTGGCGATGACGGAGCCGAAGTAGACGGGAACGCTAGGCCCGGTTGGGCTGTCACTGAAGCTCGCTCGCGTCGCTTGTCGCGAGCCGGCATGCGACCTCGGTTGGGGAAAGCCTTGTCGCGCTTGGTCGCTCAGAAACAGATGACCTCGTCGATCGTCTCCGAGTCCGTCAGCAGCATGATTAGTCGGTCTACTCCCAGGGCGATACCGCCTGACGGAGGGAGCCCCTGAGTGAGTGAATCGAGGAAGTCTTCGTCCAACGGGAGCTCTGGGAGGCCGAGTTCACGTCGGTCGATGTTGTCGGCTTCGCACCGTTGACGTTGCTCATCTGCGTCGACCAGCTCTCCAAATGCGTTCGCAATCTCCATCCCAGCGACGTAGAGCTCAGAGCGCTCAGCCACAGCGGGATCGGTCGGGCAGGGGCGAGCGAGAGACGCCATCGAAATCGGGTACTCCGTTACGAACTCTGGTCGCCCTCGACCAAGCCTTGGTTCCACGTGCGCCACAAAGGCGGTCAATTGCTCGTCAGGGTTGAGTCGCTCTGGCTCATTGATCCCAGCGCGCTCGCTCAAGAGCCTCAAGAATGGATGTCTGGGCCAGGGGCCGCTAAGCGCGATGTTCTCTCCGCGATAGGTCAGCGAGTCCGCTGGGTGTAGCGCTTTGAGGAGGTCTTCGCAGTCTTCTAGGATGGTGTGAAGTGTCGCCCAAGGTCGGTACCACTCCAACATCGTGAACTCTGGACGGTGATGGGTGCCACGCTCCCCATCGCGGAAGGTCTTACACAGCTGGAAAATTGGCGGCGACCCGGCGGCGAGGAGTCGCTTCATGTGGTACTCGGGCGAGGTGATCAGGTAGCGCTGTACTTGCGTGGCCCCTGGGCGCTCCGATTGCAGGACTGATGTAGGAGCCAAGTGCACTTCGGTACCTGGAGAGGGGACCACCAAGGGGGTCTCGACCTCCAGGAACTGATGATGTTGGAAGAAGGCTCGAATGCCGCCGATGATGCGGGCTCTAGCCTCTAGACGGCCCCAGATTTCAGGCTGTTGAAGGTGACGGTCGTTGCTGAGAGGGTTCGGAAACTCTCCAGTTGGGTGGGCCCAGGTTCGGACCATCCCCTCACTGGATAGCGTCACGAGGTCTCCAGGTCGGAGCGTCTCGTCGTCACTTTCAACCGTGATGAGTTTACCTCGGGGCAATTGGAGCACTACGCGGCCATCAGCCGCGTGGAGTACGCGTCCTCCCCGACTCATCTACTTGACGCGACCTAGGTAATCGCCAGTACGCGTATCGATCTTGATCACCTCACCGCTCTCCACGAAGAGGGGCACATTCACGGTCGCTCCGGTGCTCACTGTCGCTGGCTTCGTGGCGTTCGTGGCGGTGTCGCCTTTGACGCCCGGTTCGCAGTAAGTGATCTCGAGCTCGACATGGTTCTCAATATCGACGCTGACAGGGCGACCTTCATAGAAGAGGAGGTCGGCCTTCATGTTGTCGACGAGCCATTTAGCGCTCTCACCGAGCACTTCGGTGCTCACCGGGAACTGCTCGTAGGTCTCGTTGTCCATGAAGAAGTAGTCTTCTCCATCCTGGTACATCAGGTTTGCGGTCTTGTGCTCAAGATCGGCTGGCTCAAGGGTCTCACCAGAGCGGATGTTACGCTCGATCACCTGGCCCGTAATCAAGTTCTTGAACTTGGTTCGCGTGAACGCAGTCCCCTTGCCAGGCTTGACGAACTGGAACTCAACTACCGTCCATGGGTAGCCGTCCATCTTGATCTTCAGATTCTTCTTTATGTCCGACGTTTGGTACATGCGACCTCCATGGCGATTCAGCGGGCTGAATACCATGCTCACCCATTGTCGTCACTCTTGGTTTGCCGGACAGTTGACGCCGAGGGATAGGTCGCGTCATAAAAGAGGCAACGCCCCCGAATGATTAGCCTGTAGCAGCCCATGAGGTTCGACGTGACGAAGTCCCAGCTCGTTGACGCAGTGACCGAGAGCACCCATTACTCTCGGAAAGTCGTGGAGTCCGTTGTGAACACCATCTTTGACGGGATGGTCGATGCAATGAAAGCCAACAAACGTGTGGAAGTGAGGGGCTTCGGAAACTTCACCGTGCGCTCTTATCGTTCGTATACGGGCCGAAATCCTAAGACGGGTCAGCAGGTCGACGTGGCGTCAAAGCGCATGCCCTTCTTCAAGGTCGGTAAAGAGCTGCGCGCCCGAATTAACGGAGACTAGCTGAGCGCTTCCTTGCTTCGCCCGACGCGCTCTAAAGTCAACACGATGACGGCGCCAAGGATAGCGAGTCCAAGCGAGACAGCAGCGGTGTTGTCGAAGGCCGCAGGAAGCACGTTGCTGACGACGCCGTCGAGGCCCGTCTCGGTGAAGGGCCAGATCCGTCGAAGCGAGCCGATCATAAGGCCGACGAGTGCCGCTAACGTCACGTCGTGATGACGCCTCAGGAGCCAATTGAGAAGCCGGGAGAACGTGGTGATCCCCAGGACGAGGGCGACCCCGAAGACAGCAGCCGTGCCAAAGGCGTCGGGATCACGGTCGTAGACGACGGCCCTTAGTGTGTAAGTCATATAGTGATACAAGCCGAGCATAAGCAGGATGAATGAGCCTGAAATGCCAGGTAAGACCATCGCGGAGATCGCGACGAAGCCTGCGAAGAAGATGAAGAGCAGAGACGGAGCGACCCCCCCACTGGTGGTACCGACCTGACGCACAACAGCGCCCTCGGGGCCACCCTCTATCCGGGTTATCTGTGCGGCTTCAAGATTTGCTTCTGTGCCCGCCATACGGGCGATGATATCGAACTCGATAGTCGACTCCCCGGCCTTGATGAGCACGTCGCGGCTAGGTCCAAACGAGACTTCACGCTTTGCGCTGCCTCCGTGACGATCGGTCATCAGTAAGACCCCCATTGCAGGTAAGGGGGTGTCCACCTCGGCGACTGACGGGAGCGTGACCTCAACTCGCCCAGTAGCGCGCTCCGAGGCATCGATAGGGAGGCCAAAGAGGATATACGTCCCGACCATGGCGATGAGGAAGCTCACGGCGTGAAGAGGGGTTCTCGACTTCATCATCCGGACTGGGACAACCACGGAGGCCAGCACTAGGCCAAAGAAGAAACCACGCATTTGTGCGGGGTAGCGGTCGAGGAGGTCTGGGATAAATCGCGAGGCGACGACGACAGCGGCGCCGATCCCGAGAGCGACAAAGGCGAGGAATAAGATGTGGCCGGCGTCCCTGTCGAGCTCATCGTCGCCGAGAGCGTCGGGATCGCGAAGACCTGCGCTCAGTCGTCTCCAAAACGCCCCTTTCCGCAGGTTGTTGAGCATGCGAGGTCCGATCGCGCTCAAGCCGCCGATAAAGCGTGTATAGATCCCAAGGATCAGCGCAAGAGTTCCCCCTGAAACTCCGGGTATGACGTCCGCGATACCCATGCAGACGCCACGTAGCGTGTAAGGTAGCCAGCTCTTCATGGTGCACTCTCCCTGCTTTGGCGCGCGAGGTTGCTCGTAAGCCGGGGGACCGTAGCAAGGGGAGCAGGCCGTCGCAATCGCCCCCTTGAGTCATCGTGCTCTGTGCGTATGGTGGATCCCACACGGAGATGTCCCGAGGTTCTGTTGCTGAAACTCTTTTTCCTCTTCACCGCGATGCCGGTCCTCGAACTTATGCTCCTGATTGAAGTTGGGGCTCAGGTGGGGGCGGTGAACACAATCGCGCTGTGCTTGGTCACCGGGTTTGTGGGGGCGTCATTAGCGCGCTCTCAAGGCGCCGATGTCTTGCGGAGGATGCAGGGCACCGTTCAGCAAGGGGGCCTGCCCGCAAAAGAGATGGTCGACGGAGTGCTGATCCTCGTGGCAGGGGTCGTGTTGCTGACCCCAGGGTTTGTCACTGATGCGTTGGGCATCTTGCTGTTGCTGCCCCCGTCGCGAGCAGTCATACGCGTCGTCGCCATGCGAACGATTAAGGCGAAGCTCGCGCAGGGAGCCTGGCAGGTGCACGGTGGGCCTGCGGGCTACCAAGCTCACTGGTCAGGTGGCACGCCTCAGGGGAGTCAGGAGCGTGGCGCACCTCGAGGCCCTGAGATCATCCCACCAGAACTCGCCCCTCGCCCGCCTCGCCCTTCAGCGCCCGAGATCATCGACGGCTGAGGCCAAGTTCGCGGACGGCTCATTTAGCCCTTTGTGAGGCCACTAGTTGAGCATGTCGCGGTCGTCGCGCCCGCCCTTTACGATCTTCAGCTTTGGGGGGCGCCGCTTCTTCTTGAGCGTGAAGAGGTGGAACCTGTCTTTGAGCAGGGATGGACGCCAGTTTCCGGTGATGAGGAGCCAGGCTGCGAGGACACCCCCGAGATGAGTGTGAAACGCGAGACCGCTCCCTTGGGGACTCGATAGGAACATCATGGCGTCGATGCCGAGCGCGAGCCATACGATCCAGCGTGCCTGCACTGGGATGACGAAGAAGAGCAAGATCGTGGCGTTGGGCATCACGAAACTAAATGCAGCCAGAACCGCCATCACCACGCCGGACACGCCCACGACGCGTGCGCCGAAGAGCCCTGGAGCGATGAGGCCACAAAGTAAGGAGAAGACGCCAGCGATGAGCGCGCTGAAGATGGCGAACTGTAAGAAGCCTCGCGAACCCCATCGACGCTCTAGGGGGGGCGCGAGGAAGAGCAGGCCAATGGCGTTGAAGATGACGTGACTCGGCGATGACAGATCGTGGAGGAGGCTGTAGGTCAGGACTTGCCATACCTTCCCCCCAAACAGTGCTTCTTGGGGCTCAAGACTCAGAGCAACAAAAAGGTCCGCCGCCCACGATTGCTCCACGAAATTGATCAAGAAGCTGAAGACGAGCCATATGCTGATCAGCCCGATCATGAGCTTTTTCACGACTGGGGTAGGGCGAAGATCCAGGTTCATCGTCGACACAAGGAGTAGGGGTGAGTGGCTGTTGCGTAGTCTCAGGCGAGACGGTCAGTCTAGCAAGCGAAGCGTGTAGGGCGAGTCTGAGTAGCCTTTCTTGGTGCTCCCTTCGACGCGAACGGTGTAACGACCGGGCGCTAGGAAGTGCGTGAAGGTGCCTGGCTGGCCTGCGGTCAGCCCACGTCGACCTGTGACCTCCTTGCCATCCATCGAATGCAGCGTGACATCGAGCCGCATGCCCTTCGGTGGATCGACTTGGAAGGTGACGATACCGGGCCCCCGTGCCTCGCTGCGTTCCAAACTCCAGAGGTCGCGATCGCCGGCTGGATGAATCCACCCAGTGACAGGGGCCTTAGCGATGAGGGCGGTGTGGGACGCCGCCTCAGCGTCATCGTTCGGTTCGCGTTCACTCGACTCTGAGTGAGTTGAGTTGACCACCAGTGCATAGGTTTGTGTCGTGTTAGGTGAGCTACCTTTGAGGCGGAGTGACCAGGTCCCAGGGGTGAAGCCGAACCCGAACGCGCTCACAGCAGCACCCTTGGTCGGACCTGCACGAGTCAAGGCAAGCGTGCCATCTGGGCGATGAACTTCAAGGGTCCCTCGGGTGTCCATGGGTGGGGTGAGGACAATATTCGCGGCGGTGGGGGCATCGATCTTGAGTGAGACATGGTCAACGTCCCTTTGTCGGTCGAAGAAGCCTGTCAGTGTGTCGCCAACGGCAATCGAGTTCGCGCTCTGGGGGGTGTCGTTAGGTTCAGCTTCGGGGGTCACCTCTGACGCGGGCTCTGGATTCAGTAAGATGTCATAGGCTGCACGCGGCGCTGCTCCCTTCAATGCGTGCAGCATCACAACGATGCTGGGCTCTGCAGTCTCTGGGACGTTGAGGTTACGGAGGGTGAACCCCTCACCTTTAGTCGACTTCACGCGGATGACGTCGCGTTCTTGGCCGAACCAGTAGACGCTCGCCTCCATCGTGACGTTGGTTAGGCCTGAAACCTTGAGTTGCAGTCGTGTGCCGGGCGGGGGAGTGACAGGAATACGCCATACATCTCGGTCGCCGATATGGCCGAGGGTTCCGCGCATTGGGCGCTCGAAATTGCCGACGACGGCGTCGGCGATCACGTCGTTGGGCTCCGCTTCGATGGTCTCTGCCCACGGCAGGATGTCGGCCGCGAGGGTGTACGGCTTATCGCTACCTAGCCTCGGCTTGTTGCGATACCACGCACTCCTGACCCGGAGGAACACCCGGCCTGGCGTCACCCGCAAGTTCGCGAGCAGTTCGTCGCCTGGGCCTTTGCGGACAACATCTGCTTGGAGCAGAGCCGTGTCACGCTTCCCGCGGGGTGTCGCTGCCATCCATTCCAAGACAACGTCGAGGTCTGGGGGCCCGACGAGGGATGCGCTTAAGACCGACGGAGCTTCACCGGGGATCGTGACGACAAACCAGTCTTGGTCACCAACAGCAGGGTCATCTCCACTTGAGATGAAGCCCTTGAAGGGGACGCCCAACTCCAAAGGGAGGGCGCTGCCTCGATCGTCGTTTGGCTCTTGCGGTGGAGGGGGCTTTGGTCGCTGCGCCGTCTGCGGTGTGTCTCGCACGGACGGAGGAGAGTCCGCAGGGGTGGCGGCCTCAAGCACGTCGGTCTGCGGAGAGGTCGGCGTTGAGGGCGAGCACCCTGCGCTAAGGAGGGCTAATGAGAGAGCGAGAGCTCGTCTCATTTCTGCTTGTCTAGCGCCTTCAGCACAGCCTGCGTGATGTCATGACTTGGCTTCGCAAAGAGGACTCCGTGCTGGTTCCAGTTCAAGACCAGGTCATAACCACCTGCCTTCGCTTGCTGGACCAGCACCTTGTCCAGGGACTCAAGCAGCGGCTGCATCAGCTTGTTCTCTTGCTTGGCGAGTTCTTGCTGGTTCTTCACGAACTCCTCTTGGAGCTTCATGAGGCCAGTCTTGTACTCAGCCGCCTTCTTCTGGAAGATCTCCTGAGTCATCATCGCAGATGGGTTTTCAAGCTGCTTTTTGATCTCGAGGAGCTCGTTCTGACGCTTGTCGAGCTCTTTCTGTCGCTTATCAAAGATGCGCTTGAGCTTCTTCTTTGCTGCTTTGCCCTTCTTCGAGTTCATCACCACGTATTCAACCTTTACGACGGCGATCTTTGGACCAGCGGCGTCAGCCTCAGGGGCGGTGAATGACAGGGCAGTCAAGAGTGAGAGCGTGATGGCAAGCATGCGCATGGCAGTATCCTCCGGAAGAACTCAAGGCGCGTCTCATAGCGTCGCGCATCTGAGGGTGTCAACCTTCGCGGTGAGAGGCTGATTCCCAAGTGAATGGTTAGAATGAATTACCGATCGTGAACTCAAATACGACGGGGTCTTCGTCCGGCTCTGGCGCCAGCGGGAAGCCCCATTCAAAACGTAGCGGTCCGACAGGCGAGTGCCAGCGAAAGCCGAACCCGACCGAGGTCCTGAGATCGATCGGGTTGAAGTCTTCGTTATCCCCCCAGGCGTTGCCTGCATCGAAGAAGGCGACTCCGAGAATCCCAGCCTCTTTAAAGACCGGAATCTCTAGCTCAGCGTTGAAGACGAGCTTCTTCACCCCACCTAAGTCGAATGGACGGAGGTTCGAGTCCGGGTGGTCGGCTACGTAGAGTTCTTCGCCGATACTGTTTCTCTCGAAGCCTCGGACAGTAAAGATGCCGCCGACTTGGAAGCGCTCGTAGAGCGGGATAGCGCTTCCGTCTAACGAAGTCACGTAGCCCAGAGTGGTGTTTGTCTTAAAGACGATGTTCCAGAAGAGGGGCACATAAATCCGATTGCTACCGAGCAATCGAACAAAGCGGTTCTCAGAGCCCATCCACTCGTCGGCATATTCGACGCTCATCGTCGTATACGTGCCGCTGCTCGGGAAGAGTCGGTTGTTTCGGGTGTCGTATGAGGCAGACGCCCGCAGTGAGCTGGTGAGCCCTTTGGGGCGCGCGATGTTTAGCGGGATCGATGTGCCACGAATGTTCACCTCGATGTGCTCGAGGGTGTAGGCCAGTGAGATGAGCAGCTCGTCTGTGAAGCGATAGCCCCAGCTGAAACTGCCGCCTGCTTGTCGTCGAGAATAGTCGGGGTACTCAACGGCCTGATTGTAGACGTTGATCGAGAAGTCCCATGGCGTGTCGAAGAAGTAGGGCTCGTGAAAGCTCAGCGAGAAGATCTGGCGGACACCGCCCAGCATGGCGTTGAGCGCGATGCGCTGCCCCCGACCTAGGAAGTTCTCCTTCGCGATGTTCGCGGTGAGCATGAAGGACTCGGCGCTCGAGAAGCCTGCGCCGACCTGGAATTGGCCGGTACTGCGCTCTTTGACCTCGATATCGATGTCAATCAGTCCCTCATTTTCAGTCCGCTTCGGCACCAACTGGACTTGTTCGAAGAACCCCAATGAGTAGAGGCGTTGCTGGGAAATACGCATCGCAGTGGCGCTAAAGAGGTCACCCTCATGCACCTTGATCTCGCGGCGGATCACCTTGTCGCGTGTCACCCGATTTCCGCGGACCTCGATGCGCCGAATCCGCACGGGGACGCCGGGTTGAATCGTATAGGTGAGGTCGATGACGCGCTTCGTGTCGTCCGTTTTGTCTCGGAAGCTGACGCCAGCGTTTGCGTAGCCCATATCTCGGAAGATATCGCCCATCTTCTGCGCGTCTTGGCTGATCTTCATGAGATCGAATGTCTCGCCGGGCTCTAAGCCGATCGACTTGAGGAGCTTCTCTTTCGGGACAATCCACTCTGTGCCGATCATAGCCACGTCGAGCGTCCCGATGCTGTAGCGCTCTCCTTCATCGACGCGAATCGTCACCGTGAGAGAGCGACGGTCTGGCGAAAGGCTGATCCGCGGACGCTCCACGCGCGCCTTCGCGAACCCCTTGGTCCCAAGATATTGTTGGACGCGTTGAGAGTCTGCGTCGAGGAGCTCTTCTTTGAAGGTGCCGGATTGCGTGAGGAAGGAGAAGTATCCGCCCTCCTTGGTCATCATGACGGCCTTGAGTTCTTCGGCCGGCACCTGAACGCTCCCGACGACGTTCACATGACGCACCTCGACCGGATCGCCT
Organism: Myxococcota bacterium; assembly: GCA_049602155.1. Taxonomy (GTDB): domain Bacteria; phylum Myxococcota_A; class UBA9042; order PHBI01; family JBMYRH01; genus JBMYRH01. The sequence goes on along the minus strand of JBMYRH010000004.1, from coordinate 55,192 downwards.
TCGTCGATTTTGAGGATGACCCTGACGGAGTGAGGGCCCGCTGGTTTAAGCTCGTAGTCCGTGTCGACGAGGTAGAACCCGTCCTCTTCATAGCGCTCACGTATCTTCCGGAGGTTCTGCTTCACAGCCTCTTCGTCGAGGATGTCGTAACGCTTCAGGTTGACGACTTCAGCCAAGGTCTCTTGATCGAGTTCATCACCTCGAATCTCGTACCCGACCTCGGTAATCGTGGGGCGCTCGGCGAGGCGGAAGACGAGGATGATTCCGCCGTCGGCAGCCGTCGCAGTGGCGGCGGTGACGTCGTCGAAGAAGCCCATGCGGTAGATCCGCTTGATGTCCTCTGAGACCCTCGCAGCTTCAAGAGGTTGGCCGACTTGAGAGTAGATCTTCGACCGGACGCTCGCGCGATCGACTCGGATAAGGCCCTGAAGCTCGACGCCTCGGATCACGGAGGCCACTTTTGTAGCCAACGCAGAGGGGGCACCTGGCGTCTGAGCGCGCGCTAGGGTTGGCGTGGCGACCCCTAAGGTGAGGCCGAATAACAGCGCGGTGATGGTAGACGTACGAGGGTTCATGAACCGAACTCCTCACCGCGCCGGGGTAAGAACTCTTCCGGCGCCTCATCTTCAGTGAGAACGCGTACGTTTCCATCCGCGAGTAAGAGATGCCTCTTCATCAACCAAGCGAGACGAACGTTGTGAGTGACCACCACGAACGCAGTCCCCTTTTTGGCGTTCAACGTGACGAGAAGCTCATGTATCTCGTTAGAGGTTCTGCTGTCCAGGTTCCCCGTAGGCTCATCTGCAAAGACGACATCTGGATCCATCACCAGGGCCCGTGCGACAGCCACACGTTGCTGCTCTCCGCCAGACAACTCTCCGGGCTTATGCTGGAGGCGATGGGCGAGGCCCACCTCACGGAGGAGCTCCTCCGCTCGGTCCACTGCCTCAGCCCGCTTTCGTCCTTGGATCAGGGCGGGCAGCATCGTGTTCTCGAGGGCTGTGAACTCTGCCAACAGGTGGTGGAATTGAAAGATGAAGCCGATGCGCTCATTGCGGAAGGCGGCCATCTTTCTTTCGGGCAGTTTGAAGACGTCTTCACCTCGGTAAGACACCGTCCCTGAGGTCGGTGTATCGAGCGTTCCCAGGATCTGTAATAGGGTCGATTTACCCGTCCCCGACTGACCTACGATAGACACCATCTCGCCCGCATCGAGATCGAAGTCGACGCCGCTGAGGACCTCGAGAGATTGGGGCTCTGAGGATCGTGACCCAGGCATGTGGAAGGTCTTGCGAAGATCTCGGCAGCTCATCAGTGGGGTGGTGGACTCAACCATGGCGGAGGCCCTCCACTGGCTTGAGGCCACTTGCTTCGCGCGATGGGTAGATCGTGGCGAGGATGCACACGAGGAAGCCGGACAACCCGACAATCGCGACCTCACCCCAGTCCAGATCGACGGGGAGCTCCGTGATGTAATACTCCTGAGGTAGGGGGATGCCGAAGGCTTCGATGGCGAGGCAGGTTGCGACTCCGAGCGTGACACCGGAAGCACTCCCGATACCGCCGATGACGGCCCCGATCAGCAGGAAGACACGGACGACGCGGCCCCCTGACGCCCCAAGCGCTTTCAGCACAGCGATCTCTCGCGCCTTCTCGACGATAAGCATGACGAGGGAGCTCACGATGAGGAGGCTCGCGACCAGTACGATGAAGCCGAGGACGATGAACATCACGAATCGCTCGAGCTGAAGCGCGGAGAACAAGCTCTTGTTCCTCTCTCGCCAGTCCGCGGCGACCAGCCGGGTTGGTGATGCAGCGAGCGCCGCGTCGACCTCGGCTCGGACGTCATCCAAGTGTGTCGCCGATGTGAGGCGGAGCTCTGCCCGGTTCACATCGGCGCCAAGACCAAAGAAGCGCTGAGCATCGACAATGTTCACGTAGGCCATCTTTTGGTCGTATTCGTACATACCGGTTCGGAAGATGCCCCCGACTCGGAAGCTCCGCAGCTTGGGGCGGAGCCCTGTGGGTCCAACGTCTCCATCTGGAGAGATGAGCTGTATGTCATTACCGACCTCGACCCCGAGGCTCAGCGCGAGCTCGGCCCCGAGCAGTATTGCGGGTACGACCGCTGTGTTGTGTGCGGCGTACTTAACGTCCGCAGAGGAGAGCCCGAGTAAGCCCTCTTTACGTGGTCGGAGGGGGTAGCGACTACGATCACTGAGCAGCTTCTCAGGGGTCGTCAACCAAGCAGCGCTGCCCGGTGAAATCCTGCCTGCCAGCTGCTCCGAGGCCTCAAGATCAGCGGGGGCCATCCCTTTCACGATGACGTTGACAGCGATGTTGCTCGAGGAGGCCATCATCACTTCACCATGGGCAAAGGCCTGGACCTCAGAGACCGCAGGGATGTCCCGCAGTCGGTCGGTCAATGAGAGGTAGTCGCCGACAACCCCGGCGGCCTCCTCGGGCTCGATCACGATGTGTGCGTTGGTGCGGAGGATTTTATCTCGGAGGTCGCTCTCGAACCCATGCATCACGCTAAGCACGACGATAAGCGCCCAGAGCCCGATGGACACACCGACGATGCTGATGAAGGTCGGCAAAGTGACCGCGTTACGAACACGAAGTCGCCAAGGGATGTCGATCGATTCATTCGACAGCAGCGTGGAGAGTAGCCCTCCAAGCAGCAGTGGGGAGGCGATGAGATAGAGCATGAGTTGGAACGTGCGAGCAAAGCCGGCGCTAAACTGCCCCGCGAACCTGTTCCAAATGGCGGTGTGCTCTAGAAGTAGACCGGCAGCGACGAGCGCGCATCCTACAAGCAGCAGTTTGCCACCCTCTCGCCGTGAACGTCCGATCAAGCCACGCCAGATTTGCCACAGGCGCGTCGTCCGCGTGGGGGTCACGCGGTGGCTTCGCGCGAGGGTCCAGCTGACAAAGAGTGAAAATCGGTCCTCGATTAGCTGACGGCCCACCCGTCCGAAGACGACCAAGTAGAGGACCGTGAACAAACTGGACACCACGACTACGCCTACAATGACCACGAAGAGCTGTGTCCCAACGAGGGTGTAGTAGCGGGTATCGAGGTCTGCCGTCGCTAAGGCGCCAGCGAAGCACAGGACGCCGAGAGCGAGAACAGAGAGGATGGCTACGAAACGTCCCAAGCGGGCTTACTCCGGGCGCATTTGAGGAAAGAGGATCACTTCGCGGATCGTGTGCGTGTCGGTCATCAACATGACCAACCTGTCCACCCCGACGCCCTCTCCGGCTGCCGGAGGCATGCCGTACTCGAGCGCCCGCACGTAGTCGAGGTCCATGAACATGGCCTCATTATCTCCTGCATCTCGTTGCGCGACTTGGCTCTCGAAGCGCTCTCGCTGGTCAGCGGGATCATTTAGCTCGCTAAACGCATTGCCGAGCTCCATCCCCGCCACGAAGATCTCGAACCGGTCGACGTAGCGGTCGTCCGCCTCGTTACGACGCGACAAGGGCGAGTTCTCAATGGGGTACTCGGTAATGAAGGTCGGCTGAATGAGCATAGGTTCGACCAGCGCGTCAAAGGCGACCATCAGGACGAGGCCGTATGGCGTGGCTGCCTCGATCTCGATTCCCTTTGCGGCTAAAAAGCTCCGCAACGCAGCGTCATCTGCGACGGTCTCCTCTGGGATGCCACCGATCGCGGTGAGCGACTCACGCACCGTGTGTCGGGCAAATGGCCGGGCGTAGTCGATGACATGCTCGCCGAAGGGGCGCGTCGTCTCGTCAGAGCCGTTGATGCGTTGGGCCAAGCCACAGAAAAGTTCCTCAGTGAGCGCGATGAGGTCTTCGTAGGTGGCGTAGGCCTGATAGAACTCCAGCATGGTGAACTCAGGATTGTGCTTAGGACTCAACCCCTCGTTACGGAAGTTGCGGTTGATCTCAAAGACTCGTCCTAAGCCCCCGACCAGCAGACGCTTGAGGTAGAGTTCAGGGGCTATCCGCATGTAGAGCGGGATGTCGAGGGCATTGTGATGTGTCTCGAACGGCCGCGCGGTCGCCCCTCCCGGGATGGGGTGCATCATCGGGGTCTCGACCTCGATGTAGTCGCGCTTTTCGAAGAACTCCCTGAGGTGGCTAAGGACTTGTGCACGGGTGCGAAAGACTCGGCTCACCTCGGGGTTCATCGTGAGGTCGACGTAGCGTTGACGAAAACGCGTCTCGACGTCGGTCAACCCGTGGAACTTCTCGGGGAGCGGCCGCACCGACTTCGTGAGCAACGTGAAGTCACGCACCATCAGCGTCGGCTCGCCAGTACGGGTAGAGAACAGGGGGCCCTCAAGGCCAATAAAGTCGCCGATGTCGACAGCCTTAAGCTGCGCGAAGGCTTCCTCGCCCAAGATGTCTCGCTTGGCGTAGATCTGCAGCGTACGTGGACCGTCGGGGTCGACCCCAACCGAACGGTCTCGCACGCGAAGGAACATCGCCTTGCCCATCTTGTTCTTAGCCATGACCCGGCCGGCCACTGTGAATCGCTCTGCGTCGTCGGCGAGTTCTCCCATATCGGGGGGCGTCGTCGTGGTTGCGGTGGCGAGCACTGCAGCGCAGAGATCGCGCGGCTCGAAGCCATTGGCGTACGGATTGATTCCTGATTCGCGGAGCGCGTCGACCTTCTTCAGTCGGTCGGACATGACGCGGTTCGTGTCTCTCACGGTGACCCTCGCTTGGACGGCATGGCAGGACCTAGATCGCGTGTGCGAGCGCGCGCGCGACCTATAATTATGCGGACGGCGGGCGAACCTAGACTGGTGACTGTGGTGGGTCAAGGACGAAGGGCTGCAGTGGCCTCATGCGTCCGACCTGGATGATTCAAGTGGGGCATCGGACCACGCGTCGCTTGGAGGACACGGGAAAAGCCCCTTTTGTCGCTCGATGAGTGACTAGGGAGAGGACGCGGTCATAGGACGACAGGGGAGGGGGGTAATAGCCTCAGTGTGTGCTCTATGCGTCTGCCGGAGCGGAGGCGAAGCGGAGCACGATTCCTTCAATTTCGTCGTCGTGGAGTGTTCGGTTAGCGCCTTTTGCGGCCCGAAAGATCTCGGCGACGAGCGATGGGAGCGGCTGGTAACCGTGTGCTTGAAGCCACGCGACGACGTTTGACTCGCCGCTCATGTGGCCGACCTCGATGACCTGTTGCTTTCCAACCATGCTAGCCGGGACACCGGAGTAGATGCGATCGGCCAGCCAGTCATTGCCCTTACGTTTGGCCTTGACGATTGCTGCAGCGTGCACGCCTGTTGCCGTACGGAACGCGTCGTCGCCGATGACCGGGTAGTTGCGCGGGATGTCGGTTCGCGTCGCGAGGCTCGCTGCGCGGCAGTAGCTCATGAGCGCGGAGAGATCGTTGTCGATCATTCCCAATAGCTTGAGGTTCACAAGCAAGACGTCCATCGGGCAGTTCCCAACACGCTCGCCAATTCCAAGCGCCGTGCCGTGAACTCGATCACATCCGTATTGGATAGCGAACAAGCTGTTGACCAACGCGAGGCCCCGGTCGTTGTGTCCGTGCCAATCGAGTCCGACATCGACGCCCGTGGTGTCGACGAGCTCACGGCACCAGCTCACGAGGGCCTTGATGCCATCGGGTGTGGCGTGGCCCACCGTGTCGCATAGGATGAGTCGACGTGCGCCATGGTCGATCGCTGTCTTAAACAGTCGTTCTAGCGAGTCCGGCGCTGATCGGATGGTGTCTTCGGTGACGAAGCCTGTGGGGAGGCCTGCGTCCACTGAGAGTTTCACGGCCTCGGCGACGAGGCGCTCCATGCGTCCGAGGTCCCAGCTCTCCGAGTACTGACGAATCGGGCTTGAGCCCAAGAAGGTCAGGACCTCGAGCTCCACCCCCGTGCGCTGTGAAATCTCGATGATGGGTCGGATGTCGTTTGGGTGGGTCCGCGCAGCGCAAGAAGGCTTGATGGAGAGGTTCTCATCTCGAATGAGGGTCGCCAGCGACTCGACATCCTCGATGGCGCGCCGACCGGCGCCAGGAAGACCGATGTCAGCGAACTCGATCCCGAGCCGATCCATCAACCGCAAGAGGGCTTGTTTGTCCTCGATGGGAGGATCGACTGCGCTGGGCGACTGGATGCCGTCTCGGAGCGTCTCGTCGAGCAGGGTGACGCCGTGGTCAGCGAGTGGTCCCGCGAACCCGACGCGGTTCCAATCGTGGATGATGTCTCCGTTCTCTGGCAGCTCGTTCACGGCTAGACCGCCTCGAGCAGCACAGCGATACCCTGGCCGCCACCGATACATGCGGAGCCCATTCCAAGCTGAGCGCCACGGCGCTTGAGCTCGTAAGCGACCTGCATCGTGATACGCGCACCGGACGCAGCGAGCGGGTGGCCCACAGCGATGGCGCCGCCGTTGACGTTTGTCTTCTCTCGATCCAAGCCCATGACCTTCTCGACGGCCAGGTATTGGGGAGCGAACGCCTCATTGACGTCGATGATGTCCATATCCTCGAGCCCGAGATCGGCCATCGCGAGCGCCTTCTGCATCGCGCCGACTGGGCCAATCCCCATCGTCGTGGGATCACAGCCCACGACGCCCCAGGAGACCAGGCGTGCGATCGGACTCCAACCTCGGCTCTTTGCCTTCTCGGCGGTCGTCAACACCATCGCCGCGGCGCCGTCGTTGATGCCTGAGGCGTTACCAGCTGTGATGATGCTCTCTTTACCAAAGGCAGTGCGCAGCTTTGCGAGCTTCTCGACGGTGGACCCGGCACGCGGGTGCTCGTCTTTATCGATGACCGTGTCACCACGGCGACTTGAAATCGTGACAGGGGCGAGCTCTCCACTCAGGGCACCGTTCTCTTGTGCAGCGGCGAAGCGGAGCTGGCTCAGCGCGGCGAATTCATCGGCGTCCTCACGTGTGATCCCGTGCTCTTTTGCGAGCTTGTCAGCCGTCGCGCTCATCGGCATCTCGGCGTACGGGTCGTAAAGTGATTCCCACAGTGAGTCGACCATGGGGGCTTGACCAAGCTTCAGCCCCCAGCGTGCACCGTAGAGCACGTGAGGGGCTTGACTCATGGACTCAGCACCACCGCAGAGGACGGTCTCGGCCTGGCCGGTCAGGATCTCGAGCGCGCCGCTGACGACGGCTTGGAAGCCCGAGCCGCACAGACGGTTGAGCGTGAGCGCTGGGGTGGCCTGAGGTGCACCCACCTTCAGGCCGATGTGCCGGGCGAGGTAGATCGCATCTTTCGATGTCTGCATCACGTTGCCAAAGATGACCGCGTCGATGTCACTTGGATCGACGCCACCATCGTTTAACGCGGCGTTAGACGCCTCGACACCCAGAGCCGTGGCAGAGAGTGACTTAAGGCCGCCTCCATACTCACCGAAGGGGGTGCGCTTCGCAGCGACGATAACCAGGTCTTTGGACAGTCGATTCATGGATTCCTCACCAATCGTAGGTTCTTGCGAGGCCGTTCTTATCATGGGCGGCGGGCAGGCCCAAAGCCGCGTCCGCCCCGCTGCTGTTGTCTGCTATCTCAAACGAGCGCAGACGGCGTCGCCCGCTTGCTGAGTGTTGAGCGAGCCGCCCAGATCTCGGGTCGTTTCTCCCTCGGCGATCACGCAATTGACTGCTTCGACAATGCGCGCAGCTTCAGGCTTCAGGCCGAGGTGGCTGGCCAGCATGGCTGCTGTCAGGATCGCGGCCAACGGGTTGGCGACCCCTTGTCCCGCGATATCGGGTGCGGAGCCGTGGACAGGCTCAAAAAGTGAGGTCCTGCCCGGGTGGACGTTCGCTGAGGGAGCCAGGCCAATTCCCCCGACGACTTGAGCGGCCAAGTCGCTCAGGATGTCACCAAGCAGGTTCGAGGTGACGATCACGTCGAACCGGGTGGGATCGCGCACGAGCTCCATGGCGGCGACATCACCGAAGAGCTCAAAGGGCTCAATGTCGCGATAGTCCGCGGCCACTTGCTGAAACACACGCGACCACAGCCCGTGAGCGGCTGGGATAGCATTATGCTTCGAGGCCATACAGACCGTGGCGCGGTTGTGGTCTCGTGCGTATTCGAAGGCAGCACGGATGATCCGCTCAGTGCATCGGTATGTCGCGATCATCTCAGTGATCGCGATCTCGTACTCGGTGCCTTGCCTGAGGAGACCACCGACACCGGCGTATGCCCCCTCCGTGTTTTCACGGAAGATGACGATGTCGATATCACCCGTCTTGCGACCTTTAAGTGGGCACAGGTTCTCGTCCAAGAGCCTTACGGGGCGCCGATTAATGTAGAGATCAAGCTCACGGCGTGCGCCCAGCAGGATGTCTGCGGCGTGTCGCATATCTGGCACGCGAGGGTCACCCAGGGCACCTAGGTAGATGCTGTCATACTCCCGGGAGAAACGATCGAGCTCTCCGTCGGGCATCGAGCGTCCATGCTCAAGAAGATAGTCGGCGGAGTAGGGCAGCAGATCGAAATCGAAGGCGTTTGCCCCTGCGACCTCAGAGAGCACCTTCATTCCTTCAGTGATGACCTCGGGACCGATCCCATCACCGCCGATCACGGCTACTTTGAACGCCATGTTGGACCTCCTCGCTGGCGGGGCGGAACCTAGCCCACGCGGCGGCCTTCGTCGAGCACGAACGCCTTGCGCCGCCACCTCGTCTCGGACAAGCTGCCCGCCATGAGCACTACAAAATGCGTCCAAGTTGGTGAAGCGCTTGATATTGCAAGCGTGGTCGCCGTTGCCCGCCATCAGGTACCGGTCGAAATCGGTCCGTCGGGCCGCGCTGCGCTTCGTCGCGCACGCGCCGTCGTCGATGGCTTCCTAGAGGATACGGCAGTGGCTCGGTACGGGATTAACACAGGGTTCGGTGCGTTGGCCGAGACCCGGATCTCAAACGAGGACCTGAGCGAATTGCAGCATCGCTTGATTCGGTCGCATGCTGTCGGTGTCGGAGAGCCCTTGTCTCGTGAAGCGACCCGAGCGTTGATGCTCCTGCGTGCCCATGTCTTATGCCTCGGTTACTCAGGTGTACGTGAGATCGTCGTCGAGCGGCTACTCGCGCTCTTGAACGCGGGTGTTCACCCCGTCATCCCGTCTAAGGGGTCGGTGGGAGCCTCTGGTGACTTGGCACCACTCGCGCACCTCGCCTTGACGCTGATCGGTGACGGCCCCGCTGAATATAAGGGCGAAACCCTGGAGGGGCATGAAGCCTTAGAGGCCGTGGGCCTCGCGCCGCTCACGCTAGGCGCGAAAGAGGGGCTCGCGCTCATCAACGGTACCCAGGGGATGCTCGCGATAGGGTCTTTGGTCCTAGAGCGCGCGCTGATGCTGACGAAGACAGCCGATGTGACCGGCGCGATGAGCCTGGAGGCTCTAAAGGGCTCTGCGGGACCGTTCGATCAAGCCATCGTCGACGCAAGGCCACACCCAGGAGCGCAGGCCTCTGCTGCGCACCTCCGCGCCTTGCTTGAAGAAAGCCCCATTATTGAGAGCCATCATGATTGCAGTGAAGTACAAGACGCGTACTCACTTCGCTGCATGCCCCAAGTCCACGGCTCTACCCGTGACCTCTTGGCGTACGTGGAGGGCGTGCTCGATATTGAGCTCAACTCTGCGACAGACAACCCCCTGATCCTCCCGGACGGGAGGATTCAATCCGGTGGCAACTTTCACGGGCAGCCTGTGGCAGCAGCGCTCGACGTCGCGACGATGGCGCTGACCGATCTGGGCTCGATCGCTGAGCGTCGGCTCGCTCAAATGGTCGATCCGAGCTTGAACCGCGGTCTGCCTCCGTTTCTGGCCCTCAACTCGGGCCTGAACAGTGGCTTTATGATGGCGCAGGTGACCGCAGCGGCGCTTGTTTGTGAGTCCCGCGCGCTCTGTCAGCCGAAGAGCGTCGACACGATCCCGACCTCGGCGGATCGTGAGGACCATGTCTCCATGGGCATGATCTCGGCGCGTCACCTTGAGATGGTCGCAGACCACCTGGAGCACATCCTCTCAATCGAAGCGGTCGTGGCCCAAGAGGGTATTCGACAGCGCGGGTTGAGTGCAGGTCGTGGTGTACAAGCTGCCGTTGAGCGCCTCGCAGAGTGCATCCCACCTGTGACGGAAGACCGCCCCTTCTATCGGGACTTTGAGTCCGCACGGAAGGTCATCAGCTCTGGTGAGCTGCTAAAGGTTGCCGACTGCGCTTAACCCGGGAAGCGTCCCTCAGTAGGGCGAGAGCGCACCAACACCTTGAAGAGGCCAAGTGCCTGTGAAGTCACTGGCTCCCCGAAGATGCGTGTTCACGCTGCACGCTGCTCCGGTGGCGTTATCGCCCGTCGGAGCAGCGTGACCTGTGCTACTGACTGTCGAACTCCGCGTCGATGACGTCGTCATCACCGTCGGTGTCACCGTCACCGCCTTGTGAGGCATCAGCCTGACCCTCTGCGGCGCCAGCGGCCTGGGAGTAGGCCTTCTCAGCGAGCTTGTGAGCGCGCTCTTCGAGCGTCTTCTGGGCTGCCTCAAGGGCATCCTTGTCGTCGCCTTTGACCGCCTCACGTGCTGCCGTGACCGCCTCTTCAAGGCCGGCTTTGTCCTCGTCTTCCAGCTGGTCGCCCATCTCCTTGATCTGCTTGTCCACCTGGTAAGCCATCGAGTCTAGCTTGTTCTTTAGCTCGGCCATCTCGGCGCGCGCCTCATCGTCCTTTGACTGCTCTTCAGCCTCCTTCACGAGGCGATCGATGTCGTCATCAGAGAGGCCACTTGAGCTCGTGATCTTGATCGACTGCTCTTTGCTTGTAGCTTTGTCCTTCGCAGACACATGGACGATGCCGTCGGCGTCGATGTCGAAGGTGACCTCAATCTGAGGCACACCTCGGGGCGCCGGTGGGATGCCGTCGAGGTTGAACTGGCCGAGTGTACGACTGTCCGTCGCCATCTTTCGCTCACCCTGAAGGACGTGGACGGTCACTGCCGGCTGGTTGTCCTCTGCCGTTGAGAAGATCTGTGATTTCCTGGTTGGCACGGTGGTGTTTCGAGGGATGAGGACCGTCATGATCCCACCCTGAGTCTCGATACCCAAAGATAGGGGCGTCACGTCGAGCAGCAGCACGTCAGTAACGTCGCCAGCGAGGACGCCGCCTTGGACGGCTGCACCGAGGCTCACAACCTCGTCCGGGTTCACGGAGTGGTTCGTCTCGCGGTTGAAGAACTCCTCCACGAGGGCCTGGACACGAGGGATACGCGTTGAACCACCCACCAAGAGGACCTCGTCGACACCATCGGCGCCGAGCCCTGCGTCCTTGAGCGCGCGTCGACAAGGCTCGATTGTGCGCTGAAACACGTCGTCCGCGAGCTGCTCCATCTTCGCGCGAGGTAGCTTCACGACGAGGTGCTTCGGCCCCGTGTTGTCTGCGGTGATGAAGGGCAGGTTGATCTCCGTCTCCACCGCTGTGGAGAGCTCGATCTTGGCCTTCTCTGCAGCCTCATGGAGCCGCTGAAGCGCCATCTTGTCTGCGCTGAGGTCAATGCCTTGCTCGGACTTGAAGGTCTCCATCAGCCAGTCGACGATGGTGTTGTCGACGTCATCTCCACCGAGGCGGCTGTCACCTGCGGTGGACTTCACCTCGACGAGGCCGTCACCGACCTCAAGGATCGAGACGTCAAAGGTGCCGCCGCCGAAGTCGTAGACTGCGACCGTCTCCCCCTCTTTCTTGTCCAAGCCGTAAGCCAAGGCCGCCGCAGTGGGCTCGTTGATGATGCGCTTGACGTCGAGCCCCGCGATCTTGCCGGCGTCGCGCGTGGCCTGACGCTGACTGTCGTTGAAGTATGCGGGGACCGTGATGACGGCCTCGGTGACGGTCTCACCCAGGTACTTCTCGGCGGCCTCTTTCAGCTTAGTCAGCACCTTCGCTGAGATCTCAGGAGGTGAATACTGCTTGCCGTCGACCTCAATGTGGGCGTCTCCGTTTCCCGCTTTCACGACGGAGTAAGGGAGGCGCTTGGACTCCTCTTTGACCTCGGCGTAACGGTGCCCGATGAGGCGCTTCACTGAGAAGAGCGTCCGCTCAGGGTTCACCACGGCCTGGCGGCGTGCGATCTGACCGACCAGCACCTCTTCGCTGTCCGTGAAAGCGACCACGGAGGGCGTCGTTCGAGCGCCTTCCTGGTTAGGGATGATCTTAGGCTCACCACCCTCCATGACAGAGACGACGGAGTTAGTGGTTCCCAGGTCGATACCGATGATTTTGCCCATGTTCTTGGCTCCAGTTGGCTGTGGGCGTGCTCTCTTTGGACGCCTGTGTTGGCGTGAAGCACGTCGTCGCCGCGGAAGTTAATGCCGACTGCGCGTCGGTCAACCCCTTCTTTTCCCAAGTTGTCTTAGGATCCCCTTCAGTCGGCCGATTACGGGGTTTTTTTCGTGTGAATCTTCTGCGACAGGACCCAGGCGCGCGTCTCTCCGGGCGCGACACTGCGGTGCTCGGAGTGGGTCAATTGCCCGTTCGGCCCATAGGCCGTGAGCCACCAGTGTGCAGGCTGCAGGTCGTCGAAGAGGGTTTCGCTCTTCGGCGCGACCTCGCCAAGCACCCGATCGGCTAAACGGACGGTCTGCGTGATCTCACTTCGGTTAAGGACGAGGAGTCGCGCCCGCGCCCGACGAATCTCAAGGTGATGTGACTGCCCCACTGCGAGCGCGATATCGAACGTCTGTGTGTGGCCAGACGTTTGCGCCGTCGCCGTGACCTTCCGTTTTCCAGCTGCGACGTTAATCGGCGTTCGTGATCCGGGCTCAAGGGTGACCGCCTTGATGTCATCGGTCATGACACTCAAGGGCTCTCCTGACTGGTTCTCAATGACTAAGACCGCCGTCGGCGCCTCAAGCTCGATCACCTCGGTTCCTCCGCTGAGGAGGGTGAGGGACATGGAGCGTTGCCAATCGCTTGTCAGGCCGTGGATATCGACCTGTCGAGTGCCCGGGACCAACGCCCCGATTCCGCCGCGAGACTCGGCTTCAATTCGGCCATAGGGGCGGCCATCAATTCGAACAGAGACCGCTTCACTGCTGCCGTTTGAGACCACTAGGCGGGCGGCCTCGGGTTGCAAGGTCCAGCGCGCCTCGCTACGGGGGCCGACCATTCTTCGTGCCGTGTGTCGAATGCCCGACTTGCTCCCCGATGCGACGAGCGTATGCGGTCCTGCGGGCAGCGCCCCTGAACGAAAAGAGGCGCCGGGTCGGACTGTCGCGGCATCCTGGCCATCGATACTCAGCTCAAGGGGCTCCTTCAAGCGATTGTCGACCACGAGGTGCCCTGTCGCGGTTCCGACCTCCCAGGTGGTCACTGCGCCGAGCGCGACTTGGAAATCACGGCTGTGTGCGACGCCACTCATCTCACCGATCAGCCTCACTGAGGCCGCACCTGTGGGGAGCTGGAACGTGACTGTTGCGTCGGGCACGAGGACGTCGGAGATCACCGTCAGTTCGCCTTCCGTGAGCAGGGGCTCTGAAGAGCGATTGGTGACGACCAAGGTGCCTGTTGGGGCGGTGAGCAGCCACTCAGTGGGTGGAGTGGCGTCTGTATCAGCCGAGAGGCGTGCGCGCTTACTCAGGGTGCGACCGGTGACTAAATCGACGGCTTCCAAGAGGCGCGTACCGACCTCGAGACCGGTAAAGGTGAGTGTCTGTCCGGCGGGAACTTCACCGAGCCCTCGTCCATCGACGAAGACCATCACGGCCGTACCGCGTGCGTTCTCGACGCGACAACTGGCGGCCTGGGCTTGGATGCGCCATGTCGCGGAGCGTAGGGCAGGGGGTTGAACCGTGTGACGGAAGACAGTTCGCCCGTCTGGCGATACGGCAACGAGTGCGTGTTCTTTAGGGCCCAGGTTACCCACGATGCGTGCGCTGCCAGCCTCGACCTGGGCTTGCCATGCCCCGTCTACATAGAGCTCCAGGGGGCGCCGCGTGGTGTTCTCCACTCGAATCGTTGTCGCTATGGGCTGGACGTGCCAGCGGACTTGCTGACCGGGGCGCACATTGAATAGCTCTTCGTAGGGCATCTGACTGGTCAGGCCGACGGCGTTCAGCGTGCGGGCGCCCGGGGGAATGTCCGTGAGCTTTGCACTCATACCGGCGTCGATTTGGAGCACTTCATGACCTGTCACGGGCTGCACTGTCAGTGCTTCACCGCTGCGGTTCACGATCTCGATGGTCCCGCGCTCCGCTGAGAGAGACCAGGTGTAAGGGACCTCGGGCTGGAGCGTGAAGCTGTGATGACGAGCGACCGAGTTCCCCACACTGATGGCAGTAAAGGTGTGCTCGCCCACCGCGATGTCCGTGACCTCTCGCTGATCTCCGGGGAGAATGTGACCAAGCTCTCGTCCATCGAGGAGCAGCGACATGTACTCGGCACTGTCGTTAATCACCAGCGCTTGGCCAGTTGGTGCGTTGATTGTCCAACTGACCTCTGAGGCCTCGGAGATCGTCACCGTGTGGCTCAGGTGGAGCCCTGTCTCGTCGGCCAAGGCTGTGACCGTGACGTCACCGGTCTCGAGGTCCCTGAGGGAGCGCGTATCTCCCGCAAGGACGACGCCCTGAGGTGCGCCGGAAACCGTGAGAGCCACGGGGCGCTTCAGTTGGTTTGTGACCTTGAGGTCTCCGAGTGTGGGGGGGGAGGGCAGTGAGGTGCCTATCTCCCAGAGGGAGGTCTCGCCTCCGATGAGTTGTACTCGGTGTGTTTCAGTCGTCGCTTGCTTGGCCAGCGCCGTGATGTCCGCCGGGCCAGGCGCTAGCCAGCGAAAACGTCGCCGCGTGCCGGGGTCGACGGAGCCCTCACTGGCGCCGCGGACCACAACCTGTCGCACTTCATTGGTGCGATTGGAGACCTCAAGGGTCGCCGTTTTGGGGATAGCGTCTCGCCATGATGAGGCGGTTGCGCAGCCCGCAGACAGCATGCAGCCGACTGCGAGAGCCGCGATGCACGAGCGCATCTCAGATCTCCTAAAGGTCGAGTTCGGGATCGGCGCTGAACGAGATGTAGACCGTCTCACCCGTCGCCGGGGCGACGTTAAACTTCACAGCCTGATGTTCTTCCCCGTCGATCTTGCAGTCTTCGCCACCAGGCACGAGCACGTAGTCGCGCTCTTCACCGAGGAGCATCGTCTGCAACACCTCATCGCCACATGGCACACACGCTTCGGCCGGGTTCGCCTCGGCCACTGGGACGCAAGCGTCGTTGACCAAGCACCCCATTCGCTGGGTGATGAAGGACTCCGAGATCGCATCTTTCAAGGGGATACCATCTTCGTCTTTCTGCACCACGGTCTTCGTCACCAAGATGCTGTTCACGTCTGCGAGCTGCTTTGGCAGGCAGATCTTATTGACGATGTTGATGATGTTGTTCGCGATCGTCGTGAGGGCAGGGGTCAGGTCGCCGTCACAGATGTTCGTGAAGATACCGTTCGGACCGAAGCGCTCTGCGAGTTCGAGGTAGCGAGCTCCCCAGTCGGCGATCCCCGCGTCTGACGAGCAGATGTAAGACGAGCTGTAACAGTCGTAGGTCTCTTCGTTGCCTTTGGAGTCGAGGTACTGCTCCTGCATGCATGCAGCGAAGTCCGTCGCGAAAGCCTCCTGCAGCGCAAGCGCGGTGTCAGAGTCTGTGTCGTCGTAATCGGAGACGGAGAAAGAGGCCGGTGCGTTCAGGCACTTACACAGCGGGTCCTGTTGGTTCTCATCCTCCATGTTGAGGGGCTGGCCGCTCGGGCTCATGCAGCCATTTGAGCAGTCGCCGTCAGCGCTGCAGGTGACCTCAGTGTTGCCGCACGTGCCATCACTACAGGTCACTGCGGAGCAGGTGTGGACGTACTTTTTTTCCTGAATGTTCCAGTTGACGTCGCACGCCTCGCCCGTGACGGAGCACGTGGCGCAGCTAGGGGCGATGTTGGCTGCGACTTGCTCGGGGGTTTTCGGGACTGCGTCTCCGGCGATGGCCGCGACGATGACACGCGAAGGGTCGGACTTCAGTGACTTGAAGCGGTTCACGTAAGAGCTGACGTTGACCAGCGGGCCTCCCTTGTCGGAGTCCCCAGGCTGCTTCTTCAGGATGTCGAGGAGTCCACATTGGTCATAATAGTCTTCCCCGATCTCGGTCTGCGCGGAGCAGTCGTCCTCATCGGACACGAACACGATCACGAGGTAGGCATCATCGCGGAGGAAGCCGTAGTTGGGGCCGCGACATCGTCCATCGACGCACTCTAGGTGACTGACGTGGTTGCAGACACAGTTTTGGCCGCCCTTGTCTTTGCAAGCTGAGGGGTCTGTGCACCGCTCTGACGTGTCATTGAGCCCCCAGTTGGTCTTAGCGGCTTCGTTCCATCGGTCTGTCTTCGGCTCTGGACAGGGGAGCTCTTCGGAGCACTCGATGTTGGTTGAGATGTAGTTGCGGTCCGAGGGGTCCAAGGCCGCGAGGCCCGCCGCGAGCCCTTGCTCGTAGTTGTAGCACTTCAGCTGATTCACGCCGACGGTCGCCAAACATGGGAAGAGGTCCAAGTCCGCGGAGGTCAAAAACGGCGGGAGTTCGGAGGGGCAGCCCACTGTGTCCGGCGGCAAGAGGCAGCCACCTACATTTTGAGTCGTCGACAGGTTTTGGCAGGTGTAGCGGGGATCCCCGAAGAGCGTTTGGCACTGTTCGTCTTCGGTGCAAAGGCGCTTACAGCTGGTGTTGGTCGTCCCGTTCGGGTTCTCGATACACAGCGCAGGGAGGTTACCCGCCCCTTCGCAGGTCCAGATCCCCTGACAGGTCCCTGTGCCGTCGACCTCTAGAATGCATTCTTCGCCGTCGCCGCACTCGGTGTCGGCCGTGCAAGCGGCGCCCTTCTGACCGTAGTTGTAGCCGTCCAGACCACGGCAGTCATCGTCCGCGGTGCAGGCGTAGCGAATTTGTTGATGACAGCTTGGTGGGAAGCTCTCCGCGGGTTTACGAGAGAATTGCCCCATCGACGCGTGGATCTGAGGATTCTGAGGGTCGCAGTGCATGTCTGAGGTCACCACGCCGACTTGAGCGTCGAGCTCGAATTGGTCGATGAGCTTGTCGGTGAAGTCCTTGAAGCTCGCAGCCAAGCCGACCTGCTCTTGGCACATCGACGCGCTGTTATCGATCACCCACAAGAAGTCGATCTTTACAGGATCGCCAGTGTCGTAGGTCTGACTGACCTGCAACGAGAAGCTCTTCTCGAGACCCGAGACCGGGACCGAGTTACAGGAGGCGACCGTGGTGAGCGTCACCATCGCGACGCTCAGGAGAATCCAGCGCATGTTTACCTCAATATCGCAGAGCTTCAATCGGTGCTCCTGACTTCCTTCCGCGGCAAAGGATAAGCGCAGAGGGAAGTTGGCGCCAGCGCCGAACTTTAGAGTCGGAGCAGCGCGGCGGCAGATGCAACCCGGACGCGCTCTTCAGACGCGTTGAGAAGCTGGTAGAGCTTTGGGGTGATTCGCTTGTCTTTCAAGGCCCCTAGCTGCTCTAGCGCAGCGACTCGGACCTCCAGCTCTCGGTCGTCGACGAGGCCCGTAAGAACATCGGAGGCCTTCTTGCCCTGGAGTTCGACCAGCGCGTTGATCGCCGAGACCCGCAGGTCGCGGAATGTACTCTTGAGCGCCAGCTCTCCGTAGAGTTTGGTGCGCTGCCCCTTTGAGAGGTGCACCAGTGCGCCAAAGGCGACCTTCCGCAGCTCCGCGCGGTCGCTGCTTAGCGCGATTTGGAGGTGAGCCAGCATGGCGGCTTTATGTGTCGAGACGAGTGAGTCGACTTCATCGGCACCGATCCACCCAATGGCGCGCTGAAATGCGGTGAAGTAGCGCTTCGGGCCAAGCTGGAGGAGCCCAAAGAGCGCGGTCCGACGGATTGAAGCGTCACGCTCGTTCTGCAGGAACTGGTCAAGAATCGGCGCGGCGTCCGCATGCCGAATGGCCACGAGGGCGTTGACGACGGCGCGCCGCACATCGGGTGAAGGATCGTAGACGTACATCTGGAGTCGGTTCGCGACCTTTGGATCCCGAATCGCCCCGAGCGTCTCGATGAGGGCGATCTTGCTGTCGGTCTGGGACTCTCTATCGAGGGCGCTCGCGACCACGTCTAGGCTCATGCGATGGCCGATATCTCCGATCGCCTTCGCGGCCTCGGCGCGGACGATTGCGGCGCCGTCACCAAGTAAGCGATGGAGGGTGTCAAGTGCTGCGCTGCCCTTCACTCGGCCGATGATGCGCACGGCAGCCGCGCGCTGCTCGAGCTCGGTGCTCTCCGCGATCCGCTTGTCCAAGTGCTTCGCCAGCTTGTCATAGCGCTGCTCTGCGTAGACGGCGTAGGCCGCCGTGAGGAGCTCAATATCGGACTTCGGGTTCTTTACGATCGCCTTCAGGTGAGGGAACACGTCGCGTGTTGCGATGGTGCGGATGGCCTTGAGGGCCATCACTTTCTTGTCTCGGTTATCGCCCGTGATCGCCTCTAGGAGGAGCTTCTTCCCTTTCGCGTTTCCACGCAGGCCAAGGGCCACTGCGACCCTGAATGCGACCGCTTCGTCTTTCGATTTGAGCAGCTTGGCCAGGAAGCCGAGGTCCTCTGTCGTCTCGCTCTTCAGGACGTGGTCCAGGATAGCCCCCTGAACAGACGGGACCTGCTTCGCGAGGATCGCCTTGTAGAGTGGCAGTGCATCCGGGATCGGGAGGCCGGCGAGGTTTGATGCGAAGGCGGCTTGTGCGTCCTTGTTGCGGAGCTTCAAGCCCATCTTGTACGCGGCGACCATCAGGTCTCCACCGACAGCCTTCAGCGCATCTGCATAGCGCTCGGGCTTAGGGAACTCTTTGTCGTTCAGCGCTCCCTGCATCAAGGAGACAGCTTTTTTCACGCCGAGGGGCTGCATCAGTGGGAGCACTTCGCTTTCGGCCTGCAGGTTCTCAGACTGCATGGCGGTCACGAGGGCGCCCTTCCATGCGGAGTCCTTCATGGTCAGGAGCGCGCTGATCGCGGCGCGACGAACCTGCCATTGAGGATCCTCGGTCCCCTCCTTGACGAGCGGGAGCGCCTTCTTCTTTACGCCGTGACCCAAGCCCTCAAGCGCCATGGCACGTGTTGTGAAGTCGCCGGATTTGGCGCCGAACTCAAGCGTCGCCATCGCTCGTTGGAGCATGGCCTTGTCGACTTTGGCGTGGGAGGTCTCTGTGAAGAGAGTGAGCGTCAAGATCGCGGCGAGCGCGACCGTTGCGGTGCGGTGCATGTGTTCTCCGGGCTCTCGCAGGGGAGTCGCTGACGGCATGGCGAAGGCGGCACGCCAGCGCGGTAAGGAGGGAACTAAAGCCCTCCGAGTCTCGCGGTGTCAAGGCGCAGCTTGGCGCCGATATTCCGTCTCTGCTTGCCGAGGCCCTTACCGAGACCCACACTGGGCACATGGAGCTTTACCTCGTTCGCCATGGATTAACGGCCTGGAACCGGAGACGCGTGTGTCAGGGACAGACCGATGTTCCGCTCGCAGATGAGGGGCGTGCACAGGCCGTGGCGCTCGCCGAGCGGCTCGCATCGACCGGTTTTGATGCGGCGTGGTCATCAGATTTGTCGCGCGCGCGGGAGACCGCGGAGATCGTGCTTCAGGGACGAGACCTCGAACTCAATATCTCTGAGGACCTGCGCGAGATGTCCTTCGGGCAGTGGGAGGGGCAGGATCTTGGTGCGCTGTTCGAGCGCATGCCAGAGGAGCGCGCTCGCTGGCAGGATGAGCCTCAATCATGGCGCCCGCCGGAAGGCGAGTGCCTTGGTGAGGTCCAAGCCCGGATGTGCGGTCGGCTCGACGAACTCCGGGCAGCGCACGCGGGGCAGCGAGTGTTGGTCCTCAGCCACGGATTCGCGATCTTGACCTACCTGTGTCGCTTTATCGGCCTCCCGGTGCAGAATTTTCGGCACCTCTGGGTCGACCCCACTGGGATCTGTGAGTTTCGCTTCGGTGGTCGGATCCCGATCCTCAAGCGACACAATGACCATGCGCACCTAGACGGCCTACTGGTGGGCTAAGCGCTGATCGTCTGCTGAATATCGAGGGCCGCTTGCTCGAGGAGCCGCAACGTGTCCGTCGGATTGCTGTAGAGTTCGTGCAGCTGACGATTTGCCTCACGCAGGCGCTTTGCGAGATCGACCACGACGCGATCGATGATCTTCAGCGCGAACGGGCTCCCTGACTGAAATAGCCGGCTGAAGTCGTCGCGCGTGCACTCTAGGGCGATGACGGGCCCGCGAGCCAGGCAGCTGGCGCTGCGCGGCTTGCCGTCGATGAGCGCGACCTGGCCGACGAGGTTGTCTGGGCCAATCTCGGCGAGCTTCTCTCGACGACCATCAGGGAGTTCCTTGTAGACCTCCAAGATGCCCTTGGCGACGATGAAGAATGACTGCCCGCGATCACCCTCGCGGCAGAGCGCGTCTCCATGTTCGATACGTCGGCAGGAGAACACTCCTGCGAGGATCCCTCGCTCTCGAGCGCTGAGCTCGGCGAACATAGGGAGGACGTCGACCAGCCTGCTGATCGCTTTCGCGTCCGTCAGTGCGTCGGTGGCCTGGCTCACAGTGAAGCCTTGCTGTCGTCGAGGGCTTTTCGTCGCTCGCGGGCGATCTCCGCCATCGAGCGCTCAGGGTCTACGAAGATCCCCGCGATTCGCTCGTTGATCTGCCGGAGTCGGTCGCAGATGATCGGAGCCGTGGCGCGGAGCACTTTGTACGCTGCCTGACAGTGCTCGGCGCGGAGCGTGTTGAAGGCCCTGGTGTCCATGTGGAAGAGGGTGCTCGGCTCAAGGCAGGTCACCGTCGCCGAGTGGGGGGCGGTGTCGATCAAGTTCAGCTCCCCGATGACATCGCCGCGGTTGAGCACGGCCAAGATCGTCTCGCGCTCGTCGCCCGCTCGCACCGTGACTTGTGCGCTGCCGTTAACGAGGACATACATGCCGGTCCCAGATTCGCCCTCGACGACCAGAGACGTGTTCGCTTCCACACGGAACAGGCGGGAGATGGACAAGATACGGTCCAGCTCCTCCTCGTTGAGGTCAGCGAAGAGCGGCACGGCGCGATAGATTCGCTCGTAATCGACCTGAGGTTGCGTCATCTCGGCGTTGCTCTCCAGGGTGAATGGAGCCATCGCTAGATAGGCTGCTTTACGCAGCGCGAGACCACATGAATGCTTTCCCTTCGTCCGAATCTATCACTTCCGAAGGGGTCTCGACAATGCCGACGGGTTAGGGAGCCATCGCCGTTCGGCGACCGCCGATCTGCCGATCGTACTCCAGTAGCCCATCTACGATGCCCCGGGCGATGCGCTCTGTGTAGGCGGGATCGACGAGAGAGATGCCCTCTTTCCAGTGGCTAAAGAAGCCACATTCGACAACAATTGCAGGCATTGTCGCCTCCTTAAGGACCCCGAACGGCGCTTGCTTGACCCCACGGAATGGCGCATTTGTCACAGTGTGTAGCTGTTTGACGATCGTGCCAGCCAGTGCCTCACTCGCAGCCTGTGCGGCGCGATGTGTCGCGTCCTGGATGATGCTGTCGATGAGCTCGCTCTCCACGGTGTCCTCGTGGTCGTGCTCTCCGTACTCGGCCTCCTCTGCCGCGACGAGGTTCCGTGCCTCAGCGTCCGCTGAGTCTGGCGAGAGGAACCAAGTCTCTACCCCGTGACCGACGCCGTAAGGGTCTGCGTTGAGGTGGATCGAGAGGAAGACATCAGCGCCCCAGCGGTTCGCTGCGCGCGTCCGCTCGCGCAACCCTAAAAAGCGATCATCTTGCCGGGTAAGGAGTCCAACAGCATCGGTCTCCTCGGTGAGAATGCGCTGAACGCGCTTTGCGATGTCGAGGGTCGCGACCTTCTCGTACGTGCCGTCGACACCAAGGCAGCCCTTGTTTTTACCACCGTGGCCGGGGTCTAGAGCGATGATGCGGACATGCTCCAAGTGCCTGATAGTAGGCGATTTTCCAGCTTGCCCAGAGGGCGGTTCGCCGCCTGAAGCCGAGAGCATTAGGGATGCACACAGCAGTGCGCTGAGCTTGATGAGAGGGGCGTTCATGAGTCGAGCATCCGGCCACCTTCGGACCTCGTCCAGATTTTGACGGACTCTTTCCTCGAGGTGGTTGGTTCCATGATCCGAAGCCCGCGCTCAGGAGAGGGTACGTGGTCCGAGATGTCGTGTGGCCAGAGGCCTTCGTTGACAGTCTTGAAGGCAGCATGCTAGCGACGCACGCCCGCTGAATACTGATGATTAGGAGTCCGCATGTTGTTCCGTCGTGCCATGATCCTCACCGCCCTCTGCGCGCTCGCAATGAGCGTCGTTGCCTGTGGAGCCAGTCGCCAATCTGGTATCTGCGGTTCCCTGACCCCTCCTGCCACCGCCAAGGGCGACGCCGATGGACTGATCAAGCAAGGTGACGCAGCTTGGGAGCAGCGCGCTGATGAGAGTCAGCTCCGCGTGGCCATCGACAGCTGGCAAAAGGCGCTGGCCATCGATCCAAACCGTGCAGATCAGCGTGTGAAGCTGGCGCGCGCTCACTACTTCTTGGCGGACGGTCACTTGCGCTTTGATGAGGAGCGCGAGACGGAGATGATCGACAACCTTCGCTCGGGTACTGACCAAGCAGAGCTCGGCTTGGGGCAGCTCTACCCGGCCTTTGCGTCCAAATTCTGCTCTCGACAGCCTTACAAGGTCGCGCTGCAGCAGCTCGACAAGGGGGCGCTAGGAGCCATGTACTGGTACGCCACGAACCTCGGCAAGTACGCCTTGGCAACCTCCATCGTGGAGGTGCTGAATCAGAAGGACCGCATCGTCGCGATGATGGAGCTGCTAAAGAGCCTGGATAAGGGGTTCTTCCATCACGCAGCGGACCGGTACTTCGGCGCTTTTTACACCAAGATCCCGTTCCCTAGTGGCGACCTTCCGAAGTCGCAGAGCCACTTTATGGCTTCCGCTGAAGGGGCCCCCTACTACCTGGCTACGAAGGTGCTGCTCGCGTCGATGAACGCCGCAAAGGCCGGTAACCGAGCACTCTTTAAGCAGATGCTCGATGAGGTGGTGGCCTTCGACTTGGACAGTCGCCCAGATCTGAAGCCGGAGAATGCTGCGGAGCAGCGTAAAGCGAAGGACCTGCTGGACGAGATCGACATCTACTTTCCGGAGGAATAGCTCATGCGCTCGATTCTTATCAGGGCGACGCTCTGCTTGACGTGCCTTACGTTCGCGGTGCCGGCAGTACAGGCCCAGACAGCGACAGCTCGTATGGGCACCGTGGCGCCTTCGGGGACGCCATGGTCGGCGCTCTTGTCCCGAACAAAGAAGCGCCTGGTGAAGGCGGCCGATGCCCAGCTGGGGAAGGGCGCGCTCAAGGTGAAGCTCTACCTTGGAGGTAAGCTTGGCAGTGAAGCGAGCCTCGTCCGCCGATGCCAGAAGGGCCAGTTAGCTGCGATCGCAGTCTCGACAGGCGCCCTTGGGCAGGCCGTCCCTGAGCTCTACGCAACGGAGCTGCCTTACCTCTTCGACAGTCATGCATCAGCGGACAAGGCGCTTGAGGCCGCGAAGCCGATGATCCGCGAGTTGCTCGCAGAGAAAGGCTTCACGTTCTATATGTGGGGCGAGAATGGCTACCGCCACTTCGCGTCGAAAGAGAAGCACTTCACCGCACCGAGTGAGCTGAAGGGGATGAAGATGCGGTCGCAGCCCGCGATGCCGCACGTGGAGATGTACAAGGCGCTCGGCGCCGGAGCTGCCACAATCTCCGTGGGTGAGGTGAGTTCAAGCTTGGCCAACGGCGTCGTGAGCGGGTACGACAACACCCTCCTCTACGCTTACGCCACCCAGTGGCACAAAGAGATCAAGTACGTGACCCTCTCGTCGCACATCTACCAAGCGGCGATCGTCGTCTGGTGCTCCGCATGGCTTGATCAGCAGACGCCCGAGCTGAAGGCGCTGTTGACCGAGGTACCCTCTGGGGAAGAGAAGAAGGGCAAGGCGGCGGTTCGAGCGATGAACAAGGTGCTGAAGAAAGAGTACGCCAAGGCCGGCGTCGATGTGAAGGAGTTGAGTTCGGGCCAGCGGGCTGCCTTCAAGAAGGCGACCAGCAGTGTACGTGGTCACTTCCTCGGGAAGACTTCGGCCAAGGGTAAGGCCCTACTGAAGGTCCTTGAGTCGAATCGGTAGCGCGAGTGACCAACGAGACAGCCAGCGCAGAGCCTCGTACGGCGCTCGGTCGCCTCGACCGGCTCATCTACGGCATCGAGCAGGGGATCATCACCGGCGCATTGTTGGTGATGACGATGACCTACTTTCTCCAGATCGTGCATCGCGAGATGCACGCGGAGATCAACGCCTTCGATAAGCTGATTCTGCAGATGCGTGGGTATGCCACCATCAGCGCAGCACAGGCGGTGGATGGGGTCGTTGAGAGCACCACGGGGCTCTACACGCCGCTCATGCTTGGTTGCGTCGGGTTCATCATGGGCCTGCTCGCGTTGAGGACGAGGGCGCGGTCTAGCCTCGCTGAGGGGGAGGTGTACGCGCCCGGACCATGGTGGCGTCGGTGCGTCGCGTCGTTAGCTTTGGTCGCAGTGGCCTACGCTGGCCTCTGGTTGGTCGAGGTTGTTCCTGCGCGCTGGGTGTGTCTGATAGGCTTGGTCGGCATGGTCGTCCCCGCGGTCTTGATCGGGGCCCGTGATGGTGCATGGCTGGCGGTGACCTCAGCCCTGGTGGGCGGTGTGTTGATCGGCGCCTTCTTCCTCTTCGGGGTCGAAGAGGGCTACATCTGGGCGAGTGAGTTCTCGAACCTGATGCTGATGTACGTCGGCTTCCTCGGCGCCTCGATGGCCACCAAGGACGCGCGGCACATTCAAGTCGACGCGGTGCGCAAGAACGTCTCCCCAAGGTTGTTACCGCTCTACAACGCCATCAGCGGAGGCGTGACGCTCTTCTTTTGCGGGCTGCTGTTGGTGCTCACCGCCTACTACATGGCCGAGCGGATCGACGCAGGCAGCCGCTTGGAGGCGACTGAATTGCCCGAGGTCCTGATGTCGCTGCCAGTGGGCGTCAGCCTGCTCCTGATGGAACTCCGGTTCTTGGGGCGCGCGATCCAGGACTTGCAGATGTATCGTCGCGGTGAGCTGGCCGAGGTCGCCGGTCCGGGGATGCACTGATGATGGGTGGGTTACTCAGCGCTCCTCTCTTGGCCTCGACGGCCGAGCCCATGGCGGGTGGTGGGGCTTTCATCATCCTCGTGGTGGTCGGCCTTGTGCTCTTGGGCTCGCCACTCTTTGTGGTGATTGGTGGGTTGGCGCTGTCTTGCTTCGCCGCGTTCCCCGTCGACCCATCGACCTTTGACTCGTTTCAGAACTTCGCCACCCACGTGAACCTCATTGAGGGGGTCGTTCAGCTGGGCGAGAAGAAGGAGTTGGTGGCGATCCCCTTCTTCATGATCGCTGGGGCGATCATGAGCCAAGGCGCGATCGCACGCCGGCTTGTCGACGTCGCGAATGCCTGCTTCGGTTGGCTGCCCGGTGGTTTGGCGTTGAGCACGATCGCCGCGTGCATGTTCTTCGCAGCGATCTCTGGCTCGTCTCCAGTGACGGTTATTACGATCGGCGCGATCATGCTGCCTGCCCTCACGGCCGCGGGCTATAACGGGAACCTGTCGCTGGGTCTGCTGACGTCAGCTGGCTCATTGGGCATCATTATCCCCCCGTCGATCCCGATGATCGTGTACGCGATCTTCTCGTCGAGCGCCGGCGCCAAGGTCGATATCGAGGACCTCTTCGTCGCGGGGATCGGGCCGGGGCTCTTGATCGGGTTCCTCCTAGGAGGCTACTGCATCGTCAACTCGCGGGGCGTCACCCGCGAGCCCTTTGACGCAAAGCGGCTCGTGAATGCCGTGCTAGACGGGGTGTGGGCGCTCTTCCTCCCCTTCTTTATCTTGGGCGGCATCTACACCGGGGTCTTCAACGCGACGGAGGCCTCGGCCATCAGCGTCGTCCTCGCGCTCGTCATCGAGCTCTGGATTCACCGGAGCATCAAGGTTCGGGACCTACCGGCCGTGTTGGGCGAGACCTCGGTCCTGATGGGCTCCATCCTCATCATCGTTGGCGTGGCGTTCGGTTTCAGTGAGTTCATGGGGATGAAAGAGGTCCCGTCGGCGATCGTCGATTGGATGATCAGCCTTGAGCTGACCCCCGTGACCTTTGTGCTCCTCCTCAACGTGCTCTTGCTCATCGTTGGCTGCCTGATGGACATCATCAGCGCTACGATTCTTTTTGTGCCCTTAGTGGCTCCCGTGGCCGCTCTGTGTGGTTTTGACCCGGTCCACGTGGGCCTGATCTTTATCGTGAACCTTGAGATCGGCTATTTGACCCCGCCGCTTGGGTTAAACCTCTTCGTGGCCTCGACGTATTTCGGGAAACCCTTTGGTGAGGTGATTCGCTCGGTGCTGCCCTTCTTGGGCATCCTCGTCGTGAGCCTCGCGATCGTGACCTACGTACCGACAGTCTCGACGGGCTTTGTGAACCTCCGCAACGACCGGCCTTTCTGGTCGTCATTCCCCACCCAGGACGTATGCGAAGCACCTGAGTCGAGCAGGGGTGACGATGAAGAAGATGATGATCTGCTCCTCAGCGATGACATCTTTGATGCCGGCGGTGCCGATGATGACGGCATGACCGACGACGGGGGGGAAAAGAGCATCCAGGACCTGATGAAGGATCCTGAGTACCAGAAGTTGCTCGCAGACGAAGTCGCAGAGGAGGAGGTCGGAGACGACCTCGATGACGACTTCCCTCCCGAGGATGACGAAGACGAAGACGACGGTGGTGCTAGTATTCAGGACCTGATGAAGGATCCTGAGTATCGAAAAGCGCTCCGCGAGATGGCGACTGAAGAGTAGCGTGAGGCTCCGCTCAGTGCAGGAGACCACTCCCATCGGGGGGCGAAGGGGCTTCTTCCTCGGCGCCGTAGCCGATGACTCGGTCGACATCTGTCGGTAGGAGGCCGAAGCCCTGATCGGCCCAGAAGCGGAGGAACAGCACGGCTTTCTGTATGTAGTCCTCTGAGTCGAGGCCCCCAAATGGGCGCCACTGGCGGTGGGAGAGGGCGGCCTCCAAGGCGCTCGCTAAGGTCTCCATCGCCGCAGGCTTCATCGGGAGCCCAAGGCGCTTGATGAGCTCGGGATCAGTCAGGAGCTCTTCGAGCGCACCGGCCGAGAACTCACAGGGGTTCATCGGGTAGAGGCTGTACGGGCTGACGAAGGGGCAATGAGCACAGTCCGGTTCGCGCCTCCGAAGTTCGAGGTACTCCTCAAGCTCCAAGTCGCTGTCTCCATCCGCGTACTCATCGATGATGCGCGGCTCCCACTCTGGGTGTTCCTCGATTAACGGCGCCTCGACCGAGTCGCAATGGGACAGGGTCTCCTCGTAGTAGGCGGCCTCCGTCGCGGCCAAGATCTCAAAATCGTCTTCTGGGAGAGGTCCACGACCGGCCTTTGTCGCCAACCTTCGGATCAGACGCATCATTTGAAGCGCCTCGTCGAGGTTGCCTTCGCCGTCAGGATGTACGAGCTGCCAGTCGAGTCTCCGCACGAGATTAACCGCCCAGTATGCTGGATATCTTGACCTTCATCACTTCGACCTACCATCACGCTGCGTCGGAGGGAAGCCCGTCGGCTTGACTCGGGTTCTGGCCGGTCTGGATAATCTGCTACATCTGGAAACCCTCAAGGAGGGGCGATGCGGGTGCGTACGGGATGCGTGATAGTAACGGCTTGTCTGGCCCTCTTGGGTTGCGGGTCTGGTGATGACGGTGATTCCTCGACCCCTCCAGGTGGTGGATTTGGTAACAGTCCGAGCGATCCAACCGACGGCAACGATGACCCCGAAGAGGACGTGACGCCAGGGGGCGATGAAGACGCATCGGGCTCCGGTGATGACGAGGGGGATACGGTTGCTTCCACGGAAGATGCGGTCGTTGTCGATACGACTTCGGTAGCGTACGTGGGCATCAAGGGGGCCGAGCAGGCCGAAGGGTTGTTCTGCGGTGGGGAGTCCGTGGAGATCTTGGTGCGCGCTGTGGACACGGGGAATCGACCACTTCGACTGGCGATCGTGAAGCCCTCCAACACCTATGTCTTACCGATAGAGGCGACCTCCGAGGGGGATGACCTCTACTCCTTCGCGCTCAACACGCTCCCTTTGACCATCCCCGCTGATGGGCTCCCTTCTAAGGATGGGCTCGACCCAAGTGACGCGGATGATGCAGCTCAGATTGCTGCCATCGACATGATGATCCTCGAAGCCGGTAAGTCCATGACGCTCCAAGTGATTGCGTATGACGTGGACGAGGGAGGGCAAGAGGTCATGCCCACCGACGAGAACCTCATGGATGAGGTGACCTTGAGCTATGACCTAGACGGGCCTGAGCTCACTGTGGGTGAGCCCAGCCCAGACTTTGATCTTCAGACGATCAGCGGATTCGTGGACATGGCCGGTACGCTCTCAGATCAGGGCGGCGTCGGTTACGTCGAGGTCGTCTTTCAGGGCGAAGTGCTTGCAACCTTCACCCCCGACGCCGACTCGAATGGCAAGCAGTTCCTTTACGACGCTGCGGTAGACGTCCGCCGAGAGCCGACCGCTTTCGGCGACATGACCATCACGGGTTACGACACCTGCGGTCATTCGGACTCGGTTTCTATCCCAGTGAAGCTCATCGCTTGGCCCTGGTTGAGGACGTATCCACGCTTCGAACTGCCGGGGAACCAGTCGATCAACGACACGACGGTCGTGGACTGGAATGGGGATGGGTTTCCCGACGTCTTGCTCTCCACGGAGCAGGGGATTTGGTTGGCTAAGAATGACGGCGTAAACACGCCGCAAGATATCCCGGTGCAGTTCTCATCGATCACCAAGCTTGTGGACTACCAGTCCGACGCGCTGGCCTTGGTCGACCTCGATAATGACGGTGTGAACGACCTCGTTTCCGTGTCTCGCCTGGGAGCCCAGGGCAAGGGGCTCTTGGTGTTGAGGAACCCGGGGAACTCGGAGATCTCCATCAGCACAGAGGAGTCTCACGTGCTGCCGATCGGGAGCAGCAGTCAGATTCGCGGTATCGTCGCGGATGACTTCGACCAAGACGGCCGTGACGATGTGATCGTCATCACCTCGGCTCAGGAGGAGTCCCTCCTGCTGTACAAGCGTATTAATAACGGTGAGCTTGAGGCGGATGCGTGTACGCCTGTCGAGGTCCCAGATGAGTCAGATGGGGCTGCAGAGGGCGCGATGGTGACCGTCTTGGAGTGCCCGACGCTCTTCTCCCCAGAGCCTGCAATCAGCGGCGGAATCGAGGAGATCACGCAGGTGGCTGTCCGAGACATCACCGGTGGCAGTGATGATGGACCTGACGGTTACCCCGACTTGGTGTTGGGGGCGGATAACGTCAACCAAGTCTTCGTCTTCCCGAATCGTTTCGAGCAGTCTGGGCTCCTCGATACAGCCTTCTCCACTGCGGAGGGGAGCTTCGTTTGGCCCGTCTCAAGCAGCAGCTTGGAGCGCACGCGCCACTTCTGCTTAGGGGACTTCGTCGTGATGGACTCGGACGAGATCGATGATCACCCCGATATCATCGTGGGTGGTGAGTACAGCGGCACGTGGCGCACCCTGGTCGGCAAAGGTGACGGTGGCTTTTACAACGAGGCGCCGCTCAATGGGCCTTACGCCGACCTCGACATCTACAGCATGTCTGGGACGACGGCGAATGAGGTGAACGGCATTGTGTGTGCTGACTTCAATGACGATTCGTTTGATGACTTCATTTTGCTCGCTGGCTCAGGCAAGACCCTCCAAGTGCACCTCGGTAATGGTCAGGGGCGCTACAATCAGAACCCGGACAGCGAACTCCTTAACCCCGCGAACGAAGCCATTGGTTTCGCGATTGATCGCCTCGCGCAACGTCCGAAGGCCGCAGACTTCAACCAAGACGGGAAGCTCGATCTCCTGGTCGACTTTCGCCTTGGCTCCTTCTCGGTCCTCACGAACCTGTCGACGGACGAGCGCGGCTTTGACCTCGACGCGACCCGCGTCCTGTTGACGCCCCTCGGCAAGACCAACCAGGCGGGCGGCGGACTGCTGGATAACTTCGCCGTAGGTGACGTGACCGGTGACGGCATCCCTGACGTGGTGGCGCTGTCAGAGAACAAGACATTCACCAAACACCAGTGGATCAAGTCCTTCCATCCGATCGCGCATAGTTACCGCGTTTGGTTTGATCAGTTTGCTGCAGATCCTAAGCTGACTCGAAGCCCCACGGTATTTGTGTGGTCGAGTCAGTTGGGGACCTATGGCGAGTTCGAGCCATCCTACCCGAGCGCCTATGACCGCTTCCCCAAAGGCCAATATAGCGGCACGGATTTGCACGGCGCGACTAGCGCGCTTGAGATGCAGCTGGTTGACGTCGCGAACCCCTCCGGTGGGCCCTTTGATCCGAGCGGTGACGGCAACCTCGACATCGTCATCTCAGGTCAGCCGACCGGCGGTAACCCTCAGAGTCACATCTCGGTCTACGTGAACCTGGCGGAGGACCTCTGGGATACCGGGCTTTTGACACAAGCCTCGCATGGCTCGTTCGCGCCCTTCAACGGGGGGGAGAAGACCTTCAGTACGCCCTCGTCGTTCTCCTTCTTCACGCCACCGGGTTATGGGACCCCTGGCATCTTCGTAGCCAGCGACGGTGGCGTGGCCCAAGGGTTGTGTGACTCGCTCTCCCCCATGATTCGTTTCTGTCCCTGGAATCAGTACGCTAAAGACGACACCAAGGACCCACCGATCAGCATGCCCTACTGGGACTGTTGGGAGCCGCTCAGCTGCGAGTCGACCTTAGGGACGAAGTTCGGTGGCCAAGCGAAGCGTGTCGTGAAGTTGAGCCTCACAGACGGAGGGAAGCTGGATAAAGATCCCTCCACGCCGGGGGACCTGCTCGTGGTCAGCAGCGGTGGCGAAAACCTGACGCTGTACCCCTACAACGACGAACTGGACTACCCGGAGAGCATTCCGCTCAGTTGGCCCATCAATGATAACCTCTACTGGTTCTTTGATGAGCCTGTGAACTTGGCCGTCGGCAAGAACCCCGTCGATGTGGCCGTCGAGGACATCGACGGCGACGGGCTCGCAGACATCGTGACCGCCATCGACAAGAACGTCATGATCGGCTTCGGCGACACGGACAACCCCTACGAGTCATTCCAGCCAGTGGATAAGCGGCCGGGATACGAGCAAACAGGTGGCGTCGCCCGCGTCGTTTTGTCGGATGTGAATGCGGATGGATGGCAAGACATCGTCTTCACGGAGACGAGCTCATCGAGCATCACGGTGTACTTGGCGGTGGGCTTGGATCCGCTCCTTGAAGGGGATGAGTACAAGCGCCAATATCACGGTCCAATTACGATACCAGTCTGCTCTAAGCCGACGTTCATCGAGGCTGTCGACTTTGACGGTGACGGATGCGACACCCTTGTCGCGCTCTGCGAAGGCGCAGGTGGCGTGACAGTGATGCAGAACGATACTTGCGCGAAGCAAAACCAGTAGAACAAAGGCCTCTTCGACAGGAGACCCCCTAAAAGTGGTCGGTTTTCGTGCCTGAGCTATTCTAAGTTCAGACGCGAACCGACTAGGAAGGGGGACGTGTGGACGACTTCGTGGAGTGCCCCAAGTGCGGTTTTGCTCAGCCTGATGGCGAAGAGTGCATCGCGTGCGGGATCATCTTCGCCAAGTATTGGGCGCTCCAGCAGCCTTCTAATCCTGCGCCCGCCCCGGCGGCGCCTCAGGCGCCGGTCACGTCAGAACCGGCGTACGCCCCACCGCAAACCTCCGGCGTCAGTCAGCAGTCCGAGCAAACACCTCATGGCGTCGACGGTGCGCGCCCCGCTTTGGCTGGCGCAGAAGCCGAGGTCGAGTCGTATCAACTCGAGCAAGAGCCGACGGGGGCTGCGCCAGTTGGTGCCTCTCTGCCTCCCGACGTGGTGGTGCCATTGGCTGGCAGTTCGGTCTCAGCCGCGCCGCACGCTCAGGGAGGCCACCCCAGTCAGCCTAAGCTGGCGGGTCAGCCGACTGTAGGCGCTGTATCAGGCCCTGAACGCAGACCGAATCATCGTGTGTTGCGGCATGACTCGCGTGCCTCCCAGCCCATTGGCACCGTGACTATGGTTATTCGAAGCATCGCAGGGCTCGCGTGCCTCGGGATCGCGGTCTTGATGTTCGCCAACGGTAAGGGGCTCTTGTCCGTTTGGCCTTATATCATCATGGTCTTCTATGCAGGCGCCGCGCTCTGGGGGCTCTCAAGCTTTCGTCAGAAGATTACATTGCAGCAGTTCGCGACGGAGATGGCCTGCTTGGTCCTGGTGACGTTGGCGATGCGGGTGGCCGCCCCAGAGATGTTCACCGTCGAGTCTCCGACTCAGGGCACGCCTAAGGTGGTGCAACCTTATCTGCCGCAGAACGCACTCGGTGGGTTCACGAAGCGTGTCTTGGTGTACGTCGAGGCGGGCCGCGCCGTCATGGCTTCTCGGGAGTCGGTCTCTCAGTCGACTTGGGATACTTGGACACGTCAAACCGACTTCGCCGCCGTGAAAGGCATGTACGCGATGTTGAACACCGAGGACCGAGCCCGTGTATGGGACGTATGGAAGCGGGTCGAAGAGCTTGGTCCGATGTTGGCGGATATGCAGTCTCGGTATCACGCCCCTGAAGGTGATGGCGTGCGCTTTAAAGCGCCGGAGAATGAACGCACAACGGTCCAGCGCGAGCTGGACGAGGCGTTGGTGAAAGGCGGACAACTTCGCGCCCGGCTGCTCGTCTACCCCGAGGTTGGTTCAGAGTACTGAGCCCCTCAGCTGTCGGGCGCCGCCTGATAGAGTCGGTCGATTCGGGCTTGGTCCATACGGACAGCGACATTGCGGGTGTCCGCGACTGTGACCCGACCTGCAGGGGCCCCCTTGGGCTTGCGGACGTGTTTACGTTCGGTCCACATGACATCGATTACGGTCTCTCCTCGAGCTTTACTGTGCCAGGCCGCGAGCGTCGCGGCGTCGAGGATGCACGCTTGACCGGGGAGCCCTTGTTGCGGCGCTCGTAGGATGACATGAGCCCCTGGTGTGTCCCGGGAATGGAACCAGAGGTCACGTCCCCGGCCGACTCGAAAGGTGAGCTCGTCGTTGTGTTTCGAACCACGGCCGACCAAGACCTCTGCCCCGGCCGCGGTCACGAAGCGACGATAGCAAAGGGGGCGCACGTCGGTTTTCTTGGCGGTGCGTTGCGCTTGAGTTGGGCGCCAACCGGATGCGCGGAGCGCCGCTTCGGCCTCTTCAAGTGCGTCGTGGTCTTCTGCGCCTTCGATGGCCTCGAGGATGCGGTCGACCACGGTAGCGCGGGTATCGAGGAGTTCGTAACGCTCTAGGATCGTGTCTGTCGCGTCTCGGAATTTTCGGTAGCGCCGAAAATAGCGCTGCATGTTCTCGACGGGATCGAGCGCGGGATCGAGCGCCACGTCAACTTCAGGCGCCCCTGGCTGCATGTAGTCCATCACGCTCACGCTGGTGGCGCCCTTTTTGATGCGACCAAGAGCGCTTTTTAAGAGTTCACCCCGTAGGCGGTCTTGCTCAGCATTTTCAGCCCGCTCTAGGTCGCGCGAGACCGCAGCCAATGAACGCTTCGTTCGCTTGCGCCAGCCACGAGCGGCCCTCGCGACGACGATCCTTGCGCGGTCCAAGACGGCTTGAGCCATGGTGTCTAGCGCATGGATCCCGTGGGCCTCGAGCCAATCATCGCCCTCGGGTGCTTTCCAGCATGGGCCTTCTTTGAGGGGAGGGGAGCCGTCGTCTTGGGCCGGACGATCCTGACGGAGTGCGACGCCGAGTTGACCGTCTGCGTGAAAGGCGGCCAGGTTAGGTAGCCGCCCAGCGAGCTGCACAGAGAGGGTCCTTGGCCCATCACCTCGGGTCAGCCCAATGGTGAGGCGGCGGTCGTCGCTCAGCTGCACGGCAGAGACCCGTCCTCCCTCAAGGTGTGTGCGGAGCTGGATCGTCTCGTAATCGGGTCGGGATGGCGTCGCTGGCCAAGATAAGGTCCAGGCGAGGGTCGTGAGTTCAACGCCGAGCTGAACGAGGAGCCGTGGCTTTTGTCCGGCGAATCGGATGAGGAGCTGGTCTTTATCGGTTCGCCAAAGACGATCGATATGCTTGCCCATGATCCTCGACTCAAGTTCTCGCGCGATGCGCTCTGCAGTAGCGAGGGTAGGGCGCCGCTGGCTCACGCGGAGGGGTGCTTCCAGCTGCCGCTGCGGCCACCATGCTTCTCGAGCAACTCGACATCGCAGATGCGCATGCCTCGGTCCATGGCCTTGGCCATGTCATAGACGGTCAACGCAGCGACGCTGGCAGCAGTCAGCGCCTCCATCTCAACGCCCGTACGGCTCGTCGTCCGTGCCTCGGCTGTGATGCAGATGCGCTGGTCTTCGATCTCGAGTTCCACCGAGACGTGATCGAGGGGGAGCGAGTGGCATAACGGAATCAGCTCAGCAGTGCGCTTCGCGGCCATGATGCCCGCGAGTCGTGCGACCGAAATTACATCGCCTTTGGCGATCGCCGCGTCGCGAATAGCTGTCGCTGTCGCAGGCGCCATCTCCACGATGGCACGCGCAACGGCCTTACGCGCAGTCACTCCTTTGTCGGAGACGTCGACCATGCGGGCACTGCCGTCGTCGTCGACATGAGTCAGCGTGTCGTCTGTCATCGTCTGGACCTAAGCCTTACTCGTCTTTGGCTTAGGCTTGGCATTCCATACGCGTGTGGCCAGTAAGAATCCGGCGAGCCCGATAATGATCATTGAGATGGGCCATGGGGACCAGTTCGCTGGATCGGTCACTGGGCCGGTGAGGTTGCCCTCGGTGTCGAACTCCTCGCGTGGGAGTACGAAGCCGTAGGTCAACGACATCACCCCTGTCCCGAGGTAGACGAAGCCATCGATGATACCGACCGCGATGCCCACGTTCTTCTTACCGCCGAAGTCCATGCTCGCGGTACCAGAGAGCATCCCGTGAACTCCGATGACACACATCGAGATGATGATCGCGAAGATACCGGGCACGGAGAGCTTGAAGCCGCCGCCAAAGTCGAGCACTGGAGTGTTGAAGAAGAAGAGGAGCCCGATGGAGCCGAGGATGACCCCTAAGTAGAGGATCGCTGCGACCGGTCCGCGACGAGATTGGAAGACGCGGTCCGAGATGACCCCTGCGATCACGCCACCAGAGATGCCGGCGATGCAGAGCCACATGCCCCAATGCTCATAGATGAAGTCGCCCTTTAGCTGCAGCGCGATGTCGGTTTGCTTGGCGAAGGTGCGGTACCACTGCATCGGTGCCTGGCGGATGAAGCCGCTGCAGAATTCGACCGCGGCGATGGTCAAGATGATGGGGTTGGTCAACATCATCTTGAAGACCTGCATCGCGCCAAGCTGAGGGCCCTCGTCACCCGACGAGGCATCGGCTGTGTCGAAGTCGTCAAAGCCGGCGAGGCCGGGGGTGTCGCGGACGATGAAGTAGTCAACGACCCAGAAGATGGTCAGCAAGATCGCCGGGATGAAGAAGACCTCGGCCACGCCGATCTGCTTCACGATCATGTAGCCCCAGTCGAAGGCAAAGTAGATTCCGAGGGAGATCAAGATTCCGAAGATGGCCCCGAAGACACCTCGCTCTCGGACGTGGAACCAAGGCGCATTGCACTTCACAATGGCGACTGCGCCGAAGCTCTGGAAGTACATGTTCAGGCCGTAGAGCGCCGAGAAGATGGTGACGAAGTTGTTGGCGATCGCCTCATGCATGGGGCCCGCGGTGAGCAGGCTCCAGGAGCACAACCCCATCAGGAGGTTGGCTACCGCTGCGCCACCGGCTCCGAGGAGAATGGCGAGCTTGCCGCCGAAGCGGTCCGTAAGTGGTCCGTTGAGCAAGAACGAGCTGCCGTAGACCCACACGCCGACCGTGAAGATAAACGAGAAGTCGTCGTTGCCCATCATGGAGCCGCCCGAGGGGTCCAGCATCTCCTCGAAGGCGAACTTGCTCACCTTCAAGTTGTAGCGGCCCATGTAGAGGAAGGCGTAGGTCAACCCAAGGGGCAACCAGTTCATGACCCGCCGCTTCCGGAAGGCCGGGCTATGCTCGACGCCCTCGACGGGGGGAAGCCGACCGAGGACGAAGGCGACGACGGCGAGGAGGATCATGATGGGGAGCAGCTCGAAGTACCAGGGGTCTTCGGCGGACTCTACCGTGGCCTTTGGCGTCTCGGCCGGTGCCTCAGCAGCAGGGGCTGCTCCTGCGGGGGCCTGCTCCGCAACGCTTGCACCGATCGTCGCAGTGATGGTCGCCTGGTGGCCCACGGAGGCGAGCACGGGTGTGCTGAAGCTTAGCGCAAGGCAGAGCGTCAGCAGACGCGCTCCTTGGCGGAGTGAGTTGGTGGTTCTCCACGACTTCATGGCATGCTCCTACGTCAAGGGCGACACCCTCTACCGCAGGGGTCGGCAAAGGGTCAACAGCCAGGCAGGCGGATGTGGACTTGAGTTCAAGAAGGTTCTCACGGTGGTCAGCCGAGCCGTCCGACGTGTCGGGGGCTGCGGTAGTCGTCCAAGTGAAGGTGAACGGCCGACTGTTGGCCTACCCTCAGGGGAAGAGCGCGATGGTTTGGTACGGTGTCTTGGCACCCTGCACGGCATCGCGTGTTGAGAAGCTGCTTGAAGCGCTGGCAGATATCGTGAGCGGCGAGCAGCTCGTGTGGCGCTTTTTGGTCTCCGAGTCCGCGGAGTCCGATCTTCAGCAGCTCTTATGGCGCTTCGAGAAGA
This sequence comes from Myxococcota bacterium, assembly GCA_049602155.1. Lineage (GTDB taxonomy): Bacteria > Myxococcota_A > UBA9042 > PHBI01 > JBMYRH01 > JBMYRH01. The sequence continues at coordinate 18,299 of JBMYRH010000004.1, read as the reverse complement.
GGTTTGGCTCACGTCCAGAGAGGATGGGCCGAGCCTTGCCATCAGGCCTAGGCTAGAGGCGCACCGACTTCAACGCCTTGGGGTCGCCTGTCTTGGACGCCAAGACCTTCATGATGCGCAGGTTACCAGAGCCCCACTCATAGAAGACGAGCATCAAGTGGCCCGTCGCAGACATGGCCGCTCGGAGCTTGAGTGGTTGTGGGGTAGGGCTCCAATTGCCGATCGTCGCACCATGGGAGTCGAGCATGAGGATGTTCCCCTCCAAGCTGAGGGCTAACCCGTCACGACTTAACCTCAGGCCTTCGCCCGAGAACCACGTATCTGCTGTCTTGGCGGTTTGAGCGTCACCCACGCGGATGAGCGTCGCGCGGTCCGCGCAGACGGCGTCAACCGTGACGCCTGAAAAACCGCGTTTCTGGAGCAGTTTGTCGAGGCTCTTGAGTCTGCTGATGCAGCTGCGCTCGCTGATCTTTTGCGGCGTCGTTGCGCTGGGATCGGCCACTCGCGAGAGCACGATCCGCTTCGAGCCGCGCTTCGAGACGAGCCGGACTGCGCGCTCACCCCCGCCATTCGGTGTGGTGATGACCTCTGTGACGAGCGCCGTCGCACCGTCAGAGGACCATGCGAGGAGCTCCGCACGATGGGTAGGAGCCTCTTGGGCCGACGCGGGGACGCCGACACAAAGTACCGTGAGAAAGATGAGCGCACGCATGCAGCAGCCTCCTTGAGATCCCGCAGAGTGTAGCACTCTGTGATGGGACGGGTAGAAACCCGCCGTTCTATGGGTCGTCAGTACGAAACGCTTGAGTGCGGATCCCTGCTTCATCTTCGGTCAGATGTCGCCACGGTCGGAGCGCTGCGTGGAGCCGATAGGGACCGATCTTCACCACATCGCCGTCCTTGAGCTGAGCTTCTTGCTTAAGGCGCCGCCCGTTCACCCGGGTGCCACCTGCCGAGCTGAGATCTTGGAGGACAAAGGTCCCGTCACGGGGGCTGACTCGAGCGTGAATGCGAGACACCTTCGTGTCGTGCAGGACGAAGTCATTGGCTGAGGGATCCCGACCGATAAACACAGCTCGATCTTCGGGGATGACGAAGCTGATGACATCGAGGTCGAGGACGACGAGCGTGAGCCACAGTTGATCGGGTCGAGCCATACTTCTGGATGGTCGCGCGTCGCAGCCTTCCGGTCAAACAGGGGGTGCTCCTTGCGCGTCTCGCGGTCTGCGCAGACAATCCTCTCATTAGGAGGTCCCCATGACTCGATCACTGATCACCCTCACCGTCTTCGTGACGCTCGCATGCACCGCCGCATTGGGGTGCAGCTCCGAGCCGGTCCCTGGAGAGCCTGGAGCTGTATGTTTGACGCGTGATGGCGAGACAACACCGCTTTACTGCGTGTGCGGTTATCCTTGTGTCGATGGCATGTGCGTGGAGGACCCGAGCATCTCGTGTGGTGAGGCCTTGGCTACCCCGGAGCCCGATATCGCGGTCGAGGTGGAGGCTTCGGACGCAAGCTCGGACACCACCTCGGACACCACCTCGGACGTCATGATGTCGCTGGAGGACGCGGATGTTGTCGACGAAGCAGACACCCTCACAGGGGATGTGACCTCTGAGGTGATTGAAGGCGAAGGCACCGACGAGGACGTCGTGAGCCCGGAGGGCGAGGACGCCGTCGAGGAGCCGACCTCAGACGCGGACGCAGTCTCCGCGGGTGAGGATGCCGAGGTCACGGTCGAAGAGACGTCTACGGATACCGAGTAACGAACTACCGCCGCCTACTTTGGGTGGTGTGAACCTCTCTGGGGGGATTCGTGTGGGCCAGTCGACGGTCTAGGAGCGCTTTGGTCCTTTGGCCTTGTCCGCAGCTTTCTCGGTCGCGATGTAGCCCACCTTCGCGATGGCCTTGATCAGGGCGGAGACGTCGGTTGCGCTGCTATCAAACGTCACGGTGGTCTCCGGAGGATCGAAGCTGGCCGTTGCCGATTTGACGCCAGAGATGTCTGTCAGCGACTTCTCGATGTCCGGGAGGCAGCTTGCGCAGCACATCCCGTCGACAGCGAGCTTGACCGTGCGGACGCCCTTGTCGCCATCGCTCGCTGCATGGGTATGCGCGGCGGTGACAAGGAACAGAGAGAGGGTGAGGAGGGCAATGATGGCGCGTGAAGTCTTCATGGGCCGCAGCTTATGGGAAGAGGTTGTTTGGATTCAAGGCCGAGGTTCGATCGTTAGCGATTAGAGCCGTAGACGTAGCCCTACTCCGATGTCTAACACTGGAGCCGGGCTCTGTATGCCGTTCTCCAGTAGTTCGTTTACCGCTTCACTCGTCCCCAGCCCGTATGCCTCGACGATAGCAGCCTGTGCTTCCGCATCCAGGGCGCTCCATGCGGCGGATGCGTTCGCGTCAGGCGCGATGTCTTGACCGAATCGGAACTCACCAAGCGCGCCGTAGTGGACAGACGCGTAGACGTTCAGGCTGAGGTAGGTCAGCACCCTGAGCTGGGTGTCGAAGCGCAGGATGTTCGAGCCATCAGAGAGGTTGCTGAGTTGACTCAGGATGAAGGTGACGTCATCCCAGCGCCCGGGGGCAGGGAGCGCGGCGTATGCAGCCCCGTAATGTTTCCCCGCATAGAGGGGAACAAAAGACTGATTGGCGATGAGCCAGGGGTAGAGGCTCGCGTCCTCGTAGCCGAGGCTGTTGTACGCGTACTCCATGCCGATATAGAGCGTATCCTCGTCGAAGAGGGGGAGCGCTATCTCGAAGCCCGCGGAGATCCTTGGCCACCAGCTGTCCGAGACGTCGACCTGCGTCGGTGCCGAGAAGGTAGCGAGGTCATACGCTCCCTCCCATTGCGGGGTGCGGACGTCGTGCAGCAACGCGAACTCTGCCCAAGCGTCGATCCACCAGAAGCCCGACGAGACAGAGGCGCCGAGTCGGTAGGGGGCGTCTTTTCGCGCGGCAAACGACACCGCGAGCTCCGTCGTGTCGACCACGAATTCCGCCCGCACAGCGCCTCCGATCTTCTCGAAGGAGTCGGCCCCGTCGATGTCCGCGATGGCATAGAAGTTCCACCCCAGGGACTCTACAGGGACGTGTACCTTGATTAGCGAGACCCCAAGGCGCTCGTCGAAGACTGCGAGGGGATCTTTGAACTGGCGGTTCAAGAAGTCCGTTGGGTTCCAGAAGCGACCATGGCCCCAACGTATCGGCTGCTGGCCGACGGTGAAGAACACGTACCGCGCGATATCGAACTTGAGCCACAGCTGGTCGAGTGCGACGCGGGTGGCCTCTGTGGAGCCGCCGTAGGCCGCTGCGCCCTCATCGGCTCCGGTAAACCGGTGGGAGACACGGCCACTGGCGAAGGCTCGAAGGCGATCGGTGGGGCGTACATCGACGTAGAGGTCGAGTAACCCTGGAGCGCGCAGCGGGAAGCTCTCGGGGGGACCCTCGGCGAGGATGTTCCAGTCCAGGCGCATGTATATTTGGCCGCCAAGCTGGAGGAGATCGTCCTTGGCGTTCACGCGTGTGACGATGTCGAGGCCCTCTTGGAGGAGGCCAGGGGTGTCCTCTGCGTCGAAGAGCCCCCGCTCTCGCTCAGCGGTGTCGTCCTCCTCGCTGGCGCCGAAGAGCGCGTCTTCGCGGACATCCCGCTCATCGCCCTGGGCTTCAGGGGCCGGCGGCGGAACCTCTGCGTGGGCCCCCTGCGAGGCTGATTCCCCAGCCTCTTCACGTTCCGTCGTGGTCTCTTCTGCCCAAGCGGCCTGGAAGGGCAGGCTCACGAGCGCGATCGTGGCGAGCATGCGCGTCACCGGCTTTTACTCTCTAGCCACGCCTTCGTGAACATGTTGGTCGGGAGGCTTGAGAGGTCGACCTTGTCGAATCTAATCTCGGTCTTCGTGCCCTTCTCAATCTCGTCGAAGATCAGGATCTTCTTCGGGAAGTAGATGTCAGCGCCCTTCGAAGGGCTGTGGAGCTTATGCCACTTGGGGTAGTAGGCGGTGCGCAGGAGACGACCGGAGAGCGCATACTCTTCCTGCTTCAGGATGTTGCCCGTCTTCTGATCGATCCACAGTTTGAGCTTTGGGGAGGCGACATCGGCATCAGGTCGCGCTGTGAGCTCCAAGACGTGGGTGCTCATCTTCCCGAGGGCCCCCGCTGCCTCGTACGTGGGGGTGTAGTTGGTAGCAAGCTGGGAGTCATCGAAGTCGCTTCGTCGCGAGTTCGTTCCGCCGATCCGTTCGCGCTCGGTGCGTCGCTCCCATTTGCCCGTGGTGGGGTCGTACATGAAGAGGTTTTTATCGAGCCGCAAGTAGCCTTTCCCCGCTTCAGGTTTCGGCTTCAGGAAGAGCAGCATCAGCTTGTCTTCTTGGTCACGGCGGTAGGCCACCATTTGATAGCCGAGCGTCTCTTTGCCCCGCTCGGTTTGCTCCATGTAGATGAGGGCCTTGTAGTCCCCGGAATTCTTCTGACGGTCATCGATGGTCTTCAGCATCTCGACGAGCGCGTCTGGAGAGGGCTGAGCCAGTGCGCTTGGTGAGAGCATCAGCAAGACGGTGAGCAGCAGGAGAATCGCGCGGAGCATCAGTGCCTCATTGAATGGTATGGATGGCGGTGACGGGCTGCAGTCTAGCGGCGCGGAGCGCTGGGCCGATTGCGGCCACGGCGGTCAGCAGGGTGAACACGATGATCGCCTTCATGATGTCACCCGCTTCGACCACCAGGTGGAGTTGGTCGCTCAGCAGGATGTAGCGCACGGCGCCGTCGGGGATCACGATGGCAGAGGCGTCCAGTCCGTAGGCGAACAGGGCCCCCAGCGATGCGCCCAGTGTGGTCGAGGCGATGCCGAGGAGGCAGGCCTCCAGAAGGATCATCTGCAGGACGCGCCGTCGGCCCATACCGATGGCTCGGAGGGTCCCGAGTTCTTGGGTGCGCTCGCGGACCGCGATCCACATCGTGTTCATGATCCCGACGCCGATAATGAGCAGCAAGATGGTGACGAGGATGAATGAGATGGTGTCGAGGCCAGTGATGATCCACATCAGGTATGACACCTCGTCGCTCCAGATCGTGAGGTCGAGCCTCTGGCCGGTCCAGTCCTCACCGGAGACTCGCTCCATCTTCATGAAGAAGGGCTGTGGCTCATGCGCCATGATGTCGTACCCAGCGGCCTGGAGGCGCTCACGGAGGTGATTCATGACCTCTGGGGCACGCTCGACATCCTTGAGGTAGACCATCACTGCGCCGGTGGTGTCGGGCTTGAGCTGATAGAGTTCTAAGATGGTCTGCTTGGGGACAAAGAGGCGCCAGTTGGTCATCATCCCTGCGTCTTTTGCGACCGCAATGACGCGCACTTCGCCGGTGTTTGAACGGCCATCCATCGTCTCTGTCGTGATGGTGAGCATGTCGCCGACCCCCACCTCTAGGCGCCTGGCTTGCGACGCAAAGAGCATGGCTGTGTGGGGTTGCGCGAGCTCGCTGAAGTCTCCGAAGACCTCGTCACCTCCATCTTCCTGATATTCGGACGTGGAGGCGAGCTGGAGCTGCGCGAGCAGCTGTGGCTCCTCGCTGATATCGATACCCGCCATCCCGACGTTCATCGATCCGGTGTCGCTGATGAGCTTGCCCCAGCCACGTTGGCGGTCAATCACGTAGTCGAGGTCCGGGGTCTCGGCTTCGACGATGCGCCGGAGCTCGCTCAGCCCTGTGACGATGGGAGCAGAGTCGCGTGTCTTGGCCTTGAAGAAGCCAGCGACGTTGATGTGTCCAGCGCTGAGCGTCGTGGCGTTTCGAATCAGGGTGTCGCGCAGCCCGGCGGAGAGCGCGAGCAACATCACGAGCAGCATCGTGACGGCGGCGAGCGCACCGCCCAGCATCGCTGTTCGACGTCGCGCTTGGACCAAGTTGCGCGCTGCGATTCGTAGATAGACGCCCACACTACTCCTTGGACTGCATGGCCACGATGGGCTGAACCCGGGTGGCGATCATGGCCGGGTAGATGGTTGAGGCTACGCTCACGAAGAGCACAGCAGCGAAGCCGAGGGCCAACTGTGTCGGCCCGACCGATGGGTAGAGGCGGGGGCCCGAGAAGAGGAAAATCAGGATGTCTTTACCGGCGGCCGGGATGCCCGTGCTCCCAAGATATTGAATCAACCCGGCCCCCATTGCGCCGCCCAGCAGACCTGAGCCGATCCCGAGCAGGGTGGTCTCAAGGAGGAACATCGCGAGGACGAAGCGTCGACCGGCCCCGATCGCCCGGATGGTCCCGATCTCACCGACGCGCTCCATGGTGGCGAGGAGCATCGAGTTGTTAATGATCACGAGGGTCACGAGGAAGATGATGATGATCGCGATCCACAAGACGATGCGGATCACGGTGATGAACTGGCCCACCATGCCTGAGGCCGTTTGCCAGTCCGTCACTTGGATCCCCAAGCCAGCGTCGTCTGAGGCGGCTCGGATGGCCACCATGGTCTCCTCAAGCTGGTTGGGGTCATGCAGGATGACCGCGGCGTTCAAGGCCAGCCCTTCATCAATGCTCGCCTGATCAAACCCTGATTGAGACGCGACCTTCATGCGCTCTACCTGGCCGCTCAGGTCGACCTCGGCGAACTCATCGAAGCCGACATCCGCCGTCGTATCCTCGACGTCCGAGTCATCGCCGAAGAGGGACGCCTCGGCGTTCTCAGCCGTGACCGCGACGACCCCGAGTTCATCGCGAATCGCGCTGAGTTCGGCACGCGTGCTGGGGCTCATTTGTCCCCGCAGTTCGCGGAACGTGACCATATCGATCAGGTTCCGTGCTCCAGCGATATCCGAGGCCTCGAGCCCGTCAAACTGGTAGATGCCCCAGACCTTTACGTTGACGTTCTTGATGTAGCCGCTCTTGGTAAACGCTCGAAGCGTGACAGAGTCACCTACTGAGACCGGGTAGAGGTCCATGCGCTCGGCGAAGACGCGGTAGAAAATGTCCGCGTGCGCCTCAGCGTTGGTGTCGTCCACAGTGAGCAGCGCTTTGACGAGTTCCGAGAGCCCCCCTGTGACGTGTGGGAGGGCTTTCTTGAGTTCAGCCTCTGCGGACCGTGCATCATCTGGCGAGAGCTTCAGGGTGATCTGCTGGTATTGACCAGGGAGGCCATTGGCGATGCCTGTGAGCACCCCGTCCTCGGCGATCTCGGCTTGCTGGCTGCGCTTGTAGACCAAGGTGTCCAAGTCCCGCGCGACCTTGTGTTTTAATCGCTTTTCGTAAAACCGCGTGCTCAGCAATATGCCCCGTTGACCGGGCGGGACGAGTTCCCCAGAGGTCAGCTTGAAGCGGTCGAAATTTTGAGGGAAGCGCACCATGTCGGTGCCGAGATAGCCCACGTAATAGATGCGACCGTCGGCGACCAGCGGGGCGACCTCCGTGTCGAGGAATTGCAGGTTCGCCTCGGCGCTGTCGACCATCGACGCCCAAAAGCCGTCGGTTTGGACACGCGCGAGGGCGGCTAGTGCCTTTGTGTTCCCCTCTTGGTCGGCCGTGATTTGCGTTTGGTTGCCGACCTCTTTGGCGAGCTCAGCTGCCATCATACGCAGCCGTCCGGCGTGGGCCGCAGAGGCAGCAGTGTCTCCGTCGCTGACCGACTGTCTAAGGCTCGCTAAGACGGCGTCGACCTCGTTGTCATCGTTCGTCAGGGCGAGCCCTATGCCCATTGGGATCACGGCCTTCACGTTGTCGAGGGACTCCAATGCGTTCTTCACGGAGGCGAAGTCGCTCATCTCTCCGACGTCATCCACGCCCATGAAGCCAGAGCCAAAGAGGGCGAGGGGATCTTTAGCCTCTGCGTCGTAGACCTGCAGATGTCCCGCGACGCTGGAGATGATGCTGGCGGACATCGCGCGCTCGACAGACGCGAGCAGCGAGGTGCCGACCACGACGAGGATAGTCCCGAAGAAGATGAGCGCCCCAACGATGAGGCTCTTGGCCTTGTGCGAGTAGAGGCTACGGAAGGCGAGCAATACAAGGAGACGGAGCTTGGCCGACGTCCCCATTAGCCCGCGTCTCCGGGGTCGGAGATTTGGCCATCTTCCAGTCGCACGAGCCGATGCGCATGCGCCATGACCCTCTCGTCGTGCGTGGAGAAGATGAAGGTTGTGCCCTCTTGTTCGTTAAGCTCACGCATCAGCGCCAGAATCCGCTCGCCCGTGTCCGAGTCGAGGTTCGCGGTAGGCTCGTCTGCCAGCACGATCTCGGGGCGGGTCACCAGCGCTCGAGCGATGGCGACCCGTTGACGCTGCCCGCCAGAGAGCTCGTTAGGCCGTTGAATCATCTGCCCGGTCAAACCGACGCGCTCGACGATCGATTCCACCCGCTCCCGCCGACTGGCTGCGTCAAGCTCACCTTGGAGCAACAGCGGGAACTCGACGTTCTGGAACACGTCGAGGACTGGGACGAGGTTGAAGGTCTGAAAGATGAACCCGAGCTTCCTTAACCGAAGCTCAGTGAGCCCGTTGTCATCGAGCTCTGAGGTGCATCGGTTGGCGACCGTGACTTTGCCGCGGGTGGGCACGTCCACGCAGCCGACGAGGTTCAGCAAGGTCGTCTTGCCGCTACCGGATGGCCCCGCGATGGCTGTGAACTCGCCCGCCTCAATGGTGAGATCGACGCCTCGAAGCGCCTTCACCGTGAGCTTGCCCAAGGGATAGTCTTTCTCGACATCATGCAGTTGGACGATTGCGTTCATCGTCCGCAGAATCTACGTCGCGCCCCCCTGGGGTCAAGTGCGTTGTCGTGAACGCGACTGTCTTCGCTTCGACCTCATGGAGACTCGCAGGTCGCCAGGACCAGGGCGTGGGCCACACTGCTACTTAGGGTGAACCGAGACTTGGGCATCAGAAGGAGAGCGCACGGGGGGCGGAGGTACCCTCGGGCTGTGTCGCCTTGGGAGCTCTAGTCACAGGGATACGAGCGCAGCGATAGCGTGCCAGCAAAAGGCTATCAAGCGAGAAGAGTCGAGAGGGGAGGGGGCGCGTCGGCCCAAACCTTGCGCTCTAGTACAAGGCCACCATGATGATGGTACAGCCCAAGATCATTGAGCTGAGCATCCAGATGAAGGCCTTGCCGTCCCAGTCTACTGGGTCATGTGAATCGTCAGACATGAGCAGGGTATAACACGAGGTGATCCCCTGTGCGAGTCTGTTGTCGTCCGTTTTCCAACCGACGATGAGCTGATTCAGCGTCCGATAAACGGCCGAGCTTGGAGGATCCACACCTTCTCTCCTGCCAGCGCCCACTCGACGTCGAGTGGTAGCTTGGATGGGATCAATCGGACAAAGGCCCTGACGGTCTGCGCGAGTCGCTTGGAGCGCTCCTCGTCGAGGATGACGCCGCGGTTGGGGTTCTCAATCTCGACGATACCCCCGTTTTTGTCGAAGACGAGCATCGTCGGATCGTCAGAGCGGCTGATGATCTTCGTCCCGTTGTTGCCCAAGTCGAAGATGATCTGCTCGGGTACCGTCGAGCCCTCGACCACGCGGATCCCCAGGCCACGCTTGGCGTTGATGGTGTAGGAGTTGTTGTCAGAGGGGTCGAAGAGGTTGGTCGTCACGAGGACGCCGGCCGCGGTTGCGTCAATGCCGTATTGGATCAAGACGGCGGCGTAAACGTCGCGATGAGAGATACCGTAGAGTTCACGCTCCTCCACGGCTCGGAAGTTCCAGAGCGACGCCCAGACCTGCTTAACCGCCTCGCCAAGCGCCTTCCGGCCCATGACGTTGCCGACGGTGTCGTAGAGGCCAGCTCCATTGAAGCCCTCTAAGTCCTCCGCGTTCGTCGACGAACGGATGAATACCCCATGCCCTGAGAGCTGCGAGTTCACCATGCTCTCGATGCGATCCAGCAGCTTGGTGTCCAAGTCAGCTGATTTGATCCTGTCGCGGAGGCGACGACACGCCTGCTTCCGCCACCTAGCGTCGGTGGACCAGCGCTCATCACGCAGTGTCGTTGATAGCTCTAGATCCAGCTCATGGCGCTGCATGTGGCTCGCATAGTGAGAAAACGGGATGCCGAACCCGGGGGGGATGTGGACGTCCATCAAGCGCGCAGAGGCGATGGCGCCCAGGTTGGCCGACTTGGTCCCGTAGGCACGCCAGTCGTCGACAGTGAGCTCGGTGAGGACCTTGAGACGCCGCTGGTAAGTGTCCGCCTTGGGCAATTTTACCGTCCGCGCCTCGGCGGCTTTGGCATCCGCCGCCGCGATCTCCTTGGGGGTGGCCTTTCGCATCACATGCTCCCCCTTGTTGACGGAGAAGAACACCATCTCACCGTCGAGGTGGCCGTGTGATTTACGCGCGTTGACGTAGCCAGCGTTCGGGATCTTCCAGGCTCGGGCGCGGAGGTTCACGTGAGACAGGGGCGTCGAGAAGACCGTGGACAAGATGCCGGATACTGGAGAGATGTCTGGATAAGACTCTTGCAAGATGACGATGTCGCGCCGGTCGAAGATGAGCGACTCGTACGGGGTGCCGACGGGGACCACGCGGAGCCGCCCAATGGTCTCTCCACGGTTGAACATTTGATAGTCGGCCGCTTTGTAGAGGGCGTCATTCGACGTGGTCTTTAGGCCCATCGCTCTGACCTGAACGGCTTGCTTCTCCTGCTTGGGAGAATCGGGGCGGAAGAAGACGTCGCGCTTGAAAAATGCGCCCTTCAGCGTGGAGTAGACCTTGCTGATGCCCTTTGCATCGATGTCATCACCTTCCCAAAAGGCGTAGGTGTACATGTTGGCTTGGAGGTGATGTGTCAGGTAGCCCAGCACAAACCGAGGTTTGTTCACGGTGTAGTTCAGGTTGTACTGACGGTTGCGCTCCGGGGTGCGCTCGGTCTTCAAGAGCACGTTGAAGACAAAGTCGGCGTGCAACCTGAAGAGGTTCACGTCGAAGAAGTAGGTCTTCTGTGACTTGAGGTCGATGATGAATTTGCTGTAACGGTCGCTGCCGATCTTCTTGGATAGGCGTTGCCACGTCGCATCGTCGGGGATCTCCGTCTCATAGACTCGCGACTCGACGGCGCGGGCGTTGGGAGCGGTCGCCATCATCCCCATGCAGCTCAACGCGATGATGGCGGACAAGGTGTGCCTGAGTCGACGTTGTCTCGCCATCATCGTAGCTCTCCAGGGAACGCGAAGCCGCCCGAGTATGGAGAGGCGCTCACTCCGGGGTCAAGGAGGACTCCGGGCGAGCTGCGGTCAGCGGGATGGGGTGAAGCGCATGAGGCCTCCGACCGGCCGAGTATCGAGGGATAGCATGTGCAGCAAGCCAAGCATCGTCACATAGAGCGAGCCGTCTGGGCCGACCGTCACGGTCGAGGCGCTGTCATCGGTGACCGGTGCGCGAAAGACTAGCGCCCCTGTGGCGCGGTCCAAGACCAATAGCTCGCTCGAGGCGCTGCCCGGAAGCTCGAGTGACGCCAACGCCTCTCCTGAGTCTGTGAACCGTGTGCCGGTCCCGATGAGGTGAGACTCAGTGGCCGTGATGACGGAGGTCCACTGGAGGTCATCGGGGAGCAGCGTCTCCCAGAGGACCTCATCGCCTCGCACCGCGCGCACATCCGAGGCCTCGGTGTTGAGCAGGTCGGCGATCTGGAGTTCGTAGATATAGTGCACGCCATCATCGAGCATCGGCGTCGTGCCAAACGCAGGGCCGGTCAGCAGCGGAGTAGCGTAGATGTCACCGCACAGGGCGGGATCAGGATCTGAGTCCGTGTTGGTGTTGCACGCCTCGATGTCGACGACCCGAGAGTGTGCGTTGGCGGTCTCTGGGCTGAGGACGGTGATGGAGTTGTTCCCATCACAGAATTTCAAGTGAGCGCCATCGGGGCTCACCGCCGGGCTCGTCGCGCTGCCCCCATTCATCGTCACGGACCAGCCTGCAGAGAGCGTCGGTGCATCTGGGGTGCCATCAACTCTGAGTTGCGCGACGGCTCCCTCGGTGGGGGTGGGGCCGCCACCAATCACATAGAGGTCTCCATTTGGAGCCACCGAGATGGTGTTGTCACTGAAGTTACCTACCCCGGCGAAGGAGTTCAGGAACACTGAAGGGTCGCCGTGCTCAAGCGATTGGAAGTCGCTGATGACCACCTCCGGGAGCACCTCTGTGACATCGATCTGGAGCGCAGGTTGCTCGGGGTTCACGAAACCAAAGGCATCGGGGATATGGAGCGTGTCCAGGATGTCACCGTTGGCTCGGTTTAAGAGCAGCACAGTGCCCGCATCCGTGATCGTGGCGATGTGACCGTCTGGTGTGAAGTGGAGCCCAATCGCTCCAACGACGACACCCTCAGGTGAGAGCGGGATGGCGGTCGTCCAGCGGTCCTCTCCTGCCGCGTTCAGTGAACGGAGCGACTGGCCGGTCGTGACGAAGAGGTTCCCATCCAAGTCGACCTCTACAGCGGACCACAGGGTGTTGGTGTCGAGCGCGCGACACCAGGTCGTGGCCCCGGTCTCAATCTCAATCGCGTGCACATTGCAGTCCCCTGGCTGGGGTTGGGAGGTCGTGACATAGGTCACCGCCCCATCTGGACTGAAGGTGTTGGGCTGAGCGATCGCGAAGCCCTTGAGGCCGTGCCAGCTGCTCTCAAATTGGTCGGCGGTGGTGCACGGGAGCCAGTCGTTGTTCCCGGGCCCTGCATGGACGCCCACGTAGGGGACGCCGTCGGGGTAGGGGAAGGGTTGCGAGACGGTGCAATCGAAGTTCATCTCCGTGGCATCGGCGCGGCCTTGTCCGTCCACGCTCGAGTTGTCGAAAGAGGCTGCATTCTCATTCGTTTGGTCAGCCTCAGAGGTGCCAAAGGGTGAGGTCTCGGGCGTGGACTCAGTGCCACACGCGATCAGGGTGAGTCCAAGGGTGATGAGAGCTGCGAGACGGAACGTTCCACTCATGATGTACCTCCATAAACATCCAGTGGCCCTAATGTATGTACCGCTCGGTACATTCGCAAGGTCAAACTTAATTCAGCTTTAATTTTAGCCCCTTTTGCTTCTCTTAGTCTTGTGCTTCAGGCTCTGTGGACGGCTCAGGGGCCGGGGCTGGCTCTGGCGTCGAGGGTGCGGGGGGAGCGGGGGCAGGCTCTGGTGTAGCTGACGCCCGTTGGAGCTCCGCCTCCTTGGCGGCACGCTCGGCTGCGAGTCGATCCCGCCAGATGATCGCGTGCTTGAGCTTCGAGGCGATCTTCCGGTGCCATGTTCGGCGCTTTCCGGCGTCCTGCGTGAAGCATTCCGTGATCCACTTGTCGGCCAAGATGATGTCTTCGTGATCACTCTTTGCGAGGGTCGTCAGGTGTCCTGTACATACGCCACTGACTTTGTTCGTCATGCGCTTCTTCCAGGACTTCGAGACCAAGGGGACGTCCGCGATCTCTTCACGGAGCGCGCGGGCTCCTGTCGGGTCAGCGAGCGCCCAGCGGAGCTCCTCCAGGGCTAGGCCAATCACAGACTCTTGGAGTGACGTGTAGAGGCCCGTGAGACGCTTTATCTCCTTCTTAGGGACTACCTTGGGGTTGGACTTGGCTTCGGTGACCAAACAATAGATGTCTGCAGCAGTCGCCTTCAGCGGGGTCTCGCCTAAGGTACGTGTCGCCGCACCAGCTCTACAGCGGGTCTCATAGGTCTCCTCAACGGGGGCCTCTGCGACGACCTCCGGTGCTTCCTCCTCGACGACCACCGGTGCCGAGTCGGGGGCCTGTGCGCGTGCGGACCGGACCACGTCGGCGGCTCGTCGTGCTCTGTCTGCAGCCTCTTCAAGCTCTAAGAGACGTCGCTGAAGCTCTGCACGCAGTCGATCGTGTTCGCGCTGTCGCACCGCCTTCGCGCGCGCCCTCGCTTGCGCAGCGCGCTCCTCGTTACTCATCTGAGGCGCAGCGAGCTGTTCAAGTGCCTTCTCAGCGCGCTCCAGGGCCATCGGGACGGCGTTTTGAAGAGCCCAGAGCTTGAGGGGATCGGCCAGCCCATCGAGGAAGTCACCCACACGGGCGCTGTCCAAATCGGCGAGCCCGTTCGCGTGGGCGTCTCGGAACTGTTCAAACGCGAGACCATCGATGAGCTCGGAGACACTCGGCTTACCCGCTTCCTCTGCGATGACGTCCAGCGCACGGGCGAGGTGGGCGAGCAGGGCGCTCTTGAGTTCCGGGCTACCGTTCACTGCCTTGCGGATGCCGTAATCCCCTTCGTGGAGGCGCATCAGGGACGCGAGGCCTGTGAGCTGGACACATGTCTCTGGTCCACAAACACCTTCGGCGTCATCAAGCCAGCAGATGTGCTCCGGGGGGACGGCGAGCACCCCAGCATGGTGTTCGGCTGCTTGCTCTGGAGCTGCGTTGCCTGCCAAGGATTTGAGTGCCTCGTGCGCTGCACATCCTTGCGGGACAGCGTCAGGGAACGCGAGCGACGATGCCGCCGCCGCCGCGGGGGCGACATCGACCACAGCCTGTTGTGTGGTGGCGCAGCCTTGCGGCCAGACCATCATGAGGATCAGCGCGAACACGGGGGGGAACTGTTTCATCGTGGGCTCCGTCACTCTGCACAATACACGTCTCATGCGGCCCTAGACGCAGTCCGCGCGCTGTGCACTACGAGCGAGCGTATCATGATTCACGCGCCAGACGACAGTCGCAGCATGCCCGACAGCCCATCAACAAGGCGGCTCGCGCGCGCGACGACCACAACTGGGGCACTGCGGCGATATTTTACTCTGCTTGAGGGCTTGGCTGACCGATGCAGTGCAATGCGGTATGGTGGGCCGAATTGGAGGGATACGTGCTGGTTGATGCAGCTGTCTTGACGGTCGTCGGTATGGCGACCGTGTTTAGTTTTTTGGGGCTCTTGGTGTGCTTGATGCACGTCTCGGCTCGCATCATCGCGCGCTTCCCCGGGACGCCTGAAGTGGCGCACCGCACTCCGCCGCCTGTCAGCGCTCCTAGCGCTGACGACGCGCAGATCGCTGCGGTGTTAGCTGTTGTGGCGTCACAACGAGGAGAGGGATAGGGCATGGGCAAGAAGCTCGTCAGCGTCATGAACACAGCTTTCCGTGACGGATTTCAGTCGGTCTACGGCGCGCGCGTCTTTACGGACGACTTCCTGCCGGCCGTGGAGGCCGCACGTGAGGCCGGCTTTACTCACTTTGAGGCCGGCGGTGGTGCGCGCTATCAGGTCCCCTACTTGTATTGCCAAGAGGACGCCTTCGACATGATGGACCGGTTCCGTGCCACGGCTGGTCCAGACGCGAACCTGCAGACCCTCGCTCGTGGCGTGAACGTCGTGGGCCTAGACAGTCAATCCAGCGATGTCATCGATCTGCATGCCAAGCTCTTCAAGAAGCACGGCATGACCACGATTCGAAACTTCGACGCTCTGAACGACGTGCGCAACCTGTCCTATAGCGGTAAGTGCATCGTTGATGCGGGGCTGAAGCATGAGGTGGTGGTGACGTGCATGGGGCTCCCACCAGGCTGCGACGGTGCACATACTCCCGAATTTTACATGCAGGTGCTTGAGTCCATTCTTGCTGCAGAGGTCCCTTACAACTCGGTGTGCTTCAAGGATGCGTCGGGCACAGCTCCTCCGTCGGTGATCTACGAGACCATTAAGTTGGCTCGAAAGCGATTGCCTGAGGGGACGCACATCCGAGTGCACGCCCATGAGACGGCCGGCACCAGCGTGATGATGTACAAGGCCGCGCTTGAAGGAGGTGCCGATGGCATCGACCTCGCGATGGCCCCGTGCTCTGGCGGCACCAGCCAGCCAGATGTGGTCACGATGTGGCACGCCCTGCGTGGCACGGAGTTCGACTTGGGGCTCGATATCGAGAAGGTGCTGGAGGCGGAAGAGGTCTTTAAAGAGTGCATGAAGGACTACTACATGCCCCCGGAGGCGAAGGCCGTTGAGCCGGTCATCCCCTTCTCGCCAATGCCGGGAGGTGCGCTGACTGCCAATACGCAGATGATGCGCGATAACAACATGCTGGATAAGTACCCAGCGGTGATCGCGGCTATGGCCGAGGTGGTCTTGCGTGGTGGGTTTGGCACCTCCGTGACGCCTGTCTCTCAGTTCTACTTCCAGCAAGCATTCAACAACGTCATCTTCGGGCCTTGGAAGAAGATGTCGGAGGGCTACGGGAAGATGATCCTGGGCTACTTCGGCAAGACGCCTGTCCCACCAGACGCTGAGCTGGTAGCCATCGCAGCAGACCAGTTGGGGCTTCAACCGACGACGCGTGACCCTCGTGAGATCAACGATGAGGACCCCACGAAGGGGCTTGAGGTCGCACGAAAGCGCCTAGAGAGCGAGGGGCTCTCGGTCACCGATGAGCACTTATTCATCGCAGCGGCCTTAAAAGACAAAGGGATCGCGTTCCTCAAAGGGGAGGGTGAGATCGGCGTCCGGAAGAACGTCAAGGATGCGCCCGCCCCCGTGGCCTCGAAGGCGTCCGACAGTTACCAAGTCACTGTCTCCGGGACCCGTTATGACGTCACCCTGAGTGGCGGCAATGCGATTGTGAATGGGACGAGCTACCCCTTCGCGGTGACTGCAGGGGATGGCGCCAGGGCGCAGCCTGCCAGTGCTGCCGGCGGCGGTGAGGCAGTCAAGTCTGAGATGCCCGGTAAGGTGTTGAAGGTCTTTGTGTCCCCGGGACAAGCTGTCACGGAGGGCCAAGCGCTGGTGCTTCTCGAGGCCCTGAAGATGGAGATTGAGGTCAACGCGCCGAAGGCGGGGAAGGTCTCTGATGTTCATACAACTGCGGGTCAGACGGTCAACCCTGGCGACGTCCTAGTGACGCTCGGTTAGCGGGGACACGACGATGGAGGCATTTGACCAGCTAGTTCAGACGACAGGCATCTACAACGTGACCGCCGGCGAGGGCGTCATGATGGGCGTCTGCCTGCTCCTCATTTGGCTCGCGATCGTCAAAGAGTTTGAGCCGCTCTTGTTGCTCCCGATCGGCTTTGGTGGCCTCCTAGCGAACGTCCCGGTCGCTGACATCGCCGGCCCAGATGGGTTCCTTGGCATCATCTACGGGCTCGGGATCTCCAACGGGCTTTTCCCGCTCCTCATCTTTATGGGGGTCGGGGCGATGACGGACTTCTCACCGCTCTTAGCGAACCCGAAGACCGCGCTGCTCGGTGCGGCCGCTCAGTTCGGGATCTTCACGACGGTCATCGGCGCTGTCTTGATCAGCCAGAACACCGAGGCGATCTCGTTCACACTCCAGGACGCCGCGGCGATTGGGATCATCGGCGGCGCGGATGGCCCCACAGCGATCTTCTTAGCCAGTCGCTTGGCGCCTGACCTATTGGGTGCGATCGCGGTCGCGGCATACTCGTATATGGCCCTTGTGCCGATTATTCAGCCGCCGATCATGCGCTTATTGACGACCGAGTCTGAGCGGCAAATTACGATGACCCAGCTGCGCCCCGTATCTCGGCGTGAGCGCATCGTCTTTCCGTTGATGGTCTTTTTGGTGTGCGCACTACTGCTACCTGAAGCGACACCGCTCATCGGAGCGCTGATGTTCGGTAACCTGCTCACTGAGTCCGGTGTCGTCGACAGGCTCTCTGATGCGGCGAAGAACGAGCTCATCAACATCGTGACCATTTTGCTCGGCCTGGCCGTCGGCTCGAAGCTTGGTGCGGGGACGTTCTTGAGCGTGGAGACCATCGGCATCTTGGCCCTCGGTTTGGTCGCCTTCTGCGTCGGGACCGCGACTGGGGTCCTATTGGCGAAGCTCATGAACAAGCTCTCTGCAGACCCCATCAACCCGTTGATTGGCGCTGCGGGCGTCTCAGCAGTGCCGATGGCCGCGCGGGTCGTGAACAAGGTCGGCCAAGAGTGCAACAACACGAACTACTTGCTGATGCACGCGATGGGACCGAACGTCGCTGGCGTCATTGGCTCAGCAGTCGCTGCAGGTGTCCTCCTGGCCTTGGCGGGGTAGGGACAGCTCGTTCGGATGGCTAAGTCGCACGGTTGGGGTGGGCTAATGGGCCCCAGATCGAACCGCCCGCAATGGCGGGGTGTGATGAAGCACTTCGGCGTCCCGTCTCAAGTAGCGCGACGCAGTCCGCGAACTCCTTTAGCGCGCGCGGCCTGCGGCCCTAGCGGCCTCGTTGCGTGATTGGCGCACACCGTTTGGGCGGCGTCGCCGAATGATCAGAGGAGGACGCTAGAGCTTGACGTTGCCCGACTCTCCCGTGAGGCCAGCATTACCGTTATTGCCGAGCGAGCTTCCGCCGCTTCCGCCATTCCCTGCGGCGCCCGAGGCCGGGAAC